>NZ_CAKAKM010000005.1:0-956 GCF_916619785.1 Streptococcus sp. Marseille-Q3604 | reverse complement strand
AACCAAACAAACCAACTGAAAAACGTGTTAACAACGTACCAGTTGAAGTGGAATTCAACTTCACTAAACGTTTGGAAGGCCGTGAGCTTAAAGCTAACGAATTCAGCTTCGTCCTTAAAGATTCAGAAGGTAAGACTCTTGAAACTGTAAGCAACGATGCATCTGGTAACGTTAAGTTCTCTAAACTTGAGTTCAAGAAGGGTCAAGAAGGCGTACACAACTACACAGTAGAAGAAGTTAAAGGCTCAGACGCAACCGTTACATACGATACAATGAAAGCGAATGTAACAGTTACAGTTAAACACGATGGTACTGCTAAAGTTCTTATCGCGACTGTAGGCGACATTGCGGATAAAGAATTTAACAACCGTGTAACTCCACCAGAAGAACCTAAGTTCCAACCAGAGAAATACGTTGTTTCTGAAGAGAAATTCGATATCACAGGTGACAAGCTCGTTGATGATGATAAAGAGTTGGCAGACAAGTACGCAGACACAAATGCGAACCCATACGCTGACGATGCCTCAAACAACGAAGCTCAAAACTTGAATACTAAGACTGTTAAACGTGGTCAAAAATTAGTTTACCAAGTATGGTTAGATACAACTAAATTCGACGCAGCTAACAAGGACAACATCCAATCAGTAGGAATCTCAGATGACTACGATGAAACTAAGTTGGATCTTGACGCTACTAAGATCAAAGCCTACGATTCAGTAACAGGTGATGATGTTACAGCTAAATTCGATATCACTGTTAACAACGGTGTGATTACTGCAACTCTTAAAGATGGCTTCACTAAGTCACTTGGTGATGCAGAAAACACTCAAGTGATCGACACAACTAAATTCGCCTTTGGACGTTACTACAAGTTCGACATCCCAACAACAGTTAAAGCTGATGTACCTGGTGGTGTAGATATTGAAAATACAGCAGCTCAAGTAGTTAACTACTAC
>NZ_CAKAKM010000004.1:0-8833 GCF_916619785.1 Streptococcus sp. Marseille-Q3604 | reverse complement strand
AATTAAAGTAAAGGTGTTGACCATTGATGACTTGATCAAAGAGAAGGGCCTTACCATCGTTACCAAAGTAGTACCAGTTGCCCTTCCAATTAACGAATTGATTAGTTACAGCAGCACCTGTTTCAGCATCGAAGTAGTAAGTTGGGTTTTCTTCTGGATTTTTTGTATCAGTATTATAAGAATAGAAGAACCAATTCGGTTTTCCTAAAGCGCCACGAATTTGTTTGTGGGTTTCATATTTATTGGTAGGATTGTAAGAAAAGTAATATAATTTTCCGTCGATTTCTTTAAGACCTGAAGCTTTATTTCCTTTTTCGTCTACGTAGTACCAATTATCACCAGACTTAATAAAGCCAGGTTTTTCGACAGCAGCACCTGTTTCATCATCGAAGTAAGGAGGATTGTCATAACGATCAAAAGAACCTCTCAAGACTTCTCCATCGTCTTTAATATAGTATCGTTTACCATTTATTGTTCGGTAGTTAGAATACTGTTTTTCGCTATCAAAGTAGTATAGTTTGCCATCGGCTTTGATGAATTGATTACGAGGAACTTCGTGACGAGCACCAGAGTCTTTATCGTAGTAGTAACCTTCTGCGATTGCGTCTTTAGCTTGTACTCCATAAGAGTCAAAATAAACCTGCACCCCATCAATAGTTTGTGAGCCTTTAAGGATATTTCCTTCCGCATCTGCATAGTACCATTTACCATCATGGCTGAAGTATTGATCTTTTACAAGAGCACCAGAGTCTTTATCATAGTATCTCATAGGAGTGCCAGATAGATGATATTTTTCTTTTATGACTAGTTTACCATCTTTGTCAGCAAATCCACCTTTAATTTGTTGCCCTGTATTAGTGTCAAAATGAACTTGAATACCATCGATAGTTTTATCACCTTTTAATGTTTTCCCATCATTGCCAATATAGTACCAATTATCGTTAACTTGGACATAGCGGCTTGTTCCTAAATCTACTTTAGCACCAGAATTTTTGTCGTAGAAGTAGCCATCATCGGCAAATGTACCTTTAATTTGTTGTCCATTGTAACGGTCAAAGTAAACTTGTACGCCATGGACAGTTTGTGGACCTTTTAAAATCTTTCCTTTATTATCTGAATAATACCACTTACCGTCGACTGTAAAGTACTTATCTTTAACAAGGGCTCCTGTATCTTTTTCGTAGAATTTAACAGGATCATTATTATAATTGTAATTCTCTTTACTAATTAGTTTGTCAGAGTAATCAACAAACCCACCTTTAATTTGTTCACCGGTATTTTTGTCGAAGAGATACTCGATATTATCAATTACAGTAGCACCTTTGACAGCTCTGCTGTCAGAACCAATAAAGTAAATCTTACCATTTGATGTGACAAACCTGTTAGTAACTAGATTACCAGAGTCTTTGTCGTGGAACTGTTGATTGTTATCAAACCCACCTTTGACCTGTTTACCGCTACGATCAAAATAAACATGAGCATTATCAATGGTCTGTTCACCAGTCAAAATTTTTCCATCATTACCAACATAGTACCAATTCTCTCCAATTTGAACATAACGGTTAGTACCAAGGTCTGTAAAGTTACCATAATGGTTATAGTAGTGACCGTCACCAAAATCATTAAAAAGTTGATGACCATCATAATTGCTGAAGTATACGGAGGCACCACTGATTGTTTGTGGTCCAGAAACACGTATACCATTCTCATCTACATAGTAACGTTCATATTTTTGTGTGTTCTTATTATAATCTATAATGTATTGGCTTTTAACAAGAGCACCGGAGTCTTTATCATAGTAGCGATATTTATAATCTGAGGAATCTCGAACAAATTTCCCCTTAATTTGTCTTCCATCGCTATCAAAATAGACCTGAACACCATCAATGGTTTGAGCTCCTTTTAGGATAGCACCATCATTTCCTGCGTAATACCATTTGCCATCTAGTTCGAAATAGCGGTTAGTACCAAAATCAACTTGTTTACCCTCCTTGTCGTAATAATAGCCATTAGGAGCAAATCTATCCTTAACTTGTTCACCATAGTTATCAAAATAATTCCAGATTCCGTTAATTACTTTGTGGCCAGTTACTTTATAACCATTTTCGTCTAAGTAATAGGTGCTACTATAAATGTTTGCGTAATTATTAGTAACAAGCTCACCGGAATCTTTATCGTAATAATGATTGTCTTTAGCAAAATTTCCTTTAACCTGTTTACCATCTTCATCAAAGAAAACTTTGATACCATCAATCGTTTGCGGTCCTTTTAAGATTTTCCCCTCACTTCCAATATAGTACCAATAATTGGAAATTTGGAAGTAGCGGTTAATCCCTAAGTCAGTTAATTTCCCATCTTTATCATAATAAAGTCCATTAGGATCAAATCTGTCTTTTAATTGTCTGCCATTATAATCGAAGTAATTCCAAACCCCATTAATTTCTTTGGAACCAATTACCTTATTTCCATTTTCGTCTACGTAGGAGTTAGTTATGGGAAAATCATTATAGTTAATTACATAGTTATTGGTAACAAGAGCACCAGAATCTTTGTCATAATAGTGACCGTCCCAGGCAAATTCCCCTTTAACCTGAACACCACTATCTCTAAAGTAGACCTTAACGCCATCAATAGTTTGTGGTCCAGTCAGGTCTTTACCACTAGCATCTTTATAATGCCAGTGACCATATGCATCACTATAGTATTGACCACCAGTGACATTGGTTTCGCTGTTTGAAGTTTCGTTAGCTGATGTAGCCTCATTGGTAGCTCGGTCTGTAGTTACAGCTTCGCGTGTTTGGCCTGAGGCCGATTCTGCAGGTGCTTGACTTTCGCTTGCAGTTGTTGAAGCTGTTTCACTAGCAGTTTCAGAACTTGCTGTAGAAGTTGTGGCTTGTTCTGAGACATTTGTAGTGCTTTCAGTGCTGGCTGCCTTTTCAGTAGTAGCAGGTGCTTCGACAACCTTAGTTTCGACGAGGTCTGATGTCGTTTCTACATTGGCAGTGGTAGTAGCAGTCGTATCAAGGTTTGATGAGTTGTCAACTTTAGCTTCCTCAGCAAATGCAGGCCTTGCGATAAAAGCAAAGCTAGCAAGGGCAGTTACACATGAGAATGCAATCAGATGTTTTTTGGACTTAGGTCCAGTAAAATTAGAATGTACTTTCATACTTTTTCCTCCATTTCCTAAGTCCTATTATAGCGCTATTTTAGAGAGTTTCAAGGAAACATAATAAATTTAGACAAAAATAAGAAAACGATTACATAAAAAAGCGAGTGAATGGCCAATGTCACAATTTTATCAGTCACAAGAGTTTAAAAACACAAAAAATCCAGGACCTACGCCCTGGATTTAGGAGATTATGAAAAAGAAAAGTTTTAGGATGGTTATAGTATATAAAGCAAAGCCTAAAGTTTTCTTAAAGTAAGGAATATCTTAAACTTTGGTCGCATTACCATTTTCATCAAAATGATAAGTTACACCTTTGATAGTACGTGTTTGGTTGGTGACTAGTTCACCAGAGATTTCATCGTAGTAGTGACCATCTGGTGTAAAAGCACCTTTAATTTGTTCCCCTCTAGAATTAAAGTAAAGCTTTTTACCATTAATTTCAGAGGCACCAATTGCTGCTGTACCATCTCCATTGAAATAATACCAATTTCCACTGGTAAAGACGAAGCGGTTTTTAACTGCTTTCCCAGACTCACCAAAATAGTAAATTTTATCCTTTGTATAATAGAGGAGGCTATTTTTTTCCATTGAAGCAACTCGAATATATTTGCTTGCCCCACCTGGGGTGAAGTAGTAAAATTCGCCATCAATTTCTTTAAAGCCGATTACTTGTCTACCAGTTTCGTCATGGTAATAAGTATCTCCAAATGAGTTTTTTACAAAACCAGAATAGTTTACTTTATATCCATTATTTTTATCATAAAAGTATTCAGGCATATATACACCATCGTGTGCAAACCACCCTTTGACTTGTGTTCCTTCATAGCGACTGAAGATGACTTCATGACCATCAATAGTATGAGCACCCTTTAAAGTATTGCCATTTTTATCAACGTAGTACCAAGATTTGTTGTATTCGATATAACGATTGGTCGCGAGTTCTCCAGAATCTGGATCGAAGTAGTGAACAAGGTTATTACGGGCATTGGTATAGGCCCCTTTAACCTGTTGGCCGTTCTCACGGAAGAAGACTTTTTGACCGTTAATGATTTGAGCACCAGTGAGGTTGTCTCCATTCGCGTTTTTATAATACCAGTTTCCGTTATCATCGCTATAATAACCATTTGGGTTAGGAGCATCCGTACCGACGCCATTTTCATCAAATCGATAGGTCATACCATTAACTGTTAGAGTGGTGTTAGAGACGCGTGCTCCAGAATTAGGATCATAGTAGCGAAGAACACCATTGTCGAGAATAAGCTCTCCCTTAGCTTGACGACCATTGGCATAGAGGTAAACGATTTGACCGTCTATATTGACTTCACCATCTTGAGGACGAATTGCATTTCCATCTTCAGCATAATAGTACCAGCCATCATTTTCTTGGACATATCGATTTTTAACGGCTTGACCAGTAATTGGGTCAAAATAGTATCGACGAGTGATTTTAGTAGGATTACCATAACCATAACTATTACCACGTGGTGAATTTTTCCCCTCCTCAAGAGAGATACTGATACCTTTTTGTAGAGAGCCAATATAAACAGGAGTAGTAGCATCATATATTTTGAAATAAAAGAGGTTTCCGTCAATCTCACGAACTCCTGTAAACTTAGAGCCATCATTGTTGAGGTAGTAAGTTTTTCCTCCTTTATCATTGACAAGCCCTTCTTTTCTTACTCTAGCTCCAGAGTCAGCATCGTAATAGAAAGTCATATGAGGATAACTATAAGTTTCTCCACTAAAGTCACCTTTGATTTGAACACCTTTATAATCAAAGTAGACTTCTTGACCGTTGATAGTTTGTTCTCCAGTGAGGGGATAGCCATTTTCACCTAAATAGTACCAATTACCTTGGTATTCAAGGTATCGATTAGTCCATAGTTGCCCAGTATCAACATCGTAGTAACGAAATAGACGATTCTTCCAACCGATTAAAGGCCCCTTAACTTGTTGCCCATTACTGCGGAAATAGACATTTTGACCATCGATAGTCTGTTCGCCAACGAGGTTTTTCCCATTCGCATCCTTGTAGTACCAGTTTCCCTGATCATCACTATAATATTGACCACCAGTGATATTGGTTTCAACATTCGAAGTTCCGCTAGCTGAAGCTGTCTCATTGGCAGCTCGGTCTGTAGTTACAGCCTCACGTGTTTGGCCTGCGACTGATTCTGCAGGAGTCTGGCTTTCACTTGCAGTTGTTGAAGCTGTTTCACTGGCAGTTTCAGAGCTTGCAGCAGCAGTTGTGGCTTGATCTGAGACATTTGTAGTGCTTTCAGTGCTGGCTGCCTTTTCAGTAGTAGCAGGAGCTTCAACAACCTTAGTTTCGACAAGATCTGCTGTGGTTTCCACATTGGCAGTGATAGCAGCAGTCGTATCAAGGTTTGATGAGTTGTCAACTTTAGCTTCCTCCGCAAATGCAGGCCTTGCGATAAAAGCAAAGCTAGCAAGAGCAGTTGCACATGAGAATGCAATCAGACGTTTTTTGGACTTTTGTCCAGTAAAATTAGAATGTACTTTCATAATTTTTCCTCCATTTCCTAAATTCTATTATAGCGCTATTTTAGAGAGTTTCAAGAAAATATAAGAAATTTAGAAAAAGATAAGAAAAGGTTTACATTTTTCTTGGCTTGAAGTGGCTTTTACACTTTTATTGTTTCCAAGAGTTTTTAAAACGTAAAAAAAACCAGGACCTGCGCCCTGGATTTAGGAGATTATGAAAAAGAAAAGTTTTAGGATAGTTATAGTATATAAAGCAAAGCCTAAAGTTTTCTTAAAGTAGACAAAAATTATTTTCGTGGATTTTAAAAAGGAAGTTGAAATTAATCAACTTCCTTTAGTATAGATGTCTTGTGAGAAAATTTTAGTCGATTTTCTTACATTTCTTACAATTGCTTTGCACGTCCATTTTCATCAAAGTGATAAGTCACACCATTGATGGTACGTGTTTGGTTGGTGACGAGCTCACCAGAGTTTTCATCGTAATAACGAGTCCCCTTGTAGTCTGTAACGAAATCGCCCTTCACTTGCTTACCTTCATAATCGAAGTAGAGGTGTTGACCATTGATGACTTGATCGAAGAGGAGGGCCTTACCATCCTTACCGAAGTAGTACCAGTTGTCCTTCCAATTGACGAATTGATTGGTTACCGCAGCGCCTGTTTCAGCGTCGAAGTAGTAGTAACTGTAGATTTTAGGTTCGATAATAGTACTACTAGATGTCCGAGGATATCTAGTAGACTCTTTTTGCTCAGGACTAAGCACTTTATCTTTTGCGAGATAACCAGTAACTAAGCTTGTAGACTCTGTATTATCGAGATAATAGAGTTTCCCATCGATTTCTTGAAGACCGAGAAGTTTATTACCATTTTCGTCAGTATAGTACCAATCGCCACCTACTTGATGGAAGCCTTTTTCTCTAACTGCGGCTCCAGTAACTTTATCATAGAAAGGCCCTGAACCGTAAGGTCCAAAAGTACCTCGACGGGCTTGTCCATCTTCATAGAACGAATAGGTTACACCATTAATGGTATGAGAATCAGAAAGTGGTTTTCCATCTTTATCATAATAGAAGAGACCATTATCAACATGAACAAATTGGTTCCGTGGGACATCCTTCTGTTCACCGGTATCCTTATCATAGTAGTGGCCATTTTTAACTACGTTTTTGAATTGTGTTCCGAGGTGGTCGTCAAAGTAGACAGGAGCACCATCAATGGTATGGGCACCTTTTAGAATATTGCCTTGCTTGTCTGCATAGAACCATTTGCCTCGAGTTGTAAAGTAACGCCCCTTAACAAGTTCACCAGTATCCTTGTCATAATACTTAACTGGGTTACCAAAGACAACAAAGCTATCATAGAGAACATTAATGCCATCTTCATCTACAAAGTCATCTTTAGCTTGTATTCCAAATACCCTGTCGAAATGCACTTGAGCACCATTGATGATGTGGTCGCCTTTAAGGATTTTGCCATTTGAACCGACATAATACCAATGGTTATTAATATTATGGTAACGATTTTTTTCGAGTGTAATTCTCGCACCAGAGTCTTTATCATAGTAGTAACCGTCGTCTCCAAAATCACCTTTAACTTGTCGCCCATAATAAGAATCAAAGTAGACAGGAACATTATTTATGGTTTGTGAACCTTTTAATGGTTTGCCCTCAGCATCAACATAGTACCAATATTTATCTACATTGACATAACGGTTGGTTACAAGTGCACCAGTTGAGGCATCGTAGTATTTACCATTACCTCCGAAGTCACCTTTCACTTGGGCACCTGTCTTTTTATCGAAGTAGTACTCTTTACCATCAATACGAGTAGCCCCCTTCATGGCTACACCTTTTGCGCCAACGAAGTAGCTCTTATCGTTGACTGTTACGAATCGGTTTCTTACTAGCTTACCAGTGTGTTCATCATAATAGCGGTTATCCTTGTCAAAATTCCCTTTTATTTGAACACCATTTTCATCGAAATAGACCTGAGCTCCATTGATGATATGGTTGCCCTTTATAATTTGTCCTCTATCATTGAGATAGTACCATTTTCCTTTGATTTCAACAAAGCGGTTGGTACCTAAATTGACGAAAACACCATCCTGATCGTAAAAGTGTCCATTAGGAGCAAAGCGGTCAATGATTTGAGTACCAAATTTATCATCAAAGTAGACTGATTTACGATTAATTCGATACTCACCGTACACAGGGTTCCCATTTTCATCTAGATAGTAACGTTCATATTGTTTCGTATCGTTGCTGTAGACCACGATAAATTGATTTTTGAGAAGAGCACCAGAATCTTTATCATAGAAATTTAGTTTTTTAGCATCATTAGGGTCTTTAGCAAAAACGCCTTTAGCTTGAATGCCATTTTCTTTATCGAAATAGACTTGAACCCCATCTATGGTTTGTGGTCCAGTCAGATCCTTACCATTGGCATCTCTGTAATGCCATTTGCCGTTTTGGTCGCTGTAATATTGACCGCCTGTAACGTTTAAGTCCTCATTGATAACAGGAGTTGTCGCAGTTGTTTCACTAGTGGTACTGTCTCTTGTTGAAGCTGTGTGTGCTTCAACGTTGGCTGTTTCAGTAGGTGATTGACTTTCATTAGTGCTTGCTGAAGCCCTTTCTCTAGCGTTTTCCGAACTTGCTAACTCTGGAGCAACTGTTGAACTTTCAGCAGAAGCAGTTGCCTCAATTCCCTTTGTTTCAACTAAATCTGCTGTTGTTTCAAGATTGGCAGTAACACTTGCTGTCGTGTCATTCTTGAGTGTTTCACTAGCAGTTACTTCATCCGCAAAAGCAGCTCCGGCAATAAGTGCAAAACTAGCAAGAGCAGATGCACATGAAAACGCAATCAGATACTTTTTAGATGCGTGTTTTTTGGCCTTATCATTTTTTTCCATAATAAATACCCCCTTTTAATTTATATTATAAGACAATAAGAAAGCCTTTTCAAGATTAAAATGAAAAGGCTTTCTTATAATGTGAAAAGGAGTAGACAAAAAAGAAAAGTATGCTTTTCTTTGAATATTAAGTGAGATGTTGCCAGTTCTTACTAAATCCAGGATTCATAAAAAACAAAAAAATCCAGGACCTGAGCCCTGAATTTAGGAGATTATGAAAAAGAAAAGTTTTAGGATAGTTATAGTATAT
>NZ_CAKAKM010000003.1:0-207688 GCF_916619785.1 Streptococcus sp. Marseille-Q3604 | reverse complement strand
GTATATTAGTTAGTGGTCGGGAAACCTTATCTAATATAACACTTTAGGGGGACTTTTTTTGATACATCGCTAAAAGCTTTTCGGAACCACTAGCACAGCTAGTGGTTTTCGTAAGACAAAAAGGTTTGGAACAATTTGTCCCAAACCTAATGCATCTTGTCATATTTAGACGCTTATTTAATTTCTTTAAAGGTCATTTTTTGTTTGACTTCACCCTGACCACCTTTGGCAATCTGGTAATAGAAATCTTTTGATGTGAAGTGGTCACCATAAGCAAAGACCTTGTTGTACTGCCATTGTGACAATTGATCATCCTCTTTTTTACCAAGAGTCAAAGTAGTTTTTGTCACACTGTATTCCCACTTAGCTGTTTGGTCATTATAGGCCTTGTCAAAATCAGTCTG
The DNA here is from genome assembly GCF_916619785.1 of Streptococcus sp. Marseille-Q3604. Classification (NCBI taxonomy): domain Bacteria; kingdom Bacillati; phylum Bacillota; class Bacilli; order Lactobacillales; family Streptococcaceae; genus Streptococcus; species Streptococcus sp. Marseille-Q3604. Next base: position 207,284 of record NZ_CAKAKM010000003.1, on the reverse strand, counting down.
GCTCTTAGCAGCATTAACCACTGTCGTACGATCCTGACTCACAAGCGCCTTATTACCACCCTCTTGGAAGGCTACATACATCACACGATTATTAACCTCACCGTTTAGAGTACTTGAGTATTGGTAAACCTTACCAGGTACAACACTATCTAAATGGTGTGTTCCCCAGTAATAGAAAGCACCAAATCCAGCTCCCGTAACCAAGAGACAAGCAAGAACAACACTAATAATGATATTTCTCTTTGACATGTCTTGCCCCTCTCTATTCGTCACCAGTTAGGTCAGAGAAAGTTGCCTCTGAGTCTGTTTCAGTGTGGCTTGAAGAACTTGATGATGAGCGTTCAAGGCTTGATGAGCTTGAACTCATGCGTGTTTCTGTTTGAGAATCATCACTTGATGAAGCCTTAGATTCAGATGATTTTTCAGTGCTTGATGATGAACTTTCTTTTTCTTTGTAAACATCAACGTTGAAAGCCCACTTATCACCCTTATAACTTACCTGAATTTGAGCATATTTTGCTTTGATAAGATCTGACATCTTACTATCACTGTTAAGAGCATCATAAATCTTTTGAGCGAGGGCTTTGGCATTGGCTTCCGTTTTGGCACCATCTTTAGGTCCATCTACAATGTCTTGAGCCTTAGGCGTTTCACCTTGAAGGTAAAGAGCTTTGCTTTCAGTGTCCTTCTTAGCGGTAGCATTTGCACCAGTCTTATCACCTTCATGTGAGAAGAAACTCCATGCAGGGCTACCTGAGCGTTTTTGTCGATAGACTTGTTCGAATTCACTTTGAACCTTATCTTGGAAAACATCATCAGTCAATTCTTTTTCTTTAGAACTTTCTGTACTTGCTTTGCTTTCACTACTGCTTGCTGTTGAGCTTGATGCAGAAGATGATGATGAAGATCCACTTGTTGAGCTTGATGAAGCATCTTTAGATTCTGATGATGTTGAAGATGATTCCTTGCCATCTTTAGAATCTTTAGTGTCTTTGTCGTTGTTATTGTTAGTCGTATTATTTGAGAATGAAACGCTATTGTCAGAATTATCTGGAGCGTAAATCACGGTATTCTTAGAATGGTCATCAGAGACAAAAGTGCTGTTATTGATAATCACTCGGTTGTTATCACCGTAGTAGTTGTTGATAACAATCTTAGAATGTGCACAACGGTAACCATTACCAGTCACATGGTAACCTGCTGGGACATCACCATCACGTTTCAAGATGAGGACGTCACCTGCGAAGATAAGGTCAATATTCTGAATATTGTTATCGTAGGCTAATTTTTCAATAGAAATTCCAGTTGCTTGAGAGATTCCCCACAAGGTATCTCCCCATTGAATCACGTACTGTTGACCATCTAACTGCTGTGGATTGATGTTCTGAGTTGTCAAATTATTTGTAATTTGTTCAGGTGTGCTGGCAATCCAGTTTGTAATATCAGCAGCGTGGGCACTCGTTTGATTTTGATAAAAGCTATCTGCTAACACAGATACCGTAGGCATCCCAATAGGTGCTAGTAAAGCGCCAAGCATCACGGCTTTACTAACATAATTTTTCTTTTTCATCGTATTTCCTCCTTATATCATACGAAACTTACTTTGCTATTGTACACCCTTTTTATTATATTTGTCAATAAATTCTATAACTTTCTAATCAAAGATTAATGCTAGTTAACGATTTGTCCTAAAAATAGACAAATCCTAGCTTTATTTATCTGACATTTAATCATTTGTCCTATCTTTAGAAGGTGATTTATGATACAATAATTATGACTATTTTATGGAGGACTAACATGTCAAATCAACACATGGAAGAATTGAACGATCAACAGATTGTCCGTCGTGAAAAAATGGCGGCCTTGGCTGAACAAGGAATCGATCCTTTTGGTAAGCGATTCGAACGCACAGCTACATCTGGTCAATTAAAAGAAAAATACGCTGATAAAACAAAAGAAGAATTGCACGAAATCAACGAAACTGCTACTATCGCAGGTCGTTTGATGACTAAACGTGGTAAAGGTAAAGTTGGCTTCGCCCACATCCAAGACCGCGATGGTCAAATCCAAATCTACGTGCGTAAAGATGCTGTCGGTGAAGAGAACTACGACATCTTCAAGAAAGCTGACCTTGGTGACTTCCTCGGCGTCGAAGGTGAAGTTATGCGTACAGATATGGGAGAACTTTCTATCAAGGCTACTCATATCACGCACTTGTCTAAAGCCCTTCGTCCATTGCCTGAGAAATTCCACGGACTTTCAGACGTTGAAACCATCTACCGTAAACGTTACCTCGATTTGATTTCTAACCGTGAAAGCTTTGACCGCTTTGTCACACGTTCAAAAATCATTTCTGAAATCCGTCGCTACCTCGATGCTCAAGGTTTCCTTGAAGTCGAAACACCTGTTCTTCACAATGAAGCTGGTGGTGCTGCTGCTAAACCTTTCATCACTCACCACAATGCACAAAACATCGACATGGTACTTCGTATCGCGACTGAGCTCCACCTCAAACGTCTTATCGTTGGTGGTATGGAACGTGTTTACGAAATCGGACGTATCTTCCGTAACGAAGGTATGGATGCCACTCACAACCCTGAGTTCACATCTATCGAAGTTTACCAAGCTTACGCTGACTTCCACGATATCATGAACTTGACTGAAGGTATCATCCAACACGCTACTAAAGCGGTTAAAGGTGATGGACCTATCAACTACCAAGGAACTGAAATCAAAATCAACGAACCATTCAAACGCATCCACATGGTTGATGCAATCAAGGAAATCACTGGTGTTGACTTCTGGCAAGACCTGACTTTGGATGAAGCCAAAGCAATCGCTGCAGAAAAGAATGTTCCAGTTGAAAAACACTACACTGAAGTTGGTCACATCATCAACGCCTTCTTCGAAGAATTCGTTGAAGAAACATTGATTCAACCAACATTCGTTTACGGTCACCCAGTTGCTGTGTCTCCATTGGCTAAGAAAAACCCAGAAGACCCACGTTTCACTGACCGTTTCGAACTCTTCATCATGACAAAAGAGTACGGAAATGCCTTCACCGAATTGAACGACCCAATCGATCAATTGTCACGTTTCGAAGCACAAGCTGCTGCTAAAGAACTCGGTGACGACGAAGCAACAGGCATCGACTACGACTATGTCGAAGCCCTCGAATACGGTATGCCACCAACAGGTGGACTCGGAATCGGTATCGACCGTCTCTGCATGCTTCTCACTGACACAACAACCATCCGTGATGTCTTGTTGTTCCCAACGATGAAATAATAATCATATCCCATTATTGAATAATGGGATATTTTTATATGAGGTATAAACGTGTTTAAAAAAATGAAGTCCCTTTTTAAGAAAAAATCAACTGTGGTTGAACAGTCTGAGACAAAGATCGAAGAAAGTCAATTAGACTTTCCCATAGACCGTGCAGATTATTTTTTCGATCACGCACTTGTATTTTATTGTGAAGAAAATAATATCCCTTCAGAAAAACTAAGCCAATCAGACATGCTAGAGATTAGTAAAAGAGCTGCTTTTCATCTCAGTATCTTCGTCGCCTGGCTAGCAAAACATGATTTTCTGAATCCCCAAAGTGATGGATTTAACCTTGAGGATGCACAAAAACTCAAGAATGAAACGATTACGGGTACAGACTATCTCTTTAAATATCTTGATGAAAAACTCTATTCAACTGATATCAGTAACACACTCCTTCCCTTCATCTCTGATTTTTATGAAGATTACATGGATTTCTGTTATACAGTCTTGGTTGATGATGTTGCTAGAACTGAATTTGACTGGAAAATCTATCACTTGGTTGAAGATGATATTGACGAGATGTTTAGTCAATATAAGACTCACATCAGACAATAAGAAAAACGCTTCCCTCAATCGAGAGAAGCATTTTCTTATGTCTAAAATTTTGCTTTTGATATGCCGACCAATTGTTTTAGCCAAATTTTTTACAATGGAAAATCTCTATAGGTGTTCGCCTTGGTAACAAAAATGATGTGCTTTTATAGCTTCGTGTGATGTTTTTAATCACTGTACCTACAAAGGTCAACAGTCTTCTAATTGAACAAAATATTTAGAAGCTTATTTTTGATATAATATTAGTAATTTGTATTCTTAGAAAGGGATTATACAATGCCAGAGGGAATTAATTTATTTCAGGACACTTTGATAAAATCACTTAAATTTGGTTTTGTTGATAACATTAAATATCAAGAGGGTGGATATTCTCCACAAATTCTTGTGAATAATAGCGATGAAAAGCGCTATGTCTTGACAGACCTACAGGAAGAATTGAGTAAGTGTAGTGCTTTCTACTTTTCTGTCGCCTTTGTCACTAAAAATGGAATTGCCATGATTAAGTCGCAATTATCAGATTTAATGGACAAGCAAGTTCCAGGAAAAATCTTGATTTCCCCTTATCTAGATTTCAACGACCCTGATGCAATGCGTGAGCTACTAAAACTCAAAAACGTTGAAGTCCGTTTAACGCCCGAAAAAATGCAGATGCACGCCAAATTCTATCTTTTCGAACACACTGGTAAACAGGTACTGATTTCAGGTAGTTCAAACCTCACACATACAGCTCTAAAAATTAATTATGAGTGGAATATCAAACTGACCTCTACTCATAACGGGGAGTTTATTCAAAATACCAAATCAGAATTTGACCGTATTTGGGAACAATCAGAGCTACTAACACACGAAATAATAGAGACCTATGCTAAAAAGAGAAAGAAAGTCATTAGTCTCACAAAGATTAATGATGAAGAAAAACTCCCTTATTCAGCTGAAAAAATTGTTCCTAATAAGATGCAAGAAGCCGCACTAGAAGGACTCAGAAATATTCGGGAACAGGGAAAAGACAGGGCACTCGTTATCAGTGCCACAGGTACTGGTAAGACATTTTTATCTGCCTTTGACGTTAAACAATATAATCCTGAACGCATGTTATTCATCGTCCATCGTGAACAGATTCTCAAAAAATCTTTAATAGATTTTCAAAAAGTTCTGGGTTTTAATCCATCTGAAGGACATATTTATCACTCAGGTGATGATTTAACTAGAAAAAAATATATCTTCGCGACTATCCAAACATTATCACGCGAGGATAACCTAAAAGCTTTTTCAAAAGACTTCTTCGACTATATTCTCATTGACGAAGTGCATAAGGCTGGAGCTGATTCATACAAAAAAGTTATGGACCATTTTACACCGAATTTTTATCTAGGTATGACTGCAACTCCTGAACGTACTGATGGCCAAAATATTTACGAGATTTTTGACTATAATATTGCCTATGAGATTCGCTTACAAGATGCATTAGAAAATGACATGCTCTGTCCTTTCGTTTATTTTGGTGTTAAAGACATTGAAATTGATGGTCAACTTATTGACGAAAAATCAAATATCTCAAACCTTACATCAGATGAGCGTGTCAAACATATTCTAAATAAAATTGATTTCTATGGTGTTTGTAATAATCAAGTTCGTGGACTTATTTTTTGCTCTTCAAAAGCAGAAGCCAGAGAATTATCAATAAAACTAAATCAACATGGAAAACGTACCATCGCATTGACTGGTGATGACGATATCAACTATCGTGAAAAGGTTGTTAAGCAATTAGAAGATGGGAAGCTTGAATATATCTTGACCGTTGATATTTTTAATGAAGGGATAGACATACCATCCGTAAACCAGGTAGTTATGTTGCGTAACACGCAATCAAGTATCATTTTTGTTCAGCAGCTTGGTCGTGGACTTCGTAAACATAAAAGTAAGGATTACGTTACTATCATTGATTTTATTGGTAATTACAAAAATAACTATCTGATTCCAATTGCATTATTTGGCGATAAATCTATGAATAAAGATAATTACCGTCGTGAATTGCGTGAACCAAATATCTTGAGTGGTTTAACAACCGTGAACTTTGAGGAAGTTGCTAAAGAACAAATCTTCAAATCGATTACAAACACGGTTCTATCTAACATGAAAATTCTCAAAGATACCTATACTGATCTTGAAAATAAACTTGGTAGAACGCCTATGCTAATCGATCATTTAACCTTTGATAATATTGATCCAATAGTATTTTTCAACAATAATAGCTTCAAAAACTATGCAGATGTTATTAACAAATTTTCAAACAAGACAATAGAACTCACTGACACCGAGAGTAACTGGTTGAGTTTTATCACATTTGAACTTCTTCCTGGTAAACGAAAACATGAGCTTCTTCTACTTCAGGAACTTATCAAAAAGTGTGAAGTCTCAAAAGATAAGTTTATTAAGATTTTGGAAACAGAACAATTATCTACTAAAGACTCAATTATCTCCTCCGTTGAAAATGTACTAAGTCTTCAATTTCTTAAATCTCAAGAGGTAAAAAAATTCGGCACAGAACCTCTGGTCACTCTAGAAAATAATGTTTATAAACTCAATCCTGAGGTTCTTGAGAGTTACAAGAACTCTGACTTCAGCTTGCTTTTCAATGATGTTATTGATGCAGGGCTCTATAAAACGAGAGATTATCCTGAAATATTTACAATCGGTCAAAAATATTCTCGTCGTGATGTCTGTAAACTTCTTAACTGGTTTAAAGATGAACCCCCACTTAACATCGGTGGCTATAAAATAGACAAGAATACTAACACTTGTCCAATCTTCATCACCTACCATAAGGATGATGAAATCAGTGATACTATCAAATACGAAGATGAGTTATTGAACGAGACTACTCTTAAGTGGTTTTCTAAAAACAAGCGTACACTTGAGTCTCCAGATGTAAAAACAATTATCAATTCACCTGAAAATGGATTAGACCTAAAATTATTTATTATTAAAGATGATGCTGAGGGTGGCGATTTCTACTATTTAGGTGACTTGACTATCGTGCCATCTACCGTTGAAGAATTAGTACGTCCACTTGAAAGCGGAAATGAAAGTATTGTTACTATGAACTTCAAACTAGATAATCCTATTCCTGACACCCTTTATCGTTACATAACTAATAAATAAGAGCACCACGCATGTGATGCTCTTATTTTGATAACAATTCTACAGCTGGTCGGTCTACAGGCGCCCAATTCAAAGTTTTCAAGCGATTAGGCTCTAGCCAAGCTGAATCCTGATGTTCCAACAAATCTAGATTTCCAGAAACGAGTCTGGCATGAAAGGTTTTCATAACAACTGTTCCAAAATCATAATCATAGGAAGCTTCATTAACGAAGGAAATAATCTCAATCTGAGAATTTAATTCTTCATGAATCTCTCGTATTAAAGCTTCTTCAGGTGATTCTCCTTCTTCCAACTTACCACCAGGAAATTCCCAGTATCCTCCTAAACTTTTTCCTTCTGGTCGTTGGGCACAGAAGATTTTTCCATCCTTTTCGATGGCTGCAGCCACAACATTTATGATTTTTTTTGACATGTAACATTCCTCCAGATAGTATTCTATCAAAAAGCTATCACGACAAGCAAACTTTAATTTATAATTTAAAAACGCTTCCCTCAATCGAGAGAAGCATTTTCTTATTTCCAAAATTTTGCTTTTGAAGCTGCTACCCAAACTGATAGACTGGCTAGAGCTGCTACTGCATAGATAGCGTATTGTTTCGCAGGGTAAATCCATGCTTTGTTTTCTTCATGCCAGCGAGACTTCCAGAGGCCGATGTAATCGCCCGTCATTCCAGGTTTTTTAAGGCGCTCCATGTAGTTGGCAGGTAGGTTATCTGGCTGATTCATCTGCACGTTAATGATAAAGATAACCAAAGCAACTGCGATGATAACTACGAGTGCCAGGGTAATCTTTTTCTTAGCTGTTAGTTGTAATGTTTTCAATTATTTTTCTCCCTCATCTATGAAATCATCTACTCTAATAGTTTAATATAAAAAGTCAATTCTGAAAAGTCGTCTATGACATCAATGTCAGATAAGTCAATACCTTTCAAAACCTTGCACATCTTCCTCATAGTGTTATAATAAAATTGTCGGTCTGTCTAGAAATAATGCAACTTTTAGGCAGATATGACTTAGAAAGAGGTGTTTATGACATTTTCAAAGAAGGTTTCCCTTTCTGAGGTAAACCAATCCATAGATACACCAAATAATAATCGTTTTTGGCAAAATCTTAAGGCTTTCTTGGGACCTGGGGCTCTTGTGGCCGTGGGTTACATGGATCCAGGGAACTGGATTACCAGTGTCGTCGGTGGGGCGACCTACAAGTATAGTCTGCTTTTTGTCATCTTAATTTCATCTTTAATCGCTATGCAGTTGCAACAAATGGCTGGGAAATTAGGGATTGTGACCCAAATGGACCTAGCTCAAGCGACTGCCTATCACTCGCCCAAATGGTTGCGATACACGCTTTGGGTGATTCTGGAGCTGGCCTTAATGGCGACGGATTTGGCTGAGGTGCTTGGTTCTGCCATTGCTCTTAACCTGCTCTTTGGTATTCCAATTATGGTTGCCATTCTGGTGACAATCCTAGACGTCTTCCTGCTACTGCTCATCATGAAGCTAGGATTCAAAAAAATCGAGGCTATTGTTTCAACCTTGATTTTGACTATCTTGGTTATCTTTGTCTATCTGGTAGCCTTGTCTGAGCCTAGTATTACGGGAATCCTAGAGGGTTATCTCCCTACGCCAACGCTCTTCGAGCCACATGCTGCTGGACATACCAACCAGTTGACCTTGGCGCTTGGGATTGTGGGTGCGACCGTTATGCCACATAACCTCTACTTGCACTCATCCTTGTCACAGACTCGTAAGGTTGACTATTCTGATGGCAAAGACGTGACTAAGGCTGTCCGTTTCATGACCTGGGATTCTAACATCCAGTTGACTTTGGCTTTTGTGGTTAACTCCCTCCTCTTGATTTTGGGGGCAGCTCTCTTCTTTGGTCATGCTTCTGATATTTCAGCTTTCTCACAAATGTACAATGCCCTTCAGGACTCTAAGATTGCTGGTGCGGTTGCTAGTTCAACACTTTCAACTCTCTTTGCCTTGGCACTCTTGGCTAGTGGTCAAAACTCTACCATTACTGGTACCCTAACTGGTCAGATTGTCATGGAAGGTTTCCTCCACATGAAGTTACCACAGTGGGTAATTCGTTTGTTCACACGTCTCTTCGCCTTACTACCTGTTATCATTGTAGCCATTCTCTACGGCGATCAAGAAAAGACACTGGATCAACTCTTGGTTTATTCACAAGTATTCCTTTCAATTGCCTTGCCATTCTCAATTTTCCCTTTGATTTACTACACTTCTAAAAAATCACTCATGGGAAAACACGTCAATGCCAAGTGGAATACCTTCCTCGGTTATGCCATTGCTATTGTCTTAACCATCCTCAATCTCAAACTTATCTTTGATACGTTTTAAACAAAAAATAAGGCCAGCGCCATGCTGACCTTGTTTTAGTTTTTGAAGGCGTCAACGAGAACTTGGAATTCTTCATTGCTAAGGGTAATCCCCTTACCCATCTTGGTATGGTCTGGACTCCATGTACGGATGTCATACTTAGCCGGTGCGCCATTAAAGCTCACACGATTGAGTTCCTTATTCCAGCCCTTGTCATTCTCAGACAAGACCAAGAGTTTTTCTTCAATTTCAAATGAAAATTCTGCCATTTGCTTACCTCCACTAGCTTTATTCGTTTTTTTCTGTGAAAATTGTGTGTTTTAGAAAGAAGTTATCCACAAAATTTCACCTTTCATGCTATAATTATTTTATCAAGAAACGAGGGAAATGACCATGATAAACTTTTTAGAAGCAGTAAAGCATCAGCTTCATCAGTTTGTGGAAACAGGTCACAGCAAACCTGTCCACCTAATGCAAAATCAGCTTATTAACGATATCTATCATGCTATTGATTATAACCAAATGGTCATGCTGACATCCAATCAGAAGACCTATAAGGGCTACATCAACCGTTATGACAGAGAGCGACAAGCCATCTTTATCGAGCAAGATAAGATCATCAGCATGATTGAACTAAAAGAAATCAAACGTCTAAAAAACATATCACAACGAGGTTAACTTTATCAGTTAACCTCTTTTTATTTTAGAGTTGACTATTGTAGAATCCCTTGCTATAATAAGTTAACTATTTATTTAGGAAAGGTTAACTAAAAAATGACACAAAACCGTACACTGTCACTCATACTTCCTGCCTTCGGTGCTGCTATCATTGCCGCACTGGCTCAAATTGTTATTCCTATCGGTGCAGTTCCCATTACGCTTCAGACTTTTGCTGTTGGACTGGTTGCTGCCATCCTTAAGCCAAGAGAGGCAACTCTTGCCGCTACTCTCTACCTTATCCTAGGCGCTATTGGTCTTCCCGTTTTTGCAGGTGGAGGCGGTGGGCTCCAAGCCTTCTTTGGTCCTTCAGCTGGCTATCTGCTTGCCTACCCATTTTTTGCACTTGTCACATCTGCACTGGCTCATGCTAAGACTCCTATCTGGAAGATCTTTTTGGCTTTTGTTTTGGGAGATGCACTTGTCTTTGTTGGTGGTATCCTTAGCCTGCACTTTCTTGGAAAGATGGGATGGTCTGCAGCTGTAGCAGTCGGTTTGACACCCTTTATCATCCCAGATCTTTTAAAAGGTCTGATTGTCGCTTTGGTGACTAAGCCAGTTTTAAAGGCTCTTAAAAATCATAGCTACTTTAACTAAAAAAAAGATTGAAGACTTTGTTCATGGGAACAGAATCTTCAATCTTTTTATTTTTCAAAATAAATATCATAGTGCTTTGAACAAGCTGGGTTGAAGGCACTATGACAATTGGGACAGGCTACTGCCTCTTGATATTCCTCAATAGTCATCTCATGCCGACAAACGCCACAAATAAGGACCTTGTCCTGTTTCAACTGACAGGGATAAGCTCGAAAATTGTGATTCTCCAAGCTATCATGACACTGATAACAGGTATAATACTTCTGGCACTCAAAGCATTTTAAGGCAACAATATCTAGTGTGGAATGGTAGTGCTGGCACCTAGTCTGATCATCTACTAGGAGGCCATTGATTTGTCTTGTCATTAGGCACGAACAGTTTTACTTGAACCGTCTTTTTGGTAGAGGTTAATCAAACCTTCTTTGGTTGAACGAATCATATCACCAGGTTTAACTTCTTGTGGCACGGTAATTGTAAGAAGTTCCATTGGGTTTGGTGCACGGTCAATTTTGTTACCATTAGCATCGTGAAGGTCTTTGATATCACACTCAAAATGACGGAAGCCAGGTCCGTAGAATTCAACGTGGTCACCTTCGAGAATAACGTTACGTTGACGGATTGTAGCTGTCATAGTGGCTGGATCAAAGTCTACTACTTCACCAACGAATTTGTATTGTGGAATCTTACGACGGGCACCAAAGAGTTGCTCGTTTTCTGTTGGTGTCTTGTAGTAGAAACCTGTTGCCAATTCACGTTGGGCAACTTTCCAGAGTTCGTTAATCAAATCATCTTTGATGGCGTAGAAGGCTTCTGCACTTTCCATGTAAGCGTCACAAGCAGCCTTGTAGCAGTTAGCAACTGTTGATACATAGTGGACAGATTTCATACGACCTTCGATTTTAAGGCTGTCAACGCCATTATCGATAAGGTCTGGGATATTTTCAATCATACACATGTCAACGGCTGACATTGAGTATTCTTCAGGAACTTCACCGTGGATACTCTTTCGCTCTTGGCCGAATGGCATGTCGTAAAGATCATATTTCCAACGGCATGACTGTGAGCAACCACCACGGTTGGCATCACGGTCTGACATGTGGTTAGAAAGGGTACAGCGACCTGAGTATGAGATACACATAGCACCATGGACAAAGGCCTCAATTTCAAGGTCCGTACGTTTACGGATTTCAGCCAATTCCTCCATAGTAACCTCACGTGCCAAAACAACACGGGTCAAGCCATATTGTTTCCAAAAATGGAAGGTTTCAACGTTTGTCGCAGATGCTTGCGTTGACAAGTGGATATTAAGTCCTGGAGCGTAGGTTGAACAGATTTCAATCAAGGCTGGGTCAGATACGATAACGGCATCAAGTCCCATATCACGCAATTCACGGAACCACTCACCAGCTCCTTTTTCATTTCCTTCATGGGTAACCATGTTTGAAGCGACGTGCACATCAACACCACGTGCGTGAGCATATTCGATACCTTCACGAAGCTCATCCATGGTAAAGTTTCCGGCACGGCTACGCAAACCATAGGCTTGTCCACCAACGAAAACAGCATCTGCGCCGTAATTTACAGCGACTTTCAATTTTTCCAAAGTCCCAGCAGGTACCAAAACCTCTGGGCGTTTTTTAGTTGTAGTCATAATTTCTCCAATTTGCAAGATTGTCGATTTTTGTTTTTAGAAGTCTCCTTCGTTCCCTGAAAATGGAAAACTCTCAAACGAAAGAGGAAGGGTTATTATTTAACACGGTCAGGTTCATAATCATAGAAACCCGTGTCCAAACCACGGTTGGCTGGGTGTAATTTATGAATAGCCTCATCAAAGAGGAAGGCCTGATCTTGTGAAAATTCACCAGCCTCGATGAGGTCACGAGCCTTCACAAAATACTCAGTGATTTTTACGAAGTTTTCACCTGGGCAATAAACACCGTCCAACTTCCAGTGGTCAAAACCATGTTCAACGAGCTCTGAAAGTTTAGTCATCATATCTAGGTCATTGTTGGCAAAGATATGTGTTCCATGCAAGTCTTCGTAAACTGAGTAGTGCGAATCTGGGTCACCAGGCTCAGAAAGGAAGAGGTCACGTTCTTTGGTAACAGCTTCATCCGTTTTGATAAAGTTGTAATAGTTTTGAAGAAGCGGACGTTTAGAGTGGTGAATGATACTTGCACCGTAAACCAAAACCTCAGCTGGAATTTGAAGATTTTCAGCCATGATGAAGAGTTCCGCAGACGGAATTTCACGAGCCAGAACAGCTTCAGAAGCTCCAGCTTGTTTGCCCCAGAAATTAATCTGACGGCTAGAGGTTACCATGGTTGAAGCATCATAAATCATTTTGAAGGGACGTTTGTCACGGTTACAGATGTAGAAAACCCCTGCATCACCAACCGTGATGTAATCTGCCTTGATTTCTTCAAGAAAATCAAGGTAGTCTGGAAGAGCATCCATCATACCTTGGTGCATGAGGGCGTTAACTGCAACAGTCAATTCCTTGCCAGACTCATGTACCAGCTCTGCAATCTTTCGCATCTCTGCGAATGAAAAAGGCTTAGGCAAACGAAGGCCAAAAGCTTTTTCGCCGATGTAAATACGATCTACGCCAAGTTCTAGGAGCTCACGTGCCTGCTCGTAGCTCTCAGCAGTCGCTGTAATCACTATTTTTTCCATAACTCACATTATAGCACAAATGATTTGATTTTTTTAGAATTTTTAGGTTCAAATACCCGTATCTAAATATTTTAAAATAGTTTTTTAATACTATAATTTTCACAAAAATCAAAAAAAACTTTGCAATATAAAATTTTTATGGTATTATTAATGAGATTCTAAATAGTGAAATACTGACTAAGTATTTTAACCTACACGAAAAAGTGGTTTAGGTATTTTATATAGAAAGGAGGCAGACATGGCTGACAACTTACACCGTCAATTTGATCACATTGAAGATTTCGAGACTGAGCATCCTCAAACGACGAATTATCAAGATTATCAAGGTCTAAATAGTAATAGTATTAAGCTACAAGATATGATTTTCTTTGGACGTATCTCAAGCTTCTGTGTTTCAACAGTCCTAGTTGCCTTCCTTTTCTTAGTAGCACAGGTGGCTACCTTCTGGGCCTTCTTCTGGGCAATTACCATTAGCGTCATTGGTCAGATAGGTATTTATGTCCTAATCGAATATTATAAAGCACAAAAACGTTGACTGCTGGTCAACGTTTTTTTCGTACTAAAAAAAGAAAGCCTCATGTGCTTTCTTTTTTATTTTGCTTCTGCTGCTTCTTCAGAGATATCTTTAATATCAATGACGATATCATCAACAATAGCTTTTGTTTCTGCTTCAACATCCGCTTGTTCAGGAGTTACTTGAGCTGTTTTCTCCTTGATAAGTTCAAAGCTTTCTTTTGCAAAGTCAGCAACTTGAGCTGTTTTTTCTTGAACGGTTTTTGTCAAATCATCTGCAGTGATTTCACCATTTTCAAATTTTGTTTTGTAGTCTTGGAAAGTATCGACTGCCAAATCTTTGTAGTCGCTAGCTTTTTCCACTACTTGATTTTGATAAGCTTTAGGATCTTCTTTGAATGAAGCGATTTCTTCATCGATACGTGATTTAACAGCTTTACCTTTCTCAGTTGTAAAGAAGTAAGCTGCTGCAGCTCCAGAAGCTGCACCAATGATTAGGGTGTTTAAAAATTTACTCATGAAAAGACCTCCTTATTTTTTCTTGTCTTTTTTACCAAATAGTTTTGAAGCAACTTTACCGATAGCAAAGGCTGAACCCGCCTTACCGACACTTGCTCCTGCTGCACTTGCTTTAGCACCGAGGTAACGAGCTTCAGTATTCAAGTCAGAAACACTTTCTGAAAGCTCAGCTACTGCTACGAAAAGAGGATCGATTGTTTGAACTTTTTCATTAACATCTTCAACCAAGACGTTTGCCTTAGCCAAGATTTCATTTGTTTGATGAAGGGTTACATTAATGTCTGTACGAAGCACAGCAACTGTTTCTTCAACTTCTTTGACCACATGACGTGTACGAAGTAGGGTAGGGATCAATGCAACGAGGAACGCAGCAAGTGCGATTGCGATAATAAGAAATGCAATTTCTGCCATAGTTTAAGACTCCTTTGACCTTTTTAAAAGGTCGCTACAAGAAAACTGAAGTAAACTCTCCAGTTTCCAGTGACCTTTGTTATGATAATTTTCATTATATTATAACAAAGTCTGAGCTATATGACTAGTTTTTCATTTTATAATCTGCCTCTGGACGTTGCTTTCGCAAATATAGTAAGATAGCACCCAAGATGATAATGGCGATGCTGACCCATTGAGAAACACGCAAGCCAGCAAACATGAGGCTATCGGTACGCATGCCTTCAATGACAAAACGTCCAAGACCATACCAGATAAGGTAAAATGAGGTCACATCTCCTTGACGTAGTTTCTTATTAAAGCGTCTTAGTCCTAGGATAGTGATAAATCCGACTAAGTTCCAGAGACTTTCATAAAGAAAGGTCGGTACACGATAACTCCCATCAATGAACATCTGCTGGCGAATAAATTCTGGGACATAATTCAGATGACTAACTGCTCTTCCGTAAGCCTCTTGGTTAACAAAGTTTCCCCAGCGACCGATACTCTGAGCAAGCATAACACCAGGTGCTGCAATATCAAGAAAATCCAAGACAGCAATGGCATGACGTTTCGAAAACCAATAGAGGACAGCTGCACCAGCAATCAAGCCACCATAAATGGCAATTCCGCCATTCCAAATCGCAACAATTTCTGAAGGATTCTGACTGTAGTAAGACCACTGGAAGATCACATAGTAGAGCCTTGCACCAACAATGGCTATAGGAAAGGCAAGAAGAATAAAATCTAAGATATGCTCAGGATCGATTCCCTTTTCAGGAGCCCAACGCTGAGCCAGATAAACTGCAAGTAAAAGACCAGATACAATACAGACGGCGTACCAATGAATACTGATTGGACCAAGTCTTAGAGCAATTGGATCAATAGTAGCCATCATTTGTCTTCACCATTCTTACTAATGAGGTTGGTCAAACGATCCCCAAAGGTTTTGGTTGCATCAAATCCCATTTGCTTGGCACGATAGTTCATTGCTGCAGCTTCGATAACGACTGACACGTTACGTCCTGTCTTAACAGGAATACGGACACGTGGAATCTTAACGCCTTGCAATTCGATTTCTTCGTTTCCGTTTCCAAGACGATCAAAGATCTTACCGTCTTCAAAATTTTCAAGATAAATGGCCAACTGAACTTGAGAGGAATTACGGACAGCACTAGCTCCGTAGAGACTCATGACATCAATGATACCAACCCCACGAATTTCAATAAGATGGCGGAGGATTTCCGCGGGCTCGCCCCAGAGAGTTTCCTCATCCTTAGCATAAACATCCACACGGTCGTCAGCGACAAGACGGTGACCACGTTTCACCAACTCAAGCCCTGTTTCACTCTTACCGATACCAGAATCGCCCTGGATGAGAACACCCATACCGTAGATATCGACCAAAACACCATGAACACTGGTACGTTCCGCCAACTGTGCGTTGAGGTACCAAGACATATCACCTGAAAGAGATGATGTTCCGCCGCAACCTTGAAGAACCGCTACACCATTTTCCTTAGCAGCTCGAAGCATCTCTTCCGGAATCTCAAGACCACGCGCCACGATAACAGCTGGAGTTTCCGCTTTAAACATATTCGCAAAAACAGAATAACGGTTGTAATCAGTCATGGTTTTAAGGTAGGACCACTCCTTCATCCCAACCAATTGAATACGCTCCGGCGAATAAAAATCAAAATATCCTGTCATTTCTAGACCAGGGCGAGAGATGTCAGCGGTTGTTATTGGTTTTGACAAAAGTTTTTCGTTCCCATAGATAACCTTA
Source organism: Streptococcus sp. Marseille-Q3604 (assembly GCF_916619785.1). Classification (NCBI taxonomy): domain Bacteria; kingdom Bacillati; phylum Bacillota; class Bacilli; order Lactobacillales; family Streptococcaceae; genus Streptococcus; species Streptococcus sp. Marseille-Q3604. Next base: position 190,657 of record NZ_CAKAKM010000003.1, on the reverse strand, counting down.
AGCTTAAGCTTATCAACCAGCATTTTAACAGTTACTGTCATGTTATTTCCTCCGATTATTTACTAGTTTCATTGTATCATAAAAAGGTTTTCAATGCGGTTCTCAAAGCAAAAAAGACCTATGACTAGCACTAAGGCCAATCATAGATCTTTTCTATTATAATTTACTCACCAATTCCACTCATCTTCGACAGGTTCAGCGTTTTTACGTTTGCGTCCATCCTTGAGTTTGATTTCGGGATAAATATCTTCTTTATAAGGAAGGAGGAAGGCTAAAACCAAATATAAGAAGATTCCAAACTGCGTTGAAACCATGAGAATGATAGCCAAGATACGAGCCAAAGCTAGGTCCCAACCAAACTTATCTGCCAAACCTGCAACAACACCGGCGACGAGTCTATTTTTTCGTGTCTTATAAAAACGATTTGACATGGTCTTCTTCTCCCATCATTTCTTTGATTTAATTATATGATTTTTTTAAATTAAAAAAATCAGCCCTAGGACTGATTTAGAAAAATGAGCTTACCTCGACACAGACCGCATCCAAACTTCTGTGTATTGACACGGCGTTTGCGACGGTAGATATGACCACAAGATTGGCACTGATAAAGGTAGTACTTCTCCTTTTGACCTTGCATCTTTGGAGCGTATCTAAGGCCTTCAACCTTGGCTAGTAAGTCCTTAAAATCTCTATCAACATGCTTGTAGCCCTTACCTTGAAAATAAAGGTGATAATGACAGAGCTCGTGGCGGACGATTTTTCGAAAGGTCTCAAGACCATGTTCCTCATAGAGTTTTGGGTTGAAATCTAAGTGTCCATCCTTGGGAAAGAACCGCCCTCCAGTGGTCCGGAGACGCTTGTTCCACAAGGCTTGATGTTTAAATTCCCAGCCAAAATCTTCTATAGAAACAGTCTTAACATAATCAGTTAGATTCACGTGGATTCACCAAGGAGAGGTTAAGTTTTTCATGCTCCAAATCAACTTTTGATACCCACACGGTAACCAAATCCCCAACAGAAACGACCTGACTTGGGTGGTTAACGAAGCTCTTGCTCATCTCAGAGATATGGATAAGTCCATCCTCATGGACACCGATATCCACAAAGGCACCAAAGTCCACAACATTTCGGACTGTCCCTTCAAGTTTTTGTCCGACTGACAAGTCTTTGAGTTCAAGAACATCCTGACGAAGCACTGGTGCTTCAAAATCATCACGGAGGTCACGACCTGGTTTCAAAAGGTCAGCGATGATATCTTTAAGGGTTTCCTGACCAAGCCCTAGCTCTTCTGCTGTTTCTTTAAGATTAAGAGCCTTCAATTTCTCTTTGGCAGAGTCGTCCAAATCTGTGATATCCAACTGCTTGAAGAGGTCTTTTACCGCTGGGTAAGACTCTGGGTGGACCCCTGTATTATCCAAGATATTCTTGGCATTTGGGATACGGAGGAAACCAGCTGCTTGTTCGAAGGCTTTGGCACCGAGACGTGGAACTTTTTTGATTTCAGCACGTGATGCAATCTCACCATTTTCCTCACGGTAGGCGACGATATTTTCAGAGATGGTCTTGTTGAGTCCTGACACGTGTGACAAGAGGGTACTACTTGCCGTATTGACATTGACACCGACTTGGTTAACCACGGTATCAACGACGAAATCAAGATTTTCAGACAGTTTCTTCTGGCTAACATCGTGCTGGTATTGGCCTACTCCGATTGATTTAGGGTCAATCTTAACCAACTCGGCCAATGGGTCTTGGAGACGACGGGCAATAGAAATGGCAGAGCGTTTTTCGACCGTCAAATCTGGAAACTCATGGCGAGCCAACTCTGATGCAGAGTAGACAGAGGCACCACTTTCATTGACAATGACATAAGAAGTTTCTGGGAAATCCTTGAGGACTTCTGCCACAAAAGCTTCACTTTCACGGCTTGCTGTTCCATTACCGATCGCAATAATCTCAATGGCATACTTTTTGATGAGGTCAGCCAAGTCTTTTTTAGCCTGTGCGATTTTAGCCTGACTTGCTGGAGCTACTGGATATATAACTTGCGTTGTAATGAGCTTACCAGTTTGGTCAACCACGGCCAACTTAGCCCCTGTACGAAAGGCTGGGTCAAAACCAAGTACCATCTTGCCTTTAAGTGGCGATACTAGAAGGAGGCTTCGAAGATTTTGAGAGAAAAGTTGAATAGCACCATCTTCTGCTGCTTCAGTCAATTCGCTTCGGATACGACGCTCCATAGCTGGAATGATTTTCTTCTTGAGAGATTGATTGATAACTTCCTCGATATAGTCATTTTTTTGTTTGAAACGAGCACCGTAGAAACGGTGCATTTTCTCAAGATTGTGCTTAAAGCTTACCTTGATAACGCCTAGTTTCTCCCCACGGTTAAGGGCTAACGTACGGTAACCTTGAAGTTTAGACACCTTATCCTCAAAATCATAGTAAATCTTGAAAGTTTCTTTTTCATCCAGCGATTGATCCTTGAGGGTTGAAGTGATGTCACTGTTGTTCCAGATTTCGTTGTAGGTCCAAGAGCGCAATCTATTGTCCTCAGAAAAGGCCTCAACCAAAATATCCACAGCACCCGCAAGAGCCTTATCAGCTGTTGGAAAGGCTTCAGATGTCAGCTTTTCAGCTTCCGCCTTGAGGTTGGGACTATTTTGCAAGATAAGACGAGCCAATGGGAAAAGACCTGCTTCACGGGCAATAGTCGCTTTGGTGCGGCGTTTTTCCTTATAGGGGAGGTAGAGTTCTTCCACATCCGCCAACTTTTCAGCAGCTTCAATGGCTGCCTTGAGTTGGTCAGTCAATTTACCCTGAGCCTCAATCTTGGCCAGAACTGTTTCCTTACGGTCTTGAAGAGCCGTCAAGGACTTGTCCATATCAATGATAGCCTTGATTTGCGTTTCATCCAGATTGCCTGTTTTTTCCTTACGGTAACGGGCAATGAAAGGAATGGTATTGCCTTCTGCGGTCAATTCCAAAACTGTTTCAACTTGTTGTTTTTTTAGGCCCAATTCCTGAGCCAATGTGTCTAGATTACGATTTTCCATAAGTTCTATTATACCACGATAGGAGATTTGCTTGGGTAGAAAACCTTGTAGCTGAAGAGAGAATTTTTAAGCAAGAGGTAGTATAATAGAAAGGTAGACCTATTGTTAGGGGCTATTTCTTTCGGAAAATAGATGCATCTTCCTAGAAGCAGAGCTTCTTCGGTCGATGACCTAATTTTCTCTTAGAAATGACACCCTTAGTATCTTATTTAAACTCGGAGGCTTTTTATGGCGGTTATTCAGAAAAAAACAAATGAACTTGAAAGCATGATGGCATCTTTTGCAGCTATCCCTGATTTTGAGAAGGCGGGAACTGATCCTAAGAAGGACAAACGTCTTCAAGAAGATAAGAAGAAATAATAGTTATGGCTATTTTTCATCAACTACCAGATAGTGTTTTGCAGCTTCTGGCAGTTTTTCTATCTATTATTATCGAAGCCCTGCCCTTCGTTTTACTGGGAAGCATCTTGTCTGGCTTTATTGAAGTCTTCGTGACTCCTGAAAAGGTCCAAAACTTCCTGCCGAAAAACAAGGTCCTGGCTATTCTCTTTGGAACTCTAATTGGTTTTATTTTCCCTTCTTGTGAGTGTGGGATTGTTCCCATTATCACACGCTTTTTAGAGAAAAAAGTGCCTAGCTACACGGCTATTCCTTTCATGGCAACTGCTCCTATCATCAATCCAGTCGTTCTCTTTGCGACCTATACGGCCTTTGGGAACTCTTGGTACTACGTAATTTTACGTTTTCTCGGAGCTTTCTTGATTGCCATGATTTTGGGAATCTTGCTTGGCTTTGTGGTGGATGACCAGATTCTTAAGGACAATCGTAAGGTCAGTCATGTGCACGACTATAGTGGTTTGTCAGCTGGTAAGAAAGTTTTTCAAGCCTTGATTCATGCTGTCGATGAATTTTTCGACACTGGGCGTTACCTAATTTTCGGGAGCCTGGTGGCCGCAAGTATGCAGACCTACCTACCTACCCGTATTCTCACGACCATCGGTCATAATTCAGTGACAGCCATCCTCATCATGATGCTTTTGGCCTTTATCCTCTCACTGTGTTCGGAGGCGGATGCCTTTATCGGGGCTTCCTTGCTCTCTAGTTTTGGAGTGGCACCAACAGTGGCCTTTCTCATCATTGGTCCTATGGTTGATATCAAGAACCTAATCATGATGAAACACCAGTTTAAGACACGCTTTGTTGGTCTCTTCGTAGGAATCGCAAGTCTGGTGACAATCATTTACTGTCTGGTATTGGGGGTGATTTAATGTTACGTTTTCTCATCTTATCTGGGTATTTTGAGCTGGTCATGTACTTGCAAGTTTCTGGCAAACTCAACCAGTACATTAATATCCACTACTCCTACTTGGCCTACATTTCCATGGTGCTTTCCTTTATCCTCGCTGTGGTTCAACTCATTGTTTGGATGAAGCAGATGAAGGTCCACTCGCATTTGTCAGGTCGAGTAGCCAAGGTAGCCAGCATCGTTCTCTTGGCCTTTCCAGTCCTTACGGGGCTCTTGGTGCCAACAGTAACCTTGGATGCCAATACCGTGTCAGCTAAGGGGTATCATTTTCCACTGGCGGCAGGGAGTGATCCTAACCAGGCCGACCAAGAGGGAACGACTATCCAGTACTTGAAGCCAGACACCAGCTCCTACTTCACCTCCTCTGCTTATGAGAAGGAGATGACCAAGGAGCTCGCCAAGTACAAGGGACGTGAGACCATCCAGATTACCACGGAAAATTACATGGAAGTTATGGAGCTCATCTACCTCTATCCTAACGATTTCGTAGGCAAGAAGGTCACCTATACCGGCTTTGTTTACAATGACCCACAGACCAAGGGGTATCAGTTCATCTTCCGTTTCGGTATTATCCACTGTATCGCCGATTCAGGTGTTTACGGACTGGCGACGAGAGGAAGTGACCAAACCTTCAAGGATAATACCTGGGTAAAAGTCACTGGTACCATCACTGTGGATTATTATCAAAATCTTAAACAGAGCCTCCCTATCCTCAATTTGACTGAGGTTAAAGAGGTCGGTCAACCTGACAATCCCTATGTTTATCGCGTATTTTAAAAAGCCAAGTTCAGTTGAACTGGCTTTTTAAGTTGAATCAAACTGTACAGTTACTTAAATCTTGAGAGTACAAAAACGGTTACAAATAGATATTTGTTTTTCTATAAGTTGTACAGTTACTTAAATCTTGAAAGTACAAAAACATTTGCTGAATCAAGGTAGGTCAATATATTGTTGTACAGTTACTTAAATCTTGAGAGTACAAAAACCGACCACATCACCCTCACGAATATAATCTAGTTGTACAGTTACTTAAATCTTGAGAGTACAAAAACAAGAATATGCTAAGAAAGTAAAAGAACACATGTTGTACAGTTACTTAAATCTTGAGAGTACAAAAACCTACCATTTGAACCATACGAAAAACAAAAAGTTGTACAGTTACTTAAATCTTGAGAGTACAAAAACGGGATGTTAAGCCCGAATTGTTGCAACATCGTTGTACAGTTACTTAAATCTTGAGAGTACAAAAACTTAGACCTATCCAACGCTATCTTTGCGCTAGTTGTACAGTTACTTAAATCTTGAGAGTACAAAAACGAAACAAGAATTTGTTATTGTATTAATCACGTTGTACAGTTACTTAAATCTTGAGAGTACAAAAACCACTTTGGTAACCTTTCATTCTGCTTTTTTGTTGTACAGTTACTTAAATCTTGAGAGTACAAAAACCTCAAATGAAATTTTGACGTTTTTATACCCACATAGTGATTATAGAATCAATCACTGTACTTGTCAATTCTTACTTTCTAAATATCTATGCAATAGCTCCTCATCAGGAGTTTTTGAATATCTTATACGGTAATTAAAGTGAAACAAATGATTTAGTATATTCAAAATTACTGAATCAATAAGTGAGAGACTAGGTTGTCTCAGCATTTTTGTCAATAAATAAGGCGTTACGGTCTCTAATGACATCCTAAAATCCTCTCTCGTTGGAAAATTATTACTTGGATAATGTTTCTTTACCCTTTCATACATAAACTCAACATCGTACAAATGCTCAGCCTGGTCAGATAAAATATTGACGAACTTGCTATTTTCTTCATCAATCTTTAAATAGCCTTGATCACTTGGAAACAAAATAAAGGTTAGGTTTGGATACTTTTTGACTAGCTGACCAATCTCCTTATAAAAACTATCATAAAATTCCTCTGAAATAAAGCTATCAATATTTTTTAGCACAATGAGATATTTCTCTGTTGTTTGTGAAAGTAGACCGTCTAACATTTCTAAAAAGAGGGAAAGTTTATCTGTATTTGAAACCCATTCAAAAGATAGATTCTTATTCTCAATGACAAAAAATGGACTAAAATTTTTTGTGAGGAGTTGGTCTAGTGTTATAGGACGATTCTCTAAATGGTATTCCACCTGACCACAGTTTAAGTTTATATCCCCATTCATCACTCCTTCTATAAGCTCTACTTGTTCATTTATTTTCTCCAAATGGGCTACAATATCAACTTGATTGACAATTTTACTAAGGTAACCGTGAGCAAGTGTTCCTTTCTTGTATTCCATCTGCTCAAGTAAATCCTTAAAACTTGAAATGTCGATATAGTGATAGCTACTTCGCTTCACTATTTCTCCAGACTCATCAAGTATAGTAGGTTCCTCATAATCAAAAATACTTAAGTCCTCACTCGAGTATTTTTTTCCGCCAAAATACCAGCTCAAAATCTGCCAAATATAATATTTGAGTTCTTTATTCTGACCAACAATTTGTGTGATTGCACCAATATTTAATTCAAGACGTTCTTTGTAAGGATGTTGAACAAAAAATTTCATATGACCACCAACTTATTATCACTGACGATTTCTTCTTGCTTAGTTTTACCACCTATGATTAATGTCATCTCTGAAAATTGCTTTTCAGTAACCGCCAAAAGTCTCACATTTCCAGCAGGCAGATTACTCATCTTTAGCTTCTTATAAAATTTATTTGCAAAGCTTCTATTAGGACAAGTGCGATAGTAGACCGAAAATTGTAACATTTCAAATCCATTTGAAATTAATTCTTTACGAAAATTACGATAAATTCTTTTTTCATCCTTGGATTCCATTGGCAAATCAAAAAAACATAATAATCTCAATGCTTCATACCTCATCTTATTTTCTCCACTCTAAACTTGATACCACCGGACAGTGAAATTTACTAATATCTTTTTCCGAAATATATTTGATAAAGCCTTTGACATATTTATCCATAGCAACTGTCACTGAGCAAGTCTCTTTGCCATATTTGATTTTAGCATTGAGTAAATCTGTCAATCCCAACCTATACTCATATTTAAGAAATTCTTGATCTCGTAGATTATCATAAACCCAAACATCTACAATCTGTCTAAATGGCTCCATCAAGTCATCAACCAAATTAAACTGATTGTATTCATTTTTATGGAATATACCTAATAGGCCATTTAAACCATAACCCGCCACTATTCTAGCCATCTGTGCCCTCATGATAGCGTAGCCATAGTTTAAACCAGCATTGATGACATCGGCTTCTTGTTGGGTTATTCTGACAAATTGTTTACCAAAGAGCTCATTAAAATAGACCTTGGCAGCATGTCCCTCTCTATTGGTTCTATCACCTGGTTCTATCTGCTCTTTATAGTCTGAAAGTAGTCTAATGTTATCCAGACTTTTTTCAAACATAGCTAGGACGTCCTCTTGGTTATTGATTTTATAGTAAGTCACAATCTGCCATGCCTTATCCTTTTGCTTCTGAGACCAGTCCATCTGTTCTTTCAAGCGCTTATAAGCTCTAAAGTGCCCATTTTGAGAGTGGTAAATCCCTGTTGGTAAATGTTCGTTATCACAAACAACTAAGGCAATATTATATTTACTTAGGGCACTTAATAATCGAAGAGTAACAACTGTATCCCCACCTTCAGCAACTATTATCGAAATATCACTAAGTGGCACCGTAAACTCTTGTCCCATCTTTTGCACTAACAAGTTATCAAGCTTTAAGCGCATCTTCTCACTTTGACTGACATGTACAACTCTCCAAGTCATTTCTTCTCCTTTTTAAATAACGAAAACACCCTGCCATAAAATGACAGGGTGTTGATTTCGGCATGAAGCCTTATCTTTGTAGCTTCTGCAAGATTTAAGTAACTGTGTAAGGCGTCCCTTACACGATTATTATAGTATATAGCAACTATAATTGCAACACTTTTTAACAATTAATATTAAAAATCTAGCTTAGGCTTATCACCCTCATTTTTGATGATATGCTGATTTCCTAGAACATCCGTTCTTACTTTATAAATAGAAATATTTGATTTTGCTAGTCCTTTTATACATCGTCCTGACTTATCTGCAGGACCTAAAATTTCAATAAGTGACTCATTCTTCTCAAATTTATCTTTTGAATAAGGCTTTAACTCTACATAATGCTTTTTATTTGGCATTGATCGAGAAAGAAAACGGAATAACTGCTGTTCTTTTGTTCCCGTATCTTTAATTAGCAACAAATCATTTTTATAAAGTGTGAACTTGAATTCTGAATCAGAATCTACACCCTCTTTCTTCTTAATGGCATTGTATTTTTCCTGAGAAATCTTATATGTTCCTGTCCCTTTTTCAAATTGTAGGTCAGCATATTTCAATCCAAGTATTTCGTATTTTCCAGTAGTCTTATTGAAATAGACATCCGCTCTCCATGGAGAAACTGACTGCAAGACAACCTTATTGTTACTATTCTTTGGAGTGATATCAATATGATTACCTAACTTACTATCATAGTATTTAAGACTCTTGATTTCAGGACCATTGCCTTTTTTACTATATTTACGAATATAGTCGCCATGTTCTTCTTTAAATTTTAGGAAAGGATTACATGGTACTTCTTTCCCTTTTTCATTCATTTCCTTATTGGGATAGTTCTCTAAAATTGGTTCGATAACTTTCTCAAAGGTTTGTGGGTCGTGACGATACATGAGGAATTTTGACTTATCCTTCTGATAAATCTTTATAAAGGCATCATAGCCAGTCTGGCTATAGATATCTTTGATTTTCCCTAAGACATAAGTTTCATCCTTCTTATCTTTTCCTACTTTAGCATGTCTTGTCGCATAAATGGTAGCATCTGATATTTTACGATTAAACTTAGAATCCACTTGATATGAGAATAAGATACTGTCTTCAAATTCTTTACTCTTCAATGTATCAACAAAATGTTGATAAGGAGCTTTGAATACAGATTCCTTGTATTCATCGTCACTAATAAGTTCACCTGTTTCAATATCAAGTAGTTGATCTTCTGAATAACTTACAAGGGTATTTTTTTGTTTCTTCCACAAATTCAACTGACTTGAAGCAGCAATAATCAATGCATCGACAGCATGGTGATGATAAGTATCACGAGTCTTCTCAATTCCCCAATGGCGTCTCAATTGAGATGTGAATTGACCACGAACCACGGAAACTTTTGTATCAGTCTTGTGAAATCTAAAGTGTTCTTGAAGGGCATTGAGGACAACTCTTGAAGCGTATCTTGTATCTACAAGATTTCGTTCGATAAATTTCTTGCGAACATCAAATTTTGAAATATCCTCTTCTGTAAGAAGGTATTCTTTTTTCTTGTTTGAAAGTGCTTTTGACTCACGTACAAAAGCTTTTAATTCACGGAAAGACCATGCATCATCCATGCTATCTAAAGCCTGATAAGGTGTTCGTTGTCCTTTTTCTTGGTTAGCAGTTGCATAAACCAAAACCTTATTGGCAAGGCTATCATCGAAGGTGATCGAAAGAGGTAAAATATGATCTATTTCAAACTGATTAGGATTATTTATCAAATCATGGATTGAAATTGTCTTACCAGTATAAAGGCAACGTTCTCCTTGCTGATGCCAAAGGCGGATTTTAGTCGCTAATTGCTTATGACCGTGGAAAACACTATGTGGTAATTCAGCCTTTCCATTATATTGGTTGGCAGCCTTAAGCATTGCTGCATCTTTTTCATCTTTGTTGGCTTTTTGAATCTTTCGAATAGCTTTCTTTTCATCATCTTCATTCGTTTCTCGGGCCATTTCGATGACAATATTGTCAAAATCACCATACTCTTTGATTGCTGCATTTACGATTTTAATAGCTTGGCGAACAGACTTAGCAACAACAGGATTATAGATTTCTTCAGTTAGTAGTCTCTCATCTATATATTTTGTTTTATTCGATGACGAAGTCGTTTTTTGTTTTCCAAGTCGTTTCAGGATAGTCATTTGCTCTTCAGGCGTCGCATACAATTCTGGGATTAATTCCATCATAAGTTTGACAGAAAAATTATGCCAGCCTTTTCCAAAAATGGAACTATTTGCTTTGCGGAATTGAACCAATTCGTCAACTTGCTCCTGACTAAAGGTCCCATCAGCAAACTCATGCTCTATCGCTTCTTGGATACCTTCCTTCTCCGTATTTAATGTTAAGACATAGGCTAACCTATCAAGCTTTTCTCTATCCATTTGCTCAATATCAATGGTTTCAATCGTCTTCATTTTTCGATAGGCTTCAAAAGTATGAATTTCAGCCTTATCTGATTTGTCGATACGGTATCCCTTGATATCTGCAACATCGCAAGAAAGTAGTTTAGCGATATATTTAAAGAGTTTTGCTGCCCCCATCGCCTTTTCGTTTTTGACATAATTAATGATTTGATTCTTCTGTTCTTCGCTCAACTTCTTGGTTTCTGTTGGAACTGTTAGATTGTTCAAATCATTTAGCAAATTGAATTCTTGAGCCGTGTAAGATGCTTTTGCTGCTCTAAACTCTTCTGGATAAAATGTACATTTCCCGATTAGGATACCAAAAATATTGTCTAAAGTTATGTACTCATCTTCAGAATCTTTCTTAGTAGTATACCTTCCATAATCAGTCCGAGACTTTTCATTACCTGGTCCGTGATAATATTTACGTTTTCCAGTTAAAATTTCGAGATACCGATTAATAAATACATCGGTAATCTGTGAATTAAATTCTTGTTGGGTTTGTAGTATTCTTAGCGCTTCTGCACGATAAGCTGATGTTGGAAAGACATTAATTAAGCGATGTTTTTTTCCATCTTCCTCAACATTAAAATCACCACGTAATTGACCATATTTTTGGTAGCGTTCCAACTGAATCTGTCCCGGTGTCTTAGTTTCTAATTGTTTACTATTTTCTTTAACAATTTGTGCATAGTCTCCTACTGATGAATTTCCGTCATCACTGGCATCATCGAGGTAACTAATCCCACGGTGTTTCACCATATTTTTAAGAGCGATAAACATTTCTTCATTAGACAATTCATCGATCAAACCCTTAACTCGTAATTGATATGGGTTAAGATTGATTGAAACCTTCGTAAAATCGGTGATTAATCCACTTTCCTCAAATAGATGATTTAAACGAACTCTACGATGTTTTTTACGTCGTGTCAATCGTCTCCCTTGACGATTTGTTCTACGTTCTACATTATTTTCCGCTTGGGCTGCTGGGAAAATGCGTGAATTCTTATGGATAATTTCTCCCGTCACTTTATTAAGGATACCTACACCAACAGAACCTATACCGATATCAAGTCCTAAAACTAAGTCGCTCATTTAAGAATCTCCTTATGCTTTTTCTAATATTTTACAATAATATCTGAAAATTCACAACATTATTTTGTTAGCACTGTTATTATTTTAAAAAGCCAAGTTCAGTTGAACTGGCTTTTTCTTCTTGTGCAAAATGGATTTGTCTAGGCTTCTTTTGCTAGGGCTACTGCTTTTTCAAGGGCTTGGTCCGTCGACTCGCAGATATTATCTGGACCGATAGTCTGGATGAAGCCTGATTTTTCGAGAACTCGGTAGGGTTGGGCGTTAACGTGAGAAAGAAGCAAGGTCATGCCACGTTTTTGGCAGATAGCAAGCGTTTCCTCAAGGGCATCCAGACCAGAGATATCCATGGCTGGAACGTTGCGCATGCGTAGGATAAGGACATTCTTACTGTCGTCATTGATAACATTCAAGAAATTATTGGCTGCACCAAAGAAGAGGGCACCAAAGACTTCATAGACGACTGCATTTTTAGGGACTTGTTTCAAGTCGCTGTCCTCGGACAAAACTGGATCGTCCAGATTTTCCTTGTCCACCCACTGACGAATTTGAGCCACGTCTGACATGCGTTTGAGGAAGAGGAAGGCTGCTAGGACCATACCAAATTCAATGGCAACCACTAGGTCAAAGAAAACGGTTAAGATAAAGGTTACGATAAGGACTGCTACGTCACTCTTAGGAGCACGTTGAATCATACGAACGACAGTACGCCAACCGCTCATGTTATAACCGACAATCATTAGGATTGAGGCCAAACAGGTCATAGGAATCAATGAGGCATAAGGCATGAGAAAGAGTAAAATCAAAAGCAAGGTAAGGGCATGAACCATCCCCGCTACTGGTGTCCGTCCTCCATTTTTGACATTGGCTGCAGTACGGGCGATGGCACCCGTTGCAGGAATCCCGCCAAAGAGGGCTGACATGATATTCCCAACACCTTGGCCAATCAATTCAGCATTAGAGCGATGATTACCACCAATCATCCCGTCTGAAACAACGCAAGAAAGTAGAGATTCGATGGCTGCTAGTACGGCAATGGTGAAGGCTGGCGACATCATTTGACGAATCAAAGAAAATGATAGGTCAGGAACTGTGAAACTTGGAAGTCCTGCTTTGATGGTGTAAAGATCACCAATGGTTTTGACTGGGAGATGACCAAAAGCTACGATGGCTGTGGTCACAATAATTGCAACCAAAGACCCCGGAATTTTCTGAGAAAGGCGTGGCCAAAAGATTTGAATGACTAGGGCCAAGATACCAATTGCAAGTGTCGGCCAGCTAATACTTGAAAGATGCTTCCCATAAGCTAGAAGTTTTTCTAAGAACTCAGCTGGCACGGACTTCATCTCAAGGCCCAGGAAATCTTTAACCTGTCCAGCCACAATCCCAACAGCTATCCCCAAGGTAAAACCAAGTGTGATGGTTTTGGGAATGAACTTGATCAGGTCACCAAAACGCAGGAGCCCCATGATAATAAGCATGAGTCCCGCCATGAGCGTGGCAAGGGTCAAACCAGCCATACCATACTGGGCAATGATGCCATAGATGATGACAACGAAGGCTGCGGTAGGTCCACCAATCTGAACCCGACTACCCCCTAAAAAGGAAATAAAAAAGCCTGCAACAACTGCTGTGTAAAGACCTTGTTCGGGATTGACACCAGAGGCAATGGCAAGGGCAATCGACAAGGGCAGGGCAATGATAGCCACGATGACTCCTGCGATTAAGTCCTTAAGAAACTGGCCCTTAGAATAATTCCTGATGGTAGTGAAAAATTTGGGTGTGATATATTTTAAAGCGTCCATTTTTTCCTCCTAACTACTATCCTAAAACTCTTTAACTCAGTGAAATAACTCTTTTTCAATGAGTGTCAGACGCTTATCAATTTTACAATCTTATGATAGCATAGGAAAAGCTCATTTTCTAGGGGAGTGAGGGATTTAAAGCTATTATTTCAAGAATTTTTTAACTTTCTTAGTTTAGAAGTGAAGGTATCAAAAAACAAGTCCAGACTATGGACTTGTTTTGAAAGATTCATTATGGATTACCAACTTGTTGGCAAGGAAATCGGAATGTTAAGTTTAACCTTCATCTTGCTATTGGTCACAGAGGCTTGCTCAATTTCATAGCCGATTTCTGGAAGCTTGAGCTGAATTTGGTCATTAACCATTTGAACACCACTGCTTGACTGGGCAATGCTCTTCTTGAGGTAAGGCAGAACCAGTGATTTTGGAACTGGAAGGCGACCCAGGTGGGCACCTGCCAAATCTAGTAGGATGACTTCCTTGTTAGTGCTGACCGTAAAATCAAGGCTGAATGTTGATTCGATAGGTCCAAGAGATACGGGAACCTTAGCTGTTAGATAGGAATCATTCAACTCTACGCTACTGTTTTGCAAGGTCTCGTCATTAGAATCAGCCATGCTTGCTTTTAGGATTTGACGAAACTGATTACTGTCAAGATTAATCTCAGTTGAAACTCCGCCTGATGAAAGGGACGCCCCACCAATACCAGCCTGGGCTAAATCAGCAAGGGATGTTTGTGTTGATACATTTTTTAATTGGTCCTGACTGTCGATCTTGTCCGGAATAAGTAGAGCCGCCACTGCAAAAAAGAGCACAATGACGAGGACAATGAGTCGTTTAAACCATTTCCACATAGGGATACCTCATTTCAATTTTTCACTTTTGACGTCTATTGTACTGTAATCAAGGGAAAAAAGCGAGTAAGAACTGGAAATTCTCTCATATTTTCTTAATGCAGGAGATATGGCTCCAGAACTTCAAAGACTTTTAAGTAAGCATTGGCATAAAGGTGGACGCCGTCATAGGTATGCTCTGCCTTCTGCTCTTTTCTATCATCAACCAAATCAGCATTACAATTAATGAAGTAGCAGCCATAGGTTTTAGCGATTTCCTCAAGAGCCTGGTTACAGCGGTCAAGATTTTCAGGAGTCCGCAGTTTCATCCACTGGATAGATGCCGGTGTCTGCCAAGGCAGATGAAGATTGGCTGGATAAAAAGCCATCAGGTAAATCTTGGTATTTGGCAATATAGCTAGTGTTTGCTCCAGAATTTGGCTGATATTTGCCGTCATATGTTGGAACCACTGATCTCCATAAGGCTCCTCGGTCATGTCATTGGTACCGATATTGATGAAAACCTTACTCGGTTGCAGATCCAAAAGTAGAGGATGGATATGCTGGAGAAATTCATCCGTATTCAAACCACTGATGCCCCGATTGTAGATGATATCGTCGATACCTCTACTCCTAGCGATTTCACAAATGGGAAAAAGCTCCATGAGTGAGGAGCCCGTAAAGAGTGTCTCCCCCTTGATAGCAACCTCATTTAGGCACTGATAGTTTTTAAGTTTTATATCTTTTAATTCATCCATGATAACTTTCTTCTATATAATTTTATCTAAATGAGGGAGAAGGCAAAGAGCAACCCTACAACCGTATTGGCCAAGGCGTGGATAAAGACACTTGGAAGAATGGACCCACTTGCTTTTTTCTCATTGATAGCACCAAAGATGTAAGCTATGAGACTGATAAAGACCAAGATAACAAAAGCCTTTAGATAACCAATTATTTGGATAAACATAAGTGCATGGATGAGACCAAATAAGAGAGACTGAACCAGATTTGCTCCTAGAAATCCTAGTTTTCCTTGCATCCTTTTTAATAGAAAACCTCTAAAGAAGATTTCTTCAGGCAAGGCAGTCCCTAAGATAGCGTAGGCTAGAATAGCAGGAAGAGCTCCAATTCCCTTTCCAGAAAAATCTGCTGTGGCCGTTTTGCTAGAGTCGAACCAAGCTAAGACGATAATTGAAAAAAGAAGAAAAAGTAGGGAAAAACCAAAAATGGTCAGTAGTAATCGCCTCTTCTGCTGGGTTTGAACTTTCTTCAACCCAATCCAGTCAAAGAAACCGACCTTTTTCCTGCTCCAAATTAACCAAGTGATAAAAGGAATGACAGAGACTATGAGCAGTTCCATAATACCGCTCATCAGTTTAGACATAAATAGGGTCATAAGTTTGTCCTCCATTTCTAATCAAAAGACAGCTTCGTTCTTTTGAAAACGATTACCTTTACACCATGATTATACTACTTTTAGGGGAAGAAAAAGCCCATTTTCACCAATCTTGCCAGGTTTCTTTGGCACGAATCACACGGTCCTGCTTATAGTCGATATGGTAAACACGCCAACCACCAATCCAATCGTCCCTCAGCTTGTACTCAACACTTCCTTGAAGATCGTCACCCTTGCCCAAGAGCTTCTCCACTTCTTTTCTCGTCATGCCCTCAAGCTGATACTGCCGGTGAAAACTCCACATGAGTTTATGGCGCATGTAATCTGGGGTACGAGCCCATTTTTCAGGAGTAAAAATCCGGTCTCGCGGGACAATGATAGCAAAATGAACCAGACAAATGATTTCAATAATTAAACAAAAGGCTTTTCGTCGTTTTCGTCTGGTTTCTGGGGTGAGGTAGGCCATAGGATTACCTTACTTTCTCTTGTTTCCAATGGTCGTCCAAAATCACTGTGTGCTCTTTAGAAAAGCGAATAAGGATATCTCTGGCAACTTGTTGGGATACACGTGCGACATTTGTCAATTCTAAGCCTAGCTCAGGTGTGTCGTGTTCCAAGCGATACTTGTCATCCTCGGATTCAACAAAGATAAAACTCATTGACCCTTTTTCGCTATAAATGAGATAGAGACTATCGTAGGATACTGGAAGTTGTATCAAGGCATCCCAGATATCACTGTCACTTGGGTTTGTAATCGTTGCATAGTCTACCTGATCAGCTGTCGAAATACGCATGACAAGGCCTTCTGCTGCTTTCTTTTTAGGTGCAAGCCACTTAAACAAATGCATCGTTTTCCTCCTTTAGATGATGATTCCTTTTTGCTTGAGATTGTCCAGACATTCCTGTAAATAAGCAGTATCATGCTCTGGGTAAATGATGACTGGTAGCTTCTCTACTTCAAGCTTATCGTAGGCTGGCATCTGCTTGCCTCGATACTCCTTGTCCAACCACTCTGGGCTAACACGATAGCCACGTTCCGCCATTTCTTGCATAATAAGCTCATGGTATTTAAACAAGCGGTAAGGGGAATAGTCAAAAACATAGTTAACCGTCGCATGTTTGCGTTGCCATCCCTTACCACGAAGGGCACAACATTCTTGGTGTTGTCCTAATAATTGCTGACGAGGTAGTTTTGCAATCAACTCTTGATGCCACAGTCTCATTTGCTACCTCCATTAATCAGAGTTGACTCCTCCAGATAGCGATTTGGGTACTTGATGAGAAGCTCTTTGACAGATTGCACTAAACACTGCTGAGGAATTTGGCCTGCTGCATAGCTATCCAGTTGGACCATAAACATTTCCTTCTCGCTGGCAGTCGCCTTTTTCTTAAAATACCCCCAGATATGTTGAAAGGCATTGACGACCTGACCAGGATTTTCAGGAAGGTCAAGTGCTTGATCAATATAGTCTTGAACCTGATCCAAACTAACCTCATCATTCTTGAGATAGTTACGGATTTCCAAGTAAATCTTGTTTGAATGGCTGAGCACCAGGTACTTATTTGCTGCCCAAAGTCGCTCGCACTGGCGACGTGGATTGGTAGTTGTCATTAGGAACCTTCCTTGATTGCTTTTTATCAGTATAGCATAGTTTAAATAGGGATAATAGATTATGCCTTTGAGAATTTGAAGAGTGATTTCCAACTATTTTCAGAAAAGGGCTTTTGCTTGGTTTGTTTGTAAGCGTTTGCTATACTTAAGGTATCAAAGAAAGGAGACAAAGCCTATGACATTGTCCAAAAAACTCACACTTTCTCTTGCCTCTATGGCAGTTCTTGGTCTTTTAGCAGCCTGCTCAAACCAGAAAGCTCAAACACCTGAAAGCTCTGCTAGCACCCAACAAAGTTCAAGTAAGGTTTCATCTTCACAAAGTTCTGAAGTTTCTAAACAGACTGAAGGGCTAGATGGCACCTATAAAGGAACTGATGAAAATGATCGTATTACTCTTACCATCTCTGGAAATACTGGAACTTGGGAAGAGGACGAAGCAGATGGCGAGAAGGAAAGCAAGTCTGTAACAGTTAACCCTGACAATCAAAGTCTAACGATTGGTGATGATACCAAATTCTACAAACTCGACGGCAATCAGCTGACTATTGAAGATGATGACCGTGATCCAAACGATACGGTTGTCTTGACGAAATAATATGAAAAACCTTAGCCAATCCACTCTCTGGAATTTAGCTAAGGTTTTTTATGTTATACTATAGGCAGAAAGAAAACGAATACAAACAGGAGGTTGACGATGACTCAAAGAAGATTATGGATGACGCTATTTGTTGTGTCGATTATTGTAACTCTTATTGGACTGGGATTTTCTGTCTATAACTATTATGTCTTTGATAAACCCTTTATGACCACGACTACAAAAGGTTTACTAGCAGCCTTTTTCCTGTGTGCGACAATGGTTGCCATCACCCTATCCAAATCAAGTAAGAAGTAAAGATATGAAAGAGGTATAAGTTTGTAGACTTATACCTCTTTTGATACAACATTACTTAATCTTGTGTTTATTCATTTTTTCTTCAAAGATGTCTGTCATGATTTTACGGAGCTCTTCTCTCTCTTTTTCAGCCTTTTGATGATGAAATGTATCCTTGGCCAAACGAGTCACCTCCTAAAAATGAAACTGTGTCATTATATCAACAGATAGGAAAGAAAAGCTCCCACCGAAATTCAGTGGGAGGTTCAACTCTATTTCTATGATTTTCGTACCGCCACCAGCCAAGAGGCTAGTAGGATTTCGAAAATAACCAGAAGGATAATCTGAGTAAGAGAGCTCTGAACCAGCATAAGGACAGCCAGACTATCGATCAGCATGTGAGCGAGGATACAAGGAGCAGCTCCTTTCGAATACTCTTTGAGAGCTCCAAATAGAAAAGTATTTCCTAAAATCATCAGGTAAAAAACGAGATAGTTGGAGGAACCTGCTGTAATCCAAGGGAGTTGATAGATAGGGATATGCCAGAGGAACCAGACAATGGAAAGAACCATCATTTTAGTTATAAAGTGCTTACTAAAGTAAAGATGTTCTTGTAAAAACCAACGCCAACCTACTTCTTCCAGCCCCCCATATAAAAAGGTCCAGGGAAAATATAGTAAGAAGGCCAAGAAGGTGTTCCCAGTAAAGCTAACATTCCTGAGAAAGAATGAGATTCCATAGTAGATGACTGGAATGAAGAGAGCTAGAATCCAGGACAGGGGACTTTCTTTTTGAAGAAAGACCTTTTTGAAGAATTCACCCAAGGATTTGACTTCACTCAACACAAGAGAAAAGACAGCCGCCATAATCAGGGGAACACAGTTCATTAGGATAAACAGTAGTGAGGCACCCAGACTACTCCTGTCTGGGAAACACCATAGGATAACTTGCCCTACTATATATGTAGCAAAGAGGGCAGACAGTACATACCAGATAGCGACTGATTGTTTTGAAATAAATTTGCTCATTTTTTCTCCGTAACGGGATGGTAAAATTGACAGTATCTCTTTTTTATGGAAGGTTAATTCGTAATTGTAGAAATAAATACATTGTCTTTAAAAATCTTATTTAATCTTGTGTTTATTCATTTTTTCTTCAAAGATGCCTGACATGATTTTACGGAGCTCTTCTCTCTCTTTTTCAGGAAGGTCCCCTTGGCGCTTAGCCGCTGCATAAAGTTCAGGATATTGCTTGGCTACACGCTCGACTGTCTTAGTCGTCGCATGCCCTCTGACAAAGAAAGGAATGCGTTTAATCCATTCTTGTGGTACGAGAGCGAGTAACTTCTTAGCCGCTTCCTTATCAGAAATCTCAGCTGTGCTCAAACCTTTTTCGATTTGCTTTTGTTCTTTTTCTGTAAAATCTTTTAATTCCATAACTTGCTCCTCTTTATCTTTATATAGTAAATTTTACACCCATGCATGAGAATATACAACTGATTGGGATGGGATGTTGCTAGCTGTGAACAATAATAGAATTAGGAAAATCATGATTTCTTTTTTCCTAAAATACCGTACAAAAAGATCTGATGAATCTGCTCAACCTCTGTCTCTAAATTGTCACTATGGGCTAATTGATTTCCCATACCATTAAGAGCATCCATGACATTTAAGATAAGCTCTGTCGATAGGTCTTCAGCAATAAGGCCCTCTGCTTTTCCGAGATGAATATAAGCACGATAGATGTCACGTTTTTTTGCAGTGATTGCTTTCGTTAGGAGAGTTGAGAAAACAGAATCTTCCACCATTTTATCTTGAAAATAGTCCGAGATTTGCTGACTCATTTTCTCCTGACATAGGGCAAAAGCCTGGTCTAATTTTGTTTTAAAATCTAGATTGCTATTTAAAATGTCCTCAGCTTGTTGGGTTATTTCTTCAAACAAGTCATTAACACAGAGAGCCACCAAATTATCTTTGCTCCCGAAATAATTGTAGATAGAAACAGGAGATACTTCTGCTGCCTCTGCAATAGATTTTATACTCGTTTCCTTAAAACCTTTGTCTTTAAACAAACGCAAAGCTGCTTGAATAATCGCTTGCTTCTTTTTCTCAGTCGTCTTTTGATATTGATTCATGTGAATACCTCTGTTATTACCAATTGTAGCATAAGTTTGAAATATATGAGTATATATTTCATTTTTCCTTGCTATTCTTACTAGCTTTCTCTATAATAAAGTTTGAATTTAAACCATCTATATTTCAAACTTTATTTTCAAAAATGGGAGGGAACATGCTCATTCAATATCTTATAAAGCAATCTAGAAATCCGAGTGGTCTTGTTGGCCGAGTGATTACCAACATCTGGTCGTCCTATTTTAAGGAACTCAGCCTTTGGGCAATAAAACAAACCACTATCCCTAACAATAGTCGTATTTTAGAAGTCGGTTATGGCGGCGGTAGCACTATCAAAAACCTACTTGCTTTAGATAAAAATCTTGACATTCATGGCATTGATATTTCCAAGGAGTCTTATCAAACTGCTAAACGGATGCTTTTAAAGTCAATAGAAAACGATAATGTCCAGCTGATGGTTGGCAATGTCGAAAACCTTCCCTACCAAAATCATTATTTTGATCTTGTCTTTGCCATTCAGACCCATATTTTCTGGAAAGATTTAAAAGAGAGTTTTCAGGAAATCTATAGAGTCATGTCCAATCATTCTATTCTGATTATTGCTTCCGAAAAAGAAAAAATTAAGTATCATATGACAGATTATGGAACAAGTTCTGAATTGAGTCAGTTATTAACAAGTATTGGCTTTTCAAAGATTGAAGAAAGGCAAAATCACAAATGGGTTTTGTATATTGTTATTAAAAGACATTAGGAAATTGATAGACAAATTCCCACTTGACTTAAGAAAAGCTCTCCCCTTAGCAACACGAAAAGAGAAGACTAAGTTAGTCTTCTCTTCATACTAGGTTGCGGAACATCAACAATTACTTTACTTTTATACCTCTAGTAAGTCCTATTCGTCCACAATTGCATCTTACAAATGGATAATTCTGTTAGAAAATAAGGAGATACGGGTCTTCAAGATAAGATATAACTTGTGCTAAAAATTCAGCTGCTGGAAGGCCATCGATGATTTGATGGTCGAAGCTCAGACTCAATGGAAGATAGTCTTTTTGAACAACCTCTCCCTCCTCATTAAATGCCAAAGCTTGTTGAGTTGCTCCTACTCCAAGAATTGCCACCTCTGGGGAGTTAAGGATTGGTGTGAAGTATTCTACACCTGGCCCCCCTAGGTTCGTAATTGAGAAAGTAGAACCACTATATAGGTCAGATGGAAGTGTACCTTTTCGAGCTTGATTAGCCAGAGTCTTAATGCTTTGACCAAGATCTGCTAAAGTCATACGGTCTGCGTCTCGAATCACAGGGACAACCAAACCATCATCCAAAGCTGTTGCCATACCAATATGAATGCTTTCTTGAATCTGATGAATGCCGCCGCCATACCAAGCATTCAAAGCTGGAAAATCTCTCAAAGCTTTGGTTACTGCTTTAGTTAATAGAGTTGTGATACCTAGTTCACCATTTTCAAGTGGAGTATGGACCTTGGCCTTAAGTTCTTTACGGAATTTCAAAAGCTCAGTTAAATCAGCCTTACGATGGAGTGTCACTTGAGCAGAAGAATGAAGACTGTTCATCATACGTTCGGCAATAATCTTACGCATGCCTTGGAGTCCCTCACCGTATTGGACTGAGGTCATAGCTTGTGGTAGAGGTTCTACAACCTTATCAACAACAAGACTTGGTTGGTAAGCTTCTACATCACGTCTTGTAATACGACCATTTCCACCTGTCCCTTTAATAAGGGAGATATCATAGCCTTTCTCAACAGCCATCTTACGAGCCACCGGTGTAATGAAAATGCGTTCACCACTAGTACGAGCTATAGGTGCTGTAGTAGATTTAGGACTAGACGGTGTTGAATCTTTAGCGACTTCAGTTGGAGTTTCCTCTTGTGCAGGAGCCTCTTGGGTTCCTACATCCTCTCCTTCCTGACCAACCCATCCAACGACTTCCTTACATTTAACTGTAACACCTTCACCATGCACAATGTCTAGAACAACCCCAGAAGCAGGGGATTCGACTTCACTAGTCAATTTTTCAGAACTAATTTCTAATAAAGGCTGACCACTTGTTACTGTATCACCAACTTGGACCAACCACTTTTGAATGAGTCCTTCAGTCATGGTTAGGCCGAGCTTGGGCATTAAAATTTCTGTTGCCATAAGCGCCCTCCTATCCTTTCAAGTCCTGAATCAATTCATCAGCTACTTTCAAAACCTTATCCGCATCAGGAATATAGGCTTGTTCTAAGTTTGTCGCAAATGGAACAGGAGTATTTGGTGCACAAACACATTTCACTGGTCCATCAAGATAATCAAAAGCTTTATCTGAAACTACAGATGCAATATCAGTTGCAGTATTGTTATGTGGATTTGCCTCATCCACAATAATTAAACGACCAGTTTTCTTCACGGAATTTAACACTGTTTCTTCATCCCATGGAGCAACTGTACGAAGATCAATCACTTCTACAGAAATGTTGTCTTTTGCCAAGCGGTCGGCGACCTCATAGGCTACATACAACATCTTACCAATTGTCACAATTGTTAAATCCTTACCTTCTCTACGAACGGCAGCCTTACCAATTGGTACAGTATAGTATTCTTCTGGCACTTCCCCTTTTAATCCATATAAAGTCTTGTCCTCAGAAAAGATAACTACATTATCATCCTCTATTGATGCTAGGAGTAATCCTTTGGCATCATAAGGGGTAGCAGGAACGACCACCTTAATACCAGGAATCGATCCAAATAAACCGTAATAGGATCCAGAGTGTTGCGCCGCAGCTGAAGCTCCTGCCCCGTGCATAGTACGAACAACCATGGGAACTTTAGCTTTACCGCCAAACATGTAACGCATCTTAGATGCCTGTCCTAATAGGGCATCAAAACAGAATCCAATAAAATCATTAAACATCAACTCTGGTACAGGCCTTAGTCCCGTAAGCGCCATTCCAACCGAAGCTGATAAATAGCCGTGCTCAGAAATCGGAGTATCAATAACTCGTTCCCTGCCATATTTCGGCATCAATCCTCGTGTGATACCCATGACACCGCCCCAGGCATCCTCATTATTATTTTCTAAGTGTTCAACATTAACACCACCTGCGATATCCTCTCCTAGGAGAACAACTCGCTCGTCTCTTTCCATGGCTTGATCGAGCCCTTCATTGATGGCTTTCATAAATAATGTTTCTCTAGTCATTATGAATCCTCCTCAATCAGTCTGCAAATACGTCTTCGTAGAGAGCTTCTTCTTTTGGAATTGGGCTCTCTTGAGCAAAGTGGATTGCATCTTCAACATCTTTTTGTGATTGGGCAACAATCTCATCCAATTCATCTTGGCTAAGGATACCCTTTTCAGTTACTAGGTCACGAAATACTTCCAAGGCATCCACATCTGCCCATTCTTTTTCGATTCCATCTGGTGCTTTGTATTTTTGCTCATCTCCTTCGAAATGGCCATGGTTACGATAAGTAATAGCTTCAATTAACGTTGGACCATCTCCACGACGTGCACGTTCAATGGCCTCTTTAGCCACTTGATAAACAGCAAATAAGTCCTTACCATTAACGCGAACTCCAGGCATATTGTAAGCTTGTGCACGTTCAGCAATTGTTGGAGAACCTGATGAATACCATTGTGGTGTTGATTCTGCAAAAAGGTTGTTTTCATTTACAAATACCACAGGTAGATTCCAAATAGAGGCCATGTTTAAGCACTCATGAAAATTACCTTCATTGGCAGCACCATCACCAAAGAAACATACAGCAACATCATCAGTCTTTAGATATTTGTTGCGCATAGCAGCACCAGTCGCAAGACCAAAGCCTCCGCCTACCATACCATTAGCACCAAGGATTCCTTTATCCAAGTCAGCGATATGCATAGAGCCACCCTTACCTTTACCAAGCCCAGTAGACTTACCAAAGATTTCAGCCATCATTTTTTTAAGGTCTCCACCTTTAGCCACACAGTGTCCATGTCCTCGATGTGTGCTAGTAATGTAGTCTTTATCAGTCAAGTTAGCACATACCCCAGTCGCAATAGCTTCCTCACCTGAGTAAAGGTGAACAAATCCTGGAATTTGACCGATTGAAAAGAAATGTCGTGCATTTTCTTCAAAATTTCGAATATCCCACATAGTCTTATACATGGATTTAGCCTCTTCTTTTGAAACATTTTCCACACCAAGATCATGGGCAGTTTGAACCTTAACTTCTTCCTTGGTTAAGGTTTGTCCCTGATGTTTTTCTTTCATTAGGGCTTGTGGCAATTCTTGATAATGTGTCATATTGTTTCCTCCTTCTATAGAGAGCTTTATAAAAAACAAATATTATTGACAGATATATAGATTGAAAAATGAGAATGGCTGTGCTAAACCTATCCATCGACCTTAGGACCTTAAAATCAGTCTTGCAACTTCCTGAACCAACTCAGAAATTGTTGGATGTGCAAAAATTGTCTTATCAAGCTGATCAAGTGTTCCTTCAGCATCTTTCAAGACAATCAAGGATTGTAGAATATCAGTTGCATGTGGACCAACGATAACGGCACCTAATAGTAGGTGATAGCGTTTTTCGGAGACAATTTTAACAAAACCTTTTGCTGAATTAGACGCAATGGCTCGACCATTATAAACATAAGGAAGTTGACCAACTGATATATCATATCCTTGTTGTACCGCCTCCTCTTCTGACAAGCCAAAGGAAGCAATCTCTGGCGTTGTAAAGAGCGACCGTGGAACACTTGAATTATCAACTGGTTCCTCAGCCTGACGACAAATGGCTCGAACAGCTTTGATTCCCTCGCTACTAGCAACATGAGCCAACATATATCCAGGAATCAAATCCCCAATCGCATAAACACCTGTTTGAGATGACTCGTAATAACTATCTACCTTAATAAAGCCTTTTTCGGTCAGCTCCAAGCCCATCATTTGGGCTAACTCAATATTTGGCTTACGCCCTGTTGCTACAAGTAAGTTATCATAAGAGTAGGACTTGCCATCTGCTAAAATTACAGCATTTTCTCTAACCCTATCTATGCTAACTCCCTCCAGAATGGTAATTCCAAGTTGTTCCATCTTTTCTCTAATAATGGAACGTGCTTCGTCATCTTCAGTTGCTAAAATTGTTGGTGCAACCTCTATCACTGTCACATCCACACCAAGTGGAGCCATGGCAAAAGCTAACTCAACGGAAATAATACCTCCACCAATGA
Source organism: Streptococcus sp. Marseille-Q3604 (assembly GCF_916619785.1). Taxonomy (NCBI): domain Bacteria; kingdom Bacillati; phylum Bacillota; class Bacilli; order Lactobacillales; family Streptococcaceae; genus Streptococcus; species Streptococcus sp. Marseille-Q3604. The sequence goes on along the minus strand of NZ_CAKAKM010000003.1, from coordinate 165,065 downwards.
TAATCAAACGTTGAGGAAGTTCCTTTAAGTTGAAAAAGTTATCCGTTGTCAAGTAGTCAACATCGTTAATACCAGGAATAGGAGGAATAAATGGATGACTCCCCGTCGCCAAAATAACAGACTTACCTGAGACTCTTTCACCATTAACTTGGAAGGTTTTACCAGAAATATAAGCTGCCTCACCTTCAATATAGGTGATCCCTAATTGTTTAAAACTTGATTGAATACCAGACTGTAGTGTTGCTACGACTTGATCTTTGCGAGCAACAAGTTTTTGAAAATCAAGATTATCATTTAAAACTGTTACTCCATACTGAGAGGCTTCTTTAGCAGCTAATAGCCAATGAGCATGTTCAAGATAGGCTTTGGATGGGATACAGCCAACGTTCAAACAGGTGCCACCTATGGAGTTTTTCTCAATGACAGTTACCTTTTTACCTAAACGGGCAGCTTCTTCAGCAGCAACATAACCACCAGGACCTGCCCCTATAATGAGAATATCACATTGACTCAAAACAATACTCCTTTCTAGAATGGAAGTAGGCTGTTAGCCGAACCACTTCAAGTAGGACAAAAACTCGGGGATATTTTTGAAAGCGCTTTCTATGCTTTAATTATAAAACTAATACTTATGAAAATCAAGTAATTCACTGAAAATGTGATGTTTTGGTGGTGAAAACATTCACAAGCAATGCAAACGTTTGCCATTCTCTAATCGGGATGATGTTAGCACTTATACTTTGCTGATTTTTATAGACACTAGATAAATATAAATCTCCCCTAATCATTAAATAATTCTTCAAAATGTTATAAAAAACACTCTAGCGTCTATAGCTTGGATAAAACTATAGAAATTAGAGTGCTTTTACTATTAGAAAGAATATGTATATGGAGTTAAAAAGGAATTTGAATTAATCTAAAGAAAGTTAATTTTTCAACTGAATAATATTATAAGAATATCGATTTGTAGTTATTTTGAAAGTAATCTTATAAGTGAGTAATTAGGAGTAGAATATGACAACTCTATTTTTTTGTAGAGTAGCTTTTGTAACTTTTATGTGAAAAATCAATTGACTATTTAATTATTTATCGTCCTTTTTAATCATATTTTTCACACCTTCGATAGCTCCTTCAACAGCATCTTTGGCATCTTCGGCAACTTCTTTCACTTTTGAGACTGCTTTTTCAGCAGCACCCTCTTTTTCTGTTTTTTTATCACCAGTTACTTTTCCGAAACCTTCTTTAATAGCGCCTTTAGCTTGGTTAAGTTTTTCTTCTACTGACATAATATTATCCTCCTTTGGACATAAAGATTTTTAAATATGAACGCTCTTAAACAATACATTCAAATTTTTGAGTATAAAAAGATAAGTTAAATTATAGCTTTTGTGTTGAAGTCGAGTCATAAACAGCTTGAACACCCTCACTAACGTTATCTTTATTTGCTGATAAACCATTAGCTAGTCCATGTTTACCACTTTTTTAATTTATCGGCACTAAGTTTGCTAGTTGATTGGAGTCTTCCTGTCGAAATATTGAAAATTATTCTTTTTTCCCTAAGAAAAATGATACTACTGCAACAACAATAACTGCCCCTAAAATTGATGGAACTAAGGCCATTCCAGCTAGTCTAGGTCCCCAAGAACCGAAGAGTGACTGTCCAACAGATGAACCAATTAAACCTGCAAAGATATTGGCAATTATTCCCATGGAACCTCCCTTTTTAGTGATTCCACCAGCAATAAAACCTATAAAGCCTCCGACAATAATAGCCCAAAGCATAATGTCTCCCCCTTTCTAAATAGAGGAAAGTTAGATTGTTTGGAAAATCAAACCATCTAAAGAGTTACATTTTAGCTAAAACATTTTTTATATTAATCTTAACAATCATAAGATTAATGTTAGTATATACCTGTTAATAACAGTATAAGTTAATCAAATTGATAAGTCAATGAAAATGTTTGCGCTTACACAAAAATAGACATGAAAACCATTATTGGTCTTTGCAATCGCTTGCATAGTTTTACAATTTCACTTATCTCATTTTTTGTTAAAAATCTACACAGGCTTCTACTATTATTAGGGCTTCCTCTAAATGGATTGATTTATGAATAAAAAGTTTGATTAAACTGCTACATTCATATGATTGATTGATTGATTAGCATTTTAGCGACAAAAGAAAATAGCCCTAAGATGTTCGAGTGACGAAAGTAAAAATAAAATGTATAATTGAGACATGTAAACCCTTACACATTTTTCTTTAAATAGTAAGTATCTAACAAAATAGTATAAATAATACACCAAACACTACATCACTTTCAGTAGGAGTTTAAAATTAATATGGAGTAGTGAATTGATTACAAATTGAAAGTAGAATATAAAACACACCCAGGTAAAGAAGTTACAATAATAATGGCCAATGATTTAGATACGTCATCAAAGAGTGAGCTTAAAAAGTTGTTCCCTCAAGATATTCTTTCCTTTCAGAAGAGGTCAAACAGTATTGAGTAACTTCTTAAAAAGTGACTATACTAACAAAGAGGGAGTACTGTTATGGAAAAAGTTTTGAAGGATGGTAAACTTTATTCTCTAATAGAATTTAGGGACAAAATCTATGAGGATTTAGATTTATCAAAAAGTGACTTAACCACTTTATTGTGTGCGATATTGATTGCATCTATTGGTTTGAATATGAATTCTATTCCAACAATTATAGGGGCAATGTTGATTTCTCCATTGATGACACCTATCCTTGGAGTAGGTTTTGCGTTAGCAATATTAGATACAAAACTTCTCAAAAAATCGTTTAAAGTTCTTTTTATTCAAGTTGCAGTAAGCCTCTTAGCCTCTACACTTTATTTTTTAATTTCGCCCATTTCTTATGCAAGTACGGAAATTATTGCTAGAACTTCGCCCACAATTTGGGACGTTGTAATAGCATTCGTCGGTGGATTAGCCGGCATTATTGGAGCACGAAAGAAAGAAGCTAATAACATTGTTCCTGGTGTCGCCATTGCAACTGCTCTTATGCCACCCGTTTGTACCGTGGGGTATTCTGTTGCCACAGGAAATCTTGAGTATATGATAGGGGCGTCATATTTGTTCTCCATTAACTGCAGTTTTATTATGATTGCTACATATATTGGCACTAATGTGATGATGGTTAATAATCCTTATGTTAAACATAATCGTAAAGCCTCGAAAATGCGAAAAATATTAATTCTAGTCTCGCTTGTTCTCATTATTCCAAGTTTAGCTTCTGCAACTACCTTAGTTCGAGATACGCTAATCAATGAGTCTATCAATAATTATCTATCTGATCAATTTGAAAACCATACTATTTTGAAAAAGAAATATAGTAAAGAAAACAATACACTAAAGCTAACCATTTCAGGTAAATATCTTTCAGAAGCTGAGTTACAAAGTATCATTAACAAACAAAATGAATATGGTTTGAAAAATATCTCGATTGAGGTTTCACAATTAACAAATGATAGATTAACTGAAAAAGAATTAGTCGATTACATCATTCAATATAAAAACGATGATGATCTTCAACAAATAGAAAAGGATAAGTAAAAAGAATCCCCAAATAACAACAAGTAATGTGAGATATTAATTTGATAAGCATAAGAAACCGTTGAAAAGTATTGTCACTAGTAGTCCATAGGAGAAAATAGCAATGAAAAAAGTAATGATAATTATTAATCCAACTTCTGGAGGAGAAACAGCATTAAATTATAAAGAGAGCTTGGAGAATAAGGCTAAAGAGTATTTTGATTATGTTGAAACTAAGATTACGCAAAAAGCCAAAGATGCAACTCAATTTGCTGAAAAAGCCTCTAAAGAAAAATATGATGCAGTAATTGTTTTTGGTGGAGACGGTACTGTAAATGAGGTTATTTCAGGGATTGCTGAAAAAAATCACATCCCAAAACTTGGGATTATTCCTGGTGGAACTGGTAATTTAATCACTAAGCTATTAGAAATCAACCAAAGTATTGATCAAGCGATTGAAGAACTTGATTTCAATTTTACTAAAACCATTGATGTTGGAAAAGCTAATCAAAATTATTTTGGCTATATTTTTAGTGTTGGATCTTTACCAGAAGCTATTCATAACGTTGATATTGAAGATAAAACAAAGTACGGTATCTTTGCATATGCAATCAATACGATGAAGTCTGTTGTGGAAGACGATGTATTTAATGTTCGTATTGAAAGCGAAAATGGCAATTATGAAGGTGAAGCTAGTCAGGTCTTAGTTCTTCTATCTAATTACTATGCAGACAAAAAACTATTTGATGATAATACAGATGGATATGGAAATATCTTGATTTTAAAAGATGCATCCATCATTTCTAAATTATCGACTATCCCAGATTTGTTAAAAGGGGATCTAGTAGGTAACGATAATATCGAATATATCAAAGCGCGTAATATTAGGATTTCTTCAGAGGTTGAGTTAGAGTCAGATGTTGATGGAGACAAATCAGATAATCTTCCAGTAGATATAAAAATACTAGGGAACCATATCGAAGTGTTCACAGGCACCAAAGTATAGTTTTTTCCCTTCTACTTCTCCAACAAAAAAGTTTTAAATGATATAAGTTACTGCATCAGCAACAATAATAGTCTTGTCCTTTTTGAAGTTAGGATATAAGTCAAAGGTAAGTAAATTACTTTGAATATACGGAGTTAAGACGTTTTTTGATTCATGTCTAAAAACTTTTCGGAAGCATCAACTGTGATGGTAGTTTTCGAGCATAACAAAAAGTAGTGAAGAGATTCCATCGTCGGAATTTTCTTCACTACTTTTCTTCTCTCTTTCCTACTCAATCACCAATAGCAGCATTTCAGAGTTTCCACTCTTCAATCAACCAGTCCGAAAAAGCATCATATCTTTCTTGGAGATGGTCATGGTGACCGTAGGGGTCAAATGCTGAATAAGTGGACAAGCACTGTTTTTTGATGCATTCATGTACTTCTTTGGCAAAGCTAGGAGCCTTGGCCAGTCTATTCTTATGATTAGCCCCTTCGGTCAAACCGTTACGTAAATAGACCGAGCAAGACTTATTAAGAAGCTGATGGGATTGGCAGTAATCTACAAAATCTGGATACCAGAAGGATCCACAAATGGAAAAGATAAAAGGCATCTTATCACTGCTATAAAGACTGTGGATAGCAGCCAGTCCACCTAGCGAGTAGCCTCCGTAAGCCATACAACTGTCATCCAATCGAAACTCCTCTTGGATGCTATTTAAAATATGGCCAAATAGATGGTCATGATAGCTGGCTAGCTTGCCACCAAAATCAGGACTTCCAGGTCTCAAAGCCTGAGCATACCAAGGTGTAAAATCATCCAAGCGATTCTTGGGCTCAAGGCCTACCAGGATAACGGAATCCGCTAGTTTTCCCAGATAATCCAGTTGTCCATCGTTCAGAAAAACAGCTGGATAAGTCTTAGTAGCATCATAAGACTCAGGAAGGGCAATCGTCACTCGAATGCCATGGCAGACAAAGTCTTTATTTATTAACAAAGTCATTAACCTTCTCAAGAGAATCAATCACAGATGGACCGTAATCCATAAGCTCATCATAAGAAATAGTCATGATTTTCTTGTTTTTAACGGCTGGTACATTTTCAAGAACAGCGTTCTTTTCCATCTTGTCTGTAGCATCCTTGTCCATGGCCTTATTACGGTCACTAGTTACATAGATAATCAATTCTGGTTCCATAGACACGAGATTTTCCAGAGTCAAATCTGATGTTCCTGTCGCAACATTGGTATAGCCAAGCTGATTAAGCATACTTTCTTGAAGGGCAGATTTGTAAGTTCCAAAGGTCTCATCGTTGTAGGCACACATGATCAAAGCCTTCTTCAAGTCTTTGTCAGAAGACTTGTTTTTCTTTTTAACGGCGTCGATACGCTTTTGGAGTTGTCCTGCATACTTGTCTGCCTTGTCTTGAACGTTGAAAATGTCACCAATATTTTTAACATCTTCGATGATATTATTCAAATCTTGTTTGGTTGTTGAAACAGAAGCTTTTTGCGTATAGACGGGAATGTCGTTGCTGTTCCACGTGCTGATGGTTCCCATTGATTTGTCTGAGAACATCATGTTACGACCAATAAGGGCATCAGGTCCGTAAGCCAAGATGGCTTCTTGAGAGATGGTCTTCTTATCACCGATATGTGGGATTGAGGCAATGTCTTCCTTATATTTATCGGTTACTTCATTGTCAGGGTTAAGCATACCGACAATCTTGTCTTTTAAACCAAGCTCAATCAAGATTTCCGTTGATGAAAGGTTGTTTGTGATAACCTTTTCTGGTGCCTTTTTGAAGTCTTGATCTATCTCAGTTCCTTGATCGTCATAAGTTTTGACGGTCAAAGGATACTGGGTTTCTGAGTTAGTCTTTTTCACCGTTTCTTTTGCTGCTGATGACGATGATGTGCTGTTTTTATATGTAGAACTGCATGCTGTCAATGTGAGGACTGCTGCAGCGATTAATGCGATACCAAAAGTTTTCTTGTTCATAAGGCCTCCCTTTCCTAGGCTTATAAATACTGAATCATTGCCTGCTGGTCATCCGTCCAAGTAATACGACTCTGAACATCATAAACCGCCTGCAAGGATTGTGGGGTTACGGCATCCCTTGGGACACCTTGGGCAACAATCTCACCCCCTTTCATTAAGTAAATATAATCTGAAAAACGACAGGCCAATTGAATATCGTGGAGAACTGCGAGAACATTAATGCCGAGTTCCTTGACCAAGGCCAACATCTCCAACTGATACTTAATATCCAAATGGTTGGTAGGCTCATCCAATAAGAGGAGTTTGGGTTCCTGAGCCAAAGCACGCGCTAGGATAACTCTTTGTTTTTCGCCACCTGATAAGGACGAATAATAGCGTGTCTTCTTTTCAGACATGCCAACCTTGTCTAGGGCATCCTGGACGAGCAAGTGGTCCTGCTCCGATTCTTTTTGTAGAAAGGAAAGATGGGGCGTTCGGCCAAGCATGACAATTTCTTCCACCGTGCAATCAAATTGAAGGGTGTTAAACTGTGTCACAACGGCCATTTCTTTTGCAGTTTCCTTTAGGCTTATCTGATCTAGGCTTTTTCCATCAAGTAAAATCTGACCGCTATCTGGTTTCAACTGGCGGTAAATGGTTTTGAGCAAGGTTGATTTCCCACTCCCATTTGGTCCTAGTATGGTCTGGAATTGCCCACCTTCAACCTCTAGAGAGACACCGTTTAGGATTTTTTTCTCTCCAATCGAATAATGAATATCCTTACACTTTACATCCATAAGTCTAAACCACCTTCCTACGATTTTTAGTCACAATATAAATAAAGAAAGGTGCGCCAACCAAGGCTGTAAAGATACCGATAGGTAACTCTGCATTTTTGACGAGGATTCTAGCCAAGACGTCTGCCCAAACCACAAACAAGGAACCTAAGAGAGTTGCCACTGGAAAAAGCTTACGATAGTTAGTCCCGACTATACTTCTAGCGATATGAGGGGTAATCAAGCCCACAAAGCCAATAATACCACAACTAGCAACCAAGACTGCCGTTATGATCGCAACGATAGCGATATAAAGATACCAATAGAGTTTAAGTGGAATCCCTAAAGTCAAAGCTGCTTCATCGCCCATCATCATGGCATTGAAGACACGATACTGAGTTGAGAAAAAGAGAAAAGCCAAACCAACCACTACTGCTGGAAGCATCAAATCTGACCAAGATGTTCCTGTCAATGAACCCATGGTCCAAAACTTAATGGTCATGACACTGTCCGCTGTCGCTCCAATAGAGATTATAAAATTGGCAAAGGCAATAAAGAGGGCATTAACAACCGTTCCAGATAAAATCAAGCCAGATGTGGTCACTCTCCCCTGCATAGAGGCAATAATTAGGACAAGAACCGTCGCTAGGATAGCCCCCACAAAGGCACCCAAGCCTACCACAGCTTTAAGGCCTAAAATGATGGCAAAGGTTGCTCCAAAAGTTGCACCCGCCGAGATTCCTAATATATAGGGCTCTGCAATAGGATTATTGACGGTTGACTGCATGACACTCCCAGACATGGAAAGGCCTGCACCAACTATTAACCCCAGGATAACCCTAGGAACTCGCATATTCCAGATAATAGCTTCAAGTGGTTTGGCTATGTTATGACTGACCATCGGAAGCCCCAATTTACTGAAGATGACACCATAGGTATCACCTATATCTATAGTGACCGCCCCTAAAGAGACTGCTATAAAAACTGATGCTACTAGCAAAAGCAGAAGCAAACAGAGCAGGCTTAGGTAGCGGGAAAAAACAAGGTGTTTTGTTTTTTTAAAAGGCATTAGCACCTCCTTTCCACCTGTAATGTCAGAAAATTTTGACAATACATTTTCTAGTATAACATGCCTCAAAAAGAAGGGCAAGGTCATTTGAGTATTACATAGAAAAAAGAGCAGTCACTTAACTACTCTTAGGATTTAACCTTCTCCAAACTGCTACTAGCAATTCTCATGGCAAGAAGAATTATCAACACCTTAATCACAAGGGATAACCAAATGTTCTCAACTGATGACAGTTGCGATAAAGCATTGATCAACGCATGTGTCATCACACAAAGCCAAAGGCTTCTGGTCTTTGTATAAATAGCGGATAAGATGAAACAATTGCTTAATAAGCCTAGCAAAAATGGTAGCAAATAAACCGTGGCCATAGACCCATCAATGTAAAAATAGAGTAAATGCCATAGTGACCAGGCTACAAAGGTACACAGCGTAGACGCTAGATAGGTCAACTTTTCTTGCAAAGTAGGCTGGAAAAAATAACGCCAACCGATTTCTTCTATACCACCAAAGACGAGGGCTTTTACAAATAAAATTATGGGGAGATACCAAGTTGGAATAATCATTTCCCCACTAAAGACCTGTGGTAAAAAATCCAAACCTATAAAAATGAGGACTAAGAGATAGTTAAGAGGAGCTTGTTTGACTTGGAAAAAATCTCTGACAAGCTGTTTAAAACTGGAGTGATGATAGCGGATGCTAATAATTGCTCCCCAAATGGCTGAGGACAAGCCACCTAACATAAGGGTAAAGAGGCCTATTGGAGTCCCATAATCAACCCTAACTCCTCCTGCTCTTAGAAGCCAAACAAGGAGACTAACTAATAAGATTTGTCCAAGGGTCCCTGCTAGATAAAGCAACAAGGCTTGTTTTCTTTTCATATCTTGCTTCCTTTTTCTTCCCTATTAAAACTTCCGCTTCACGTTAAGCTAGTCCATATCCACCCATTTGTCATTATCCATGATAAAGGGTTTGGCTAGGCCTGGTCCAGTATAGTCCTTGTACTTGGTTGTCAGATACTTGTAGCAATCTTTTTTGCTGGCAAATTTTATGGCTTGGTAGGGCTCTTCGAAGGTCAACTTTTCAACAAATAAGTAGCCATCCGCCGTAGGAACTAGGACGCCGACGTGACCGACAAAAAGGGAATCTCCATCCAGATTATCGTGGACAACAACCGACAGCATGCGTGCCTTGTCATCAAAGGTGAACTGTTTGTAGTAATCCTCCATATGCTTGGCGTGAACCTTGACATCTTGGGTAGCTTCAGTCTTGACCCTTGAAAAGAGAATTTCAAAATTTTCCTGATCCTTGGCATCAAAGAGCTTGCCCTTGTCAATGGCGTCCTTGTCTTGGAAAAGGAGCTCAGTATCACTTTTGACTTGAGGAATCTTGATTTTGCCTTTCAGTAGCGTGTAGGTGTTGATACGGCAGTTGGTACCGATAAAGTCACCATGCTTGGCTGTCCACAGGCTACTGATTTTTTCCACATCATAGTCTGTTTTGGTAAATGGCGCAAAACTCCCAGAAAGTCCAACAGTACCCACGGTATCATTGTAATCCCTAACCAGATTGATAAAGTTATCCACACTCTCCTCGTTCAAATGTTTCGAGAGAATGGAACGTACCTCATTAAGACTGGCCTTGCTATTAAGGTTGGAGTAGCTTGGTTTTTCCTCCTTTTTGTGGATATGTGAAAAAACTGCTAAACCGACGAGTAGCAGGCTAGAGATAAATAAAAGAATTAGCGTCTGTTTTTTCAAAGTTTTCATAGGCGCCTCCTTGGCTTCATTATACCAGATTTTGACAGCTACTTATTCTCAGAATACTTTTCCACAAGAAAAAGCCTTGTTGCCAAGGCTTTAGATTGAAGATAAAGGCTTTTACTTGAGACTTTCCTTAGGTGATAGCGGACGCCAGCGAACTTCTTCGAAGTTCCATGGCTAATTTTTGAGCCTAGAGTCTCAAAAATTCCGAACGCCTGAAATACCAATTCTTCAGGCGTTTTTATCACGGCGTAAAGTCTCAGTATAGGCTCACACCGTTTGAAGACTACGGATTTTTATCATTTTTTCTATATTTTTTATTATTTCCAAAATAGCTGTTCAATTTTAATGATATTATCTACAACTTTTTCGGGACTTTCCGATAAATCATTATCAATCCAGGATGAGATAATGGTTTCAAAAGATGTAGAGAAGGCTTTTATCACAATTTCATCTGAAATCTTCGTCTTTTTCTTGATCTTTTCTCTAATAGCTGGGTTGTTATTTATAAGATCACAAATAAGTTGTTGAACCTTATCTTTAAATTGAACGTGAGGTGCTTTTGAAATTGCTTTAAAATGTTTATAGTCATTTTTTATTAATAGTAGAGCCTTTAAAAGCATGTCCTCTTTATCTAAATTTCCTTGAGCTAAAATCTTCCAAAATCTTTGCATCGTCTCTGTTCCGATAGAGTATGCTAAATCATCCTTATCAAGAAAATGTTGATAAAATGTTCCCCTACTAACATTTGCTCTCTGAGTTATATTTCCAATGGTTATTTTTGAGTACTCCATTTCAAGTAGGAGGTCTATCAAAGCAGACTTGAGGTTAGTAACGCTATTAGTCTTTCTTTTCTTTGTCATTTTTTCCTTAATTAAACATATTGTTTGATGTTGTCATGGTCAATATATGGGTATTATTATATTCTTTTTATGTGAATTATAAAAGTTAAAAAAGACTGTTTTATGTTCGCGAAGATAATTGATGCATCATTAATCATTTAACAAAATAATTAATGAAGGGAATAGAATTTAATGACAAAATCAAGAAAAATTCTAGGATTTATAGGTCTAGTTTTAGCACTCTTTATGGGAGCTTTAGATGCCACGATTGTTAATATCGCCCTACCAAATATTATGGAAGACTTACATACAGGATTGACTGATACAAGTTGGGTAGCAACAATCTATGTTTTAGCAATGTCTGTATTTATTATTACTGTTTCAAAACTCGCTGATATCTACGGTAGAAAATTGGTTATGCTAATTGGTGTAGTCATATTTGGCATCTTCTCATTCTCATGTATGGTGGCTGATTCTTTATTACTCTTAATTATTTTTCGGTTCTTCCAAGGAATTGGAGGTGCCATATTAACTCCAATTGTTCTCCCCATGGGAATTGAACTACTTGGGAAAGAGAATACCAGCCGTATTACTGCTATTATGGGGACCTTCAGTGCCTTAGCTGCAGCGGGGGGACCAGTAATTGGTGGTTTAATTGTCCATTGGACAACATATCATTGGATTTTTGGTATTAATGTTCCAATCGCTATCTTTGCATTCTTGATGATTCTAGTAGGGACAAAAGAATCATATGATTTAAAAATTTCAAAGAATATGGACTGGCTAGGTATTATTTTTCTTACTTGTACTTTAGGTGGACTTATATTTGGTTTATTAGAAGGTCACGAGTATGGTTGGGCATCACAAACCATCATAGCTAGTTTTATTATTAGTGTTGTAGGCCTATTTTTTCTTTGTTTAACCGAAGGAAGAGTAAAATCACCTATCATTGACTTAAATTTATTCAAGGAAAGTACATTTACATCTTCAAGTCTTATTTATATGATTTTTGGATTTGCGATTATCGTACCTTCATTGATCTTAAACTATTTCTTGCAAAATGTTCGTAACTATTCTGCTTTGCATTCGGCATATCTTATTATTCCTACCTCTTTAGCTATCGTAGTAGGTATGCCGTTAGCAACTAAGATGTACCAAAAAATTAGTGCAAGATTGCTCATTAGTATCGGTTTGGTTATTACAGCAGGTGGATTATTTATGCTTAGTCTTATTGAGTATAATACCTCACAAAGCCTCATTGTTTGTTGTAATGTAATTATTGGTTTAGGACTAGGATTTATGGCAATGGCATTAACGTCATCTGTAAAATATTTACCAGTTAATAAGGCTGGAATTGGGTCAGGTATCGTTAATGCTTCTAGATATATTGGGCAAGCCATTGGTATGGCTCTCCTCGTTACCATTTTAAATAGTAATGTCAATATTGCTAAAACACAAATTAAGGAAACAGCGTATAACCAAATTGAAAAACGGGTTTTATCAACAGACGTAAAAAAAGTTGCTAAGAAGGAAATTTCAAAAACTTTCGATACGACTAAGAAAAATAATAGTATTTCAACCAAACAAAGTAATATGGTTGAGGCAATCAAAATAGCTGCTCAAAAAACAGATAATCTTCCAGAACCTAAAAAGGGGAGTAATTATAGAAAGATTTATGATGCAAATCAGTTATTAATCAATGGAGTTGAAACTGTTAGTTCAAGTGTCCCACAGTTATCAACTAGTTTGAAAACTATATCTGGAGGACAAGCTAAAGTTGGTACAGCGATTAAATTATTAGCTCAAAAGGATGAATTAGCATCTGCTCTTAAAGTCATTGTTAAAGAAAAAAATGAGCAGTTAAGCAGGGCATTTGATAATGTATTTATTGTAGGAGCAATTATTGTATTGATATGTACTCCATTAGCTCTGATGACAGAAAAGCGAAAAGATGAATAACTAAGTTATTTTATAATAGGAAAAGCCAGTCTAGACGATAGACTGGCTTTTTTATATAGAGAATCATTCTGCATAGTTAAATAGTAAATAAACAGATTTGGAACATAGAAAATCTTTTGTTCACTTATATTGTATTTTTAAGATGTAAAATTTTTCTTTCAACCCCCTCAAACCATCACTTGTCATTCACAATATTGGCAAAGGCTTCTTGGATGTCCTTATTATTGGTAGGGTACATGTAATACATGTTTTCAGGATTCCCCTGATTTTGCATGGAAACTAGGACCACCGGTTGACCTTTATGGATGGTGAAATGGTAGAGAATCATGGCAGAACCTGAATACCCGTAGCTGTCTACAATGATATAGTCGGCTGTCCCTGTACCATCGTCAGAAAAGGCAACGTCTACCTTTTGTTGGTTGGTCATTGGGGCATTTTGTTCAGTCTTTTCACCTACAATAATGCGGTTATTTTTAGCAAAAGACATGGCACCAAAGAAATCATCACTTCCGTTAGGTGTTAGCCTTCTATAACTTTCTTGATTCATCTTGTGCCCAAACTCCACCATGTAACTTGCGAGCTTGGCAGCCTTGTCACTATTCCAAAGGGCTGTCGTATTGGTTGGGCTAGTCTGGCTGGACTGGCTCTTGCTTTTCACTCTGTAATAAGACGTGTAAACCACCCCTGGCCCAGCAGACTCTGGAATTTGAACCAAACGGTCTGTGTCTTTGACAGAATTGTCCGGAGACGGTGCTGCTTGATTGGCTGGCACAGGCACAAAAGGATTGACCCCATGCCCTGGACCATTGTCCGCAAAATAAAACATAGGCTGACCATTGAAATCTTTAACGACAGTCTTGCCATCAGTACTTCCTGTCTCTTCAGACTTTGTGAGCCCTGACTTGGTAATTGTCACAACATGACCACTGTCAGAAACCCATTCACCTTCGATGCTTGAAAAATCACCATTTCGAATAGCATCCACATCCATGGCAGGCATTTTGGCTTCTGATGAGGCACTCTGACTTTGAGAACTAGAGCTTGAAGACGAGTCAGAAGTTTTGGAACTCGATTGCTTGGACTTGTCTGAGCCAGACATTTGACCAGTCTGACTGCTTGACGAAGAGACCGCAAGGGATGACATTTGTTGAGCTTGTGAATGAAGGGAATGCCAAGCAAAAATGGCACCACCACCAAGAAGCGTCATACAAGAAACTGCAAGAACTGACGCTGCGACCTTATGAGTCACAACATACTGACTTAAGGTTTGCCAAAAACTCTTCTTAGATGCTAACAATAAGCTCTCTACTTCTGCTCGATTGGCCAAGAGACTACCATTTTGTATCGCCTCGTCGACCTCTGTCATCTTTGGGCGACGTCCATAAATCTTTATAAAATAGGTTAACCATTCTTCTGCTTTCATCTCATCTCCTTTTTGAAGCGTAATACTTTTATTTTAGCATAAAACGGGGATTCTGGTTGACCAGTTAGAAAAGAAAAAAACTGCAAGCAAGCAGCTGCAGTCGATGTATAACCATGGTCCTTATTTCTGAGTATTGCCAAGTTTTTTTAAGTAAGTATAGCCCAGATAGAAAAAGAAAAGCGCTAAAAGAATAAAGAAACCCATGACGAGTTTGATCCCACCTAATTGATAGGCAATGTAAACAAAAGTATTAACCTTAAGCTGACCACCCGTTTTTTCCAATAGTGAAAGGCTCTGTGAGTAATAGTGACCAAGCCAAATAGCTCCTAACCCTAATAACGGATAAATAATGACACCCAAGACAGGGTTCTTTTTTAACAAATTATCTAACATACATCCCCCAATTTTTTAATGCTATAGTAATAGCTTACCAAAGAATGACCAGAAAGGCAAAGTGACTTTTCATGGTACAAAAATTAAAAGGAACCAAGCCAAGAAGCTGGTTCCCTTGAAATCTAAAAAACAACACGTGTTCCATGAACTTGCTCAAGACCAGGTATGGCAAGAAATTGGTCACGATTATCCAAGGAGATACCACCACCTGCCAAAATCTCCAACTGACCTTCTGCTAGCCCAACCAAGTCTGCATAACGTTTCAAGCGCAAGTCTAGAGCAGTCTCGGGAGTACCGGCACGGGTGAGCAGACGCGTCACACCGTGGTCCTTAAGCCACTGGATTGCACTAGGCTGATCTGCTTTAGGAATCTGGTCAAAGGCCATATGCATGGTGACCTCTAAGCCTCGACTGGCATCCAGCAAGGTCTTTAGAGCTTCTGTATCGAGTTGATTTTCTGAAGTCAGAGCACCCAGTGCAAAGCCGTCAACACCCAAGTCACTCGCACACTTGATATCTTCTAGCATGATAGCCAATTCCTGCTGGCTATAGACAAAGTCGCCTCCTCGTGGACGAATCATCACAATCACTTTAGCCTGATAATCCTTGGCCAACTCAACAGCTGCCTTTATGACACCATAAGAAGGTGTCGTGCCTCCAACAGCCAGATTATCACACAACTCCACGCGTTGAGCACCAGCCTTAAAGGCTTTTTCTAAGTTAGTGACATTCTCTGCACAAAATTCATATATTGGCATACTGAACCTCCGATTAGTTGTAGTAGTAGGCGATTACTACTTCTTCTTTTGTGGAAAAAGCGGGAGACCTAGTTTGGCAATCTTTTCCGCTGGGGTCTTCATGCCATCCTTGACCCATTTGGAAATCACTGAAACAATAGCCGAGCTCCAAAAGGAATTGAGGTAACTACCGGCACCATTTGATGAGCTACCATTTCGTTTTTCCAAAAAATCATAAACTGCCTTGGTCAATACCTGCTCAAAATTATAATCAATGGCAAGACTGATGATTTTGGCTTCTTTTTTGACTTCCTTAAGGAGATAAACCCAGACCTGATAGAGATCAGTCTTGAGATTATAGCCGTCCAAGGACTTAGTAATCTTTGCAATGCTAGACTCAAAAATAGACTTCAAAATCTCTTCCTTAGAACCATAATTGCGATAAAAGGCAGCACGGGATACACCCGCACGTTCAACAAGTTCCGATATGGTAATCTTTTTAAAGTCTTTTTTCTCCAACAATTGCAGGAGAGAAATTTCGATGGATTCTCGTGTAATTGCTTTGTTTTCTTGGTTAAATCGTTTGAGATTTTCCAAAGATTTCTCTGAGATTTTTCTTTCTGCCATAACATTCACTTTCTATCTGTCACACCTGATGAGATCTGCTTTGATAGCAATGCACTTCATGATAAAATTGTAAAAGAAGACAAATAACTTGTCAATGTACATTATGCAGATATGAGGTGTAACCTATGAAATGGAAAATTATTGCGGATTCAGGCTGTGACTACCGTTCTTTGGACAATCTGGCACCAGATACGGAGTTTGTCAGTGTTCCTTTGACTATCCAAGTGGGCGAGACCATTTACAGGGATGATGCCCAACTCAATATTGATCAAATGATGGAGGAAATGTATGCGACTACGACTGCTTCTAAGTCTGCCTGTCCGAGTCCTGATGATTATATGAAATCCTTTGAAGGAGCGGACAATATCGTCGTCGTGACGATTACTGGAACCCTTTCTGGTAGCTACAATAGTGCTGAAATCGCTAAGAAAATTTATCTGGAAGAGCATCCTGATACTAAGATTCACGTGATTGATAGCCTGTCAGCTGGTGGCGAGGTCGACCTTATCGTTCGTAAACTCAATCACTTAGTCGCTGAAGGCCTTGATTTTGATCAAGTCGTTGATGGCATCACAGCTTATCAAGCCAAGACTAAGTTGCTCTTTGTTTTAGCCAAAGTTGATAATTTGGTGAAGAATGGTCGTCTAAGTAAACTAGTTGGCACCGTTGTTGGACTCCTCAATATCCGTATGGTCGGTGAAGCTAGTAAGACAGGTACTCTTGAATTGCTTCAAAAAGCCAGAGGTCAAAAGAAAGCCATCAAAGCTGCCTTTGATGAACTCCTCAAGGCTGGTTATGCTGGAGGCCACATTACGATTGCCCACCGCAACAATGAAAAAATTATCGAGCAATTCTCTGAATTGGTTCGTGAAAAATTTGCCCAAGCAAGCATCGAAGTCCTTCCTACTTCTGGACTCTGTAGCTTTTATGCTGAAGAAGGCGGACTCCTTATGGGGTATGAAATTTAAGACGACATTGAAAAGAGGCTGGACTACATGTTCGGTCTTTTAAAAATCAGATTATGCTATTTGATAATCAGCAGAATAGGATTATAAAACTAAAAATTCTTTCTTGACAATCCAACGTAATCGCTTTCATCACCCCCTTCATTTATGGTAAGATGGAAGTGACGCATTAGTGTCATATTCTTAAAAATTAAAATACCCTTATTAAACATGGAGACGCTTTATGAAACAGAAACATTCACATTTTCTAATCCCTGGAATCCTTCTTCTAGGGATCGTTTTGCGGGCCCCGTTCACAACCTTGTCTACGGTCTTATCAGACATTGCTTCTGGTCTAGGCGTTGAGGTCAGTTCTCTCGGTCTCTTGACAAGTCTCCCTCTCTTGACCTTTGCGATATTCTCACCTTTTGCGGCTAGCTGGGCCAAACGCTTTGGTATAGAAAGACTCTTCCTCGGTGTTTTAATTGTGATGACACTTGGTTCTGCTTTGCGTACCCTTAATCTCCCTCTTCTTTATGTGGGAACGCTGTTAGTCGGAGCTGGAATTGCCTTTATCAACGTCCTTCTCCCAAGCCTAATTCAGGCTAACGAGCCAAATCAGTTAGGATTCTTAACCACACTCTACATTACAGCCATGGGATTATCCACAGCCGTAGCTTCATCAGTTGCCGTTCCAATCACTAAGGCAACCTCATGGCAAGGTTTGGTCTGGGTATTGACCGCGGTCTGTGCCTTAGCTCTTGTAGTTTGGCTTCCTAATGTCCGTCACAATCATTACTTAGAACAAGAAACTTCTACCAGCGAAAATTCAGGCAGTTGGTATAAGAGTGGCAAGGTCTGGGCTATCATGATTTTCGGTGGATTACAATCACTCTTCTTCTATACCACTATCACTTGGCTCCCAACCATGGCTACACAAGCCGGTGTTGGTGATGCCAATGCCGGAATTCTAGCTTCCGTTTTCACACTGACGAGTATTCCATTCTCTATGATCGTTCCTAGCCTAATCACTAAACTTTCTGATCGTAACCGCCATTTGATGCTAGTGGCTACCGTCCTAGCAGGACTCATCGGAGTTTCCATGCTTCTAATCAATACAGACAGCTTTGTGTATTGGTTAGTCCTTAACCTCTTAATCGGAAGTTCTGCTAGTGTCCTATTCCCTTACATGATGGTTGCCTTTTCAATGAAGGCTAGCACGCCTGAAAAAACAGCCCAACTATCAGGTTTAGCCCAAACCGGAGGCTATATCTTTGCAGCCCTTGGTCCAGTCTTGTTCGGTTCAAGCAAACAACTCTTTAACTCTTGGACCCCTGCTGTTTTAATTCTTCTTGTCTTGACCATAATCATGGGAATTGCCCTTTACAAAGTTGAAAAAACAGACCTTATTTTGTAAGAGAAAAACTAATAAAAGAAAATGCCCCACAAGTTGTAGCTTGTGGGGTGTTATTTTGCGTGCGGCGAATGAATGCAACTTTTAAATACAAAGGTCGAAGTATTCGTATTTGTCTTTCGACAAGTTCCCTTAACCACAGAACCCTATTTCTCTAGCCAAAAGAACGCTTGGTTTAACATCTCTTTTGCTTGTCCAATCATACACGGTCCATGAGAAATAATAATATTCTTAGGTTCCCATTTCTTTATTTTGTGATAACTCCTCAAAGCTTGTTTTTTGCCAAATAAGAAACATATTCTTAAATCTCTTGGTGTTTTACCATTTGGATAGTGATTATCGCCTATTTTAAACAGTAGCTTTTCAAAAATCGATACATTCTCAGTTTCTATATTTTCAATAAGATCCGTTAAAATCAGAGTTGAACTTTCATTATGGAAAAAAACAACCTCTTTTACATAAAAACTTCCCTCAAATGTTGTAAAAAGAATTTCTTCGTTCCAATTGGCCTTGCTTAATTCCTGACCATAATCCAAACTCATTCCCGATTTTCTGGCACGCTTTTGAACACCACTAGCTAGCCAAACTTTTGCTTCAGGAAATAGTTGATGCCATTCATCTATATAACTATAATGTAAGACATTGGGTGCAATAAGGTGTTTTACCTCACCTAATTGCTTAATTTCAAAAAGCAAATTGTCACTAGGCTTAATCGGTGAATGCACCCAAATACCACCATTCTTCAAACGGATAACCGTCATTCTAGTTGAAAAAGGCACTTTGAAGAATTTGAAATCCATCAGTACTTCTTCCCCATCCACAATCCACAGGTTATCTGCTATCTTTTTTAAGGAATTGAGAGGACTATATTTTTTGACTTCCATGAAACTCTGCTTTCTAAATTAATAAAGTATAATCAATCGTTATTCTCCAAAAATGGAACAACCAACTTAATCCACTCTTGAGGTAGGTAGGCTGATAAATAGCCGTGGTTATAGCCCTTTGCTTCATACAAGATAGTATCGGGGTGCATCTGCTGAAATAATCTAGCTGATTCTTTAACACCGTTCAATTCTTTTTCGCCATAAATATAGAGAGCCTGTGCTTTACTTTTTGAAATCCTACTCTTCAACTTATAATGCCCCATATAAGTCTTATAGATAGTCACTAATGTTTTGTTAGGTGTCCTTGGCATATCCTCCATATAATAATCTTTTATCTCGTCTGGGTAAGCTAATTGGGGATAGAATTTATTCATTAAGCTTAACTGAAGTTTACAAGAGGATTTACTAATCATCAGTTTACCAAATAAAGATACCAACAAGATGCTAAATCTCGCCAACCTTGGTTGAGGAATACAGATACTTCCGTCTATGATGGCTTTCTCAGCTATATCGCTGTCTAAGGACAAAAGTTCCATAGCAATTTGACCTCCAAGTGAAACTCCACCTAAAGCAAACAGTTTTCCATCACAGTTTTGTCGAACATAATCTAGAATTTCCTGTGCCGAATCTTCCGTTGATATATAATCCTCTTGATACTCTTCTCCGTGTCCATTAAGTGTAGGTAAAATGACATGGTAATTATGAGACAGGAGACGAGCTTGTCTAAGATAATTCCACCAAGAGCTACCCCCACCATGTATCAATAAAATGGTAGGCAAATTTTTATCACCAAACTCATGAAATTTCATATTTGATACCCTCCAAAATGTCTCATATAGACAGTACTATATTTACTTGAAAGTCTATGTTCACCTTTATTATTCTACTATTTACTCTGCTTAGCTCTGTTACAAGTAAGAGAGACAATATCGCAACCTACCTAGTCAAGGCCAAATTCCTTTCTCGCATCAGCTAGAGAAGAGACTTTACCTTGAATAATTTCCTGATGCCCGACTAAAATTTTCTTTTTCAAATCCTCAAAAGCCACTTGATACGTTGCCTCTGGAAAATCACTAGACACATATTTGCTTTGGTTAACCATTATATTTTCCATTTTTCTAAGCGTTCTATTTTGTATATATTTATTGTAACATGAAGAAGAAATATGATTCAGATAAAAATATCAAATGACTTACCATAAAAAGCCCTGTCACCAAGGCTTTTCATTCTACACATTTTCTAGGCCTCACAAGCAGTGATACCGCTTCAACATGTCGTGCTAGTATACTCCTATATTATAGAACGAAAGAGAATTACACACTCAACTCAAACAACTTATAAAACTCACCTCTCCTATCCATCAAGTCACCAAAAGAACCATCTTCAACAATGACGCCACCTTTCATAAAGAGAATTCTATCGTATTTTTTCAAAATGTTCTCATTCAACTTGTGGGTTACTACAAGTGCAGTCAAATCTTGAATATCCAGGATTGAATTTTCAATTTCAGTAGTTACTTGATTATCCAAAGATGAGGTAGCCTCATCCAATAATAAGATTGGTGTTTTTCGAATTAAGGCACGCGCAATACTAAGTCTTTGTTTTTGTCCGCCAGATAGATTTGAGCCATTCTCTCCACATAAAGCTTGTAGACCAGATTCATTTTCTAAAACATAACTTTCTAAACCTGACTGCTGTACCGCTTGCTTTATTTCCTCATCAGTGAAGAATTGATTAAGAGTAATATTTGATCTTAAAGTATCATCAAAGATATAAATGTCTTGTTGAACAATAGTCATTAAGTTATAAAGGCTCCCTGCTGAAATAGCTTGCAAATCTATATTATCAATGGAGATGTGCCCACTTGTTACATCGTAAAAACGCAGTAATAGATTGAGCAAAGTTGATTTTCCACTCCCTGACATTCCTACAATTGCAATTTTTTCCCCTTTTTGAATCTTCAAAGATAAATGATTAAAAATTTTTTCTTCAGTATTAGGGTAAGAAAAGTCTATATTTGAAAAAGAAATAACATCATCGAAATATTCTTTTGTTTCACCAGTCTGAAGCTCAGTTACATCTTTTACCTCAAATGCATCTAGTGTTGCCTGACCTTCACGAAATTTACTTATTCCCATTCCAACTTCATTCAGTGGCATTACTACAAAATTGACCAGTTGAACAATAGCTGTTACACTCCCAATTGTGGTAGAGCTATTAAATACGAGATACATCCCTCCACCAAAGGCTACCAAAAAAACAATCATCCCTGAAAGCTGTGAAATAACATTAGCTAAAACGTCAAATTTCCCTTTTATAAAATTTATTTCATCAAATTTTTCACTTTCATGACTATAATCCTCACAGATAGCATCTTTCACATTAAAACTTTTAATAACAAGAAATCCTGCTAAAATATCTTTAACCTTAGCTAAATACTTCTGATCGGCAACCATAGCTCTATTTTGTAAAGAGGCTGATTTTTGTCCAATAAATCCTGAAATCATCATTGGAATAATGCTAGCAATGATAACTAATAAGGTCAAAAACCAATTACCTATAAACATAGCTAGAAGTGAAAAAATCATTAAGGAAAGGTTTTTTGAAATATTAAAATACTGGTATAGATAATCTTGCTCAATTTTCTTCATATTTTCGGTTAATACGGAAATAAATTTCCCTGATTTTTCTTTAGAAAAGTCTCTATAATCCCTATCTAAAATAGATTGGAACACCTTGTTTTTGTATCTTGACATGATTTGCCTAACAAGTTTATTTCTCAATCGAAGAGATATAAAGTTGAGTGCTGCATAGATGAAAATAACAGTAGCTCCTACTAGTACCGCTTGAGTTAAGGCTTCTTTATTTTGGGACATGCCACTATCAATAATACCTTTAATAGAATAAGCAAAAGCAACGTTAGTTAAAGGGACCAGTATATTAAATATCATGAAAGCATAAAAAGCCTTCTGATGGTTCTTTATCAATTGTTTCATCCTTAATCTACCTCATAATTCTTAATTTCATTTAGAAAATGTGACATAAAATATTCTTCTAAGTCAATATTCTCTCTCCTAATCTCTTTCATAGAAACCTGTTCTACAATTTCTCCATTTTTGATAAAGCCAATTTTATCTGCTATCTGTGAAATTTCCGATAATATATGACTCGATATTAGAATAGTAATTCCATGCTCCTTAGAAAGCGACAACAAAAGATTTCGAATTTCTTGAATCCCTATTGGATCTAAACCATTGATTGGCTCATCTAAAATTAACAATTTAGGTTTTGTTAGAAAGGCACGAGCTAAACCAAGCCTTTGCCTCATTCCTAACGAAAACTCTTTTACTTTTTTAGTCGTATTTTTTAATCCGACCATACTTAAGGCTCTTATTATATCTGATTCAATAATATTTTTTCCCATATACTGAGCGTGAATTTCCAAGATTTCTTTTGCAGTGCAATTATCATAAAAAATTGGTGATTCAATAATACTTCCAATCTGACTTAGGATTTCTTCTCTGTGTTCTTGTAGATTTTTCCCAAAAATTTCAATACTACCTGATGTAATTGTTGATAGGGATAACATACATTTCATTAACGTTGTTTTTCCAGCACCATTCGGTCCTAAAAAACCATAGATTTCTCCTTCAGCAATTTGAAGGTTGATACCACTTAAAATTTCTTCTTTATCAATTGTTTTAAAAACTTCTTTTATTTCAACGATATTTCTCATTTCTATCTCTCTTTCTATATCTAGCTTTAAATGCTAGAATTTTTCTTCCGGTGCATAACTACCAACTTATACAGTCTCTTTTTTATAGAAATCATCAAGGAATTATCACTTTCCTTCAATTAAACTCAGGTATGCTACTTGATACTAATATCTTGTCTTGAAATACTAGAGATTGAAAAAGAAGTAATCATTAAACTTATGAAACATGCAAATATCAAAAAGAATAGGTTATCAGCAATATTATTAGATAAACTTCCTGGACTGGCATTCGAAAGTAATGCTGCTAAACCAAGTCCAGTAAGCATTGTTATAGCTGTCGAATGCTTAATCATACCTAAAACAAATGGTAGTAAGCCTATTAGTACTGTTCCAAACGTTATTCCAGCTAAGTTAATTAATTGACTAGCTAGAGGGATATAACTAGATTCAGTTACAACAGCCAGGAATCTAATGAATAATTGAATCACTAAATGTGCAGAAAAATGGGCAATAAATGCTATTAGAATGACTGAAAGAATTTTTCCCCAAAGTAACTTTATTTTAGAAATAGGGTAAGAAAACAACTGAAAAATTGTTCTTCGTTTAAATTCATCAATAATAATCGTAGATAATAAATAAGATTCGAAAATCAAAAATGCTGCTTTTGTAAATAAAGATGAAAATAATGAAGCTACAATTGCCCAACCTTCCCATTTACCAGTAACTCTAATAACATTAGAATCCTGTCCAGTGAATTCTCCTAGTTTATTGTCAGTACCTAAACCCATAATAATGATTGCTGTAATACCTAACACTATAAATATAGTACACAACCAAGCTAAAAATAATTTAGATTTAGAAACTTTATTTAATTCAATTTTAATAAGCGACAACATAGATTATTTCCTCCAAAGCGTAAATAAAGAATAAACTATTCAGACTAATCTCGACAAATATTTAAAAATAAGTTTATTCTTCAGAAAATGTCACTATACATACTATCGGTATGTCTATACTAAAAACAAACATACCTACGGTATGTATAATAGATTTTTAATAACACACTTAAAGTATGTTATTTTTTAATTATAAATTATGTAAGATAATTTATTCAATTGATAATACATAAATAGAAATGAGTATTAACAAGAATGTCATGCGACGACTTATTTACTATTTTTTTAAGTGATCGAATAAGTTGAAAATCACCTCCATCATTTCATCAGAAATTAACTGTACCCCTAGACCTTCAAAAGTAAGTTTAATGAAATTCATTTTGCGCTTTAATTCTACTAATGAAAAAACGGAAATTTGAAAACCAATCCAAATATTTAGTGTTAAAACAATTAAATCTGCTAGCTCTTCTGGATATTCTGTTTTAATAGACCCATCTTCAACTCCTTCGTAAACTTTTTCTCTAATTTCGGGTAAAAAATCAGAAAATAGACCTAGATACTGCTCTCCTAACAAACGTGGACTTCTTAGCATGATTGAGGCAGAGTAAACGAGCCTTTGGTGTTCAAAATTAGAGAAAGAGTCCATCAAAGAATTTTGTATCTTTTCTAATCCAGTATTTCCTCTCCAATTATAATTTAAAATTTCTTGATTATTTTCGCTAATGATCGTTTGCAGTATATCATATTTGGACTCAAAATGATGATAGATAACACCTTTTGTTAATCCACCTAAGCCATCTATGATATCTTGTATTGAAGTATTATCAAATCCTTTTTCTAAAAATAGATTTTTAGAGACCTCTAGTATTTTTTTTCTAGTTTCATGTGAGTTTCTATTCCTTGCCATTATAGTCCCTTTCTATCATACCATCGGTATGTAACTTCTATTGTAGTGCACGAAACTAATAATGTCAAATATCTTATCGGAAGCTGTTTTATTAATCATTTCATTTTCAAATGCAAATATTATTTAAATTCTCCAAATCTTAATTTAAAGATTTTAAAATGATTAAAGAAGTAATGAAATAATCCACATAACTATTTCAATAAGTTCTATTTTACCTAAACTGAAAATTCAGCTACTAAAGACTAGTTCACACTATGATACTTCCCCACTATATGACAAAAAGCCCTGTCACCAAGGCTTTTCCTTCTACATATTTTCTAGGCTCGTACAAGCAGTGAGACTGCCTCCACATGCGATACTAGAAAATATCTATATTATAGACCAAAACTTTTGTTCTTTTCTCAATTAGATAATATTTTTAGTTCAGTACAATTTTGGTAAGGTACGTTTTATTAATTTATCGGACGAATCGATACATCTCCAAGTCCAAAAGAGAAATTGTCAAAGATATCCTGATAGTCGAATGGAATTAGTTGCCCTGTCTGGCTCATAAGAGCAAAGTCAACGCCTAATTCACGAATGAGATAGGGACACAGTGTAAATCCATTTTTCTCAATGATAAGAGCCAAGTCCAAAGAAGGGAATTCGCTCCTCCTTTGGGAAGGACTGCTTATACAAGTCGCTGATGATTCCCCAGTGTTTAAAAGGATTAAATTTAATTTGTTTTAAGGTCAAAAATTTCTCCTTAATTCCACCATCTAGCAAAATAGAAGTCTTTTTAAATATAACTCACGTCACGCCTTCGCAACGTTCTTTAGTTTAACGATTGAATCTCTTCTTTGACATATCCTTCTACATCTTCAATCTCTACAAACAGCGGGTCTAAGTGACACAAGAAGTGCCAATCTTCAGCGCCACGTTTTCTGTAGAGAATCGCTTCGCCGTCTTCGCTTCCGAAAAAGCTTCTGTCGGTTTCATATCCACAGCGTTCTAAGAAGTCTTTTGCCTTGCGATAGTTCGCTTCTCTTGCTTCGACATAGGCTTTCACTTCATCGTTGTTAACGACATATGCGTCGATTTTTGAATATCCTTCGATCACTTTATCGTTTTTAACGGATAGATTCGAAATTTCTTTCCAAATAATGTCCACATTTTCTTCATAATTAAACGAAAATCTAGATAAAGGGACAATATTTCCATTGAAAACAATTTCCATATAATCCGGCAAGTATTTTGGGTTCACATACTCCACTTCAAACCCATCTTCTGTTTCTAAAGTATACCCAGGGAGTTGAGCTACAAAGACTCTTCCCTCTTCTAAAGAGTCAAACGTGACTAAATCCTTTTGATAATCACCTTGATACAATTCCAAGATAACCATCGATAACCCTCCATTTTAACTTTGCAACGCTACGCAAATTTATTTTTCAGATCTTACAAGCAGTGATACTGCCTCGACATGAAACGACTGATCGCTGAGTCTATCAAGTGAAGCTGTCTGTATGTGGAAACATGTCTATAAAGCTTTTAACAATATCATAAGGTAATCGTTAAAAGGTATTACCTCGCACAAACAGTGATTTACTTAAACGAAATCCACTCTTCCTTTGAGAGACAGGTTATATGTTCTGTACGAAGAACACCTTCCAATGCACACGGAACGTTCTCTTTTGTATGATGATAACGGAACCCACATTTTTCCTGAACCCTCCGTGACTTTGTATTGCCGTCAAAATAACCGCACCACAATTTCTCCAGACTCAAGTCATCAAATCCATGTCTCATTATCTCACGAACTGCTTCTGGTATAAGCCCCTGACCCCAATAGGGAACTCCAATCCAGTAGCCAATCTCCGCCTCAGTATCCGGAATCCCTTTATCACTTGCAGAGCCAATCATCAATCCTATGCTACCCACTGGCTGCATCGTTTCTTTTAAAACAATGGCATATATCTCAGGTGCTGAAAAATAATTTTTTATAATCTCCCTACTGTTTTCAACACTGGTATGTACTGGCCAACCTGCAATCGGACCAACTTCTGGATTACTGGCATATTGAAATAAATCATGGGCGTCTCTTTCCTCCCATGGGCGAAGAATCAATCTTTCCGTTTCTAAAATCATTTTGTTCTCCTTAAATTCCAATTTAATTATTTTATTCTAGGTTTAGATGTTGGCAGTTCCTCATACATACCATCCAGTAGTTCCGTAATTAAATCCGAATCCCCAAATCTGTCGAATACATGCATTAATGTCTTTGAACCTTCATAGGGATAACTCAACTCGGAATCCGAAAGATACGAATGATATCCATCCCAGAAAACTTCCTGTGGGTCTTTTACAATGTTTCTACCTGCTTTTCCTTACTAATTCTATTACTCGCCAATATAGTATAAATTAAATAACCAATAAAAATGATAATAAAAATAACATTTATTTTTAACACAAAATAGAGATTTAACAAATTTGCGAACGCATGAAATAATATACAGTACCCCACAGATTTCGTTTGACGATAAAGAAGCCCTAAAACAAAACTTAAAAATAATGTATATATAAAAAATAAAATAAAAGGAAATCCTTGATGACTTTCTCCAACTATAAACCATAAAGGCAGATGCCAAATTCCCCAAATTGATCCTACAATCAAATTAGATTGCCAATAAGTATATTTTTTATCAAGTAACGGTTGTAATATACCTCTCCATCCTAATTCTTCATGTCCACCACCAAAAAAAATTAATTGAATAAAGAATAGTGGCATTAGATAAATTGATACTCCATTTAATTCTCGAGAAGATACAGAAAATAGTATCAAAATTGCTATCATATGAATAATGAAATAACTACTACTATTTTCTCTCTTATTGAATACAAAATGTTTAAATTTTATATTGTTACTTTTCAAATAAAACCCATTTGCAATAGCTGGTCCGAGTGCACCAACTATATGTAAGATTCTCCCTATAAACGTTTCTAATCCCAAAATATAAGATTGTGTAAATATGGCAAGAAGCCCCCAAGCTATATAAGTAATTCCAAATGTAAAATAAAGATAATTTTTTAAATTCTTTTTTTCAATTTCTGTCATTTATCTTCCTTATCTTGATTATTTTATGTATAAAATATTTTACTGCTTCTAATTGCTCTCGATTTATAACTAGGCATATTCTATCACAAAAACGCAAAAAAAGCCTCGCAATCAAGGCTTTTCATTATTGCTTCGTTACAAGGTTTTTACTCTTTTATAAGCAATCCTACACACTCGTCGGTTCGCTGTTACCGTATCGTTTCGTTATAAACTCCTTACTCTACGACTCCTATACCCCAGGGCACCTTCTCGACCTTAGGCCTCACCTTGTCGCATGAGCGGACTCAAAAGGTTCAGTGAACCTTTTGAGGATTAGTTACACTTTTCTAATAAACTTACTGCCTCAACGTTTAGTGATAGTGGAATTCTGTCAATATTTTGGACACATTTTGGGAGGAAAATTTGAAGGCTAGCGCCCTTCAGTTACACTATTCCAACGCCAAATTGGAAGCAACGAATAATCTCATTAAACTTATCAAGCATAATGCCTTTGGTTTTCGGAACTTTGACAACTTTAAAAAACGAATTTTTATCGCTCTGAATATAAAAATGGAGAGGACAACGATAGCCCTCTCCAGGTGTTAGCTTTTATTCAACCCACTACAGTTGACAAAGAGCCAATATATATGGAAATATACAACTGTTCTATATCAACTTATATTCATACCACTCTTCATCTACTTTCTGAAATCCCAAAGCCAAAAACATTCTTTGACTTTGAGTATTAAAAGGATATATTTGTGCAGAGACCTTTACCATTTTTTGTTCTTTCGCCAGATGTATCATTTCAGAAACACATCGTCTTCCGATCTGTAAATTCTGATACTCTTTGCTGATAACTATAGAAAGTTCCGAGTTATATAGGAGTGTCACATCTCCAACTAACACTCCTTCATATTGGATATAATAGCAAGAACCATGTGAAGTTAGGTAATCATACATTTTATGAAGTTTTGTTAGATTGTAAATCTGATCAGTATTATCTACTTGTTTGCAAACCTCACTATCTTGATACCAAAGAAGGGAGATGTCATCATTTCTATAATAAGGAATAAGCGTTATCTGATCGTCTACTATTCTATTCATCTTTATTTTTCCTTATTTCTTCTTTAAAAAAGGCTCAACCAAATCAACCCAATCTTGAGGCAGATAAGCTGATAAATAGCCATGATGATAGCCCTTTGCTTCATACAAAATCGTATTTGGATGTAGCTGCTGAAATAATTTCGCCGATGCTTTCACACAGTTTAATTCTTTTTCACCATAGATATACAAAACCTGAGCTTTGCTAGCAGAAATCCTATCTTTCAGTTTGTAACGCCCCATATAGTCTTTGTAAATGGTCACCATTGTTTTGACAGGCGTCCTTGGCAGATCCTCCAAATAATAAGCTTTTATTTCCTCTGGATAAGCCAGTTTAGGATAGAGTTTGTTCATCATGCTTAACTGAAGTTTACAAGAGAATTTATTGAACATCAATTTACCAAATAGAGACACTAGAAAGATGCTGATTTTAGCTAACCTTGGTTGAGGAATACAGAGGCTTCCGTCTATGATGGCCTTCTCAGCAATTTCACTGTCTAAAGACAAAAGCTCCATGGCAATTTGACCACCAAGTGAAACACCACCGATTGCTAACAATTTCCCACCACAGTTTGCTTTGATATAGTCTAGAATCTCCAAAGCAGAATCTTCAGTAGAAACATAATCAAGTTGATATTCCTCGCCGTGGCCATTCAAAGTGGGTAGAATAACACGGTATTCTTCTGACAAGATTCGTGCTTGACGAAGATAATTCCACCAAGAACTGCCACCACCATGTATCAGTAAGATAGAAGGCAAATTCTTATCCCCAAATTCATGGAATTTCATGTTTAGACTCCTTACTTTAGGACTTTCACTTGCTAAATCCTTGTTTAATCAGCTCGTAGAAGCAAAGCTACACACTCCACGTGTCCTGCTTCATGTAATTGAACACTAGTTTCCTTGAACTCTTTGGTATATTTTTGGCTCATTTGGACATCTCCTTTGGTTAGATACTATTCTACCAAAACGTGTCCATAAAATCATACTAACATCAGTTCACTTACTTTGACAAAGTGGAGGTATCTATCCTCAAGACCCTCAATGCATTCCATACTGCTAGTAGCGTTACACCAACATCTGCAAAGATGGCCTCCCACATATTAGAAATTCCCAATCCACTTAGAACCAAGAAAATTAGTTTAACTACAATAGCCAAGGTCATGTTTTGTTGGGCTATTCTGACTGTCTTTTTTGCCAGTCGAATGACTTGAGGAAGTTTTCCAAGGTCATCATCCATCAGTACAACATCTGCTGATTCAATGGCTGCGTCCGAACCTAGCCCTCCCATAGCAATACCAACATCTGCCCTAGCAAGAACCGGTGCATCATTCACCCCATCTCCAACAAAGGCAACAGCCTGCTGAGACTGAGTCAGAATTTCCTCAAATGTACTCACCTTATCCTGAGGCAAGCAATCTCCAAATGCATCATTAAAGGCAAATTGCTGTGCAAATTCATCAACCACTGCCTGACGATCGCCTGAAAGGAGAACCGTCTTTTTAATTCCGACTGCCTGTAAATCCTTCAAGGCCTCGATGCTCGTCTCCTTCACTTGGTCTGTGATAAGGAAATAGCCTAGAAAATGACTGTCCTCTGCCAAATAGAGAACTGTTCCTGTGCTGTCAATAGCTGGATAAGCAATCCCTTGAACTTCCATTAATCTAGCATTCCCAAGATAGAGCTGTCTGCCATCTACCCTACCGGACATGCCCTGCCCTGGTAGCTCGGTAATCTGACTCACCCTATTCTCGTCCACTTCCTGTCCATAGGCTGTTCGAATAGAGTTTGCGATTGGATGATTGGAATAGCTTTCCAGATGGGCAGCGAGGTACAGAATATCATCCTCGACACCTTCTGCGTTGACAACGGTATCCACCGCAAAGATACCTTTTGTAATTGTCCCCGTCTTATCAAATACGACCGTATCCAACTTGGCAAGAGCCTCTAAATAATTCCCACCTTTCACTAAGACACCTAATTTAGATGCTCCCCCTAGCCCGCCAAAGAAACTCATTGGTACCGAAACCGCAAGAGCACAAGGGCAAGAAATGACTAAAAAGGTAAGTGCCCGATAAAGCCAAGTCGACCACTCCCCTAAACCAAGCAAGGGAGGCAGGCTTGCAAGCAGAAAAGCGATTCCGACAACCACTGGTGTATACACACGCGAAAAACGTGTGATCATCCGTTCCGTCTCCGCTTTTTTATTGCTTGCATTTTCAACTAATTCCAAAATTTTGTTGACCGTTGATTGCGAAAAAGTCTTACTCACTTCAATTACCAATGGACTAGTCAAATTGATCACACCACTTGTAATGTCCTCACCAACGCCAATTTCCCTAGGCAGTGATTCTCCTGTCAAGGCTGACGTATCCAGAATAGAACGACCTTCTCTGACCAGACCATCTAGGGGCACCTTCTCCCCAGGCTTAACTAAAATATGGTCCGCAACCCTTACTGTTTCAGGGTCTACTTGAACGGTTTCTCCCCCCTCTAGTCTCCAAGCCTTATCCGACCGAATATCCATCAATCGTGCAATGGACTGACGAGATTGAGAGGTGGCCTTATCTTGGAAATACTCCCCAATCTGATAAAAAAGCATGACGGCTACTGCCTCTGGAAATTCTCCCAAGAGAAAGGCTCCTAAGGTCGCGATACTCATCAAAAAGTTTTCATCAAAAAGATTACCACGTTGAATATTTTGAACCATCTTGATAAGAACCTTATGGCCGATAATGATATATAGGGTCAGATAATAGACCAGACGAATCCAGAAATACTCCTCTGGCAGGAAAAAGCCGAAGGCAAATAGAATCATAACAGCAAGTAGCAGCTCTTTCGCCCAATCTCGTTTTTCTGGAAGTGCCTCTTCCTTTTTCTCACTGATAACTTCGATTCCAGGTTCAATAGCATCCACCAAGTCAATAATTTCCTTATCTATCCCATCTTCGCTTTTTGTTTCCAAAATCAGCTTTTGAGCTATCAGATTGACAGTGGCAGATTCTACCTGCTCCAATTGATTGACAGCACGTTCAATCTTAGCAGCACAATTGCCACAGTCAATTCCTCGAAGTTCATACTCTTTCTTCATGTTTTTCCTCTTTCAAATGTTTCAGTGTCAAAGACAAGACTGCTGCGACATGATCGTCCGCAAGTTCATAATAGGTCATCCTTCCTTTTTTCTCCCCCTTGACCAATTGGCAGTCCCTCAGATAGCGTAGTTGGTGAGAAATAGCAGACTTGGTCATCTGTAACGCAATCGCTAAGTCTCCGACACAAATTGGATTTTGCCGTACTGCTTGTAAAATCCGCAAACGAGTTGGGTCAGAAATCGCCTTAAAAAAATTGGACATATTTAGCAATGTAACGGTATCAAACTCCGTCTCATGGACCCCTTGAATTAAATCTGGATTACAAGCTGTTAAACACTGTGACATATTTTCTATTCCTCCTATACTAAAGTTGTATCAAGTAACATCATGATTAGAAATCCGGCCATAACCCCACCTGTCGCAATATCGGTATTCTTGTGCTCTTGAGCACCTGGCACAAGTTCTTCCACTGCAACATAAATCATGGCTCCCGCCGCAAATAAGAGAGCATAAGGTAGTAGCTGGGTCATAGACATAACAGCATAGGCCCCTAAAACAGCTGCAATCGACTCAACAATCGCTGACATGGCGCCATAGTAGAAAGCTGATTTCCTACTTCGCCCTTCTACCCGTAGTGGCAAGGACAAGGCAGAGCCTTCTCGAATATTTTGGATGCCAATTCCCAAGGCCAATCCAAGGGCACTCATTCACGTAAAGGAAAGTCTAGTTGCGAGATTTGCCACACTAGCAAATGCCACACCAACTGCTAAGCCCTCTAGTATATTATGAAACACTACCACCAGATAAAGCAGCATGGTCTTTGATAAGGGTCTTTTGGGATTCAAAATCCCTTCCTTATCACTCATCTGATGATTCAAATGCAGGTCGGGAACCAAATAATTAATAAAGCGGATAAATAAGCCCCCGACAATAGAACCAACAGCCGTCGTCAACCAGTAAAATCTGTTCGCAGCTATTGACTGGCTATAGTCCAAAGAAGGGACAAGCAAAGGCCAGACTGCCGCTGCCGTCATAATGCCCGCTGCCAAGCCCATCATCATATCCATGAATTTTTGATGAATGGTTTTGACAAAAAAGACCAAACTAGCACCGATAAGGGTACAAAACCAGTTGAATAAGCCAGCTAATAAAGCTTGCATTACTGGTGATAGAGAAGAAAAATTACATCTCATACCTCAATAATCGATGATTCAGTTGAACAACCACTCAACTATTATCATTATAGTTGAACACTTGCTCAATTGTCAAGGAAGAAAGTAAAAAAGCTATGAGAAATCCACATAACTTTGTAAATTATTGAAGCAATCTCGTATTCTTAGAGAATATCACAATGCCATAAAAAGCCCAAAGGACTATTTGGAATTATCATATCATATAACGCTTTGACACAATTTAACGATTACTATATTGAGAAACAAACTTTACTCCTCAAGAAAGTTAGATGTTCCCAATGCTATCCGTAAGAGTACTTAAAACCTTGAAACATACTGATTTCAAGGTTTTTATAACGTGTTGAAGATTATGTACTATTTTTGGTTCAGTTTACTATAAATGAATCACTCTTTAAAAATGGTATCACCAAATCAACCCACTCTTGAGGCAGGTAAGCTGATAAATAGCCGTGATTATAGCCCTTTACTTCATACAAAATCGTATTTGGATGTAGCTGCTGAAATAATTTCGCCGATACTTTCACACAGTTTAATTCTTTTTCACCATAGATATACAAAACCTGAGCTTTGCTAGCAGAAATCGTATCCTTCAGCTTGTAACGCCCCATATAGTTTTTGTAAATGGTCACCATTGTTTTGACAAGCGTCCTTGGCAGATCCTCCAAATAATAAGCTTTTATTTCCTCTGGATAAGCCAGTTTAGGATAGAGTTTGTTCATCATGCTTAACTGAAGTTTGCAAGAGAATTTATTGAACATCAGTTTACCAAATAGAGACACTAGAAAGATGCTGATTTTAGCTAACCTTGGTTGAGGAATACAGAGGCTTCCATCTATGATGGCCTTCTCAGCAATTTCACTGTCTAAAGACAAAAGCTCCATGGAAATTTGACCACCAAGTGAAACACCACCAATCGCAAACAATTTCCCACCACAGTTTGATTTGATATAGTCTAGAATCTCCAAAGCAGAATCTTCAGTAGAAACATAATCAAGTTTGTATTCTTCACCATGACCATTGAGTGTTGGTAAAATGACATGGTAATTATGAGACAGGAGACGAGCTTGTCTAAGATAATTCCACCATGAACTTCCGCCACCGTGTATCAATAAAATGGGAGGCAAATTTTTATCACCAAATTCATGAAATTTCATATTTGATACCCTTCCAAATGTCTCATATTGCCAATACCATACTTGTCTTGAAAGTCTATGTCCATCCGACTCTTAAATCTACTTATAGAAAATCTTCACCCAATCTTGTTTTGCACTTAGAATACGAGCAACAAATACTGTATGATTCTCAATATAATAAAATGCGAGATAGTTCTCTATTGGCATATAACGATAGGTTTTCCCATCGTCAGTCATTTCACCGTAACCTCTACTAGACACAAGTGGACATGCTTCTGGAAATATTTCTAAGGTTTCAAGAGCAGTCAATATCAAATCGACTTTCCCATCCGCAGATTGTTGGCTATAAAAATTCATAACGATATAGTCGTGAATTTCTCGTATATCCTGCTTAGCTCGATCCGCAAGAAAAACCTGATAGCGTTTCAACTTAGTCAAGACCAAATTCCTTTCTCACATCTGCTACAGAAGTGACTTTACCTTGCGCAATTTCCTGATGCCCGATTAAAATTTCCTTCTTTAAATCCTCAAAAGCCACTTGATACTGCGTATCCTGCACATCACTAGAAACAAATTCTCTTGCATCAACTGTCCTATTGGCAATTTTTCTAAGTGCTGCATTGAGAACATCTGATACCGTAATTTTTTCGTCTGCTAAGATGTCTTTCGTTTTTTGGTAAAATACCGAATCTGCTCGAAAATTTACCGCTTGTGTCTTTGCCATACTAAAAACTCCTTTTGTAAATACATTTTGTATATACATTCTAACATATAAAAGAAAAAGTATTCAACTAAAAATAAAAATGACTTACAATAAAAAGCCCTGCAATCAAGGCTTTTCCCTCTACATATTTTCTAGGCTCGTACAAGCAGTGATACCGTCTCCACATGTTGTACTAGAAAATATCTATATTATAGAACAAAATTTTTGTTCTTTACTCAATTAGATAACAATTTCAGTTCAGTACAATTTTGGTAAGGTATATTCTATTGATTTATAGGACGAATCGATACATCTCCGAGTCCAAAAGAAAAAGAGTCAAAGATATCCTGATAGTCGAATGGAACTAGTTGCCCTGTTTGTCTCATAACAGCAAAGTCAACGCCTACCTAATTCACGAATGAGACAAGGGCACAATGTAAAGTCGTTTTTCTCAATGATAAGAGCCAGAGTCCAAAAAAGGGAATTCGCTCCTCCTTTGTGAAGGACTGCTTATACAAGTTGCTGATGATTTCCCAGTGTTTAAAAGGATTAAATTTAATTTGTTTTAAGGTCATAAATTTCTCCTTAATTCCACCATCTAGCAAAATAGAAGTCTTTTTAAATATAACTCACGCCACGCCTTCGCAACGTTCTTTAGTTTAACGGTTGAATCTCTTCTTTGACATATCCTTCTACATCTTCAATCTCTACAAACAGCGGGTCTAAGTGACACAAGAAGTGCCAATCTTCAGCGCCACGTTTTCTGTAGAGAATCGCTTCGCCGTCTTCGCTTCCGAAAAAGCTTCTGTCGGCTTCATATCCACAGCGTTCTAAGAAGTCTTTTGCCTTGCGATAGTTCGCTTCTCTTGCTTCGACATAGGCTTTCACTTCATCGTTGTTAACGACATACGCGTCGATTTTTGAATATCCTTCGATCACTTTATCGTTTTTAACGGATAGATTCGAAATTTCTTTCCAAATAATGTCCACATTTTCTTCAGAATTAAACAAAAATCTAGATAAAGGGACAATATTTCCATTAAAGACAATTTCCATATAATCCGACAAGTATTTTGGGTTCACATACTCCACTTCAAACCCATCTTCTGTTTCTAAAGTATACCCAGGGATTTGAGCTACAAACGCTCTCCCCTCTTCTAAAGAGTCAAACGTGACTAAATCCTTTTGATAATCACCTTGATAAAATTCCAATATAACCATCGATAACCCTCCATTTAAACTTTACAGCGAGCGCTACACAAATTTATTTTTCAGATCTTACAAGCAGTGATACTGCCTCGACATGAAACGACTGATCGCTGAGTCTATCAAGTGAAGCTGTCTGTATGTGGAAACATGTCTATAAAGCTTTTAACAATATCATAAGGTAATCGTTAAAAGGTATTACCTCGCACAAACAGTGATTTACTTAAACGAAATCCACTCTTCCTTTGAGAGACAGGTTATATGTTCTGTACGAAGAACACCTTCCAATGCACACGGAACGTTCTCTTTTGTATGATGATAACGGAACCCACATTTTTCCTGAACCCTCCGTGACTTTGTATTGCCGTCAAAATAACCGCACCATAATTTCTCCAGATTCAGGTCATCAAATCCATGTCTCATCATCTCACGAACTGCTTCTGGTATCAGGCCTTGACCCCAATAGGGAACTCCTATCCAGTAACCAATCTCCGCCTCAGTATCCGGAATCCCTTTATCACTTGCAGAGCCAATCATCAGTCCTATGCTACCCACTGGCTGCATCGTTTCTTTTAAAACAATGGCGTATGTCTCAGGTGCTGAAAGATAACTTTTTATAATCTCCCTACTATTTTCAACGCTTGTATGTACTGGCCAACCTGCAATCGGACCCACCTCGGGATTACTGGCATATTGAAATAAATCATTGGCGTCTTTTTCTTCCCATGGGCGAAGAATCAATCTTTCCGTTTCTAAAATCATTTTTCTCTCCTTAAATTCCAACTGTTTATACAATCATTTCAAATGAAGGATTTTTCATGATTTGACTCTTTGTATCAACGCTATACACTCCACATGTGCTGAGAGCTTTCTTCTATACTAATAGACGAAAGGGTGTGAAAATGATTTTTAAATGATACTGTGGAACGGAACAGTAGCCCTAGTATTGACTACTGTCGTTTCTATTCATATTGGCTATTCTAGGACTGAGATGAAAAAATCTATAAATGCTCAGAATAAAATTGAACCCGCAAATCTCCCCAAAACAATGGTGAGTTATGTACTTGTATTATTCCGAAAAAATACACCTCTGGTGCAGTGAGACAAATTGGTGTATCTTATAGTGGCTTCGTAGATGAAAGCTATACTCTACTATCACTCTTTGATGATGTAGAACAAATTGAAAAAGATAATAGACTTCAGACAGCTATTGATGTTGTCAGAGAACAGTTTGGTTTTTTAGCCATACAAAAAGGAACCGTCCTAACTGAAGGTTCCAGAAATATTGAACGCAGTAAACTTATCGGTGGTCATTCCGCGGGTGGATTGGAGGGATTAAAATGAAACAAGAAAAAAATACAGTACAATTTTCAGAAATCCGTAGCAAAGGATGTAATGATATTGAAATGCTTGAAAGATTTTTACATGGAATCGTTGAAACAGCAACTTCAAAACTTCGTCAGAGAAAACTCAAAACAACTGAAATATCGATACGACTAGTACATGCTAAATCTGAAAACCGATTACCATTGGAATTTACATTTAGCATTAAGCCAACAAGCTCATCTGTGATAATCTATACTGAGGTAATCAATCGCTTTAAAGAATGTTACACAGGTGGGGGAATTCAAGGTTTTACGATTCAATTTGATAAAAATACCCTTGCCTCTGCATAGAAAGGATTTGATATGATTGACCGTTCATATTTACCATTTCAATCAGCAAGAGAGTACCAGGATACAAAGATGCAAAAATGGATGGGCTTTTTCCTATCTGAACATGCATCAGCACTCTCTGATGATACAAACAAAGTAACGTACATGTCTGACTTATCACTAGAGAAGAAATTATTACTCCTCAGTCAAGTATACGCCGGGCAGCTACGCACACGCATTCAAGTGATTGAAAAAAACAAGCGTGTTTCCTACACTGGAACAATACCAAGTCTGACCAAAGATTTCATTTTGATAAAAACTACAACAGGTCACATCAATTTGAAATTAAAAGACATTATTAGTATTGAACTTGTCGAGGAGGTGCTCTATGAATCAGCTTGAGTTTCAGCGTAATCACCTACAAATGGACTATTATAGCGAGAGCTACCAAGATTTTGAACGTGACTTCTACCGCTACTCTAACATGAATATTCCATTGACCTTCCTAACTGATGATATCCTAAAAACAATGGCGACTTCACGTAAGAATTACTTTGTCCTCAATAAGGAAAAGTCCAGAGATAACCGCGATCACTTCTTCATATTTGAAGTAAGTACCGTAGATGAGAATCCGCTAATCTATCATTATACATATAAGAAAACTACAATATATTTAGCAGAAAAATAGGAGCAGTTCAATTGACTGTTCCTATTTTTAATATTCATAAAATCTAAAGTCTTTATACTCTTTAACAATGGAGTCGCCAACCAGAACAGACTATACTGACCAGCGACTACCTTAAATTTAATGTTTCAGATTTATTTTCTTATCTCTAATTTCATAAACTACATCTGCTACATTTTCGAGTAATCGTTTATCGTGGGTGATAAACACGATAGTTCCGGTGTACTCCTTCATTAGTATTTCCAAAGCCTCTAAACTTGGTATGTCAAGGAAGTTACTGGGTTCATCCATTATTAGGATGTTATATCTACCCATGAGCATTTTAGCAAGCAACAATTTTATAATTTCTCCACCGCTTAAAACAGATAAACTTTTTCCAATATCGTTCTGTTTGAACCCCATAGATGCTAGCACTGAACGAATTTCTGATATATTGTAGTCACAATCCTTCTGCATAAACTCCATAACATTCTGATTACTGTTGTACTTGTAACCATTCTGTGCAAAGTAACCTATTTTTGCCTTAGGCGAAATAGAAATTCCTTCTTCATGGTTTAAGATCATTTGGATTAAAGTTGTTTTTCCGATTCCATTACCACCAGTTAACGCCACTTTTGCTCCTAACGGAATTTGAAAAGATGCATTTTCAAACAGAGCCTTATCCCCAAATACTTTATTAATTTCTGCACCGACTATAGGGTATGGATTATGGAGCTCCAATGCTTTACTTTGCCTGAAACGAATTCTGCGAATGCCTTCCGGAGCTTCTACTTTTCCTAAGGCCGCAATCCTGTGCTCTAGGGTTTTAGCAGCATTATACATCTTTTTTTCCTTACTTCCTATTGATTTTTGATGAGCTAAACGCCCTCCGTCTTCAGTACTTTTTTTCTTTGAAGAACCTTTTGCCTTCTGTTCTATTTTACGAGCCTGTTTTCGCTTTTCCTCCGCAGCCCTTTCCAATCGGGCACGTTCCGCAATAAATTGTTCGTATTCTGCAGCTTGGCTCTTACGTTCTTCCTCTTTCTGACGAAGATAATCAGAATAGTTTCCCCAATACTCAGTGATTTTGCCATCTTTCAGTTCCCATATTTTATCTACTATTTCATCAAGAAAATAGCGGTCATGGCTAATAACTAACAGTGCACCTGTAAAATATTTTAGCTGTCCTATTAGAAAATCAATTCCTTCACGGTCTAAATGGCTCGTAGGTTCATCCGCTAAAATACCATGAACCTGTGCCGATAAGGCCTGTGCTATTTTAAGCCTTGTTTCTTCACCACCGCTCATAGTCTGTATATTTAATTGCTCAACACCTAGCTTGCCTACAAGTGCAAAATCTTTTTCCTCCTGCAGAGTTACTTCGTCCAACTGGGGAATATAGGCAAGTTCACCCAGACGATTCATTTTACATCCTGGGGGAGTTAATTCTCCTAAAAGTACCCTGAGTAAAGTGCTTTTTCCAGCACCATTTGCTCCTACTAAACCAATACGGTCATAATCATATACTTCTAATTCATTTATATCTAAAACATCGCGTCCTTTGAATTCCACACGAATGTCTTTTGCTTTTAATATTAATTCCATAACATTTCCTCCTGTCTATAATCGCATGCTTTCATTTGCTTGTATGCAGGGAAAACCCTGCGATTTTAGCAGGAAGAGTTACATGAAAATAAGATACATAAATATTCCTCCAATATTGTTTATTTTAAATCTAATTTTCTAACCTCAGTTATCATTTGGCAAACTATAGCAATGCCAATAATTAAAATACCTGATAGTAAAAACCAATGATTTACACCGATTTTATCAGCAAAGAATCCAGAAAGAATTAACCCAATTGGCATAGCAAGTGACATGATACTTCCGATCAAAGAAAATACACGTCCTAAATATTCAGGCTTAATTTTCTCCTGAAAAAGAGCTGTTTGCACACCGCTATAAAATGGCACCGAAAGCCCCATTATTGCACAGCAAACTACGAATATTACAAATCCATTTGGAGGAAGTATTCCCGAAACGGCTAAACTGGTCCCCATTATAAAAAATGAACTTGTTATTAGTAATACATGCTTTTCGAAGCCCCCTAATCTTCCTAATAATAAGCCTCCTGCTAGCATCCCAAATGCAAAGGAAATTTCCGTAATAGAAATATGCACAGGCGTTCCATTAAAGTGTTCCATGCTTATTAAAGGAAATAGTGCATTGATTGGCATATAAACAAAAGTATATAGTGTTCCTAAGAGTAATAAGGCAAACAATCCTTTGTTTTGTCTCAGAACCACAACTCCTTCTTTCATCTCCCTTATGAAATTTGGTTCTAAACTTTGCACTTGATTACCCAGCTTAGGTATACGTACAATTGCTACCGTAATAGATGCAATCACAGCACCCAATACGTCGATGGCAATAATAGCATTTAAATCCCAAACGGAGTATAAGAGTGCTGCAACTGCCGGACTAACAATATAGCTTATAGACTGCAAAGACTGACTATAGCCTGCGCATTTCGTTAGCTGTTCTTCTGGTACTAAAAGTGGTGTAACCGCATTGAGTGCTGGGGTATGAAAAGCTGTTCCAATGCTACGGATAAACAATACTATCATAATCATCCAGACAGGTAGCTCCATACAGAATGCAACAATAGCAAGCACTGCACCAGCTGCTGCGATAATTAAATCGGCACCAATCATTATCTTCTTCCTATCATGACGATCCACTAGCACACCAATGGCAGGTCCCAAAATCGCATAGGGTAAAAAACCTACTAATGAAGCCATAGACAAGACCATCGCAGATCCTGTTTTTTCTGTAAGGTAAAAAATAATCGCCATTTGCAGGATGGCACTAGTGATTAATGATACTGCTTGCCCTGCCCATATTGCATAAAATTTTCGTTTCCAATTGTTGTATTTTTCCATTTATATTATCTCCTGCATATTATTTTGCTTGAATTTCTATTTTGAATAGCATTCTAGGCAATAAAAAATGCAGGCCAAACCCCACAATGTGGCTTTTGGTCTGCATACATACAATTTGGAAACATTCATATTAAAGACATAGTTAAATAAAGGTATAGTTAAATAACCAATATCCTCACCGTAACTAATGAATGCTCAATATCGTATAAATAAGCACAACAAAAAAGCCTATCATCGGGTATAGATTCTGCTTTTTTTATTGCCAGCTTATCTTAAACGCATTGAGGCTGTCATAGTTTCGGTTCCTCCTACATCTTTGTTTATATCAATTTATAGTATAACACAACAAGATGATATGTTCAATATAAAAGTTATGGAATGAGACTCATACTTCCAATTCGATGCCAGATTTAAAGGATATGACGAAGTTTTCTTCATAGACTGTAACGCTCTGGATTATCTTCCTTAGTAGCAAGCGATTAGCTTTCACAAAATCTTCTGTTTGTAGTTTTAAAAATTCATCAGGATTTTCTAACTCAACCTCAAAATATTTCATTTTACATTCCCTCATTTCATTTATTGATAAATTGAGTTTGCAAAAAAGAGTGGACAATTTTTGTCTACTCTTAACCTTTAAAATAGTTTTTTTTAATCGATTTGAAGTTGCCTAAATTATTACTTATTCGGTAAAATGAAGTATTGCTTTCAACAGATTTCCTTCAACTACACTTCACTTGATTCAAACAAGGTGGGTACATTTCTATTCCCACAAACTCCTTGTCAATGGAAACAAACACGTACCCACAGGGTAAATGGAAATAGAAACTGATAATTTCTAGCTATCACTTCTACTCATTCCAAAAATTTTCTCACTCTGATACTTACCCACCATAAAGCAAAAAGCCTTGCAATCAAGGCTTTCATTATCCCTTTCGTTCAAAGGTTTCTAAGCTTTTACGAGCAGAGCGACACACTCAGCGGTTCGCTATCTCCGTTCTGTCTGCGTGCTAGCACTTGTCAATCACGGACAGCTATCGCATGGGCGGAAGTAAATGCTAATCTTCGTCGTTTTACTCCTTGACTAGCAAACTTACCGCCTCAACATGCGCAGTCATTGGAAACATATCCACATCCTTAGCATTTCCCGTCTTCGAAATAAGTAAGTGTCTTAAACAGTTTAATATTCAGTTAGACAAACTGGGATTTAGAAAGATCTCCGCAAATAAACCATGTCTACCAACTGAATGCCACCTTCATATATTGGATGGTCATAATTGTCTGTAAAGAAGTTCGGGGCGATATGTGATCGCACAAACCCACACTTTTCATAAAACGGAATCGTCATTGGACTATCGCCCGTTCCTACCTGCAGAGTAGAATACTCTTCTCTGTATTTCGTGATAATAAAATCAATCATGGCTTTCGCGTAACCTTTGCCTTGATATTCCGGCACTGTCGCAATATTCTTAATTTCAAGTACGCCATTTCCCACATCGATTACAACACACTCACATTTAATACCATTATCATCAAGTACATACATTTTACCCTTATCAATATAACGGTCTATCATATCCTCCTGCTCATCTGCCAATAATAGCAACTCAATATAATTTTTCCTGTTTTCCATAACCTCTAGTATTTCCATCAACAACCCACTTCTTAAAATATTTATTGTTATTATTGTTTCGCAAATAATTTATAAACTCGATTTTAGCATCCCACGGGTTCAATGATTTGTAATCAAATCCAATGATTTCAAAGCTGTCATCAAAAATTGTTTATAGTGATTAGCTTCTTCTGCATTACCACCCTTACCATGAACATATATAACGGCATTTTTCATTCAAATCCTCTCCACAAATTCGAATTTGATTATTTCTTTTTCTTCGGTTTTGGTGCAGGTAACTCATCATAAATTGAATTGAATAAGCCGGTTAAAAATTCTTTGTTGTCAACATCATCTACCAATAGCATTTCCTTTGCTCCATCATACGGCAACTCATATTTTGCATTTGGCATATATGCTATTGCAGATTTAACAGGCTTCACTAAAAACCTATCATCATAAATCCCACCAACAATTTTCCCGCGATAATAAATAATATATTCACCCATCATTGCTTTATATGTTATTTCTTCCAACTCAGATAGTTGTTCTAAAATGAAATCTAAATACTCTTTACTTGAAGCCATAATCTACACCTCCAAAATTTGCATTGGTCTACAGGATTTTTAATACTTATATTAGTTCAATATGGTGGGCCTTCCGTTTCTACTATGCTACTTCGTAGCTCGTACAAGCAGTGATACTGCCTCAAAATGTCGTGATAGCAAACTTCTATATTATAGAACGAAAGTGACTGAGTTGTTGTTTAAAATTATACTATAGAAAGAAAATATTTTATAGTTACCATTTTTTCAACTTTATAGTTTATAGGTATCATTTAATAAATTTACTTGCCAATTTGTAAACTTGTAGAATCTCTTTACTCTTAACGTCCCAACAATCAAGTTCTTCTTTAATTAACTCTGGAAATTTTTTGCTAATATCCC
Organism: Streptococcus sp. Marseille-Q3604; assembly: GCF_916619785.1. Lineage (NCBI taxonomy): Bacteria > Bacillati > Bacillota > Bacilli > Lactobacillales > Streptococcaceae > Streptococcus > Streptococcus sp. Marseille-Q3604. Next base: position 120,879 of record NZ_CAKAKM010000003.1, on the reverse strand, counting down.
TCAAAGAATTGCCAACTGATTTTCTAACATATTCACTGGAATCTTCTTTTAATGCTGCAATTCGTCTAACAGCTTCACTAGGATTATCCTTGAAATATGGTCTACTCGTCCATATTCTCAAACCTTCTGTAACAGCTCTTCTAACATTTGGATCACTATTTTGTAACCATTCATCAATAATTGGAAGGGATTTTTCATAACCTGTTTGCTTACAAAATTCATCAAATGCTTTTGCTAATACTTCTTGAACTCTCCAATTATCATCTTTTGAAACTTCATCCCTCATAAATCTCAAGATTTCTTCATCTAATGATAAATAACCAAAGAGAAATACACTAAACATTCTAACTTGATATACATTGGATCTATAAGCTAAAAATGCTAATTCTTTATTATATGCATTGTCGTTTGATTTATAATCAACAAGTGCTCTCTTCTCTTCTTCTTTAAATCCATTTGCTATTAAAGAAAATTCTTTTTCCAAACTTAAAATATATTCTTTCATGCAATTTTTCCCCTCACAATATTCTAAGTTTCAAGATCTTAAACTATTAAATTCCGTACAAGTATTTATAGCGATTTAAATTCGAAATAAGATTATCAAGTAATCGTAATTTGATTTTTCAAAAATTGATATTCCAACGTTTATATTATTCAGTCTCCTTGTTCAAGTACCAACTAGGAATGATTTGCTTCATATCATCATACCATTCTAAAATTTCCTTAGCTTGATTTTGCATTACTGATATTTCTTCAACTCCGTAAGGAACAGACCATGGCAGAGCACCAACTATATTATTTAGAATGTAGATAGCGAGAAGCTTCCAAAATAAATCCGGAACCTTATGATCAAAATATCCATCTATCATACCTGACGCAAAAGAGGGAGAGACTTGAGCAGACCATACAATACGATTGAATTCCTCCCAAGGATCTCCAAGATCAAATCGATCAAAGTCAATGACATAAATTTTACGATCTTCACCAATCATGAAATTCCCAATATGATAATCTCCATGTTGGAAAACCTGAGGTCTATCTTTTAACAATTCACGATTTGCATTTAAAAAATCAATAAAGATCTGACCATTTTCATATTGAACAGGACATTCTTTGTATTTGGAGATTTTGTCATCAATTTTTCGATTATAAAAGACCTCCCAATCTTCACGAACTTCTGTAACAGGGAGTGAATGAATTTTTTGAAGGATTATTCCTGCTTCTACTCCATAAGTATATTGTTGTTCTTTCGAATAAGTTAAAATGGTTTCTCGAGCATCTTTCCCGTCTATCCATTCGTGTAAAGAATGTACTTCGTCATCGCAGAGTTCTATGCTAATCGGTTTACACATCGGAACTCCAAGAAAAGCAACTTTCTCCATCATATCAAATTCAAATTTTTTAGAATCTAACTTCTCCTTATCAGAAACACGCAAGAAATATTTTTGCTGTTTCTGATCTGTTACACAATATTTCTTATCATCTGACCAGCCTTTATTTATGGCTATCTTACTACTAAAATCCATCAAGCGCTCTCCGATTCATTTCACAACACTTTTTGCAGTTTTCACTAGTAACCCATCCAGTTCGTCTTCACTTTAGTATCCTAGATCTAGATTTACATAATGAAAATTAGTCAATTTCCTCTATAATGTTCCCAGATTTATCCGAGACAAGACAGAAATGGTCATTTAGTGGAATTATGAGAACATCAACAAGTTCTTCAGCACTAGCCTCAATAGCTTTATCATTCACTGTAAATTAACTACTTTCACACTGCCTCAACATGATGCGTCTGTGGGAGTTCAAAGTTCCAGTGGAGCTTTGAAGCATCTCGCCTTGAAATGTAAAAGCGAGATGTTTAACTGCGTTTTACCAATAAACTCACACACTCAACATGATGCGTCTGCGGAAAAAGATCCACCGGCTGGACTTTCTTCAATTCATAACCCAACTCTTGATAGCGTTTGATATCACGCGCCATGGTTGCTGGGTTACATGAGACGTAGGTAATCTTTTCAGGTTGCATGGCAACACTGGCTTTGATGAAGCTTTCTGTCAAGCCCTTGCGTGGTGGATCCACAATGATGACATCTGGTTTAATGCCATCCTTGCTCCACTTGGCCATGGCATTTTCAGCTGAGTCGGCCACATAGTGGGCGTTAGTAATGCCGTTGCGTTCTGCATTTTTCTTGGCATCTTCAACGGCTGTTTCGATGACTTCAACGCCGTAGACTTCCTTGACCTGTTTGGCGAATGACAAACCGATTGTCCCGATACCTGAATAGGCATCAATAACAATGCTGTCGCTGTTTAGGTCTGAGAAGTCAATGGCTGTTTGATAGAGTTTTTCAGCCATCTCGGTGTTAACCTGATAGAAAGACTGGGCAGAAATCTCATAGTCATTACCCAACATACTATCTGTAATGGTATCTTGACCATAAAGGGTACGAAATTCCTTACCAAAGATGGCGTTAGTGTTCTTATCGTTGATGTTTTGGATGATAGAAACGACATTTGGGAAGGCTTCCGTAACCTTAGCAATGATTTGATCAATACGGAAAACTTTTGGTCTGGTCGTTACAAAGACCAACATCATCTGACCTGAATAATAACCACGACGAACTACCAAATGACGAATCAAACCTGTCTGCTCCTTCTCATCATAAGGTTTGAGGTCATAGCGACGGAGAAGGTCACGGACAAAGACAATGAGTTTATCAATTTCCTTGTCTTGGATAAGGAAATCTTCAATTGGAATCAAGTCGTGCGAATTCTTGCGGTAGAAACCTGTTTCAAGCTGACCTTTAACACGGCGAACGGGCACCTGCGCCTTATTACGGTAGGCGTAAGGTGTTTCCATACCTAGTGTTTCAGCAACTTCTACGTCCGAGATACCGGCTGTCTTATAGAGGTTGTCCACAACTTGTTTACGCTTGAACTTAAGCTGCTCCTCGTAGGTCATATGGCCAAAATCAGCAATTCCTGAACGTAGATAGGTTGCATCAATGTCCTGATTGCGGTTTGGTGAAAGGGTCACATACTCCTCAACCTTACCAAAGCCGATATTTTTCTTGAGCTTAAGCACTCGCATCTTGATGATTTCGCCTGGAAGGGCATTATCCACGAAAAAGACAAAGCCATCCACCTTGGCAACGCCTGCTCCTTCATGTGTCAAATCGACAATTTCAACTTCTACAATAGCGTTTTTATTTAACATAATTCAACTTTCTTTACTCTTATAGGGCTTAAGCAGATCTTCCAAAGCCTTTTACTACCCTCCATTATAGCACATATAAATCAAATTTATGGCTGGCCATAAATAATATAGATTTTTCAGAAAAGTCATACAGTGCTATCATAGGTCCATGACAAAAAATTAAACGACTCAGCCGCTTGGCTAGATGTCGTTTCTATATAAAGGAGAATAATCATGCCAGATATTACCATTCATACAATCGAAACTGCACCGGAAGAAGTCAAAGACGTCCTTCAAACAGTCAAAGATGCCAATGGGGGATACATTCCAAACTTGATTGGTCTCCTTGCTAATGCGCCAACTGCGCTTGAAACTTACCGTACTGTCGGTGAAATCAACCGTCGCAATTCATTGACACCAACTGAACGTGAGGTTGTTCAAATTACAGCTGCTGTTACTAATGGTTGTGCCTTCTGTGTGGCAGGTCATACAGCCTTTTCAATCAAGCAAATCCAAATGACACCTCAACTTTTGGAAGCCCTTCGTAACCGTACACCAATCGAAGATGATCCAAAACTTGATACCCTTGCTAAATTCACTATTGCCGTGATCAATACCAAAGGTGCTGTTGGTGACGAAGCCTACAACGACTTCTTGGAAGCTGGCTACACTGCACAAAATGCCCTTGACGTTATCTTGGGTGTCAGCCTTGCAAGCTTGTGTAACTACGCTAACAATCTCGCACAAACACCAATTAACCCTGAACTTCAAGAATTCGCTTAATGCAAAGATAAACTGATAAAGATAAACTAGAGGAGGACCTAAGCCTATGTCACATTTTTCAAAAGAATTCCTTACTTGGTTGGACACCAACGCTGACCATATTGACCAAGAGTCTGGACCAATTGCGGACCAACTTCTTGAAAAAATCGCTGAAAACGACGTCTTTAAAATCGGCGTACCTGCTGAGTTTGATGGCCTAGGTGGTGGTCCTACTCAAGTTGTTGATGTGCTTAATGAATTGGCACAACATTCTTTGACAGCTTCCTTTATTTCTTGGGGACACCGTACTTTCATCGAGTATATCCTAGCTAGCGACAATGCTTACCCTCGTGAAACATGGTTGAAAGAATTGTATACTGGTGAGCGTGCTGGTGGAACTGGCTTGTCTAATGCAGTCAAATTCTTGTCTGATATTGAAGAATTGAATGTTACTATCAGCCAAGAAGGTGATGACTACTATCTCAATGGTCGTTTGCCTTGGGTGACTAACCTTCGTTCTGATAAATTCGCTGCTCTCTTTGCTGCTGACTTTAAAGATGGTAGCCAACCTTGGATTATCACCATTCCATCTGAAGCTGAGGGCCTCAGCCGTTCTGAAGATTTGGAATTTGTTTCCCTTCAAGGTGCTAACACTGCCTCTCTTACTTTTGATCACGTTAAGTTAGATCCTAATTGGGTCCTTTCAAAAGAAGGTACAGACTATATTGCTAAAACACGTCCGAACTTCCTTGGCTTCCAGTTTGGTCTTGCCTTTGGTTTGGCACAACGTTCTCTTGATGAGGTTGAAGCTAGTCTAAACAGTAACCGTAGCGTTCTTCGTGAGGAATTTGAAGCAACACGTGGAAATCTTCTTGCTATTCAAGACCAACTCTTTGCGGGTCTTAATGATGCTAATTATTTCATTGAAAAACCACGTGAACTTTTCCAATTGCGTATCGATATTGTCGACGTCGTAGCCAACAGCCTGCTCCTCGAACTTCAGGCTAGTGGTGGTCGTGGCTATTTGAAAGAATCAGAGTCAAGCTTTATCCGTCGTTGGAATGAAGGCGTCTTCCTTCCAATTGTATCTCCGAGTGCGGTACAGCTTCGTCACATTCTTGCAGCTAGCTAGAAAGGTCGGTAGACCAATGAAGGTATTTTTTAAGAAAATTCCCTTGGCCCTATCTAGTCTAGTTCTTGCCCTCTTTAGTTTATCCAATCAAATAAACCACTATGCCCTGATTGCTCAGGGCATTTGGTTTCTGGCAAGTATAGGTTTTATGCTTATACTAGGACGCTTGATTCTTGGCTTTGAACAAGTAAGGGAAGATTTGCACAATCCAGTCATTGCTTCGGCCTTTGCTAGCTACTTTATGGCTGCCTTTCTCTTTGCCAGCCGCCTTCCACTAGCTCAAATAGGCTTAAGTGTGACTTGGGTTGGGCTCCTTGGACTTTATATTGCCTATATTATTTTTTTCAGTCTGCGTTTTATGCGCCCACTATCTTTGAACCAAGTCTTTCCAAGCTGGTTCGTGATCTACGTTGGACCTGCTATCAGTCTTGTGACAGTACCAGCTAGTGTTCCAACTAGCATCAAGGGACTTATTCTGGGAGTAACGGCATTAGCGACTCTGGCCCTCTTTCCACTTGTTTTGTGGAGAATGAGACAGATAGCCATCCCTCACCTCTATCGACCTATACTTGCCATTTTAGCAGCACCTCTGGCCCTTCTCATTACCAGCTCAATCAAGAGTAATCAAAGACCTGCAACTATTATTTTACTTGCCCTACTCTTATTCTCGCAAGCATTCTTTTTCTATGCTCTTGATCTCTTCGTAAAACTGGTTAGAAAAGGCTTTATGCCACTTTTTGCAGCTTTTAGCTTTCCCTTGGTCAATAGTGTCAATGCTTTTAAGGCAGCCACTACCAGTCTTGGACTAGTCAATCCAGCTACCCAATTGGTTTATAAGGTAGAGTTCGTCTTCGTTCTTGGCATCATGACCTATTTGCTCTATCATTTTCTAAAACTCTTATACAAGGCGATTATACAAGCTCTTAATACCAAAAAACAAGCAGGTTCAGTGTGAACCTGCTTGTTTTCTTATCTAAATCCTAGTTCTTTTAATTTTGACTGATAGTTATCAAAATCAATTTCAATTCCTTGACCGCCATACAAATCATAACTGTCAATCCAATCACCATCCGAAGGAATGGTTTGCGAATTGATCCCTTTTTTGAAACTACCAGCATTTGACAGTCCCAAATCCAACATATCCGTCATACTCATATTGGTTGAGGTCAGTGAGTAAACCTTCCCCAAAGCCTCAGGTCCATTGAAGAGATTAAGTGGATTCTTAAGCTGCTTCATAACGGCCTGCATCACTTGTTGCTGGCGTTTGGTACGGCCATAATCTCCCTCGTCATCCTTACGGAAACGAGCATAATTCAGAAGGGTGCGACCATCCATATCCTGCTTACCAACTTTAATGGTTTGATTTGGCACATGACCATTCTTGTCCATCTTCAAATCATCTGGAACTTGTACTGATGACACTTTTTTACCATCAATGGTCGCAAACTTCGCATTAATTTCCACACCATTCGGGAAGAGGGTATCGACCCCTGTCGCAAAGGTTTCAAAGTCAACCATGGCATAGTACTTAATATCAATGTCAAAGTTTCGTTTGAGGGTCTCACGCATGAGTTCTGCCCCTTGATGATTATTTTGCTCACCAATATTGAAAGCCGTATTAAGTTTCAAGTCCTGAGAATAGTCGGTTTCTGAAGCCCCCTTGATATTGACCAAGGTATCTCGCATAAAGCTAACCATCTTAATCTTACCTTCTTTATTGCCCACATTGACAACCATGATGGAGTCCGTTCTGGCATCGGTAGAGTCTTGGCTAACTCGCTGGTCAGAACCCAGAATAAGGATATTAACCCCATCCTTGGTATCCTTACCATTAAAGGTCTCAACTACAGCAGGCTGATAGGATTTACCATTATTACCTGCAGCAGAAAGGTCTGTTCCCTTGTAAAATTGATAGGCCATGGCTATCACTAAGAACACAACTCCAAGACTCAAGCAACTAAGCACCAGCTTAACAACTTTCTTGAGCCTTCTCTTTTTCTTTGGTCGCTTCTTCTTGGCTACTTGCGACTTGGACCTTGGAGCCGACGTTGTTGAAGGAGTTGCTTGCCTTTGAACCTTTTTACGTTTAGGTTTACTTTGAGCGACTTCCTCCCGATAGACGGGCAAACCTTCCTCAGTTAGCTGATTGACAGACTCATAATCACGTTCTTGATAGTAGTCAGAACGATTGTCATAAGGCTGGCGCCATGCTGCTTGATAGTCCTCTATTTGCGCTTGATACCGCCGCTCAGCTTCATAGGCATCCAACTTTCCTTGAAGATAATTGAATTCTGAGGCCTGCTGTCCATTCAGGTGAGCAAGATTTTTTAAAAGATAGCTGTAACGTAACCGTTCATGATGCGTAAACGGTCCATTGTTAGATTTGGTCATAAGATTTCCCTTTAAATTTCATAGACTTGGTAAGCACCCAAGATTTTATATCCAATTCCAACTGCAGTCAGCTCTTCAAGAGCGAACTGAGCCAACTTTTCCTTTGTATAATCACAGTCAATAATAAAGAAATACTCGCCAAGTACCGTCTTCAAAGGACGACTTTCTATCTTGGTCAAGTCAATGCCTCGCCAGGCAAAGGTCGATAAGGCCTTGTAAAGTGCCCCTGGCATATTGTCAGGCAGGGTCAAGGCCAGCGTTAATTTGCAATCAATCTGATTGAGCGGAATCTCAGGAACGGTGTTCCCCAACACCCAAAAGCGGGTATAATTCTTTTCAATCTCCTGAATATCCTTAGCCAAGATTTGAAGACCGTATTCCTTAGCAGCTGCATGCGGAGCGATGGCCGCATATGGCTGATCTGGATTATCAGCGACAAAACGCGCCGCAAAGGCTGTACTGGCTGTTGTCTCAATCTTGGCATGTGGAAAATGCTGTTTAATATACTTTTTCCCTTGGGCAATAGCCTGTGGGTGTGAGAAGATTTTCTCAATTTTCTCATGATGTTTCGTCGCCATCAACTGCTGCTTGATGGGCTGAACAATCTCTGCCACAGCACGAATATCGGCCTGATGGAAGAGATAGTCTAAACTCTCATGAACAGAGCCCTCAATGGAATTTTCCACCGGAATGACCGCATAATCCACACGTCCCTCTTCATAAGACTTGATAACCTCGGTAATGGTACCTAGAGAAACCAATTCTGCCTCAGGAAAAGCCTTTAAGGCTGCATTATGCGTAAACGACCCACTAGGGCCCAAATAACCTACATACATTTGATAAACCTTGCTACTTCTTCTGGCGTTCGGTTATCAACTGTGACAACCAAATCTGCTAAATCTTGATAGAGTGCCATTCGACCGTCATAAATAGCCTTAAAATCCTCTTTGGAATGATTGAGAAAGAGTGGGCGCTGATTCTTGGTATCCTTTTCAATGCGATTATAGACCACATCGAAAGAAGCATGGAGCCAAACGTTATGCTTACGATTTTTCGTCAAGAGCTGACGATTGCGCTCCGTCACAACGACACCACCTCCAGTAGAGATGATGACGTCATCTCCCTCTTGAAGGAGTTCCTCCAAAGTCTCAGACTCAATCTGACGAAAGGCTGCTTCACCTTCTTTTGCAAAAAAATCAGCAATGGACATGCCGATTTTCTCCTCGATGACCTGATCCATATCCACGAAACGACCATCCAGGTATGGGGCGACGGAACTCTTACCAACTCCCATAAAGCCCAATAAAACCTTAGCCATGGAGCAATCCTTCCAAGTCACTAAAGAAACTTGGGTAACTTGTATTGATAGCTTCCGCACGTTGCAAGTCAACCTCACCATCTTGAACCAAAAGGGCAGCAATAGCTGTCATCATACCAATACGGTGGTCACCCAAGGTATTAACCTCTGCCCCATGAAGAACCGTCTTACCAGTGATAATCATACCATCCTCAGTTGGTACAATATCAGCACCCATAGCATTCAAGGCATCCGCTACCACCTGAATACGGTCAGTCTCTTTGACCTTAAGTTCTTCAGCATCACGAATCACAGTCTTGCCTTGGGCTTGTGTCGCCAAGAGTGTGATAATTGGAAGTTCATCAATCAAACGTGGAATGATATCTCCACCAATTTCAGTTCCTTTAAGTTCTGAAGTTTCAACCGTAATGGTCGCAGATTTAGCAACCTGGTCAATATCTGAAAGGGTAATCTTACCACCCATGTCTTTAATCACATCAATGATACCCGTACGCGTCTCATTGATACCAACATTTTCCAAGACAATCTTAGAGTTAGGTACCACAAGTCCTGCTACCAACCAAAAGGCAGCTGAAGAAATGTCACCTGGAACCACAACTTCTTGAGCAGTGAAAGTTTGACCACCAGAAATACGAATTTCCTTGCCATCTACCTGAAGCTGACCACCAAACTGCTGAATCATATCTTCCGTATGATTACGTGTTTTTTCCTTCTCGATGATAACAGATTCGCCATCAGCTTGAAGAGCTGCAAAAATAAGGGCAGATTTAACCTGAGCAGAGGCCACAGGCAATTGGTAATGAATAGGTTTAAGAGACTTGCTACCATGCATTTTCAAAGGTGGCAAATCGCGGTCCGTATGACCTGATACCTCTACACCCATCTGACGCAAGGGAATGGTCACACGGTCCATAGGGCGTTTTGAAAGGGAATCATCCCCAAACATCTCTACATCGAAATCTTGACCAGCGAGCACACCTGAAATCAAGCGAATGGATGTTCCAGAGTTACCCATGTCCAATTTGTTTTGAGGAGCCTTGAGACCATCAAAACCAACACCGTGAATGCGAACCTCATCACCGTCATCCTCGATAGTCACACCCAGATCACGAAAGACCTGCATGGTTGAGAGGACATCCTCACCTCGTAAAATATCACGAACAGTTGTCACACCTTTGGCAAGACTTCCGAACATAATCGAACGGTGACTGATTGACTTGTCACCAGGGATACGCAAGCTGCCATGAAGACCTTGTGCCTTGGTTTCTAGTTTCATAGGTTACTCCTGAAAATTTTATAGTTGCTCTCATTATACCATAATTAAAAGCCTAACCATAGACTGAATTGTCAAAATATTCACTCTCTAGTATTAGTATACTTTTCTCTTATAAAGGCAACTGCCTCTTGAACACGGTTCCGAATTAAGTTAGCAGACTCCTCCAAAAGACGATCTTCCTCAGCCGACAAAGACAAGTGAACAGGAGCAACCACCCCTTGACGTCCTAAAATAACTGGATAGCCAAGGTAGGTCTGATAGGCTGCTTGATAGCTAGATACCGCCACTTCTTCTTGAGCATCCGAAAGGATAATAGATACCAAACGAAGAGCCGAACTGGCAATGCCGTATGAAGTATAGCCCTTACCATAAAAGACCTTGTGGCCACCCTTCATAGAAGCCATAAAAAGATTTTGACGCTCTTCTTCACTGGTCAATACTGTAATATCTTGACCTTTGACCTTGACTTGACTCCAGGCTGTAAATTGGGAATTCCCATGTTCGCCAAGATTGTAGCCGGATACTGATTTTGGATTGACTGATAAATCATCTCCTACCGCTGCCTTCATTCTAGCTGTATCGAGTAGAGTCCCTGTCCCAATCACACGTTCTCTTGGCCAACCTGTGAACTCTTGATAGAGGGCTGATACGGCATCTACAGGGTTTGAGATAACCAAGAGTATGCCTTTAAAATCCAATTTTTTGAGTTCCTGAGAAACCTGATAAACAGCTTCTCGGGTAAATGGAAATTCAGCAAAACGGTCCTCACCGGCATTATGCTGTAACTGAATATTTCCAAGGGATGAAATAATCACATCAGCATCTTCAAGTGCTGCATAATCATTAACCACGATGTTGGCATAGCTAGGCAGATTGGCCATAGCATCTTTAAAATCCTGGGCATCCGCCTCAGCCTTTTTCTCATTGATATCTATAAAGACATAACTATCAGCCAAACCTTGAGCAATAGCTCCATGAGCTACCGCAGCTCCAACATTTCCCATACCAATAATTCCAATTTTACGAGCCATCATTTTCCTCCTTAATATTTGATCTTCATTCTTAGAGAATCTCTTTTGAATGCAGAAAAGGGCCTGTCAACCGACACACCCTCTCTGATTAGCTATTCAATTCTTGCAAAGGTTTGAAGATGATACGTTCAATATCATTCAAATAAACAGACAAGCCTTGTTGTGCAGCCAAGTATTCTTTCAAAAGGTCATTAGCTTCCACTTTTTGCCCCAATTCTTGAACAGCTGCTTGTTCTTCTGCTGTTGGCATTGTACCAGCTTGCATTTTAGCATAGAAATCCTCTTGGAAATCAGTGAACTCTTTGAAAAGAGCACTAGCCTCAGCATCAGCTGCGATAGCTTCTTTTTTCTCTACCAAAGTTTTGTACTCAGGAAGGGCACGAATGCCACGTTCCAACTCATTTGCTAAATCATAAATATTTGTCATTTTATTCTCCTAGGCGATCACCACATGATAGTCTGTATTGGCTTCAATAACAGTCTTAGCATGTGTACGATCTTTTTCATTTTTAAAAGTAATTTGAAGGATACCGTGAATATCTTCACGATTTTCTTCATTGATACGAAGGTTAACCAAAGACGTTCCTCGCAACAATTCCATAATGCTAAGGATAACGTCCTCACGGTCAGGCACATCCACGAAAATATCGAAGGCACTTTCCACGCCACCTTTTTTGTGGATTTCCATCTCTTTACGCTTCTTACGACCATTGTCAAAGAACTCCCAAATGGCATTCTCATCCTCAGCCTTAATCAAGTCAGCCACATGGTCCAAACGTTTTTTGAAATCTTCAATACGATCCAAAACAGCAAGCCCATTAGTCATGAGAATGGAAGCCCACATACCCGGTTCACTCTCAGCAATACGGGTCATATCTCGGAATCCCCCAGCCGCAAAGTGATTAGTCATCTCGTGAGCCTGAGCATAATCAGCAGCCTGCTCCATAAGACCTGATGCCAACAGGTGTGGAAAATGACTGATTTGACTGGTTACACGGTCGTGTTCAGACGCATCAATCTCCACAAAACGTGACTTAAGCCCAGACAAGATGTCCTTAAGCTCTGGGATAGTTGTCTCTCTTGTCAAACTTGTCGGTGTGAAAATATAATAGGCGTTCTCAAAAAGCGTCACGTCAGCTGCTATAGCCCCTGATTTATGGGAACCAGCCATAGGGTGGGAACCTACAAACTGAACATTTTTACCTGTTAGGTAACGTTCAGCTGCCTCAACGATATCCAACTTAGTAGACCCTGCGTCTGTGATGATGACATTATCTTTGAGATCTAAGTCAGCCAATTCCTGCAAGTAGGCCACAGTTTGCTTAATTGGCACTGCAAGGATAATCACATCAGCAAGTGGGGCAAACTCTTTGAAATCACTGGTTGCACGGTCAACGATACCACGCTCAAGCGCAATATTTCGAGAATAGTCAGAGCGATTATATCCAAGAATCTCATAATCAGGGTGGTCTCTTTTAATCCCTAAAGCCAAGGAACCACCAATTAAGCCCAATCCTGCGATATAAATTGTTTTCTTACTCATTACTACTCCCATCTATTGTCTGATGTTGCTTAAAAGTTTTTCACATAGTCACGGTGACGTGCTACCGCTTCTTTCAATTCTTCCATGTTATCGGAAGAGAATTTGTCCAAGATTTCATTAGCTAGGACTGTAGCAACTACGGATTCCATAACAACACCTGCTGCCGGCAAGGCCGTTGGATCTGAACGCTCAACTGTTGCCTTGTAAGGTTCGTGTGTTTCGATATCTACTGACATCAAAGGCTTGTAAAGGGTTGGAATGGGTTTCATAACCCCACGCACCACAATCGGTTGTCCATTGGTCATACCACCTTCGAAACCACCAAGATTGTTAGTGCGACGTGTATAACCATCCTCTTCATTCCAGAGAATCTCGTCCATCACTTGAGAGCCCTTGAGGTAGCCATCTTTGAAACCAAGACCAAATTCCACACCCTTGAAGGCATTGATGGATACAACTGCTTGAGCAATCTTAGCATCAAGTTTTGTATCCCATTGCACATAAGAACCAAGACCAACAGGAACACCACCAACGATAGTTTCAACGACACCACCGATTGTGTCTCCCTCTTTTTTGATTTGGTCAATGTAATCTTTAATCTCTTGTTCACGTTCTTGGTTAACAACTGAAATTTCTGATTGTTGAGCCAATTCCTTGATTTGAGCTACCGTTAAATTCTCAGGCACATCAATTTCCTTACCACCAAAGACAACAACATGGTTAGCAATTTCAATATCGAGCTCAGCCAAGATACGTTTAGCGACAGCACCTACTGCCACACGCATAGTTGTTTCACGCGCACTAGAACGCTCCAAGGAATTACGCAAATCATCGAAACGGTATTTCATTCCACCAACCAAGTCAGCATGTCCTGGACGTGGGTGAGTGATTTTACGTTTGGTTTTCAAACGGTCTTCAATGTCTTCCACAGCCATGATGTCCAACCATTTTTGATGGTCCTTATTGATAACATGAAGGGTAATCGGAGCCCCTGTTGTTTTCCCATGACGAACACCAGAAGTGATTTCAACTTTATCAGACTCAATTTTCATACGGCCACCACGACCATAACCACCTTGGCGGCGTTTCAAATCAGCATTGATATCTTCAGCCGTCAAGGGAAGACCAGCTGGAACACCTTCAATAATTGCTGTTAAACGTGGGCCATGAGACTCACCTGCTGTTAAATATCTCATTTATTTCTCCAAGTACTCTTTCATTTCAACTAAAGGAATCTGATTGATAGCTGCCTTACCAATCTCTGGAACGATAACTGTCTTAATGCTATTGCCACGAGCTTTTTTATCATGTGTGAGGGCTGTATAGAGCTCCTCAACACGCCATGGCTCATAGTCTACTGGCAAGCCAAATTTGACACACATCTCAGCGATTTGACGTGTGATCCCCTTAGGCATCAGACCTTTTTCCTCAGCAACTCGTGAAATCTGAACCATTCCGATAGCTACCGCTTCACCGTGCATGACTTTACCGTAACCAGCTGTTTGTTCAACGGCATGCCCAATCGTATGACCAAAGTTTAGGTACATACGGACACCACCTTCAAACTCATCTTCGACCACAATTTTACGCTTCACATTACATGAACGGTAAATAATGGTTTCTGAGTTTTCTAGGATACTGTGAACCGAACCATCAATGCTTTCAAGGAGGTGCCAAAGTTCAGGATCGTCAATCAAACCGTATTTGACAACCTCACCCATACCTTCGATCAATTCACGTTTACCAAGTGTCTCAAGGACATTAGGGTCAATCAAAACCCCATCAGGCTGAGCGAAAGTTCCCACGATATTTTTAGCAAATGGTGTGTTCACACCAGTCTTACCACCAATAGATGAATCCACTTGGGCAGTTAGACTGGTTGGAACCTGAACGAAATGAATCCCACGCATATAGGTTGAAGCGACAAAGCCTGCTAAGTCTCCAACAACGCCACCACCAAGAGCAACAATGCCATCACTACGAGTCATGCCATTCTTAATCAAAAACTCATAAGCCTTGTTAACAGTCTTAAGATTTTTACTCGCTTCACCTTCTAGAAAATCAAAAACGACAACCTCAAAACCTTCGTGCTCCAGGCTAAGCTTAACTTTTTCAGCGTATAAGCCACCCACATGGTTGTCTGTAATAAGGGCAATCTTTTGTGGTTCCCAAAGTGACTTCACCCATTGACCGACAGTCTTAAGGGCTCCTTTTTCAATAATAATGTCATAAGGGTTATGTGTTAAATTTACCTCTAGTTTCATCGTCGTCCCCTCCTAGCTATTGTAAATATTTTCTAATTCCTGCCAAATGGCGTCTGTTGGCATGTCCTTGCCTGTCCACAATTTAAAGGCACCTGCTGCTTGATGAAGCAACATGCCAAGTCCATTCACAGCCTCTATTCCCTGTTTCCTAGCTAAGGCCAAGAAAGGTGTTTCAAAAGGCTGATAAATGATATCAGCAACCAAGAGTCCCTTAGGAAATTTTGTATCTGTAGGAATAGGCAAGGATGCGCCATACATACCTACACTCGTCGCATTCACCAATAAATCAGCCTGGCCTAGTTCCTCTTTAAAATACTTAAGATCATTTAAAGCATGAAACTCCAAGTGACAAGTTGTCTGTTCAAGTAAGGACTTAAAGCTCTCTTTTGCCTTATCCAATGACTGAGGGCGAACATAGACACTTACTTTTTTGGCACCATCAAGAACTGCCTGCGTCACAATAGCTTTAGCCGCACCACCAGCACCCAAAATCATCAGATGGGCATCTTTAGGGCTAAAGTTCTTTAGACTAGCAAAAAAGCCAAAACCGTCCGTATTGTGACCAGTCAAACGCCCACCACGATTAACAACTGTATTGACAGCACCAATCAGTTGAGCTGCAGGACTAATCTCATCCAAAAAAGGAATAACTGCTTCCTTATATGGCATGGACAAATTGATACCGAACATGTCGTAACGTCTAATATTTTCAACTGTCTCGGCTAGGTCTGATTCCGGAATCTCCCAGGCCACATAAACACCATTAACTTGTGTCTTCTCAAAGGCCGAATTATGAATGAATGGCGAAATCGAATGCTTGATTGGATTGGCGACAACAGCTGCTAGGCGTGTGTGTCCATCAATCTGCATCCAAAACCTCCCTGATTCTGCGCATATCTGCTAAACTAATTTGTCCTGGAGCACTGGCATTATCAAGACTGGCAAAGGTCCATGATGACCCTATCAAGTCGCCCGCAAAACGTGACAAACGACCTAGTTTACCCATTGACATGGTCACAAACTCCTGTTCAGGATTAAAGGCCTTAAAGCCACGTGTGAAGTTCATAAGGTCGAGAACATCCTGCTCATTCTTAGGCATAACTGCCACCTTAACCACTCGTGGTGTCAAGTTTGCCATCTCAGACAAAAGTTCCATGAGGTTTTCAGGTGTCTCCTCAAAGTTATGATAAGACAAAACCAAGTTTGAAAATTCGAGCATTTGATCAAAGACAGCCTTACGTGTGAAATACTCAAAATCAATATAATCTGGCGAATAAATCGCAGCTACATCCTTAATCAGTGCGACATATTCCGCATCCGTTAACTCAAGCCTACCACCCTCACGCATTGTACGGATGGTAAAGATAATCTCAAAGCCTGCGAATTTCTCGAAAATAGCCGGAGCAACCGTTAAAATACTATCCTTATCTAAAAAATCTGCACGCCATTCAATAATGTCTGCCCCCTCAAAACGAGACAGTTCAAGCGCTTGTGCCTCCTCTAAACTAGTTGGCATAATCGGAACTACAATTTTCATTTATTTACCTTTATTGTGTATACTTTCAAATAATTTGATGTTGGATCATTAGGATTGACGGTAAAATCCGCTGGTAATTGTTGCAGGTTAACGAAGTCCGCTGAAACATCTCCCAAGCCCTTACGTAGTTGTTTCTTAAACTGTTGCACTGTCATATTAGCAGCATTGGTACTTGCAATGATTGTCCCATGCTCTGATAAAATATCAAGACTTTGTGCAATTAACTTGTGGTAATCCTTATTTGCTGAGAAAGTGCGTTTCTTATTTCGAGCAAAGCTTGGCGGATCGATGACGATAAGGTCATAAGATAAGCCTTTTTTCTTTGCATATTTGAAATAATCGAAGACATCCATCACGACCAAGCGATGATTTTCCATACTGAAACCATTAGCTTCAAAATGAGCCGTCGATAATTCACGTGAACGCTTAGCCAAATCAACTGATGTCGTTTCAACCGCTCCACCCATAGCCGCAGCAACTGAAAAAGCTGCCGTATAGGAGAACATATTCAAAACTGATTTCCCCAAAGCTAAGCCATTAACTAAACCATCACGCACTTCATGCTGATCAAGGAAAATCCCCGTCATTAGCCCATCATTGAGGAAAACTTCATAAGTTACCCCATTTTCTAAAATGGTGAAGGTATCAGCCGCCTCTTGCCCAAAAAGATGGTCTGATTCGAAATCAAGACCCTTGAAGCGGATTTTCTCATAGCCTCCCAAGACCTCAGGAAAGACCATTTGGAAAGCCTCTACAATATCATTTTTCAAGGAATAAACAAAGGCATTGTACCATGAAAAGAGGGCATAATCCCCATATAAATCAATTGTGAGACCACCAAAATCGTCACCATCTTGGTTGAAAAGACGAAAAGCTGTCGTCAATTCATTATCATAATAGGATTGACGTTTGGCCTTAGCCCTTTCAAAAAGTCCTTGAAAATAAGTCACTGTCAATTGTTGTTTTTTAGGGGACAGAAACCATCCTATCCCCTTATTTTGACTTGACAAATAGCCCGTTCCTAAAAAGTCTTTGGATTGGCTATATAGATAAACCAACTGATTATTTTCAGTTATATTTGGAAAATCTTCGGCTAAAAGAAGCTGTTTTCCTTGTTTGATTTTTTTCTCCGCAAAGGGACTTACCGTCAATATACTCATGTTACTATTATACCAAAAAAATGCTATTATTTCTGTTTCGTGACTAGATTTTATCAATTATATGTCAAGGAATATCACACTCAATGGCAGTAAATTTTTGAGAGTCATTATCTTATTTGGTATAATGGTTAAGATAATATAGAATCAAAGGAAGTATTACTTTGAAAAAAATTACTGAAGCCTTTTGGAAAGGAGTTTCATCAAGACTTGGATTTATCCTCTTGTTACTCTTCTTTTACTGGCTAAAAACCATATTCGCTTATTACGTCAACATTAATCTTGAGTTGGAAAGCAGATATCAGGTTATGCTTTCGCTGATTAACCCTATTCCACTAGGATTAATGCTTCTAGGTTTAGGACTATACTTCAAGAAACGACGTTTCTTTTATAGCATTACCATTGCTATCTATGTCATCCTTAACCTCTTACTTATCGCTAATGTGATTTACTTTGGAGAGTTTACAGACTTCATCACTGTAAATACCATCCTAGCAAGTTCTAGTTCGGCAGCAGGACTAGGAGACTCCGCCAAGAACCTTCTTGAGCCAAGCTATCTCTTCTACCTGATTGATGTACCTTTCTTCATCTATGCTGGTTTCAGGAAGAAGCTTAAGATGGACAGCAAGCCATTTAACAAACGAGCTAGTTTTGCCGTTACTGCACTGTCGACACTCCTTCTCTCAGTTAACCTCTTTTTAGCGGAAGTTAACCGTGGCGAGTTGTTGACACGTGGTTTCTCAAATAACTATATTGTTCGTGCTATGGGGCTCCCCTTCTTCACAGCCTATTCTGGTAACTTAACTTATCAGGCCTCACAGGCTCGTTCATCTGCAACAGCTGAGGATATGAAAAAGGTTGAAGCTTACGTTAAAGAGCATTACGCAGCACCTGATCCTAAGTATTACGGAATTGCTAAAGGAAGAAACGTCATCGTTATTCACTTGGAAAGCTTCCAACAGTTCCTCATTGATTACAAGCTCAAAGTAGACGGTCAAGACTATGAGGTTACACCATTCATCAATTCCATTTATCACTCAAATGAAACGCTAGCCTTTTCAAACTTCTTCCACCAAGTAAAATCAGGTAAAACTTCTGATGCTGAAACCTTGATGGAAACGTCTCTCTTTGGACTAAGCACAGGCTCATACATGGTAAACTATGGCGGTACCAATACCGCCTATGCGGCACCATCTATCCTAGCTCAAACAGGTGACTATACATCAGCTGTTTTCCACGGAAACACTGGATCCTTCTGGAATCGTAATAATACCTATAAACAATGGGGTTATAATTACTTCTTTGACTCATCAGCCTTCACTGAAAAAACTGATGAAAACTCCTTCCAGTATGGTCTAAATGACAAGTACATGTTCCCAGATTCCATCAAATATCTGGAACAAATGCAACAACCTTTCTACGTTAAATACCTTACAGTATCTAACCACTACCCATATACTTCTCTCTCAGGCGATGAAAAGGAACAAGGTTTCCCACTTGCCGAAACAAAAGACGAGACAGTCAACGGATATTTTGCAACAGCTAACTATCTCGACTCAGCAATCAAAGACTTCTTTGATTACCTCAAGGAAACCGGTCTTTACGATAACTCGATTATTGTCATGTACGGTGACCACTATGGTATCTCTGATACACGAAGCAGCAATCTTGCTGAACTTCTCGGTAAGAACCCTGAAACTTGGTCAAACTATGATAAAGCCATGCTTCAACGCGTTCCTTACATGATTCATATTCCAGGCTATACTGGTGGTGGTATCTCTAACACCTTTGGTGGTGAGGTTGATGCCCTTCCAACTCTCCTTCACGTTCTTGGTGTTGACACTAGCTCTTATATCCAGATGGGACAAGACCTCCTATCTCCCGATAATAAGCAAACCGTCGCATTTAGAACCTCAGGTCAATATGTTACTCCTCAATACACCAGCTACTCTGGTCGACTTTATAACACTCAAACAGGGGAAGAAATTACCAACCCTGATGAGACAACTAAAAAAGATAACGAAGCCATTCGTAAGGCAGTAGCAACTCAGCTTTCGATGAGTGACGCTGTTCAAACAGGTGACCTTCTTCGTTTCTATACGCCAAACGGTTTGAAGCATGTTGATTCTAGCAAGATTTCCTACACTAAACAGATGGATCAACTAAAAGAAATCAATAAAAAGCTGAAAGATAAATCAACCAGCCTCTACAAACAAAAAGGCAATAAATCAACAGCTGATCTATTCAAGACCCCATCTTACAAGGAACTACATCCTGCAGAATCTGAATCGAGCTCAAGTTCAAGTGAATCAGAGTCAAGTAGTTCTTCAACGGAACAACAATAAGCCTTAAAAGCAGTCCTGTTTGGACTGCCTTTTTTAGATTAAACAATTATCAATCCTACTTAACTGGAAAATCATAATCCTCATAGCACTCGCCTCAAACATATTTCTTGCTAGTTTGCTATAAGCGTGATTAAATAGTTTTTGTAAAAAAACTTATAAAGGAGAACAGATATGAATCCAATGGACCTATTTAACCAAGTAAAAGAAATGATCGAAAAGAAAGATTTCGAAGCTGCTAAAAAGTTTGTCGATGACAATAAAGATGATTTGGGCGAATACTTTGACCAAGCTAAGTCACTTGTTTCAGGTAACGAAATGGTTAGTGGAGCTTTAGACAAGATTAAAGGTCTATTCTAAGACGAAGTCCCCTAAATCAATAGGATTGAGGGGGCTTTTTATGTTTAGAGTTTCTATTTAGAGACAATGCATAACACAATCTAAGATTCTTTAGAAACACAAAAAAGAGATTCCTAAGGAACCTCTTTTTATTCTATATGACTATAGAATTATTTTTTCAAGTTGTAGAATGATTTCAAACCACGGTATTCTGCAACTTCACCAAGTTGGTCTTCGATACGAAGCAATTGGTTGTATTTAGCGATACGGTCAGTACGTGACAATGAACCTGTCTTGATTTGACCAGCGTTAGTTGCAACTGCGATATCAGCGATTGTTGAATCTTCAGTTTCACCTGAACGGTGTGATACTACTGCTGTGTATCCAGCTTCTTTCGCCATTTCGATAGCGTCGAAAGTTTCAGTCAAAGTACCGATTTGGTTAACTTTGATAAGGATTGAGTTAGCAGCGTGTTCTGCAATACCTTTTTCAAGGTAAGCTGTGTTAGTTACGAAGAAGTCGTCACCAACCAATTGAACTTTACCACCAAGACGTTCAGTAAGAGCTTTCCAACCGTCCCAGTCATTTTCGTCCATACCATCTTCGATAGTGATGATTGGGTATTTGTTAACCAATTCTTCAAGGTAGTCGATTTGTTCTGCAGCAGTACGAACAGCAGCGCCTTCACCTTCAAATTTAGTGTAGTCGTAAACTTTACGTTCTGCATCGTAGAATTCAGATGATGCACAGTCAAATCCGATAAATACATCTTTACCTGGTACATATCCAGCAGCTTCGATAGCTTTGATGATAGTTTCAACACCATCTTCAGTTCCGTCGAAACGAGGTGCAAAACCACCTTCGTCACCTACGGCTGTTTCAAGTCCACGTTCTTTAAGGATTTTCTTAAGTGCGTGGAAGATTTCAGCACCCCAACGAAGAGCTTCTTTGAATGTTGGTGCACCAGCAGGTACAATCATGAATTCTTGGAAAGCGATTGGAGCGTCTGAGTGAGAACCACCGTTGATGATGTTCATCATTGGAGTTGGAAGAACTTTAGTGTTGAATCCGCCAAGGTAGCTGTAAAGTGGAACTTCAAGGTAGTCAGCAGCTGCGCGTGCTACAGCGATAGACACACCAAGAATAGCGTTGGCACCAAGTTTACCTTTGTTTGGAGTACCGTCAAGAGCGATCATTGCGCGGTCAATACCTTGTTGATCACGTACGTCGAATCCGATGATGTGTTCAGCAATAACGTTGTTTACGTTATCAACTGCTTTTTGAGTACCAAGACCACCGTAACGAGCTTTGTCACCATCACGAAGTTCTACTGCTTCGTGTTCACCAGTTGAAGCTCCTGAAGGAACCATACCGCGACCGAATGCACCAGATTCAGTGTAAACTTCTACTTCAAGTGTTGGGTTACCGCGTGAGTCAAGGACTTCGCGTGCGTAAACATCAGTAATAATTGACATTACAATACTCTCCTTATGAGTTAAAATTTTTTACACCTATATATTACCATAATATCAAGGCTTAAGCAAATTAAAACCAGAATTTTCTAGCGATTTTCTATTTTTTAATATTTTCAATTATTTTTGAAAATCTCAGAAAGCAACTCAAATGAAAAGGAATTCAAAATATTGTATAATACAAGTAGAAAACTAAGAGGAGATTCCTATGACTTCACTTGAAAACAAAGTGCTCCAATGCGCTAGTGGCGAAAAACGCCTAAATCCCGATGAACTTCGTCAGTATTTTGGAACCTATGCGGAACGTGTAGTCCTAGCTGTTCTATTGGAAAATACCGAAAAGAAAACTGTAATTGACAATTTTCCGCAAATATTAAAAGACTTATTAGCCGTTTACCCTAATCTTAGTCTCAAACTTTCGCCAAAATTAGCCGACCAGACACAATTTACCTATATCAAGACCGCTCAAGCACTAAATATTTCTGCAACTATCGTTGACGAGGCCAAGGCCCATTCACCATACGGTCTTATCGTACATAGTAATCATGCAGAGAATCTTGATAAAGTGTTATTTTCAGAGCTCTATCCTGATATCCTTGCTCCTAGTAAAACTGAACCTATCCTTGAAAAAAAGGGATTTTTTGCTAAACTATTTGGAAAATAAAAGCTGATGCAAAGTCAGCTTTTTCTTATATCACAATGTTTTACTGAGCTTGATGAGATTCCCAATATTGAGTCCTGTGCGATAGAGATTCTCCTTAGCCGTAGCTAAAACTTGGTCTAACTCTAATACTTGTCCAATGATAGGGAAAGCAGCTGAGATACCTGCTACTGGAAAATCAGGCAGGTCATCCTTCAAACTACCACAGATAGCAATGACGGGAATAGTTGATGGTGTCCGCCTAGCCACCCCGACTGGTGCTTTACCAGACAAGGACTGGCTATCCATACGTCCTTCACCAACTATGACCAAATCAACTTCCTTCACACGTTGATCAAAATCAACGCAATCAAGTACAAAGTCAATCCCTGATTTAATTTCTGCGCCTGCAAAGGCTACTAAACCCGCTACCATGCCTCCTCCGGCTCCTGAACCAGCTAGTTTTAAAACCTCAGGAGCAAAGTTTTCGTAGAATTGTGTCATGTCTTGGTCAACCTTTTTAAATTGTGAAGGAGCTAGGCCTTTTTGTCCACCAAAAACATAGGTCGCTCCATCTTGACCACACAAGGGATTATCTACGTCAGTAATCAGATGAATAGTAACACCAGACAAATCAATCTTATTTTTAGAGGATACCTTTTTAATAAGACCAAGATTAGCACCTATTGGCTCAAGCTCCTGTCCCTGAGAGTCATAAAAACGATAACCCAATCCATATGCCATACCAATACCACCATCATTGGTAGCAGACCCACCTACGCCTATGATAAAATCTCGGATGCCAGATTGAACCAAATGAACAATTAGTTCACCCACGCCTTGTGTCGTTAGAGCTAGAGGATTTCGTTTATCCTTAGGAATCTGTTCCAAGCCACAAATCGCAGCCATTTCAAAAATGGCAGTCTGGCCATTGCTGGCAAAAGAAACACTTCCATCACTTGTATAGGCATGAGGAATCTCGATACTTTTCTTCTCAAGATTTAGATTTTCAGCAAGAGCATCTAAGGTGCCCTCGCCACCATCACCTATTGGCATGAGGTCAAATTCAGTGTCGGGTAAGGCCTTTTCAAAACCCAATTTAAGAGCTAAGGCGACCTCTTTTGCAGACAAACTTTCCTTAAAGGAATCAGGTGCAATCAAAATTCGCATGATGTCCTCCTTCTATTTTTCTTTTAGGTAAGGGGATAAGGACTGAACTAACTCTTCCGTCATATGTCTTGGACCTCGAACAGTTTTGATACCTAAACTCTTTAGTCTATCACTGTCAAATTCGGTGTCATTAAAGGTGTATAAGGGCTTAATCCGCATCAACTCCTTAATACTCGCCTCTTCACGATAACCTTGATTAGGGATATTCGCTTCTAAAACCTGACAGAGGTAACGGATGGCCTTGGTAGGTGCCGTAATATAGATAGCCACCAAATCTCCCTTTTGCATACTAGCTTTCTGTGTCCAAAGAATCTCCTCATTTGCGGAAAACTCCTCCCCAATATCATAGTATTTCAAATTGACCGGGATTATCCAATAATGAGGCTCCGAAGCCTTTCTAAGATGTTTTGGGGCCACTAGGGAACGACTGTCACTAAGAAGCTCAAAAACGGTCTGGTCTGGCAAGGTCTCATCTAAAACAAGGCTAACCCAGGTCTTCTTGGACATATGGTAGCTAGGAAAAACACCATCCATTTTCAAGAGCTTATCCATTTGCTTTGGATTAACCTTCAGGTTAACCACATCATAAATTAAATCCGCCTTTTCTCCATCAAGCCCTAGTTTTTCTCCCTTAAGAGGAAAAAACAAGGCATACCATTTACCATCAACCCTAAAGGACAAATAGCTTGGTTCCTTTTCGAAAGGATGGTCTGCTTGGTCTGAAAATTCTTGAACTAAAAACTGAGCTAGGCGATTAGCTTGTGGAGATGAGAACAATTGATTTTCATAACAAGAATCAGCTAGCTGTGAGAGAAGTTCTCCATAAGCTTCTCTGACTTGACCAACGTAAGTTCCAGTGGCCTGAGGACTCCTGAAGATATCATAAGGCTCATCAAGATCGATATCAACAACCTGTCCCGTCAACTTACCTTCTAAATCAATAAGCAATCGAGCTTCAAGTTCATCAGCTATCAGTGTTTTTCTGAACTCGTAACCTTGCTCAGTAGTTGTAAAACCAAAAGGCTCTAGGCTATCCTGTTTTAGGATCTTCTGTTTAAAATAAGCATCCTCAAAAGTCATTGGTTCTCCCTTTTTCTAAAAAAGAGAAGTTGAGACAAACTTAAGTCCCAACTCCTTTTTTATTTTGTTGACTGACGTAAGGTAAGACCGTGATTAAGAATAACATCTTTATCTTCAAGTTCTTCCTTATTCATGATTTTAGTCAACATACGCATGCTAACTGCCCCTAAATCATAGAGAGGATGATTAATACTAGAAAGGTTTGGACGTGTATAGCTTGTAATCGGTGAGTCATTGCTTGTGATGATTTCGAAGTCTTCTGGAACTGATTTACCTGCAGCAAAGAGGCCATTCAAGAGACCTGCAGCCAATTCATCTTCTCCAACATAGGCAGCAGTGGCACCAGAGTTCAAAACACGTTGTGCTAAATCAAAGCCATCTTTATAGCTATATTTGGCTTCAAAGACAAGACCTTCATTGTAGCGCAAATTATTCTTTTCAAGTCCAGCCTTGTAACCAGCTAGACGGAGCTTGCCATTAATATCATCAATTAGTGGACCTGATACAAAGGCAACCTTTTCATTATTCTTGGCAAGCTGTGTAATAGAATCCTCAACGGCAGCTTTATAGTCGATGTTAACGCTCGGTAATTGATGTTCGAGGTCCACTGTTCCTGCCAGAACAATCGGAGTACGGGTACGAGAAAATTCTGCACGAATTTTTTCCGTCAAGTGGTAACCCATGAAGATGATACCATCTACTTGTTTGGCAAATAGAGAGTTAATCACGGTAACTTCGTGATCGTCATTTTCATCACTAGATGCAAGAACAATATTGTACTTGTACATCGTTGCAATATCATCAATCCCCCTTGCTAAAGTAGCAAAATAACTATTAGCAATATTTGGGATGACAACTCCTACAGTAGTGGTTTTCTTACTCGCCAAGCCACGCGCAACCGCATTTGGACGGTAATCCAAACGATCAATGACTTCAAGCACTTTTTTTCGGGTGTTTTCTTTTACATTTTTATTTCCATTTACCACACGAGACACAGTCGCCATCGAAACCCCTGCCTCACGCGCAACGTCATAAATAGTGATTGTTTCATCAGTATTCATAAAAACACTTCCTTTCTCATTTTACGCTCACTCTTTCACGCTAATTGTATCAGATTCTGAAAACACTTTCAATTATTTTGACTGATTTTTTACAAAAAAATGAAAGGGATTCCTTCTTCGTGGTTATGAGGAAGAAAGCCATTTCAGAAAAAGGCCTCTCATTTCGTGTTTCCAAGACTATCCATCGCTTACAAAACTATCCTAAAAAAGTCTCAATGAAAGTAAATGATTTAATGAAAAGCCAAAAAAAACAGCTTGCATTTTCCTTATAAAAGTGACAGAATGAGTATAAGAAATACAAAGGAGTTTTTTTCTATGTCTAAACTTGATCGCATTCGTCATTTTTTGAATGAAAATAAAGCAGGGCTAGCTATTGTTTCAGATCCTGTAACTGTCAATTATCTTACTGGTTTTGATTGTGACCCACATGAACGCCAAATGTTCCTCTTCGTCTACGAAAATCGTGAGCCTGCCCTCTTTGTGCCTGCTCTTGAGGTTGCACGTGCCTCTACTGTACTCGACTTCCCAGTCTTTGGTTATGTGGATTCTGAAAATCCATGGCAAAAAATCAAAGCTGGTCTAGCAAGTACAGACAGCCCTATTATTTATGCAGAGTTTGACAATCTCAATGTGACTAAGTTCCAAGGATTGCAAACGGTCTTTGAAGGTCGCTTTGAAAACCTGACACCATTCATCCAAAAAATGCGCGTTATCAAGTCTGCTGATGAAATTAAAAAAATGATTGTTGCCGGTGATTATGCTGATAAAGCTGTTAATATTGGTTTCGACAATATTTCTCTCGACGTTACTGAAACAGACATCATTGCTCAAATCGAATTTGGCATCAAACGCTTGGGCTATGAAATGAGCTTTGAAACTATGGTCTTGACTGGTAACAATGCAGCCAACCCACACGGCATTCCTGGAAGCAACAAAATTGAAAAAGATGCTCTTCTTCTCTTCGACTTGGGCTGTATGGTGAATGGCTATGCTTCAGATATGACGCGAACAGTCGCTGTTGGAAAACCCGATGATTTCAAAAAAGAAATCTACCACTTGACTTTAGAAGCTCAACAGGCTGCCCTAGATATGATTAAACCAGGTGTAACTGCCAGCGAAGTCGATGCTGCAGCACGTAATGTTATTGAAAAAGCTGGTTACGGCGAATACTTCAACCACCGCCTCGGACACGGTATCGGAATGGATGTGCATGAATTCCCTTCTATCATGGAAGGAAATGACATGGTCATTGAAGAAGGAATGTGCTTCTCAGTCGAACCAGGTATTTACATTCCTGAAAAAGTTGGTGTTCGTATCGAGGACTGTGGTTATGTGACAAAAGATGGCTTTGAAGTCTTCACACACACACCAAAAGAATTGCTCTATTTTGATGTCTAATTAATAAACATGGGTCTTCAATTAAGTTGAAGACCTTTTTGTTTGTAGCCAAATCGAAAACACCAAAAAAGCTGACCCATCGAGAGTCAGCTTTTGCTATTTTTCCTCATGCTCTTGTCTAAGATAGTCAAGTCCTTCTTCAATCCATCCTGGCATTGCTTCTGCCAAGGGTTTAAAGCCATAGTTTAAACGACTATCAGAGAAACGATGACGATGAGGGATTTTATTTTTTTCTTCCTCAAGGGTTCTCAAAGAAAGACTAGCCTTTTGTGTAAATTCATCAAAATCAACAACTTGAACCAAGACCTCCTGGTCTACCTTGAGGGTATTGTAAATGTTGTCGATATAACCTGTCTTAATCTCTGAGATGTGAATCAAGCCTGTGGTACCATTTTCCAATGAAACAAAGGCACCGTAAGGCTTGATGCCTGTGATAACACCCCTAAGCTTGTCTCCAATTTTCATCTTAGTCTGCTACCTCAACTGTTTCAATTACAACATCCTCAAGTGGCTTATCTTGAGCCCCAACCTCAACATTGGCAATCTCATCAAGCACCTTGTAAGAGTCTTCATCCACCAATTGACCAAAGACTGTGTGACGACGGTCTAGGTGAGGTGTTCCACCATTTTCAGCATAAGCTTCTGCGATTGGTGCTGGCCATCCACCACGTTCAAGTTCCTTTTTAGCATAAGGAATTTCAGACGTTTGAACGATGAAGAATTGGCTACCATTTGTATCTGGTCCAGCATTAGCCATAGAAAGCGCACCACGGAGGTTATAGAGCTCTTCAGAAAATTCGTCCTGGAAGCTACCACCAAAGCTTGACTCACCACCCATACCAGTACCAGTTGGGTCACCACCTTGAATCATAAAATCCTTGATAATTCTGTGGAAAATCACACCATCATAATAGCCACTCTTGGCCAAATTGACAAAGTTAGTAACTGTTAATGGTGCATGATCAGGGAAGAGTTTGATGACCAAATTACCATGATTTGTTTTAATTGTTGCGACTGGACCTTCTACTGTATCCAAGTCAAGTTGTGGGAAATGAAGTTCTTTTTCTACCAATCCGAGTTCCTCCAAGGCATTGAAAATGCCATCTTCTTCTATTGTTCCTGTAACGTAATCTGCTTTTTCTTTCAATTCTGGTGTGGCATTACCCATAGCAATCTTAAGTCCAACATAGTCAAAGATTTCCATATCGTTTGGACCATCACCAAACATCATGGCATTGACTGGTTTAAGATTTTCATGCTCCAAGACATGCTCGACACCAGAGGCCTTTGAGATACCATTTGCTACGACGTCAGAGGAGTGTTCATGCCAGGGTACCATACGGACATGGGATGCGAGTTCTTCTGGTAATTCAAGGTCACCATCATTTTCCGCAAAAGTCCACATATGGTAAACATCATTCGACAAGTGAAAGTCTGGCTCCACATCACAAAGACCATAGACTGGTTTCATAGCATTATCAATCAAATCTGAACGCTCTGAGACAACTGGCTTATCCTTACCAGCAAAGCCCCAAGCAATTCCAATCTCTTTGCACCAAGCAACAAAAGCTTCTGTAACCTCACGAGCGAGGGGTTGGTTATAAATTTCTTCCCCTTTTCGATTAATCACATAAGTTCCATTGATGGTTACAAAATAATCGGGCTCTAGGTCTCGAATGTCCTCAACGACACCATAGTAGCCACGTCCTGTGGCAATCCCCGTCAAAATTCCTTTTTCTTTAAGCCCTTTGAAAACAGCCTTAATAGATTCAGGTATGTAGCCTGTCTTTTTAACACGAAGGGTGTCGTCAATGTCAAAGAAAACAATCTTAGTCTTCTTGGCCTTGTATTTTGTTTTAGCATCTACTGGCATCGCTAATCTCCTTTACAGTATCACAGCTAGAGTCAGGTATAGCTAGTATCCTAACTAAAGACCGCATGGTACTCTCATTATATCATGTCTTAAAGCCAAAAACAAAAAATCATCTAAGACTATAGTAGTCTTAGATGATAGGCAGTTTAACGGTTAACACTCTTGATAATACGTTTAATATCACGCTCTTGTTCACGACGCTTGATAGACTCACGTTTATCGTAATCGTGTTTCCCTTTGACAATACCGAGCAATACCTTGGCAAAACCGTTTTTTAGGTAGACCTGAAGAGGAACTAGAGTCATTCCTGTACCCTTAAGATCATTTTGAAGTTTGGTGATCTGTTTCTTCTTGAGCAACAACTTTCTCGTACGGTCTGGATCTTGATTCCAAATATTTCCTTGCTCAAAAGGAGCAATATGGACATTGATTAACCAGGCCTCACCATTTTTGATTTGGGCATAGCCATCTTTAAGTTGGATGCGGGCCGCACGAACAGACTTAATCTCTGTCCCTGTCAGTACGATACCCGCTTCAATAGTATCAACGATACTATAGTCATGTCTAGCCTTTTTATTCTGAGCAACAACATTGCCTTCACCCTTTGGCATAGCAGTCCCTCCATTCTCATCCTATTTTCGTTTTTTAGCAACGTCCTTGTAAAAAGGTTTGTTCCCTTTTTTCTTACGACGACCACTCTCACGTCCCTTGTTATCATTATGAGGACGGTTTTGATTTTTACGTTTGTCTGGTTTCTTAGATGACTTACGTTTTTCGTCATAAGAGCCTTTACGACCATTACCATCTTGACGGTTACGGTTATCCCCACGTTTACCACGACGTTCGAAATCTCCATTTTGACGGTCACGACGTGGACCTCTATTGCGGAAGGCTTTCGCTTTCTCTTCACGTTCCTGACGTGCCTTGTGATCTACTTTTTCAGTGACATCATACTCGCTTGGAAGGTATTGGAAGTCAATATCTCCGGTTTCCTTATCCGCACGTGTTAATTTGACACGGATAGGCTGACCAACTCGGAAAGTCTTACCAGTTTTTTCACCCTGAAGTGTCATGGTACGTTCATTGTAATTGTAAAATTCTGGAAGGGTGGTGATGTGAACCAAACCTTCGATGGTGTTTGGCAATTCCACAAACATACCGAATTTAACCACACTTCCGACAATACCGTCGAATTCTTGACCAACAAACTCTTCCATGTATTCCGCTTTTTTCATCGCTTCAACGACACGTTCGGCATCAATGGCACGGCGTTCAAGGGTTGAAGATGATGTCGCTAACTCAGGAATAACCTCTTCAAAATGTTCACGTGTTTCTTGAGACATATTGTTAGTGTACTCACGAATCATTCGGTGAACCAAGAGGTCTGGGTAACGACGGATTGGACTCGTAAAGTGGGTATAATACTGAGCCGCAAGTCCATAGTGCCCATGGTTGTGTTCTGAATAGCGGGCTTGTTGCATAGAACGAAGCAACATCATATTCATCACCTCTGCTCCAGGTTTACCCTGAACTCGCGCCATGAACTCTTGCAAGTCTAGTTGATCCATCTTATTGGCAGTTCCTTTGATTTGAACACCAAAGATAGAGGCATAATCCATGAAGCGTTGTAATTTCTCAGCTTTTGGCTCCTCGTGGATACGGTAGATAAATGGCAACTTAGCCTTAGTGAAGTGCTCCGCCACACATTCATTGGCAGCCAACATGAAGGATTCAATCATTCGCTCGGCTATTCCACGTTCACGCACCACGATATCCACTGGCATCCCCTTCTCATTTACCAAGATACGAGCTTCAGATGTATCAAAGTTAAGGGCACCACGACGCTCACGCATGTCTTCTAAAATCTTATGCAATTCTGCCATAGCTGATACAGAGTCCATGATTGGCTTAAACTGCTCAATCTTTTCTGGATTTCCAGCCAACATCTCATTGACATCACTGTAGGTCATACGGAAGGTTGTATTAATCACAGATTGACAAATCTTATGATTAACCACCTTACCTTTTGGAGTAATCTCCATAATGGCTGACTGAGTCAAGCGATCAACATTGGGATTTAGTGAACAAATACCATTTGAAAGACGCTCAGGCAACATTGGCACCACACGGTCTGTCACATAAACCGAAGTCCCACGTGCTACGGCCTCACGGTTAAGAGCTGAACCTTCAGTGACATAGTAGGACACATCGGCAATATGAACACCAAGCTCAAAATTACCATTTGGCAAACGCTTAATATGGACCGCATCATCCAAGTCCTTAGCATCAGCTCCATCAATAGTAAAAGTCACCTCTTGACGAAGGTCAACACGACCAAGGAGGTCTTCCTGACTAGGTGCATCTGGTACAGCTTCTGCTTCCGCCATGACATCCTCTGGGAACTCTGAAACAATATCCATTGATTCTAAGACTTCCAAGACATCAATACCAGCATCCCCTTGATGACCAATAATGTCACGAACACTTCCTACGAAGTAATCATAGTGACGGTTAGGGTATTTTTCAATATCAACCTTGATAATTTCAGTACCGTCTAGGGCAACTGGTTCTTTCTTAATAAAAATTGGCTGCTGAATTTTTTGATTTTTAGACTTAATGTAACCAGCATAAGGTTCTTTCTCGTCGCTAAGGATAAATTTCCCTACAACAGTCTTAAGCGAACGTTCTACAATTTCAACAACTCGTGCTTCTGCTGCCGTCCCACGCAAACGATCCGCTGGCTTCTTGATAACAACAGCAACAGTATCACCGTCAATGGCATGGCCAACATCATTACGACCAATGAACATATCATCTTCACTGTCATCGACATGCAAGAAACCAAAACCGTTCTTATTGGCACGGAAAACACCTTCAACAGTCACCTGATTTGGATTTTCTTTCTTAGGACGCAAGGAAACAGAGCCATCTCGATTAAAACGCAACTGTCCCTTACTTTCCATGGCTGATATGGCCTTGATGAGCTGAGGAAACTTTTCTCCCCCAGCATGATTAAGAGCCTGGGCAATGTCGTTTACACTGGATTTCCCATGCTCCTTCAAATAATTTATAATAGATTCTTTCATGATTTCCTTTTCTTTTATTTATTGACTATAACGCAAAAAATGAGCCAACCTCAGTCAGCTCATTACTTACTTGAGAGAATGGAAAGGACGATTGCATCTACAATCCATAGAAAAACCATGATTCCTGTAAAGCGTTGCATAAAGGCTTCAAAACCACGTGGTTTACTACGTTCAAATAGTGCTTCTGACCCACCACCATCAAAGACATTGCTACTTGGATTCTTTTGTGGCTGCATGAATACCGCAATCACAATAATAGCTGACATCACCAAGAGCAGCGTTAATAATAAGTCGTACATAGTTATTCCTCCGAAAAAGTCCTTTTTATTCTACCATAGAACCCTTTAAGATTCAACATGTAAGGTTACTTTTCTATCCTTGGGGCAGAATTTGGGTACCTGAATTTTCTCAGGATGATTTTGTTTATTTTTACTTGTGAGATAGTTGATGCTCCCACATTCACTACACTTTAAATTGATTTTAACTCTCACCTATATTCTTGACTCCTAGCGATTTTCTAAAGATGATTAAGGACCAGACAAAATTTCCAAAGACAATCATTGCGGTCACAAAGAAGACCCAGCGATAACCTAGTCCAGTCGCAACTGCTGAACCAACAAAAGGACCTAAAACTTGTCCAATGTATGCAAAGCTTTGATTAAAGCTAAATATTCTTGAGATTCCTTCCTTGGGTGTCATCTTGGTCAATAAAGAATTGACACTAGGCATAAGGGCACCCACACCGAAGCCATAGGCAAAACGTAAGATACCCAATTGCAAGGCTGAACCGGCAAAACCACAAAGGAAATACAAGAGGAAGCTATAAAATAGCCCCATTAAAAGTAAGCGATGATTCCCAATACGGTCTCCCAATTTTCCCAGAAAAGGGGTACTCAAGAGACTAGAGAAGCCCATAGCAGAAACAATTAAACCTGAGTAAAAAAGGATATTGTCCCTCTGACCTAAATAACGAATATAAAGGGCCAACATAGGTGCAATCGATTGGGCAGAAATCTGGATAATCATACTGGTCACAAAAAGGCCAATCAACATAGATTTGCTGGGAATTTTCGCAAAAACCTGAGAAAGAGTCATCATCTCTCCCTTTTCGATAGGTTGAAAATTCTCTCGCAAACCAAAGACAGTTAAGAGGCAGCAGATAAATAGAATGAGGCCCACCAATAAAAAGGTCCCTCTCATACCAAACGCCTCAGACAAGGTACCACCTAACAAAGGGCCAATCAGAACACCTGCCGTTAGACCCGTAGATAAGGTCCCCAGGGCATAACCAGAACGGTTCTGAGGAACCTGACTAGCAATTAAAGCTGTGGCATTTGGAACATACCCCGCAAACAAACCATTCAGCGTTCTTAAGAAAAGCAGCCAGAAAACATTTGGGACTAAGGCAAGACCTCCCATTGTAAAAGTCATCACCATGCTGGCTCTAATCATCATGGGCTTTCGGCCATAACGGTCAGCTAAGCGTCCCCAAATAGGAGAAACCAGGGCCGAGGCTAAAGCAGAGATGGCAACAGACAAACCAGTATACCATTCAACCATGTCTCCTTTAACACCTAGTTCCTCAATGTAGAGGGCCATGAAAGGCATAACAATGGAGAAACTAGCTCCAGTAAAAAAGGTTCCTATCCATGCAATTTTAAGGTTACGTTGCCAATCAGTACTTTTAAGCTCTTTTTGGCGCAAATAATCATCTTCTTTCTAAAATTCACTATCCATTATATCACAATGACTAGCTATGAGGAGCTAGGTAAATCATTTATTGCGCTCTTCACTTTATCCTTCAAATCATCGAGACTACCGTTATTATTAAGAATCAAGCTGGCATAAGGCTTTTTCTCTTCTAAAGACATCTGGCTAGCGATTCGCATACTAGCTTCCCTTGAACTTAAGTGATTACGTTTCATCAAGCGTTGGCGCTGGACCTCAGGTAACACTGCCACCAACCAAATCTGGTCAAACCATTCCTGATACCCATTCTCAATAAGTAAGGGAATATCCATGAAAAAAACATCTTCTTTCTTGGCCAAACAATCCCTTTGAGCTGCTAGTTCCTCTCGAATAATTGTCCCTTGAATCTCAGCAGACCGATGTCTCATCTCCTCATTCGAAAAAATCAGTTGCCCTAGTTTAGGACGATTCAATTCTCCATTAGGAAGGAGAATCTCCTCTCCCAACCAATCAAGCAAGGCACTATACAAACGGCCTCCTTTAGCCTGCATATCGTGGACAAGCTGATCAGCATCAATGACCTTGTAACCTGCCTCTTTAATCATTTCAACAACCGTTGATTTTCCTGAAGCAATACCACCTGTTAACCCAATAATCATCGTTTCTGACAATGAGGACACAAATGTGTCCCTCTCCCTCCTAACTTGATTTTCTCAATTGTGCTTGCGCAGCGTGGACAAGGCTGTCCCGTCTTTCCGTAAACCTGCAAATAGTTCTGCATGGTTCCGTCCTCACCAAGGGCATTACGATAGGTCCTTATGGTTGAGCCGCCTTTTTCAATGCCAAGCTGTAAAATGGCAATCGTTTGATCATGGACCCGCTTCATGGCTGCCTTGCTGAGTTCCTTTGCTGGCATTTCAGGATGAACCTTGGCCGCCCAAAGCACCTCATCAACATAGATATTTCCTAGACCAGCCACCAATTTTTGCTCCAAGAGGAGACTTTTAATGGGCTTTGCAGAACTCATCAAGGCTCTCTCAAATAGAGCGTATTTGAAGGCCTTCTTAGTAGGCTCAGGACCAAGCTTTTTCCTTGTAAAATAAGCCTCCTCTTGACTTTTAGCCAATAAATCAAAGGTCCCAAACTTGCGGACATCTTGATAGACGAGGGTGGAGCCATCATCTAACTTAAAAAATAAATGAAAATGCTTGTTGGTAGGAACTTGATCTGTAAACAGCAGGTATTTTCCCTCCATACGCAAGTGGGAAATCATAATCAACTGTCCAAAGTCAAAAATCAAGTACTTGCCTCTTCGTCGCAGGGCTTGAATGGTTTGACCAGGTAAATCAGTCAAAAAACTATCGTAGGAGGTCTTAATCATTTTTGGAACCTTGACCTCAAGCGACAAAATAGTCCGACCTACTACTAACCGTTCTAAACCTCGTCTAACAGTTTCTACCTCAGGTAACTCAGGCATCTGCTCCTCCTTCTAGCAAGAAAGCCGAGCAAGTGCCCAGCTTTTTAATATTCTTTTTCATTGTAACCAAAATCGGCCAAATCAAGTTTTTTATCACGCCAATTTTTCTTAACCTTAACCCAGGTTTCAAGGAAGACCTTGTCCCCGAGCATGACTTCAATATCTTTACGAGCAAGGGTACCAATTTTCTTGAGCATGGAACCTTGTTTACCAATAACAATCCCTTTTTGGCTGTCACGCTCAACCATGATTGTCGCACGAATATGAATCTTATCCGTGTCTTCATCACGCTTCATCTCATCAATGACAACCGCAACAGAGTGTGGAATTTCTTCACGTGTCAACTGAAGGACTTTTTCACGAATCATCTCTGATACCAAGAAACGCTCAGGGTGATCGGTGATTTGGTCCGCTGGGAAATATTGGAACCCTTCCTCAAGGTTATCACTCAAGACATCCACAAGGTGGGAAACATTGTTCCCTTGGAGGGCAGATATCGGAATAATCTCCTTGAAATCCATTTGTGTACGGAAATCGTCAATCTGCTCTAGGAGCTGATCTGGATGGACCTTGTCAATCTTATTGATTACCAAGATAACTGGAACTTTAGCTTGTTTGAGGCGTTCGATAATCATATTATCACCCTTACCACGAGGCTCATCCGCTGGTACCATAAAGAGGACTGTATCAACCTCACGAAGGGTTGAATAAGCAGATTCCACCATGAAATCCCCAAGGGCCGTCTTAGGCTTGTGAATCCCTGGGGTATCGATAAAGACAATCTGTTCCTTATCGGTTGTGTAAATTCCCATAATTTTATTGCGGGTTGTTTGAGCCTTATCACTCATGATAGCAATCTTTTGCCCCATAACATGGTTCAAAAACGTTGATTTTCCTACATTAGGACGGCCGAGAATAGCCACAAATCCTGATTTAAATGTCATATAACTTCTTTCCTATTTCGTTTTAATTGAAAATTAAGTGCCAAATTTTAGGTATGAAAACAATCATCCCCGTAATGACTGCATAACAAGAAACCACTAAAACAGCTCCAGCGGCCATATCCTTGGCATTTTTGGCTAGCATCGAAAAGTGATAATTACTAGCTAAATCGACAACATTTTCAATGGCAGAATTAACAATCTCTAGGGCAATTACGAGAAAAACTGCCATCAAAAGAAAGAGCCATTCTGTCGCAGACACACGGAAAATCAAGCCAGCCAATACCACCAAGATAGCTGAAACCAAGTGCTTGCGCATATTGCGTTCTTCTTTGAAAGCCGTTATTATTCCTGTCAGAGCAAACTCAAAACTAGCTGTAAATTCTCTATTTTTCCACTTTTTTTGTGGATTATTGTCGCGTAAGTCCATAAGCAGTCAAAATTTCTTCCTGTAATCCAAACATTTCCGCTTCTTCTTCTGGGGTGTAATGGTCATAGCCATTGATATGGAGAAAACCGTGAACAGCCAAGAAACCCATCTCACGTTCAAAACTATGTCCATAATCCTCAGCTTGTTCATGAGCCTTATCAACGGAAATAAAGAGTTCACCGATATAACTATCAAACTCTCCCATCATTTCAGCTAATTCAGGATTTTCAGCCAACTCTTCCTCATCAAAGCTAATATCTAATTCAGGCTTATACTCCAAACTAATGACATCTGTTGGACGGTCTGTATCACGATATTCCAAGTTTAGTTCGTGGCTGCGTTCGTTGGTTACAAATGTAACAGCCATTTCCTTGTCTTCCTTGCCAAGTTTTTCTGCTGCAAAATCTAGCAACTCCAAGGTTTGTTCTTTTAATTTCTCAGAGACTTGTCCAGTCTCGTCAATCATTTCAATATACATAAGATTCTTTAGGAACGGCTATGCTCACTTCAAGCACAGAACCGCTCGCTTCCTTTCACTAACTCATTAGCTTTTTATAGAAATACTCAAATACATAGAATCCTAACTTTGAGTATTTTTAGTTTAATATTAATCACCTCATTATACCATAAGGACACAGA
Organism: Streptococcus sp. Marseille-Q3604; assembly: GCF_916619785.1. Lineage (NCBI taxonomy): Bacteria > Bacillati > Bacillota > Bacilli > Lactobacillales > Streptococcaceae > Streptococcus > Streptococcus sp. Marseille-Q3604. The sequence continues at coordinate 83,632 of NZ_CAKAKM010000003.1, read as the reverse complement.
AAAAGCAGACTTAAGTCTAATTGTCTGCTTTTTGTATGGCCTCTCCGTGAATCGCTTACTTATCCAAACTATCCTTAAGACGTTGAATATGAATGGTTAAATAGACCTGTTCGTCCAAACTCAATTCAAAAGTGTAACCTGTCTTAATATAGTTAGCAATCTTTTGGGTACAGATAAAGGATTCTGGATAATTTACCCTAACCTGCTCGTAAAGAAAAGCATCATTTTTACCACCACTAACCCCACTCACAATCCGTTGCGCTAGATAGCGAAGATGTGTAATAAATCGGTTATAAGAGAAACTATCCTCCTCCAAATCACAACCAAAATGAAGACGGACAATGTCACTAATTCCAACCACAATTTGAGTCATCTGTCGGTCTTTTTCATGGAGACCCACATCCTTTTGTGCATTGACAAAATGTAAAGCGACAGAGGCAGCCTCATCATCTGCCAATTTAACTTCTAAATCCTTGGCAATCAAACGAAGAGCTTGTTTTCCAATCTCATACTCCCGAGGGTAAAATTTTCGAACCTCCCAAGCCAAGGGATTCTGCAAAGAAACACCTTCTCTACTTCTTTCAATAGCGTAATGTAGGTGGTCAGCAAGGGCGATGAAAAAAGAGGGATCAAACTTGGTTTGCAAGACAGCCTCAGCAAAAGTAAGGATATTCAAAAAGACCTGCATTTCACCATCAGGTAAATTGACATAAACACGAGACCATTCCTCTACTGCCTCTGTATTTTCCAAAACAAAAGTCTTTTCAATCTTTTCCTTATCAACAAGGTCTCCGACCTTCTTTTGAAAGCCTAGTCCCTTACCCATGACAATGTATTCCACATTATTATCCAAAGCTTGGACAACATTGTTGTTTAAAATCTTTTCAATCTGCATCATGATCCCTCATTAAAAAAGCGCTTACTTTATTTTACCAAATTTTTAATGAGAAACCTACTTACTACAAACTAAAAGTGCTGGCCTGACCAACACTTTTTACTTATAGTTCTGTTCGATTTTCGATAGCTCTTAGCAAGGTCACTTCATCAGCATACTCAATGTCAGAACCGACTGCCAAACCACGCGCTAAACGAGTCACTTTGATTCCTGCAGGTTTAAGGACACGCGAAATATACATAGACGTCGCCTCACCATCTGCTGTTGCATTAGTGGCAATAATAATCTCGTCAACCTCGCTGTCCATAAGGCGGGTAATCAAACTTTTCAGGTTAATATCGTCTGGTCCAACACCATTCATAGGGGAGATAAGCCCTTGAAGCACATGGTAGAGACCACGGTATTCCTGAATCTTTTCCATAGCTGAAACATCTTTGGAATCTTCAACAACCAAAATCTTAGTACGATCTCTGGTTTCATCGGTACAAATATTACATGGATCATCATCTGTCAAACGACCACAGACCGAACAATAAGTCAATTCACGTTTTGCTGCCAAGAGGTTTTTTGCGAAATCATTGACATCTTCATCAGACATACTAATGGTATAAAAAGCTAGGCGTGTCGCTGTTTTAGCCCCAATTCCAGGGAGTTTTGAAAAACTATCAATCAGCTTCGCAATTGGAGTAGGATAAAGCATGAAGGCCTCCATTTCTCTATATTTTTTATTTCTTATCTTTTATCACTGTCATGGATAAGTCTTTACCCAAGAATAAACACTCAAACACTATATCACAGAAAAATCCCTCGTGCAAGGCACAAGAGATTTTCATTGTTTAGTGAGTATTTTGATAAAGCTCCATAATAGCTTTGACTGCATTTTGATGGGCCTTACTCTTCCAATCTAGAGCGTGTGGATACATAATACCTACAGCCAGCTTAGTGCCATCTTTGGCAGTCGCATAGGCAACCGCATTAAGGTTAACCGTTGTTACAGAATTACCGGAACCATCCGTCGCATATGTTTCGCCTGTCCCTGTTTTACCACTAATCGGAATGATAGAACTTGCCATAGCTTTACCAGACGCAAGGCTAGAGCCAGAATTGACCACATCATTGAAACCTTGTTGGATAAGGCCTAATTGCTCAGAATCGAGAGGTAAGGTATTTAATACACGTGTATCTACCGTTGAAGCTAGAGTTCCTAGACTACCATTAGCTCCTGCATCGTAGATACCTCCAACAATATGGGGTGCTACACGTTTACCACCATTGGCAATTGAAGCAACATACTGAGCCAGCTGAATGGTTGTATAAGAGTCGTACTGACCAAAGGCCTCTGTCAAGACGTTGGCTACATTGTAATTCTTAGAAATGTAACCTTCTGATTCTCCAGGTAAATCAAGTCCTGTAGACACCCCCATACCAAAATCAGCATAGGTATCACGAAGCGTCGTCATGGCCTTATCCATATTGTCAGTCGACAAGGCCATACCTGGAACATACTGTTGGCCAAGTAGTTTGATAGCAATCTGTACCATATAGGTATTTGATGAGTATTCTAGAGCCTGTGTCGCGGTAATAGGACGGCTACCTTGGTCTGTAAACCAAGATGTGATAGGGGCTGAACCGGCAATGTTGATGGGTTGGTCAGTCAAGACTTGGTTCCCATAGATAGCACCTGAACGCCAACCAGCAGTTAAGGTTGCTCCCTTAACAACAGATCCTGGAATGAAGACATCAGTGATTGTTCCTAAAGCATTGGCCTTAAAATCTTGTGCACCTTGTTCATGTTTTTGCCCTGCCATGGCAAGCACAGCACCAGTGTCAGCATTCATAACCACTGCATACATTCCTTCAGAATAGGTAGCTTTATTTTCTGAAATCTCTGAAGAAAGCTGTTGACCTAGGATGTCTTCAACTCCCTTTTGGAAATCAAGGTCGATGGTCAACTGCAGATTGTTCCCCTTGCTGCCCTTTTGAGTGATTTTATCACTAGCAACTTTGCCTTCCTTGTCTACTGTAATCTCACGAACAGTATGTTTTCCTTGTAGTTTCTCCTCGTATTCTTTTTCTAGATAAGACGTTCCTACACGGTCATTAAGAGCATACCCTTTTTTGAGGTATTCCTTGGCATCTTCTTGTGGCAAACCTGCTTCTGAGCTTGAGACTTTCCCGATGAGAGGTGACAAGGCTGAATCAACCGTATGACGTTCCCAATCCTTAGCAACCGTAATACCATTGAGTTCCTTCTGTTTAGCTGCTACAATCGCAATTTGTTCAGGCGTCAAGTCCCCTGTTTTCAATGTGACTGTTGAGAAATTAGAAACAGCATTCATCTGTGAGTAAATGTAGACAATCTTAAGTTCATCCTCAGAGTAATCCACTGCTTCATCAGGAACTGCATCAACAGCATTGTTATAAATAGTAGCTTCAGCTAATTTATTACCAAACTTATCTGTTTTCTTGTCGTTTGGAAGATCATTAACAACTCGCTTATAAGTGGCAGAATCCGCTAGATAGAAATCCCGTTTTTGACGTGCTGTTACCTTCGTTTCTGTCAGAGTCACCATGGTCGCCAACTTTTCAGCGACCTTCTTCATCGTATCTGATGACACCAAATTGCTACGTGTGAAGGTGATAACATCCTTACTCTGGTTGGTCGTGAGGGCAACCCCTTTAGCATCAAAGATTTGCCCACGTTCGCTTGCAATCCTAACTGTATACTTAGAATTATCATCTAATTTCTTCGTATAAAACGATTTGTTATAAACCTGCATATAGGTCAAACGTGCAAAAAGCAACAAAAAAAGGACAAAGACTACACCAAAAAGCAAGTAAACACGACGGGAGATGTTTACTGGCTTTCTAGGTTTATTCGCTCGTTTTTCTTTTCGTTTTTGGCGCCGTTTTTCCCATTTTTGACTGAGTTTTTTCGAAAATGATGTCACTTTTTTTCCTCTATGTTCTCATAAAAATTCTCTTTTATTTTATCACAAATAAGCTTCAGCAATCTTAAAAAAATGTCGAAATCTAAAAAAACTTGCCTCAATATAAGACACGTTTTTTAGATTATAATGATAACTTTTTCATCCAGCTAGGAATGGCTTTACTGATATGTGTCGGCAAAACCACATAGGCATTTTTAGCCAGATCATCAGCGATAGCTGAGTGAAGCCAGGTAGCCACTGTGACAGCCTTATAGCGATCAATTGGAGGAAACTGGGCCAGAAAACCAGTAATCATACCAGCCAAGGTATCTCCCATTCCTCCTGTGGCTTGATAAGGCCCACCAACTTCTAAATGAGCTACTTTTTCACCCTGATAGACAGCCGTCTTGTGACTCTTGGCAACCAGGATTGTCCCAGCTTGGAACTCACCTAAGGCTTTTTGAGTGTTGGAAACTGTCTGCTCTGGAATCCTAAAACCAGACAAGCGTTCCCATTCTTTTTGATGTGGGGTGAGAGTAAGGTGACAATCTGGTAAGTTCTTCTTATTCTTCTTAGCCAAAAGATTGAGAGCTGAACCATCAACAACCAAATTTTTATCTGCCCTAATATTTGCCAGCACCAAGTCCATAGCCTGACTAGCTACACCATCTTCACCTAGGCCAGAACCGATTAATACCACATCAGCTGCCCTAAGATTCTCAAGAAATCTTTCAGTCTCTCTAAGGTCAAAAGCCATGGCTTCAGGGAGATGAGCATGAAGGGCTGTGATATTTTCACGATCCGTAGCCACTGTGACCAAGCCTGCCCCACTATTGACACAAGCTATGGCAGCCATAATGATGGCACCACCATAAGGATAAAGTCCACCAACTAAAAGCACTCGACCGTAAGAACCCTTGTGAGACTCTCTCAAGCGAGGTGTTATCACTTGCCTAGCTAAATCGTCATCAACTTTCATAAACTATCCTTTCGCACTACGAAGAGCAGCTTGATAGGTCTGTTCCATCAACATAGTAATAGTCATAGGGCCTACACCACCTGGAACAGGCGTGATCATGCCAACCTTATCTTTCACTTGATCAAAATCAACGTCACCACAAAGTTTGCCTTCTTCATCACGGTTGATTCCCACATCAATGACAACAGCACCCTCTTTGACATATTCTTCTGTTACAAATTTTGCACGTCCAATAGCTACAATCAAGACATCTGCCTTGCTACAAACCTTAGCCAAATGCGGTGTTCGTGAGTGGGTCAAGGTAACTGTAGCATTCTTTTCTAGAAGAAGCTGAGCCATAGGTTTACCAACAATATTACTACGTCCAATGATAACTGCTGTCTTACCTTCCAATTCAACATTGTACTCACGAAGGATTTCCATAATCCCAGCCGGTGTACAAGGCACCATTTGACGGCGACCATTCCAAAGATTACCAGTATTCATAGGATGGAAACCATCGACATCTTTTTTAGGATCAATAGCCAAAAGAATACGCATTTCATTAATATGATTCGGCAGTGGCAATTGAACCAAGATACCATGGAAAAGTGGATCCTGATTATAGCGCTCAATAACTTCAATCAACTCTTCCTCACTAATACTCTCAGAAAGATTGACCGTCTGACTATGGAAGCCAGCCTTTTTAGCAGCACGTTCCTTATTTCGCACATAAACCTGACTGGCAGGGTTATCACCGACCATGATTACCACGAGTCCTGGCACAATCCATTCCTTTTCTTTTAGACGTGCTACCTTTTCTTGCAATTGATCCTGCATTTTAACAGCTAGGGCCTTACCATCCATTATTATCGCCATGGGTGTTCTCCAATACATACTTTTTTTCAATTATACCATAGTGAGGACTCTTTGTGACTAAATTTTCTAAATTTTCAAAAAGACGTTTCAAGTGAAAACTAAAAAAGCTGGAATTGCCTTCCAACTTCTTCTGATTATCTTTCGTGACTAATCCACAAAATCATTTTGCTGGCTCCAACCCTTAATAACCTTCAAGGTCTTCTGCTGGTATTTGCCACTTTCATACATGTGATCTGCACCTATTAAGGAAACGAGAACAGAATCACGGTAGTTCTTAGCTGTTCTTCTAGCAATATTAGGATGAGTCATCTTATCCTTGGTTCCTGAAATGACGAGAACAGGACATAAAATGTTACTAAAGTCCACATAAGCTGCCTTTGTCTTATCAAACCAATGAAGAGCCATCTGAGTATAAACTTTTCCTGATTCAGGAACCAGACCAGCAAAAACTTCCTCTTTCAAAGTTTCCTCTTGTTCATTCATGCAATACTTGAAAAACTCCTTTTTATAAGGGGGCATGGCTTTTTTCCAAAACCCCCAGCGTAAAAAGTGTTTGCCAAAACAAGCTAACATGGTTGGATAAAAGGCATAAATATCTGCTGTCGGAGCAGGTCCCATGAGAATCATACCAGCAACTTCTGTCTTTTCAGCAACCATTTGAGCCACCAGACAGCCTAAAGAGTGCCCTAAAATGAGTGGTGGTTGGTCTAGACTTTCAATCAAAGCCACTAAATCATCTCGATAGTCCTGCAGGGTAACAGTCCCAACTTTAGCTAGGCACTCTTGATAAGGTAGGTCATGGTAACGAAAGCTAGGTGTATGCACCTTGTATCCCATTTGACGTAGACCTGTCGCAAATTCTCCCCAAACATTGCCATCACACCAGGTCCCATGAATTAGGACAATCTCTCTGTTCAAAACCATTCCTTATACATCTCCCTTTTTTGTTAAAAATTTAGATTATTTATCTATCTTATAGTATCATACTTCCAACCTAGATACCTTTATACATTTCTTACAATCGTAAGAAAATAGTCTCTTATTCATTTAAGAGACCATTTTTCTATATATTATTAGCGATTAACCTTATGCATTTCTTCCTTAACCGGACAAGAACACTCACAGTCGCCACAAGAACCTTTTCCTTTGATATAGTGACGGATGCCAAGACCAGCCAAAGCAAAAATAATGAAGGCAATGATAAACGTTGACATAACAATTCCTCCTAAACCTAAATATGGGCTTCTTGAAGATTCTCTAAGCTAATGATTTGATCCTTAATCTGACGTGGTTTACGAACCACAAAATAAATCATGGTCACTAACAGCAAGAAAGCAACAAAAGTCCAAATTGTCATTGACTTGCCGTATAGGATAACTTGGCCAAACTGATAAAGAATTAAACTCACACAATAAGCTAGGCCTGTTTGAAAACCGATAGCACCAACTGTCCATTTAAGATTGGCCATTTCTCGCTTAATAGCTCCAATAGCCGCAAAACATGGGGCACAAAGTAAATTAAAGACTAAGAAGGAATAAGCTGCTAGGGAAGAATAATCTCCTCGTAAAGCCTCAGCTAAACCAGCTTCACTGCTATTATGATAGAGAATACCAAAGGTGGCAACAACAGTCTCCTTGGCAGCTAAGCCTGTAAGAGCCGCAACTGTTGCCTTCCAATTTCCAAATCCAAGCGGATCAAAAATCCAAGACAAACTCCTACCGAGAGTCGCCAAAATGCTGGCTTCCGTATCTACCGTATGTAGCGTAAAGTTGTAGTTAGACATAAACCAGATAAGAACTGTCAAACTGAAAATGATGGTTCCCGCACGTTTGACAAAACTCATAGCCTTACCAAAGGCATAGCGCAAAACTGACATGGCTTTAGGCCAATGGTAAGCAGGCAATTCCATTATAAACGGACTGGTTAGGCCACCCAAAAAACTCGTCTTTTTGAGGGCAATACCTGATAAGATAATGGCAGCCATCCCAATAAAATAAGTACTTGGTGCTACTAATGAGTTACTAGGGAAGAAAGCTCCAGCAATCAAGGCAATTATTTCTAACTTGGCCGAACAAGGCATGAAGGTTGCCGTCATAATGGTAATGCGACGGTCCCTTTCATTTTCAATAGTTCGACTAGACATAACCGCTGGAACCCCGCAACCTGTCGAAATCAACATGGGAATAAAGGATTTTCCAGAAAGCCCAAAACGTCGGAAAATACGGTCCATAACAAAGGCAATACGACTCATATATCCAATGTCCTCAAGCACACCCAAACAGATAAAGAGCACAAAAATTTGAGGAAGGAATCCTAGTACTGTCCCAATCCCAGCGACGATACCATCAATAATCAAAGACTTAAGCCAGTCCTGAACTTGAAGAAAGTCAAGACCAGAAGTTACCAAATCTGGAACATACTTACCAAAAAGCACATCGTTAGCCCAGTCTGTCCACATGGTTCCAACAGTTTGGATAGATAAGAAATAAACCAAATACATAACTGCTGCGAAAATTGGTAAAGCCAAAATACGGTTGGTAACAATCCTATCAATCTTATCTGACAAGGTCAGGGCAAAATCTTCCGTATGACTTTGAGCCATCTGGCAAACACGTTCGATAAAGGCATAACGCTCATTAATGACAATTGACTCCGCATCTTCAGTGAAAACTTCCTCAGTGATACGAATGATATCTTTGATTTCTTTTCGTTGGAATGGGGACAAGTCTAGCTCAGCCTCAACTAAAGCATCGTGTTCAAAAAGTTTAATGGCATAAAAACGCGCAGACCTTTGCGGCACCGAATTTCCCAAGACTTCCAAAATTTGTGAAATAGCAGCTTCTAATTTATCATCATAAATTGGAAAGGCAATATCACCGACTGTAGAAGTCGTCGTATGGGCTGCCTTCTTCACTACCTGATCCACACCAGTTTGCTTGAGAGCACTAGTAGCTACTACTGGGACGCCTAGATGATAAGATAATTTATCAACATTAATTTGTTTTCCCTGAGCCTCTAAAACATCACTCATGTTAAGCGCTAAAGTGACTGGAATACCTGTCTCAATCAACTGCGTTGTCAGATAAAGGTTACGCTCCAAATTAGTCGCATCAACCACATTTAGAATACTTTCGGCCCTTTGGCTCAACAAATAGTCACGCGCTACCTTTTCTTCAGGGCTATAGGGTGACATTGAGTAAATCCCTGGTAAATCCTGGATTTCTAAATCCTTATTCTTTTTGACCAGACCACTTTTTCGTTCTACAGTAACACCCGGCCAGTTACCAACACGCTGATTGGTCCCTGTTATCAGGTTGAATAAACTGGTTTTACCACTATTAGGATTACCTATTAATGAAATTTCTGTCATTTTTCCTCTCCCTCGTCCAGCATGACCACACTAATCATTTGCGCTTCCGACTTGCGTAGGGTTAATTCATACCCTCTCAAGCTAATTTCTAAAGGATCTCCCAAAGGGGCTACCTTACGCAATAAGACCCGAGTACGCTTTGTAATTCCCATATCCATAAGACGCCGTTTGGTCTCATTTGCTGAAAAAATATCAGTAACGATAGCCGAACGTCCAACTGGTAATTCAGAAAGAGGTATCTTTTCCTGATCTTCCTCTGCAGGTGCCAAATCAATCTTATCTAGAATCGAAGCATCAAAGGCTAAGCGACTCCCCTTCACGATAATAATAGCACTGTTCTTGGTCTTAGTTACCACCTCAATCATTTCACCGGCAGCCAGCCCTAGGTTAGATAAGTGCAAAAGACTATCCTTAGGGAGGTTAATGCCAAGAATCCGGTAAGGCGTTTTTAAGGCCGCATCATATATGAGCATATTTCTTGACCTACTTTATTATTTTTGATATGGCATCATTATAGCATATTTATCCATCTTTTCCGCAAAATTATCCTAAACAAGAATAATTCTAGAAAAGCAGAACACAAAAAGAAAAGGCCGGAAAAGTTCCAGCCTTCACAAACAATGTATACATACTTAATGAATATCTTACAAAACCTTACTCAAGAAATCCTTAGTACGATCTTCCTTAGTATTATCGAAAATCTCTTGTGGTGTTCCTTCTTCTACAATAACACCACCATCCATAAAGATAACACGATCAGCCACCTCATAAGCAAAGCCCATTTCGTGGGTAACAATTGCCATTGTCATCCCTGATTTAGCAAGGTCCTGCATAACTGCAAGAACTTCACCAACCATTTCTGGGTCAAGGGCTGATGTTGGTTCGTCAAACAAGAGAACATCTGGATCCATAGCCAAACCACGTGCGATTGCAATACGTTGTTGCTGACCACCAGATAGACTTGTTGGGTAGGCATCTGCCTTATCTTTCAAGCCAACCTTTTCTAAAAGTTCCATAGCTTTCGCGTCCGCATCAGCTTTTGAAACACCCTTGGTTTTAATCGGTGACAAGGTGATATTTTCCTTAACTGTCATGTTCGGGAAGAGGTTAAACTGTTGGAAAACCATTCCCATTTTTTCACGCATCTTGAAAATGTCGTTATTCTTATCTGTAATATCCACACCTTCAAAAGAAATAACGCCTTTTGTAGGTTTCTCAAGCAAGTTCATTGAGCGTAGGAAAGTTGATTTTCCTGATCCTGAAGGACCAATGATAACCACTACTTCACCCTTTTTAATATCTAGATCAATCCCTTTGAGAACTTCATTCTTACCAAAATACTTGTGAAGATTTTTAATCTCAATAATTGTTTTTGCCATTATTTACGTCCCTCCCCAAGTCGTTGTTCCATTTGTTTCAAGAGTGCCGTCATAGCTGTTGTTACAATCAAATAATAGAAGGCTGCGAACAAGAGCGGCGTCAAAGTCAAGTAGGTCGTTGTTGCAACAGTTTGTGCACCATTCCACAATTCCATAACCCCGATGGTTTGCAAGAGCGAACTATCCTTGATAATAGTGACAAACTCGTTACCTAAGGCAGGCAAGATATTTTTAATAGCTTGAGGCAAGACCACATAACGCATGGTATTCCATGGACGGATACCAAGTGAGTAGGCTGCTTCAATCTGGCCTTTAGGAATAGACTCGATACCTGCACGTACGCTCTCAGAAATATAAGCACCACTGTTCAAAGAAAGGACGATAATACCCGGAACGATACGTGACAAATCAAGGTTTAAAATCCCAAACTGCACAGTTGGAAGGTTCATGTGGATGAGGTTAAAAGCAATCATAATCTGCACAACCATAGGAGTCCCACGGAAAACCCAAACATAAAGGCTTACTAGCCACTCCAAAGGTTTGATTCCAGAACGCTTGGCCAAGGATACCAAAACCCCAAGGATGGTTCCGAAGAAGACCACACAGACCGAAATCATAATTGTTACTAAGACACCATAGTTAAAGTAAGACCAAAACTGCGGTAGAAATGAAAAATTCATCTAGATACTCCTTACTAATATTCTTCAATATTATATCAGAAGACTGTATAAAAATAAAGTATTTTCTTATAAATGCGATATTTCAGTATAAAAACTAAGTTATAGACATCGCTATCAAATCTCTCAAGCAAGACACCTCATGTATTTCCAAGATGACACCACGCCAAAAGCTTTGCCAATGAGTTGAAACACTACCTGTTTTGACAAGCCATACAAGCATCATCCCATGCTTTCATCCTGATAAAAATGCCTGAAACTATCGAGTTTCAGGCATTCTGACTTTTGGGACCTTGTAAAGTTCCAAAATAATTTATTAGTAAAGCAAATCGTAGATTTCCATTGCAATCAAGTCGATGCTATCAAATGAATAAGATTCACGCGCTTCAACGTCACGCAATGTGAAAACTGGACCATTTTCAGGATCGTTGCTAAATGATACTTCGGCAACAACCACTCCTTCACGTTCAAAATTACGTTTCAAATTACCACCATCAGCCGCCATCATTTCAAGACGGTTAATGATTCTCACCAAATGTGATTCCATGTTATTTCTCCTATTAATTGTGTATTTCTTACTTATTTTATCACACTTATGGGAAAAATGGGGGAATTTTAGATATTTTTCAAGGAATTGTACATAATGGCCTTGATAGAATGCATACGATTCTCAGCTTCTTGGAAGATGATATCGCTGTATTTTTGGAAGACTTGATCGGTGATTTCTAATTCTGCCAAACCATATTTGTCATAGATTTCTTGCCCAATTTGGGTATTGAGATCATGAAAAGCTGGGAGACAGTGCATAACGATGACATCTGGATTTTCCGTCTTGGCAAGTAGGTCTGCATTAATTTGATAAGGCAGGAGTAAATCAATACGAGATTTAAAGTCTACTTCTTCACCCATAGATACCCAGACATCCGTATAAAGCATATCCACTCCCTTGACCTCTGAAATATCATCTGTAATGGTTAAATCGGCACCATTATTATGTTTCTGAGCTAGGGCTACAATCTCATCTTCAGGTTGCAGCACCTCTGGGGCAATAATCTTGACATTAACGCCTAAAATAGCCGAAGTGACCAAAAGTGAGTTGGCCATATTATTTCTACCATCTCCAATATAGGCGATGGTCAAGCCTTCCAAACTACCAAAACGCTCCTTCAAAGTCATGAAATCCGCAATCATTTGCGTTGGATGCCAGGTATCCGTCAAACCATTCCAGACCGGAACACCTGAGTACTTAGCCAATTCCTCGACATCTTCTTGCTTAAAACCACGGTACTCGATTCCATCAAACATAGATCCCAGAACCTTAGCCGTATCAACTACAGATTCCTTTTTACCCAACTGAATGTCTCCAGCACCAAGGTAGGTCACATTCATACCTAGGTCCTGACCGGCCACTGTAAAAGCTGAGCGAGTTCTGGTAGATGTTTTTTCAAAAATCAAGGCAATATTTAAGCCATCTAAATATTTATGCGGAATTCTTTCCTTCTTTAACTGTTTAAATTTTATAGATAAATCAATTAACTCCTCGAGTTCCTGCTTAGTAAAGTCGATTTCTTTCAAAAAGGATTTAGCTTGTGTCATAGGTATCTCTCTTTCGTTCTGAATAATATAAAAATATTATATAATATTTATACATAATAAACAAGTGATTTTGAATTAAAATTCAACGTTAGCACTCCTGCCAATAGAGTGCCAAACCTAGATGCTTTTTACTTGCAATCTATCTCCCGCATGCTATAATGGAGTCATAGATTTGACCTTTTTTGACCAAGAATATTTTCAACAAAGGTCTTTCCCAATTCAGATAGAAAAGAGGTACTGATATGCTCTGTCAAAACTGTAACCTTAATGAAGCTAGTATTCATTTGTATACCAATGTAAATGGTAATCAGCAACAAGTTGACCTCTGTCAAAATTGTTATAAAATCATGAAATCTGACCCAGAGAACCCCCTTAATCAATTCAATCAAACTGGAGGTTCCAGCTTCTTCGATGATTTCTTCAGCGACCTAAATAACTTCCGTTCTTCTAACGGTGATCTTCCCAATACACCTCCAACACAAGAAGGTGGTAACCGAGGAAACGGTGGCAATACACAAGGGCCAGGCCGTCCAGGAGGACCACGCCAACAAGCTCCTCAACAGCCACAAGGTCTTCTTGAAGAGTTCGGCATTAACATCACTGACATCGCTCGTCGTGGAGACATCGATCCAGTCATTGGACGTGATGAGGAAATCATTCGTGTCATCGAAATTCTTAACCGCCGTACCAAGAACAATCCCGTTCTCATCGGTGAACCCGGTGTCGGTAAGACTGCTGTCGTTGAAGGTCTAGCTCAAAAAATTGTAGATGGTAGTGTTCCTCAAAAACTCCAAGGTAAACAAGTCATCCGTCTTGATGTGGTCAGCTTGGTTCAAGGGACTGGTATCCGAGGCCAATTTGAAGAACGCATGCAAAAACTCATGGAAGAAATTCGTCAACGTCAGGATGTTATCCTATTTATCGATGAAATCCATGAAATCGTAGGAGCTGGTAATGCTGGAGATGGCAATATGGATGCTGGAAACATCCTAAAACCTGCCCTTGCTCGTGGGGAACTACAACTGGTCGGAGCAACAACACTCAACGAATACCGCATCATCGAAAAAGATGCTGCCCTTGAGCGTCGTATGCAACCAGTTAAGGTTGACGAACCAACTGTTGAGGAAACCATCACTATTTTGCGTGGGATTCAGCCTAAATATCAAGACTACCACCACGTCAAATATACGGACGAAGCGATTACTGCAGCTGCAGAATTGTCCAACCGCTACATTCAAGACCGTTTCTTACCAGACAAGGCCATCGACCTTCTTGATGAAGCTGGTTCGAAGATGAACTTGACCCTCAACTTTGTTGATCCTAAAGATATCGACAAACGTTTGATTGAGGCTGAAAACCTCAAGGCTCAAGCTACTCGTGACGAGGACTTTGAAAAGGCTGCCTATTTCCGTGACCAAATTGCCAAATACAAGGAAATGCAAAAGCAAACCATCAAAGACCAGGATATGCCTGTCATCACCGAAAAACATATCGAAGCTATTGTGGAACAAAAAACCAATATTCCTGTCGGTGATTTGAAAGAAAAAGAACAATCACAACTTCTTAGTCTTGCCGATGATCTTAAATCACATGTTATCGGACAAGATGCTGCAGTTGATAAGATTGCTAAAGCTATCCGCCGTAATCGTGTTGGATTGGGTGCTCCAAACCGCCCAATTGGTAGCTTCCTCTTCGTAGGTCCTACAGGAGTCGGTAAAACTGAGCTCTCTAAACAATTGGCGATTGAACTCTTTGGTTCAGCTGACAGTATGATTCGTTTCGACATGTCAGAATACATGGAAAAACACGCCGTTGCCAAATTAGTCGGTGCCCCTCCAGGATATGTCGGTTACGACGAAGCTGGTCAGTTAACTGAAAAAGTCCGCCGTAATCCTTATTCACTCATTCTTCTAGATGAGGTTGAAAAAGCTCACCCAGACGTTCTTCACATGTTCCTCCAAGTTCTTGACGACGGTCGCTTGACTGATGGTCAAGGGCGAACTGTAAGTTTCAAGGATACCATCATCATCATGACTTCAAATGCTGGTACAGGTAAAGTAGAAGCTAGCGTTGGCTTTGGAGCTGCCCGTGAAAATCGTACCAATTCTGTGCTTAACCAGCTTGGAGATTTCTTCAGCCCTGAATTCATGAACCGTTTTGACGGTATTATCGAATTCTCTGCCCTTAGCAAGGAAAATCTCCTCACTATCGTGGACCTCATGCTTGATAATGTCAACCAACGCTTGGCTAATAACGGTATCCACCTCAGTGTAACTGAGAAAGTTAAGGAAAAATTGGTTGACCTTGGTTACGATCCTAAGATGGGTGCTCGACCACTACGTCGTACCATCCAAGATCACATTGAAGATGCTATTACCGACTTCTACCTTGAAAATCCAAACGAAAAAGATCTCAAGGCAGTCATGACTTCAAAAGGCCACATTACCATTAAGTCTGCTAAAAAAGCCGAAAAAGCTACTCAAAAAGCTGAGGCAGCAAAAGAATCTGATTAAACAAATAAACCAAGTCATTACGACTTGGTTTATTTATCTTTTCATTTCCTATTTTCAAATTTATCCCTAATTCTGCCTAAATCAATAGGAAAATGAGCAAAATTTTAGTATAATATAGGCAAATAAACGTAAGGAGCAACTCATGAATCCAACATTTGGTGACAAGGTTGAGGGAGCTCATTATCAAACACGTTACGGTGTTTATGCTGTGATTCCTAACCAAGAAAAGACAAAGATTATTTTAGTCCAGGCTCCTAACGGAGCTTGGTTTCTCCCAGGTGGAGAAATCGAAGCAGGCGAGGATCACTATAGCGCATTAGAACGCGAGTTGATTGAAGAACTTGGGTTTACAGCCACTTTAGGCCAGTACTATGGCCAGGCTGATGAATACTTCTATTCAAGCCACCGTGACACTTACTATTACAATCCAGCCTATATTTATGAAGTTGTAGATTTTTCAAAAATTGGCAAACCTCTCGAAGATTTCAATAACCTGGCCTGGTTTCCAATTGATGAAGCCATTGCTAAACTTAAACGTGGCAGCCATAAATGGGGAATCGAACAATGGAAAGCAAGCAACATAACAACTAGCAAATCTTAGGAGGAAACTATGAAACTCATTAATACGACCCGTACACACCAAGAACTCGTTCAAAACCAACTAGACAACACGGATGCCTTTCTCGTAGAGACCTACTCTGCTGGGAATACTGATGTTGTCTTTACACAAGCACCTAAGCATTATGAACTCTTGATTTCAAATAAACACCGTGCTGTTAAAGACAATGAATTAGAAGTTATCCGTGAATTCTTCCTCAAACGAAAAATCGACAAGGATATCGTTTTGATGGACAAACTCAGAACAGTACACACTGACAAATTGATTGAGATCTCATTCCCAACAACTGTATAAGACAAAACAAGCAATGGCTAATACCACTGCTTGTTTTTTTGTATGTTACAAAGCTTTCGAAGCTTGATCCAGAACTTCCATAACCTGACGACTATGTTCCAACTGCTTGGCAACACTGTCAAAATCCTTGGTCGCCACCATCTTTTCAAAAGCCACAAATTCATCATGCATACGATGTTGTAGACTATTGAGATTGACGACTCTCTCTTTCTGACCATTGAGGGTGACGCCAATCTCAGGGAGAGTGTTGGTTGCACCAAAAATGGTAATAGCTCCCTTATCTCCTTGAATAGTTGAACGAATCTCGGCACTACAGTCTTTAGCTCCAATGGCAACAGCCTTAAAGTGACCATAGTCCAAAACTAGAATTCCTGACGTATCCACTCCTCGCTCCACATTAGGTAGATATTCCACACGATTAGGCTTACCAAAGAGACCAACCAGGAGATGGATATTATAGATATTAAGATCTCTAAGTGCTCCCCCACCCATTTCAGGGTTGAAGGCAGGAGCAATCTCTCCTCGCTTAAAGGCATCGTAACGTGAAGAATATTGAGAATAATTGATATTCACAATCTTAATATCTCCAATATCAGACAAGGCTTCCTTAATCGCTGTAAAATTAGCCAAATATTGATTGGTAATAGCCTCCATCAAGAGAAGCTCTTTTTCTTGCGCAAGCTTAGCCAGCTCTTCAAACTCTTCCAAATGTAAGGTGAAAGGTTTCTCACAAATAACATGCTTGCCGGCCAAAAGTGCTTTCTTAGCATAATCATAGTGGGTATGGTTGGGCGTTCCCACATAAATCGTATCAACTTCTGGATTGGACAAAATCTCCTCATAATCACTAGTCGCCTGAGCCAAACCATATTGCTTAGCTAAAGCTTTAGCTTTGTCAAGTGATCGTGGTGTCGACATGATAGCTTTAAGCTCAATTCCTTCAATAGTAGTTAACACAGGAAGAACCTCTGTCACAATCATTCCTGTACCCAATAGTGCAAGTTTCATCAACTTACCTCCTTAATTTCTAATCTCTCTTTACAATGGTCCAAGCCCATATAGAGACTTATAATGAAAGAGGACTCAAATCGAAGTCCTCTAAAATTTAAGAACGTCCAAGCAGTTTCTTAACTCCTTGAATCGCTTTGTATTTAAGCGGTTGTGGATAATAGCGGAAGGTTCCCATCTTGCGAACAATGTAACCATTAAAGTTTTGTTTAAATCGCAAAACTCCATCTGAACCATCAAAAATCCCCATAATCCCAAGGAAATTATAGAAAGTAATACCACGTTTGATAGCTTGTGTCATCACATACTCTTGCAAGAGCGCTGGCGCA
Source organism: Streptococcus sp. Marseille-Q3604 (assembly GCF_916619785.1). NCBI lineage: Bacteria > Bacillati > Bacillota > Bacilli > Lactobacillales > Streptococcaceae > Streptococcus > Streptococcus sp. Marseille-Q3604. The sequence continues at coordinate 66,185 of NZ_CAKAKM010000003.1, read as the reverse complement.
TAAAACTTATTAAACTCAGGATAAGATCCACTAAAGAGATAAACAGCTTCTTGAGGGGTATAGACGAAAAGACTTCCAGCCAGAACAATGTCTTCCTGACCATACTTATCGATAAAGGCAGTTGCCTCTCCCTTACGAACATCAAAAGTCTCAAACTGACTTGATAGTTCTCTCAATTGGTTTTGCTTTTTCTCAGACTTTGGATTAGCCTCTAAATCAGCCTGGAGTTTAACAATTCTAGCCCCCAATTTAGCTTGATCACTTTCCAAATGGTCATAGTAATCTTGAAAATTCAGGGTAGCAACCATAAAATCAGCATTGTCACCAAAAGCATCATAAAAGTCTTGATAATAATCCAACGATTTATCACTATACTCACGACGATCAGAGGTCGCTGAAGTGATTTCTTTAAAAATGGATAACTCATCACGTTTCAGTTTTTTTAATTTAATCCCGAACGTTTTGGCTTTTTTAACCAGAGGTTTTCCCTTTTTACTAAAAGATTTGATGAGATCTTTTTCTTCAATCCCTGATAAATCCTTCACATAGTGCCAGTCAGGTTCACCACCAGGATAGCCTGTCTGTAAACCATCAAAGCTATAGCCTAAATCAGTCAATTGACTAATCAATTGCTTCTGCTCATCACTAGTTGGTTCACCATTACTATCAAAAGTTTGATAAGTATCATAAGGTTTGATTAATAGTTCAAGAGAACCATTTTCCTTAGCATAATCCTTCAAACCTTGGTAAAAGTCGCTTAGATGAGCTGTATTTGAGTGAATCGGTCCACAATTCACCTCCATACGAAGCCCACCAGTCATAGGCATGCTGTAGACAATTGCTGAGACTTCTAGCTGGTCTCCTTCTTTCCAAGCGACATAGCTAATGCTAAATCCACGTTTTTCAAGAAGCTTAGCCATTTCCTCAGTTTGCATAAAAGAACGCTCAGACACTTGTTGAGCATGTGTGTTAAATTCTTCTTTAGTTACTTGAATGAAGCTCATTTTTTTCCTTCCTAAAATGGATAAAGTAAATGACGAGTGAGATAAAAAGCAAGATGGCAAGTACTGCCACTAATGGCATTCGGATTGGACGGATATTAAGCAACAAATCTCCACTAACTGCATAAACAATCGATACTGGCGTCACTCCAATAAGTATCGCCAAAATCCTCGTCCTTGTGGGTAAATTCATTTGAACACAAGCATAATTGACCAGAGCTGATGGTATAAATGGAATAGAGAAGGCCAGTGAAATCCCAATAAAGCGATGCTTAAAGTTCTCAATATAGTTTAGAAGTTTCTCCATGCGTTTGGACTTCTCTGGCTTTTCAAGTCTTCTCAGAATTTCAAAACTAGTCAAATTCCCAAAAGTATTACCAATAATATTCATCGGAATCGCAAGCAAAGGGCCATAGAGTAGCCCAACAAAAATACAAAAAATAGAACTTGAAACTCCAGGAATAGCCGATGACAGAATCATGAGACTAAGAAGGATCAGTGCATTTTGGAAATTAGCCTGCTTAAAAACTTCTCTTAAAAAGGCTTGATCATGCTTAGCGTTGGTCCATTCCTTGATTAAGGGGATGAAGTTATTTAAAAGAGGCCATAAGAATACCAGTATTAAACCGGCTATCCCTATAAAAAATAGTCTTTTTTTGGTCATTACATCTCCATAATTTTAATCGCTCCTTTTATTATAACAAAAAAATGCCTTCATTGATTTAGAAAGGCATCTTTTACTGCGATTACTTATTAATCAAATTTGCTTGTGACTTGTTTTCCAAGGCACCATTTTTAAAGTTAAGGGTAAGGCTACCTGTTTCACCCTTCTTAGCAACAAGGTTCGAAGACCAAAGCGCTTGTGTCATTGTTGCATCTGAAGAGACTGCAATCGAATAAACATCAGGTGTACCAAGCGTTTTGACAGCATCGTCATAGCTAGTTCCATTTTTGAGATTTTCGTACATCTTCAGTGTGATTTTAGGATCACGGACGTAAGAAAAGTTTGAAATTGACTTAACCACAGTGCTATTGTTAAAGAGTTTCGCTGTAACAACAACATTGTCATACTGCCAATTATAAACATCAAGCTTAGCATCTCCTGCCTGCTCCTGACTCGTTGATGAAGGTTCACCAAACCAACCCTTCAAGCTATCAAGATTTGAGCCTCCTGAAAATTCCTGAGAAGCATTTGCCATGGTAATCTTATCAAAGTTCTGGCGAACATTCCCATGCTTAACGGTTAAAATCTTAGAGGCTTCATTATCCAAAGATCCCTTCGTCTCTGTCTTAGACGAAGATTTTCCACAAGCAGCTAGAGTAAAAAGTGAGAGACCTAAAACGGTCAAAGACAAAAGTTTTTTCATAATAAATTCCTATATATACAAATAAAAGGCTGACGCCTCTGGTTTTTATGGAGCCGGTGGGAGTCGAACCCACGTCCAAACACCTGCCAACATATTCGTCTACAACCATAGGTTATGTCTTTCATTTAACAGATAGACGACACATAACTCAAGCCTTCTATCTGCGAGCCTATAAATCTCTTTTCAACCAGCTAGGCAATAGTCAAACGTAGCTTATAAATCAATAAAACCTCTAAACAAACATAAGCAATCTGCTAGAAGTCACGCGAGCAGGTGTTTAGGCTGCTACAGCGTAAGAATTAGTATTTTTTGCAGTTATATTTAACTGAGCGTTTACGTCGCCACACGAGTCGCAGAATATGCCTCATAATGCCTGTCGAATCCGTAACGACCCCAATATGAGATACTGAGTATTATATCAAATTCTTTAATAAATTGCAAAAGATTAGCCAAACTGTCTCTCCCAATAAATCCACTATAGAGACGCTAATACAGTAGTCAACTTTGATTTTAGGATAAGCTAGTAGCCATTCATCTGTATGTTTGCGTTTTTCCTTTCAACACTAAAAGATTTTACATAATAATTTCACTAAAACTTAGCAACTAAAAAAACGTTGAGCGAACAAATCTTTCAACGTTTTTTCTTTTTGCACCCTAAGGGAATCGAACCCCTATCTCAAGAACCGGAATCTTACGTGATATCCATTACACTAAGGGTGCTAACAGTATACTATTATAGCATATTCTAAAATAGAAAAAAAGACATGTTTCCATGCCTCTTTTCTATCTTACAATTCGATATCTCCGAAAAGATCCGCCATTGAGAATCCAGATTGAGTTTCTGGAAGTTCGTAGTCACGTTTTTCTTGACGTTTTGGACGACGTGGACGTGATTGACGTTTTTCGTTGTTTTCGCCTTCAGCGTTAGCTGGACGTTCTTCAAGAGCTTTGATAGAAAGTGATACACGTTCTGCATCAGCGTTTACTTCAAGAACTTTAACAGTAACGTCTTGACCTACTGAAAGAACATCTTTTGGATTTTCAACACGTTTGTGTGAAATTTGAGAGATGTGAACAAGTCCATCGATACCTGGCAATACTTCAACGAAAGCACCGAAGTCAGTCAAGCGTTTAACTTTACCTTCGATAACATCACCAGCAGCAAGTTTTTGTTCAACGCCATCCCATGGTCCAGGTGTTGTTGCTTTAAGTGAAAGTGATACACGTCCTGCTTCTTCGTCGATAGCAAGAACTTTAACTTCAACTTCATCACCTACAGATACAACTGATTTAGGTGAAACGTTACGTTCGTGAGACAATTCAGTCACGTGAACAAGTCCGTCAACACCACCAAGGTCGATGAAAGCACCGAAGCTTGTCAAACGAGCAACTTTACCAGTTACGATTGAACCAACTTCAAGTTTAGAGAAGACTTCTTTACGAGCTTCTGCAGCTTCAGCTTCAACAACTTCACGACGTGAAAGGATGAAACGGTTTTCAGCTGGATCAACTTCTTTAATTTTAGCGTCAAATTCTTGACCTACAAATTGTTCAGTGTTACGAACAAAACGAGTATCGATCATTGAAGCTGGAATAAATCCACGAAGACCTTCAAATTCAACTGAAAGTCCGCCTTTAACAGCGCGTGTTCCTTTAACAGTAACAACTTCTTCTTCACGACCAACAAGTTTATCCCAAGCTTTGCGAGCTTCCAAGCGTTTTTTAGATACAAGGTAAGTTACAGTATCAGTATCTTTACCAACAACTTGACGAAGAACAAGCACTTCAAGTGTTTCACCAACTTTAACAAGGTCTGCAACGTTTGCGTCACGGTCGTTTGTCAATTCACGACGTGTCAAAACACCTTCGATACCAGTTCCTTCGATAACAACATTTGCTTGATCATTATCTACTGAGATAACTTCAGCTGTTACAACGTCACCTGTGTTAACTTCGCTAACACTGTTTAGCAATTCTTCAAATTCGTTCATTCTAAAAAGATCCTCCAACAAGAGCCAGCCAATTCTGACCCTTGATAACAATATATTTTTAAAGGTACCCGCAAAGACAATGGTTAACATAGACGGTGCCAATGCACCCGATACCTTTTACTGGGGTAGCTGGATTCGAACCAACGCATGAGGGAGTCAAAGTCCCTTGCCTTACCGCTTGGCTATACCCCAATAGCAAAATGCTATAAAAAAACATCTAAGTACTTGACATCGACTATCCCGATTCAGTTTCTTAGACATGGAGAGAGAGGGATTCGAACCCCCGAACCCGAAGGAGCGGATTTACAGTCCGCCGCGTTTAGCCTCTTCGCTATCTCTCCTTAAGAACAAGAAATAGTATATCACAGTTTCTTGACCAAAGCAAGCCTTTACTTTGGATTTTAATGATTAAGATTGTACGATTCAATAATGGCAGCTACTGCATCATCCATTTTTTTGTGGAAACCTGCAACATTTTCCTTATCAACAACGGCAAACTTACTATCAATTTCCACAATTTGTCCAATCACTTTCTTGCCAACAAGAAGTTCAAAACCTTCGATGGTTGCCTTGTTGACGACTACTTTGGCATCATTAATTTGGATTTCAATTTTTTTATCTTTTTTACTCATAGATTTATACCCGATACTTGGCTCGAGCCATCCTTTCTTAATGTATCTCCTTAATTCTACCGAAAAAGAAAAAAGCTTGCAAGAGCAAGCCTTAAAATAATCAATTACTATTAAGAATTAGTCAACTTTGACAATCCATCCTTCTGGTGCTTCAACATCACCAAATTGGATACCTGTCAACTCATCATAAAGTTTACGTGTTACAGGACCTACTTCTGTTTCTGAGTAAAAGACATGGAAGTCATCACCATGTTGTACCCCACCAATTGGTGAGATAACGGCAGCTGTACCGCAGGCACCTGCTTCAACAAATTTATCCAATTCAGAAATCTTAACATCACCTTGGATAGCTTTCATACCGAAGCGATTTTCAGCCAAGTGAAGCAATGAGAACTTGGTGATAGATGGCAAGATAGATGGGCTGAGTGGTGTAATAAATTCGTTATCAGCTGTGATACCAAAGAAGTTTGCAGAACCCACTTCTTCAATCTTAGTGTGAGTTGCTGGATCAAGGTAGATAACATCAGAGAAGTTACGGTCATGTGCAATCTTACCTGGCAACATACTTGCTGCGTAGTTACCACCAACCTTAGCAGCACCTGTACCATGTGGCGCAGCACGGTCATAATCATCTTGAATAAGGAAGTTTGTTGGAGCCAAACCACCCTTGAAGTAGTTACCTACTGGCATAGCAAAAATAGTAAAGATATACTCATCTGCTGGATGCACACCAATAATATCACCAACCCCAATCAAAAGTGGACGGAGATAAAGTGTAGCACCTGTACCATATGGTGGAACGTATTCTTCATTGGCACGCACAACTTGTTTACATGCATCTACAAATTTGTCGACAGAAACTTGTGGCATCAAAAGACGATCAGCAGTACGTTGCAAACGTTTGGCATTTTCATCTGGACGGAACAATTGAATAGAGCCATCTTTAGTACGGTAAGCCTTGAGTCCTTCGAAAGCTTCTTGACCATAGTGAAGGGCTGGAGATGCTTCTGAAATATGCAAAGTTGCATCCTCAGTCAATTGCCCCTCGTCCCATTTACCGTCTTTGAAATATGAGATATAACGGAATGGAAGTTTACGGTAATTAAATCCTAGATTTTCCCAGTCTAAATCAACTGTCATGTGTATGTCCTCTTTTCTGTTACTATGTGCTTCCTAGTATAGTCCTTTTCATTGAAAATTTCAAGGTTGTGTTGCAAAATTCTGACAATTCTTTTTAAAACAGTTCTTTAGTCTCTTAAAGAAAAAAACTCTGCTCTCTAGTAAGAGAACAAAGCTTTTTTATCTTTATTTTTCAATAATCTTGGCAGAAAAGACTTCTTTGTCTGCTAATCCTTCAATGAAACTACCGTTACTAGTACGGTCTGAAAGATTTAGAAGGGACAAATCAACCTCTGCCGTTTCGCCTGTCGTGGCTGTCACAAGCAAGGTCTGAGGAGTCTCCTCTGCTGGTGTTGCTAGAAGATCTATCTCACCACCAGAATTTTCTGTAAAGACTGGACCAGCCGTAAAGACGCGATGTGGTTTCGTCTTAAGCTCACGAAGAACTTGGAGACCTCGACCAGCTCGCTTAGCCTGTGGGATATCAGCTGTAGCCACACGTTTGAGACTGGCTCTTTGTGTTAGAAGGTAGAAACTTTGAGTATTTGCCACAAAAACAGCCTGAACGATATCATCATCCTTAAGATTGATTGCCTTAACACCTGCTGCCTTGGCACCAACAACTGGTACCTCGTCCGCGTTAAAGCGAAGGGAATAACCTCTTTGAGTGATAATCATGACATCATCCAATTGAATTGGGGTGACTGTGACAACACAATCACTATCATCCTTGAGTTTAGCGTATTTAACCGACTTAGACTTGTAGGTACGCCATGGCGTAAATTCCTTGCGTTCGAAACGTTTAATCTGACCCAGCTTGGTAGCTGCTAGGTAAGTACCAGCTTCAAAATCATCCAGGATTTCGGCGTAAAGCACTTCTTCATCCTTAGATAAATTAGTGATGGTTTGTGATAAATGCTCTCCCAAATCCTTCCAACGAATATCTGGCAACTCATGGATTGGACGATAAATCACATTGGCCTGGTTAGTGAACATCAAGAGATGCTGTGTCGTCTTAGCCTGCTGAACCAGAATCAAATCATCATCATCACGTTTTCCGACTTCATCAATCGTTGAAGCATTGAAAGAACGTGGGCTAGTACGTTTGACATAGCCACCGCGAGTGATGCTGACATAGGTTTCTTCTTCAACAATCAAACTTGCGGTATCAATTTCAATGGTCTTGGTTTCCGCTTGCAGCTCTGAACGACGGTCATTACCAAATTTCTTCTTGATATCACGGAGTTCACGTTTCATGACATTAAACATGGTACGCTCGTCTCCAATGATGGCAGCCAAGGTCGCAATCTGCTCACGTAAATCGGCTTCCTCATTTTGGAGAGTAACGATATCCGTATTGGTCAAACGATAAAGTTGCAAGGTCACGATAGCTTCGGCCTGTTCTTCTGAAAAATCATAGCTGACTTTAAGATTTTCCTTGGCGTCTGCCTTATTTTCAGAAGCTCGGATAAGGGCAATAACCTCATCCAAAATAGAGATGACACGGATCAACCCTTCAACAATATGAAGACGTTTTTCAGCTTTTTCCTTATCAAATTTTGAACGGGCAACGATAATATCGCGACGGTGGGCAATGTAGCTAGACAAAATCTTTTGCAAGCCCACTTGACGTGGAGTGAAATTGTCGATAGCTACCATGTTAAAATTGTAATTGACTTGAAGATCCGTATATTTCAAAAGATAGTTAAGAATGGTTTGGCTGTCAGCATCCTTCTTAAGTTCGATAGCAATACGCAACCCCGTACGGTCAGACTCGTCACGAACTTCTGCAATGCCAGGAACCTTGTTATTGACACGAACATCATCGATTTTTTTAACAAGAACTGCCTTATTAACATCGTAAGGAATTTCAGTAACAATGATTTGCTCCTTACCACCTTTGAGTTGTTCAATTTCAGTACGTGAACGCACAACGACGCGGCCCTTACCAGTTTCGTAAGCCTTGCGAATCTCATCTTTACCCTGAATGATAGCCCCTGTTGGAAAATCTGGGCCAGGCAAGAATTCCATCAATTTATCCAGTTTAGCAGATGGGTGATCAATCATGTAGACAACAGCATCAATGACCTCTGCCAGATTATGTGGTGGAATGTCTGTGGCATAACCAGCAGAAATCCCTGTAGCCCCATTAACCAAGAGGTTTGGAAAGGCGGCGGGTAAAACGGTTGGTTCCTTCTCTGTATCATCAAAGTTCCAAGCCCAAGGAACGGTGTTTTTATCAATATCTTGAAGAAGGTAGCCAGCAATCTCTGACAAGCGCGCCTCTGTATAACGCATAGCCGCTGGTGGATCACCATCCATAGAACCGTTGTTACCATGCATTTCAACTAAGATTTCACGATTCTTCCAGTCCTGAGACATACGCACCATGGCATCATAAATGGAACTATCGCCATGTGGGTGAAAATTACCCATAATGTTACCCACCGATTTGGCAGATTTACGATAGCCCTTGTCATGGGTATTGCCATCCTTATTCATGGAATAAAGAATACGACGTTGAACGGGTTTCAAACCGTCACGAATGTCAGGAAGCGCACGCTCCTGAATAATGTATTTGGAGTAGCGTCCAAAACGCTCCCCCATGATGTCCTCAAGGGACATATTTTGAATATTAGACATAAGATTTCTCTTTATTTTTTAGTTTAAGTAATGATTTGAAATAATATAAAAGACAAATAGTAGCTCCCCCACCTCACTGCAACACCTCTGATTACAATGTCTTTCCTTGACTTTGTAACTGTAGAAGAATGGTTTTCACCTTCCTAGTTTCTATTTCACCAATCACAAATTGAACCACTGTGCTTATCGCAATTAAAATGAAAGATACACAAGATAGTGTCAATGAAGTAGAAAGTTCCCCAAAGAATAAAATAAGGTTTAAAATTGTTAGACCGGTCATTATGGAGCCATTGATCACGAGAACTAGAGCTAATGGCATACGGAATAGCTTATAATGATAGATACTTTTTAAAAGAGATGTGATACTACAAGCAACACTTAAAGGAGTAAAAACATACACATTATAGAAAACAAATAACAAACCTGAGTATGTTCTATCTGAGAAGGGATTATCTATCAAAGATAGAAGGAAGGTTATCACTACTAGTATAGGCAGGGTTAAAAAGCGTGTTTTTAGTGGCCTCTTTTTATAAACGCTTAAATAAGCTATTGCTCCCCCACAAACAGGAAGGACTACTTGAGGATAGTAAAGTAAAAAACTTAATACCTTAGATAACATAGGTTTACCTCATACTGTCTTTTCCTGACTTAGCAATATAGTCTTTATTTTTTTCATTTTCCTTTCCTCCTATTATAGTTTGAACAATACCAATTATCGCTAGGAGAAGAAAAATAAGGTACATAGATGAAGCAGGGAGAAATCCCAAAGACCCTTGTAAAAAGAGCAGGTTGAGGAAAGCCAGTAATGTAGCAAAGAAACTATTAATAACTAGTAAAATTGAATATTTGGTTTGAAAGCGTATTAAATGTAGAAGACTTTTTATAAAAGCTATTAGCGAGAATGGTACATAAAACACTGAAAAGACCAACATATAGTAAAAAACAAATAATAAACCTGAGTATGGACTACCAAAATAAGAATAGAGAGGATTATCCACCAAGAAGATTATGAGGGAAACTATAGATAGGAGAAAAAGGATCAAAAAGCGTGTTTTTATAGGTCGTATGCCATAAAAAATTAAGTATATGGTAGAAACAATAACCATAAGAATAATAGCCGGAACAGCTACATCTGCATGGTAAGCTAGGTAATCGATAACATTAAAATCCATTTATCTACCTCCATTGATTTCTAGTCAATGACTCTGCAAATAGTTAATAAACTATGTAAAAAATAATTAACTTAATTTTTATAAACCCTAGTAGCTATTGATAGTAAGCGCTCTCCCTGACTCTATCTTATTACTTTCCCTTCTGGTCTGCAACCTAAAATGCGCCACTTTCCTCAAGCGTAAATTTAACGTTATCTTCAATCCATTGACGGCGTGGTGCAGCCTTATCTCCCATAAGAACTGAGACACGACGTTCGGCACGCGCTAGGTCGTCAATAGTTACTCGGATAAGCGTTCTGGTCTCTGGATCCATAGTTGTTTCCCAAAGCTGGTCAGCATTCATCTCACCAAGCCCCTTGTAACGTTGGAGAATAGCTCCACGACCAAATTTTTGACGAAGTTCCTCAAGTTCCCCATCTGTCCAAGCGTATTCGACAACTTCTTTCTTGCCTTTCCCTTTAGACATCTTGTAAAGAGGAGGCAAAGCGATATAAACATGTCCTGCTTCAACCAGTGGACGCATATAACGATAGAAGAAAGTGAGCAACAAGGTCTGGATGTGAGCCCCATCGGTATCGGCATCGGTCATGATGATAATCTTGTCGTAGTTGATATCGTCAAGGTTAAAATCAGCTCCAACACCTGCACCAATAGTGTAAATCATGGTATTGATTTCTTCATTTTTGAGAATGTCAGCCATTTTAGCTTTCTCAGTGTTTAGGACCTTCCCTCGAAGAGGCAGGATAGCCTGGAATTTACGATCACGACCTTGTTTGGCTGATCCACCGGCAGAATCCCCTTCGACCAGATAGAGTTCATTTTTCTTAGCATTTTTAGACTGGGCTGGTGTCAGTTTCCCTGACAATAGTCCCTTGTCTTTTTTATTTTTCTTGCCATTTCGGCTGGCATCACGTGCTTTTCTAGCAGCTTCACGGGCATCACGGGCCTTGATAGCCTTACGCACCAAGTTAGAAGCCAGATCTCCATTTTCCATAAGGAAATAAGTCAAGTGTTCTGAAACAATACTATCGACAATGGGACGAGCTAAAGGAGATCCAAGTTTGTCCTTGGTTTGGCCCTCAAACTGAAGGTGTTCCTCAGGAACCAAGAGCGAGATAACTGCTGATAAGCCTTCACGGTAATCTGACCCTTCAAGGTTCTTATCCTTTTCTTTAAGGAGCCCAGTCTTACGGGCATAATCGTTAAAGGCCTTGGTAATAGCAGACTTAAAGCCTGTTTCGTGAGTTCCTCCGTCCTTAGTACGGACATTATTGACAAAGGAAAGGATATTGTCAGAGTAACCGTCATTATACTGAAGGGCTAATTCCAAGTGAAATTCTTGTTGATCTCCATCAATATAGATGACTGGTGTCAGTGTTTCCTTGTCCTCATTCAAGTATGATACAAAGTCTTGAACCCCATTTTCATAGTGAAATTCTTCCCGAACTTCTTCTTCGCCACGCAAGTCTGTCAATGTCATAGTGACATTCTTAAGAAGGAAGGCTGATTCTTTGAGACGTTCTGAAATGGTGTTAAATTTGAAATCAGTCGTTGAAAAGATACTAGCATCAGGCATAAAGGTAACTTTTGTACCTGTCTTAGATTTAGGTGCCTTGCCGATTTTTTCAAGTCCTGTTACAGGGTGACCCCCATTTTCAAAACGCTGACGATAAACACTACCGTCACGGGTAATTTCTACCTCAAGCCAGCTAGATAGCGCATTAACAACTGAAGAACCCACACCGTGAAGACCACCAGAAGTCTTATAACCACCCTGTCCAAATTTTCCACCCGCGTGGAGAACAGTGAAAATAACTTCAACTGTTGGTTTACCCATGGCATGCATACCTGTCGGCATCCCACGTCCAGAGTCAGAAACAGAAACGGAACCATCCTTATTTAGGGTGACAGCGATGACATCACCAAAACCAGAAAGAGCTTCATCGACCGCATTGTCGACAATCTCCCAAACTAGGTGGTGAAGTCCTGTTCCATCCGTTGAGCCAATGTACATTCCTGGGCGCTTGCGAACCGCATCCAACCCTTCTAGTACCTGAATGGCATCATCATTATAATTATTTACATTTATTTCTTTTTTAGCCAAGAGTGACCTCCAAAATTTTCATCCTTATTATTTTATAAGTTTTCAGAAGAATTTGCAAAAGAAATCAAGAAAGTCCAAAAGATATCTTAAGGCTGACTGACTTTGTCAATTACTAGGCTGTATGCTATAATTATCTCATGAAAATCTTATTGTTAATCCTAATCGCCTACTTGTTAGGTTCCATTCAGACCGGCCTCTGGATTGGGAAACTATTCTTCCATACCAATCTTCGTGAGCACGGCTCTGGAAATACTGGAACAACCAATACCTTTCGTGTTCTAGGTAAGACTGCTGGTACCATCACCTTCTTGGTTGATATGTTCAAGGGGACCTTGGCTGTTCTGCTACCTATCTGGCTTGGTGTCACAGAAGTTTCACCTCTAGTCATTGGTTTCTTTGCTATTATCGGACATGTTTTTCCAATCTTTGCTGGATTTAAAGGCGGGAAGGCTGTTGCGACAAGTGCAGGGGTACTTCTTGGCTTTGCCCCACTCTACTGTGTATTCCTACTCTTGGTCTTTGTCCTAACACTCTATCTAACCAGCATGATTTCATTTTCAAGTGTCACTGCAGCAATTGTTGGACTTATTACCTTAGCTGTGTTTCCAGCCATCCATTTCTTACTAGATGGCTATGACCTTATTTTTACTGGGGTTCTCACCATCATGGCTTTGCTTATCATCTTCCGCCACACTGAAAATATGGGGCGCATCCGCAGGCATCAAGAAAACTTGGTACCTTTTGGACTTAATTTAACCAAACAAAATCCAAAGAAATAAACAATCCAGACCTACTAACCACTAGATTTACTAGTGGTTTTCTTGTTTTTCTAATCAAGCAATGCTTTCTAAAACAATAAAAAATCCGAAGGCTACACCTCGGATCTTTTTTAGGCTTAAGCTTTGAAGCTAACACCATTTTCTTTCAATTTTTTAACTGTCGCAGGTCCGACACCCTTGAGGGCAAGAACTTCTTCTTCAGTCACAGTAGCAAAAGCCTCTACTGAAGTCAAACCTTCATTATAAAGAGTTTCTACAAGGTTTGAACGAAGGCCTTCAACTTCTGGAAGTTCTGCGAAAGCGTCAAGACTAAGGTCTTTGGCTGCTACTTCTTCCTTGGCAACTGTCTTAGTTTCAGCAACAGGTTGTGGTGCTACTGGTGGCACTGGTGGAACAGGCGCAACGGGTGGAACAGGGGCTTTAACATTATTGAAAAGTCCTTGTTTTTTCAAACGGTGTTTAAAAGCTTTCTTTTTATTTTTTACTTTAGCCATGTTTAGTTTTCTCCTATTTTGATAGACGATACCTTTCTATAAAGTAGTATCACCATTTTCTTTTTCATCCTTTATTAATAGTGACGTTCCCCGAACAAGCCATCTGGCATATCATGGAAACCTTTGCCAGCACGATAGTTGGCAAACTTACCAATTAGGAAATTGTAAGCATCCAATTTAGCTTCATAGCGGTAACTTGCATCACGTGCACGTTCATCGCCGTCTTCTTCCCAGATTTTCTTGCTAGCGGCCAAGGCCGTTTCGTTTACTTTAACTTGGGTAACAACCCAGGCTTCGAAGTCTTTTAGAAATTCTTGTTCGTAGGTCATATTTTCCTCTTCATTTTAAAAACCAGCTTAACGCTGGCTTCATTTTCTACTAATAATGTGTAGAGCTCATAGCCTTACAGTCTCCTATTATAACAAATAATTAGAAATTTGACTAGGTTCTAAACTCTTTATATAAGGCTTTAATGTCATTTGGACGTGTGCGGCAGCAGCCACCTAAAATCTTAACTCCAAACTGAGCATGCCAATCTTTACTATGTTCAACTAAGGTTAGAGCATCCTTATCCTTAGGTTTCCAAGTCTGCGTACTGCCATCATAAATCTCACCTGAGTTAGGGTAAGTAATGAGGGCTTTTCCAGCATTTTTAAGAATAGCAAGAGCCTGATTATAAAGAAGAGGCGAACTACAGTTGATTCCTAGGGCCAAGATTTGGTCTGACTGGGAAACAAGCTTGGCAATCTCATCTAAAGAAGTCCCATCACTGATAGTGGCTGATTCTTGGACTGTAAAACTGAGATAAGCTTCTGATTCTGGAAATTCTTCAGCCAGGAGTTCAATCAAGGCTTGTGCTTCTATACGATTTGGAATAGTTTCCAAAGCTAGCAAGTCCACACCTTGATCTAGGAGAATTTGAATCCTAGGCCGATGAAACTCCTTAAGCTCCTCGATAGTAATTTGACCATAATCACCACTATACTCAGAACCATTAGCCAAATAAGCTGCGTAAGGACCGACATCTCCAGAAATCAAAGGATATGGTCGTTTTGCTTTCTCAGTCTCATCTAATGCTGTCCAAACCTTATCACGTGCAGCCTTTGCCAACTGAACTGTCAAGACAATAATCTGCTCCGCTTCTTTCTCAGTAAGTCCAGCCTCCATCAAGCCTGGCAAGGTCGCCTGATAAGACGATGTGGTAATCAAGTCAGCCCCAGCGGCTACATAGGTTTCATGGATTTTTTGAATAACTTCTGGCTTTTCAAGAAGGTACTTGGCTGACCAGAGTTTGCCAGAAATATCATAACCCAAGCTCTCCATCTCTGTTCCTAGTGCCCCATGAAGGATAAGGGGAGATTTATTCTCTAAATAGTCTTTAAATATTGCCATACAAGGCCTCCTTACCATTTTTTAAAGCGAAGGTAGTGATAGAGGTAGCAGAAAATCATGAAAGGAATACCGAAGTAAAGTCCCGCACGTTGTGAACTATCCCAAGCAATCCCAAGCACAGAAATGGCCAAGAGAACGATTGTAATATAAGGTAGGATTGGGTTAAACGGTGTCTTGTAATCCAACTCATCATCAGAATGTTCTAAATTCCACTGTTTACGGAAGTTGATTTGTGCCAAAGGAATGGAGAGCCAGACAACAACAACTGCAAAACCAGCGATTGATACCAAAGCTAGATAAACCGTAGCTGCAGCATAGATACTTGAAAAGAGCGATAAAACTGCTCCTGCCATGGAAATCAAAAGGGCTGTCATTGGAACTCCATGTTTATTAATTTTCACTAGCTTTTTATTGAGCATTCCCTCATTGGCCAAAGACCAAAGCATACGGCTTGAAGCGTAGAGTCCCGAATTCCCAGCAGAAAGAATAGCTGTCAGGATAACAAAGTTCATGATGTCTGCCGCAAATGGAATCCCCATCTTGTCAAAAACATCAACGAAAGGTGCTGAAGATACCCCTGCTTCTTTCATGGGAAGAAGCGAAGCCAATACCACAATGGTCAAGACAAAGAAGATAACCAAGCGTCCAATGGTCGTTTTAATAGCACGTGGAACAGCCTCTTTAGGATTATCTGTCTCACCAGCTGCGATACCGATTAACTCTGTTCCCGAAAAGGCGTAGTTAACCGCCAACATGACTGACACAATGGCAAGACCACCATTTGGAAAGAGACCATTAGCCGTCAAATGCTTGAACATAATAGCTTCACGATGACCATCAAAGCTGACCAAACCAAACATAGCCCCTAGACCTAGGATGATAAAAACCAAGATAGCAATAACCTTTATAGAAGAAAAGAAAGATTCCGCTTCCGCAAAAGACCTTACGCTCAGAGCATTAATTCCAAAAATCACCAAGGCAAAGAATGCCGCAAACATCCAAGCCGGAACTGATGGAAACCAACGTTGCATCAGCATGGCCGCACCCAGAAATTCTGTTCCCAAGGCTACCGTCCAACAAATCCAATAAAGCCAAGCTACCGTAAATCCGGTTCCCGGACTGATAAATTTAGTGGCATAGGTGTGAAAGGATCCCGTTCTGGCATAGCAACAGCTAGCTCACCTAATGAAAGCATGACTAAGTAAACAACGATAGCCCCCACAAGATAAGATAGTATCGCACCAAGAGGGCCTGCTTGAGCAATCGTATAGCCTGAGCTAAGAAAGAGACCGGTACCAATGACACCACCTAGCGAGAGCATAAAGAGGTGACGTGAGGTCATCTTCCGTTGAAACTGACCTTCATTTTCATAATTATGGTTTTCCATAGATTCCTCCAATAGATGTGATAAAACAAGCTTATCACAATATCATCCCCTTGGATAATAGGTGGAAACTATCAAAGAGATAGACAAAAACTATCGCAAGAAAAAAACTCGGATTTCTCCGAGCTCTTTTTATAATTCTGCTAAAATCGTATCCCATGCTTCATCATAACCGTCACGAGTGACAGATGAAAAGACGATGAAATGGTCATTTTTATCGAAATTGAGTTTTTTCTTAATAATTGATTCGTGCTTGTTCCATTTTCCGCGAGGAATCTTGTCAGCCTTAGTCGCTACAACGATGACCGGAATTTCATAATACTTGAGAAATTCATACATTTGGATATCGTCTTGAGTTGGTTCATGTCGGAGGTCAACCAAGCTAACAACGACACGAAGATTATCTCGAGTCACGAGGTACTCCTCAATCATTTTGCCCCATTTGGCACGTTCTTTTTTAGACACACGGGCATAACCGTAACCTGGCACATCCACAAAACGAAGCTTATCGTCAATATTGTAGAAATTAAGCAACTGAGTTTTCCCTGGTTTCCCAGAAGTACGTGCTAGGTTTTTACGACCAAGAAGTGTATTGATAAAGCTTGATTTACCAACATTCGAGCGTCCTGCTAGGGCAACCTCAGGGAGGTCATCTTGGGGATAGTGGCTCTTATTCGCCGCACTGAGCAAAATCTCAGCATTGTGCGTATTTAGGACTTGTTCTTCAGCCATAGAACCTCCTTATGCTGTTTCCAAAACTGGAGCAGCTGTGCCGTCAACGGCTTCTTTTGTAATACGAACCTTAGTCACATCTTCCTGACTCGGAATCTCAAACATGACATCCATCATGACTTCCTCAATGATAGAGCGAAGGCCACGCGCACCGGTCTTACGTTCAATTGCCTTACTTGCAATAGCTTCAAGAGCATCCTGGTCAAACTCCAGTTCAACCCCATCATAAGACAAGAGGGTTTGATACTGTTTAACCAAGGCATTTCTAGGCTCTGTCAAGATACGAACCAAGTCGTCAACCGTTAACTGTTCAAGGGCCGCAAGGACTGGCAAACGTCCGATAAACTCAGGGATAAGACCGAATTTTTGAATATCTTCAGCCACAATTTCTTGCATGTATGATGAGTCATCATCAATTGCCTTATTATTTTGACCAAAACCAATGATTTTCTCACCAAGACGTTGCTTAACGATATCTTCGATACCATCAAAAGCACCACCAACGATAAAGAGAATATTCTTAGTATCAATTTGAATCATCTCTTGGTTAGGGTGTTTACGACCACCTTGAGGGGGAACGCTGGCTACTGTTCCTTCGATAATTTTCAAGAGAGCTTGTTGAACCCCTTCACCAGAAACGTCACGAGTGATTGATACATTTTCACCCTTTTTAGCAATCTTATCAATCTCGTCAACATAGATGATACCACGTTCCGCACGTTCGATATTGAAGTCTGCCGCTTGGATCAGTTTGAGGAGGATATTTTCCACGTCCTCACCCACATAACCTGCCTCTGTCAATGATGTTGCATCTGCAATCGCAAATGGAACATTCAAGCTACGAGCCAAGGTCTGAGCCAAGAAAGTCTTCCCTGAACCAGTTGGTCCAATCATGAGAATATTTGATTTTTGCAAATCCACATCATTGTCTTCACGACTTTCTGTGAAATTGATACGTTTATAGTGATTGTAAACAGCTACCGCCAAGGCACGTTTGGCACGGTCCTGCCCCACGACATAGTTGTTCAAAATATCTAAAAGTTCTTTTGGCTTCGGAGTTTCAGCCAAGTCAGCCAAAACTTCTTCTGCCATTTCCTCACGAATGATTTCTTGTGACAAGGCCACACATTCGTTACAGATAAAGACGCCATTCCCAGCGATAATTTTCTTTACTTCTTCTTGGTTTTTGCCACAAAATGAACAATAAACCATTTCTTCATTACGATTTCCAGCCATTTATTCCTCACTCTTTTCTAAAATAGGGTGCCATAGAAGGCGTGAATAGTATTGACAAGGTTAGTAAAAGCATTTAAAAAGAGAAAAACTGCTAACCCATAACGTTTCTTGCGAAAGGCAGGAATGGCAGAGAGGACACAAAGCACTCCCAATAATGCAGTAAATAACCCAAAAACACTACGTTGCATGAACCTAGTCTCCTTCTTTTTCATAGCGACTTATGCTAAAGTCGTAGGCATTTTTATCATCCTTGACCACGCGGTCACGTGATACCTCTTTAAATGCCGTCATGTCTAGTTGTGGAAAATACGTGTCTCCCTCTAAATCAGCCTCAATAGTTGTCTTGATGAGCGCATCATAATGTCCATCAAAAGCCTTGTAGACACCCGCACCACCAGCAATATAAAGATCCTTATCTTGCTGTTCGAACCAAGCCAGAGCTTCCTCAACACTCGTAACAGTCGTCACACCCTCACAGTTGAAGTCCTTGTCTCTTGTCAAAATCAAGGTTTCACGTCCTGGTAGGCAACGACGGTTCATGCCATCAAAGGTCACACGTCCCATGAGAATTGCTGAGCCCATGGTAGTTTTCTTGAAATGTGCCAGTTCAGCAGGCAAGTGCCAAGGCATGGTGTGATTCTTCCCAATAACATGGTTATGAGCTTCCGCCCAAATAGCAATGAGTTGTTTAGACACAGTATTTCCTTTTCTTTTTAAGTTTACAATCCATTCTA
Organism: Streptococcus sp. Marseille-Q3604; assembly: GCF_916619785.1. NCBI lineage: Bacteria > Bacillati > Bacillota > Bacilli > Lactobacillales > Streptococcaceae > Streptococcus > Streptococcus sp. Marseille-Q3604. The sequence continues at coordinate 47,405 of NZ_CAKAKM010000003.1, read as the reverse complement.
ACAAAAAAAGAGAAAAAGAGCTTGGAAAAAACTTTGCCAGCTCTTTATGGGCTTAAATCATAAGCATTTATTAAATTGCTAAGTCAAATTTGAGTTGAGGTTTAACAGGGTCATAGTCAACCAATTCAAAATCTTCTGGTTTGATATCGAAGAAATTAGTCCCATCAGGAACATTGAGGACCAAGCGTGGTTGGCAATCAGAGGGCTGACGTTTGAGCAGTTCTTCGGCTTGCTCAAATTGATTGTCATAAATATGGAGGTTGTTGATAAAATAAAAGAATTTACCAACTTTCCAACCAAAGTGCTTAGCAATCATCATCTGAAGGGCCACATACTGCATGGCATTAATATGATGAGCCACCAACATATCGTTAGAGCGTTGCGTCAAAGTAGCATCCAAATAAATGTCCTCACCCACATGACGAACGTCAAACATGGTTTGGAAGGCACAAGGCTGAAGTCCTGCTGTCTCCTCGAAGGCCTCGTAATCCCAAAGAGAGATAACATTACGGCGATTCCACGGATTAGCCTCCAACTGAGCCAACAAACGGTTAATAATATCGTGCTTCTTAACGACCGCCCCATAACGCTGACCAATCGAACGCTTGTCCCCATTATTAGCAGGTACGCCTTCAACTTCCCAGTCATTCCAATAATGCACATTATACTTATCTTCAAGGACATCTAGGCTATTTGACTGGTCTTGGTAAATCCAAAGCACTTCTTTGATAGCAGATTTGATAGCAATAGGACGAAGAGTGGTAATTGGAAACTCTCCCTTGCTCAAGTCATATTCTGCAAAAGCTCCTGTGATGTATTTGGAATTGGCTGTAGTGCCATCCTTGTATTTAGGACGTGCTTGCTCCGACCAAACACCCTCTTCCATGATTTTAGTGATATTTTCTTTAAATATAGTGTCTGCTTTTGTCATGATTTTCCTCTTTATTCCATTGAAAACAAAGTATTTTTTGAGACTTTCCTTAAGTGATTACGGACGTCTTGGAACTTCTTCGAAGTTCCAAGACTAATTTTTGAGCCTATGGTCTCAAAAATTCCGAGTGTCTGTAAACAAAACACTTTATTTACAGACACTTATCTCACAGCGGAAAGTCTCACTTAACGCTCGCAATGATTTCAATATATAACAACAATTTTACTTTTCTAACATAGCTAAAAAACTAGTAGAGTGCCATTTCAATTTTACCCTATTCTGCTTGAAATGAGAAACAAAAGGGTCATATTCCCCAAAGGAAAGTCTTGTGAAATCCTCTAGTTCCTATCGAAACAGAAGATATAACTAACTATCAAAGTTTTTTCAAGGCGAAAGCGCTCTTTTATGGTAAAATCACTATAGATTAGTATCTTCTGGATACTCTACAATGAAGAAAAAAAGGAAACATCATATGTCTATTGGAATTGATAAGATTGGTTTTGCGACCAGTCAATATGTTCTAAACATGGCTGATCTCGCTCTTGCCCGTGGGGCAGAGCCTGAAAAATTCAGCAAGGGGCTGATGCTTGATGCAACCAGTATTACGCCGATTACAGAAGATATTGTGACGCTTGCCTCTGATGCGGCGACTGATATTTTAAATGACGACGACAAAAAAGCTATCGATATGGTCATCGTGGCTACTGAGTCTTCCATTGACCAGTCAAAGGCTGCTGCTGTCTATGTTCACAGTCTTTTGGGGATTCAACCTTTTGCCCGTTCTTTTGAAATGAAGGAAGCTTGTTATGCTGCAACTGCTGGACTTAACTATGCTAAATTGCACGTGGCAGCCCACCCAGAGAGCAAAGTTCTGGTTATTGCCAGTGATATTGCCCGCTATGGTGTCGGATCTTCTGGGGAGTCAACTCAGGGAGCTGGTGCTGTAGCTATGCTAGTCAGTCAGAATCCACGTATTTTGGAGCTTACTGATGACAATGTAGCACAAACTCGTGATGTCATGGACTTCTGGCGCCCAAACTACAGTTCAACGCCTTATGTTCAAGGCATCTATTCAACCAAGCAGTACCTTGACAGCTTGAAGACAACTTGGGCAGCTTACCAAGAGCGTCATCAGGCTGACTTTGCTGATTTTGCAGCTTTTTGTCTCCACCTTCCTTATCCTAAGTTAGCTCTTAAGGGACTTAATAAAATCATTCCAAAAAATTTGAATCCCGAGAATAAAGAGCGTTTAACAAACAACTTTGATGCTTCAATTACCTATAGTCGCCAAATTGGAAATATCTATACAGGGTCACTTTATCTTGGACTTCTTTCATTGCTTGAACAGTCGCAAGACCTTAAAGCAGGAGATAAGATTGGCTTCTTCTCTTACGGTTCTGGAGCTGTCTCTGAAATTTTCTCAGGACGTCTGGTTGAGGGCTACAAAGACCTGCTTCGTTCAGACCGTCTAGATACCTTTGCCAAACGTCAACCCTTGAGCGTTGCTGATTATGAAAAACTTTTCTATGAAGAGGCGCAGTTGGATGACACTGGCTCTACTCAATTCGCTGATTACCAAACCGGAGCTTTCCGTTTAACTGAAATCTCTGAACACCAACGTATCTATAAAGGAAATTAATATGACTAAACTCTCTTGGACTGGTTTTTCCAAGAAGACACCGCAAGAACGTAAAGAGCATTTGAAAAAGAATGCTCTTTTGTCTCAGGAAAATCAAGATCTTCTGGATAAGGACCAACAACTTACCCTTGAAACAGCCAATCAAATGGCTGAAAATGTTATTGGTCGATTTACACTTCCCTTTGCCGTTTGCCCAGATGTATTGGTAGACGGTGTAACCTACCAGGTTCCTATGGTTACTGAGGAGCCTTCTGTTGTCGCCGCTGCTTCCTATGCTAGCAAGCTCATTAAGCGCTCTGGCGGTTTCACGACTACGATTCATAATCGTCAAATGATTGGCCAAGTTGCCCTTTTTGATGTTCCTGATAAAGCCACTGCTTCAAGTAAAATTCAAGCAGCTAATCAGGACCTCATAGAGATTGCCAAAGAGGCTCATCCTTCTATTGTTAAGCGTGGGGGTGGCCCTCGCAGGCTCTGGACTGAGGCTAAGGGAGACTTCCTCATTGTCTATCTAGCCGTTGATACCCAAGAAGCCATGGGAGCCAATATGGTCAACACCATGATGGAAGCACTGGTGCCAGAACTGGAAAATCTCTCAGAAGGTCAAAGTCTCATGGCCATTCTCTCAAATCTTGCCACCGAGAGTCTAGTGACAGCAACTTGTCGTCTTAACACACGCTTCCTCAGTCGTAACAAGGAAGACGCTCATGATTTAGCTAAGAAAATGGAGATGGCTAGCCAGTTGGCGCAGGTGGACCCTTACCGAGCAGCTACCCATAACAAGGGAATTTTCAATGGTATCGATGCCCTAGTTATTGCGACTGGCAATGATTGGCGAGCAGTTGAGGCTGGTAGCCATGCCTATGCTAGCAAGGATGGTAGCTACCGTGGCCTGTCCACATGGACTTATGACCAGGAGGCTAAAGAATTGGTGGGAGAATTAACCCTCCCCATGCCAATTGCAACCCGTGGCGGTTCAATCGGACTTAACCCTAGTGTTTCTATCGCCCACGACTTACTTAACCATCCAAATGCCAAAACCCTAGCTAGTATCATCGTTTCTCTTGGTTTAGCACAAAATCTGGCTGCTCTCAAAGCTCTGACTTCAACAGGTATCCAAGCAGGACATATGAAACTTCAGGCCAAATCTCTAGCCCTACTAGCCGGTGCTAGTCCTGAAGAAATGCCTCACGTTTTGGCTGAACTTCTCAAGGCCAAACATATGAATCAAGAAACTGCACAAGCAATTTTGGAGAAACTTAGAACCCCATAAAAAAAGATACTGACGCAGTTTTAAAAAATAACTCTGCCATATCACATAAGAAATAAAGATGTTGAACATATTATCTCAACATCTTTTTCATTTCCCGTAAGTTCTGACTTGACTTAAATTTCTATAATGTTATAATCTGGTTATGAAAACTAGATAAAGAGGTTTTTATAATTTGACAACACAACAATACCCTCTCTGGGAAGAATTACCAGAGATTGAACTCTATTTGGATCAGGTTTTGCTCTATGTCAATCAGGTCACCCAAAGTACTTTGGGGCCAAACGACAAGGGGCTAACCGCCTCTATGGTCAATAATTATGTCAAACATGGCCATGTCGCAAAACCCATCAAGAAAAAATATAATGCTGCTCAGGTAGCTAGACTTATTGTCATCACAAGTCTGAAGACCGTCTTTGAGATTTCTGAGATTGCTAAAACCTTGGAAATCCTGCGTACAGATGCTGAAAGTCAAAAGAGCTACTACAATGACTTTGTAGCCTGTATGAATGGTCAGTTTCCCCAAGAGGCTCCACAAGTCATCCTTTCAGCCTGTCAGACGCTTCAATGCTACCGAGCTACCCATCAACTTTTGAACGACCTTGAAGGAGGAAACAATGTCTAATACTGCTACTTTTAATACTTCTCCCAACCTCAAACTCAGTAAAAAACTTAGCTTTGGTGAGGAAGTGGCTAACAGCGTGACTCACGCCGTCGGAGCTATGGCCATGCTAGTCTTATTGCCAATTACTGCCGTTCATGCCAACAACGGCTACGGCATGACTGCTGCCATCGGGATGTCCGTTTTTGTCATCAGTCTCTTCCTCATGTTTTTGAGTTCAGCCATCTATCATGCTATGGATTATAACTCACCCCACAAGATGGTTCTAAGAATTATTGATCACAGCATGATTTATATCGCCATTGCTGGAAGCTACACCCCTGTTGCCCTCTCACTAGTTGGCGGATGGCTAGGCTACAGCATCATCGTCCTCCAATGGGGAACAACAATTTTTGGTATTCTCTACAAAATCTTTGCTAAAAAAATCAATGAAAAATTCTCCCTCTTCCTCTATCTGATGATGGGATGGTTGGTTATCTTCATTATTCCAGCTATCGTCACTAAGACAGGACCTGCCTTTTGGGGACTCATGCTTGCTGGAGGATTGTCATACACGGTTGGTGCAGCTTTCTATGCTAAGAAAAAACCATACTTCCACATGATTTGGCACCTCTTCATCATGTTGGCTTCGGCTCTTCAATATATGGGGATTGTCTACTTTATGCTTCCTTAAAGCCAAAGACATCAAGGTGTTATGGTATAATAAGGAAGTACGGAGGTAAATCATATGAAAAAAGAACTCAGAAGAGATCCAAACAACAAAATTATTGCCGGTGTTTGTTCTGGTATCGCTAAATATCTTGACATTGACCCTGTCATTGTTCGCCTTATTTGGGCTGCAGCGATCTTCTTATTTGGAACAGGTTTTCTTTTCTACATCATTTGCTGGATTATTATCCCAGAAGAAAGCAAGTGGTAAGCTATAATTGAATATACAAAAAGTGATACAGACCTAAATTTCTTACCATTTAGGTCCATATCACTTTCTTTTTTTATTTTCTCAAGCGGAGAATTAAATAGCTGACGTTAACTAGGAGTAAAACACTCCAAAGAATAAGAAAAGGAATATTTCCTCGGACAGCATTGTGCCAAATACCTAGGGCGTATAAGGCCATAAAGACTAGTGAGCCTAGAACTGCTGTTCCTTTATTGTTTTGTGGTTGTTTAGACATATGAACCTCCTTTGTTTGCTTTTTCTGAACCGGTTTAAAGCCATAAACCAGAGCAAGAAAAAGTCTAGCTTGGCGTTTGACATCATTTGCCAAAGATCTATGAGACTGGGCATAGATGCCTTTTGGATTGTAGAAAGATTTATCAAACTGTTCAGGTACTTGCTGTCCCCAACGTTTTTTCAATTTGTTGGGTGAACGAAAGCCTCTGGTCATCCGATTACGAAAATCAGGGTCATGTGGTTGGACCGGCTCCACATCCAGTTGCCAGTGGCGCTTGAAATTACCATAGTTGAAACTAGCACCATTAACCACCCCACTCTCAGTCACCTGCTCCGCATCGACCTCATTGAGGAAATTTCCCTGACTATCCAGAATAAACTCTACACGATTATAGAGGAGAATCTTGAGATTAACACTAGGAATCCCATCTGGATAAATCCCCTTGCCATCACAGAAAGAAATCTTTTGGTGCAGACGCCCCTGATCAAACATGGTGAAAGGTTTCCATCTGAGATAGACAGCTAAAGCTTCTTTGTCTGTCATCCCTGTTTTTTTATAATGTGTCCTCACATACTGGGCCTGTTGACTAGAAATCAGGTAACGTAACTGATGGATTTGTCGCTCAATAGAGAATTTTTTAGATAAGCTGTCCTCAGGAAAAGCCAAATCTACTAACCTGACAACATCCTTCCAGAAAGCATCATGAGGCGCCAAGTCAGGGTCAAAATAGGATAATAAACGCTGAGTTTCCTCTATCTCCCCAGATAGATCCTCTGGCATCTCTATATAAGCAAGCAATAACTTCAGCACCTGCAGTGGCTGGTATTCCTTTTGCCATTCCTTCCATAAGCTATAAAAGGCTTTTGAGCCTATGAGCATCTCATCTCTCCTCAATAACATAAGTTAGTTTAATCAGTGGTCCCCTTTATGAAGTCCTCTATCTTAGCAACTACCTCTTTGGTCTGATAGTGATAAAGATAATGTGGGGCATCATAAAAAGTCAGTTCGATATTTTTCTGGTCCTTTGCAAATCTGGCCGCATAATTTCGCCACTCCTCCTTGCTAAAACTCGTGCCTTCTCCATTAGAAACCAAAAGTAAGGTGGGGATTTGTGAATCTATCTTAGCATCAATCTTTTTAGCATTTTCCTTAACAGATAGGCTCTCATTTAACATAGCTTGTGACAGTATTTGACGATAAGCTATTCGTTGATAGAGGCGTCGATCACTACTACTTAGATTTTCATTAGGCACATATAAGCGACTCGGTATATACCTTAAAAGACCTAATTGACTTCCCAAACGAGCCATACGTAAAATCTGGGAATGCATTCTCAATTGTGAATAACTCTCTGGTAGAGCCCAATCTAAGCCAATGATAGCTTTTATTTCACTTGGGTATTTTTCTTGCCACAAAAGCGTTTCTAAGGAGGCCATCGAATGAGAAAGAATAATATAAGGACCTGATACTTGTGCCTTGGCTAGGGCTTGACGTGTCTCAGAAAGAACCTCAGACACATCTCTGGACTTAGATGTGTCCTCACTATAACCATAGCCAGCTCTCTCTACAACGACTATCTTATACTGCTTAGAGAGCCCATCATACAAGTCTTTAAAATCTAGAATGGGAGAGGCCGTTCCAGCACCAGATAGAAAAACTAAGGTTTGTGGACCATTTCCCTTCACAAAGACGCTCATGTCATGGCCATTAACAGACACCATTTGCCCCATAGGGTTGAGAGAGGCCTTTTCTCTTTGCAAGGCTAATCTATGATAGATAAAGCTAGCCAGTAACAAGACTAGAACTGCTCCCATCAGAAATAAAAGTCTTTTCATAAAAACATGCATGGTTTATCCTACTAAAAAGTCAGTTAGCTTAGCTAACCGACCCTTTTTTTATTCGGCATCTGGGCGTGATTTGCGAGCGATATCAGCAAGGATATTTTCTACAAATTCTGACATAGCTTCTGTATGTGTTTGTTTTTGTCCATAACGACGAACGTTAACAGTTCCGTCTTCCATTTCCTTATCACCAACAATCAATTGATAAGGGATTTTTTGTGTTTGAGACGCACGAATCTTGTATTGCATTTTCTCGTTACGCTCATCCACTTCAACACGGATACCACGGTCACGAAGTTGTTTAGCAACTTCCCAAGCATAATCTGTGTGGGCTTCATTTGAAACTGGGATAACAGTTACTTGTTGAGGTGCCAACCAAGTTGGGAAGGCTCCTTTATAGTTTTCAATAAGGATAGCTGTAAAGCGTTCCATTGTTGAGATAACCCCACGGTGAATCATAACTGGACGGTGTTCTTCTCCATCAGCTCCGATGTATTTAAGGTCAAAACGTTCTGGAAGCAAGAAGTCCAATTGGATTGTAGAAAGTGTTTCTTCATTACCAAGGGCAGTCTTCACTTGGATATCAAGTTTTGGACCGTAGAAGGCAGCTTCACCTTCTGCTTCAAAGTAGTCAAGTTCCATGTCATCCATGGCTGATTTCAACATGCTTTGAGCATTTTCCCACATTTCGTCATTGTCAAAATATTTGTGAGTATCTTTAGGGTCACGGTATGACAAACGGAAACGATAGTCAGTCAAGTTGAAATCTTCGTAAACATCGATAATCAATTGAAGCGTACGTTGGAACTCATCTTTGATTTGTTCAGGTGTTACGAAAGTATGACCATCATTAAGTGACATTTCACGTACACGTTGAAGTCCTGTAAGGGCACCAGATTTTTCATAACGGTGCATCATACCAATTTCAGCGATACGGATTGGCAATTCACGGTAAGAGTGGACATGGTGTTTGTAAACTTCGATGTGGTGAGGACAGTTCATTGGACGAAGGACAAAGGCTTCACCATCTCCCATATCCATTGTTGGGAACATATCTTCACGGTAGTGATCCCAGTGACCTGAAGTTTTATAAAGTTCAACTGAAGCAATTGGTGGAGTGTAGACGTGTTGGTAACCTGCTGCTACTTCCTTGTCCACGATGTAGCGTTCCAAGACACGACGGATTGTCGCACCGTTTGGCAACCAGAATGGAAGACCTTGACCAACCTCTTGAGAAATCATGAACAAATCAAGTTCTTTACCAAGTTTACGGTGGTCACGTTCTTTAGCTTCTTCAAGGCGTTTAAGGTAAGCCTTGAGATCTTTTTTATCGAACCAAGCTGTACCATAAATACGTTGCATCATAGCATTATCGCTATTTCCACGCCAGTAGGCACCTGCAACATTCAAAAGGTGGAAAACTTGGATACGACCAGTTGATGGCACGTGTGGGCCACGGCAAAGGTCAACGTATTCACCTTGACGATAGATTGTCAAACCACCTTCGTCTTCTGAGTGTTCTTCAATCAATTCCAATTTATATGGGTCATTTTTGAAGATTTCACGCGCCTCGTCTTTAGTCACTTCTTCACGGATTGATGGGAAGTTTTCTTTAACGATTTTTTTCATTTCTTCTTCGATACGAGGAAGATCTTCGTTAGAAATTTGACCAGCTTCATTGTCAGTATCGTAGTAGAAACCATCTTCGATAGCTGGACCAACACCCAAGTGGATGTCTGGGAAGAGGCGACGAGCTGCTTGTGCAAACAAGTGAGCCGCTGAGTGACGCAAAATTGGAAGGGCATCTTCGTGATCAGGTGTCACGATTTCGATGCTTCCATCTTCAGTGATAGCACGTATAGTATCAATCAATTTACCGTTGAATTTACCAGCAAGAGCTTTCTTAGCCAAAGAGTTGCTGATAGATTGTGCAATTTCAAAAGTTGTAACGCCAGATTCGAATTCACGAACAGCGCCATCTGGGAAAGTAATGTTAATCATAATTAAGATGTCAGAGCCCTAAAGGAAGAGCCCTTTCGTCCTTTCTATTTAATGTTTTTGTTGTAATAATTTGTTTCTAGGATGCTTTGCAATTCTGTCTTATGCCAACCAGCACCAATCATCATCTTGTTGATATTAAATTCTAACTCCCTACCATCAGTTAGGATGAAGCAAAGTTTGTAACCAATAAACAAACGTTTCTTAAACTGATATGACTTAATCATCTCTTCAGGCAGTGTAGCGATAATCTCCCCTAATTTTCCTAAAGGTGTAATAGAAATAATGAAAATCTCTGTTTCTGTAAAAACAATTAGGAAATAGGCATTGGCTGTTCCACCAAGTCTTTGGGTAGCATAGATAGCGTGCATAGTCTCAGCAAGACTAGCATCCACACCGTGGTCAATCAAGTAGGCCTTGATAGCTTCATATTTGAACCCCATAAATTCTCCTTCAACTAAAAAGATAGTGCCACTTCATTCTAAACAGTCCTTTTTGTAATCAATAGAGAGAATATTTAGTCACAAAGTAAAGCTTTTCTATCTATACTAGACATTCTAAAAATTTCAAAGTATCCCGAACAACATAAAAAGCGACATCCTCAAAAGGACGTCGCAACGTGGTTCCACCTTAGTTCGTGTACGACAAAAAATGAGTTTGCCCTACACCTCTGATTGGCTCTAACGTGGCCACCGTTTTATGTTTGCATAAAAAGTTAATCGAGTAGTCCCAATCATGTCCTCTGCGTGATTCCCAGCGACACACGCTCTCTGAAAGATTTCCCATGACTGATATGTCTCTATGCGTTATTATAGCATGAAACTGTAATTTTTCAAGCTAATTATCTCTTTTATTAATCAATTCTAAGATTTTATCTGACTAGGAAAATCTGATAGCTTTCCTAATCCAAAAGTTTCGTGATATTTTTGATTTTCTTGACCTGTTTAGCAGAGCCTTTGATGATACGAACCGAGCCGTTAACAGGCAAGGTAATGGCCTTGGTTGGCAAGTAAGTCACCATACGCGTCAAGCGTTTCATGGTACTATCTTCACCATTCAAATCATTGTGGAAATCCTTAGAAATCGTGAGGTCCAAGTAATACTCATAGACACGTTTTCCAAAGTTTTCGGCAGAAATTTCATAGAGCTTGTCGGCCCACTTAGTCTCGTCTTTTTCTGGCGTTGCAATGGATGCTTCCAAAATGGCCCCAGCTAAATCATTATCATGATAATAAAGCGTTCCAAACATCTGGTCCGTAATCACATTATCCAAATAAGGATTTCCATGAGCAATAATCGGAGTACCGCTAGCCAAGGCTTCCAGATAGGTCAAGCCCTGAGTCTCACTGGTTGATGCCGAGATGAAGAAATCAGCAGCCTTATAGTAAAGAGCTGTTTCGCCAGGTGCAATCATACCTGTGAAAACCACCTTATCCAGAATACCAAGTTTCTTGGCTTGGGACTTCAGGTCTGGTAGGTAAGGGCCATCGCCAGCAACAACTAACCGAACCTTATCGTCTTCCTCTAAAACCGAAGGTAGAGCCGCCAGAACTGCTTGGATATTTTTCTCATAAGAGACACGAGACAAGCTCAACAACATGGTTTCATCCGAAGCAATACCAAGCTTGGCTCTCAAGTCCGCTACATCTTCTTCGGTAATCTCTGGACGCTGGAATTTTTCAAGTTCAATCCCCGTTGGAATGACCCGTTTTTCAGCAGCAATCTTGTACTTGAGTAAAAGGTCATAAACAATCTCGCTCGGACAGATAACCCCATCCAGATCGCTCATAAAGCCACGAACAATGTACTTAACCATACTTGGACGGATGACCATACCTTTGGCAATATAGCGGACATAGTCTTCATACTGAGTATGATAGGTATGCACAACAGGAATCCTGAGTTCACGCGCAATGGCAATTCCTAGCAGACCTAATGAAAACTCTGTCTGCGTATGAATAATATCAAGCTTGTATTGTTTTGCAATCTCTAGTGCCTTGGAAAAACCTCGATAAGCCACACGACGGTCCTTAAAAGCAAAGAAAGGCACACTCGGAATACGGACAATCTGCCAGTCTTCATAGCGGTCAACATCTCTATCAGTCGTGGTAAAGATAAAGACTGTATGCCCCATTTTTTCCAACTGCGTCTTCAGTGTGCGAATACTGGTCGCAACACCTGATACCTGTGGAAAATAGGTATCTGTAAACAATCCGATACGCATTTAAATCTCCAATACTTCTTTGTAGGCTTCAACAAGTTTTTGGGCGACATCATCAATCGAGCGACTTTCCGCAACCTTGTAACCTTCTTCACGTTTGTCCACTTTACCATCGATAATATCTTGCAAGGCTACTACAAATTCGTCCACGTTATGCCCAAATGAGGCAGAGTTGTCATCAACCCAGCCCTCATAAACAGGAATATCACGCAAAACCACATGTTGGTGACTGGCAAAGGCCTCTAGCACTACGATTCCTTCAGTTTCCTCGTAGGACGGAAAAAAGAAGGCGTTAGCACCACTCATAGCTCCCTGGAAGACGGCTCCCTTGAAGTAACCTGGGAAGCTGACATTATCAGGATGCTTACCATTGACAATGTCTCGAATCTTCTTAGGAATCAGCCATTTGCTGATACTCCCTAACCAAATGAAACGAACATGAGGCATCTTTTCGGCAACCTTGACGAAATCTTCAATTCCCTTGCGTTGGAAATAAAGACCCGCACAAATAACCACTGGCTGTCCTTCCTCGATACCAAAGTAGTCTCGGAAAACTTCTTCCTTACGTGTATCCTTACCGTATTTTTTCAGATCAATCCCATTTGAAACAGCAATGATTGGTGTAGTAACTCCGTAAGACTGAATCAATTTTTTGGAATACTCAGATGGCGTAATCACGTAATCGGCCTTTTGATACATGTGGGCCAAATATTTCCCAAAAAGTGGGGCCAAAAGGTTAGAACCGATGAATGAATTCTCAAAGTCTTCACGTGTCGAATGACCATGCATGATGACCTTCTTGCCACGGCGTTTTGCAGTATGCAACAACATCAAGCTACGTGGACCATAAGTATTAATATGAACGACATCGTAATCACCCAAGATGTCCGTTGTATAGGGAATCCCCGCCAAGTCCAAGGCATGCATCTGATGGTGGAGAGCCCGTCCGATTCCTGATTTTTCAAGAACCGATTTTCCTTCAAGATAAAGTAGAACTTTCATACTCTTCATTATAGCTTAATTTAGTAGAAATTTCATCCTGCAGTTGGCTTTATCTTGATTTCTCATTTAATGAGATAGGCATTCCAACACTAAAAAAGATCGAGCATTCTCGATCTTTTAGGTCATCATCTTAAACGTCTTTACGGCGACGATGGCTATATGCTACACCCATGACTGCTGCCATTTCTGCTGCCACACCGAGGGCAAGCAAGGCAGTATCGTTAGCTTGACCAGTCTCTGGAAGTTGAGGTCCTGATTTCTCAGAGGATTGAACTGGCTTAGCTGGTTTTGGCGTCACCGGTGGAGTAGGCGGTGTTGGTGGTGTTGGCGGAACCACTGGTGGTGTCGGTGGGACACTTGGTGGTGTCGGTGGTGTTGGCGGTGTAGGAGGTTTTGGAGGAATGTAACTATTGTTAAATTCTGTATCCAAAGGAAGGAGAACTGCTGCTACAAGCAGATTTTCCTTTTCACCCACAGTCTTGGTAACAGTCACCTGGAATTTAGCTACCATGTTATCATAAACCACATCGGCTTCATTGCCCTTGACTTCTTCAACAGTGTAGTAGTAAACACCTGGTTTGTCATAGACAATGTTTTCAAAACTAATGTTTCCTTGTGCATTATTGGTCACTGTTTGGATAACATTACCCTTGTCGTCCTTAAGAACGAAGCTAAATTCACCATCCTTGAGGTTACGGCCCGTAAGAACCTTGGTCAATTCGAATTTGGCCTTGGCTGGTTGCACTTCTTTAACATAGTTATTAAAGACAGTGTCTTTTGGATTAGCGACCGTTGATACCAAAGCATCACCATCTCGGGTCACTGTAATCCAGACAGTCGCTTTCATACCATCATAGATGATATCTTCGTTAGTTCCCTTAACTTCTTCAACAGTATAAGTGTAAGTTCCTGCCTTATCAAAGTGAAGTTCACTAAAGGCAACACGACCATCAGCTGTATTACCAACAGTTTCGACAATATGGCCTGCACTATCTTTGAGGACAAATTGGAACTCATTAGCAGTCAAAGTTTGGTTAACACCTGCTTTAGTCAATTCCTTACTGAACTGAATAGCAGCTTTAGCTGGAGTCACAAACTTGTTGTTAAAGATGGTGTCTTTTGGATTAACTACGGTTGAAACAAGAGCATCACCATCACGTGTTACCGTGATAGAAACAGCAGCTTTCATCGTATCATAGACAATTGCATCATCCTTACCTGCAAGTTCTTCAACAGTGTAGTTGTAGGTACCAACCTTGTTAAAGGTCAACTCACTAAAGGCAACCTGACCGTCAGCTGTATTTCCAACAGTCTCAAGGACTTTTCCAAAACGGTCTTTAAGGACAAATTGGAATTGATCTGCTTTTAGATCTTGCTTAACACCTGCCTTGGTCAATTCCTTACCAAATGCAATTTTGGCCTTGGCTGGTGTTACTAATTTATTGTTAAAGATAACGTCTTCTGGATAGGCAACCTTGGCAACCAATTTAACTTGGTTATCTACAGTTTCACGAACAACCTGAATAGTGATATTGGCTTCGAGCTTGTCGTATACCACATCTTCGTCATTGCCCGGAACCTCAGTCACACGATAATGATAGACGCCTGGCTTGCTAAGTGAGAGAGCTGAAAAGACAATTTTACCCTTGGCATCATTAGTGGTTTCCCCTAAGTCAACAGGATTGGCACTATCCGTCACATCAACCAGTTTAAAGGTGAATTCTTTGTCCTTGAGGTCTCTGCCTGCCAAGTCCTTCTCAAGTTCAAGATTGAAATGAGCGAGATTATCCCCGATGGCATCTCCACGACCGCCAACTAAGCGAATGGTTGACTTGTAAGAATCAGAAACAACATCCGCATGAAGCTTAATACGGTTGACAGGGTTGGTTGATTCTTCAACAGGTTTTGTCAAACGGGTTTGATACCAAACATAAACCATGCGGTCCAACTGATTGAGTTTAAGCTCAAAATGGGTGTCGTCATAAGAGAAACTCTTAATCAGGTCCATAGCTGATCCCTTGTCAATCCAAGGATTTGCTGAATCAATGTAGCGGAGTTGCAAAGAACCGTCCACAAATCGTTGATTGTCAGACCAAGTGTCAATCAATCTCAAGTTGTTAAGAACACGACGTGAGTAGTTAAGACGCATCTGCCAATTCAAAAGCGTCGGATCATTCTTGTCTTGACTACCCCACTTAGAAATAACCTCTTGACCTGGAGGAGGTGACTGCACTTTACCCACTGAAACATGAATGATACGTCCCTCAAAATCAAGAGTAAGATGTTCCCCTTCATCTACTTCTTCAGAATAAAGGGTATCCAACTCCAAACTCATGAGCTTATTGTTGGGATGTGTTTGGAAATAGTTATTAAAGGTCGTTGTGACACGATTCTTCTCAGGATCAATTTGAGCCAGACCTACAATTTGATTGTCTGGATTATAGACATTAATATCGTATCTAGTACGGAAACGCAACTGCTCAGGCAAATTAAAAATGACCTGATCCCCTTCATTGATGGTCATATCATCGGGGAAAGGAATATTGTGGTAGATTACCTTGCTAGTCGCGTACTTGCTATTTCCATTTGGAAATTCCATTTCCACATCAGGATTTTGAACATTAATTTCAGTTCCTGTCTTAGTCACCTTGACATCCGCTGGAATTGGACGACTTAGATTGGTAACCTTAAGTCCGAAATTATCAGATGAAGTGGAACTACTATTACTTGCTGCAGCAAGTTCGCTAGCACTAGCTTCTCGTGTTTCACTAACAGTTACAGGTTTCTCACTAAGAGTTTCACTAGTCTTATCTTGCGATGAACTAGTTTGTTCAGAACTTGCAACCGTTTGCTCTTGACGCGCAACTTCACTAGAAATAGCAGTCACTGAGATAGCACTTGTACTTTCTGCCTGAACAGTAGGTTCAGCTGTCACTTCTTGACTTGAGACGCTAGCGCTTGTCCTTTGGCCCCCACCATCAGACTCACTGGCTTCCTCAAGTACACTCGTAGCTGGCTGTCCCGTAGGCTCTTCAGCTTGTTCTGCATTAGCGGTACTTACACCAAAAACTGCAGACGAAAGTAAGACCGAAGCAACGCCCACCGTAAACTTACGGATGGAGAAACGCTGCCTCGAATCACCGAATCGGTTATTCATGATTCTATCCTCCCATTTTTACAAATCTTAACATTTTTGTAACCCTTTTCATTCTGAATTATACACTATTTTCAGAACTTTGCAAGATAATTATTTACCCCTTTAGAGGTTTTGTAAAGCTTTCTAAGATATCAATAGATAGTGAAATTTTCAAACCCTTATATTATAAGCTTTCTATCGGAGTCTCTCTTTTAATATTGTTTTTCTTTCTCATTTTATTGACATAATTTTAATTAAATTTCCGTCTGAAAAATGCTAAAATTCAGATTTTTTCTTTAAAAAATGAGAAGGTTTTCTTATCTAAAAGCAGAAAAAAACTGCCATTCTTAAATGAATAGCAGTTGTCTTTAAATTAATTAAGAAAATGAGCATAAGCACTCATTTAATGTATTTTAGGCAAGTTCTTTGAGAAACTCAACCAAGATAGCAGCTGATTGTTTTCCCGCCTGAATAATGAATTCATCAAAGGTAATGTTAGCATCATGAGCAGCTGTATCACTCATGGCACGTACAACGATGAAAGGCTTTTTGACACTGTGTGCGGCTTGAGCAATAGCTGCTCCCTCCATCTCTACAGCCAAGACTTCTGGAAAATGCCCCTTAATAGCATCAATCTTGTCTTGACCCGCAATGAAGCTATCACCCGTAGCGATAAGCCCAATCTTAGAATCAATGGAAGCCTGAGCCAAGACCTTTTCGAAAGTCTCTACGAAGGTAGAGTCACTTTCAAAGTAAAGTGGCTGCATAGACATTTGCCCATAATCATAGCCAAAGGCTGTCAAATCAACATCGTGATAGGCTAATTTTGACGCCACAACCACATCTCCAATTTTAAGTCCAGGTGCTACTGCTCCAGCAGAACCAGTGTTAATGAGGGCATCAACGCCAAAATGGTCTGCCAAGACAGCCACAGACATGGCTGACATAACCTTACCAACACCTGATTGCACCAAAACAACATCATGTTTTCCTAAGCGTCCTGTGTAGTAGGTATCGCCAAGAACAGTTTCTTCAACCTTATTTTCCAATTGCTCCACTAGAAGCACTAACTCCTGCTCCATGGCAGCGATAATTCCGATTTTCATATAGTTCCTTTTCAGCTTGTAATCTTTCCTGAATCAGTAGCTAGGGCTATCTGACTCATAGAGTTCTTAGAAATAAAAGACAGCAATGAAGAGAATAATCAAGAGGACCACAACCCAAAAGAGGATGCGATTAAGCTTGTGTTGAAATTGATTGCGTTTAGCATTCTCAATTCGACGGCTCTTGTAGGCCGAAGGCTGGTAATCAGCCTCATAATCCTCATCGTAGAACTCTTGATCATAGTCCTCATAATAAGGTTGTTCCTCTAAATCGATTTCCCCACGCTTAGCCTGCTCAATGACATCGTCAGTCAAAAGTGGCTTACTCATAACTTATTTTCCTCCAAAATGAAGTGCATAGTATTGGAGTGCGATGATAGTTTTGGCGTCCTGGATAGCCCCTGAAGCTACGAGTTCCATACACTCCTCATAAGTCAACTCATAGATTTCAAGAAACTCATCTTCGTCAAGTGGGCGTGGATTTTCAACAGGCTTGAGGTTTGTAGCCACATAGAGCTTGATTTTTTCATTACAGAAACCAATGGCTGTGTAAAACTCATGAATCAATTTAAGTTCACCCTTATACTGAGTCTCCTCTTCAAGTTCACGCGCTGCTGCAGCCATCTCTTCACCAACCTCACCAACTTCCAGTTTACCCGCAGGAATCTCGTAGGAAACCGCCTCAATAGCCTTGCGGTATTGTTTGACGATAATGATTTTTCCTTCTGGGGTAACCGCTAAAACAGCTACTGCTCCCTTGTGGAAGATGAGCTCACGACCAGCCGTCTTACCGTCTGGCAAGAGGACCTCGTCTACTGCAACTTCAAAAATATGTCCCTTAAATTTTGACTCACGTTTGAGTGTTTTTTCTTCAAACTCCATGAATTGACTCCTTTAATCTATGACCCCAATCTAAATCATCTCTCAAATAGAAGTAAGACTTAGATAGGCTTAAGCCTACTTATGTTGGCTTGGGTGATGAGGCTTTTTAGTAGCGTAGCCTTCTTTATTGACCTGACGGCCACGTCCAATGGCTACGCTGTCCGCTGGAACATTCTCTGTAATGGTTGAACCAGCTGCTGTAAGTGCATTGTCCCCGATTTCAAGCGGTGCAATCAAGGTTGAATTGCTTCCGATAAAGACGTTGTTAGCAATTTGAGTTTTGAATTTATGTTGACCATCATAGTTAACGGTAATTGTTCCAGCACCAAAGTTAACGTCAGAACCAACTTCCGCATTACCAATGTAAGTCAAGTGACCAGCCTTGGTATTTTCACCGATAGTAGACCCCTTAACCTCAACGAAGTTACCGATATGAACATCTTTTTTGAGGGTTGAATCTGGACGAACATGGGCAAATGGACCAACGGTAACACCTTCTTCAACCATTGAGTGCTCAATCATAGAGTTAGTGATAACCGTTTTGGAACCGATAGTTGAATCAACAATATAAGTACCATTAGTAAGCACTGACTCTGCACCGACTTTAGTTTGCCCTTTAAGCGTAACATTGGCTTCAATGACAACGTCTGGCTCAATTTCCACATCCACATCGATATAAGTAGCGTTTGGATTTTGGAAAGTAACACCATTAACCATGTGAGCTTGGTTGATGCGACGACGCATAACATCTTCTGCCGTAGCCAAGGCAACACGGTCGTTAACCCCGAGACTTTCTTCAAAGTCACGAAGAGTGAAGGCACCTACTTTTTCACCATTCTCACGGAAAATAGAAATAACATCAGTCAAATAGTATTCCCCTTGAGCGTTGTTAGTGTTGATATTTTTAAGTGCTTCGAAGAGACGTTTATTGTCAAAGACATAAGTCCCTGTATTGATTTCTTTGACCTGTTGTTCGAATTCGTTGGCATCTTTTTGCTCAACAATCTTAGTCACTTCGCCATTTTCGTTACGGATAATACGACCATAACCAAATGGATTGTCTGCAGTTGCAGTCAAGATAGTGGCAACATTTTTGTGATTAACATGGAAATCAATAAGGTTTTTAAGGCTTTCACCAGTAATCAAAGGCGTGTCACCGGCGATAACAAGCGTTTGCCCTTCAAGTCCAGCCAACTCTTCTTCAGCCATCATTACTGCGTGACCAGTCCCCAACTGCTCAGTTTGCATAGTGAAGGCAGATTGACCATCCAAAACCTCACGAACAAGTTCAGCCTTGTGACCAATAACAGTAACGTTTTTAGCTGGTTCGATAGCTGAAACTGCACGGAAGACGTGCTCAAGCATAGTGATGCCCGAAACCTTGTGCAATACTTTTGGAAGATCTGATTTCATGCGAGTTCCTTTACCCGCAGCAAGGATAATAGCGTAATTACTCATTTTCTTTTTCCTTCTTAATATTTTTTTGTGATGATTTCTTTCGTGACGGTCTTAGCCTTGAGCCCCAAATCTCAGGGCCTCCACCTCCCACTGGGATAGCCTACGAAAGAAAGGGGCCTTGAAAACATAGTCTCTCATTTCTTAGAAAATATGTCCTCATAACTGACGTTTTTTAGGGCCTCTGATTATCTATAATCGCCCTATTATACCATAAATGAAAAGGTTTTGGCAGAATGAAAGGTAATGAAAAAGAGCTGACGCTCTTTTTCTAAGAATAGTTATCCTATAACCATTCTTTGTATTTCTTAATATAGATATGCTTCACAAAGGTAACACTAAGCATATACAAAGTAATGATGATAAACAAGAGAATGAAATAGAGACCGTTTAGATGGCTGAGTTTTAAGAGACTAGCCAATGGACTGTATGGAAGAGAAGTCACAAAGAAAGCAGCAAATAAGGTTGTCACAACAACTGATAGTGCTGGGTGACTTTGAATAAATGGTAGTTTTGGTGAACGTAACATGTGGATAACCATGGTTTGAGACCACATAGATTCGATAAACCAACCTGTTTGGAAAATAATGATAAAGGCTGCTGCTTCTGGTGAACCATGAACATAGCCATGCCCCAAAATCATTGGCACAATGATGAAATAGAGCAAGATATATGTCAAAATATCAAATACGGACGAAATAGGTCCTATCCAAGCCATGAAACGCATGATTGATTTGGCTTCCCAGATATGTGGCTCTTTAAGAAATTCCTTGTCCACATTGTCAAATGGAAGGGCGATACAAGAGATATCATAGACAAGATTTAGGACAATCAAATGCACAGGTGCCATTGGTAGGAATGGTAAGAAAATGCTGGCAAAGAGGAGAGAAAAGATATTCCCGAAATTTGAAGAAACGGTCATCTTGATATATTTGGTCATATTAGCATAGACCTTCCGTCCTTCAACCAAACCTTTTTCCAAGACCATTAAATCCTTATCAAGCAAGATAACATCTGCAGTTTCTTTGGCGATATCAACAGCTGTATCCACAGAAATCCCCACATCTGACACCTTCATGGATGGGGCATCGTTGATACCATCACCCATATAGCCTACCTTATGCCCATTTTCCTTAAGGCTTAGGATAATTCGTGCCTTTTGGTCTGGGGATAACTTAGCAAAGACTGTTGTCGTTTCCACAGCCTTAGCCAAATCTTGATCTGACATGGTATCAAGATCACTTCCAAGTAGAATGTGCGTCACATCTAGACCAACTTTTTCACAGACAGCCTGTGTCACCTTATCATTGTCTCCAGTCAAAATTTTTGTGGTCACACCATATTCCGCCAAAGCCTTGATAGCAGGTGCTGCTGATGGTTTTGGTGGGTCAAGGAAGGCAAGATATCCCGTCAAAATCATATCACTTTCATCTTCAACACTAAAGACGTCATTTTCATTAAGTTGTGATTTGTAGCTAACACCGAGAACACGCAAACCTTGTTCATTCAACTGTGCAACTTCCGCAAGGACTTCCTCACGAACATCGTCAGTCAATGGGATAATGTCTCCCTTGTATTCCACATAGTTAGAAACAGAGAGCATTTCTTCAAGGGCACCTTTTGTCACCATGCTAACAAATCCATCAGTGTCTTGAACAATGACACTCATGCGACGACGTTCAAAATCAAAAGGTAGCTCATCAATCTTGTGGAAGGTCTGGTCAAGGTCACGAACGATGTCATGTTTCTTAGCTTCTCTTTCAGTTCGGCTAATAATGGCACGGTCCATAAGATTTTTTAAGCCAGTTTGGAAATAAGAATTAAGATAGGCTCTCCGAAGTACTGATAGGTCAAGGTCACCATGGATATCAAGAGGGTACTCAAGAACGATTTCATCCTGAGTCAGGGTTCCTGTCTTATCCGTACAAAGGATGTCGATAGCCCCTAGGTCTTGAATAGCATTAAGCTTTTTGATGACCACCTTTTCCTTGGCCATAATGATAGAACCCTTGGCAAGACTGGCTGTGATAATCATCGGCAACATTTCTGGGGTCAAACCGACTCCCACACTAAGGGCAAAGACGCCGGCTTCAAGCCAGTCCCCATCTGTTAAACCGTTAATCACAAAAACAACAGGAACCATAACCAACATGAGTCGAATCAAGAGCCAAGAAATGGAATTCATCTCACGTTCAAATGAAGTTGGTTCGTCATAAGTATTGATGGTCTGCTCAATTGCTCCCATCATGGTTTCATCACCAACAACTAAAACCAAGGCTGTTGCACGACCAGAGATAACATTAGTTCCCATGAAAGCAAGGCTCTCACTTTCAAGCAGGCTCTCTAGATTTTGACCATCTGCTTTAGCCAGACAAGCTTTTTCCACAGCATCGCTTTCACCTGTCAAGCCAGACTGTTGAACAAAGAAATCACGAGAATCTAGTAAGACCACATCAGCCGGAATCATATCTCCCGCACTTAGTTTGACCACATCTCCAACCACAATTTCATCAATTGGGATTTCTTGCTCACTGCCATCTCGAAGTACTGTTGCTGTATTGACAATCATGCGAGACAAATTACTGGCAGCCTTGTCGCTACGAAGTTCTTGAATAAAACGGATACCACCAGATATCAAAACTAGAGTGACAATGATGATAGAAGTCGTTGGGTCTTCTTCACCCGGTTTAGCAAGCCAGACATTGGTGATAAAGGAAACCAGAGCAATGACTAAGAGAATAACAGTAAAGGGATTGATGATAGATTCATAAATCTTTTTGATGAAAGAATCCTCTTGTCCTTTGGTTATGACATTTTCCCCATAAAGGTCACGGTTTTCTTCTACTTGGTCTTCCTTCAAGCCATCCAAATGAGTCTTGTAGCGAGTAAGGGTTGTTTCAAGTGGCTCTTGAAGAGCAGCAATAAGTCTTTCTTTATTTGTTGACATTGGAATCTCCTTATTTAATCAGGAGCCAATCACTTATGGAGTCCCTAAGACACTAATCAGCGATTGACTGGTTAGGTGCGGTTCGGGGTGATCGTCGATTAGTCTCATAGGTTTCTCCTTTCATTTTTTTACATAGTGGGTGGACCTCAGACAAAAGAAAAGAGTCCTACCCATATACAGGTAAGACTCTATAAACTCGAGGTTGATTTTTTAATAGATTCTGTCAAAAAATGGACCGTTCAAGCTTTAGCTCCGCAAGGCGATGAAATGAGCTTAGTCTTGACCTTGGCGATCAGGACTGTTGACCAACGAGTAGTGTCTCCACTGCTGTGCGGTAGTCATCCGTATCCTTGTGGTAGCCTCACCTACCGTATTTCACTGAAAATAATACTCCTAAGGCGGTAACTTGTCAAGGGGAAAAGTTACTTTTTGCTTGAGTGGGTAATAAAAAAAGAGCTTCCGCTCTTTTTTGTAAGATATTCTTTTGTAAAATGGATTTTTTTAGACTTTCCTTAAGTGAGTGCGGACGTCAGCGAACTTCTTCGAAGCTCCATGACTAATTTTTGAGCCCCTTCACTTTTTAATTTCTAGTCTCAGGCTAAAACAGTTCCCCAAACTGTTTTACTCTCAAAAATTCCGAGTTCTAGAAATACAAGTATGTCTAGAACTTTTCTCACAGCGGAAAGTCTCGTTAAGTGCTCGCTAGAAACAAATCAAATCAAGAATGTTATTATTTATCCTTGACCGGTGTTAAAATGATGTCTCCATAATATCATCGCCTAGAGAAATTGTTTTATCATCTTTAAAAATTAAAAAAGAGCACTTGGCTCTTTCCTACTTTCTTTGCTTGATATATGTCCCTTGTAGCTTACCGTGTAGAATGTAATCCACAGATTTGAGCTCATCAACAGTTCGACAATCAAGGGCACACATGATGAGACGAAGGTCATCTTTCCAGCCATTAACAATAGCCACAACCTTATCCACAGGGTAGCGTTCTACCAATTCAAGGACTGTTCGTGAGAGGCCAACGCCTTTTGCTCCTAAGACCAGACATTTAACCATATCGAGTGGATTGCGCACTCCGCCAGAGGCTAGGATTTCCACAGTATCACGAAGGTCTTGGGCTTGCAGGAGGGTCTGAACGGTGCTTTGTCCCCAGTCATTGAGGTAATCACGGTTACCGCCTCTACTATTTTCAATATAGGCAAAGCTAGTTCCACCACGACCTGAGATATCCACAGTCTTAATGCCTTGAGACATGGCATAACGAATGGTTTCCACATCCATACCAAAGCCGACCTCCTTGAGTACAAGAGGAACCTCTATTTTCTGTGCATAAGCCGCCACATTTTCCTTCCAAGTGTGGAAAATACGCTCTCCCTCAGGCATGAGAAGCTCCTGCATAAGATTAACATGGAGCTGTAAAAAGACTGGTTTTATAGCTTCCACCGTCTTAATGCCCAGGTCCACAGACTTATCCACACCGATATTAGTCGCTAGGTCTAAGTCTGGAAACTCTTGGCGATAGTCAAAGGATTCTGGTGCTTCCCCCTTTAGAGCAGCACTGTAGGAACCTGTCACCATGAGAATACCTGTTCGACTGGCCACCTCAGCTAGTTTTCGATTAACAGCCCCACCCTTGGCAGAACCACCTGTCATGGCATTAATATAAAAAGGAAAGTCCCAATCTCGTCCCGCAAAATGTGTGGACAAGTCAATCTGATCTAAATCATAAGTCGGTAGAGACTTGTGGATAAGTTCCATATCGTCAAAACTATTGTAGGGCGACTGGTACTTGAGGGCATAACGGATGTGATCGTCTTTACGATTTGTCATAGGTTATTTCTTTACTTTCTTGCGTGATAATGTCTACTTAGCTGACCCCTAAACCTCATACAAAAGCTCTATACCTTCCTGCTGCCAGCGATCAACTAGGCTATCTCGGCTAGCTTCGTCAAAGGCAAAGGCAATACCACAGTCGCCACCACCTGCTCCAGAAGACTTAGCAATAGCATCTAGGCCTTGCTCAGCTTCTTTGAGTTTTTTCAGCTTGGCCACATAAATATCTGGACTAAGTGATTCCAACTGGTCACTGACAGTTTGAAGGCTGCTCTTAAGTAAATTCTTATTTCCTGTTTCCAGTGCCTTGAGGGCATCTTGGACGGCAACTTCTGTTTCACTTAGATACGTACTTGATATACGAGATTTGGCCATTTTAACCATGTCTTTTGAGATAGCAGCTTGCTTGGTCCACCCCACCAAAAAGTGAGCTTGGAGAACTAGCACTATAGGACTGATACGATAGCCCCAGTCTTTTTCCAAAAGCTCTGTTAGAGTTATTTGATCTATAAGCTCTGCTATTTTTGCACGGTCAAAGGAACGATAGGAAATCAGATCCTCGTATACGATACAAGCTAAATCTCCCATAGAACCATTATCTCCCTGCTTGAGAAGGGTGTAGCTAGCTAGCTTAAAGAGAATGTCTTTAGATAAGTCTTTCTGAAGGGCTGCTGCCAAGGCCTTGAGGGTCAATACCACAACAGAACCCGAAGAACCGATACCAAATTTAACCCCATCTCGTTCCAACTTTCCAGTGATGGAAAGGTCCAGAGCGGGTAACTTCTCACCACAAAAGGCCTCAAAAGTATTCAAGGCCTCTTGAATGAGGGCGTAATTTGCGTCTGGCTCACGACTAACACTATAGTCAAACATGTCTGAGGACAACTGGGTAGTTTGTGCTTCCTTGACCTCTGCTGACATGAAAATGGGAATAAATTGGATTAGGGCTGTCTGCCCAGCTGTTAAGACTGAGTATTCTCCAGCAATGTAGAGTTTCCCACCTGTTTTTACTGTGACCTGATTGACCGACTGCTTAGGCATCTGGCAACTCCTTGGTGCGTGAAACAATGACCTGATAGTCCTTACGGAAGTGGTCTGCTAGGCGGTCTAGGTCTTCTTCCAGACAGAGCACCTTAACATTTGGTCCTGCATCCATAGTAAAGTAACACTGCTCACCAGAGGCACGGAGGACCTTAACCTTGTCCATAGCCTGATAAGAGGCTTCCGTTAGATATGAAAATGGTGGGTTAGCCGTACTTGTTGTTTGGTGCATACGAAGAGCATTAGCTTCAGTGAGCTCACCGACTGCTTGGAAATCATTAGCCTTGAGGTAGTCTAACATATCCTTGTAATCCTGCTCAGACTGTTTAATCCACTCTGGGAAAGAGGTCGATGTTTCGGTGCACAATTTCATACCGTCCCGGCTTGATACGGGTTTCTTTTGATCTGTCAAAACCAGCATAATCATGACCAATTTAAGGTCTGTTTCAACCGGGTAAACCTCACCACTATCCTTGTCCCAGGCTGCCAATGGTCCAAAGAAGGACCGTGATGACGAACCTGAAGCAAACTTGGCAATTTGAGCTAATTCAGACTGCGTTTTTCCGACTTGGAAGAGCTCGTTAGCTGCTTTAACTAGGGCAGAAAGTCCTGAGGAACTTGAGGATAGACCCGCTGCTGTTGGCATGTTGTTCCAAGTTTCAATCTTGACATGTTGGTTTGGATTAGTACGGAAGAGATCTAAAACCTTGCTGGCCTTGGTTGTTTCTTTTTCCCCTTGGAGCTCATCATCGATATACATGACATCACCAGTCGCATCCTCAGGCAGAAAAGATAACTTGGTTTCCGTATACATATTTTCCAAAGTCAGTGAGATACTACTGGTTGAAGGAATCATACGCTCCGCATCTGCCTTACCCCAGTATTTGACAATAGCAATATTTGCGTACGATTTGACGCTTACAGGCTTTCTATCCACGTGTTTACGGCTCCTTTTTCTTGAAGTTTTTTAGCAATCGTTCGGGCTTGGTCTTTAGTTCTTGTCAGGGCAATAATACAGCCACCAAGTCCTCCGCCTGACATCTTGGCTCCCAGTGCACCTTGCTCCAGAGCAGTTGCTACTAGAAGATCCGACAAGTCACAAGATACCCCTAAAGATTTAAGGTGATTATGGGCTTGAGACATGAGCTGACCAAGAAGCTTTTGATCCTTGGCTTTGAGAGCTAGTTCTGCCTTCTGACTTAATTCACCCAGTTGGTTGAGATCTGACAAGGCATCTAAACCAATGGCCTCAACCTTTTCCACGGCCTCACGGGTATTTCCATGGATACCCGTATCAGCAATGACCAGATAGGCACCTAAATTGACCTCGATTTCCTTGAAACCGATATTCCGCGTAAAGCTAATGGCTTTGTCACTCAAGCAGGTCTTTGCATCTAAACCACTAGGTTTACTATGGGCAATGGTCTCCGCCTGATGGACCAGCATTTCCAGGGTCTCCTGGCTAAGCTCCTGATCAAAATAATCAAAAACCGCTCGAATTGCCGCAATGGCTACAGCCGCAGACGACCCCATGCCACGCTTTTCAGGGACACTAGACTTAATAGCATAGCTGATAGGCTGATTCTTGATTTCCAGATAATTAAGCGCTGAAAAAATCGCTGTCGTCAAGGGATCTTGAGCCTTGAGCGTCAAAGGAGTCTCAGCCGCCTGAATCTGACAGACAACCTCAATATCCTTAAGAGGGAGGGCAAGGGCAGGATGACCATAAACGACCGAGTGCTCCCCCATCAAAATAATCTTACTGTGAGCCTTGCCCACTCCTACTTTCTTAG
Source organism: Streptococcus sp. Marseille-Q3604 (assembly GCF_916619785.1). NCBI lineage: Bacteria > Bacillati > Bacillota > Bacilli > Lactobacillales > Streptococcaceae > Streptococcus > Streptococcus sp. Marseille-Q3604. Next base: position 20,510 of record NZ_CAKAKM010000003.1, on the reverse strand, counting down.
TCATAAATTACACACACTCACAGACCAGTTGGCATACGAGTATCTTTCTATGTTGTTCATACAGATTCTAGTGGTGACTCAAGGTCTATCATGGATTCAAAGGAGACAAAGAGCACCAATCTAAAGAATTTTCTTATAGCACTTCTATCTTATCATCAAAGCGCAAAAAAAGCGACATCTAACCTAGAGTGTCGCTTTGCATTAGAGATATGATCTTATTTTGATATTTCTATCTTAAACTAGTACAATACCAATGAGGTTTTAAAATGATTGATGTCGAAAAACTAATTAAACAGAACTCCGAACTAATGGCACTATTAAAGATTATCCACTCTTTCCAACTAAATGACTGTTGGCTTTGTGCTGGAACTATACGCAATTATATTTGGGACTACTTAAGTACCGGAAATACATCTTCAAATATCAATTTATCTGATATCGATGTCATTTTCTTTGATAAAAATATATCATATGAACGAACTGTTGAAATAGAGAATCAGATAAAGAGAAGACATCCTGAATACAATTGGGAAATAAAAAATCAGTATTATATGAATATACATAGTCCTAATACTGAAAAGTATATCAGCTCTACAGATGCTGTTTCAAAATTTCCCGAAAAATGTACTGCTATAGCTGCTAGACTAAATGACAATCAGGAACTAGAGGTATTTATTCCTTTTGGAACAGACGATTTGATTAACTTCAGAGTATCACCCACACCGCATTACTTTTCAGATAAAGAACGACAAACGGTCTATAACGAGAGAGTAAAGAAGAAAAATTGGAATACAATATGGCCCAACATTTCTATAGAATTTATCAAATAGATTAAACTATTATTTGAGATCTACTTTCTTCAAGACTTTCCGCTGTGAGAAAAGTTCCTGGAACTATTAAGTTTCAGGAACTCGGAATTTTTGAGACCTTAGGCTCAAAAATTAGTCATGGAACTTCGAAGAAGGTCGCTGACGACCGTACTCACCTAAGGAAAGTCTTAGAAAAATTTTTCTTCTACATAAAAAAAGAGCCTCTCGGCTCTTTTCATTTTAAATCGCAAACAAATCGTTTAGGTTCTCAGCCATAGTTGGGTGAGTGAAAATTTGTTTAGCTAAATCTGTGTATGGAATGTGATGATTCATAGCTAGGGTAATTAGATTGATAATTTCATGAGATTCTTGACCAAAGAGGGTCACACCCAAGATTTCCTTAGTTTCAGGATTTACCACAGCTTTGAAGGCACCACGCAAATCACCATTAACATGACCACGAGGCATGCCAGCAACTGGAAGTTCCTTGACAGCAACCGGTCCACCTGCTGCTCTGGCTTGCTCTTCAGTAAGACCAACTTGAGCTAAAGGTGGGTTGAGGAACATAGCAGTTGGAACAGCTCCACGTGTTTCAAGGTTATAGCTGCCATCACCAGTTAGGTAATTAAAGACAATACGGAAATCGTCTAGTGAGATGTAGGTAAATTGAAGGCCACCATTAACATCACCCACTGCAAAGACACCAGGAACACTTGTTTCCAAATGTTTATTGACCTGGATACCACCGCGCTCAGTCAAGGCGATATCAGTATTTTGCAAGTGAAGAGGTTCGATATTAGGCTTGCGTCCTGTCGCATAGAGGAGTGCATCAAAACGGAACTCGCCTTTGTCAGTAACAACGACAACTTCATCACCGTCATTTTTCACTTCAGAAGTTTTAACACCTTGCTCAAAGACAATGCCGTCCTCTTCCATGTATTCCTTGGCCAACTTAGCAATAGATGGCTCTACACGTGGCAAGAAGCTAGTCGCTGCATCCAAAACAGTCACTTGGCTTCCCAAACGGTTATAAAGGCCAGCAAATTCAAGACCGATATTACCACCACCTAAGACACCTAAACGTTTTGGCAAGGCTTCAAGGGTTTGAATACCAGTTGAATCGTAAACATGCTTAGTTGTTGTCAAGCCAGGAATAGGCAAGACATTAGACACGGCACCTGTATTGATGACAATAGTCTCAGCTGTTAGCTCTTGGCGATCATCACCAGCCACTACTTCAATAACCTTATTTGACACAAAATGTGCCTCTGCATCAATGACATCAACGCCATTGTCTGCCAACATTTTATAATTCTTAGCATTAAGACGACCAGTCACTGCACCACGTTCCTTCATGGTATCGTCAAATGACCAGCCCTTCTCAGCCGCAACAATCATAGTCTTAGTTGGGATACAAGCAATATTAATGCAAGTACCACCATACATCGCTTTACTGCGCTCGATGACAGCAACTTTCTTACCAGCTGCATTCATCTTAGCAGCCAGAGTTTTACCGGCTTTACCGAAACCGATAACAATCAAATCATAGTTTAACATTTCTGTATCCTCCTATCTATCGCCATTCTATCATTTAATTTTTCAGACTGCACACAATTGAACCGGAAATAAAAAGAGGCTACAAGTTCCACTGTAACCCTTTTCTCATTCTATTTTAATAGGTTTCTATCAGTCCACTACCTGAGCATTCTTTCGCAGAAATTCTAATATCATTTTATTAAATTGCTTACTTTCAATAAAGGCCGCGTGCCCCAGTTTGCTAAATTCATAATAGGAAGCATTTGGAATGCTATTTGCAAGTTCCCTTGCACCATCCACTCCCAGAACCAAATCATTTTTAGCTCCCAAGACAAGAGTCGGGCAGGTAATTTTATCAAGGGACTTATGGCAATCAAACTCAAGAATAGAGTTGGCTAAACGGACAAATCGTTCTTGTTTTTCAACACTCACAGTCTTCAAGAATAGTTTATTAATCACATATAATTTCTTTAAAATAGGAGACGAAAATGTTTTACACATTGAATCCTTATTGAGCTTAGCCATCTCACCATTTTTAGCCATCTCAATCCATCCTCTGATGGTTTCTCTACTAATAGCATTATTTCGAGAGAATGTCAGAGCTAACACCAGACTAGTCACCTTTTGAGGATACTTGATAGCAAACAGCTGAGCAATCATACCACCTTGTGATATGCCTATGATAGAGGCATTAGCAATATGAAATTCTTGTAAAGAATGGTAGAGGTCATCAGCCATATTTTCAATTGAAATACCTTCTTCGATATGGTCCTTTCTATCAAAAATATAGACCTTATACTCCTTAGCGTATCGATAAAATAGCGAGTAAATGGCAAGGTTGGACATATCACCTAATCGTTGCAAACTTAATCCCGTAATGATAATAAGAGTTTTGTCTCCCTTACCAAAAGTGACATAATCTACACCTGGGTCCGACAAATGATTTCTTTGAATGCTAAACATTATCTACACACTTTCATTGTAAGATTTAAGTATTATCATGCGTCCGGGGCATTATTTGATGCTATGATGATAATACTTACCAAGACAACAAAGGTAACTTGCCAAAGAATGAAGGCCATGAAATCCCCACCTTTAAAAATAAGTAGGTCACAAACTAAAATAGCCAACAGCACAGCATTTTTTCTAAAAAGTTGGTCACAGTTTTTCCAAAAAGTCTCAAAAGAAATATTGGCTCCTATCTTACGAACAAGCTTCACATGATAAATAATCTCAACCAGGGATGCCACAACTACTGTAGTTAGCAGTTCAGTCAAAGAGACATCCATACGAAAACCAAAATAAAGAACGACAAGTTGAGAGAAAATAATTGCTGTGATCACACGAATATGGTTGGCCATGATAAAACCTCCTAATGGCAAGCATGAATAAAATATATTATAGATACTCATTACTGCCCTTATTATTTCTACTCATTATAGCATAAAATAAGACCAAAATTAGAAAACTTTCATCCTTTGCGAGAACTTGCCCATCAACTAACAAAAAAATGATTCACTTCTTATCTCAGACCACAAAAAAAGAGCCAACCAAATCATGGTGCGACTCCTCTTTGTTTATGCTAAATAATCTATTTATGCCAATTCGTCAATTGATGTATATTCTCTGTTTAGACCCTTTGCAACTGGTTTGCTGGTGATATGACCTTGGTAGGTTGTAACCCCTTGACGAAGACCTTCGTCGTCGTTAATTGCCTTTCTGAATCCTTTTCCTGCAAGGGCTTCGATATAAGGCAAAGTGACGTTGGTAAGGGCAATAGTTGATGTACGTGCCACAGCTCCTGGGATATTGGCAACGGCATAGTGAAGAACACCATGTGTTTCATAAACAGGCTCATCGTGAGTGGTCACGCGATCCGCAGTTTCAACAACCCCACCTTGGTCAACGGCAACGTCCACAATAACTGAACCTGGACGCATTTGTTTAACCATATGGTCAGTAACAAGTTTTGGTGCTTTTGCCCCTGGGATAAGAACTGCACCGATAACCACGTCAGCATCACGAACACTCGCTTCAATGTTGAGCGGATTTGACATCAGTGTTTGAATTTGGCTACCAAAGACCTCTTCAAGGACAGACAAACGTTTGGCACTGATATCAAGGATAGTCACTTGAGCTCCAAGTCCAAGGGCGATACGGGCTGCATGTGTCCCTACGACACCACCCCCGATAATAGTTACTTTACCTTTAGGAACACCAGGCACACCACCTAGGAGAACACCTGAACCACCCTCTTGTTTAGTCAAGAAATGTGCACCGATTTGAACAGCCATACGGCCTGCTACTTCACTCATTGGAACCAAAAGTGGTAGGTGACCTTCTTGGCTACGTACGGTTTCGTAGGCCACACCTGTTGTCTTGGCATTGACCATAGCATCTGCCAATTCTGGAGCTGCTGCCATGTGCAAGTAGGTAAAGAGTAAGAGATCCTCACGAAGGAAGCCATATTCTGCAGCAAGAGGTTCTTTAACCTTAACCACGAGTTCAGCTGCCCATGCTTCAGCAGCAGTTGCAACAATTTTGGCACCTTGTTTTTCGTAGTCTGCATCAGTAAAGCCAGATCCAAGACCTGCATTGGTTTCAATGAGGACTTCATGACCTTTAGCTACAAGACTTTGCACCCCAGCAGGCGTTAGAGCCACACGGTTCTCGTTATTTTTGATTTCTTTTGGAATACCAATTAACATACGTTTCTCCTTATTCGGAAGTTATAAGGTAAAACATCATAAAGATGACTTAACCACTTCCTATCTATTTTTTAAAATGATAACGCTTTCATTTTATCTAAAAAGCTCAAAAATAGCAAGTAAAAAATTCTCACCCCTTTTAGGTCCTGAAATCTTACTTCGAAAATACGACAAAAGAACCCAACCAATCGGCTGGGTTCTTAAGTGTAAACTAAATGATCAAAAGAATATTTCTACTTAGGCACTTCCTCCTTTTCAATTTCAAAAGTGGTATCAATTTAAAGTCCTAAAACCTTATTTAAAACTCTTAACAAAATAATAAAAGAGTCCTTGGTCTGCTAATTGCTTATGTCCCAACAGAAACTCAGGATGCCACTGAACACCTATAAATGGAGCGTCAGTGAAACTCTCAACTCCCTAACAGGGTTTTCATTACTGGTAATACCGATTAAGGGAATGGTTATTTTTATTGCTCCTTAAAATAGTCAAGTAGAAAGAGGGCGTTTTCCACATAGTAATTCACAGCTATTGGCAAGGCCTCGTCTTTCACAAGGAAATCATCATGGTGCCAGTCTGGTGCATTCTCTTCACCATTTGAGCCAACAAAGGCAAAGACTCCTGGTATTTCCTTTTGATAAGCCGCAAAGTCTTCGCCCCCTGTTGATGGCAAGGTTTCAATCACTTCTGCGAAGGCCTTAGAATTTTCAAAGATGAGAGGTGTGAGCGTCTGGTCATTGTAGGTCACATAAGGTGAATTACCCCAAGTAATGTCAACTTGAGCACCGAACTGGTCTGCTGTCGCCTGAACGACCTTTTCAAAACGAGCAATGACATCTTCACGAACCTTAGGCTCAAAGGTACGAATCGTTCCTTCGAAAAAGCCTGCTGCTGGAAGAACATTCCAAGTATTTCCAACTTCGATATGAGTAACCGACAATACTGCTGATTCAAAGGGCGATACCGTACGAGCTACAATCTGCTGTAAATTGTTGATGATAGTCGTAGTAACCAAGACCGTATCTACACCCAAATCAGGACGAGCCGCATGGGAAGAAACACCCTTAACATCAACCCTAAACTGCTCCACACCAGCCATGATGGCCCCCGAACGAAGACCAATCTGACCAGGTTTCAAGTGAGGATTATTGTGATAACCGATGATAGCTGACACACCCTCAATACCGCCCGCTTCAATGACCTGATAGGCCCCTTGGAAGTTTTCCTCAGCTGGTTGGAAAATCAATCGAACGGTCCCCTTAAGCTCTGCTTCTCTTTCTTTTAAAAGCTGAGCGGCTCCAAGTAGAGAGGTTTGGTGAAAGTCATGACCACAAGCATGCATAGCCCCATTATCGCTGGCATAAGGAAGTCCTGTCTTTTCCTTAATCGGTAGGGCATCAATATCAGCACGCAAAGCAATAATCGGATGACCTGACCCAATCTCAGCGATGAGTCCCGTCTTCAAGGGATAATTTAAAGGCTCAATACCTAGATTTTTCAAATAACCTTTCAAAAAGACTGTCGTCTCATGCTCCTCCTCAGAAACCTCTGGATGTTGGTGAATCTGATGACGTGTCTTTGCTAAATGATCGTAAAATGCTTCTGTCATAATGACCCTCCCTCTCTGATTAGTCTCGGATTGTCAATCCTTTTTTGAAACTCTCAATCGAATTGATTCCATCATACCACCAGAAGCGACACTTGAGAAATCAAAAATACTTATAGTATTCCATAAGTATTTCTTATACCTCTAAAAAACACTGTCATTATAGGTATTGTAGTATAAAGACTAGCGATAAGATAGGCTTATCAGGTGATTGAAAGTTCCTATCGCACCTTAAGCCACATAGGGCTACTAACCCAAATAAGTACGCAAGATTGTTTTTTCCGCTTCAGTCAACGTACGGTAGGAACCTACTGCCATCCCTTCATCAAGCTTAAACTCTCCGAAAGAGATACGCTTAAGATAGGTCACCTTGACCCCATAAGCTAAAAACATCTTTTTCACTTGATGAAACTTGCCTTCTGAAATCGTGATTTTAGCGCAACTTTTATCACTTGCAGAACGTAAAACTTCCAGCTGAGCTGATTGACAAACAGTACCATCCTCAAAGACAACACCTGACTCAAAAAATGAAGGTGCATCAGGCCCAAGAATATCATTGACCTCAACATAATAAGTCTTAGCTACATGATAGCGGGGGTGAAGCATGGCAAAGCCCAGAGGCCCATTGTTGGTAATCAGCACCAAACCCTCCGTGTCTCTATCCAATCGGCCCACAGGATAAAGACCGTCTCGCTGATCTTCAGGCTTAATCAAATCAATGACTGTCTGGTGTTCCTTGTCCTTTCGAGCTGACACTACACCTGCTGGCTTATTCATGAGATAGTAAACTTCTGGCGTATGCTCCAGTTCCTTACCAGAAACCGTGATAGTTTGAAGACTAGCATCCACATTAAGATTATCTCGATCCGCCAAGACACCATCCACATATACCTGACGACTACGAATAAGCTTCTTAACCTGATTTCGAGAACCGAAGCCTGCCTGTCCTAATAATTTGTCTAAACGCATAACCTTATTGTACCACGGATAAGCCTGGTCTAGCAGACTAAAAAAGGAGGACAGAAGAAAGGTCTCAAATGAACGCTTGATAAAACAAAAAGTCTACCTTAAAAGATAGACTTATCACATTATTAAGACTTACACATTCACGTGGAAGATATGCCCGACCAAGAAGGTCACAAGCATGGTCAAGAGTCCTACTGTCAAGTTACGCAACATCGCTTGTTTAACAGGTGCTTTTCCAAGCTTGGCACTGATATAACCAGTCAAGAGCAAGGTGAGGGCAACCACGACCACTGTTACAGGAATACGGTAAGGCTCCGGGAACAGCATGATAGCTAGTGCTGGTGGCAAGGAACCAACTGAAAAAGCCAGGAAACTAGATACAGCAGCATGCCATGGATTAGTAATTTCATCCAAATCCACCCCATATTTTTCCTCAACTAAGACCTTAATCGGATTCTTATTGAAGGCTTGATTAACCTTAACTTCAGCTGCTGTTTCGCAATCCCCCTGACTGAGGAAGGTTTGATACAAACTCTCTCTAGCTGCCTCAGGAGAGCGGTCCAAGAGGGCTTGTTCCTTAGCGATAGCAGCTTCTTCAGTATCTTTTTGCGTTGACACACTGACATATTCGCCACCTGCCATCGAAAAGGCACCGGCAAAAATCGCTGACAAGGCAGAAATCAAGATGAACCAGATGTTTGATGTCGCACTGGCCACACCGATAACCACTCCCGCAATGGAAATGATACCATCATTAGCCCCCAAAACACCAGCTCTTAAAATATTTAAACGTTCTGCAAAATTCTTATCTTCCAATTCTCTTACTCCTTATTTAGAATGATTCTAAAAAGTATTATAGCAGTTATTTAGAATGATTACAAATAAGAAGTTTGAAAAGTAGAATTTTTAAGGTTTACTCCAGTCACACGCAAACTCCAAAGCTAATAAAGCTACCTTGTCCTTTTCATCCAAGTCCATATGATTCATCAAGTTACGGGCATCCCAATTACCTTCAGAAAGGTGGTCCGCAGCATAGAAGAAATGGCAGATGTCAACACCTCTAAACTTTGCTAAAGCTGCAACTGCAGAGCACTCCATATCCACACAAATGGCCCCTGCTGCCTTTCGAGCTTTGAGTTTAGCACTCGTCTCACGGTAAATACCATCAGTTGTCCAGACCTTGCCTTCCTTATGAGGAATCTGACGCTCATTGAGATAGGAACGAAAACAATCTAAAACACCCACATTTACCGCAATCTCATTGCTAGCTTCCACATAGTGAAAACTCGTTCCTTCATCTCTAAGAGCATGACTAGGGATAATAATAGAAGTCTCTTTAATATCTTCATCAAGCACCCCACAAGTCCCAAAGAGCACCAGTTTATCAGTTCCCAAAGCAAAAATATCCTCTAAAATAGCCACACAGGCAGAGGCACCTACAGGTGCATTAAAAAGAGCCAACTCCTGCTCATCAATAACAAGCTTATATATCGGAATAGCCACATTCGCCATGGACGTTTCATAGATAAGTTCATGAGGAAACATCTCAAGCATTCGTTGAAAGGTCGAACGAGAAAAACAGGATACAGCTATTTTAGGAAACCCCTCAAGAGGCTCATTCAAGTCCTCGGGATTGATAATCGCTTGTCTATTATCATCAAATTCAGTTAGTAGCATACGTGACCTCCTTAGTTTTAGGACCCATTATAACACAAAAAAACAGACCAAAAAGAACGGTCTGATTCTCTCACTATCTATTCTTCATTTTCCAAATCGTCTAGCTGTTTTTCAAGACGTCTTCTCTCATATCTTCCCAATGCAGCAATAGCCCAATTCATAAAAAAGACAAAGGGAGCATACAACATATAAGTAACTACCCAAGCCATGAGATATCTAGGATCCAATGGATTATTATGATAGACATTGTGGTATGACTGATAGTTAACTATCATTATTTTAAGGATGATAAGCCCAGTCACCAGTAAACAACCTAGGACTGTCATACTCGAACCTCCAAAAGCACTTACAGCAAGACGTTCAGCTCTATAAATAGACCAAACCCATGCAATTAATATTGGAAAAGTTAAGTAATTAGAAGTGATGACACCATTGTTAAAGAGGGAGCCATAAAGTAAGCATACAAGCGTCCCTGCAATCATTATGTAATAGCATTCGGCAGCAACTTTATTAGTTAGAGCTTCTTCGCGTTCATCTGTAACCTCATTATTAATTAGTTTGAATTTCATCATCTTTACTTCCTTCCTAATTCTCCCAAAACAGTTGATCCAAGGTCCTGTCCAGTGTCTTGCAAATGGCAATGCATAAGGCTAGGCTGGGATTGTACTTTCCGGCTTCAATCAAACCTATGGTTTGTCTTGTTGCACCTACAGCTTCTGCCAAGTCACCCTGGGTCATATCATGCTCTACTCGAGCTGCTTTTAAACGTAAATTCTTTGCCACATGCCCCTCCTTTACATCATATCTGATATTATCGTCGACATCAATTAGATTCACCATCTGTTTTCATCTTAATTATACACTATATATTTCTAATTGCAATATATATATGTCATTATTTTAGAAATAAATTGCAAAATAAAAAACCGAGATTGCTCTCAGCTTTTTCACTCTTTAAACTTAGGCAGGTGTTACATCCAAGCTCTCACCAATAGCCGCAAGGCGTGCGACAACCTCTTCTTGGCTCAAACCATTTTCAGAGACATAGCGATTACGTGGGTGAACACGGCATTCATGTGAGCAGCCACGGAGGTATTTATCTTCATTTTCCTCTGAGGCAAGGATACGACGGTTACAAAATGGGTTACCGCAGTTGACATAGCGTTCGCAAGGCGTCCCATCGAACCAATCCTTACCGACAACGACAGGGTCTACATGGTTGATATCAACGGCAATACGCTCGTCAAAGACATACATCTTACCATCCCAAAGCTCCCCTTGAACCTCTGGATTTTTTCCGTAAGTGGCAATTCCACCGTGCAATTGACCAACATCTTTGTAGCCTTCACGGACCATCCAACCTGAGAATTTCTCACAGCGGACACCACCAGTACAGTAAACAACCACGCGCTTATCCATGAACTCTTCTTTATGGTCGCGAACCCATTGTGGCAATTCACGGAAATTGCGAATGTCTGGACGAATGGCTCCACGGAAGTGGCCAAGGTCATACTCATAGTCGTTACGTGTATCGAGGACAATAGTGTCCTCATCTAAAAGAGCGTCTTTAAACTCTTTTGGTGACAAGTAGGCACCCGTTGTTTCAAGTGGATTGATGTCGCTGTCAAAGTTATCATCCTCTAAACCAAGGTGAACGATTTCCTTCTTGTAGCGAACAAACATCTTCTTGAAGGCTTGCTCCTCTTCCTCATCAATCTTGAACCAGAGGTCCTCCATCCCTGGAAGGCTGTGAACGTAGTCCATGTATTTTTGAGTGGTTTCATAGTCACCAGAAACCGTTCCATTGATTCCCTCGTCAGCGACCAAGATACGTCCTTTCAGACCGATTGACTTACAGAAAGCCAAGTGGTCAGCCGCAAATTGCTCAGCATTTTCGATGGGAAGGTATTTATAATAAAGCAATACTCGAATAGGTTTTGCCATTGTATGTCCTCTTTCTTTATGAAATATCTATATCTGTTGTTTGATAGTCAAAGTCAACTTAACTATTATAGCGCTATCAAAGAGGGCTAAGCAATTGATTTGCTTGGAAGTGACTTTTCACAAAAGAAAAAGGCTGAGCGCCAAATGCCTCAACCTGAGTTTAAATAACTTAACTTCTTATTACCTTTTCCATAGGTCTCCCCTTAGCCAGCTCATCTACTAGCTTATCCAGATAGCGAATATCTTGCATAAGAGGTTCTTTAATTTCGGTCAACTTAACCCCACAGATGGATCCCGTAATCAGATGACGCTTAGGATTGAGGGCAGGAGCTTGACGAAAGAAATCTCCGTAACTAACTTCAAATGATAGAGCCTCCTCAATAGTCGTTGACGAATAGCCGGTCAACCACGTAGTTACCTAATCCACCTCTGCTCGACTCCTGTCTTTCCGCTCTGCCTTGGCCACTAGCATAGGATAGACCTTTGAAAAGCTCATATTGTAAATTTTACGACTCATATTTTCTCCTACAATTTCGCTGCAGCAGCCTCATCTAAGATAAGAGTCACATCTGGATGATGTTGCAAGACACTGGCCGGTACTTCCTCTGTTACTGGACCCTTGACCATCTTGAAAATGGCATCTGCCTTCTTGTCACCATAGGCAAACAAAATAATCTTCTTGGCAGCCATAATGGAAGCAATCCCCATTGAAATAGCCTTTGTAGGAACTTGGTCTCGACTGGCAAAGAAACGGCTATTGGCTTCAATAGTGCTGTCAGTCAAGTCGACCACATGGGTTTGACTATCAAAAGGCGTACCTGGCTCATTAAATCCAATATGCCCATTACTTCCGATACCTAAGATTTGCAAGTCAATGACATGTTGGGATAGGATATCATCGTAATCCTTGGCCGCCTGTTCTAAATCTTCAGCCATGCCGTCAGGTAAGAAGCTCTCTTTAAATGGCTTGGCATCAAAGAGTTGAGCTTTCATAAAGGCATGGTAGCTCTGCTCATGGTCTGGTGCTAGTCCGACGTATTCATCCAAATTGACGCTGTAAAGTTCCGAAAAATCCACGTCACTCTCAACCATCTCTTGGTAAAGGGCGATAGGTGAACTACCTGTCGCCAATCCCAATGTCTGAGCACCCGCTGCAAGGCTCTCTTTAAGAAGATCAAAGGCAACTTTGCCTCCCTCAACTTGATTTTCAACTAAAATCTTTTTCATTCTATTCACCTCGATATTGGTATATACCATTTTTATTTATTATCTCTTTTTTTAACCTTTTTGTCAAGCGCTTTCACTCGATAAGTTTAATGACGGTCGCCCTATATCGTGCTATAATAAAAAGGCTGAACATTTTTAAACGAGGAAAGAAATGAATACAAACGATTTTGATTTTGAACTGCCAGAGGAACTGATTGCTCAAACCCCATTGGAACAACGTGATGCCTCTAAACTCTTGGTCATTGATCCTGTAACCAAGGAAATGACTGATACCCACTTCGACCACATCATTGACCAGCTTAACCCTGGAGATGCCTTGGTCATGAACAATACACGCGTGCTTCCTGCCCGCCTCTACGGTGAAAAACCTGATACACACGGCCATGTGGAATTTCTCCTTTTGAAAAATACCCAAGGGGATCAATGGGAAGTATTGGCCAAACCAGCCAAACGCCTTAAAGTAGGTGCTAAAGTCAGTTTTGGCGATGGCCGCTTGACTGCCACTGTCACTGAGGAACTAGATCACGGTGGTCGAATCGTAGAATTTAGCTACGACGGTATCTTCCTCGAGGTTTTGGAAAGCTTAGGCGAGATGCCACTGCCACCTTATATCCATGAAAAATTGGAAGACCGTGACCGTTACCAAACGGTCTATGCCAAGGAAAATGGCTCCGCCGCTGCTCCAACAGCTGGTCTCCATTTCACACCTGAATTGCTTCAAAAGATTGAAGCCAAAGGCGTAAAATTGGTCTACCTCACCCTCCACGTTGGACTGGGAACCTTCCGACCTGTTTCTGTTGAGAATGTCGACGAACATGAGATGCACTCAGAGTTTTACACCCTCAGTCAAGACGCTGCCGATACCCTTAATAGCGTCAAAGCCGCTGGAGGCCGCATCATTGCAGTAGGAACTACTTCAATACGAACACTTGAGACAATCGGCAATAAATACGATGGTCAACTCCAAGCCGACTCAGGCTGGACTAATATCTTTATCAAACCAGGCTACCAATTCACAGTCGTAGACGCCTTTTCAACCAACTTCCACCTTCCAAAATCAACTTTGGTCATGTTGGTTTCAGCCTTTGCTGGCCGTGAATTTGTCCTCGATGCCTACAAACACGCCGTCCAAGAACGCTACCGCTTCTTCAGTTTCGGAGATGCCATGTTCGTCACACGACCTGCTGAGAAATAAATATTAATTTTGAGACTTCTCTCACTGGGGAAGTCTCTTTTATTGCTCTTTAAAATCAGCAAAAATCCACCAGTTATGAACTGATGGATTATTTTGTTTATTTCTCTGCAAACTGGCTATTATACAAATCGTAATAGAAGCCTTTATCTGCAAGAAGGGATTCATGGTTCCCTTGTTCGATGATTTGACCATCTTTAAGGACCAAAATCTTGTCTGCTTCTTGGATAGTTGATAAACGGTGAGCGATGACAAAGCTTGTTCGACCCTGCATAAGAGTTTTCATGGCTTTTTGAATCAAGAGTTCCAAACGGGTATCAACTGATGAGGTTGCCTCGTCCAAAATCAAAATTTTCGGATCAGCCAAAAGCGCACGCGCAATGGTCAAAAGTTGCTTTTGTCCCAGTGAAATGTTACTTGATTCCTGGTTCATTTCCATGTTGTAACCGCCTGGTAGAGTACGGATAAAGTGGTCCACATTGGCAGCCTTAGCGGCTTCAACAATTTCTTCATCAGTTGCCTCAAGATTACCAAAGCGAAGATTTTCCTTGATAGTTCCTTCAAAGAGCCAAGCATCCTGAAGCACCATACCAAACTGTTTACGATAATCCTGACGTGATAAGTTACGAATATCATGACCATCTACCGAGATAGAACCAGCCGTCACATCATAGAAACGCATGAGAAGATTGATAATCGTTGATTTTCCGGCACCAGTTGGGCCGACAATAGCGACCATTTCACCAGGATTGACTTCAAGATTAAAGTCACGAATCAAAGGTTTATCGGCCACATACTGGAAGTCCACATGCTTAAAGCTAACTTGACCCGTCAAATCTCCTTCAAGCACTTCAGTAGCATCATTAGCCTCGTCTGGTTCATCCATGAGTTGGAAAATACGGTCCAAAGAAGACTTAGCACTCTGCAATTGTCCAGCTAACTGAGTCAAGTTCTGAATAGGTTGATTAATCTGCCAAACGTACTGAACAAAGGCCTGCATATTACCAATCGTCAAGCGACCAGCCAAAACTTGCAAACCACCTAGAACAGCGACAATGAGATAGGTCAAGTCAGATAAACCATTAAGTACAGGCATCATGAGGCCTGAAATGAAATTGGCCTTAAAACCTACCTTCTGAAGGTCTTCCGTAATCTCTTTAAAGTCGTCTAAAGATCTATCCTCACGGCCAAAAAGTTTAAGCACATTGAAACCAGTCAGATTTTCCTGAACAAAACCATTAAGAGTACCTAGAGCATCAGCCTGCTGCTTAAAGTAAGGTTGAGACTTACTCATGATAAAACGGGCACCAAAGAAAGTAATGGGAATAGTGATAACAACCACAGCTCCCAATTGAAGATTAAGGTAAAGCACTGTTCCTATAACTAAGACTAGAGTAAAGACGGCATTAACAATCTGCAAGAATGACTGCTGCAAGGCATTAGATACTGTCTCAACGTCACTAGTAAAGCGGCCCAAGAGGTCCCCAAACTGGTGCTTATCAAAGTATGACACTGAGGTACGATTGATTTTATCAGTCATCTCATTTCGCATATCTTGAACCGTTGCTTGCACAGCATTAGTCATGAAATAGTTGGAATAGTAGGCAGCCAACTCATAAATAAGACCACGCAAGAGATAAACAACCAGAACCAAACCAACATAGGATACATTGATATGGGCGCCTTCTACCTCCTTAATGATATCCAGCGTATTTTTGGTCAGCTCTGTAATAGCTAAACCAATGACTACGGGTTCAATGACACTCATGATGACACTAACAATTTTCAAGAAAATGGCTAGGTAAAGTGGGAAACGATAAGCCTGCAAGTATGACCAAAGACGGCCAAAACTTGAGGAATGATTTGTTTTCTTTTTATTATTCTTCATTTTGACCTCCTTCTAGTCCTCCGTAAGACTCTTTTGATTCAATTGTGAATTAGCAATTTCACGGTAAATGTCATTGCTTTCCATAAGCTCTTCATGACGGCCACGACCAACGATTTCACCTTCATCCAAAACAATGATTTGATCAGCATCCATGATAGTTCCCACACGTTGGGCTACAATCAGGACTGTCGCATCTTGAGTCACTTCTTTTAGACGACGGCGCAAGGTCGCATCAGTCTTGTAGTCCAAGGCAGAGAAGGAATCATCAAAGATATAAAGATCAGGACGTTTAACCACCGCACGTGCAATTGACAAACGCTGCTTCTGTCCACCAGAAAGGTTGCTACCACCCTCAGCCAAGTGAGAATCATAGCGTTCTTCCTTACTTTCGATAAATTCCTTGGCTTGAGCCACATCAGTAGCTTGATTCAATTCTTCATGACTGGCATTTTCCTTACCATAACGGATATTTTCACCGATAGTCCCTGTAAAGAGTAGGGCTTTTTGTGGAATAAAGCCAATCTTACGACGAAGAGCCTTAAGATTGTAGTCACGGACATCTACACCATCAACAAGAATGCGTCCAAGTGTTACATCATAAAAGCGTGGAATTAACTGTACAAGTGATGATTTTCCTGAACCCGTAGACCCAATAAAGGCAATGGTTTCACCAGGTTTTGCCTTGAAAGAAATGTTGTGTAGGACAGGACTTTCAGTTTCACCGGGATAGGCAAAGGTCACATTGTCAAATTCCAAATATCCCTTAGTCTCGG
Source organism: Streptococcus sp. Marseille-Q3604 (assembly GCF_916619785.1). Lineage (NCBI taxonomy): Bacteria > Bacillati > Bacillota > Bacilli > Lactobacillales > Streptococcaceae > Streptococcus > Streptococcus sp. Marseille-Q3604. Next base: position 4,187 of record NZ_CAKAKM010000003.1, on the reverse strand, counting down.
TTTCTGTCACGCCATCTTCATTTGGATTGATAGAAATCGGCATGTCCATAATTTCCTGCAGACGTTCACTAGACACCGCTGTACGAGGATACATGGTAAAGAGATTGGCTAGGAAAAGGAAAGACAATAGTGCATGGAAGCTGTACTCAATAAAGGCAACCAAGTCACCGATAGCCAAACTTCCAGAGCCTAATGGCTCAAGGGCAAACCAAACAATAGCCACAATCATAGCGATGATGATTTGCACAAAAAGTGGCTCGGTCAAACCAGTCAATTTGAAAAGTTTGTTTGAATTATCCGCATAGACAGCATTTTCAGAAGCGAACTTCTTCTCTTGAAAATCTTCTCTAGCGAAAGCACGTATGACACGAAGTCCAGTCAGATTTTCACGAGCATACTGGTTAATCTTGTCGAGAGTTGCCTGTTGCTTTTCAGAAAGCGGACGCGTTTTTACCGCCACATACCAGACAACTACGGCTAGGAAAGGTAAGGAGATTGCCACAATCCAAGCCAAAGATGGACTTGTCGTCAAAATCAAGAAGACACTGGAAACCATCATCAAAGGAGTGATAACCCCTAGCTTAAGAACCTGATCCGCAAACTGCATAAGCACAAAAGCATCTGATGTGATACGAGTCACCAAAGAGGATACCCCAATCTGCTCATACTCGTGGTGGGAATACTCCTGAAGCTTAGCATAAATGTCATTACGCATGACTTGCACCATAGTAGTGGTCAACTTACCAACTGCATAGGACAGAAGTATACGACCAACAATCCCAGTCAAAACTACACCAAACATGACCCAAGCATAAGCGTAAAGCTTATCAACATCACCACGGTTTATTCCCTCATCAATCATTCTGGCAAGAACCGTCGGCAAACCCAAGTTAGCAATAACAAATAAAATGGCTGCCGTAAAATTCATTGCTAGCCACTTAGGATAACGTCTGAGATAAGACCAAATATAAGCCATAAATTTCTCCTTTTCTTTTTAGCATTTACCATGCCTTTAAGATTTTTATAGTTATTTACAACCACTAAAGCCGTAAAAGACACAGAAAAAGGGCGTGACAAGCACGCACATCACCTACATTCTAACAAATGAAAATATTAAAAGCAATAGAAAAAACCAGAGCTGATGCCCTGGTTTTCTTTATTAAGCGACTTGATATGTTCACGGATAAAAAGAGGTTCACCAAGTTCCTGCTCCAAATCTTTTAACTGACGACTGAGTGTCGGCTAAGTAATCATCAGCTTCTCAGCTGCCTTGGAGATACTCCCCTCCTCAGCAATAGTAATAAAATAACGAAGCACTCTTAACTCCATGCCATCCTCCTAATTTTCCTCATAAGATTTAAACGGTTGATTCTTCTCAGGATATCGGTCTGGTGTAATGGCGAGTCCCATTTGCTCTTTTTCGTGATATAACTCTTTCATAAGCGACCACATCATCAACACTAGTACTATGGAAAATGGAAAAGCCACAATAATGAGCGTGTTTTGTAAAGCTGTCAATCCACCAGAAAACATGAGTGCAATAGCAATCAAGGCCAGCATGACACCCCAAATCACCTTTTTACGATTACTTGGATTTAGATTGCCATCTTCAGACAACATGGCCAAAACATAGGTGGCAGAATCCGCCGAGGTCACAAAGAAGGTTAAAACTAAAGTAATCGCCAGGACTGAAAGGACACTTCCCAGAGGATATTCATTAAAAGAGGCAAAAAGAATTTCTTCTGTGGCAAAACGTATCAAATTAACCCCCGAATCTTGTAGTGAAGTAGATAAGGTACCAAAAGCAGAAAACCAGATAAAACTAAGGACTGTTGGTGCCAAAAGCACTACTGTCAAAAATTCGCGAATAGTCCGACCTTTTGAGATACGGGCAATAAAGACGCCCACAAAAGGTGACCAGGAAATCCACCATGCCCAGTAAAAAATGGTCCATTGGTTAATCCAAGCCCGCTTGGTCTCATCAAAAGCCGCCGCCCGAAAACTCATACGGAAGAAGTTTTGAAAATAAAGGCCGATAGAGTCTGTCATGGTGTCAAATATCTTAACCGTTGGCCCCAAAACTATGACTCCAGCAAGCAAGACAATAGCTAAAATCAAGTTTGTATTAGATAGGATTTTAACACCCTTTCCTAAACCTGATAAGGCAGAAATAAGAAAAAGAATTGTCGCAATGATGATAATGATGACTTGCACAAGACTATTATTAGGAATACCAAAGACATAGGAGAGACCACCATTGATTTGTGAGGCACCAAAGCCGAGCGTTGTCGCTACCCCAATCACTGTCGCAATAATGGTGATGGTATCGATAATGGTTGCTATTGGTCCGTCCGCATATTTTCCAAAAAGAGGCTTAAAGACGACTGAGAGCTGATATTTCTCCCGTTTACGAAAGCCAAAATAAGCCAAAGACAATCCCACCAGGGCATAGACCGCCCAAGCATGAAATCCCCAGTGAAAAAAAGTAAAACGAAAAGCATCTGCGAGAGCATCCGCACTGCCTATTTCTGCATTGGGCGTCGAGATAGCAAAGTGACTCAAAGGCTCTGCTGCCCCATAAAAGACCAGACCAATCCCCATTCCAGCAGAAAACATCATAGCAATCCATGACGTCGTCGAATGCTCTGGCCGACTCGTGGGATTACCCAAGCGAATCTGCCCTATCGGACTTACAATTAAAAAGACACAAAAAATTAAAATCCCCGTAACCAATAACAAGTAAAACCAGCCAACACTAGTTGTTAAGAGATTTTTTAAGTAAAAACTAATATTTTGAAACTGCTGGGGAACAAAGAGCCCTAACAAGACTAAAATAAATATGATGACGAGTGAAAGCTGAAAAACTTTTGTTATTTTAGAATACTTCACCATTTTACCTCCTTATGTGTTCTTAGTTATAGAAAGTTTTTGAGAAAACTTAAAATTCTATATGGTTTCATTGTAACACAATTGTTTAATTTATACGTATAACAACCGAATACATCCAACATATTCGCACCGTATTCTTCAAATATTTGACTAATCTTTTGAGAAAGAGATCCCTTTTTCTTTTGCAATATTCTTGATTTTAGCTTTGAAACTATTAGCATTTGAAAATTTCACGACAAGACCTCCACATATGATTGTAGTTTTTCGGTTACTTTAAATAGTTGTGCATAGTGATACAACTTGGCATAATCAACAGCTCCTTTTTTAAAGTAAGCTTGAAAAGCTGGAGCAATAACTTGAATATCGACATGATAAGCTGTTCTCAAACACTCCACTAATGTTCGTTCCATATCATATACTGAGATAAACTGTCCAGCCTGTCGCTCCAGTCTAATAATACCGATTTCATGATACTTTCTAGCGACAATTGGCTTGACACCAGCTTCTTTCATTGGCCTCGTATTTGTCCCGAAAGGAAAAGTCATCACAGGCTCAAATGGAATGGTAAGGGACAGACCATGTAACCAAAGTGCTGTTTCTAAGGATGGAAAACGGTACTGTAAACTAAAATAGTCATCGATATAGGTATCTGGCAGATGATAGATACCTCTTTCAATTGATTCCACTTTCCCTTTTGAGACTAATTGATTCAGTTGTTGATAAGAAAAGTTAAGCTCTTCCATATCACGAAAAGTTATTACTCCATGATTATTTTTAATATAATTATAAACGGGTTTCTCTAACAAATCCGTATCACCACCTCCAAAACAATATGCTAACAAATCAAGTCATTGTTAGCATATCCTTTTTTATTTCGTCGTATACGCAAAACTCAAGTTACTATCCACTCCAGATAATTTACAGAAGGTATAGTTTGGATTGCCATTGTAATTGGTTTCGGAGATAAGGAATGAGCCATTTGGGTAGAGTTTTTCGACGAAAGCCACATGTCCGTATTCTGCTGGTGTGCCATGTCCTCCTCCCGCAAAGGAAATAATAGCTCCTGCTTGTGGACTTGTCGCCAAAATCAAAAAGACACTGGAAACCCTCATCAATCATTCTGGCAAGAACCGTCGGCAAACCCAAGTTAGCAATAACAAATAAAATGGCCGCCGTAAAATTCATTGCTAGCCACTTAGGATAACGTCTGAGATAAGACCAAATATAAGCCATAAATTTCTCCTTTTCTTTTTAGCATTTACCATGCCTTTAAGATTTTTATAGTTATTTACAACCAC
>NZ_CAKAKM010000002.1:740000-980506 GCF_916619785.1 Streptococcus sp. Marseille-Q3604 | reverse complement strand
GTAATCACTCTGATTATACTTTGAATTAAATAAATCTAATTGTTCTTGATGTTCCCCTTGAATGTTAAGATTTATCATTTTTTTAGCATATCCTTCAGATGATTCAAATAAAATATTCTTTAAAGTGTAGTCAAAGCATCGCTCACTTAGAAAAATAATTTTTTCCATAACATAGTTAGGAAATTCCTCAGTAATTGAATAATATTTATGAAAAGTTACCTGATAATGGATTCCGAAAAATATAATGAAAATCTGCCTTAGTTCATACATTTTACTTAATGTTGTACAACAACTACTAATCACACTGTCTAGTATGGATGCGATAATTTTATTGTTATATTCGCCAACTCTAAAAATCAATCTTTCTTTATCACTTTTTAACTTTAACAGATTGTCATAAATCTCTTTTCTAGTTGGAAAATCAAAGTAACGTACTTTCCTATACTGCCTATTACTTTTTCCTAAATCCTCTCTCAAAAATTTTATAAATCCACTCACAAAGACAGAATTATATACCTTTTGATAATCTCCTTGTTTAATCTCAGAGTTTTTATTTCCTGACTTGGATTTCATTTTTACCATAGGTGTATCAAAATCATAATGTTTTTCACCTATCTTTACAATTTTATCCTTAAAATCGACGATAATTGCTCTACAATTAGAAAGGAATTCAAAAGAGATATTCGTTAATGGAGGTCTCAAATCTCCATATATCATCAAAGAATACTTTGAACTAAACTCATCAATAAATAGATTATATTTTTGCTTCATCTGTTCTTCAAGATTTTGAAGAGTTTTTCTTTTATCTTCCAAAGACTTAAAAATATAATAATCGTTCTCATGCTTAATTACTCTCGAAGTATCTAGTTCAAGTCCCAGTTCTGCTATTCCTTCAAACGGAATTAAGCATAATTTTTTATCTAAACTTAATAACATTTCATCCTGACTTCGGTCAGAATACTTTTGAGTTAACCCTTTATTTATCTCAAATAGGATATGAGAAATTTTTTTATATTCTTTTCCAAACCATGATTCATTAATTATCTTTAATAATTCATCTTTATCCTGCTTAGAGAAAAAAGCTTGATTCATATTATCAAGATTCTTTTCAAATGCTCTAACTTTCTTTCTTATAGTATCTTTATCAAAATGTATTCGTACATCCCCATTGTTCCAAAGAGTATAAATATCATTAATAGTAAAGTTACTTTCATAAATGTTGCTCATTTTAGCAAAAAGAAGTTCGGAGATACAATCATCCCAAGTTTTAAATTTTTCACCTAAGAAGTCATGAACCCCTTTATTGAGTTCTTCTCTTAAATAGACATAGCGTAATATTCCATAACCAATAGATAAGGACTTAGATACACTAATTAAATTTTGGAATTTCTGTTGATAATAAATATTGTCTCCCATAAAAGTTCCCTCAATCCCAGGCTTACAATGAAACCATCTTTTGTTTTAATTATACATGAAAGATTTAAGAAAATACAAATTCAAATTGTATATAGATAAGTCTTTCAAAAAAATATTATGTCCTACCTGATGCGCATCAAATGGACGGATTGAAACTCAAACATAGACTTATTTAATTGTCTCAATCTATGTAAAAAGTTTCACCGTTTTATTTGGTGTGCTTTTTCATACCTTTATCGGTCAAACTATACTAGTTTCTTTCCGTCCCTGGACGCAAAGGAAAGAAAAATGACTTATTCAAACGTAATTAAAAAACTCTACACTAAATTATTAGGTAAAGCTATCAAACAAAAAATGACAGATTTAAAAATCTTACAGAATCAAATTGCATATGACTACTCAGCTGATGATATTGAACTTCTTTCAGAAACAACTGTTGGTCAAATTATCAAGGGAAAAAGAAATCTTAGTTTCAATGCCTCGCTTGCCTTCCAAGCCTCTCTTAATTACAAAACACCAAAAGAATTGTTTTTCCCAAGCCAAGACTTTGAATTACAACTAATCGAAGCCATTATTATGACGGTTATAATAGATTCTTGTTTTGACCAAACTATACTAAAGAAAACTCTAGTAAATAAACTCAATGGACAAATAAACCACTCAACTATATCTAAATTCATAAACACCTATCGAAATCCATTATTACAATCATTATCTCAATTTATTCCGGAATTTCCTGAAGAAGAAACTTCCTACCAAATCGCCGAAAAATTAACTGATTGGCTTTCAGAATTAGCGTGTCTTATATCATAACATCCATTATAAACTATCAAAAATTATGACAGTTTAACTAATTCAAATATTATAGACTATATTTGTTCTTAGCTAAGACGAAATTTAAAAACGAGGTATTACACATGAAAACACGTAATCGCAAAAGTGGCTACTCAGCCAATACTGCAACTGAATATATCGACAAGAAGCAAGCTATTTACTGCTTAAGCACTGAATTAGAACCACAGATTCGGTTTGAGGACAACCAGCCTACTGGGGAGATAATCGCTTATAAAGCTTGGTTTTCACAAAAAGGGCTTCCTCCATTCACTGTGAAATTTAACTCTGAGGTAACTCTTCCACCTTATATGACCATGGTTACATTTGATAACCTTCAAGCTTGTGAGGTTGGTTACAATGTTTATTTTAAAGCAGACGGAATCACGGAGGTTAAGTAATGACAAAACGAGAACTAGAACAATACCTTCTCCAGAGTCTTAACATGGGGCTCGGTACTCTAATGCAAGGTGAGACAAGCTACACTAACAGTTTTGACTGCAAAATTATGGACGAAGGTTTTCTATTTCTTCCTCGCTTGCCTGCTGGCTATATTATCGACGATGAACTCTACCAAAAAATCTTCCTAATTGCTAACGCATCATTGTACCCACGATATACTTTGCTAAAGCAAAACTCTGCTTATTTTATGGCTCTTGACACTAATGATATTCATGTTCAACGTGGTCTCTTCTTTCCATGGAAATTAGGGGTCTCCGAACGACTTATCATCTCTGATTTAGACAGCTTCACTAAGAGTCACGAGGAAGACATTATTCCAATCATGAAAAATCTTGTCCTAGATTATAATAACGTCACTTCTCTAGCCATTGCCGGCAATAGTGGCTCAGGAAAGTCATACACCCTGACCTATCTTCTTAGTCACCTCAAACAGATCTCTGACCTTATTATAATAGACCCAAAGTTTGATACCCCATCACGATGGGCAAGAGAAAATGGCATTGCCGTTATCCATCCTAAACGAAACCGCTCTAAATCAGATTTTGTGTCTGAAATCAATGAAAATCTTAGTGATTGCCTTAACCTTATCCAACAAAGGCAAGAGATTCTATATAACAATCCAAATCAGCACTTCGACCATCTAACTATCGTGATTGATGAGGTCCTAGCTTTGTCAGAGGGTGTTAATAAGACAATCAAAGATTCCTTCTTTTCTCTCATGTCCCAAATTGCCCTTTTAGGTAGAGCGACAAAAGTTCACTTACTGCTGGTAAGTCAGCGTTTTGACCATAATACCATCCCTGTATCCGTTCGTGAACAGTTAAATGTACTCATTCAAATTGGAAATATCAATAAGAAAACTACGCAATTCCTATTTCCAGATCTTGACCCTGAGGGTATAGTCATCCCAATAGGAAAAGGAACTGGGTTAATTCAAATCATCGATAACGAACACCCTTATCAAGTCCTACCTTTGCTCTGTCCAACCTATTACACTAAGAAAGGTATCTTATAAATATGAAAAAATCATTCTTCCAAAAAACTTACAACCTTATCATAAATCTCACCATCATAGGTTTGATTTGTTTCTTAGCACAGTTCTGTTTAGGATTATTTTATCAAGCTATCGAACTGAGTGGCCTATCTCAATATAATAACTCTTTTATCCTAATCAATGATAGTCTAGATAATATCAAACAAGTCATCTTAGTTTTTTCAATCTCTATCCTAGCTATCTCCTCAATTTTGGTAATCGGTCAACTACTTTATCGGATTGCTAAAGATTCCCTTTGGAATTACTTCAAGTCAGTCTATCAAACCATCCGAATGCGTCAATTTCTTAAACAAGTCGAATACTCTGAACCTATCGTAACAATCGAAAACCAAACCATTACACGATTCAATCCTGTTTTGAGTGAATTTAACCAATCCGTTAGGAAATGCACTGTCGATATCCATCAAGAAGAGGTTTCTATTTTCTTAAAGTTGCCTAGAACTCAACAAGCTCAAAAACTTTTGAAAGATATGGAAGAACATATCAAAGAAGAAATCTCCAATTATAACCCCAACTACTATTTTTCCACACCTCTAAGGGTGGGAAATAAGCTCTGGTTTAAAGGAACTAAACGTTAATAATAGGGCAGTGCCTGGCTCACGTAGTGAAAGCCAAGTGTACTGCCTTTTCAAATAACATTTTTACTGTGTAATGGGGCTACTACGACCCCCATTACACCAATAATCAATAATCATAGGAAGGATAATACTATTGCCAAAAGAAAAACGGTCAAACAAATGGGCTTTCCTGATTTATAAAGAAAGTACACCCCATAATTACCTAGAAATCCTTGAAGAGTTACATATACCTTTTGTACTCAGTCCATGGCATGATAAAGATATCAATAAGGAAACTGGTGAGTTCAAAAAAGCACACAAGCATGGTGCCCTATACTTTGAGTCCTTAAAGAGCTATTCTCAAGTATCAGAACTAATCAAAGAAAAATTAAATGGTCCATCCCATGTTGAACCTATAATGTCACCCAAAGGCATGTATGACTATTTTACTCATGCTGAAAATCCAGAGAAGACACCCTATAACATCAATGATATCGAATCAGGTTGTGGTTTTGAGCTTGATAAATTTTTAGTCAACAGTAATACAGATAATTTTTTATCCTTAATTATTGATATTATAGAAGAACACAACTTTACAGAGTTTAATACACTCGTGAGGTATGCACGAACAGATAACCCTTATCTTTTGGGACTGTTAATGAACAAAACCTATTTTTTTGCTAAGTATTTAGACTCTCGACGACATCAGAAAGATAGAAAAGAGGATAAGTAAATGATTCAAATTGTAGATAAAATTGAACTAATGATCCTTACAGGATATACCGATGCACAGGCTAGCAAGTTGATCAGAAAAGCCAAACAAAAGCTCCTACAAGATGGCTTTGAGTGGTATGGAAATAAAAAGGTGGGACGTGTCCCTTTAAAAACCATTGAAGACATTCTAGGTGTTGAGTTATCCGCTAAACATGATATAATTAATCCCGTACTGGAAGATACTGTTAATGAGTAAGGAGATTACACATGGCAGTAACTAGACAAAAAAATAAAAAATGGAAGGTGGATCTTAGTGATGGTTATGACGCTATAACAGGCGGTCAAAAGCGTCACAGAAAAACAAATTTCAAATCACGTAAAGAAGCTGAACGTTATGAAGCTGATTACCGTATCAATAAACTTCATCAAGTGGGACACAAAGACAAAGTCTCTGTAGCTTACCTCTACTCTCTTGTCAAAGAAGAAGATGAAATCCGAGGTAATAAAAGAGGTACTATCGACAGTCAAAAATCTTATTATCGGATGTACGTCTCTAAGTATTTTAAGAATGCTAATATGAAAGAGGTCTCGCTTCAAGATATCAAGCAATATCGTGACTGGTTAAGAAAACAACCTAGCGTAAAAGGTGGCACACTAACCAATTCACACATTAATCAACAAATAATCTTTGTTCATAAACTGTTTGATATTGCTGTAACCAATGGCATTAGAACGAACAATCCTTGTGATGGTCTGCGTCGTTTGCCACAACAACACAAAGAAATGGCCTACTATACACCTGAACAATTTAAACGATTTGATTCACTTTTTGAGGAATCAGAATATCAATACCAGCTTTTATATCGGTTATTGATGTATACTGGTGTTCGAATTGGTGAGGCACTAGCACTTACTTGGGAGCAGATCAACCTTGATGAAAAATACGTTGATGTAAAATTTTCAGCATACTACCGAAATAGTGAGGTTCATATTGGAACTGTTAAGACTACTCAATCTAACAGACGCATATACATTCACAATGCTTTTGTAGAAGAGCTAAAAAGTTGGAAAGCAAAGCAATTTGAACTACTCAAGGCTTTTACAGACAACACTGACTCTTTACAGATTTTCCAAAACTCACCAGAGGTTCTAACCAGTCCAGATATTTCTAATTTCAGGACAAAACTGAAAAAACGCATGCCTAAAAATTTAAAACTGATTCGTAATCATGATTTTAGACATTCTCATGCAGCCTTTCTCGTCTCACAAGGTCTTAGAAATGGAGAGGGAAAAGACTATATTTTCTTCACACTTATGAAACGTCTTGGACACAGCTCTATCAACACAACAATAAATGTATACTCACATTTATTCCCAACTCAACAAAAAGAGGTAGCTTCTGCCTTTGATAATTTTTAAAGAATAAGGCAAAATAAGGCATCAAAAAGTAACAAACAGGGGCTAAACCCTTGGTATGAAAGGAATCTAGAAAATATTATGATGAACATGCAAAACATGATGAAGCAAGCTCAAAAGCTTCAGAAACAAATGGAAAAAAGTCAAGCTGAATTGGCTGCTACAACTTTCACTGGAAAATCAGCACAAGACTTGGTAGTTGCTGAATTAACTGGTGACAAAAAAGTAGTTAACATCACTTTCGCTGATGCTGTCGTAGATCCTGATGATGTGGAAACACTCCAAGATATGACTGTTCAAGCACTTAACAATGCTCTTGAACAAATTGACGAAGCGACTAAAAAATCAATGGGTGCCTTTGCAGGTAAATTGCCATTCTAAAAAACGAAAAGGAATCTCACGGTTCCTTTTTCTATATACTCATCTAGCAACTCAGTCATAACATACAAAAGACTTGGACAAGAAATCCAAGTCTTTTTGTGTTAGTCATATAAAAATTTTATTCTTCAACCAAAGCAAGACCTGACTGTGCGTCTTCTTCGTTTGCCAATTTATAACGATTCTTTTGACCTAAGTAAATACTCGCTGAATCCAATGAACTTTCTAAAGTAGGGTAATTCACATCTTCATTCGCTGTTTGGGAAGGTACAGGTCCTGAGATTAATAGTTCATCATCATTCTTGACATAAATCTGATATTCTCCAACCTCGCTAGTTTGAGCTAAAATCTCATTCAACAAGCCTGGGTCAAGCGTTTGAGCTACTCCATCAACCACTTGATTAGAGTCTTGCTTATGCTCCGACGAATCCACTACCTCGGTGATAACGATGTAGTCAGGAGTTTCCTCATCTGTAGTCTTAGATTCTTCAGTTTCTGGCTGTTTTTGTCCAGGTGTTTCTTGCTTCTTCGTATCCTGAGCTTGCCCATCATGATTCTTCAAGTCTTCATCACTAACGGTTTGAACCTTAGTCATATTGGCATCTAAATCAAGTTTAGGAGTTTCTTTGACGTCAGCCGAGGCCCCACTGGTACCCATGAATAGAGCCAGAGTCCCCAAAGTAGCAATTAAGCTGATTATTGCTTTGCCGATAAAACCATTATCTTTGTTCTTAATCATAAATCCCTCACTATTTATTTGGTTAGCTCTAACTGGCTAACAAGGCGTCCTATTTACTGCTGTAGGAGGCAAAAGGTTGGTTGAGCTGTTTGACCACCCCTTCACCCAGATAACAATATTAGCATGCAATCCTCTTGATTTCAAGCGTTTCTTTAATTTTTAAGCATTTTAAACAAATGACAACTTCATGTCTTAAAATTGGTGCTAATCTATTATCAGATTAGCTTTTTTACGTTATGCAAATGGTAATTTCTTTAAGTAGTACTTAGGGAAATAATAGTTATTTTTTAGACAGATTCTTCAGAAAGCACTTTTGCTGACTCATCTTCCCAAAAATTTTATCGGATAGCAAAATTCTGTCCAAACACTTTAAATGTAACTATAAAAAAGAATTCTTGAGACAGGAAGTCGAATTCTAAACATCCTAAAATAAGATTAGGAACTAGAATTCCTCTATTAGTCAAAAGAATGCCACAACAAAAGGATTTAAGGGTAACTTTATGGAACATCCCATAATAAATAACTAATCCTAAAGATGCACATCTCTCATTTAGATATATATTTTTAAGGTGTTTACAACTTCTTTAAAAATAACTAACACACAAAAAATCATTGCGAAAAGCCCTCTATTTCCCCATAAATAACTTTCCCCATATAGAAAATGTATCCTCCAAATTCAAAAAAATGTCCGTATTCTGGATACGTCATTGCTAGAAACTATGAAAAAACTCTTTATCTATCATCAACTTTGACGGAAAATTAGGTCCCCTTTGGCACCCCTATGATGAAGTATTTACCGACCTAAACTCTCCGATAATTATGGAAATTGAAAAAAAATAGTATATCCACTCTGTAAACGACTAAAAATTACCTAACTTTATAACTATTTCACCAAATCTTCACCTTACTCAAAGCTCATTTGAAATAGTATTTTCTCATATGTAAGCGCTTCGTCCACATTTCTGTCACATGTAAGAAGAACTTCTCTACTTTTAAACCTTTTTTTCCCTCAAAACCTAGATATTCCAAGGAAAATCCGTTACAATAGAGTACGGAAAGATAGGTAATTATCAGCATCATTATTTTCGTATGAAAGGGAAATTCATGGCTTATATTCAAATGAAGCATAGCTATAAACGCTATAAAACCGGTGATCTGGAAATTATCGCAAACAACGACGTAAGCTTTGATATCGAAAAAGGGGAGCTTGTCGTTATTCTTGGTGCCTCTGGCGCTGGGAAATCAACCGTTCTTAACATCTTAGGTGGTATGGACACCAATGACGAAGGCCGCGTCATTATTGATGGTAAGGATATCTCTGAATACACAGCCAAAGAACTTACAACCTATCGTCGTGAGGACGTTGGCTTTGTGTTCCAATTTTACAACTTAGTTTCTAACCTTACGGCCAGGGAAAACGTCGAACTAGCATCTGAAATCGTTCCAAACGCTAAAGATGCTACTCAAACACTCGTCGAAGTCGGTTTGGGAGACCGCTTAGACAACTTCCCATCACAACTATCTGGTGGGGAGCAACAACGTGTCGCTATTGCACGCGCCGTTGCCAAAAATCCAAAGATTCTTCTTTGTGATGAACCAACAGGGGCTCTGGATTATCAAACAGGGAAACAAATCCTGACCCTCCTTCAAGAAATGGCTCGCAAACAGGGAACAACTGTTATTATCGTTACCCATAATGCTTCTCTAGCTCCAATTGCCGATCGTGTCATTCGAATGCACGATGCCAAGATTAAGAGTGTGGAACTTAATCCTAATCCACAAAAAATCGAGGACTTGGAATACTAGAAAGGAGCAACGTCATGAAAAAAACAACTTATTGGAAAGATGTTTGGCGAACCTTTGTAGCTTCTAAAGGGCGTATGCTCTCGATTGCCTTACTTATGGCACTGGGATCCTTTGCCTTGATTGGTCTTAAAGTAACTTCTCCTAATATGAAGAAAACTGGGGAACACTTCTTCAAGACGCATCAAACAGCTGACTTGAGCTTAATCAGCACTTACAGTATCAACCAAACCGATCAGGACCTTCTCAATACAATTAAAAAGAAGAATGTAGACATCGAGTATGGTTATTTCAAAGATGCTGTCGTCAAGGGGACGAATACGGCATTTCGTATCTTCTCTAAACCTAAGAAAATCTCCACTTACGACCTTATTGAGGGGAAACTTCCTACCAAGGACGGGGAAATCGCTCTTTCCTCAACTTATAAAGAGGAATATAGCGTCGGAGATAAGATTAACTTTTCTGAGCCAGTAGATAGCTCAGGGCAAAAACAGTTAAAGGAACAAACATATACCATTACTGGTTTTGTTAATTCCTCTGAACTTCTCTCTAGGAACCGTCTTGGTAATGCCAGCGCTGGTACGGGGAAACTAGATGGCTACGCCATTGTGCCAGAGACGGACTTCACCTCTAATGATTACATGATTGCCCGCATCCGCTACAAGGATTTGGAAAATGTTAGTCCTTTTAGTGAGGAATACGCAAATAAGATTTCTGAACGAAAGGCTGAACTTAAGAAACTCTTTAAAGATGAACCTGAGAAACGCCTAACTGAGATCAAGTCTCAGTCTCAAGCTCAAATTACTCAAGCTAAACAAGAACTTGAAACAGCTCTCGCACAGACCCAGCAAATGGCTACAAGCAACGCTGCTGAAGCTGCTAGTGTCAAAGAAGCTACTACCAAGATTGAAGCCAAGCAAAAAGAACTCGAAGAAAGTCAAGCAATGGTTGATAATTTACCAGCGCCCAGCTATCAATTCTACTCGCGTCGAGAGATTCCGGGTTCCGAGGGATATGTTGCTTATGAAAGTAATATTAACATCATTCACGATGTGAGTAACATCTTCCCTGTCGCTCTCTACTTTATGGCAGCTTTGGTTACCTTTGTAACCATGGGACGCTTTGTTGAAGAAGAGCGTGGTAAGGCTGGTATTTTCAACGCCCTAGGCTACAGTAATTCGCGAATTATCCATAAATTCGTCATTTATGGTTTGATAACGAGTATTACTGGTACAACCGCAGGTGTTATTACCGGTCATACACTACTTCCGATTCTAATTCACAACACTTATAAGAGCGATTTGCAGCTTCCTGCTTTTGAATTGCACTTCTACTTAGGACTTACCCTTGTGGCCTTCCTTTTAGGTCTCTTATCTGCTGTGCTACCTGCCTTTGTGGTCGCCAAGAAAGAGCTCTGGGAAAAACCTTCCCAACTCCTCCTTCCAAAACCACCTCGAGCAGGAGCTAAGATTGTCCTAGAGCGCATCACACCGCTTTGGAAACGTCTCAGCTTTACGGAAAAAGTTACCATGCGTAATATTTTCCGCTATAAGCAACGGATGTTTATGACCCTCTTTGGTGTCGCAGGTTCTATTGCACTTCTCTTCGCAGGTTTAGGAATTCGATCTTCTGTATCTAACCTTAACCAGCAACAGTTTGAAGACATCATTCACTATGATATGATTGTTGCCAAGCAACCAAATGCGTCAAGTGCTCTGGATGAGGAACTCACTAAACTCCTCGATGGCAAAGACGTCAAAGAATACTTGAATGTCCATTTTGAAACCTTGCAAAAAATTGCCGGTACCAATAAGGACACCCAAGAAATCTCAACCCTTGTCTTTAACGACCGTGACGAAAAACTCATTGACAGTTACGTTAGCTTACATGACCGAGACCGCAATAAGACTCTAAGGCTATCTAATGACGGAGCAATTATCTCTGAAAAAATGGCAAAACTTCTAAACCTCAAGGTCGGAGATACCATTACTGTGCAAAACAGTCAGGATGAATCTGTCAAGATTAAGATAGCTGGTATCACTGAAATGTACATGGGGCATTTTCTCTTTATGAATGCTAGCTACTACCAAAAAGCTTTTGGGACACCTTCAGTGAATAATGCCAACCTTGTTACTCTCGCTGAACCAACTAAGCAAAATGTTGAAAATATGGCAGCCAAATTCATCAACTTGCCAAATGTTTACGGTGTTGTTCAAAACAATAACCTTAAACTGCAAATCAGCACTATGGTCAATTCATTGACACAGGTTATTGGTATTTTGATTACGGTTTCCATTCTCCTTGCTGTGGTTGTTCTCTATAACCTAACTAACATCAACGTTTCAGAACGTATCCACGAACTTTCAACCGTTAAGGTTCTTGGTTTCTACAATAATGAAGTATCCCTCTACATCTATCGTGAAACTATTTACCTGTCTATCATCGGTATCTTCGTAGGGTTTGGTCTTGGACAAGCACTCCACCAATATATGGTAAGCATCATTCCGCCAGATCGTATCATGTTTGATCCATCGATCGGATTGGCTACTTACCTTCTACCAGCTGTTCTTATCGGCTTCATTCTTATTATCCTTGGCTTCGTTGTTAATAACCGCCTAGCCAAGCTTAATATGCTCGAAGCTCTAAGTTCAGTTGAATAAGCTAAAAACGCCTGAGAAGTAATTCTCAAGCGTTTTTTTATATTCGATAAATTTATTTCGTTTTAGTCTTAGCCAACTCCAAACAGTAGGTCTTTACATGACAATGAGGACAAGTCAACTTACGAGTCCTTGGTGTATGTCCGGCAATGGCAAATTCTTTAAAACTTGGATCAAAGGTCCTATGACAATTAGGACAAAGGTATTCAAACTGCTTTCTATAGTGAAACATCACTAAATTCACTACTATAATATAAGCAGGACAGACAACAAACAAACCTCTAGGATCCTTAAAATAATAAATGACTATCAGTAGGGCTATGATATAAAGAAGACTCGCTAGACTGATGCTCCCAAATATTCTCAACTGCAAATGACGCCATGATTTTTGATTTTCCATAAGACGTGAAATGTCTGACAAATCTTCCAACGAAAGTTGATGTCGTTTAGCAGTTGCTTTTTGCAAGTGACGGGCACGTTTTAGTTTGACCTCTATTTCCTCTGAAGACTTTTCCAAGCTCTCGATTTGATCTGTCAACAAAAGCTCTAAAACCTGTTCCCTATTCTCCTCTTGCAAGAGTTTTTTGATTTGATTAATTGAGAAATCCAAATCTCTTAAGAAACAAATGACTTGCAGGCGTTCCAAATCTGAGTCGTGGTAGATTCTCCGACCACCTTCTGTGACTTCAGATGGCGTCAAAATACCACGTTGATCATAGTACTGGACAGTCCTAACAGACACTTCTGCTGCCTTAGCCAACTCTCCTGTTGAAAACTGCGACATCTCAGTCACCTCCTTTTAAGATTTTCTATCAAAGGAGGACTTTGGCCACCCTTGATACCTAGATTCTACCTTATAACGCAAGGTAATATGCAAGCCCTAACCCTAGAGGATTTTCTTTTCTTACAGAAAAAGTTAGCTATCACTCTTTACACCCTTTACAGCTTCTGTAAAGCCCTAGTCGAAAAGGCCACCCAAACCTAAGGCAGCAAAAGGATTGTTACTGACTTCTTCCTGTTGCTCCAAAAGTTTGGCATTCTCATCTAATTCGAGAAACTTCTCGTAAATCTGTGCGGTCATACGAGCATCCTCCAAGCTGTTATGACCGTGTCCCTTGATTCCAAAGAAATCTGCCACACTAGTCAACTTGAGGTTAACAATACCGTTCAAATCAGAAGCACGACGGTCAAAGGCCTCATCGAAAACATCTAAAGCATATTGCTCTTCCAAATCTAAACCATTTTCAGCTAGAATAGGCAAATCCGACTTAAGGGCATTGTAACCGATAAGTGGTGTATCACCAACAAATGCCTTAAAATCCGCTAGAACGGACTCTAATTTCGGTGCCTTGGCAATCTTATCAGCTGTAATCCCTGTCAAACCATTGATAAAGGACTGCAAAGGAACATCCGAATAGACGAAAGAGTCAAACTGTCCCACTTCCTCATGCCGGTCCATCTTAACAGCTGACACCTGGATGATATGGCTAACGCCATCCACCGTGTTGAATTCCAAATCAAAGGCAATATAAGTTTCTACATTTTCCATCTTTATCTCCTACAATAGTTAAAGCTGAGACTGAGTCCCAGCTTCTTTTTTATTTTCCAAATAGACGTCCAAAGAAACCTTTTTTAGAAGCTTCTTCTTGTTTGGTCTGGATTTCTTCCACTTGGGCCTTGGCTTCGTCAACCTCAACCTTAGCCTCATCAAGTTCCAGTTTAAGCTCTTCCTTGTCCTTCATAGCAGTCAAGGTCAATTGTTGCTGTTGATCGATTTGCTTGTCCTTTTCGGCGATTTGAACGTCTTTGACACGCAATTGGTCATCCATGTTAGACAACTGCTCGTCCTTAGCCTTCAACTGAGCATAGAGACGGGCAATCTCAGAGTTTTTCTCGTCTACAAGAATCTCCAGCAACTCACGTTGTTTTGTTTCTTCATCGATTGGCTCATCGTCAAAGATGGTTTTCTTGTAAATTTCCTCCAACTTAATTAAGCCACTGCGTTTAACGACAGTAACCCCTTTAGCATTTTTTTCTAGATCTTCTTCTGGAAGTTGTTTGACACGATTATTGACTGCTTGACGACTAACACCAAGGATTTCAGCAATCTCGCTGACTGTCTTTTCAATACTCATAATAGCCTCATTTTCTCTTGAAATGTCTTACTATGAGAATATCACAATCACTCCTTTCTGTCAATTTGACTAGTTATTCTGGATACCTGAAGGACTTTTTTCCTTTCACTCTTCAAACAATTTACTTGATAGGAAGCTAAGCTTTTGGTAAACTATGTGTGGGTATAAATGTATATAGAAGGAAAGTCTTTGACTTAAACAATCGGTACTTCCAAATTGGGTTTGGTCGGTATCAGATCTGTTGTATCTAGGAATGGTGGGAACAATTCCACAAGGTTTGGGATTTTCATTCTTGCTCCAATTTTTGATGGTATTCGAGCAACCTTGGTTGCAAAACGACTTGATATTGAAGCATAAATCACATTATCTTCAACGGTTTGACTGTTGGAGTTTTTTTATTGTTACTTTACTCGCATACTAAAGCCTCATATTGCCATCCGAGATTGAAAAAAGCCCTAAATTATGCCATAATAAACAAAAGCAAAATAGAAAGAACGAGTCCTATGAAAAACTTCCGTGATGATATTAAGGTCAATGATTTGGCCCAGCCCTTCTTAGAGCCAATCGTCGAACAAATGACCACTGTATTCGATTCTGAGATTGAGCTAGACATTTACAACCTTGGTTTGATTTATGAAATCACTGTCGATGAAAATGGCCACTGCTACTTCCTTATGACCTTTACTGATACTGGTTGTGGCTGTGAAGAGACTATGCCTTATGAAATCGCTGAAAAGCTAAAATCCATTGACGGTATTAACTCTGTCAAGGTGGAAACCACTTATTCACCGGTCTGGAAGATGACACGCATCAGTCGTTATGGACGTATCGCTCTTGGTATCTCACCTCGAGGCGGAAAATAAAAGGAAAACCGGTTGGACATTTCCAACCGGTTTTTTACTAGAGTAACAACAGACAAACCATTACTTGTCATCACACTGCCAACAACTGTCTTAGAAATTAATATCAAAAAATCACATCGAACAAATGTCCGGTGTGATTTTGTTGATATCATTTCATTAGGCTTTACCTGATTTATCCATATTCCAGAAGTCGGTAACGGCACCACGTGACGCTGAAGAAACGATGTGAGCGTATTTACCGAGGACACCACGGCTATAAAGTGGTGGCAACTCAGTTTCCGCTTTACGTTTCGCCAACTCTTCGTCTGAAACGTGCATCGTAATTTCTTTGGTATCTTGGTCAACTGTAACCATATCACCTGTACGGAGGTAGGCAATAGGTCCACCAACCTGAGCTTCAGGAGCAATGTGACCAACAACGAGTCCGTAAGTACCACCTGAGAAACGTCCATCTGTCAAGAGGGCAACCTTGTCCCCTTGACCTTTACCAACGATCATTGAAGACAATGACAACATTTCTGGCATACCAGGACCACCCTTAGGACCTACAAAACGTACAACAACTACATCGCCATCAACGATTTCATCAGAAAGAACTGCTTCGATGGCATCTTCTTCTGAGTCAAATACTTTAGCAGGACCAGTGATGTTACGAACTTTAACCCCTGATACTTTGGCAACCGCACCTTCTGGAGCCAAGTTACCTTTCAAGATAATCAATGGACCATCAGCACGTTTAGGATTTTCAAGCGGCATGATGACTTTTTGACCTGGTGTCAAATCATCGAAGGCCTCCAAGTTTTCTGCAACAGTCTTACCAGTACATGTGATACGATCACCGTGAAGGAAACCATTCTTAAGAAGGTATTTCATAACGGCTGGTACACCACCAACATTGTAAAGATCTTGGAAGACATATTGACCTGAAGGTTTCAAGTCAGCCAAGTGAGGCACACGCTCTTGGAAATCGTTGAAATCTTCAAGTGTCAAATCAACGTTAGCTGCATGAGCAATAGCAAGCAAGTGAAGTGTCGCATTTGTTGAACCACCAAGTGCCATTGTGACAGTGATGGCATCTTCAAAGGCTTCACGTGTCAAGATATCTGATGGCTTAAGACCTAGTTCAAGCATCTTAACAACTACACGACCTGCTTCTTCGATATCTGCTTTCTTCTCAGCTGATTCTGCAGGGTGAGATGATGATCCTGGAAGGCTCATCCCCATTACTTCGATTGCTGTCGCCATTGTGTTGGCAGTATACATACCACCACAACCACCAGGGCCAGGGCAGGCATTACATTCAAGATCTTTAACCTCTTCTGCGGTCATATCACCGTGGTTCCATTTACCGATACCTTCGAAAACAGAAACCAAGTCGATATCCTTACCGTTAAGGTTACCTGGTGCAATGGTACCACCATAGGCAAAAATCGCTGGAATATCCATGTTAGCAATGGCAATCATAGAACCAGGCATGTTCTTATCACATCCACCAATAGCAACAAAGGCATCGACGTTGTGACCACCCATAGCTGCTTCGATTGAGTCAGCGATGATATCACGAGATGTCAATGAGAAACGCATTCCTGGTGTCCCCATGGCAATACCATCTGCAACAGTAATCGTACCAAATTGAACTGGCCAAGCACCCGCGTCTTTAACACCTTCTTTGGCAATTTGACCAAAACCGTGCAAGTGGATATTACATGGTGTGTTCTCAGCCCAAGTTGAGATAACCCCAACAATAGGCTTTTCAAAACTATCATCCGTCATCCCAGTCGCACGAAGCATGGCACGGTTAGGTGATTTAACCATACTATCGTAGACAGATGAACGGTGTTTCATGTTATTTTCAGACACGATATTTTCCTCCATAGTTAATAACTATTCTAATTTAAACTTCTACTCCTATTCTAACATAAATTATCTAAAAAAACTGACCATTTACAAACTATTCTCCCTTTTTAAATTATGCTAAAATAAAGGCATGAAACATTTTGATACTATCGTTATTGGTGGGGGGCCTGCTGGCATGATGGCGACCATTGCCTCAGCCTTCTACGGCCAACAAACCCTTCTAATTGAAAAAAATAAACGTCTCGGAAAGAAGCTGGCTAGTACTGGTGGTGGACGTTGTAATGTTACTAACAACGGGACTTTAGACGATCTTCTAGCAGGTATTCCAGGTAATGGCCGTTTCCTCTATAGCGTCTTTTCACAATTTGATAACCACGATATCATTGCTTTTTTCGAGGACAATGGTGTCAAACTAAAGGTTGAGGATCACGGACGTGTCTTCCCTAAGACAGATAAATCACGGACCATCATCCAAGCTCTGGAAAATAAGATTCAGGAACTTGGTGCTAGCATCCTCACCAATACAGAAGTTGTCTCCGTCAAAAAGGTTGATGAGCAATTCCAAGTTAAGTCTTCGGACCAGACTTTTACCAGTGATAAACTCATCGTTACAACTGGAGGAAAATCTTATCCATCGACTGGTTCAACTGGTTTTGGACATGATATTGCCCGCCATTTTAAGCTCCAGGTCACTGATCTTGAAGCTGCGGAAAGTCCACTCCTAACCGACTTCCCCCACAAGGCCTTACAAGGAATTTCTCTTGATGATGTCACTCTGTCCTATGGCAAGCACAAGATTACCCATGACCTTCTCTTCACCCATTTTGGCCTATCTGGCCCAGCTGCCCTACGTCTTTCCAGTTTTGTCAAGGGTGGTGAGATAGCCCATCTAGATTTTCTTCCTAACCAAAGCCAAGAAAATCTCAAAATCTACTTTGAGGAGAATCGCGAGAAATCTGTTAAAAATACTCTCAAAGGTCTAGTGCCTGAGCGTGTCGCTGAATTCCTAGCAGAAGACAAGGCTGATAGCAAGGTTAAACAACTGCATCCCAAAGACTTAGAAAACATTATCAGTCAGCTTAAGGGCATGGAAATTCCAATCACAGGTAAAATGTCACTTGCCAAATCCTTTGTGACTAAAGGTGGCGTTGACCTTAAGGAAATTAATCCCAAGACTCTAGAAAGTAAAAAAGTCCCTCACCTACACTTTGCAGGAGAGGTCCTTGACATCAATGCCCATACTGGTGGCTTTAACATTACTAGCGCCCTCTGTACTGGTTGGGTAGCAGGGATTCAGAGGCCTTGGGACTAAGGATTGAGTCCTCCTATCATAAAAAGCTGTTAAAACCATCTTCTTTTTTATTACTATACCTAAAAAGTGTCCCTTCTAAAACGGAAGGGACACTTTGTCTATTTCTCAAAGGAGAGGAGGGGATTCGAACCCCCGAGCCCCGTTAAGGACTACACGCTTTCCAAGCGTGCGCACTCGGCCTCTATGCGACCTCTCCACATCAAACGATTAGCCATCAATAGGCTAATCGTTATTTTTAATCAAGTTTTCAAGAGTTAATCTTTAAACTGGGCCTCTACTCGATAGATGACCTGACCTTTTTCTGAGAACTTACGCTCGTATTCAGTCATGACGTTGCCTTCATAATCACTGGCATGAAGGTCCAACCAAACTTTGTTGAGAACCATTCCATACTGTGAAAAGCTCGCCAAACTGTATTCAAAAAGTCCACGATTGTCTGTCTTAAAGTGAATCTCTCCATTTTCAGGCAAAATTTGCTTATAAGTATCTAGGAAAGTCTTGTATGTCAAACGACGTTTCTCGTGGCGACTCTTAGGCCATGGATCTGAGAAATTCAGATACATCATATCCACTTCGCCATCTTCAAAATAATTGGTCAAGGCTGAACCATCCACGCGCAAGAGTTTGACATTTTCAGCACCCGAAGCCAAAACCTTATCCAAGGCATAGCTCAATACAGACAGCTGAATATCAATACCAATGTAGTTGATGTCAGGGTTTTGTTGGGCCATACCAGTAATGAAGGCCCCTTTACCAGATCCTACCTCGATATGGATAGGATTGTCATTACCAAAAAGCTCATGCCACTTACCTTTAGCAGCCTCCGGCTCAAGGATAACGTACTGAGGATGGTTAGCTAGGTGTTCCTCTGCACCTTTACGTTTTCTAACTCGCATGTCTACTTTCTAATATCTGTGCAAGGTCTCTCTGAATTTACGAAGTTCATAAATTTCTCGGTTGGCATGTTCCATATCACGACTATCAAAGAATTTTGAAATCTGTGTCAAATATGAAAACTGCCCATACCAATAAATCTTGTCCATCACAAGGTCGTTGTTCTTATAGCCATAGTATGACAACCACTGTGGCCAATGTGCCAATGGAATGTAATGGCTGAGGATCTGCGCCACATCATACATACGATCTGTTAGACGTACAGAATCCCAATCAACCAAATAAATCAATCCTGAGGTTGTGATGACAAAGTTACTATGACGAGCATCTCCGTGAACAATTGTTGCAATTTCCGCACGAAACTCTGGAAGATGACGTTTCAAATCTCTAACAACGTCTTGAAGGAAGCCATTTTCACGCAATTGGTAAGCGGCATTTTCCTCCCACTCGTGTAGAAGATCGAAAGGATTTTCAATATGATAATCCAACTGCAAGAGTTGATTAACCAAGTGTTTAGAGCGGTGCAAATTACCAAGAATTTGGATAATCTGTTTACTGTTCATGTCATGTTTGGTCAAAATACGACCATCAAGCCACTCCTGTGCACTCATCATGTCACCATTTCCCAGACGCTTAGCCCACAAGAGCTGTGGTGCAATCTGTTCCTTGGCAAGAGCTGCCAAGATTGGTGTTGTATTCATCTTCACAAAGACGCGATCTCCGTTTGGGTAAGTTCCCATATAGGCCTTACCACTATTTCCTTTGAGAGGAGTCAGGCTCAAATCTTTATCTGTTGATGTCACCTAGGCATCTCCTTTTTCTTTAGTCATTCGTTTCTATTTTAACTTATTTAATAGGTGTTAGTCAATCATCTTCTTAAGCTTGGCTGGTAGGTAAACAAGGCTCAGAACTAGCATCATTCCAACCAAAATCAGGCTAAACTTAAGGTCGAAGAGACAAATAGCCTGTACCAGAGTCATCCCAAGTACAATCTGGCTAATCAAGCGCTTAAGATTGCTTACCTGCATGTCTTTTCCAACTGGCATAAGGTTAGCCATTCTCTGATAAGCAAAGTGCGATTTAAGTGCCGTGAGCTGAAAGAGCAAGAGGTAATCAAAAACAACCACAAGCACCATAGCCAACCATTTTTCAGGAACCAAAAAGATAACTAGAAGTGTTAGGGCAAACAGGCGTAAACTAAGGGCAAAGTAATCCCCAGAACGCAAGAAGGCTCTTAGGTAAAGATTGTACCAAGTATGTTCCTTGTCTTTCTTTGTACGTTTGAGAATACCATCCAAATAAGCACGGCGTTTAACACTCGACGTAATCCCTTTAACATTGGTAAAGAGTGAAAAGAACTTCAGAATCGATTGTTGACGCTTATTTTCCGCTGCAATAGCCTCAGTCCAATTCAGTCCAGACTGCTTATAAAAAGGTTGAGCCTTTTTCTGAAAAATGAAGTACTTAAGAATAGCCATAGCCACAGCTACAAGGATAACTCCCCAAACTGGAAGTCCCAAGGCTAAAAAGAGAGGAATAACCAAAATAAAAATCAGGGTTTGTACTATTAACCAAAATCTAAAAGCACGTCCTGTTGCCTTCTTAACATGGTCTAGTACCTCTTCTTCCTTAACCAAAAGGTAGTGCTTGTCCGCAGGTTCTAGATAAGTCGCAATATTCCCCCAGAAAGGTAATAACAGACAAAGCACAAGCAAGCCAAGAATGATTGCCCACGGATTTTTTGGAAAATGCTTCAGCAACTGGGTATACTGAACCAAGACAAAGCCTAGCAGAAAGAGAAGAACCAAGATAAAATGATCATTAAAAACGTAGCGACTATACTTAGCACAGCGGGCATTGAATCGCTTGCTACGCTCCTTAAATAGCTTAGCTATCATGACAATTCTCCCTTAGTTAACTGCATGTAGATATCGTTAAGACTAGCACTATCGTCGCCAAAAGTCTGACGGAGCTCCTCGAGAGTCCCCTGTGCTAAGACCTGTCCATGGTGCAAAATCACAAAGCGATCACACATTTTCTCAGCCGAATCCAAAACGTGGGTAGACATGAGAATCGCCTTACCATTCGCTTTTTCCTCAGCCAAAAGCTCAATCAAGTCCGAAATCGCCAAGGGATCCAAACCTAGGAAGGGCTCATCAACAATGAAAAGACTTGGATTCACAATAAAGGCACAGATAATCATGACCTTCTGCTTCATCCCCTTTGAAAACTGAGTCGGGAACCAATCTAGCTTTTCATCTAAACGAAAGAGCTTAAGGTACTTGTCCGCACGTGCCATTCCTTCAGTCACATCAAGACCATAGGCCATCAACACCGTTTTCAAATGTTCACGAAGCGTCAATTCTTCATAGAGGCTTGGCGTTTCAGGGATGTAACCAATCTTCTGACGATAGCTAGCTGAATCTTGCTGAATGGTTAACCCATCAATGGCAATCTGTCCCCCATAAGGTGTTAAGAGACCAATAATCTCGTTAATTGTTGTTGATTTCCCAGCACCATTAAGACCGATAAGACCAACTAATTCGCCATCAGCCACCTCAAAAGTCACATCTTTTAGGACGGGAATATTAGCGTAACCACCCGTCACCTTTTCTAATTTAAGCATTATCTTTTCTCTCTTTGGTATGATATAATCTATTATAACAAAAACTCATGGAAAGGTCGTTATTATGGATAATTGTATTTTCTGTAAAATTATATCTGGAGAAATCCCTTCATCAAAAGTCTACGAGGACGACAAGGTTCTAGCCTTCCTCGATATTTCACAAGCTACAAAAGGACATACCTTGGTTATTCCTAAAGAGCACGTTCGTAACATCTTAGAAATGTCTGCTGAGACTGCTGAGACTGTCTTTAGCCGTGTTCCAAAAATTGCTCGTGCCGTGCAAAAAGCAACTAGAGCAATCGGCATGAATATCCTTAATAACAACGAAGAAGTTGCTGGACAAACCGTCTTCCACGCTCATATTCATCTCGTTCCTCGTTACGGTGCAGACGATGGTATCCACATGGGATTTGACGAACACGAACCAGACTTCGCTGCCCTGGCTGACCTTGCTGACAGCATCGCTAAAGAGGTAACAGAATGAAAATTGGACGCTTTCTAGCTCTTGGAGCCCTCGCCTACGGTGCCTACTACGCCTATAAACGACGTGAAGACATCAAAGAGGAAATCCTAGACCTCAACCAATCACGAGAAAATATCTCCTACGATTTGGACAATATCAAACGCAACCTTGACATCATCAAGGAACAAAACCTTGTTCTTGCTGACATTAAGCAAGACCTCAACTATAAAACACGTGTCTTCAAGAAAGACCTCGAACCCCGACTCAATATCATCCAAGAACGCTTGCAAAAGTATCAAGGTGATGATAAAGAATAAAGGTAAGTAGCCTGTGCTACTTACCTTTTTTATCAATGATGAAAACTTATAAAAAGTTTATGGATAGTGTAATAGTCACTCAATGTTCCTTTTTTTCACAACAGAAAGTACCATTCAATAATAAAAGGCACCACTAATCAGATTAAAGAGAACACTACTAAACCTATTTTCATATAATTACTATTTCTTTTTTAAAGCATTAATAATAGAACGTGTTGCTGATTTCGTTAAGCCTTGATTTTTAGGATGTGTCCTTAAATAGGAATGGACTTTGGTACCAGTATCTGAACGTGTGTAACCATTTGTATTAACAATCTTATTACTTAACAGTTTATCCAATAAATCCATTCTGCATCTCCTCACAATTAGTAATTAAAATTTATACTAAATGAATTCATTGTATCATAGTTACCATTCTGTATATTAGCAGTCCACCCAATATTTTCACCGCTCTTCATTTTATTCTTATAGTAGTTTGCTTTTTTTGCTTTTTTTGCTTTTTCGTCTGATTCCTCAACTTTCTGTCCTGGATTAACTGCAACAAATTCTGATATAGATACTGACTGCTTTCCTTTCGGATTAATTCTAGATTGTGACGAACTAAATGGCTTTGCTTCAATACTATTGTTAATTACAAAAGTTGATTCAATATTAATTTCTTTATCCGTTAAGTTATCAATAATAATATTTCCACCAGTTCTTGTTATTTTAATATTTTTATCACTATATAGTTCTTCCGC
Organism: Streptococcus sp. Marseille-Q3604; assembly: GCF_916619785.1. Classification (NCBI taxonomy): domain Bacteria; kingdom Bacillati; phylum Bacillota; class Bacilli; order Lactobacillales; family Streptococcaceae; genus Streptococcus; species Streptococcus sp. Marseille-Q3604. Next base: position 957,272 of record NZ_CAKAKM010000002.1, on the reverse strand, counting down.
TTTTGCTACTGTTTTTTTCGAACCCATAATACTTTGTCCTACTTTTGACGTATTATTGCCATTAGTAGAATTTTCATTCGAAGAATCTCTAATAGCCAAAAAAATATTAACAATGTAAATATAAATCCAAAAACCGCTAATACATAAACGCTAACATTAAAAATTTACTTTAACATATCTTTTCCTCACCTTTATTTTTGAGTTTCAATTGTCACTTTTGCCTCGTGGTCCAAAGATTTAATCATTGTAGAGTAGTACTTCTCGGCTGACTCCTTTAATAATTTTTTATTGTCCTTTATAAAACCTTGTTGTTCCTTATTTGAAAAACCTTCTGCAACAGCCTCACCAGTATCTATGTCTTTAGTCGAATAACTAAGAATCCCTCCACTAGTATCGTAGAGTGTATAAGGTTTGTCTTTATCTAATTCAACACCAATAACTTCAAATTTGGGTAATGTAACTTGATAATTATGATTACCATTATCTTTAATGGTTACATCATTCTTAATACCGAATTTTGCCGTATAATTTAGAATAATGAGTGCTTTCTTTTCTGAACCAGGTATTACAAAGTTACTACCAAATAACTTTGTATTATTTTCTATTGACTTAACTTTTTGAATAGATGCATTGAGTAAAACTAACTCACTGACCTTTTCCAAAGATTTTACATTTACTATGATTTCTGTCTTTGGTTTTTGATTACCAGATGACTCACTCCCTTTATATACGCTAAGAAAAATGAATCCTACGACAATCACTAATAAAATCGCTAAAATACCATATATTATCTTTTTCATACTTTTTTCCTATTAACTCATTTCTTCAAAAACAACTGGATTAACAATCCTGCAATCACAATACCAGCTGCAATTAGGGGGTTCAACATTGCTATTCCTACAAGAAGTAGAATAGCCAAAATCCATAAAACTACTTTTAACATTATTTCTCCTTATCAAATAACAAAAGATTGTAATATTAAACCCAAGAAATCACTAACTAAAATTTAATTTTACACAAAAATTATATAGCGATATGAATGCGTTGTCAACGCTTTCTTGAAAATAGAATATATTTTTAACTATTTACCATATTATCATAATTTAAACAATTTTATCTCATTTTATATTTAAGAATAAATATAAAAGTCACAGCTATACACAATACAAGACTTTCCGCTGTGCTAAAAGTGAGAGAAGCAATAATGTTTCCCTCACTCGGAAGATTTGAGACCCAGGCTCAAATCTTAGAAATGGAATTCCGTTAGGAAGTAGCTTCCGTCCGTAGCACCCAAGGAAAGTCTTAAATAAAAAAGAAAAAAACAGAGATGTCTACTAACATCTCTGCTTCATAAATAGGATTAGGAGGTTTTATGCCTTTTATTTAGCATCTTTTTCTTTGATAACCAAGACACCATCTTCCATATCAGCTTCTAGGTGTTTAGCATCAAGGTTATCCAAGTGGAAGTCTGTGACTTTGTCACGGATTTGTTGTTCAACCACACGACGGAGTGGACGAACACCCATGACTTCGTCGTAGCCTTCTTCAGTCATGTATTCTTTAGCAGCTTCGCTAACTGCCAAGTCAATGTCTTTCTTAGAAAGCGTCTTGTTAACTTCAACCAACATAAGGTCGACAATCTTAGAAAGATCTTCTTTGCTCAAGTGTGAGAATTCGATGACAGCATTGAAACGGTTAAGGAATTCTGGACGGAAGTAAGGTTTCAAACGATCCATAAGTTCTGGTTTATCAGCATCTTCTGTCAAGTTAGCTTCGTAACCAAAGCCTGCGTTTGAAGTTGCGATAATCACAGTATTCTTGAAGTTTACAGTGTTACCTTGACCATCTGTCAAACGACCATCGTCCAAAACTTGGAGGAGAAGGGTGATGACTTGAGGGTCAGCCTTTTCAATTTCGTCGAGAAGAACGATTGAGTATGGGTTACGGCGAACACGTTCTGTCAAAGTATTGCTATTGTCATCATAACCAACATAACCAGCTGTTGTACCAATCAATTTAGAAACGGCTGTGCGGTCGCTGTATTCTGACATGTCCAAACGGATAATGGCATCTTTGGTTCCGAACATATCAAGAGCCAATTGTTTAGCCAACTCAGTTTTACCAACACCAGTAGGTCCTACAAAGAGGAAGCTACCGATTGGACGGTTACCTTCGTCAAATCCTGCACGGTTACGACGGATGGCACGTGCCACTGCTTCAACGGCTTTATCTTGACCGATAACTTTAGTTTGCAAACGGTGGCCCATATCTTTCAAACGTTCGATATCAGTTGCTCCCATTTGCGATACTGGGATACCAGTCATACGTTCTACAGATTCAGCCACATCGTTAACAGTTGCAGTGACTTTAAGGTCTGCTGTATGGTTAGCAATTTTCTTTTCAAGTTCTTCAATACGAACCTTAGCGTTTAGAGCTGCTTCGTAGTCTTCTTTGGCAGCTGCAGCTTCTTGTTTAGCTTTTTCTTCTTCAATTTCATGTTCAACAGCATTCACATCAGTCACTGGGTGTTGAGCAGCCAAGTGAGCAGCTGTTACATCGACAAGGTCGATAGCCTTATCTGGCAAGCTACGTTGTGGAATGTATTGTACAGAGAAATCAACCGCTGCTTTCAAGACGTCATCTGGCAAGATAACATTGTGGTGTTTTTCATAAAGATCACGGATACCTTGGAGAATCTTGAAAGTATCTTCAGCAGAAGGAGCATTGACCTTAACTTCGTTGAAACGACGAGCTAGGGCAGCGTTCTTCAAGATAGTGTTACGATATTCATCTTGAGTTGTTGCACCAATCACTGTCAATTCACCACGTGAAAGAGCTGGTTTCAAGATATCAGCAAGACCTTTAGACCCTTGACCATCGCCAGTGCTTCCGGCACCAAGAATTTGGTGGATTTCATCGAAGAAGAGGATAATGTTTCCAGCTTCTTTGACTTCGTTTACCAAGTTTTGAATGTTTTCTTCAAAGCTACCACGGTATTGAGTACCAGCTTCAAGTCCAGAAATATCAATTGAGATGATTTCCTTGTTCTTGATAGCAGCTGGGACATCACCATTGACGATGGCTTGAGCCAAACCTTCAACTACGGCTGTTTTACCAACCCCAGCGTCCCCGACAAGGACTGGGTTGTTCTTGGTACGGCGAGCCAAGATTTCGCAAGCTTCTTGGATTTCTTTGTTACGTCCGATAACAGGATCCAATTTACCTTCGCGAGCTTCTTCAGTCAAGTTACGACCAAGTTTAGCAAGAATACCATCTTGTTTAGGTCCTTTACCTTGTTGTTGAGTTGGGTTCACTGCTTCACCTTCATTACCAGGCAATTGACCTGTTTGACGGTAAATCGCAAATTCTTCAGGTGTCACTTCACGACCGTTAATCATGTAGCGACGGTTTTCTGAACGGTAACCACCCATGTTACCCATCAATTGATTGAAAAGATCGTCCATATTGTTAAAGTTGTTGTTCATATAATTACCTCGTTTTGTGTTTTCTTGTGAATTTTTTTAAGTGTTATTTTTATGTTAATGTGTTTTTTGACTTTTACTGACCAAAACCCTAAAAATTTTTAGTAGCTTCAACTACTCTTCTAATAATCTCAGGTTTTGCTCTTGGTAGGAGACTGAGAACTTTCACAGTCTTAAATAAATTGTCATTTAGCATAAGAGCCACCTTCTTTCTGTGAATCTCTCAATATAGCTAACTTCCAAGCCTCTTTCAGAAAGAAACTTGTAGATTAAGGAAACCTTTTTCCTTATAGCTTTATCATATACCTTTCATTTGACCAGGTCAAGAATTTAGTTTTGACTTTTACTGACCTTTCAGATGAAAATTTTTGCAGACTAGCTGCAATCCTTTTTATTGGTATATGGGCTATTGACACAGCCTTCATAAGGATTTCATTTCCTTATGTCTATATTGTACAACATTGGTCAGTAATAGTCAATAGTTTTTTGACTTTTTTTGACCTTTGTCATAAACTTTTTTGCAGTCAAACCAAAATAACTTTATGACAAGTATTTAGGCAAGCACTGCAAGATTTATAAGGAAGCTAAATCCTTATGAGATTATCATACACCATTAGTCAGTATAGGTCAATAGTTTTGTTTGATCTTTTTTGACCTTTTGGAAAATAATTTACGGAAAGTAAAAAAGCCTACCAAAGGTAGACCTAATAATGATCTTTAAAAGAGAGAAAGGCGACACTCTTACCATCAATCATATAAATCAAACGATTTTCAGCATCAATTCGCCGAGACCAAGCTCCTTGAAAGTCATACTTCAAGGGTTCTGGTTTCCCAATACCTGAAAAAGGATCCCGTTGAATGTCTTTAATCAGCTTATTGATTCGCTTAAGTGTCTTCCTATCCTGATTTTGCCAATAACAATAATCCATCCATGCATCTTCAGTGAAAGTGAGTAACATTTTCTACTCCTTTAGTGCATGCTCTTGAGTCTCTCCAGCGCGTACCTGAGCCATTCCTCTTAAAACCTTGTCTGATAGTTCTTTATTTTGAACAATACGCAATGTTTCTTGAATGCTATCCCACTCACTCTTTGAGACCACTACAATATCTTCATCAGGATTTTTATTGACTACAGCTAGAGGTTCAAATTCATCATTAACCTTTTTCATATAATCCTTCAAATGATTTCGAAACGTTGAATAGACGACTGCTTCCATTAGCATACCTCATTTTCCTCTTTTCTTTTATTATATACCAAAAGTATAAACTTGTACAAGTTCCTGACAAGTTTATACTTTCTACAATATTTATTCGAAAAAAGATTTAAAAAGCCTACCAGAGGTAGACCTTCTATAAAACTATTTTACTCTAATAGGTACACGTCCAAAGTTTTGTTCGCAAAGCTCGGGGTTACCTAATTGATAAACATTATCCGCTCGTTGTGTAAGCATATCCCAAGGTTCCCTTCCAATCCGAGCCACTATATCCACAGTCTTTTTCACAGATTTAAGATGAGACTGCCCTTTTTGAGAAAATCCAAGGACATGAATGGATTCAGGCAGAGGGTTGTCCACAGCTCCGACAAGGATATAGGTCAAAATACGACGTACACGAGCCTTTGTATAGCGTTTAGTTGCTACCTTATCCACTAGTTCCTCCACAGAAGAAATCTCACGGATAGCAGCTTTTAAACGTCTAGCAATCTCTTCATTCACTTGGAAAATACTAGTCAAATCGGGGTTTGTAAGAATCTGATAAACCAGCAATTGGAAATAATTATCCCAAGAGACCTGTGGAGATGTCTGAAAAAGTTTACTATCGGGCATGAACTTATCCACAAAATCACTATCTTGCTTGTGGAGACGTAGGCTGGTCGCTGAGGCGAAAGATACTTCCTTATCTGAGGAATGATAGCCGGCTCCTTGTCTCTGGATAGGATTCAACTTAATACCCTTACCAGCACAAGCTTTGGCATAGGCTAAGCCTAGGATATGATTGGGTGTATTGCCAGTAAAGGCTACACCAGCAAACTTTTCCCACATTTTTTGTGTCTTCTGTGGATAAGATAGGTCACTCGGCAAGTTTTCCACAAAGGCTTCCATGTCCTCTGACTTTTCAGCATAGACATTTGCTATTGCCTGGTAATCTAGGACTTCTTCCGTGCCAAAAGTAAGGCTATCAATCCCCAGTCGGGACAAGATATGGACGGCCCCAGCAGCAAAATAATCGGCAGACTGGACTGACGTCAAGAAAGGCAACTCAACCACGAGGTCTGCCCCATTTTCCAAAGCCATCTGAGTCCTAATCCACTTATCCACAATAGCTGGCTCACCTCGCTGGACAAAATTCCCGGACATGGCAACGATTTTTACGCCTTCAGCCTGATCCAAGAGATACTTGTGGCCGTTATGAAAAGGATTGAACTCAGCAATAATACCTGTAACTGTCATAGGCTCTTATTTTTGGGCCACAAAGAACCAACGGGCACTAGTTTCAGTCGGTTCCTTGTCCTCGAAATCAGCGTAAAGTTTGAAGGATTTGAAGCCAGCCTGCTCCAGCAAGATATCATAAGTCAAGACCTCATAGGTGCGTTCCTCATGGACCTCATCATGACGGCTAAAGCTTCCATCTTCCTCTTGGACAAAGAAAGTTAATTCATGGACAATAGAATGCGGAGCCGCATCCTCATAGGTATCCCAGAGCATAGCAAAGTCTTCTGCATTTTCATGGTAGGAATAGCCCGGGAACACTTCATCCGTCTGATAGGTTGAATGCACATCAAAGATGAAGACGCCATCCTCATTAAGAGCATTGTAAACTTCCTTGAAGACGTCCCCAACCTCAACTTCATCCTGCATATAGCAGATTGAATCTGAGTAGCAGGTCACAAAGTCATACTTGCCCGCTTGCGATAAATCCAACATGTTGCCTTCAATAAAGTCAATTTTCTGTTTGGCAGAAGAGGCACGCTTCTCCGCAATCTTCAACATATCAGCACTCAAATCGAGTCCAGTTACATCGAAACCAGCTTGAGAAAAGCGTACAGACTGAATTCCAGTTCCACAAGCCAATTCAAGTAATTTCTTTTTATCCTTAGTCTTTGGCAAATGACGGAGGGAAAAATCCGTCCACAAATCGTAAAGACTATCATCCATAACAGCGTCGTATACCGCCGCGAAAGTTTCATAAGTAGCCATAAATCAAGATACAAAGAGCGTCAAAAGCACAGAGAAAATAGGAAACTTTCTGACGTATCGCCGGATACAAGGAAAGTTTATCTTTTTCTCACTGCTTTTAGCTCGTGTTCAGTTGACAAGCCAACTAAACACAAGGCTCTATCCTTCCTATTAAATCTTTAGTTTAAGCAACAAAACCCAGTTGTCGCCAACTGAGTTCAATTTTTATGCCAAATAAGCTGACACATCCACCATTGGTGCTTCGTGCCATAGTTTTTCAAGGTTATAGTGAGCACGTTCATCTTCTGTAAAGATGTGAACAACGACGTCGTTAAGATCCAAAAGAATCCAACCACCCTTGTTGTCACCTTCCATGTGACTAGCATCAAGGCCAGCTTCTTTCACTTTCTCACGGATGTTGTCAGCAATAGCTTCCAACTGACGGCTATTCATTGCACTCAAAATAACAAAGTAATCTGTTAGGCTTGTAAGGCCGTACAAATCAAGGGCAACAATGTCTTCAGCTCGCTTTTCATCAGCAGCTTTGACAACCAATTCAAGTAATTCTTCTTTAGTCAATGATATTCTCCAGTAATTGTTATTAATCTTTTAAGTAATGCACAAAAGCATTATAGGTTTCCAAGGTTTGCGGGAAAATCGGCAAGGTCTGATGAGCCAAGTGTTCCACGGTATGAACTGTCTCAAAAGCAACGGCCTTATCCAAGGATTGCTCTGCTACTTGTCTAGCTTCCTCTACCAAAGGGAAATTACGGTTATGCTCAATATAATCAGCCACATAGACAATCTTATCTAGGGCTGACATTTCATGGCTTCCGACGGTATGGATTTCAATACTGCGTAGAATCTCAGGATCAGTCAAGCCCAAATCTTCTTGGATTTTGTAAATCCCAACCATGCCATGCCAGACATTGTTTCCCCATTTTTTCAATTCAGGATCAAGCTTATATTTATCAATAAGCCCCAAGAATTCCTGATCTGGAAGTTCCTTGGCATAATCATGAAGCAAACCAGCTAGGCCAGCTTTCTCAGTATCATATCCGTACTTTTCAGCAAGAGCAATAGCAGCTCGCTCAACACCCAGAACATGATTGAAGCGTTTAGGGCTCATGACCGCTCGAACTTTTTCAAGAAGTTCTTCACGAGAATAGTCTAGGTATTTTTCATAGGTCATTTATAGAGCCCCGCTTTCTTGATGTAGGCAAGTACAGACTGTGGCACCATAAAGTTAGGTGTGCGATCCTTCTTAATGTAGGCTCTAACTGCACTCGAACTAATATCCATAAGGGGCACATCCACCCAAATAACTGGGTAAGACGTTCCAGCCTTATACTTAGGACGCTGAACACCAACAAATTGTACCATCTCGATAAGTTCATCAATACGATGCCACTTAGGTAGGTATTCGACCATATCCGCTCCAATAATAAAGTAATAATCCGTATCAGGATTGGCTTCCGTCAAGAGCTTCATGGTGTCATAAGTATAGCTGATTCCCTTACGTTCCAACTCAATGGTTTCGATGTCCAATCCTTCGATACCGTTAATAGCCAACATAAGCATATTAAGACGGTGTTTTTCATCAATAGTCTCTTTTTTATCGACATGAGGTGGCTCATATTCAGGCATGAGAAGAACTTCATCGAGACCTAACTGCTGACGCACCTGATCAGCAACAACCAAGTGGGCATTATGAACAGGATTGAAATTTCCACCTAATATTCCCACTTGCTTACGGCCTGTATCTTTGATTTCTTCCTCTAGTTGAACCTTTGTAAATGGGGTTACGAGATCTAGTGCCATGTACGCCTCCTCTTTCTCAAGCATTATACAACTGACTTAAGGCTAGCTTTAATGCTTCAAAAGTGTTTCTATACCTTAGTTTGTCCTTCATCGAGCAAAGTCAGTAACTATTTTTGGATAGCTTTGACCTTTGGTGACAACTTACGATTTTCTTTTTTAGCTGATTCTTTATAGAGAATCAAGATACGTCCAATCTTAAGGACTGTATCACAACCAATTTCTTCTTCCAAGATTTCAGCAACCTCATGAATATCTTCCATAGTATTTTGGAGTAGGGTTACTTTAATCAATTCACGGGCATCAAGGGCGTTGCGAACGCTAGTTTTGATGTGGTCGTTAAGACCGTTTTTCCCGATTTGTACAATAGGTTTAAGTGTGTGTGCTTCCGATTTGAGGAAGGCACGTTGTTTTGATGTTAATGACATGTTTATTCCTTTTAATTTTTTTGCTGTTTTTCTTAGGTGATACGGACGCTAGCAAACCTTCGGTTTTATAGCTAATTTTTGAGCCTAGGGTCTCAAAAATTCCGAATCCAAGTAACATAAAATGTAACTTGGATTACTATCACAGCGAAAAACACATCGTTTGCTCATGACGTAAATCTAGGCAAACTTCATGTTCATTGAAAAGACTCTTTTATACTTTTAACTACTTTATTAAGTTTAAATAATCGCTTTTCGTACGACGACGCCAACGCCTTCTGGTGCCCAGGCAGCAACGATGGTTGGTTGGTCAGCTTTTCCTTGGACACGAATCCATCCTAGTCCTGAGAAGACAATATCTGTCTTATCTTTGACAGTGAATTCGTGACGGACAAGTTTTGGAAAATCGGCAAGATCCTTTGGCCCAGGAGGCATGAGGAGACTTCCAACATGCTTATCATAGAAGGCATCTGCGCCTTCAAGTTTGGTACGATGAAGCTTCAAGTTATTATCAAAGAAGGCTGTAAAACCTTGCTTATTCCCATCAATAAAGTCAAAACGTCCAAGACCACCTAGGAATAGGGTTTGGCCTGCATTTAACTGGTAAGTTTTTGGCTTAATTTCCTTCTTAGGACTAACGTACTTGAGATCCTTCGCTGACAGATAGTGTGCCATCTGGTGGCGATGGATGATTCCTGGTGTGTCAAAAATGTAAGTACCGTCATCCAGAGGAATTTCAATCTTATCAAGGGTTGTTCCTGGGAAACGAGAAGTCGTGATAATATCTTTATCACCTGTAATTTCCTTGATAATCGCATTAATTAAGGTTGATTTACCAACATTCGTAACACCAACAACATAGACATCACGACCCTTACGGAGTTTTTCAATACGTTGAATCAACTCTTTAATGGCGTGGTGATTTTGGGCAGACGTCAACATGACATCCACCGGACGCATCCCTTCTTCGTGGGCACGTTCTGTCAACCATTGGGTTACCTTACCATCTTTAACAGATTTAGGCAGGATATCCTTTTTATTTCCAACCAAGAGCACATCATTACCCGAAACAAAGCGTGATAAGCCTGGTATGATTGATCCATTAAAATCAAAAATATCAACGACATTGACAACGAGAGCATCACTATCACCAACTTCATGAAGCAATTTTAAAAATTCATCATCTGTGATGTGGACATCCACAATCTCATTGTAATGACGAAGACGGAAACAGCGTTGGCAGTATAACTCACCTGTTTCTTCGGCCTTTTTAATAGAGCTAGCAGGTGTGAAACCTGCTTTTTCTTTATCTTCTGTTTGAATTTGAGCTCCACACCCAATACAAAATAATTCTTCCATTAAATTCCTTTGTTGAAGGTCATTGGACCATATGCTTTTTCAATCTTTTTCCACATGCGACGTTCACGCCAACGGTTAAACTTGGTTACCCAAGCATCTGATTTCACCAAAGGCTTGACCAAAATCGAGCGAATTCCAGCTCTGTGGCTAGCTCTGATGTCAGTCATTAGCTGGTCTCCCACCATAACAACCTCGTCTCGGTTAAAGTGGTAACGCTCAATCGCTTCATTAATGCCTTTAGTGAAAGGCTTCATGGCACGACTCACGAAATCCACATGGAAATTGGCAACCGCACGTTCAACACGTTCATATTTATTGTTAGAGACCACAACTACCGGAATATCAGCCTCTGTCATCTCATCCAACCAAGCACGTAGCTCAGGAGTCCCATCAGGGTTGTTCCAAGCAATCAAGGTATTGTCCAAATCGACCAAGACGGCACGAATACCGTGTTCACGTAACTGGTCAGGTTTCAAATCATAAACAGCCTCCACCATAAAATGGGGCCTATAATCGTCTATAGTCATTTTCTCTCCAAAATGTTAGTTTACCTCTTATTCTACCATATTTTTAAGGTTTATGTGTGGGACTTAAGTCCTATTTTTTAAGAACATCCTTTACATAACAATAAAGAAAAGAGCCACAATCACTCAGGCTCCAATATTATCTTTGAATTTTTTCTTGTTTTTTAAGGGCAACTAAATTCTTAAGCGATATGATGATAACAGCAAGAACAATTAAAAACATTCCAAGCACATCAATGGCAAAGAAGTGGTCACCCATGATTAAGACCGTTAAAATGACCGATGCCACTGGTTCTACCGATGCCAGAAGACTTCCTTTTACAGCGCCAACCACGGTTGTTCCCTTGAGGAAAACTGTATAAGCAAAAACTGTCCCAATGAAGACCAAGCCAAAGAGTGCTAGAAGATTTCCACTAGTCAAGGGTCGCTCGTACTTCCAGGCTTGGATAACAATCGGAAAGATTAAACCACCGAGCAACAGGCCTAAACCAATGACAATCAAACTTCCCCATTTTTCAATAGCCTTAGCAGGCAGTAAGATATAAAGTGCATAGGTCACCGCCGAAAAGAGACCCCAGAACAAGCCCAGAGGTGTAATCGCCAGCTCCCTTATCTGACCATGCGTTGCGATGGTAAAGGTTCCCACAATAGCCATGATAATCGCCACTAGCTCTGCTGCTGTTGGGAACCTACGATATTTTGCACATACAAAAGCCAGGATGATAACTGGGGTGACATACTGCAAGACCGTCGCTGTCCCAGCATTAGTGTATTGAATAGCACTGAGATAGGCGTACTGATTTAGTACCAGACCAAAGAGAGCAAATAAGGCGATACTTACTAAGGTTTTTCTATCTTTAATAGCTTGTACTAATTTGTCTCGCTGCCTAAAAAAGACCGAAGCCGTTAGTAAAATACCAGACAAAAGCAAACGTAAACTCGTCAAAAGATTGACATTAACACCATGAGCCATTAGGTATTGACCAGAAACTCCTGAAAATCCCCAGGCAATTCCTGCAGTTATGACCATCAGACTACCTTTTAGCGTCTTTGACATAGTCACCTCCCAAATCTATTTGTTTCTGTTATTGTAACACAAAAAGGTCGAAACAAAACGGTTTCGACCTTTATCTATTCATTCGACCTTTATAAACTTATTCTGGTTGAACCAAGATTTTAATTTGAGATTTATCTTGGGTTAATTCAACAAAACCTTCTTCAACGATATTCTCCAATTTAATTTTCTTAGTAACCAATTTATCAGCAGGGAAGTAGCCTTGTTCCATCAATTCCAAAACTTTAGGGAAGATGTGACGGTAGGCAATAATTCCTTTGAGAGATTTTTCTTGGATGGCGAATTCATTTGGATTGATGCTGGCTTCACGTTCCCAGATAGATACGACCATACATTCTCCAGCTTTATGAACAGCTGCAAGGGCTTGGCCTAAGACAACTGGAACCCCAGTAACTTCATAAGAAACGTCTACTCCACCACCTGTCAAACGATGGATAGCTTCTACGACTGTTTCCCCTTCTTCTGGGCGAACTACGATTGCCCCCAATTCTTCTGCTTTGGCTTGACGTTCAGGAGACAATTCAACCGCATAGATTTTTGATGCGCCTGCTGCACGAAGGGCTTCAACAATCAAGAGACCAATTGGTCCCAATCCAAAGATGACTGCTGTATCCCCAGCTTTCAAAGCAGATTGACGGACTGCATACACAGCTACAGCAGCAGGTTCTGTAAGAGCAGCTTGTTCATAGCTCAAGCTATCTGGAATCACATGGACAAGATCACCATCAAGGACACAGTATTTCGCAAAACCACCATCTGCAGCGAGGCCGACGAAGTTCAAGTTTGGATCAAGGTTATAATCGCCAATCAAGTTGTGCTCTGCAAGAATTGGTTCGATGGTTACACGATCGCCAACTTTGACACGAGTCACATTACTTCCGACTTCTACAATCTCACCAGAGAATTCATGTCCCAAAGTAACCGGTGCTTTTTGACCAGAATACACATGTTCTTCTGTTGGAATGAAGATTGGTCCATCCAAATATTCATGCAAATCTGTACCACAGATTCCTGTGAACTTGACTGCCACTTTTACTTGATGAGGCTGTACTTCAGGTACTTCCACTTCTTCGATACGAACGTCTTTCGCTGCATGCCAGCGAGCTGCTTTCATAGTAGCCATATGATGATCTCCTTGTTTTCACAATTTTTGGTTTTCTTTTCAGGAAACATTATACATCAAATTGTAAACGTTTTCTTTTTACTTGTCAAGGAAAAACTGGACAAAAGAGATTAGGGAAGCACCCCATAAGATACTTCCCTAATCTCAACTTTATTTGTGTTATTTCTTTTTGATTCGAGACACCTCTAGCCACCAACCTACAACCCAGCCAAGGACTAAAAGATAATTTTCAAGTGCACCTATGGCGTTGACTGAGTGATGATGTTGAAGATAGCTAAGGAAATGATTAGTCCCAATCCCGAGGCCTCCAATAATCAAAGCTATCAGTACAGCTCTCAAATAAAACCAATCGTATTTGAGATTAACGGCAATCAGGATGACAAGGACTGCCACATTCCAGATACCAATCTCCCTCTGCCAGCCAACTGAAATACCGTACCCCGAATGACTTCCCATATAAGTTGGGAAGAACAGCTGAAAAATAATAGCACCAGTCATGGCGAGAATGACGAGGATAAATAGGACTCTTAAGAATTTGTTCATGGGGTTGCTCCTAAACTCTTTTTTTAATGTTCCCAACTAGTCTAACACAAATATTGCAGATAAAAAACCAACCTTTCGGCTGGTTCTTTATCTATTATTCTTCTTTCAACTTCGCCAATTCTTGGGCAAGTAACTTGAGGGCTACTTGTGGGTTGGCTTGACCTTTGGTTGCTTTCATGAGGAAGCCTGTGAAGGCCTTGTCAGCGTTACGTTTACCTGACTTGAAGTCGGCTACGGCTACTTCATTGTCTGCAAAGACTTGGTGGATGATTGGGATCAAGACTTCAGGGTCTGAAATCTGTACCAATCCAGCTTTTTCGACGTATTCACGCGCACCTCCACCGTTTTTCGCCAAATGAACGAAGACTTTCTTAGCAATCTTAGAAGAGATGGTTCCATCTTCGATGATGGCAATCATTTCGACCAAGTTTTCTGGTGTCAACTTGATTTCTTCAAGCGTTTTACCTTCTGCGTTCAAGAATTGAGCGACTTCACCTTGGAGCCAGTTAGACACTTGTTTAGCGTCTCCGCCAAGGGCTACGGCTGCTTCAAAGAAGTCAGATGTGACCTTAGTAGCTGTCAATTGGTTGGCATCATAGTCAGACAAGCCAAGCTCTGCCACATAGCGAGCACGGCGGTCTTTTGGAAACTCAGGCAATGATGTACGCATTTCCTCAATCCAGTCATCTGAGATTTCAAATAATGGTAGGTCTGGTTCTGGGAAGTAACGGTAATCCGCTGCCCCTTCTTTGACACGCATAAGGATAGTGCTCTTGTTGGCCTCATCATAACGGCGTGTTTCTTGACGAATGACACCACCTGAACGCAAAATTTTTGCTTGACGCTCCACTTCGTATTCAAGACCTTTACGCACGTTTGAGAAAGAGTTCAAGTTCTTCAACTCCGTCTTGGTACCAAATTCCTCTTGACCGTAGGGGCGAAGGGAAATGTTGGCATCGACCCGCATCGATCCTTCTTCCATCTTGACGTCAGAAATACCTGTGTATTGGATGACTTCTTTCAAAGCTGTCAAATAAGCATAGGCTTCTTCCGGAGAACGCATATCTGCTTCAGATACAATCTCGATCAATGGAACCCCTTGACGGTTGAGGTCTACATAAGAGAAACCGTCTGTTCCGTGGGTGTTCTTACCGGCATCTTCTTCCAAGTGGGCACGTTCAATCCCGATTTTCTTAGTTGAGCCATCTTCCAATTGCACTTCAATCCAACCGTTGTAACCGATTGGTTCGTCAAATTGCGAAATCTGGTAGGCCTTTGGATTATCAGGGTAGAAATAGTTCTTACGGTCAAAGTGCATGTGCTGATGAATATCCATATTCAGGGCCAAAGCAGCCTTGATACCAGCGTCCACAACACCCTTGTTCAAGACAGGAAGCACCCCTGGGAAAGACCAGTCAATCACATTGGTATTGGCATTTTGCTCGTTCCCAAAATGAGCAGAGGTTGGTGAGAAAATTTTTGAGTTTGTATTCAATTCAACGTGGACTTCAAGTCCGATGACTGTTTCAAAGTTCATTAATTGTCACCTCCGAAAATAAGGGGTTGTTGCTTGTGATAGTCCGTTGTTGCTTCAAAAGCAGCTGCAGCTTGGTAGATGGTTTCTTCCGAATACTTAGGACCAATCAACTGCAAACCAACTGGAAGTCCTTGCGCAAAACCAGCAGGAATCGAAATCCCTGGAAGACCTGCCAAGTTAACTGGAATGGTCAACAAGTCCGCCAAGTACATGGCAACCGGATCATGGTTAAGCGAATCCAAATCAAAGGCCACGCTTGGAGCTGTTGGACCAAGGATGAGGTCGTAATCCGCAAAGACTTTTTCAAAATCTTGGATAATAAGACTACGGACTTGACCAGCTTTCTTGTAGTAAGCATCGTAGTAACCAGATGACAAACTAAAGGTTCCAAGCATGATACGGCGTTTGACTTCATCACCAAAGCCTTGGCTACGAGTGTTCACATAGATGTCATCCAAATTCTTGGCATCTTCCGCACGGAAACCATAACGAATACCATCGAAACGTTGCAAGTTTGATGAAGCTTCAGATGAAGCAATGATGTAATAAACGGCAACCCCGTATTTAGAATGAGGCAGGCTGACTTCTTCGACAGTTGCTCCCAATTTCTCAAAGTGCTTCGCCGCATTAAGGATAGTTTCTTTGACTTCTGGGTCAATTCCTTCACCGAGGTATTCCTTAGGAAGGGCAATCTTCATGCCCTTGATGTCTTGACCAATCTTAGAAGTAAAATCGGCTACGCGTACTGGCGCTGAAGTTGAATCTTTGGCATCTTCACTGGCAATGACATTGAGCAATTGGGCATTTTCCTTAACGGTTTGTGAGAAGGTACCAATTTGGTCAAGTGAGCTACCAAAGGCAATAAGACCGAAACGTGAAACAGTTCCATAAGTTGGTTTGAGACCAACAATCCCGTTGAAGGCAGCTGGTTGGCGGATAGAACCACCGGTATCAGAACCAAGAGACAAACGAACTTGCCCTGAAGCGACAGAAGCTGCTGAACCACTAGAAGATCCACCAGGCACCTTGCTGTGGTCCCAAGCATTTTTAGTCGCCCCATAGTAAGATGTTTCACCAGATCCACCCATAGCAAATTCATCCATGTTGGTCTTACCGATGACAATCATATCTTTGGCTTTTGCATTGGCAACAGCTGTCGCATCAAAGATAGGCTCGTAGTTGTAGAGCATTTTTGATGCCGCAGTCGTCAAGATACCATCTGTTGAGATATTGTCTTTGACAGCGAGTGGAATCCCTGACAGGAGGTTATCTTTATCGATTCCTTTTTCGTCAATAGCCTTAGCTTGGGCAAGTGCTGCTTCTTCAGCCACCGTCACAAAGGCATTGACTGCTTCTTCACGCGCCTTGATATCCTCAAGTGTCGCTTGGGTCAATTCGGTTGCTGAAATTTCCTTAGAGACAAGGAGGTCGTGCAACTCTTCAATGGTTTTATGGTTGAATGACATTAGGCATCTCCTCCATCTTCTAGGATAGCTGGTACCTTAATGTAATAGCTATCTTTTTCAGGTACATTTTTAAACAAGCGGTCACGGTCTGTCCCTTTTTCAGCAACATCCGGACGCAATACGGTCTTACGATCAGCCATAGTCGTTGTTGGGGCCACACCGGTTGTGTCCACTTCTTCCAACAATTCCACCATGTCGACAATTTTAGACAAGGTTGTCGCAAACTCAGCTGTCTCTTCTGGAGAGAATTTCAATTTTGAAAGATTGGCAACGTGGGTTACCTCTTCTTGCGTAATTTTCATCTTGCTTCCTTTCGTGAAATGATGATTTTTCAATACGTTCTATTTTACCATAATTAGGCCTATTTTGCTTGGAGGATAAAAAAACTGTAGTAACTTTTTTGTCACTACAGTTTACAGAGATAGAGCTTTTTCAAAACACTTATCGTATGGCTATCAAGAGCTTTCTCCAAGCCTCTAGGATTTCTGGTTTCAAATACTGTTTTGCCAGGTCATATGAGACTTGGTGCATAGACTCAAGATCACTTTCTAAGGCAAATACAATTTTGTCTGCCATCTGAGAAACAAGTAGGTTCTCATCCATAGTTTCGCTATAAGGAACCAGAAAGCCGTTTTTACCATCTTTGATGAAGGTTGGATTGCCATAACGGGCGTCAAAACCAACCAAGGCTAGACCTGCTCCCACAGCTTCCATCAGAGTCAAGCCAAAGGTCTCCCACTGAGAGGCGGTGACATAAAGTTCATACTGTGGGTAAACTTCACGCAAATCCGCATGTCCTCTAAGTTGGATGTAATCATTCGCCCCAAGAGTATCAATCAGATCTTGTAGATTCTCTTGCTCGCCACCTTTACCGTAGATGTCAAAGTGAAGATTTGGCTCTTTTTCATGAGCAAGGGCGACTGCTCTTATAGCTAAATCCAAGCGTTTACGTGGGTCCAATCGCGAAGCGGTCATCAAACTAAGAGGCTTCCTCTGCTCCTCTGGAAAACTAAGGTTATCCAAATGTCCCACTGCTAGGTCATGAATACTAGCATCTGTTACACCTTGCTTTTTCAAGGTATTCTCTAAAACAGCCTTTTGTGCCTCCGTAGCTGTAATGAAGAAATCAAAACGTTGGGCGTACTTAAAGATGTAATAATACTCATAGTAGAGGTCGCCATTTTCAAACTCATGCTCTGAATGAAAAACGAAGCCTAACTTTGCAGGTGTATCCAATTCATAAATCGGTCGCATAAACTCCATCAAGGAGGCCCTATCCAGCAACAAGGTATCCGCAGTTGTCAGTGGAAGTCTTGCTAGAAAACGACGCATGACCTCTGTTTTTGTTACTAAAATCTCAGTTCCCAACCTATATAACCAGCTGGTCCCTTGCTTGAGTTCTTCAAAGGCGATGCGACCATCTTTATTGTGATAACTTCTCCTGATGATAATGCCTTTTTCAAAGTATTCTGTGACTAATTTACTTGTTCCATACCACTCACGCTTTAAAAGCATACCATTGACGTGGTAATCCACATACCGCACACAACCTTTTTGGTAGGAATCCATCTTAAAGACTAAAGAAGTGCCATCAGAACAGATATAAACAGAGTCTGTTTCGCTTTGACTCTTCAAATCTAGACGGGTCAACTTAAATTTTTGCTGCAAGGCCCCCACTGTCAAGGATGGGATATGACTGTCTTGATCTGTAAAGCTAAGATAGGCATGGAGGAGTTCCTCGTAGCGATGCCCTAAAGAAAGATAATAGTCTAATTTATAGGGTTGTGGCCAGGTCGTAAAGACAAACTTAGCAGGCTCATTTAATTCACGTAGCATCAAAGCCCTCGACGCCTGGGCCACGTCCACACCATTAGGCTCAAAGCCCACCAATAGGTTAAAGGTGTAAATTGTCATCTTCTTCCCCCTCCAATCTAGTAAAGAAAGCTAAGATTTCTTCCCTCTCAGCAAGTTTCAAAACCTCTTTCTGACTTTCAAGAACCTTAGGATAAAACTCTGGTTGCTGTAAGAGTTGTCGGAAATCTTGCTCTAGTTCCTCTAAGGAAGTATAGACCGTTGGTAAGTCCTTATAGTAGTGACG
Source organism: Streptococcus sp. Marseille-Q3604 (assembly GCF_916619785.1). NCBI lineage: Bacteria > Bacillati > Bacillota > Bacilli > Lactobacillales > Streptococcaceae > Streptococcus > Streptococcus sp. Marseille-Q3604. The sequence continues at coordinate 938,646 of NZ_CAKAKM010000002.1, read as the reverse complement.
ATGAACCGTTGATTCCAAGCCATAAAGTAGCTGCCCATTTTCAATCGCATCCAATGTTGCATCAGACACTTCACTTCCATAATTCAAGTCTAAATAAATGAAACATTTCCTTAGTAGCTCTTGATATTTCTCCTGACGAATCCCTGGGTAAAGATGGACATTTCCCTTATCTTCGAGACAAGTCAATTTAGGTCCCATACTAGTTTGGGCTCCGATGTGAAAGTCAATATCCGGAAAAGCATCAACCAAGTCAGCAAGTCCCTCAATATTTTCAGAAGCAGTCATCACCATAGCCTGAGGCACAAAAGTCTGAGAACCTTCTTGTTTAGCACCAGCTAAATAAATCATGCCTGACCAACGTTCCTCTTGTGGATAATAATTAGTAATCAAAACATGATTCACTTGACTTTGAATAAACTCAAGACCATCATGACTGTCGGAGCAATAGACCAGACGATTAGCATTCAAGGTCTGCAAAATCGGGATTAGATTGGAATCCATACAGATGATAGCTTCGTCTGACTTTAGGATTTGATTCAAAACAACCTTAGTTAATTCTTCCCTACCCGAGAAAATCCTATCTCTTCCTTCAGATCCCTGATCAATCAAGTACCCATCTTGAATATAGTGAAGCAAGACCTCTTCTTGATTACGATTAAAGTAAATATCCATAATGCCCTGTCCCTGATCATCCAGAAGACGCTGTTTGGTACGCCAGCCATAGCGATTATAGTCGTCTATCGCAACAACTTTTTCCCCTTGTCCAAACCATTGGACTTGTTTGACCGTACGTTCCTTTAGATTGTCACGAAAAATGACACTAGCACGACGGTCTTGACCATCAAAAATATAGGTCGTAATCCCCAAAGTCCACAATTCCCAATATAGAGGAACGGACAAATCGTTAAAAAAGAGTGGTTTTCCTTGATAATCTTCCTCAGAGGAGTAAATAAATGATGATGCTAAACTAATAGTGTCCTTATCAATATCCGTTTCAAAATTCGTGTAAAACACACGCGACTGAATACCAAAGGAGTCTAGTGATCTTCTCAGTTTTTCCGTTGCCTGACTGGGTTCTTGTGCAATAATGAGCATAGTTATCCTTTCTGACTAATCCAAGCTATAAATAGCTTAACCCTCGACCTTTATTGCTCCAAAAATCTCAAGTTAACCTGTGCCGTCATATAGGTCTCAGTATCTTGAAGATTAGCTTCTTCCATTTTTTCAATCGCCCGTTTTAGACGCGTCTTATAAATATAACGGTGCCAGGTCAAATCATAGCCCAACATACCTAGCAAAGCTAATTTTTCATTTTTGGCTTCCATCTCATCTAAAACACGCTTTTCAGTCCAGACCTGTGACAGCGTATCTTTACGTCCCACTCGATACCAGTAGATACATTTTTCAGTATGGACAACACGATTTGCTTTTAACAATAGTTTATACATAAGGAAGTTATCTTCGACATTCTTACCAACAGGAAAACGAAGATCCTCGAATAAGGAAATCTTGTAGAGTTTCATCATGGCACAAGCCCAAGCCATATCTCGTGTCTCTTGAATGGCATCCTGATCTATGATGTCTCTTCCTTCATAGAGGGTTTCAGAATAATCGTTCTCCGTTACCTTAATCAAAAACTTACTTGTACTCTCATTGAACAAGTTATAGTTGGCAATAGAAACATCTGCTTCATACTTTTTAAGCTGAGTGTATAAGGTCTCCACATAGTCCTCTGTTACCCAGTCATCTGGGTCTACAAAAGTGATGTAATCACCTGTGGCTAAGTCAATTCCTGTATTTCGGGCTGCAGATAAGCCCCCATTAACTTGTCGCACATAGCGAATACGCGAATCTCTCTTGAAAAATTCCTTGCAAATCTCCTCTGAATTGTCAGGAGAACCATCATTGACAAGAATGATTTCAAGGTTTGGATAAGTCTGATTCACTATCGTTTCCAAACACTGCTTCAGGTAAGCTTCCACATTATAAATGGGAATCACAATACTCACTACTTCTTTATTTTCCATGGTCTATCTCTCAATCGTATCTATATAGTCTTGAACTACCTCTACCATTTGGTCTACTTGGTCATTCTTGAACACTTGATTTTTTCCAGTGTGGTCATGATTGGTCCCTTCAAAAGAGAAAATTGGAAGACCCAACTGATGAATCGTTTCTGTGATATGATCAACCTCGTCAAATGGGTTGATATCCAAATAAAAATCTATTTTTCCCAAAACCTTTCGACTAGTCAATGGATCAAAGGACGGATAGAGAATAAGGTTTGGATACTGCTCCAATTTCACCAAATTAAACCCAAAATGAGAATGAGCCAAAACATGAAAAGCTACATCTGGAAGAGCCTGCAGCAAATGTTCCAATTCAAAGATGTCTGCCGTATTAGTATAAATAGCCGTATGGTATGGAAAATCACCTACCATATCACTAAAGCTAAGCTTTAAGGATGGCTTTCTCAATAAGATGTCTTCCCAAGATAGGGCATAATAAAACCACCAAATATCTCTGAAACGGTTGAAACGCTTAGAGGTCCAAGGTTTATTGTGAGAGGTGTAATGAATAACCGCTGGCACCCCTTTAAAAACATCATACCAATCCAAGTCCCCATATCTGTACTGATCCTTGTCAGAGCCTACTTGGAGATTATAAGTCCATGGAAGTTGGTGCCAGGCGTCTTTAAAATAAAGATTCAAAATCCCTTGATCGCCATAAACATTTTGGTGATGTTCCTTAGTTAATTCAAAAAGAGACTCTGTCACCTTGTGTTGTCGCCACCAATCGATGTCAATAACCATCAAACCAGCGTTAAAACCATCTGTCGTCGTCGGACGATCCACTACCGCTCCAATACCAAATCCGCCCAGATTCACTTCAAAAAGTGGTGACAAATCCTGCGTGAAGATCATATCACAATCCAAATAGAGAACACGATCTTCTTGAACAAACTCGGGAATCACATAACGGAAAAAAGTCGCATAATGAATATGCGCACTTGGAAGCGAAAATTGTTTAAAGCTTTCTGCAGACACACGACAATTAAGAATTTCAGAATCAATAGCTTCTAAACGACGATTCATCAACGTAAACCATTCTGTTGGTAAATTCTCATTTAGCACATAAATTTTCCACTGCCCTTGATGTGCACACAAAGATTTAAGAGCTACCTCTAACTTTTCCATATAGGATAGCTCAGCTACAAATACAACTGATTTTTTACCCATGTTTTCTTCCTCTCAAACTCTAACAAGAATATCATTTTTTAGAAAACATTACAATTTCTATCCCTTACAAAAAAGCCAACCCTAAGGCTGACTTTAAATGGAGATCAATTTTCTCTTAGTGCTCCTTATATGCGTAAAACAGGATTCAGACTAGCACGTGGCTTAAAACACCGAACACCTCTCAACTCATAGACTATTCTACAGAGGCACCGTTACTTGCGATAACTTCTTTGTACCAGTTAAATGATTTCTTCTTAGAGCGTTTAAGACTACCATTACCATCGTTATCTCGATCCACATAGATGAAGCCATAACGTTTCTTCATTTCACCAGTTCCAGCAGAAACAAGGTCGATACAGCCCCAGGTTGTGTAGCCCCAAAGCTCTACACCATCTTCATTAATAGCATCACGCATAGCCTTGATGTGGGCTGCCAAGTAGTCGATACGGTAATCGTCTTCAACATAACCATTTTCATCTGGCGTATCCACAGCACCAAGCCCATTTTCAACGATAAACATCGGTTTTTGGTAACGATCCCAAATAGCATTGAGCGTAATACGAAGGCCTAGTGGGTCAATTTGCCAGCCCCACTCTGAAGCTTCCAAATAGGGATTTTTAATAGAGGCAAAGATATTTCCAGCAGTCTTTTCATTAACTTCTGGATCACCTGAAGCCACACGACTTGCATAGTAAGAGAAGGAAATAAAATCAACAGTATGCTCTTTAAGAAGGGCCAAATCTTCTTCCGTCATCTCAAGCTCAATGCCATCACGTTCCCACTGTTTCTTAGCATAATTTGGATACTCTCCACGAGCTTGAACATCAGTAAAGAAATAGCTACTACGGTCTTCTTGCATAGCTGCCCAGTAGTCACGTGGATGGGCTGTATTTGGATAATATTGACCTGCTGCCAACATACAACCGACCTTATTTTCAGGGTCAATCTCATGAGCCAATTTCGTCACCATAGCTGAGGCTACCAACTCATGGTGAGCAGCCTGATATTTAACCTGCTCCTCATTCTCACCCTCTTCAAAGCAGAGTCCTGCTCCCATAAATGGGGCATGGAGAATCATGTTGATTTCATTGAAAGTGAGCCAGTACTTAACCAAACCTTTAAAGCGTGTGAAAAGGGTACGGCAAAGATTTTCATAGAAGCCAAGCATCTTACGATTACGCCATCCTCCATACTCGGTAATCAAGTGCATTGGACAATCAAAGTGTGTGATCGTCACCAAAGGTTCAATGCCATGCTTGTGACATTCCTTGAAGAGGTCCTCGTAAAAGGCAAGCCCAGCTTCATTTGGCTCAGCCTCATCACCCTTAGGAAAAATACGTGACCAAGCAATAGAAAGTCGATAAGTCTTAAAGCCCATTTCACCAAAGAGAGCAATATCTTCCTTGTAACGGTGGTACATATCGATGCTTTCCTTAGCTGGATAAAAATAACCATCCTCAAAATTAAACATCTTGCGACGTCCAGTGATAATGGAAAGGCGATCCTCACCAATTGGCACCACGTCAACATTGGCTAAACCACGCCCATCAGCATCATAGGCACCTTCACATTGGTTGGCTGCTGTCGCTCCACCCCACAAAAATCCATCAGGAAAAGTTAATTTTTTAGTCATTATTCTACCTCTTATGATTTTATTTCAGTAATAGTATATACTAATCTGGAATCGCTTTCTTATAGTAAACTACGAAAAACTGATACTATCCTATGATTTTAGACAAAAAATTGAGAGTGGGACAGATTCCCACTCTCAATCCTCTCTCCATTATGACAATGATAAAAAAGAGTAAGAACTAACTCTTACTCCACAATTGTTGCTCCAAGCACATTTTTAAAATGCCCGATAGCAAAGTCATGAGCTTCAGGTGTCAAGGAGGCTGTTGCACTCTCTACCACCTCGATATCATAGCCCAAATTATAAGCATCAATGGCCGTATGTAACACACAAATATCTGTTAAAACTCCCGTCAAAACAACTGTCGTCACACGACGCTCACGTAAACGAATATCTAAATCCGTTCCGGAAAAGGCTGAATAGTGTCGCTTGTCCATCCAAAAGACACGATGGTCGTCCTTGATGGCATCATATACACTAGCTAACTTACCATAAAGTTCTCTCCCAGATGTCCCTGCAATGTTGTGAGGTGGAAAGAGTTTAGTCTCAGGATGGAAGGTATCTCCTTCATCATGTCGATCCATGGCAACAAAGATATAATCCCCATTGTCATAGGCTTCTTGAGTTACCTGAGCAATACGATCTTCAATGGCTTGGGCAGGCTTACCAGCCGTCAACTTCCCATCATCTGCCACAAAATCATAAGAGTAATCAATTGATATCAATGCCTTTGTCATGCTACTTTCTCCTTTTAAAAAAGTGGGGCAGGTCCTCCTACCTCACTCTCTTTCAGTATTCTTCTTATTCGTATTCTTTCAATTTGTCGTAGATACCTTCGTTAAGGACTTTAAGATAAGTCCCTTTCATACCGAGTGAACGGCTCTCAATAATACCAGCTGATTCCAACTTACGAAGGGCATTAACGATAACTGAACGCGTAATTCCAATACGGTCAGCGATAACAGATGCTGTCAAGCGACCTTCCAAACCGTCCAACTCGTTCAAGATAGCTGAAACTGCCTTGATTTCTGAGTAAGACAAGGTATTAATAGCCATGTTAATAGCTGTTTGTTTACGAATCGTTTCTTCCAAGTTCTCTGTTTGAAGGTTCAACAACTGCAACCCAACTACCGTAGAGGCTATCTCAACCAAGATAAGATCTTCATCCACAAAATCATGATCGTTACGCCAAATGATGAAAGAACCAAGACGCATACCACCACCATAGATAGGGGCAATTGTAGTCAAACCATCTGGGAAGTCATCTTTTGACTCCACTGGGAAAATGGTCAAGTCACTGTCAATACCAATGTTTTCTTGAGTATCATAAACACGGCTGATACCACGTGTGTATTCTTCTGGAAGTTGTTTAGCTTCAAAAAACTCTTCCACTCGATCATTGTTGGTTTTGTACTTCATGGCAAAACCAAGGAGAGCACCACCACCATTAACGATAGCAGCGTTACAATCAATGATATCCGCCAATTGAGCAGCCATGTTGTTGTATGGAAGATCTCCTTCCAAGCTGTCTACTGAGCGTTGCAAGATAGATGTAATTTTACGTGTTTTAGCCAGCAAATTTGCCATATTTATTGTCTTCACTTTCTATTGTAGTCATAATAATATCAAGCCTTGTACTAATCTTCTGCGTCAAGACTCACTAGCCCTATCATTATAGCACACTTAACCCAGAAATTGCAAACAATTGTCTGAAAATTATTTATTATTCTACTATTCATTATATTAAGTATATTATGGCATTTTTAGGAAGAATGTTCGGATTTTCCCAAATATATCTCCCTTTTAGAAACAATAAAAACCGGACAAGCATTATTGTCCAGTTTTTTAAGGAATTAGCGCTTGTAATATGACAAGACTCGTTCGATTTTATTACCGAGATCAGCCAACTCTTCCACTCGAGGAAGATAGACAATACGGAAGTGATCTGGTTCATTCCAGTTAAAGCCTTTACCTGGAACTAGGAGAACCTTCTCCTTCTTCAAGAGACGAAGACAGAATTCTTCATCATCTTCAATATCATACATGTTACGGTCAATCCTAGGGAAGATGTAAAGCCCTGCATCTGGCTTAACAGCTGATAGCCCTGGAATAGCGTTTACGGTATTCGTGATAAACTCACGTTGTTCATAGATACGCCCACCAGGAATCAAGAGCTCATCAACGGATTGGTAGCCACCAAGTGAAGTCTGAATAACGTGTTGAGAGAGCACATTGGCACAGAGACGCATGTTAGCCAACATATTAAGCCCTTCAATATAGCCTTTGACATTCTTTTTAGGTCCAGAGAGAACCATCCAACCCACACGGAAACCACAGATGCGGTGAGACTTAGAAAGACCATTCATAGACACGCAGAAGACATCTGGTGCAAGACTAGCGATTGCAGTATGTTTCTTACCATCCATAACCAAGCGGTCATAAATCTCATCCGCAAAGATAATCAAATCATTTTGTCGAGCAATATCCACAATCTGTTCAAGAACATCCTTAGGATAGAGCGAACCTGTAGGATTATTGGGATTGATGACTACAATTGCCTTAGTATTTGATGTAATCTTTGATTTGATATCATCAATATCTGGATACCAGTTAGATTTTTCATCACAGACATAGTGTACGGCATTACCGCCTGCTAGACTGACACAGGCTGTCCAAAGAGGATAATCTGGCATTGGGACCAAGACTTCATCTCCATCATCAAGCAAGGCCTGCATAGATATGGAAATCATCTCTGAAACACCATTACCAATATAAATATCATCAATATCTACATTTGGGAATCCCTTTAACTGGCAATACTGCATAATCGCCTTACGAGCTGAGAAAATCCCTTTACTATCCGAATACCCTTCACTGTTACGAACATTCATAATTAAATCACGAATGACTTCATCCGGTGCTGTAAAGCCAAATTCCGCAGGATTTCCCGTATTAAGACGAAGAATCTTTTCACCGTTAGCAATCATACGGTTGGCTTCATCCAAAACTGGTCCACGAATATCATAGGCAACGTGTTCCAACTTTGATGATTTATCAAATGTTTTCATAAGTTAATCCTTTCAAAAGATACTAAAAGCAGATACATCTAGCATAAAATAAGAAAATTCAACACCTGATGGGGATTTCCACTTTTATTGACACCAACTTTATTTAGGCTCAGCCATTTGGTATCATTTCTGAAGACTTGTCTTCCTATTGTTTAATTATCATGTTTCTTACGAAGCTAATAACAGATTGTATTATACCTCTTTTTCATGCAATCTTCAATTTTTAGATAATACTGAAATCTTCACATTACTACAGACATCCTAAAGTAAGCAGTCAAAAAAAGATTTCAGAAAATCCATAACAACGCTTTCATTTTTTAGATTAAAGGAGTATAATAAAGCTAAAGATAGGAGGTAGAGCTTATGTCTCAACAATATGAACGTATTATGGTAGCTATCGACGGTTCTTACGAATCAGAACTGGCCTTTATTAAAGGTGTGCACGTTGCAAAACGTAATAATGCTCAGTTACTATTGGTACACGTTATCGATACACGCGCCCTTCAAAGCGTTGCGACTTTCGACTCTTATATCTATGAAAAACTAGAAGACGAAGCTAAAGCTGTTTTGGCTGACTTTGAACGCCAAGCCAGAGAAGCTGGTTTAACCAAGATTCGCAAAGTTATTGAGTTCGGTAATCCTAAGAGCCTCTTGGCTGTTGATATCCCTGATAAGGAAAATGTTGACCTTATTATGGTTGGTGCCACTGGTCTCAATACTTTTGAACGCTTGCTTATTGGTTCATCTTCTGAATACATTCTCCGTCACGCAAAAGTTGACTTGCTCATTGTTCGTGACTCTGAAAAAACACTTTAGTCACCTCTCACAAGCACCTCTGGTGCTTTTCTCATACAAAAAAGAACTGAGAGTTATAATCTCGGTTCTTTTTTGTTCTATTTTTCAGACTTTGCTGATTCAGACATCACTTCTGACTCTGAAGTTGACTGACTTTCTTCGACCAAGTCTTCACTAGCAGATTGACTTGAGGCACCTGCTTGCTCCAAAGCAAGGCTAGTTGAAAGGCTCTCACGCTCTGCTTCCTGACTAAGGCTAGCTTCAACAATCATGAGTTCCTTTTGACGTTCTGTTTCACGAAGGTATTCACGTTCTTCTAGCTCTTCCTGACGACGTCTTTCCTGCTCAAGTCTTTGAGCTTTTTGACGCTCACGCTTAGCATGACGTTTTTGCGTCTCATCAATCAAGACCTTAGTGTTGTCTTTAATATGCATCCACTTAATAAGACGAACTAAGAGTCTCCATAGGAAAACAATAATCGATTCTGCGAAAAGAAGAATCTCAACCAGAATAACACCTAGCAAGCTCCAAGCCATGAAGAGTGTAATCAATAATTGCGTGAAAATCTTCTTCAAGTCACCCAAATGATTGTTGTGAATATTAAGAGTCTCAAGGAAAAGATCTAAAATTCCTTGCAAGAGGTGTGATTTAACAGATTTGTCTCCCTCTAAGCTCAAGTCCGTTTGAACTTCTGCCGGAGTAACAACGGTCAAGTCCCCATCTTGGTAGACATCAATACGGTCTCCTAATTTTATATCAAAATCAAAAAGCGTGCGATCTATTTTCTTAAGTCGCCCGTCAGGATGACTGAGATAAACAAAGTCATCATCAAATTTTAAAATACGAAACATAATTTACCTACTCTTTATTGCTCCCTAAATAATAGCAAAGTTAAAAAGCTCTTGTCAAGAGCTTCTTTTTCAATCCAAGGTTTTAACACCGATACGATTTTTATACTCTTGATACGTTTCAGTGTGCATGAGAGCTTTGGCATTTTTAACCCGATCTGCCGTTGGTGGTTTGACCCCTTCCAAAGGATATGGAATACCGAGCTCACGCCATTTGAACTCACCCATTGTATGATAGGGAAGAATTTCAAATTTATCGACATTTTTCAAGGTTTTTACAAACTCACCAAGCTTAACCAAGTGTTCGTCAAAGTCTGTCAAACCAGGTACCAAAACATGGCGAATCCAGACTGGAACTTGTTTATCAGACAGATATTGAGCAAATTCCAAAATATTTTTATTAGGTTGACGGGTCACAAACTTGTGTTGTTCAGGATCAATCTCTTTGATGTCAAGTAGGACCAAGTCAGTAACAGCCAAAAGTTTGTCAACAACTTCATGATACTCAGGAGTATTGCGGTAAGCAAACCCACAAGTATCAAGCGTACAATGAATCCCTAGCTTCTTAGCCTCTGTAAAGAGGGCAGTGACAAAATCAATCTGAAGCATGGCCTCACCACCTGATACAGTGATACCACCATGCTCACCCCAGAAATGACGGAAACGAAGAGCCTCATCTAAGACATCTTCAACTGTACGTTCAACAGCCTTATTTGACTCCATAGCCCAAGTATCTGGGTTATGACAATATTGGCAACGCATCTTACAGCCTTGCATGAAAACAATAAAACGGATACCAGGACCATCTACGGATCCAAAACTTTCGGTTGAATGAACAAGTCCAGTCACCTGACTGTAATCAATTTCTGCCATGGCAGCCTCCTTGAAAACGCTTTTTACATGTTTTTATTATACCTCTTTTATCAGAAACATGCTCCATATCTGCCTGAATTCAGGCAAAGGTTATACTATAATACATCTGAAATTAAGGAATATCTATACTATACCAGAAGAAAAACAAAAAAACTGGAAAAATCCAGTCTTTTATCATCTATATTACTAGGCACGTTTCTTAAGCCCCAAAAAGGCTGCAGCAGCAAGGAAGAATGTTCCTACCATTGTCAAGATTACTGTTGATGCTTCACCAGTCTTAGGAAGTGTAACTTCCTTACCTTTAGCATCTTTACCAGTCAATGTACCGTCAGCGTTCACTTTGAATCCTACTGTTTCAGGAGCAACAACACTTGTTGTACCATCAGTGTTAGCGATAACAATTTGGCTATTTTGTGTAGACACAATTGTTTGGCCAGCTGCAGTGATAACTGGAGCTGTCGGTGTTACAGTAACAACAGGTTGTCCATTAACATTCACTGCTGGAGTTTCAGGGTTTTGAGGTGCTTCGCTTGTCCCTTTATCAGTTGCTGAAGCTGGGTCTTCCGGCTTATCGGCTGGTTTCTCAGTTGGTTTATCAGCTGGTTTTGTAGATGAATCAGCTGTTGGAGCCGGTGTCGCAGGTGTTTCTGGAGTTGCTGGTGTTGTTGGTTCAGCTGGTACTTCAGGAACTGTAGGTGTTGGTGTTGTTGGCGTTGCCGCACCTGTGTTTGAATCATTGCTACGAGCCAAGTCACCATCACTTGGGGCTGTTGAAGGACCTGTTGCTGCACGATCTGTCGTTGGTTGTGTAAGAACAGCATCATTTGTCGCAATACCGTCGTCCGCAAAAGAAGTTACTGGTACAAAAGCTCCTAGGCTAAGGGTGAGTAAAAGCAAGCTACTATATATAGATTTTTTAGAAGCCATTAAGATTCTCCTTTTTTTCATTTATCAGTTAATTTATATTCTACCATAAAAAAAGTAATAAAAGACTGTTTTAATTAAAATCTTATTTATTTTTATTCTAAATCTATCAATACGCTAAAATATGTTAGAGTATCTCCAAAATTATAGTTCCTTTTATGACAAAGTCTAGCAGTTTGGATAGGTAAAAAAGGCTTTATAACGTACTTTATAGGCGTTTTCTAATCTTATTATTTTGATAAGCGGATATTCCAAGATAGATAAGAAAAAGCACTTTCACTCATAATGAGAGAAAGTGCCTAATTAGTAAATAGTCGCTTTTAAGTTTCAATATTTTCTAATAAAAACATGTAGAAAACTATTCTTCTGCTTCTTCTGGAGCGGCTGTGATGATTACCTTAAGTTTGGTTACACGACCATCCTTAACCTTATCATTGATAAACTCGAGGTGTTTGTCCTTGTTGATAACTGAATAGTGTTCCTTGACTTCTTGAGTTGGGATGGCCCCCACACCAGTCAAATAATAACCTGCGATAGTATCAACGTCATCACTCTCAAGTTCTGTATCAAAATGTTCATTGAAGTCGTTAAGAGTCATAGCTCCTTCGACAATATAAGTATTCTCACCAATTTCACGAACTTCCACACTAGTTTTATCTGTTTCGTCGTCAATCTCACCAACGATTTCTTCCAAAAGGTCCTCGAAGGTAACAAGACCAGCAACGCCACCGTATTCATCAAGCAAGATAGCCATCTGATTATTGGTGTTACGAAAGGCCGCCAAGAGATCATCTACGAAGATAGTCTCTGGAACAAAGAGAGGTTCGTTCATGATTCGACGAAGTTTGATATTTTCAAAACCAAGTTCAAAACCTGCTTTTAGAAGGTTTTTAGTATGAATGACACCGATAATCTTATCCTTGTCATCCTCGTAAACAGGGATACGAGAGAAACTTTCCTTGAGAATAGCTTGGATATTTTCTTGAGTATTGTCTTCAATATCAATCATGAAGGCATCTGTACGAGGGACCATAACCTCACGTGCCATCAATTCATCAAGAGAGAAAATCCCCTGGAGCATTTCAATTTCTTCAGCCTCAAGTGTATCTTCACTCTTGGCCAACATGTACTCAATCTCATCCCGAGTCATCTGCTCATCCGCATCATCAAAGGTCATAGGCGTCAAATGAGACACAAGATTTGTCGATGCTGAAAGAATCCAAACAAAGGGACTAACAATCTTACCCGTAACAATAATAACTGGTGCTGAGTAGATGGCTAGATTTTCCTTGAGGTTCATAGCAATACGTTTAGGATAAAGTTCCCCAAAAACAATCGAGATATAGGTCAAGACAACCAAAGAAATCATGCTACCTGCTGTCTTAGCCCAGGCTGCATGACCAAACCAAGTCGCTATCACTGCACCTAGTGAAGCGGAGAGACTAGCCCCTTGTAAGAGACTGATAAAGGTAATACCAACTTGAATGGTTGATAAGAAGTTATTTGGATTTTCAAGAACCTTGAGCAGGCGAATAAATTTCTTGTCGCCTTCTTCAGCCTTTTGTTCCACACGTGAACGGTTTAGTGATACTAAAGCCATCTCTGATGCTGAGAAAAAGGCCGTAAGCAAGGTTAATATTAGTAATAAAATAGATTGAAATAATAAGGACTGACCACTGGAGTCTTCCATTTTTTCTTCTCCTCTAAAAAAATTCTGACTTCCATTATATCACAATTTCCCAATATAGGTTCCTATTTTATGCTATAATTAGAGTAATTTATCATCGAAGGAGAGACTTATGTCACTTATACGCTTAGAAAATGTCAGCTTGGCCCGCCAAGGAAAAACACTTTTGTCTGATCTTAACTGGACAGTTGAAAAAGGACAAACCTGGGCTATCCTGGGACTTAACGGTGCTGGAAAATCAACCCTCCTACGTTTGTTGACAGCTGAATTCTTCCCTTCTGAGGGAAAGGCTGAGATACTAGGCTACACCTTTGGGAATGGAGACATCACAGGTCTTCGTCAACATATCGGTATCGTCAGCTCCTTCATCACTGAGCGTTTGCCTAAGCATATGACTGCTGAAAAAATCGTCCTTACTGGTAAATACAAGAGCTCAATCCTCTACAAGGCATATGGGGATAAGGAGTTGCAAGAAGCCAAGGACATGCTGACCTCACTTGGTGCTGGAGATTTGATAGGTCGTAAATACCATGGCCTGTCTCAAGGAGAAAAACAAATTTGTTTGATTGCTCGCAGTCTCATGGAAGATCCTGACATCATTATCCTTGACGAAGCGACTGTTGGCTTGGACCTATTTGCCCGCGAAAAACTCTTACGTCAGATTGACCGTATCACCTCGCTTCCACATGCTCCATTGGTTCTTTACGTCACCCACCACGCTGAAGAGATTACTGAAAAAATGGACCACATTCTCCTACTCCGTCAGGGAAGAATCGTGGCACAAGGACCAAAAAACGATATTATCACACCGGAAGTTCTAGCTGACTTCTACCAAAATCCTGTTCAAATTATCCCAATTGACGACCATCGTTTTTACATTAACCCTCTTCTATAAAAATCGCTCAAAGAAACAAGTCCCCCAGATAAGGTCTAGGGGACTTGTTGTTTTATGGCTACTCCTCTTTTATTTTCGATACACCGTACAAAATTAAGGCTGGAACGATGAGCTGTTCTATAGAGCTTCTTGCAACTAAAATAAATAACATAGCAACTATATATAGACGGTTTTTGTCAGCAGTTCTTATGGCATTTGGAAGCATCACAGTAGGAATAATAATTAATGGAATCATCACGATGAAGTACATAAACCAACCGATACCTGCTAAGGGATTGGTTTCATCAGTAGGATAATTGAAAACTGCAATTATATTAAAAACTAAATTCCTCAAGGATAGAATAAAAGCTGTCCAAAGCCAAGGAGAATGAAGACTTTGAGGATTTGGTTGTCTTTGGCTCTCCGCATAATCATAAACCTTACGCTTTTCAATGACTGGTTTGGTTCTTTTCTCCACCAGCAGATCATCTTCACTCAACTCAACCCCATACTTCTTCTGCCATTTTTCAACTAGTGTGGAAGTGTTGCCGTTTGTACGATAGACAAGATAGGATGATACTACTAGTAGAAAAAGAGAGACATCAGTAATGATATGGTCAACCAAGAAACCATAAACCAACTCAAGTAAACTAGTAACTATGATAAGGATTGAAGAAATTCTTAATTTCTTTTGAGTTTTTTCAGTCATCAAGTTAAGTAGTAGGAAGATACTGGCACACTCTAGTATAGGATACAGTATGGAAGTAAGACTAGTTAAATCTTCTAAATCAATATTTATATAGTGTGTGCTCCATACTACGGCGACCATTCCTAGGCCAATAAGGGGAACAGAGGACTGCCAAGCTGACGAACTTTTAAGGGAGGCTAAGAGTGTTGGAAGCTCTGTCTTCCTAATCGTAATGACAAGCCAAATTAGGCACATAATAGTTAAAACTGGGGAAACCAACCAAGGCTTAAAAATGGAAGCCGGTATTATGAAATAGGTAACTAGCTGACAAATATGGAAGGCAAGCACAGCTAAGACGCCCTCAGCTTTACGCTTGTCCTTCAAAAGCCTAAAAACAAACCATACTAAAACGACTTGCTGTGGAAGTTGAGAACTTAGTACAGATACAAAATTGAGCGTTTCATACTCAAAATGCAAACCATAAGACCTAAGCATAGAAAGAGCTAACAATACTTCAAAAAAGATAAGTATATAATACCAAGTTTTTCTGGACATACAACCACCCCACCTTTCATTTAATCTTAGAGAAAACATCTTTCAATATCATTATACTCCTTTTTATGTAAGCGTTTTCCTTTACAGTAAAATATTTCCTCTTTTCTTTGCTTGATTACAAAACGCTCCTTTTTTGACCGAATAGATTCTAGAATGAACCACATAGACAAATGATATTGTCCGCAAGTTAACCTTTTGATAATTTAGTAGGTGTTAAAGCAAAATATCTTTCAGATATAGAAAACGAGGTAAAAACATGACTAAAGTAATAGGTATTGGATTAATCGGTACAGCAGTAACAGTTATTACTTACAGTATTCTCGGCTTCCCAAAATTGGAGGTGTCCCTTTGGCCACTCTTTCCAGTCGCTCTTTTTGCTTTCTTTGCAATAGAAAATCTTATCAAAAAAGATTATAAATCTAACCTCATGAGTACTTTGATTGGTTTAATGATTGCTAATGCAATCTATGACTTGCTCCCTATCTCAAACAGTATCCTGATTGTTGCAGGAATCCTAACATGCCTAGGACTGGGCTTTCTTTTTCCAAACCACGATAATGAAAAAGAGAGACATTAAAAAGAAGCCAAGAAAAATCTTGGCTTCTTCACTTAAGCTCGACCTCGAGCCAGATTAATCATATCATAGGTTAAAGTGTTGCTAGTTTCTTTGAGAGAGTAATCCTCCAAAGTATTGACTTCCTTACGAAGCTGCTTGGCATAACGGCTAGAGATAAGCTCAGCCTGCTCGTACTCGTTGATAACCTTACGTTCCAAATAGTAGCCTCGCAACATTTCGTCGACATTGTCTGGATGAAGGTGAGTGATAACCCTCTCAACAAAGGCACCTGATTGAATAATCTCAGCCTCTTGAAGTCGATTACGCTTCAAATAAGACAAGAGTTCTGAATGATAAACACCTTCCAGATTACTCAAGGCTTCTAAAATCTGCTCCGTATTTGTTAAATAAAGTTCAGCCATATGGTCACGGTTTTCTTCCGTCAACCTAGGACCCCTCCTAGTTTCATCCTGATTAATACGAAACTTGAAAGTAAGAGCCAAGTGCAACAATCTACGAAGGCCACGCACAAAGACAGCTAGAGCGTAAGAAAGACTAGAGACAAAACCACGGTTAATACGACGCTCTAAGCTCTTGATATAACGTTGGTAGAGATTGTATTCGAGTTCTGAAATCTTACCCTTCTTGTAGGCATATTCCAGACCCTCACTCTCAATTTCCATAATCATGACTCGGATATTAGCCAACTCTTCTTTGACATTATTTGATTCCTGCTCCAAGATTAAATCTTCCAAGCGTTGATTGTAGTTGTCAATAGTAGCATAGACAGCTCCTTGATTAGTTGACTGTTTTAGATCTTTTTCCAACTCACCGACCACATCATTAAGAATGGCAATCTGCATATAATGGTTGGTTGTGTGCGCTGGTCCAGTGGCTAGCTTAGGTAGGACTAGGATACCTGTTAAGAAACTTAATAAAGTGACACCCGCTACCGTAAAGAGCAAGAGACTATGTTCCAAAGCCGTCATATTGGCAACCGGAAGCAAAAGGATGGTTGCAATTGAGACCGTTCCTTTGACACCAGAAAAGGTTAAAAGAGTTGCACCCTTCCAGATTTTTTTCAGTGATCGTTTGGCCCTCCAAGCTCTTTGGGCAAATACCGCACTAATCATAACAAAACGAATGCCAAACATGGTCGCTGTTAAAAGGACGATAGCAAGAAGCATCCAGAGATTATCGTAGGTAGTGCTACGCAGTACTGGGGCTGCTAGGGTTGGAAGTTCTGTTCCCAAGAGGAAAAAGACCATGCCATTAAGCATGAAGGTAATGGTTCCCCAAATCGTATGGGAAACACTATCCAACTTGGCATCAAAAACAGTGATTTTTTTAAAGCGACTGGCAAGTGAAATCCCTGCTACGACAACAGCAATAATTCCGGAAGCATGAATTTCCTCGGCTACAAAGTAAGAGGAAATCGGTAGTACCAACTCTAGTAAGAGAGCACCTGTGACATCTGCAGCATCCATATTATCCAAAATGGTCAAAAAGAGACGATTAAATAAGGCTGTAATCAAGCCAACCAAAAAACCACCAATAACAGAAATAACCAAATTCCAGCTCGCATCAAGGAGGGAGAAAGCACCCGTTGTCAAAGCGGTCACCGCCACCTGAAAGGCAACCAAGCCAGAGGCATCGTTTAGGAGTCCTTCACCCTGCAAAATATAGCTAATCCACTTTGGAAAACTAAAGCGTTTAGAAATAGCTGAATAGGCCACCAAATCCGTTGGTCCAAGGGCTGCCCCAATGGCTAGGCAGGCAGACAAAGGCACTGAGGCAGGCAAGACAGCCTTAGCAAGATAACCGATTCCCAGCGTAGACACGAAGATGACTGGAAAAATCAAAAATAGAATGAGTTTCCAGTTACGTAAAATACTGGTAATATCACTTTCTTCACCCTCACGAAACAGCAAGGGAGCAATAATAAAGGCCAGAAAAAGTTCCGTTTCAAGCTCGAAAGTACGTCCCTTAAAAAGAAAACCGATACCCACTCCAAAAATAATTTGAATCAAAGGTAAGGGAAGACGTGGAAAGACACGGTTGATAACGTTCGATAAAATCAAGCTAAAAAGAAGAACAAGCAAAGCTAATGATAAATGCATAGCTCCTCCTACCCTTCCTTATGACAACAGTTTGAGAATAGTTCTTTTTGCTTACTAATTTTTTTATCTATGGCAGTGACATCTTCCTTGGCCAAAAGTTTATGGCAACGTTCGACCTCAAGACTAGCTAACTTTTTCTTAATTTTAGCCGTTTTACGATTATCAACCTTATTCAAAGTACCCTCAGCACTTTGCTTATCTATATATTTGGCCTGCATATCTGCAAGCTTTTCTTTAATATCTGTAATCATTGTAACTTCTCCAACATCACCAAAAATGGTGGGGTATTAATTTGATTAAGAGGTTGGTAAAGCATGGCTGTAAAATCACGCTGGTCCAAACCGATAACGTACTCAAGCACAGCATCCTTCTCCATATCACCACCATCATGACCGTAGTAAATCATAATAGCCAAGCGCCCACCAACCTCTAAGCGGTCAAGAATTTTCTCAATTGCCTCAAGAGTCGTATGGGGCTTAGTGATGACACTTTTGTCTGCAGATGGCAGGTAGCCCAGATTGAAAATAGCTGCTCGAATAGGTTCCGTGACATAATGGTCCAGATTTTCGTGACCATCTAAAATGAGTTCCGCATTTTCAATTCCCAGGTCTGACAAGCGTTGACTGGTCTTTTCAAGCGCCTGCTCCTGCACGTCAAAGGCATAAACCTTCTTGGCAAGGCCAGCCAGAAAGGCTGTATCATTGCCGTTTCCCATGGTCGCATCGATAGCTACACTCTCATCATCCAGCACTTCTGCTAAAAAGTCATGAGATAGATGAATGGGTCGTTTAATCATGCTTTTTCCTCCTTCTCGCTAACGACTTTGCACCCTTGCCATGAGTCACGACGTTCCATCTCTTTGTCAATGGCATTAAGGACTTCCCACTTGTTGAGACTCCACATAGGACCAATCAACATATCTCGCGGCGCATCACCAGTAATCCGATGAATGACGATATCCTTAGGGATGATTTCCAACTGGTCACAGATGATGGACACATACTCTTCCTGACTCAGCAATTTAAGACGCCCCTCGTGGTAATCTCTTTGCATACGCGTATTGGTCATCAGGTGGAGGAGGTGGAGTTTGATTCCCTGAATGTCATTGTCCGTCACACAACGGCGAACATTTTCCACCATCATCTCGTGGGTTTCCCCTGGCAATCCATTAATCAGGTGCGATACAATTTCAGCCTTTGGTGCACGCTCACGCAGACGCTTCACGGTCTCCACGTAGAGTTCATAGCTGTGTGCTCGGTTAATGAGTTCTGACGTTTCTTCATAAGTCGTCTGCAAACCAAGTTCAACAGTCACATGCATACGTTCTGTGAGTTCTGCCAGATAATCAATCACATCATCTGGCAAACAGTCTGGGCGGGTACCGATATTGATGCCAACAACACCAGGCTCATTGATAGCCTGTTCGTAGCGTTCCTTGATAACCTCAAGCGGAGCGTGGGTATTGGTAAAATTTTGAAAATAAACCAGATATTTCTGAACTTCTGGCCACTTGCGGTGCATAAAGTCAATCTCATGATAAAACTGCTCACGAATCGGCGCCTCAGGAGCTACAATGGCGTCCCCAGACCCTGATACCGTACAAAAGGTACAGCCACCGTGGGCCACTGTGCCATCACGGTTGGGACAATCAAAGCCCGCATCTATAGGAAGTTTGAAAATCTTTTCGCCAAAAATTTCACGATAGTAATCATTGACTGTTCTATAACGTTTTTTCATAAAGACTATTATAACACTTTGACCTTAAAAAGAGAGTAAGACTAGGACAAAAATCATGGATTTCTGCCTGTCCTACTCTCTCTTCTTATTTAGTCTTTTTCAAATAATCAATAGCTTCTTGAGCTGTTTTAACAGGGACAATTTTCATCTTGGTCCCCAGTTTCTTGGCAGCTTCCTTGGCCTCTTGATAGTTAGTCTTGGCATCCGGATCAGCCTTTTTCATTTCCTTAGTTACTGGATTATTTGGCACGAAGAAAATATCTGCGCCACTATCAGCCGCTGATTTCACCTTGAGGTAGGCCCCACCGATATCACCGACAGCTCCATCCTTTTCAATAGTGCCTGTTCCAGCAATTTTACGGCCAGCCTTGAGGTCTTGACCAGACACCTGATCGTAAATAGCCAAAGTAAACATAAGTCCCGCACTTGGTCCACCGACACCATCAAGTTTAAACTTCACGTTTTCAGGACTCTTGACCTCAGTATGATCCGTCAAACCAATACCGATACCATTTTTACCATTAGCAATCTTAATGATCTTACCAGTAGCAGTCTTTTCTTTGTCCTCTGTCGTATAAGTAACCTTGACTTTTGAACCCAACTTAAGTCCTTGGACGTATTTAATCAAGTCAGTAGAATTGTCAAAGGTCTTGCCATTGACAGCCGTCACCGTATCCGCAATATTAAGGACACCCTTGAAACTAGAATCATCAGCCACCTGAAGCACATAAACACCCATATACTCCAAGCTAGCCTCCTTACCAGCCAGAGTCAAGCCCTGATAAATCGCCTGGTTTTGGGAAGTCTCCATGTAGAATTGATTGATACGCATGAAATCTTCATCAGAGTAATTTCCAGTCGCCTCTTCAGCCGTTTGAAGCTTTGCAAAATCATTAAGCTGAGCATAGAGCATGAGGGCCAAAGTTGCCTTGGTTTGAGCCACCGCCACAAAATTGTAGGATCCTTTTGAATCATCAGCTTTCATATCTACAGTCAAGACTTCCTTAGTATCAAAAGCCCCACCTGGAAGCTCAACATAATAATTATTTAGCGGGAAAAAGAGGGAAAAGAGGAGGAAAAGTACCGTAAAAATACTTAGCAACCACCACTTAATACGCCAAATTTTCCCTAATAGTGATTTAGATTCGTTCTTGTTTGCCACGCTTGGCCTCCACTTCCTTAACAACTGCTTGCGGAACATAAGAACTAATGTCCCCCTCAAAATAAATCAACTCACGCACACGACTCGATGACACTGGCGTCACCTCATGACTAGCAATCAAATAAACCGTTTCAAGCTCAGGCGCCAGCCACTTATTGAAATAATCCATATTAGCCTCATAGTCAAAATCTGTCGCATTGCGAAGACCTCTAACCAGATAAGTCACCCCAAGATCTCTGGCAACATCTACAGCCAGACTATCGTGAGCCGTTATAACCTTGACATTGGGAAGATCTGCTACAACCTCTTCCAAGATACGCTTGCGAGTCTCAATGTCCCAGAAGCCCTGCTTATTTTTATTATAAAATAGTCCAATATAGAGCTCATCAAAGAGCTTTCTGGCTCTGGCAATAATATCCATATGCCCATTGGTAATTGGATCAAAAGACCCCGTAAACATAGCAATCCTTGTCATAGCATTCCTTTCTACAACTTCCCTATCAAAGGCTAACGCACGTAAACGGTCACCTTACTGATACCATAGGTTTTCTGCTTCCAAATCCCAAAGTTTGAAATTTCTTCAGGCAAGTCCACAGCCTTATCCGTCTCGCAAACCAACATAACTTCTTCAGCCAAGAGCCCTTGCTCCTCTAACTGAGTAATATTAGCCACAATCTGCTCTTTGGCATAAGGTGGATCTAAAAGCACCAAGTCAAATTGACCTGTCAATTGTGTCAATGCACGCGCTGCATCCATCTTCAAAAGCTGAAACTGCTTCTCACTCTTGGTCATCTTGATATTTTCCTGAATAACAACCTGTGCCCGACGATCCTTTTCCACGAGGACAGCAGACGACATACCACGACTGATAGCCTCAATAGCCAGGCTGCCGCTCCCAGAAAAAAGATCCAAAACACGCCCTCCATCAAAGAATGGACCAATCATATTGAAAATGGCACCCTTGACCTTGTCCGTTGTTGGACGAGTCGTTTTGCCTTCTAACGTTTTAAGCGGACGCCCGCCAAAATCACCTGCTACAACACGCAAGTTGGTCACCTCGTTTTTACTGATTTTTAGTAAGACTTTTCTATTATAACAAAAAATTACACATAGATGTTGCCACAAAAAAATCTAGTCATGCTAAATACCTACAAGACCACACAAAAAACTCGAGAACCTCCCGAGTTTCCATTTATTTTACTTATCACCAAGTGCAGTCACGTAGTTGTAGGCTTCGATACCAGCTGTGGCACCATCTCCTACGGCTGTTGTAATTTGGCGAAGGTCTTTCTGGCGGACATCCCCAATGGCAAAGATACCAGGAATACGTGTTGCCATCTTATCATCTGTAATTACCCAACCATCTTGGTCAGTGATGTCGAGACCTGTCAAGTAATCTGAAACTGGATCAAGTCCCACATAAACAAAGACACCGCCAAATTCGTGGTTAGTCACCTCACCAGTTTTGACATTCTTGATATCAACACTGCGAACCTTGATATCATCACCCTTGATTTCTTCAACGACTGAATCCCAGATAAACTTGACCTTCTCATTAGCGAAGGCACGGTCTTGAAGAACCTTTTGGGCACGCAATTCATCACGACGGTGAACAATGGTCACGCTATTGGCAAAGCGTGTCAAATAAATTCCTTCTTCAACGGCAGAGTCTCCACCACCAACAACCAAGAGGTCTTGATTACGGAAGAAGGCACCATCACACACCGCACAGTAAGATACACCACGGCTGTTGTACTCTTCTTCACCAGCAACACCAATATGACGGTGTTTGGCACCAGTCGCAATGATAACTGTCTTGGTTTGGTACTCCTCATCACCAGTTTTGACAACTTTATAGTCACCCTTGTCTTCGATACCAGACACAATACCATAAAGATTTTCAACGCCCAATTTTTCCAAAGGTTCAAACATCTTCATTGACAATTCTGGACCAGAAATACTTTCAAAACCAGGGTAATTTTCAATATCAGACGTGTTATTCATCTGTCCACCAGGAGCACCTTGCTCCAAAGTTGCCACTTTAAGGTTGGCACGAGCTGCATAAAGTGCTGCAGTCATCCCCGCAGGACCAGCTCCAATAACAATTGTATCGTACATGAGTAACTCCTTATATGATTTTCTTGTAGAGATATCTTACACCTAATGTGCCAACAAAGCTAGAATTATGCATTCAGCACGATAAGAATCGCCATGAAAGCAAATGCCAAAACTGGAATCGAAACCATCGACATCATAATAGCATCATAGAGGGCACCTTGACGCTCCTTAACAGTTTTGTCTGCACGACGTAAGGCACGCCATCCAAGCCAAATGGCACCAATCACCAAGCACACAAAGAAAGCAATCACAAGGCCTAAGAGATAAAATTTAAAAATATTTAATAACATAAATCATCCTAAAGTGAGAAATAGAAAAGGCTGAGATAACATTCTCCAACCTCTAAATTCGACTAGTAATAACTGCACGATGCAGCCTCTGATTGGACTATAGTCGCCTTTGAAACATTCAAAAGTTCCTAATCATCCTTGTGGGATTTTGACTATGGACTAAACTGTAGTCCACTCCCACTACCTTTTCTATTGTAACAAAAATCCCATCTTAAAGATATTGTTTTGAATAAGAAGCGAAAAATTCTTTTGTTCGTTCTTCTTTTGGATGGTTAAAGATTTCATCAGGTGTTCCTTGTTCAAGGATA
Organism: Streptococcus sp. Marseille-Q3604; assembly: GCF_916619785.1. Classification (NCBI taxonomy): domain Bacteria; kingdom Bacillati; phylum Bacillota; class Bacilli; order Lactobacillales; family Streptococcaceae; genus Streptococcus; species Streptococcus sp. Marseille-Q3604. The sequence continues at coordinate 915,171 of NZ_CAKAKM010000002.1, read as the reverse complement.
TGCCCTTTTTCAAGAAAGAGCACCTTGTCAGCTACTTGATAAACAAAGTTCATGTCGTGACTGACCAAAATCATGGTTTGACCTGACTTAGCCGCATCAGCGATTGATTTTTCAACCTCACCAACCAACTCAGGGTCAAGGGCAGATGTCGGTTCGTCAAGCAAGAGCACATCAGGCTTCATTGCAAGGGCGCGGGCCAAAGCCACACGTTGCTTTTGACCACCTGACAAGTGACGTGGGTAGTGATTTTCACGATTAGAAAGCCCAACCTTAGCGAGCTCTTCTTTAGCAATCTTGGTAGCTTCGTCGTCAGAAAGTTTCTTAACAATCTTAAGACCTTCCTTAACATTATCCAAGGCTGTACGACGTTCAAAGAGGTTGAACTGTTGGAACACCATGGACAACTTACGACGAAGAGTAAGGATTTGTTCTTTGGTAATTGTTTCGAAATCCACCTTGAAATCATCAATGGTAATGGTACCAGAATCAGGTTGTTCCAAATAGTTTAAGCTACGAAGAATTGTTGATTTCCCTGCACCAGAGGCACCAACAAGAGCTACAACTTCACCCTTTTCAATGTCAATATCAATGCCATCGAGAACCTTTTGTCCTGAAAATTCTTTGGTCAAATTTTTGATACTAATCATTAGTGGTCACCTCCAATGCCAGAAATGTCAGTCGCTTCAGGAGCCTTAATGGCCATGTGATTTTCAACTGAACGACCAATGTACTCAATCAAGATTGAGATTGCCCAGTATACAAGGGCAACTGAGATATAACGTTCAAAGTAACGGTAGTCGGCACCACCCAAGATTTGAGCCTGTGCATACATTTCGACGATACCTGCACTAAAAGCAAGTGATGTTCCCTTAGTCAAACCGATCAAACTGTTAATCAAACTTGGTGTCGCAATAACTGCCGCATTTGGAATGATGACACGACGGTAAACTTGTGCTGATGTCATCCCAAGAGAACGGGCAGCTTCAATTTCCCCAGCGTCAACAGCCTGAATCGCTGCACGGATGGTCTCACTCATGTAAGCTGCTTCATTAAAGGCAAAGGCTGTAATAGCGAAGATAGCTGGTGGAATCTCATTAATGTTCCAATCTAAGCCGAACTCACCATTCAAGTAACGAAGGAAGAGTGGAATACCATAGTAAGTCAACATGAGTTGTACAAGGATTGGTGTCCCACGCAAGAAGCTCACAAAAACGGCTTGAATTGGATAAAGGATACGTACTCGATTGATTTTAACAACCGCAAAGACAAGGGCCAAAATCAAACCGAAGAAGGCACCTGCAATAGTCAATCCCAAAGTTAAAGGCAAGCGTTCCACAATCTTAGGAACAGCATCGAAGACAGCCTTCCATGAGAAGAGCTTACCAGCTGGCATCCAAGATGAAATCCATTTGAAGACAACCGTAACCAGTTGCAAAACATAGCCCCAAAGGATTTCCACTAGCCATGATAAGGGAATGGCTAAAGCAACAGCTACTGCCAAACCAACCAAGCCAAGGATAACTTGGAGATACCAAGGTGACCGATTAAATGCTTCTATACTCTTTTTCACAATGTCGCCCTTTCTTTCTAAAAAAGTCGGTTAGCCTAGTGCTAACCGTTCAAATATCTTATCATAAATTTTATAATATTCATTTTAGCACGACTCAGAAAGTCTGTGAAATAGTCTTTTCTTATCAAAGTGATAAGGAAATCATATCACTGATAATTCAGCTTTATTAACGTCAAAAAGCTGAGACAGCAGTCTCAACTTTTAACCGTATTATTTCAAATCACTGACGTAATCGCCACCGAAGTATTCCTTGCTGAGTTTGGCAAGTGTTCCATCCTTCTTGAGCTCTTTGATACGTTTATTGACAAAAGTCTTGAGTTCCTTACCTTGCTTATCATTTGAGAAAAGAAGATATTCAAGACCATCAGTCTTCATACCGATATCGTCTTTAATCTTGTTTACAGCCAACTTATAGCCTTGATCTTTGACAATGTACTCAGACGAAATGGCATCGTAAAGGATAAAGTCAATTTTTCCTTCTTGAATGTGTTGAACACGTGTTGAAAGACCAGTTGAGCTAGAAGCGTAGTTGATTGTAATTGGTGTCTTGTCCGCATTGGCATGGTTCCAATTTTCAAGCAATTGAGCATAGTTAGAGCCAGGAAGCACCTCTGTCGTCTTACCAGACAAATCGTCTAGGCTGGTATACTTGGTCCCCTCAGCACTGGTGATGGCATAGTTAGAACGTGAAATTGGATCTGAGAAACCATATTTCTGCGCACGCTCTTCATTGTAGTTGAAATCATTAGCCGCAATCTGATAACGTCCAGAATCCACCCCTGTCAAGATGGAATCAAAAGGTGTCGTTACAAACTTGACCTCATACTTATCAGAGTCCTTGAAAATAGCCTTGACCAAATCAATATCATACCCCTTGAAGTCGTCACCTTTTTTGAAAGTGAAAGGCGCCGTATCAGAGTCTGTCGCAACAGTAATCGTCTGCTTCTCACCAGATGCCTTACCGTCACTCTTGTTTCCACAAGCAGCCAAAGTCAAAACTGACAAGCCAAGAATCCCTAAACCTGCAAGCCATTTTTTCATATCTATATTCCTCGATACTTTCATTAATAGTTAGTGATAACAGTTTACCATCTTCATCCCAACTCGTCTAATAATAAAATCCTAAGTGGTGATAGATAAAGGTTATAGGGGGTGAGAGGAAGAATAACAAGATAGAAAAGAGTTGCCACTGATGTGACAACTCTTTTCGTCCAAAACAGCTTTCCGTACATGTTTAACATCAAATCCACTAAAACACTACTTATCCTTATCTGATGACTTACTGCTTGAGTCGCTACTGTCTTCAGGTTGATAGTCTGACAAATTCTTATGGATACGTTCGGCGTAAACGGCTCTGCTTCCTGATTCGTCATGGTCGACCAAGGCTTCGGCAAGCTCTTTATAATCTTCTACAGAAATAGTCCAGTTTCCACCATCATCTTTGGTAAGCTTGAAGGTCTTTTCCAGATTATCAGCACCTGTCAAAGGTGTATAGGACATTTCTTTATCAATATCCTTAAATTGCGTCAAATCACCGTTAAAGTTTTCACCATAAAGGAATTTCGTTGTGAGATCTTTGGCCTTCCCCTTTTCCACATCGTTGTTATCAGCTTGATTCCATTGTTTCAACTTGTCAATGTCGTTGTCATAGAGACTCATAAGGAGAGTACGAACAGCAGCTGCAGCTCCATAGGCACTAACAGAACGCGAAGTAAAGGTAACTGTCGCATCATTTCCCTTAACTTTGACATCCTTCAGCTTATAGTCCTGAATCTTACCAATCATATTACGACGGACCTTAAGGAACTTAGAAAGTACTTGAGTTGGAGTCTTGGCATCATAGCCTTCAATGTATTTAAACGTATACTTTTCTTCCGGTGTATACCCCTTCTCTTCAATAGTGTCTGCAACCTGTTTTTCAAAGACATTCGTTTCAGTCCAGGTTTCGTAATTTTCACCGTAGAGTTTTGAAAAACCGTTACTTGATTTTCCAAGCATGGTGTCAATCAAAATCGTCGCATCAGCTTTAGCACGTTCTGTCGGAGTTGGTGTCGCCTTTTTCTTCTCAGCTGGTTTATTGGAAGCACAGGCTACAAGAACCAAACAAGCTGCCAGAATCAGTCCTAAATAGGTAAGAACTTTTTTCATTAAGATTATTCCCTCATTTCTATTGGTTACTATTTAAGATAGCATAGGTCTGATGATTCTTCAAGGTCACTTTTCAGAGTATGAAGCAAAACTCTACCTATTATATTGTTTTGTTTCTAAATCATGACTCCAAATCATCCAAATCTAACTGCCTACCCTCTTGGTCCTCTAAACCTGTCAGGGTAACACCTAAGAGACGAACACCACTGCTATTTTCCTCCAGTTGATCAAAAATGGTGTGAGCAATCCTTTCGATGGTGTCGAAATCCTGGGTCGATTTGTCCAAGGTCATACGCTTGGTTAAGGTTGAGAAATCCGAATAACGGACCTTGATGACAATAATTCGACCGACTTTTTTAGTTTTCTGAGCACTTTCAGCTACTCGCCTAGCATTCTTAGTCAACTCAGCCTTGATGTCATCTTCATTATAAAGAAGCTTGCCGTAGGTTCGCTCACTTCCGATAGATTTACGGACACGATTGGGCCTAACAGGACTATTGGAAATCCCCCTAGCCTTTCGAAAGAGATCAAATCCAAAACGTCCAAAACGATCAATCAGAGTCATCTCAGGAACCTTCAGAAGATCGGCACCGGTGTAGATGTCCATGTCATGAAGACGTTCAACTGACTTTTTACCTACCCCATGAAACTTTTCAATAGGGAGCTTTTCCAAAAATTCCTGAGCCTCCTCTGGAAGTACCACCGTCAAACCAGCAGGCTTTTGAAAATCAGAGGCTAGTTTGGCGATAAATTTATTATAGGAAACGCCTGCTGAACAAGTCAGGTGAAGTTCCTGCCAGATATCATACTGGATAAGTTTGGCTACCTTAACCGCCGATTTGACACCAAGCTTATTTATCGTCACATCAAGATAGGCTTCATCGATAGACATAGGCTCAACCAAGTCAGTATAGCGTTTAAAAATCTCACGAATTTGCATCCCTACCTCTCGGTAATGGCTATAATTTCCTGAGATAAAGACAGCGTTAGGACAACGTTCATAGGCTTCCTTAGAAGACATGGCTGAATGGACACCATATTTTCTAGCCTCATAATTACAAGTTGATACCACACCACGTCCCCCTGTTTTTCTAGGATCATGACCGATAATAACCGGCTTGTCCTTAAGACTGGGGTCATCCCTCATCTCGACCTGAGCAAAAAAGGCGTCCATGTCAATATGGATGATTTTCCGACTGGTATCATTTATTAGAGGAAACTCTAACATGGCTCCCTGCCTCCTTTCTCAGATTTATCTCATTGTAAAGCTTTTCACATAAAGCTTTGGGCCTACAAAGCATTCTCCCCTTATGATACCAAAATCTATCAAAAAACAGAAATTTATAATACAGATTTGTCGTTTTCAAAACTGTATTATAAAAGAATGTCTCTAAAAACAGAGTTTTAAAGTTGTGTAAGCGTTTACTGTGTGATAGAATACTTCTAGAGAATGTAACAGATAATTTTGTTACTAGAATTATAGGAGATCCAAACTATGGCAACGGTTAAAACTAACACAGATGTTTTTGAAAAAGCGTGGGAAGGCTTTAAAGGTACTGACTGGAAAGAAAAAGCTAGCGTTTCACGTTTCGTTCAAGCAAACTACACACCTTATGATGGTGACGAAAGCTTCCTTGCAGGACCAACTGAACGCTCTCTAAAAATTAAAAAAATCGTAGATGAAACTAAAGCAGGCTATGAAGCTGAAGGACGTTTCCCAATGGATACTCGTCCAACTTCAATTGCTGACATTGACGCAGGGTACATTTCAAAAGAAGATGAACTTATCTATGGTATCCAAAATGATGAACTCTTCAAATTGAACTTCATGCCTAAAGGTGGTATCCGTATGGCGGAAACTGCTTTGAAAGAACACGGTTATGAACCAGACCCAGCTGTACACGAAATTTTCACAAAATACGTGACTACAGTTAACGATGGTATCTTCCGTGCTTACACTTCAAACATCCGTCGTGCACGTCACGCTCACACAGTTACTGGTCTTCCAGATGCTTACTCACGTGGACGTATCATCGGGGTTTACGCTCGTCTTGCCCTTTACGGTGCTGACTACTTGATGCAAGAAAAAGTTAACGACTGGAATGCTATTAAAGAAATCGACGAAGAAACTATCCGTCTTCGTGAAGAAGTTAACCTTCAATACCAAGCACTTCAAGATGTCGTTCGCCTTGGTGACCTTTACGGTGTAGATGTTCGTCGTCCTGCCTTCGATACTAAAGAAGCTATCCAATGGACAAACATCGCCTTCATGGCAGTATGTCGTGTCATCAACGGTGCCGCTACTTCACTTGGTCGTGTGCCAATCGTCCTTGACGTATACGCAGAACGTGACCTTGCTCGTGGTACTTACACTGAATCAGAAATCCAAGAATTCGTTGATGATTTCGTTATGAAACTTCGTACAGTTAAGTTTGCTCGTACAAAAGCTTACGACCAATTGTACTCAGGTGACCCAACATTCATCACAACTTCAATGGCTGGTATGGGTGCTGACGGACGTCACCGTGTTACTAAGATGGACTACCGTTTCTTGAACACTCTTGACAACATCGGTAACTCTCCAGAACCAAACTTGACAGTTCTTTGGACTGACAAATTGCCTTACTCATTCCGTCGCTACTGTATGCACATGAGCCACAAGCACTCTTCTATCCAATACGAAGGTGTGACTACTATGGCTAAAGACGGATACGGTGAAATGAGCTGTATCTCATGTTGTGTATCACCACTTGACCCAGAAAACGAAGAACAACGCCACAACATCCAATACTTCGGTGCTCGTGTTAACGTACTTAAAGCCCTTCTTACTGGTTTGAACGGTGGTTACGACGATGTTCATAAAGACTACAAAGTATTTGACATCGATCCAATCCGTGATGAAGTTCTTGACTTTGACACTGTTAAAGCTAACTTCGAAAAATCTCTTGATTGGTTGACTGACACTTACGTAGATGCCCTTAACATCATCCACTACATGACTGATAAGTACAACTACGAAGCTGTTCAAATGGCCTTCTTGCCAACTAAACAACGTGCTAACATGGGATTCGGTATCTGTGGTTTCGCAAATACTGTTGATACATTGGCAGCAATCAAATACGCTACAGTTAAACCAATCCGTGACGAAGATGGCTACATCTACGACTACGAAACAATCGGTGAATACCCACGTTGGGGTGAAGATGACCCACGTTCAAACGAATTGGCAGAATGGTTGATTGAAGCTTACACTACTCGTCTTCGTAGCCACAAACTCTACAAAGATGCAGAAGCTACAGTTTCACTTCTTACAATCACTTCTAACGTTGCTTACTCTAAACAAACTGGTAACTCTCCAGTTCACAAAGGGGTATACCTCAACGAAGATGGTTCAGTGAACTTGTCTAAATTGGAATTCTTCTCACCAGGTGCTAACCCATCTAACAAAGCTAAAGGTGGATGGTTGCAAAACTTGAACTCACTTGCAAGCCTTGACTTCGGTTATGCAGCTGACGGTATCTCACTTACTACTCAAGTATCACCTCGTGCTCTTGGTAAGACTCACGACGAACAAGTTGACAACCTCGTAACTATCCTTGACGGATACTTCGAAAACGGTGGACAACACGTTAACTTGAACGTTATGGACTTGTCAGACGTTTACGAAAAGATTATGAGCGGTGAAGATGTTATCGTACGTATCTCTGGATACTGTGTAAACACTAAATACCTCACTCCAGAACAAAAAACTGAATTGACACAACGTGTCTTCCACGAAGTTCTTTCAATGGACGACGCTTTGGGATAAAATAACTAAAGAGCTCGCAATAGCGGGTTCTTTTCTTTTTGTAAAACACTTATTTTCATTATATTTTTCTAAATCTACTATAATTTACATTTGACTTTTTCTCAGATTAGCTATAAAATAAAAGCGTTTCCGTTTGGTTTCTCCAAACACTTCACTCTCAGAAGCACCTCAGAGAAATGACACTCTATCACTGTCTAACTGCTAGTTTACAAATAACAGGTCAACTAGTATGACAATAAAATAAAAGAGTACAAGGAAGAAAGATGAATAAGAAAAGTTTTAAGCTAATTGGATTAGTAGCTCTCGTAGCAAGTACAGTCCTACTCGTAGCCTGCCAATCCGAAACAAAAACCAAAAACTCAAAGTCCAAGGACGTTCAATGGGGTTATACTGGCTCTACTGGTCCAGACCATTGGGGTGACCTTTCGAAAGATTATGAACTCAGCAAAAATGGTAAAGAACAATCTCCGATCAATATCACCGGAGCTGAGGACGTTGATCTTCCTGAACTAATCCTTAATAATCAAGAATCAGAAGCTCAAGTTGAAAATAACGGGCATACTATTGAAGTCAGCTTTAAAAATCCAAAGAATACCCTAACGATTGGTAACGAAGTTTACAAGTTGCAACAGTTCCATTTTCACGCACCAGCTGAGAATAAAATTGATGGTCAGACTTATCCCCTAGAGGGGCACTTCGTATATAAGACAGATAATGGGAAAATCACAGTTATCTCCGTTCTCTATAATTATGGCGATGAAAATCAAGCCTTAAAACAAATCTGGGACAAAATGCCTCAGGCGGCCAATACTGAAACTGAGCTTTCTCAGGCCATCTCACTTGATGATTTCTATCCTGAAGACAAGGACTACTACAACTTTGAAGGTTCCCTAACAACACCTCCATGTACTGAAGGTGTTAACTGGATTGTCTTCAAGAATCAAGAAACTGTCAGCAAGGAACAAGTGGAGAAATTCACTCAAACCCTTGGATTTGAAAATAACCGTCCTATCCAAGATACAAACGGTCGAAAGATAAAAGAATAAAACCTATCAAAAGCTTGATGACTACTCCTCTCATCAAGCTTTTTTCATTGACGATATACTAGAATCTTTGTTACACTGGTTCTATGATTATCAAACATACAAGAGATACACTATCAGAGACTTATCTAGATGCTGTGGCTATTCGAAACACCGTTTTCGTTAAAGGCCAAGGAGTTCCTCACTCTATCGAGATTGACGCAAATGAAGCCTACTGTATTCACTTTGTTTTATACGATGATAAAGACAAGGCTGCAGCAACCGTACGCCTACTGCCTAATAAAGATTTGACTCAGCTTACCCTCCAACGTATGGCGGTGCTCGAGGCCTACCAAGGTCAAGGTCTGGGGAGCATTCTCCTAAAAGAAGCTGAAGATTTTGCACAAGAGCAAGGCTTCCAGACTATTTCTCTCCATGCTCAACTAGGGGCACTTAAGTTCTACCTCAATAATGGCTATCAGGAAGTCGGTAAAATCTTTAAAGAGGCTGGTATCCAACACATTACTGTTGAAAAACCATTACTAAGTAAAAAAGCTTAAGCAGTAGGTCAACTGCTTAAGCTTCTTCTTTTGTCGCAAATATAGGATAGCCATGCTCGACAGCAAGAACTGATACATATTCTCTTTTCTTTAATGTCTCTACGATCTTTTTCCAGTATTTCTGCCCTTTAAAAAGAAGGACAAACACTCCCATGCAGACCAAAAAACCAAGAAATTGTTTATATTCAGAAGATGACAGTTTTGATTCTAGTTCTAGGAGCTCAAACAGTCCTCTCAATAGAACTGTAAAGGTAATCATTATAAGGCTAAGTCCACTAAAGTATCCTAAACATATAAGCAAATACCCTATTTGAAGCTTCTTGGAACGCTTCTTGTAGAGTAACTTATAGTCCTGACTGTACTTTTCAAATACAGGAAAGTGAATATCAAATCCTCTCCTCATACGAATGACTTTCAAATCAGGTTGGGCACGATAACCAAGGCAATGAATCAATTTGTATAGTATCTCTCTTATCAAGATATAAGAAGAAGCGATTATAGGGACTACTATACAAGAAAATACAAGAACACCTAAATAGAAGGAATCTTTATCAAATGCCAACAAGTCGACCATCACCCCAAAAAACATACCACAGACAAAGAGACTACTCCCGTTAAGCACACAAAAGAGGAGACTCAAAAACCAAGGGACAAGTTTGCTTTCCTTAAAGTGTCTACTCGACCGTTTCACAAATCAGCTCCTTCTTCATTATCTCAATCAAAGCATCTCTGTCCTTAATCCATTGAGCCCTCTCATCCCTATAATAGGTACGATTACTGAGGAAAATAGCTGCACGTTGAGCTGGGATATTGATAAGCACAAAGGTACCTGTATAACCAGTATGAAGAATCCAATCGCCTTGAAGGTCCCAAGCGACACTGCGCTCCTTATTGGATTGGCTGATATTCTGTGTCATATTTTTAGCAAAATCATCCCTCAAATAATGGTCAACAAAGATTTCTAAGTCCTTTAGGGTTGAAAAGATGCCTGCTGAACCTGTATGCTCTTTGAGCACTCGAGCCTTGGGATCGTGAACAGTTCCTCCCGGAATTCCCTCAACAGTTGGAACAGCAACCTCAACTGGCCCAAACCGTGTTTCAGACATACCAAACGGTTGAAAAATCTCGCTGTCAAAGAGCCTGTCCAGTCTTTGTCCAGAGACTTTCTCAAGCATCAAGCCTAGGAGAATAAAATTAATATCGGTATACAAGAAAGGTTTATCAGACTTAACTTTGATGGCATTAATAGCAGAAATCAAGCCAGCTTGGTCTAACTCATCACGGTTTGGAATAAAAGGATCAATGCCGCTACTGTGAGAAAGAAGCTGACGAAGGGTTAGCGTCTTATCCACTACTGCAGGATAATAGGTCGATAGTTTCTCGTCCAAGTCCAATTTTCCCGCTTGCAAGTAGAAAAGACAGAGGGTCCCAACTCCCACCACCTTGGAAACACTAGCTAGATCATAGGTCAGTCCTGGAACTACCGGAATATTTCCATCCTGGGTTCCTAGATAATGCTCCTGCCAATCTTGTCCGTCATAAAGTGCAAGGCTGGCACCCGGGAAGATGTCAGCCTTGATGTAGTCTGTAATTGTTGACAATATTTGTTTAAAATTAGTCATTATTTTGTTAGCCAAACCTCAATATTACTCATATCAGTCAGTGCGAGTAGGCTTTCTTTAGTATCTAGATAACTTGAGAACTGTTCCTTTTCAAGTTTCTCATGCAAGGCAACCAAGTCGTAGTCTTCAGCTACCTTAAATTCTAGAATTTCCAAATCCCAAGTCTGGTCTGGACTCACTTGGAGGTCAGGACCTTCTGCTTTCTCAAAGTGGATAGACAAAGGCAATTCTTCACCAAAAAGATTGTCGTAAAAGAAAGCAGCTTGAGCTGTATCAACAACGTTCAAGGTCAAAGACTCGACCGTAAAGTCTGACACTCCTTTGAAATCTTCTTTTTCTTCAACATCTGCGTATTCAACTGTCTTGAGAGTAGACAAGTCATCTTCGGCATGCATCAAAATAAGACCATTCTCAGGTGAGATTGTTTCAAAAGCATACCCTTTTTCCCCTTGGAAAATAGCCTTGGCTTGGTGATCATCACGCGCCAAAAGGTACTCAATCTCAAGTGGATTTGAAACCTTGATAACTACTTTATTAATTTTCTTAGGGCCTTCAACCGCACGGCAACGGTAAGCTGGTGACTCCTCAATCACAAAAAGTGAGTTACGGTCTGTCCAATCTGTGAAGACCGCAAGGGCATTTTCCTCAGTCAAAAGCTTAAATCCTAATGTATTTTGGTAAAAATCAATATTTTCTTGTCTGTTATTCACACGAAAGATTGGTGTGTGAAACTTAAAATTCCCTGATTGCGTCATGACAACCTCCATTCTTTTCTATTTTATCCGAAAAGAGCCTGTGTGACAAGGATTTTCCTAAGAAAAAACAGGATTGTAATTTTTTCACATTCTTTCACATAAATTATGAAAATCATTATATTATATTTACCTTAGGACTAGCTATTTCCTCATTTTAGAGTATAATAGAGACTATGAAAACTCTCGTCAATCATTTGGCGTTTAGACATACCTATCAGGGACTCTTTTTACTGCTGATGATAGCTATCCCAAACCTGGCTTTAGGTATGACAACGTCGTATAACAATCAGACTGGGTTGACCTTCACTAGCCTTGAAAGCTGGGGAATTATCGCTGTCAATCTCATTATTTTTTACATTACCTATCTTTGGGCTAAAAATGAAGGTTTGCTTACTCGCTTTAAACTAGACCGAAAGGATACTAAAGCTATTATCTGGGGCTTTGTTCTTATTTTTCTGATGGGAGTTATTGGGAGCAATCTCATGCTACTGACCCACACCAACTACCATGCAGAACTTCAAAGAACTCTTACGACAACGCCTATCCTACCAGTAGCCATTAGCATGATGACCACAGCCTTCTTACAAGAACTGCTCTTTCGTAAGTGGATTTTCTCTTGGCTGGCTCCTTATTCGACAGTTGCTGTTTTAGTGAGTACCGGTCTCTTTTGCCTATTCCATATGCCTACCAACCTTGCCCACCTTCTCCTTTATATTGGAATGGGCTTGGCTCTCTCTATGATTTACCAAAAAAGAGAAAATCTATCAGCGGCTATCTCACTTCATGTCCTATGGAATCTTTTCACCTTAGGTGCTACAATCCTAGCTATAACTACTCCTATGTAACTGAGAAAACTTTCTCAGTTTTTTTTGCTACTTTCAAAATTTTTAGCGTAAAAAAATCTGAAGCACTAACTTCAGATTTTTTGTTATTGATTAAAGGTAGAGGGCTTTGAACAAGTATACAGCCAAAATTCCTGCAAGGATTGGAGCTACAACTGGAACCCAAGCATACCACCATTTAGAATCACCTTTGTGCTCACCAAGAACTGATGTTGGCAAGATGTGGTGAAGAAGACGTGGCATCAAGTCACGGGCTGGGTTAAGGGCTGGTCCTGTAGGTCCACCAAATGATAGAACCAAGGCACAAACCAAGAAACCAACACCAATGTGAGCTACAGCAAGAGATCCATTCGCCATTTGGCCTGTTACAGCTTCTTTATCATACCCATATTGGACTGCTTGTGAGACCAATTTGTGACCAAAGTAGTTGTTAGTCAAGGCAAGGGCACCAAAGAAGAGAAGGAATGAACCTGCAAACTCATTGGCAAAACCGTTAGCCCATGCACGATTACGATTTTCTGGAGTATCATCATGATCGTCAACTGCTGAGATCGTTGAGAAAGTACCAAGAATATTGTTTGGATTCTCAGTCTGTACATAGTAAGGTTGGTGAACCCAAACCACGATAGCTTGACCTACAAAGGCACCAAGAAGTTGTGCAATAAGGTATCCAGGAACGCCTACCCATGAGAACAAGCCAGAAGCAGCAAGTCCAAGTGTGAAAGCAGGGTTGATGTGGTTACCAGAAACATCACCAAACATAAGGGCTGGCATCATAACACCAAAACCATAACCAAAGGCGATAACAATCCAACCAGATTTGTTACCTTTTGTTCCCTTAAGCTCAACGTTGGCAACAGCACCATTACCAAGGGCTACAAGAAAAGCAGTCGCGATAAACTCAGTGAGGTATTTCAAAACCCATTCACTGGTGAACGCTTCTTTTAGAAAATCATTCATTTGTCTCTTTATTTCCTTTCGATTTTACAATAATTTAGACATCTATCATTTTATCAAGTATAATGTCTGATGTAAAGATATTTCTGAAATGTTTACGTATTATTTTTGAGGTTTTTGAATATGAAATTTAATCAGTTTAGTTACATCCCAGTTAGTCCTGAAATAGCTTGTCAGGAACTTCGTTCTTTAGGCTTTGAAGTCTCTCTAGATGCTAGTGCCAAAGCCAATTTTGAGGCCTTTGTTCGCAAGTCCTTCCTCTTCTTTGAAGACACCGACTTAGCTTTGAAAAATTGGATTGCCGATACAGAGACTGACCTCCTGACCTTTTTCCAATCAGACCGTCCTTTGACTGCTGATGTCTTTGGTTTGGTGGCTCTTCAACTGCTAGGATTTGTCCCTAATGTGGACTTTACAGACAGTGCGGCTTTCCTAGAGAAAATGGCCTTTCCAATCACTTTTGATGGTAGTCTTAACAACCTGCATCAATTGTTGGCGACACGCACACAGTCTGGCAATACCTTAATTGATCAGTTAGTAGCTCAGGATTTAATCCCTGTAAGTAATGACTACGTCTTCTTTAATGGTAAGAGCTTAGCAACATTTAACACTAATCAGCTTCACCGTGAAGTGGTTTATGTCGAAACACCTGTAGACACCGATAAAGATGCTCAGTTAGACTTGGTCAAGGTGACTATCTTACGTCCTGATGTGGACTTCCCAGTTCCAGCCATGATGACCGCAAGTCCTTATCAACAAGGGACTAATGAGCCTGCTTCAGATAAGCTCACCCACAAGATGGAGGGAGACTTGCTCGTCAAATCAGCAGGTAAAATCTCTCTTAGACAACCTGAAATCAAGGCACCTGAAGCAGACCTTACGCCTATCAATCCTGTCACAAAGGCTCAGGAACGTTTTGCTCACACAGATACCTACACACTTAACGATTACATGTTAGCTCGTGGTGTGGCCTCTATCTATGTATCCGGTGTTGGTACCTTCAACTCAGAAGGTTTCATGACCTCTGGAGACTATCAACAGGTTCTGGCCTATAAAGCTGTCATCGACTGGCTCAATGGTCGTGCACGCGCCTTTACTAGCCGTAGCAGACAGCATACAATCACTGCTGATTGGGCTTCTGGTAAGGTGACTACTACAGGACTGTCATACTTGGGTACCATGTCGAACGCCCTAGCTACAACTAGCGTTGACGGTTTGGAGATGGTAATCGCTGAAGCAGGTATTTCTTCTTGGTACGACTACTATCGTGAAAACGGCCTCCTCGTTAGTCCTGGAGGCTACCCTGGTGAGGATCTCGATACCTTGACTGAGTTCACCTATTCTCGTGCCCTATTAGCTGGAGAATACCTCCGCCACCAAAAAGACTACGAGACCTACCTCAAAGAGCTAAGCAAAGCCATTGATCGTAAGCATGGAGACTATAACCAGTTCTGGCATGACCGTAACTATGTGCAATTCGCAGATCGTGTCAAAGCCACTGTTGTCTTTACACATGGTAGCCAGGATTGGAATGTCAAACCGATTAACGTCTATCAAATGTTCAATGCTCTTCCAGACTCTCTTGAAAAACACCTCTTCTTCCACAATGGTGCCCACGTTTACATGAATGCCTGGCAGTCTATTGACTTCCGAGAAAGCATGAACGCCTTGATTTGTCAGAAACTCCTTGGTTTGGAGAATGGCTACACACTACCTACTGTTATCTGGCAAAATAACCAGTCTGAGCAGACCTGGGAAGTTCTCGATAACTTTGGACACGACAATGGTAAAAACATTCAGCTTGGTCAGGCTGAAGCTAGTATCGCTAACCATTATGAAGAGGAAACCTTCACCAAATACGGTAAAGCTTACCAAAGCTTCAAGGATGACCTCTTTGCAGACAAAGCTAATGCCATTACCTTGGACTTTGAACTGGACCAAGACATCCAGATTAATGGCCGTGTCCACCTAGAGCTCAAGGTTAAGTCTAGCACAAACCGTGGTCTCATTTCGGCCCAAGTTCTAGAAATGGGTGACAAGAAGTATCTCGCACCTATTCCCGCACTCAAACGCATGAATCTAGATAACGGCCGTCTCTTCAAGGAAGAAGCCTTACGTGAATTGCCATTCAAGCAGGCAAAATACCGTGTCATTACCAAAGGACACCTTAACCTGCAAAATCGCAAGAACCTCCTTAGCATTGAGAATGTCACTCCAAATGAATGGATGACTATCGGTTTGGACTTGCAACCAACCATCTACAAACTCAACAAGGGCGACAAACTCCGACTCGTTCTCTATACCACAGACTTTGAGCACACTATTCGTGACAATAGCGACTATGAATTAACTGTGGACCTAAGCCAAAGTCAGATGACATTGCCTTATTAGTCTTTATCGCAAAAATCCCATAGGATGAGAACTCCCATGGGATTTTTTGATTGTGTAGAAATAAACAAGATTTAGACTTCAATTTTTACGATTGATTTTAATATTATTTAAACAAATGATGTAGCCAAGACAATGGAATAATACAAAGATATGCCAGTAAAAATAGAGCATAAAGCTATCAGATTTGATTATCGTATAAAAAAGAAAATTTGCAACTAATAAAATAGAGAACCACAGCGTCTTCTTAACGAATAACAAATATTGATGCCATATCTCTTTATCCCCCAAAGTAACTTTAGATTTTTTGCTTAGGAAAAGATGCATCAAGATCTCTACTAGACTGCTAAGTACTGTTAAAACCAGAATCTTACTTAGAGGAATACCTAAAAAGAATCCCACCCACTCAATAAGCAATTGGGACAAAACAATGGTCGTAAGGGCACGTAGATTTTTTGACATAAAACATAAACCTCACACTTCTCTTAAACAGAAAGTTTTCACTATATTGAATTACACCTACAAAGCATAGATAAACACTATTTTTATAAGCATATCTATCATAAACTGCTATTCTAACTTCGTTCACTTTGTTTAATGACTTTAAGCACTCTAGGTGTCAGAAAAGCTAGTAAACAAATATCCAAAACAACCACAACAATAATGATTAGGCGCCATTCAGCATCCCTCACCATCAGCAAACGATAAACACCAGCTAAAATAATAGCCAAATGTGCCAAGCCCATACCAGCGTAAATTTGTTTAGGAGTAAACTATCGTTCTTCAAGTGGACGACGGTCAAGCTCTCGCTTAATCAACAGGGGCAACACAAGTAAAAAGATTGATAGCAATGCCAAAGGCAACAACCATGAGTCGTAAATAAAGTAACGTTCCTGAACGAAGTCGGTTAAGATAAGGCATCGCACTCTCCTTTCATCACAATCACTTGTCCGCTTGGCATAATCATAACTAGGACTTAAGGATCTTTCTCTGCTCCTCAACAGATTGGAAAAGAACCTTTTTGCCCCATCTTCCTTTTCTCACTGGACAACTCAACCTTAAAACCAAGAAATCCTCCCTAATGACATCAATAGCCATAACGAATCGCTAGCAATTTTCGCAACTCTGCTATTCGCTCCTCGATAAAGGGAGACAAGGTCAGCTGGTCTTTTCTGACCACTTCGGATATTTCCAGTGACATCCTGCTTAAGATATAGGGAGTGGCTGAACGAGAGTCTGCAAGTTCCGTTCGGTAGGAGTGCAGGACCTGCTTCAAATCAGCATAATCTGGCTTATCTCCAATAGTTTCAATTACTTCATCGATAATAGCTACTGCTTGTTCTCGTCTCTCTTTGCCTCCTGCAAACCATTTAAGTCCTGTCATTAAGAAAACCTCCTTATTTCTTTCAACTAATTTTTCAATCACATCTTTAGTATAGCACACTGATAGTCATTTAAAAGCCAGCGTCCCAAAAAGTGGCTATACGTCCTGAATGGTCATTCATATACAAAATGAAAAAAATTGAGGGAGATACTCAATCTTTTTACCTATTTAATATAATATCTCAGTGCTAACATGAGTGAAGCTAAGATTGCTAATGCCCCCACAAAAGAGACAAGTGATTGCTCACCGTCATTTGTTTTAGGGAATTCTTTTGTGTCTGCTACTTTATCAGTCATTGGTGCCATTTGCCCTGTTTGAGCGTTCAGTTCCTTCTGAACCGCTGAACCCTCTTATGATTGACCAAAAAGCCACGATTTCTTAATTCTAAATGTATCCGACGATAACCATAATTTCCCTTGTGTTCAGTAAAAATAGATTGGATTTCAGCTTTAAGCCCTTGATCCTTATCTGGTTTGTCTAGCTGTTTCAAGTGATAATAGTAGGTCGAACGAGCAAGTTTAATAGCTTTTAGAAGAATATCTAACGAAAACTCAGTGATTAATTCTTGAACAATTTCTGTCTTTCTCTTTGCTCTTTCTCGTCCCTCAATCGGAGTTCTCTCAACTTTTTTAGAACAGCGTTCTCCGCTCTCAAGTACTCATTTTCTGCTTGAAGTCGCGCTCTAGCTCTGTCATCTCTTCAGGTTTCTTCTTTGGCTTACGTCCCATTTTAGGCGGTCTCCCTCTTGTTTTCTCAACAATAGTATACCCATTTTTTTGTATTGTGCTATCCAATTGTTGAGCAATCCTTGATTTGAGAGGCCGTAGTCCAGGCAAACACTTTGTTGGGAACAACCTTCAAGTAGAACTTTACAATCATTTCTCGTTTTAATTTAGGAGAATAGTAACGATTCTTTCCCTTTTTGACGATGTTTATTCCATAACGGTCAATTAATTTCACCATGTACTTTAGACCAGAAACGTTCACCCCAAATTGATTTGAAAGTCGTTTAAAGTTTTCTCCTTGCTTTCTCAGTTCGTATATTTGAACTTTATCTTCATAAGTCAATTTCATAATAAAAACACCCCAAGTTAGATTTTTTCTGTCTAACTTTTGGGGTGCAGTTCAGTTCGGGTAATAAGGGGGACTTTTATATTCTTATCAAATGAGAGTTGTCATTTCAAGTTCTTACATAATAGCACAGACAGGTAAGTATACCATCGGATAGGCTTCGTCTCGTGGATGCCGAGGCAGTGGCACTAGGGTTCCTTTAAAAGGGTCACCCTCCTTGTTATTCACATTTGGCATACGACAGACAGCGCCACCTTGAATAGCTTCAAGTTCTTTATATGTTAGTTCTATAAGCATTAGTTTACCTCCTTATGGTACGACAGAAGTGTATTGATATAAGGGCAGAATTTATTCCTCAAGGTGTCACTAGAGATACTAAGTTAACTCTAGGCCCCATTATTCCTGTAGATTACTTTTCCTTTCTGATTATTTTTAACACTTTGGGAGTTATATAAGCTAAGTAACAAATGTCAAGAAAAAGTAAAATAACCATATAGTTATTCCATTCTTCATCAGTACTGATACAAATACTGTAAATCGCGTATAAAATAACACCTAAATTAACCAGTCCTAGCACTGCATAAATCTGTTTAGGTGTAAAGTTTTGTTCCTCTACTGGACGAAGGCTCAGTTCTCGTTTAATAAGCAGTGGTAGATAAATCAGGAAAAGTAACGAAACCAGACCTAACGGCAACCAAAAAAGGAATGAATAACCATTAGAAAATAACTCAAGACAAATATTCCCACCTAGTAATCCTAAAGTGACAATTATTAATCGTAAATAACGTAAAGTACTTGAACGAAGTCGGTTAAGATGCAACATTTCATTATACCTCAAAGTCAATCATACGTTTCTAGAATCACGGTAACTATTAGTGAGTTCTAATAATCACCCATGTGCCCCCACAATATTGTGCACCTAATACTGCTCCACCAAGCGCTCCCGGTACAGCACCAAAGGCACCTCCAATAATAGCACCTGCTGTGGCACATATTCCAAATGCATTCCCTACCTCACCTGCAGAAAGATTACCTCCTTCAATATTAGAAAGAGTTGTATCGTTCAAGTTCAAGAATTTTTCAAGTTCTTCAGTTTTCATTATTTTTTCTCCTTAAATAAATTTAGCTTGCTCTAGTGTGGAAAGAAGGCTCCGACCACCGCTCCAATGCCAGCACAACCAACAACAGTATACGGTGTGAGAGCTCCAACGCCAGCACAATAGTAAACTCCTTCAGCAGCACCCCCAACAGAACTTAAAAAGACATCTGCTGTTCTTTTCCCTCCTCCTTCAACACTAGCAAGTGTTTCAAGGTCGAGGGTGTTAAAGTTTTCAATTGTTTGAGTTGCCATGGCAACTACCTCCTAAAATTTTTATCGTGTGATCTCTCAATCACATCTTTAGTATAGCATTCAAGTGTCTCTATCAGAGCTAGCGTCCCAAAAAGTGGCTATACGTCCTGAATGGTCATTCATATACAAAATGAAAAAAATTGAGGGAGATACTCAATCTTTTTACCTATTTAATATAATATCTCAGTGCTAACATGAGTGAAGCTAAGATTGCTAATGCCCCCACAAAAGAGACAAGTGATTGCTCACCGTCATTTGTTTTAGGGAATTCTTTTGTGTCTGCTACTTTATCAGTCATTGGTGCCATTTGCCCTGTTTGAGCGTTCAGTTCCTTCTGAACCGTTGACATCGGCTGTGGTTGAACAGTTGGCAAAGATTTCTCTTTCGTACTCTCTTCGGTTACTCGTGTAGGACGAACAGTTTTAGTTTGAGGTTCAGAGATGGTTGTTTGTTCCTGATTCAAAGTCATAAAACGTGGACTAGAGCTGGCTAAATGGTCATAAACTGTTTGAGCAGGTCCACCACCAACCCATCCTGATAATAGCTGACCATTTTCCAGATAAAGTAGTGTAGGTGTACCTGGAATACCAATCTCACCAAACACATAGTTTCGGTCAAAATCCTCACGATCTGTATCGTAATACTCTAAACGACCATCCATCAGTTGGTTCAAGACCTTCAACTCTGGTGAAAATTGACGACAATAGTAACAGGTTCCACGTCCAAAATAAATCGTATGTGCCTGACCATCCTCGGTAAAGGCATTACGCACATCATCTAAACTTACTTTAGGTAAATCAGCAACATTAGCGTCGTATTCCTCACGAGATACTGCTGGGATATCATTTGTAGTCTCCTCCTCAGACTCAGCCAAGGTTACTGATTCAGTCGCTGCTGGTGCCTCTTTATCTTCAGGAAGCGACTGCTCCTGACTATCTGATGGTTGTTCTACTGGAGTAGGTTCAGTTGCTTCAACCTTTGGAGAATTATCAGCTCCCGTTTCTACCACCTCATCCGCTAAAGCAGTTCCTACCGATAGATTCAGTAACAAGGCTGAACTCATCAGCCATAGCGTTAATGTCCGTTTTTTCATCATAAACTCCTTTCGATTACTTAGTCTAGTTTAACAATTTACAACTCTCATAGAAGCTAACGTCCCAAAAAGTGACTATACGTCCCGAATGGTAAGAATATAAAAAATCCCACTATCACCAGAAGGTTCGGGTAATAAGGGGGACTTTTATATTCTTATCAAATAAGAGCCTTTAAATTAAAGTTCTTACATAATAGCACAGACAGGTAAATATACCATGGGATAGGCTTCACCGCTTCGATATCTAGGTGGTGATACCCAACCGTCTTTAAGGGGGTCACCCTCCTTGTTATTCACATTTGGCATAAGACAAACAGCACCACCTTGAATTACTTCAAGGTCGTTATGAGTTAATTTTATAAACATTGCTTATACTCCTTATTTTGTCAATTACTTACTTCTCTATATTATGGTTGATATACTTGATGCCCCATAAAAATAGTACGAAACCCAATAATGAAAAAAAACCTACAAATATAGCGATAACTTTTTGATAATAGAAATCTGTTGTCAAAAAACGAAGGCAACTAAGTGTCAGTAACAAGAAACAAGCTAGGGAAGCTTTTAATTGATTTAACACAGTTGGTTCTTCTCTTCTTGTCATTATTTTTCGAATGAGCAATATATCAACCACAACCACTAAGAGGGCTGCTACGATGTAGACCAATTGGAATACGGATGATAAGTTATGAAGTAATTGACTAAAAAAAAGTACCAGTAAGGATATGCTAACTACTTGGGCAATGACAAATAGCACTATATCCCTTTTTGAAACTCTATGTGTCATTGTTGTTCTCCTTAACAGCCAAGTAAGGCTACTCCACCTCCAATAGCTGCACCTACTGCACCAGTTCCAATTGCATACGGTCCAATGAAGAAAGCCGTTCCACCTGCAGCTGCAGAGAATCCTTCTGAAGCACCTACGGCGACAGAGGCCCCACACATTCCCCATCGTTCCCAATTGACTCGTCCTCCTTCAACACTAGCAAGTGTTTCGAGGTCAAGGGTGTTAAAGTTTTCAATTGTTTGAGTTGCCATGGCAACTACCTCCTAAAATTTTTATCGTGTGTTCTTTCAATCACATCTTTAGTATAGCACTCTGATAGTCATTTAAAAGCCAGCGTACCAAAAAGTGGCTATATGTCCCGAATAGTAAAAAAAAGACTGAATATCATTTTTGATTCAGTCCATGTCTTATTGAAAAAGCTTTAACTAATTCTTTCTATACTGCCTATAGACTCCAAATAAAAAGAAAAAGAATCCTATTGATGCTAACAAAAGTTGATAGATATTTCCTGATGACAATAGTACTTTGCTATATAAATATATCATCGCAATAGTCGAAAAAATGATTAGGTATTTCTTCATTTGTATCACCTATCTCAAATGAAGATTATTCAGCTGTACCATAACAAAATGCTGTGCTACCGCCTGCAAATCCAGCTCCTGCACCTGCGATGCCAAAGAAAGCTGCACCGACAATCGTCATTCCGGCAGTACCAATAACACATTGAGAACCATAGCCTTGACCACTTACATTAGACAATGCATTTGTATCCAGTTTTTTAAATCTTTCAAGTTGTTTATTATTCATAAATTCCTCCCATACAAATTAGAAACAGTATAAGGCTGCACCTCCTGCAGCACATGCAAATACACCATAAGGAACAACTAATAAACCTGAATCACCACAAATTAGAAGTCCTTCAACAGCTCCCGAAGCTCCATTTAATATAGCATCAGACGCACGTCGTCCTCCCCCTTCAACACTAGAGAGCAATTCAAAATCTAGTGTTTTAAAATTTTCTGTTAATATTGTCATCATAACAACCTCCTTTATAATTTTTTTGTGATATCTCAATCACAATTGTAATATAACAATCTTATTAAAGAAAATTAAATATTGTCACAAACTACCAATATATGTCCTAAATGGTATTGATAGATAATGAATCACATTTATTTCTAATCTTTTTAAGAATAGTTGGATGGAATATGTAAATTATGGTATAATATTACATATTTATGAGTATAAAAACAACAGCATACAAAAATTTGGAGGGAACTACAATTGGATATATATATCTTAGAGGACAATCTCATTCAACAAGGAAGACTGGAGATGGTATTGTCTCAAGAGTTAAAAAAATACAACAAAGACTTATCTATTGTCCACACGTTTGATAAGCCTAAGCAACTTATAGAAGCGTTTGAGTCAACAACTTCTAACCAGCTCTTTTTTCTTGATATCGAAATTAAAGGAGAAAAATTAAAAGGGCTTGATATTGCTAAAATCATTAGGGAAAAAAATCCCTATGCTACTATTATCTTTGTCACTACTCACTCAGAGTTCATGCCACTAGTTTTTGATTACCAAGTATCTGCCCTAGACTATATCGACAAAAGTCTCTCTGAAATAGAATTTAGGAAAAAGATAACCAGAGCTTTAGCTATAACTATGAAACCACTTGGAATAGAGAATGACGAGATGTTTGATTTTCAAACACAACATACAGCTATTCACATCCCTTTAAACCAAGTTATTTATATTGAAACTTCTCCTCAAAAGCATTATGTAATACTTCATGGTACAAACAACCAAATGACCTTTCGTGCAAATCTAAAGGATCTTGAAAAAGCTAGTCCTTCACTCGTATCTTGCCATCGTTCGTATCTCATTAATCCTAAAAACATTATAAGAATCAACAAATTAAAACGTGAAGTCGAAATGACTGATGGTAGTATCTGTCCTTTTTCACGTACCAAAGCTAAAATGCTGATAGATACTTTTAAAAGAAGGAACCTTCAATGATTATTTTTTTATTTTTGCTTACTGTTGTCTCTGAATGTTTCAATATTTGCCTATTTCTTTACTTAATAAACAAAAGAGTTTCAATTGGGCATTTTCTTATTATCTTATTTTGTCGCATAGCATATACCAAAATATGTAACAGTCTATCCTGGAAATTCTTATTCTACTTTAACGAAGAAATATTCTATCTTTTATTATCTTTTTTTATATCACGAAAGCCCTACTTACAATCAAAGCTTAAAATATTCAATGCTCTTCTCCTCACAACTCTTAATAATATCAGTTTTAGAGTAATCATTTTCTTTATATTTCCTTTGTTTGGAATCAGTGTTGAAACAATAAAAGTTAATTATCTTATAGCTGTCTCATCTTCTTTCCTAACTATTTTACTATCCTTTCTTTTAATAAAATTATTCAAAGAAAGCTTTGGAGTTATACAAAAAAGACGATTAGCCCCTCTCATATCAAAGAGTATTATTGTTGCTGATTTCATTATGATTGGTTATACATTTACCCAGCAATATCTCGTCTACCTCGAAAACACTACTCATACATCCACTCTGATAATCAGAAAGTTAATTGTGGTTATTTATCTAGTCTTGTCCTTTATCATGCTTATCTTACTAGATAGAAATATCCGAGCAACAATACAAAGTCAATTGGACTTTCAAAAAGACATTCAACTATCGCATCTTAAGAATTATAACAAACAGATTGAAAACCTCTATCAGTCGGTTCGAAGTTTTCGTCATGATTATGCCAATATTTTAACAACACTCAAACTTGGTATCGAACAAAATGATATAGCTATTGTAAAAGAAGTCTACGACTCAGTTTTAAAAGATTCCGATAAGCATTTAAAATCGAAAACATTTGATTTAACTCGCTTAATAAACATAGAAGATAACACTATTAAAAGCCTACTTGCAGCTAAGTTCCTAGAGGCAGAAGAAAATAACATTGATGTCTCCTTAGATATTCCTGAAACTATCAAACTCGAGGGTATGGAGATGGTCGATTTTATTACTGTCATTTCTATCTTTCTAGACAATGCGATGGAAGCATCGATTCAGTCTGACATACCAAAAATGCATATTGGCTACTTCAATCATGGTAATAAGCAAATCTTTATTGTCCAAAACTCAACCCAGGAAGAATTTATTCCTATCTCATCACTTTTTGAGAGAGGTGTCTCCAGTAAAGGGGATCATCGCGGTATAGGTTTGGCCAACGTTAGGAATATATTAGACAACTATCAAAATATTTCTTTAAAAACTGAAAGTATGACTTTTGCATTTACACAGGAACTTAATATATCGAAAAAAGCTTGACTAGTTTCAAGCTTTTAAAATTTTTAACTATAACAGATTTTTACTGCCATCTGAAAGAAAGTATTTATAATCCTCTTTTAAATAGCTTGACAGATAATTTGCCCAACTGATTCCTCCATATACCTGTTCAAGCTCATGGTCACTGAGCTTTTGAAACTCAGTGACATTTCTTTGTTTTTTCATTTTCCACTCCTTGAATTTAATTAAGCTGATTAAATAACTTATCTTTAAGATAAGCAAAGTAGCTTTTTTTATCTATTATACTAGTTACTCGCCCTTGAAAACCATATTTAAGACTTCTAGATTCTTGAGCAGTTAGTTTTGCCTTTGCTTTAACTCGAAAGATATTTCCTTTCTCTGTTTCAATTGCTGAACTATCAATGCTCTCAATCTTACCTAAAACCATCATATTATGATTACCAACCTCATCAAGTGTTAGTCTAACTGACTGACCTTTTTTTAATTTAAGGATATAATCTGAACTAACATAATAACTAATAAAAACTTCCTTAGTAGACTCTATTTTAGGATAAATCTGTGCTAGTTCCTTACCTGTTGAAACCGTTGACAGATTTTCATAAGATTGATTAAGATGTATTATTCCATCTTCAGGTGCCTTTATTGTTGTATTAGACAATAGTATATTCGCTTGGTTAAGTTTTCCCTCTACTTCAGACTTCTGTATTTGAACAGTTGCTAATTGTTGTCCAGCTTCCTTAAGATACTGAGCTTTCAATACCTCCCTTTGACTTGATAAATCAGTATCGTATTGACTATCCAATGTAAGTGGGATAGACTTATAACTATTTCTCTTAGAAGTCATCTTATGATTCTTATTTGTTTTTGATAATGTCTCAGATTGAACTGGAAATCCACTGATTTCAAAAGAACTAGCAGTATCTGTTTCATTACCCAAATTAGTTTTGGGACTTGATTCCCGATTAGAACTATTAACACCTTGACCAATAGAATCGTATTGGGCTAAGAAAGTAGTAAATGTGCTTTGATAGCCAAATTCATCATTTTCTTCCTGAAAAAGGCTAGTTCCTTGATTGATACTATCTTCTAAGGTTTTTAGCCCTGTCTCCTGACGACTTAAAAGATCAAATTGTTTTTGAAGACTCTCTTTCTGAGAGCTTTCCATTTTTTCGGAATATTGAATCAATAAATCACCTTTTTTGACTTCTTTATTGGACCTTAACTGATTCTTTATAATAGTATTGTCACTGGTTGACTGGATTGTTGCAACAATACTTGTAGGCTCTATCGTTCCTGTGACTTCAACTGTTACCTCTTTTTTTGCCCAAAGTAAAAACGAAAGAAGGAACATTATCAAAAGGACTAATGGAAATATAATAATTGTTGAGAAGTTTTGATACCTTTTCTGATAAAATTCCGTACTTTTAAATAATTGAGAATTCATTTTTCTTCTTTCTATTTCTTAAATAAATGATAGTAAAAACCATGCCTAGACATCAACTCACTATGTGAACCACTCTCTATTAAACGCCCCTGTTCTATTACTATTATCTTATCAGTCCTTTGAGCAATACTAAGTCTATGAGCTACAAAAATAATCGTCTTTTGAGTTAATTTCAATAAATTATCTATAACTTTCTTCTCCGTTAGGACATCTAATCCACTTGTAGCTTCATCTAAAATAAGAACTGGAGCTTTAGTTAATAGAGCACGCGCTAAAGCAATACGTTGCTTTTGTCCTCCAGATAACCCTGAACCATCAGAAAGCTCCGTTTGAAATCCCATTGGCATTTCTTCAATGTCCCTCCGAATTTCAGCGATATCACACGCTCTAAGAATATCTTCCTCTGTTACAGTTATATCGGCTCCCAAAGTCAGATTTTCCAAAATACTTCCACTAAAAATATAGGACTGTTGAGGGAGATAGTTAATCTTCCTACGAAGACTTTTTTTATCGATTAGATTGATATCTTGACTACCTAGGCTAACTTTGCCTTTATAAGGTTGGTAAAAATTCACTATCATCTTCGCTAATGTGGTTTTTCCCGAACCGCTGACTCCAACAAAACTTACCTTCTCACCTCGTCTAATAGTTAAGTCAATGTCAGATAATGTATCCTGTCCAAATCCATACTTGTAGGACAAGCCTGAAATAATAATATCTCCATTCATTGGCTGTTTTTGATATATATTACCATTAGTTTCTTTAAACTCCGATTCAACAAGGTAGACCTCATTGAGACGTGCATTAGCAACTTTTGCAGATTGGAGTTTGGTCTGAAGATTAATTATATTTTCTAACGGCTTTGTAAAATATGACAATAACGTATTGAAGGTTATAAGTTGCCCAACTGAGATTTTATTTGACATAACTAACTGAGCACCTGTCCAAAGAATGAGCACATTTAAAATCAACTGAGCTCCTTGTTTTAAAGATGTCTGTAAAATAGATAATTTTGACAAACGAAAAGAATTTTCTAAATAGTCTATAAACTCACCATCAAGCTTTTGGTAACGAATTTCCTCACTAGTTAAAGATTTAATCGTTTCAATGCCATTGATATCTTCAATAATAGCCGAGCTTACCATAGCATTACTTTGCATGACCTTATGATTCATTTTCTCAAAGGGCTTCATGAACACAAGCACTATTATTGTATAGATAGGAACTGAACAAAGAACTATCCAGAACAAACTAACATTTTGTAATAGTAATATACTACCAATAACAACAAGAACAGAGACATCTAAGAAGAGAGACAAAATAGTTGATGCTAGTGCGTCAATAATAGAGTTGGCATCACTAAAACGTGAGGTAACTTCACCGGTTTGCCTAGTCGCAAAAAAAGACATCGGAAGATCAAAAATATGTCGTACGTAAGACAAAATAACATCAATCGTAAAACGCTGACTGAGGATAGTCAGTAGATAATCCCTAGCATATGTCATCATCTGCTGTAAAACATAACTAACAACTAGGCCAATGGAAATAATTCCTAGTGTTGACCTCATCTGATGAGGAATATAGTCATCTAAAATACCCTGAAGATAATACGAACCAACAATATTTACCAAAGTAACCAAAAAACTAGCTAATACAATATTAGTAATTAATGATTTTTGCTTAAAAATGAGAGGAAGAAAAGCCAACAGACCGATTCCTTTTTCCTTATGTGGTTTGTAACTTGGTTCTGGTCCTATAAATAAAGCGACACCCGTCCACTCCTTTTTAAATTGCTTTTTAGACATTTTAGTTACTTTGATACTAGGATCAGGGTCACCAATAACTAGCTTATTTTTTCCATTTTTATAGACCACATAATAATGCTGAAGTTTACCTTCTTTGTTTACATGAGCGATGAAAGGATAAGGAACATCATCCATGTTAAATAGAGACATGTCAGCTTGAATAGCCTTTGTTTCAAATCCGATTTTCTTAGCAGCTTCAACAATTCCTAAAGCCGTCGTACCTTCTTTGGTTGTCTTTGCTAATTCTCGAAGATAAGCTAAAGAATAGTCCGACCCATAATACTTGGCAATTGAAGCCAGAGCTGCAACACCACAGTCTCTAATATCCATTTGGGGAACAAAGGTCCTACGATAAAGAAACATGAAATTCCCTTTCATTTAGTTTTTATTTATAGTATGACAAATTCTTATCTGTAAAATATCTCTTGTCACAAATGACCATTATATGTCCTAAATGGTAGGTTTTAAGTGACCTTTAAAGTCTTTTTCCTCAAGATAGTGCCAAAACACAAGTAATCGAATTATCTAGAACCCGACATTATTTCTTAAACTGTGCCCATTTTTTAAAAAGCAGACTATAAAGAAGCAAGGTTATCCCCAACAAGTTAATGGTATGGTGGACTGCATCCAAACTTCTAAATAGATTAGCGAGGCCCATTCCGATGAGAATGGTAGCCAGTAAATACGGTTTTGAGTTTTTGAACATACTTTTCTCCTTAAAGTGTTTTTAGCGTTCTGTGTTCATGCTATTCACAGACTAGCAATTGACAAGGTATCTCAATTAGGATTTCTTTTTAGCTGAATTGGTAGCTTTGTGTTTTTCAAGAAATGACATAATAGGCTTATCCAAAAAAGTCATCACAGCCATGCAAACCATCCCTAAAATATAACTTTTCAAATCAAACATAATCATCACCACCTTCAACGTTTGCAAGTGCCTCAAGGTCAAGGAGTTCAAAATTGTTAATTGTTTGCCTTGTCATAGCAATACCTCCTAAACTATTTTTTAACTTCTTTCTCTCAAGCTATGATTTTATTATAGGGTGGTAGCCAACAAAAAAGTAGTGACATAAATGTCACCACTCGATTTTGTGTTTTAGTAACTCTACATTTCGAATACTTCTATTTTTTGAGTCGCTCCCATTTGCTAAAAATCAAACTATAAGTGATTAATGTTAACCCTACCAAATTAATGATATGATGAACAAAATCTAAATTTCTAAAAAGGTTAGCAATACCAAATCCTAAAAGGAAAATTGCTAGTAAATACATTTTTTTATCTTTAAGCATAGAGTCACCTAAATATTAGCAGAATGTAGCATAACCAACTAAAGCTCCTCCCCAGTAACCTACTGGGCCTCCTGCTGATCCTACTAGAGCAGAGCCAATTGTGCCGGCATAACACTTAACCCATCCGCCACCTTAAACGTTTGCAAGTGCCTCGAGATCGAGTGTTTCAAAATTGTTCATTGTTTGTGTTGTCATTCTAACAACCTCCTAAAATATTATTTTTTAGCTTTTTCTCTCAAGCTATGGTTTTATTATAAGTTGTAGGCCAACAAAAAAGTAGTGACATAAATGTCACTACTCGATTTTGATTTTTAAGAAATCTTTTCGAATATAGAAGCTATGGTCTAGATTATCTTAGGCTCCTTCCATTGCGCCTGCTTGTAGGCTGTACATCTTATGATAGGTACCACCGAGGGCTAGGAGTTCCTCGTGGCTACCGTGTTCGATGATGCGGCCCTTGTCTAAGACATAGATGCAGTTGGCATCTTGGATAGTCGATAGGCGGTGGGCAATGGCAATGGTTGTACGTCCTTGACGCATTTTTGCTAGAGAGTTTTGGACAATAGCCTCTGTCTCCGAATCAATATTGGCTGTCGCTTCATCCAGGATTAGAATTTTAGGTTGGCTAGCAACGGTCCTAGCAAAGGCTAGAAGTTGGCGTTGGCCAGTTGAAAAACTTGAACCTCGTTCAGAAACTGGAGCATCGTAGCCTTCTGGAAGTTTGTCGATAAAGTGATTGGCATCCACAAACTCAGCGGCTGCTTTAATCTCTTCATCAGTTAAATCCTGATACATGGCAATATTGGATTTGACTGTACCATGATAGAGAAAGGGTTCCTGAAGGACAAGACCAATGTTCTTACGCAGCTCTGCCTGACTATAATCGCGAATATCCACACCGTCAAGAAGAACTCGGCCTGATTGGAACTCATAGAAACGCATAAACACGTTGATAATAGAGGATTTTCCGGAACCTGTAGAACCAACAAAGGCGATGGTTTCACCTTTATTGACAGAGAAGGATATGTTATCTAAAATCTGGTGTTTACCATCATAGGAGAAAGAGACATTTTCAAAACGAATACTCCCCTCAGTAACCTTGGCATCTGTGTCTCTCTGTTCAGGCTCATAGGTACGCTCGTCAATCAAGGCAAATACCCGACCTGCTGAGACCATAGAAGTTTGCAAGGTTGAGAAGTTTTGTGTCACTTCAATCAAGGGATCAAAGAGGCGGTTAATATACTGGATAAAGGCATACATGGTCCCTGCTGTGATGCCCAAATAGATACCTCGGTAGCCAAAGTAGGCCATGAGAACAGCATAGCCCAGAAGCTTCAGTAAACTCATGGCTGGGCGTAGAAAGAGAGAATCCAGTGACATGGAACGGCTAGCATAAATCAGGTGTTCCTCATTAATAGCATCAAACTCTTTTTTGAGACGTTTCTCTTGGTTAAAGGCCTGAATGATGCGAATCCCTTCGATACTCTCTGACAGTTTGGCATTTATATCTGAAAGCAAGGCTCTGGTCTTTTCAATAATGACCACTGATTTTTTGCGGTAGAGATTAACCAAAAGAACAATCAGAGGAAGAAAGAGCACAATAAGCCCGGTCAGACGAATGTCCAAGATCATCATGGTGTAAAGGGTGGTAACAAAGATAAAAATAGCCGAAATAAAGCTAGACAGAATCCCTGAGAACATCTCGCTAATAGTCTCTGTATCATTGGTCAAGCGGGAAACGATAGAGCCTGCTGGAGTTTTGTCAAAGTAAGACATACCTAGTTTCTCCATATTGGCAAAGGCATCTCGGCGAATATCCCTGACAATACTGTAGGACACACGCGCAAAAAAGAGATTTCCCAAATACTGGACTAGCGTCTGCAAGAGATAAAGACCATAGTAACCAATCAGAATCAAGCTTGCCGCCTGATTCACATCATGCAGATAGTGGTCGATAAAATAAGAGGCCACAAGGGGAATGATACTCTTGATAACCGTAGTGGACAAGAGGAAGGTCAAAGCTAGAAAGGTCAAGAATTTGTAAGGCTTGAGATAAGTCAAGAGACGCTTAAACACAGACCATTGGTTTTGATTAGGCATCAACTTCTCCTCCTTCCATTTCTAACTGTTGGGACTCATAGGTCTTGGCATACCAACCACCCTGAGCTAGTAAGTCCTCATGACGGCCCCGTTCAATGATACGACCATTTTGCATGACTAAGATGAGGTCAGCGTGCACCACCGCACTAAGACGATGGGCGGTAATGATCGTCGTCTTGTCCTTGCGGGTATGTTTAAGATTGTCAATAATGGCATGTTCTGTCTTGGCATCAACCGCAGATAAGGAGTCGTCCAAAATCAAAATATCTGGATCCAAAATCATGGTACGACTCATGGCCAGACGTTGTTTTTGACCACCTGATAGACTGACACCCTTTTCACCAATGATTGTTTCAAAGCCTTCAGGCATAGCCTTGATATCCTCATAAACTTGAGCCAACTTAGTCGCTTCTTCTACCTTTTCAAAGGCGAGGTCAGGATTACCAAAACGAACATTGTCTAAAATGGAACTGGCAAAGAGAAACTGGTCTTGAGGAACATACCCCATCAAGCTACGTAAATCTGATAGGCGATAGTCTCGGATGTCATGGCCATTCAAATAGATGGCTCCTTGATTGACATCGTGCTCCCGCAAGAGTAACTTGACAAGGGCCGTCTTTCCTGAGCCAGTCTGTCCAACCAAACCAAGGGTTTGGCCCTTGTCCAAGGTGAAATGAATATCTCGCAAAGTATCCTCATCCTCAAAAGCAAATCGGTCAATCGCATATTCTAAGCGACCATTTTCGATACTTCGGAGAGGATGTGCAGGATCTTGAACATCTGATTCCTGCTCCAGAAGATTTTCAATACGTTGGTAGGATACATTTCCCCTCTGTGTGATATTAAAGAGGAAACCAATGGCCATCAAAGGCCAAACCAACATATCCAAATAGGTAATGAAGGTTACTAAATTTCCGACCGTTATCTGATTAGCCTGAATCATAAAGGCCCCGACAAGAAGGGTTAAAACATAAGATGAGCCAACAAAGAGCAAGACCAAAGGATCAAAAAGGCTGTCATACTTCATGGTATGCATATTCTTTTTAAAAGTCATCTTATTGGTCTCTTGGAAGGACTGAAGCTCAGCCTCCTGATAGCCAAAAGACTTTGTTACCTTGATCCCTGATACCGACTCCTGAACCTTATTATTAAGTTCTGAAAAGGCTGCCTGGGATTCTCCAAAAGCTTTATGGGTCTTGCGTCCCAAACGACTAGTCGCAAAAGCCATGAAGGGTAGGGGTAAGACAGCCACCAGGGTCATCTGCCAGGAAATGCTGAAGAACATGGTGATTAAGGTTACCAAGGCTGTGATAGACGCATCTACGGCTGACATGACACCCCCACCAGCCAAGCGGGTTAAGGAGTTGATATCATTAGTTGCATGGGCCATGAGATCCCCAGTTCGGTACTTTTGGTAAAAAGAAGGCGACATCTTGGTAAAATGCTCAAAAAGGCGTGACCTCATAATCTGACCCAAGCGATAAGAGGTCGCTAAGATATACATCCGCCAAACATAGCGCAAATAGTACATTCCTAAAGCTGCCAAAAGCAAATAAACGAGATTCAGAAGCAAGATCTGATTGGTCAATTTTCCCGATGTGATAGCATCAATGACCCGTCCCATAACCATAGGAGGAATCAGATTGAGAACCGAAACCAGACTCAGTGCCAAAATCCCGACAATATACCGGCGTTTTTCCAACTTGAAAAACCACCAAAGTTTTGCAATGATTGATTCTTTAAAAGACAAGTTACTCCTCCTATCCTTACAAATGGTTAATAATAGACCTCGTATAAGTCTCGTATGATAAGGTTATTTCCAATAGCGATAAATTGTACCATCTTCTAACTGAAAGTAACCAATATAAGTCAATTTTCCAAAATCAGTAGACTCTGGCAATTGATAAGCAAAGGAGTCAAAATTATAGACCTTGTGCCCATCATCCATAGAGTAGCTATCCTTATCGTGGATAACTGATTCGTCCTTCTTGGGGTTCCAAATGCGTCTGATTTCATCAGATGTCTTATACTCTCTGACAAAATTGTATAATTCAAAGTTAGTTGCCTCACTGAGATAGCGACCATCGGTGTTGTAGTTAGCTAATTGAGGCTCTCTCTTAACCTCAGAATAGTTCCAAACCTGCCCTCTTTCTCGCATAATATCGGCATCACGTCCGCTTTGATAAACATCTGCTTTAACCATTGGCATTGTTGCTCCTAGTGTCAATACGGTGACTACTGTCATCATTAAGTGTTTCATTGTTTCTCCAAAAGTGTTTATTCATTTTTCCCTCTTTTGAATGTGTTGTATTTATATGATAGAAAATAAGTGAAACCTGAGACGCGTAGGGTCCCAGGTTTTTTACTCTTTAAAATGCGTTTGAATCAGTTTTACAAGGAGGCGGTAGACTCCTAGTGCCACCAAACCTCCCAAAGTATTGGTCCATAAATCATCTAACTCAAAGACACGATTAGCATCAATGAGAAGGTCTAGAATGACTTGTCCAACCTCAATCGTCAAAGACATGATAAACGTGGCTAAAAGGACCTTTTGCCAAGACCTAAATCTGGGGTACAAGGCTAAAAGTCCTAAAATCAGCGGACTCAGCAAGAAAATGTTGGTCACATTTTGCCCAAGCACAAAGACAATCTCTTTAAGACTATCCAACTGATAAAAGTTGGTCAAACTATTGAATGGGGTCAAGAGGACCACCACACGACCAAAATGTTTAA
This sequence comes from Streptococcus sp. Marseille-Q3604, assembly GCF_916619785.1. NCBI lineage: Bacteria > Bacillati > Bacillota > Bacilli > Lactobacillales > Streptococcaceae > Streptococcus > Streptococcus sp. Marseille-Q3604. The sequence goes on along the minus strand of NZ_CAKAKM010000002.1, from coordinate 881,106 downwards.
TCCCAGGAGTTTCAACACCTTCAACTAGTCCATACTGGGGTGTCCAACATAGGAGCACTAAACAAAGGAGATAAGCACAAACCAAAACTTGGCTTACCTTTCTTCCTTTTGATGTTAATTCTCCGTCCTTATCTACCCAAGTCGTCAGCTGAAACATCTTACTTACCTTCTGATTTACCAGAAGCTTCTGCTACAGCCTTTTGACGGTCACGTTTCATAGTGTTTGAACGCAATTGTCCACAAGCAGCATCGATATCTGTACCGTGTTCTTGACGAACGACACAGTTAACCCCGTTTTTCTTGAGCACATCGTAGAAGGCCGCCACACGTTCCTTAGTTGAACGACTATATTGGTCGTGCTCTGATACTGGGTTGTAAGGAATCAAGTTGATGTATGACAACTTACGGATTTTCTTAGTCAAATCAGCCAACTCTTGAGCATTTTCAGGATGGTCATTGACCTCATTAAGCATGATATACTCAAAAGTTACACGACGGTTGGTTGTTTGGATGTAGTACTCGATAGCTTCAAAGAGTTTTTCAAGTGGGAATGAGCGGTTAATACGCATGATGCTTGAACGAAGGTCATTGTTAGGTGCGTGAAGTGACACGGCAAGGTTAACTTGAACACCTTCGTTAGCAAATTCCTTGATTTTTGGTGCCAAACCAGATGTTGACACGGTAATGTGACGCGCTCCAATAGCAAGACCATTGTCATTGTTAATGGTACGCAAGAAACGAAGCACATTGTCATAGTTATCAAATGGCTCACCGATACCCATAACAACCACGTGGCTTACACGTTCACCGTCGCCACGATCGTCAAAGTATTTTTGTACCAACATGATTTGCGCCACAATCTCACCAGCAGTCAAGTCACGTTGTTTCTTAATCAAACCACTGGCACAGAAAGTACAACCGATGTTACATCCAACCTGGGTTGTCACACAGACAGACAAACCATAGTGTTGACGCATCAAAACCGTCTCAATCAACATACCATCTGGCAATTCAAAAAGATATTTAACGGTACCATCTTTAGATTCTTGAACGATACGTTGTTTCAATGGGTTCACACAGAAATTCTCATTCAATTTAGCAATGAAATCCTTAGAAATGTTAGTCATTTCTTCGAAAGATTGCACACGCTTCTTGTAGAGCCAATCCCAAATTTGAGTAGCACGGAATTTCTTTTCACCGTGTTCCATAGCCCAATCAATCAACTCGTCACGAGTAAGACCATAAATAGAAGGTTTGTAGCCTTCCATATCCTCTAACTTCTGACGTTTACGACGTTCTGGTTTTGCTTGTGTTGTTACTTCTGACATAGTTTAATTTCCTTTTTTTCTGATTGTGAAATGCTGACCATCTGACTTGGTCTGGCTTTGTTTCTTCGATGGAGTGTTTTGACCTTTAGAATTTGGAGCTTGCTTCTGACTCTTCTTGAAGTTAGGCTTACGCTCACGACCACCATCCTCAGATCTAGATTTGAACTTAGGACGACGCTTGATTTTCTCAAAGCTTGGACCCTCTTGATCCCTATCTCTTCGTTTGGACTTGTCTGGCTTTTGCTTAGCAGAAGCTTTTTGCCCCTTATTCTTTTGAGAAGCATTGCGCTCTCTAGATTCCTGAGAAGCATTACGACGATTATTAGAACGACGGCGCTTGCGACGAGGCTCAGTCTCCTCTTCAAAGACAATTAATTGCGGCTCTTCATTTTTCAAAATAAAGTAGGCACAACCAAAGGCACAGTATTCACGTAAATACTCTGACAATCGGCTAATGCGGTCTGTCTTACGCGTATTAGGGCGCTCGTCCTCGTAAAATCCCTTAAGGCGAAGCTGGTCATTAGACCAGTCCCCAACGATATAATCATACTTGAGCATGATTTCAGAAAAACGTTGCCCAAAGCGGGTAGCGTCTAAAGCATCCTTGTGATTTTCAAGAACTGTAAACTGACAGGCATCTGATTTCAGAAGATCAGCCACATACACAAAGTCTGGCCCTGGATATTTATTATAATTAAACATTTCTGGCAAGATTTCTTTACGCATGTGCCATCCTTTCTGCTCTCTCTTATTTTCTATCCTGATGCTGTAATAATGTCTCTATATCTTATCCCAGTTGGCACCATTTTTTCCTAAATACTTGGCCACAAGTTCCCTTAACAAATCTGGAAAAAGAAGAGTAACTTCCTTTTCCTTAATTGTAGGGAAGTAAGAAGCAAAGTAGTACTGGTCCACAAGGACCAAACTAAACTTCTCATTGGAATCTACAACCCTTCTATTATACAACAAATTACCGTTTTTGTAAGCAAAATTCCCCGTGATTACTTCACCAAATGTCTTCCCTCTAAATCCCATACCTTTAATAGCTTGATTTTTAAGGAGTTCAGCCTTAGTAAAAACTTCCTGACAGATTTCTTTGAGCTCTTGTCCTGTCACGACTAGACGTGCCATCCGCATCTGGTGAGGAAGGGCTTCTTGCAGGTCTGCCATGGTCACTTGAGGACCTAGTGTTTTCATGATAAGTCCAGTATTTAAAAGCGTTAATTGGCTATCTGTCTCCTGACAAGCAGCCTGTAAAACCAATTGACAGGTCTCATCAAAATCTAGTTTTCGACCTAGATTAGCCACTTTTTTCTGAGCTAAACGACGATGACCTTCCTCACGCATGGCCTTGATAAAGGTTTCGTCCTCCTTGTCTAAATCCAAGATATAGGACTTGGTGGGGATAGCCTCAATATGACATTCTATCAATCGCCCATTTTCCACAGTAAGGTCAATACAGCCAAGATAATAGCCATATCTGTCAGCAGCTGCCAAATAAGTCTCATTAATCAACTTGCCCTCTTCAAAAAGGTGATGCGTGTGGCTCCCGATGACAAGGTTTACCTGAGGATAAGTCTCCGCAATCTGCTCATCATAACGTACACCCAGATGGCTAAGAACGACGACTATGTCTGCATCCTTTACCTCAGGGCGAGCCAAATCCTCTTCCAACTGCGTGAGTGGATTCAAAACCTCCCAACCGTTGGGAGCATAGGTGATGTAATAGGGAAAGGTATAGGCCAAGAAAGCAATGTTTGTACCTGCTTTAGTTTTATGGATAAGATAGGGCTTGGCCCATTCAGGCTGTCTCCCCTTATCCTTGAGATTTCCTATGATAGGTTGAAAATCAGCTTTCTCATAAAGATAGTCTAGCTCATCCTTAGCCAGACCAATCCCCTCGTTATTTCCAATAGTCGCATAGTCTATCCCCAGCTCATTCATCAGGGCTACATTAAAACGCCCAGCGGTCGCATCAGATAGAGGATGAGACTTATCCACATTATCCCCAAGATCTACCTTAATCAACTCTCTATCCGTCTGACTCAAATCATCCACAGCTCGCTTGAGTTGTGGATACTGTTCAAAATGAGAGTGTAAATCATTAATATGAAGAATTCGAATCGTGTCTTTCATGACTCCTATTGTAGCACTTTTGCTATAAAAAAACTTGACAATCATTCTGCCAAGTTTTTACATGTGAGACGATGCTTCTTGCTATCTAATTTTTTATAACTGAAAGGCTTATGATTAATGATGAATTTTAGTATAGAGAAGGACCACGAAACCTGCAACTCCTAAAACATCTATCATTGTAATTAACCAATGATGAGGGACACACAACTGATAGCAACCTGCTAGAATGAAACACACACAAATGAGAATGCTCGGATCATTTTGTTTCTTCAAATTTCTAACTAAACTCCGCAAAATGTAGCCATTCCAAGGCCGGCTCCTGACCATGCCCCAAATGCTCCACCTGAAACAGTCCCAACAATTGGAAATATAACAGTTCCAACTGATGTTCCAGTCAAAAATCCAAGTCCAGCAGATTCAGCGGTCCCAGCTACACAACCAATCACACCACCACCTTCGATAATAGAAAGATCTTCGGAATTAAGTGAATTAAAATTGTTAATGATTTGTGTTGTCATAGTAACAACCTCCTTTAAAATATTTTGTTCTACCCTTTTCTCAAAAGCTATGATTGTATTATAGATAGACAGCCAACAAAAAAGTAGTGACATTAATGTCACTACTGGATTTTTGAGAGTTGACTCAACTAGTAACCTCAAACTTACAAATTATTTTACTTTAAATGGAAGCTTCTTAAAAATAGCTGTGATAAAACTATTTAAAATCTGTCATAGTTTCAGTTTTTAAGAAATACTTAATTATTTTTCCAACATATACTGAGACTTTCCAAAAAGTTTGATAATAATCAAAAAAGCTGAAACACTTTGGTTTCAACCTCTTGAATTTTTAAATTAAAATTTGCTCTCACCTAGAAGCCAATACTTAGAAACTTTGCTTCTTAGCTTTACGCTCAGCACGTCCCTTAGCACGGTTAGCTGCACGGCGTTCACGTTTGCGTTTTTCGTCAACCTTCCACTGAATTTTCTTCTTGTAGCCAGGCTTGATTTTTTTCTTTTTCTTCTTAACCAAACCAATCATTTCCGTATCAAGTTTTTGATAGGCTTTTTCACGGTTGGCACGACGGTCACGGTCATAGGTATCTTGAAACTCGCCGTCCTTATAGACTTTCGGCTCAAAGGTAATCCCCATCTTTTCAAGCTCACGAATATCTGAGTCATCACTTGGTTGATAGAGGGTGATGGCTGTTCCTGACAAGCCATTACGTCCAGTACGTCCCACACGGTGAACAAAAAAGGACAAGTCTTGAGGGATGGCGTCATTGATTACATGGCTAACCCCTTCAATGTCAATCCCACGCGCTGCAAGGTCAGTCGCTACTATATACTCAAACTCAAGCTTCTTAACTTGATTCATGATACGCTTACGCTCACGTGGTGGAATACCTCCATGAATTTTTGCAACTTTAAGACCATTTGACACTAGGTAGCTGTGCAAATCGTCAGCACGTTCCTTGGTATTAACGAAAATCATTGCCAAATATGGCTGCATTCCCTTAAGCATCTCAAGAATCTGCTCATTCTTATTGCGCCCCTTAGTAGATACCAACCAGTTATCAATGGTATCTGCAATAACTGTTGAAGTTTTGATTTGTTCCATGACTGGATTGGTCAAATACTTCTTCAAGAATGGCTGTAATTTTTGAGGAATGGTTGCTGAGAAGACCAAAATTTGAACTTCTTTAGGCAGACTTGCCGCAATCTTGTCCACAGTATCCAAGAATCCCATGTCCATGGTCATATCAGCTTCGTCAACAACAAAGGTATGGGCCTTGTGGATAGCCAAGTCACCAGACTTAACTAAGTCATAGATACGCCCTGGTGTACCGATAACAATATGAGGTTGGGCTACCTTTAGTTTCTCAATCTGACGTTGCTTGTCTGTACCACCCACATAGTTAACCACACGAATTTCAGTCTCAGAGTGTTTGGCAATTTGTTTTGTCGCTTGGTAAATTTGTGTCGCCAATTCACGTGATGGTGCTGTAATAACAACTTGAACATCGCCACTCTTTGGATTGAGTTTCTCAAAAATTGGCAAGAGGAAGGTATGTGTTTTCCCTGAACCCGTCTTTGATTCACCCACTAAATCACGACCTGAACGAACCACTGGAATCAATTTCTGCTGAACAGGTGTTGGCTCCTTAAACTTAATCTCGTCAAGAGCCTCCTGAATAAATGTTTTAAAATTAAAATCTTTAAATGACATGTTTATTTACTTCTTTTCTATCTAGTCTATCCCTATCATTATAACAAAAAAAGAGCATTTCTGCTCTTTTCATTTATTTCATAACATTTCCAAGAACCATCCAAAGGGTAATGGCACTTGCAAGCGCTCCAACTGCCCAAAGGAAAGCATCAACCTTCCACTCTGACCATTTGTCACCCTTACCTGAAAGACCACCCAATTCGAGGTGATGGTGGAATGGTGTCATACGGAAAATACGACGACCTTCACCATACTTACGCTTAGTGTATTTGAAATAGCTGACCTGTAGCATAACAGAAGCTGTCTCAAAGACATAAACCACACCAATCAAGAGTAGGGTCCACTCTACACGTAGGGCAATAGAGATAACCGCAAGCATAGCTCCAAGTGACAAGGAACCAACATCTCCCATAAAGACCTTGGCTGGCTTATGATTAAAGACGAAGAAGCCAAGAAGTGCCCCAATCATAGTGATAATGATAGTCAAGATAGCGAACTCACCCTTGACAAAAGCGATAATTCCATAGGCAATCAAGCTGATAACCACAGAGATAGAAGCTAAACCATCAATACCGTCTGTCAAGTTCACAGCATTTGAGAAACCGACAATCCAGAATAGGACAAAGAGAACATAAAAGACACCGAGATGAATGGTTAATCCACCAATAGCTAGGCTATCTGTCCCACTAGGGAGTACGTGGATAAAGTAGAAAAGCAAACCCGCAATAATCTGCAAGGCCATCTTTTGCCAAGGTTTAAGTCCCTCATTGATTTGACGGAAAATCTTAAGGAAATCATCAAGGAAGCCGATAATTCCATAAATCAAAATTACAAAGAGAATCCCTACTGTAGCACCATAGGCTTGGTGGCCCTCGCTAAAGACGTGGAAGTTAAAAATCAAGCTAACCAAGATGGCAACCACTAGGAAGACTGTCCCTCCCATAGTTGGTGTTCCAGCCTTAGCCAAATGCTGCTTCACATCTTCATGCATTTGTTGGCCACCGATTTTCTTGATTTTGTAGTAAGTAATAAAGTGAGGCATGGCGAGCACCGTCAACACAAAGGCGGCCACACCTGCTATCAGACTCATAGTCATCTTAGTCTCCTAAAGTAATGGTAATCTTCTTGGTTTTAGACAGGGCTTTTCCTGCCGCAACACTTTGTTTGGTAACAGTCCCTGACTTGCCACCCTTATAAGTAACTTTAATGCCTTTCCATTTGGCAAAGGTTTCAACGTTCTTCTTGGTCCAACCATACATGTCTGGAAGTTCTGTGAAATCATTGGTCATGATAAGAATCTGTTCATTAGCCTTGATATTGGCTTTGGAATCTACAGAAACCTTCTCAATCTTATCACCAACACCCAGAACAATCGGATGAATCAAGTTTTGACGAAGGGTGTTAGCTGTCTCGCCCGTACTCTTACCGATAATATCGCCGGTTTGATAGCTCGTTTCATCGGTCTTTCCACTACCTTCAGAAACAGAGCTATCAAGCGTATCACCCATGGACATGGCTTCTTCTAGGACAGGGTTAACCACCGTCGCATAAAAATTATTATCCCAGGTCTTAGGTTCCTGAACCGTTACATACATGACATATTGTGGATCATCAGAAGGAACCATAGCTACAACTGAGTTGAGCGTTTCGTTGGTCCCATCTTTATAGGTTCCTGTCTTTTCATCAGCCACTTGGGCTGTTCCTGACTTAACCGCAACATCATAGTTACCAACCTTAATGATTGGCGAACCTTCGGACTTGTTGTACATGGTACCAAACTCTGGGTCTGTACCAACAGAAATCATATAATTACGGGTCTCAGAAGCAGTCTGCTTGGAAACTGGCTTACCAATAACTTCTTTCTTAGCCGTACGAACAGTGCCTTGGTTGACATCCGCAACTTGTTTGATAAATTGAGGTTCCAACATAACACCATTGTTAGAGATGGCTGAAAAAGCACGAAGCATCTGAACCTGAGTCACTGAAATCCCTTGTCCAAAGGATGATTGAGCAATATTCACAGAGTTTCTTGAGACAACCCCTGAAGATTCACCTACCATCCCAAAACGAGTTGGAAGTCCAAATTTGTAAAGAGATAAGTAGTTAGACCAAACCTTGTCTCCCATCTCTTGTTCTAGTATGGTCGTAGCAACGTTACTTGAATAAGAGAAGCCTTGAGCAAATGTCATGGTACGACCTGTTGAGATACCCTCATTGATTGACCAGTCATTAGTTTCAACGTCGTCAACCTTAATACCATTAGCATTACTGTAGGTCGCATTCGGGTTGAAACTTCCATTGTTAATAGCAGCTGACAAGAGCATGACCTTAAAGGTTGATCCAGGCTCATACTGAGCTTCGTAAAGACGGTTAACCCAGTCATAGTTTTTCTTAGCCTGTCCCTCAAGAGTATCAGAATTATAGGTCGGACGTTGTGTCGTTGCAAGAATCTCACCTGTCTTAGCATTAACAACTGTCGCTGAAGCATTGACACCTTGCGTCTGCTCCATAAAGGTATCCATCTGCGTTTCTAAGAAGGTTTGGAGAGGCGCTGACAAGGTTGTATAGATGTTCTTACCATCGATAGCTTCCTTGGTAATGGTTTCCGTACCTAGAAGCGTATTACCGTTTTTATCCTTCTCATAAATGGCCTCTCCATCTGTTCCAGTCAAGAGGCTATTGAGCGAGCGCTCCAAACCAGTTTGACCAATCAAAGAATATGAGCCGTCTTTTTTATTTTCAACAGCTTCGGCACGACCAAGAAACTCTGACGCGAAGGTTCCATTAGGATACATTCGTGACGTTGTTGCTTCAAAGGCCATCCCCTTAATTCCCGCATCTTTAAAGGCTTTCTCTAGTTCTTCTTTAACAGAGTAGGTAATTCCCTTCCCTTTTAGTCCAAAGGAAACCTGGTAGGCACCCTTAGTACGCAATTGGGCCAAGGAATCACTCTTTTCAATTCCTAGCTTATCCTTTAGAATATCAGCAACCTTGTCAAACTGACTATCTTGGACATAGAGTTTTTCTTGAGTCGCTGACACATAGCTAGTCGACACGATTGCGTAAATGGCATAACTGGTTGAATCTTCAGCCAAAACATTTCCATTTCGGTCGTAAATCGTCCCACGCTTGGCAGCCACTGTGGTCTTAGTGTTATAAGATTTAGCAGCCTGGGTCGACAAATCAACACCAAACTTACTGTCTGCCCCGATAATCACCACAAAGTTGATAATAAAGACGAAAAAGATAAAGATGCTGAGAACCATAAGGTTCTGACCAACGTGCTGTCGATTCTGGGCTGGCTTTCGCCTATCCCTAACGACATAGTTTAGAAATAAATGTTTAAGTTTTCTTAATCTGTTCATTGGTTACCTCACACTCTTAATACTATCGTTATTAATAGACAGGCCTGCCTTATTAGCAATCTCTTTAATACGGTCAGAGTTAGTCAACTCATTAACCGCCTGCTTAGCATTGTTAAGCTCTGTTTTTTCATCACTAATCTTGCTATTAAGGTCTGTGATTTGTTGCTTGATAGCCTGATTACGCCCTTGTAAAAATACAACTGCAATACTCATCACAATAGCTGTCAAAACAATTGCCGAATAGAAGGCCTTTTCCATACGCGTCATAAAACGAATATGGTTTCTAATGGCTCTATTGACAATCTGATGTTCCTTATTTTCCATAATTATTTCCTGATTTTTTTAGCCACACGCAATTTAGCAGAATGCGAGCGGTTATTAGCTTCTAATTCTTCCTGACTAGGTAGGATTGGCTTGCGATTAACTAAGGCTACCTTAGGTTGGAGGTCTTCAGGAATAAAAGGTAGACCTTTAGGCACATCTACCGTACTGGCTTCCTTGAAAAGCTGTTTAGTCAATCGATCCTCCAAAGAGTGGAAGGTAATGACCGAAATACGACCATCTACAGCAAGTAAATCCAAGGCCTCTTGAATAGACTCATCCGCAGCACCAAGCTCATCGTTCACTTCGATACGAATAGCTTGGAAAATTTGCTTGGCTGGATGGCCCTTCTTCTTCAATTCCTTAGCAGGCTTAGCTGATTTAATGATTTCCGCCAGTTCCGTCGTGGTCTCAATTGGTTTAACCTGACGGGCCTGTTCAATCTTACGTGCAATTTGTTTAGAGAACTTGTCCTCACCATACTTGAAGAAAATGCGCACCAAATCGTTGTAAGGATAGGTATTGACCACATCATAAGCGGTCAGACTCGCCTCCTCATTCATACGCATATCTAGCTTGGCATCCTGTTTATAGGAGAAACCACGCTCACGCTCATCCAACTGTGGGCTAGAGACACCCAAGTCATAGAGAATGCCATCAATTTCAGACACCCCCATGGCTTCAAGGTTGGACTTGAGATTACGGAAATTATCCTTGATGAAAGTCACCATACCCTTATCAATATAGTCCTTGAGACGCACTTGAGCATTATCAATAGCCTTTTGGTCCTGATCAAAGCAGTACAAATGACCCTTTTCAGATAATTGCGACAAAAGATAAGACGAATGTCCTGCGCCACCCAAGGTCGCATCAACATAGATGCCATCGGGCTTGATATCAAGCATATCAACAGTTTCGTGTAAAAGAACGGTTACATGGTGAAATTCATTAGTCATAACTTTTATTATAGCACAAGAATAGAGAAATTGTCTCGTTCTGTAAGTTAACAGGATAGTAAAAGAGCCAGATCCAAGGCCTGACTCTTTAGTTTCTATATCATTTGATAAGATCAATCCACTCGATAAAAATAACTTTCCACAGATGGCATCCCATTCGTCGCTATAATACGGTCCTTACTGTTATCTCCCGCATCACTTGCATCACTAACTCCCTTAGGACAAAGCTGAATTGGGGTATTCCCAACTGGACTAGAATCAACATAAGTTAAGGTATATATACCAGACACATACTGATTCGGTGAGACTTTGTCGATAGGATAAGTATAGCCCCAGAAATCCAACTGTCCATCCGAAGTAATGGTGATGGTCTTTCCATTTGAAGATTTCCATGTTCCTACAGCTGATTTGTAATTGCCATTTTTGAGCTCATCAGGCTTAAGAGCTGATGAACTTGTTTGCGTTTGTGACGCTGTGCTAGAGCTACTAGTAGAGGCGCTGCTCAGGTCCTTCCAACCCCAATTAGAGAGATCAACCTTGTCTGCACCCGAATCACTGTCATCTTTTACAAGAGACTGGCCATCACTACTAAAGTGGTAGCCAGAACCTCCACCAGCCATAGCACCAGCACTACCATAGTAGCTGAAGGTGTTATCCATGAGGTAGGCCAATGTCATACGCTCACCCAACATGCCCAGTTGTGGACCTTCTGTCAGACGAATCACCTGACCACTATCCTTAGAGATAGTGTAAATATCCGTAATCACATGTTCTTTAAAGAGTTTACCTGGCTTAAAAGCAAGAATCAACTCATCAACACCATTACCATCCAAATCACGGTAAGTATAGACCGTTGAGGCAGGACTTGTTTGAGAATTAGCATAGGTCACAATGAGAGAATTAAGTGAGGCATCCGTTTGATTGTCAGCTACAGCCGTTTGGTACTTACTAATGATGCTATCATAGGCAGATGTATCTACCTTTTTCTCTTGACTAGAGCTTGAGCTAGTACTCGTGCTAGAGCTTTCACTACTACTTGATTGTGACTGCTCTACTGATGAAAATGAAGTCGACGCTGTTAAGCCATTCTGCAGGTTTGAACAAGCTGTCAAGAGGACTAAACTAGACAAAGCCGTCACTAACACTAAAACTTTACTTTTCATTTTTAGTCTAACTTTCCTTCTCTTTGACTCTTATTCTGCTGTTCCAGAGCTAACATCTGCGCTGTAGGCAGGGGCTGTATAGCTTGAAGCCTCACTATGTGACTCGGTATAAGTTGTTGGTGGCACATAGTTATACTGAGGAGCTTGATAAGTCTCTTGTGCTGAAGAAGGCGTTGGCGCCGATGCTACCGCAGGAGTTGAGCTTGCTTCTGTCTGACTAGCTGCTTCTACCGTTGAGCTTGATGACGACGATTCGCTTGAAGATTCACTCGAGGTTGAAGAAGATGACGATGAACTTGAGCTCGATGACTTGGATGAAGACTTAGGTTTGCTTGATGATGACTGCTTAGTCCCCACCTTAACTTGAACTTTTGCATGATTGTGTGCGGGCTGCAAAAAGACGATAGCCAGAGCCAATAGGATAGCCGGTAGGGTAAATGCCAAAATAAGGTAACGTTTTTCTTTTAAATGACGAAGTAGTTTCATAGAATATTCACATTTCTTAAATATATTTTTAGTATCAATTAGTCTCAGATAAGATTATATCAGAAATATTAAAATGTGCAACATTGACATAAAACTTTTTTGACATTAGAAAAACCAACTCTAAGAGTTGGATGATTTGCATTATTGCTGTGGGTTATCGACGTTGTTCAATGGCACTTCTACTTTTGTTGGTTGACATAGTAGAAAAATAAGGATAAAAATACCGACAAATGGGATTAAAGGAATAAAAATATATGCCCAATGATAGCCAGCATCACGCAAACGACGAACCGTTATAGCAATACCAGGTAAAATCGCAGCCACACCATAGGCAAAAAAGATAAGTAGGAAAATCACTTCATTAGTAAGTAAGGATGTTTCATCTACCGCCATTCTTTGAAATACTGCTAGGAGCAAATACCAAGTAAAGAAAATCAATACATGTGCCGAACATGCAAACCAGTAATCTGAAGGTGTTGAACGGCCCTTAAAATCAACATAGCCCTTCCAAAATTTTTTGTAGGCTTCAATCATAATAAAATCCCCCTTTTTTATGTTACTCTCAGTATAACAAGAGAAGAGGAGGTTGACAAATCAACTAAAAAACAGCCTAGTGAGGCTGTTAAGTCATTATTATTGCTGTGGATTATTGAAGTTGTTAAATGGATACTCAACCTTAGTTGGTTTACACAACAACACAATTAAGATAATACCACCTACAAATGGGATAAATGCAACAAAAATATACGGCCAATTGTAGCCAGCATCACGCAAACGACGAACAGTTACAGCAATACCAGGTAAACACGCAGCAATACCATAGGCAAAAAAGATAAGTAGTAGGATAAGTGAAATAACAGCTAAAAAGCTTGAATCAGTTGCACCTGCAATTCCTCCAAATACTGCTAACAACACATAAAAAGCAACGACAGTTAACATATTTGCCAAATATGCAAACCAGTAATCTGAACGTGTTGAACGTCCCTCAAAATCTACGTAGCCCTTCCAAAACTTCTTATAAGCTTCGATCATAATAAAATCTCCTCATTTTTTGATAATACTACTATACCAAAAGACCGGTCTTCTGGCAAATTGACTAAGGAGCAGCCTATAAGGCTGCTAAGCACTTTTATTGCTGTGGGTTATTGAAATTATTAAACGCTACTTCTACCTTTGTTGGTTGTAAGGTTAAGATAAAAATAATAAAACCACCAAGATATGGAATTAGCGATAGGAATATCAAGGCCCAGTGGTAACCTGCATCTCGTAAACGACGTACTATGATTGCAATGGATGGTACAAGTGAGGCTAACGCATAGACTCCAATTCCTAACACTACAATATAGACCAAAATCATTTGAAAACTATATGGATCAGATGTATACGTAGAGGAGTCTCCTCCTAAAATCATGATTAGTATGAGTAAGAAACTAAACAATAAATAAACCAAGCATTGCGCAAGAACATTAAGCCAATAATCTGAACGCGTTGAACGTCCCTTAAAATCTACATAGCCCTTCCAAAATTTTTTGTAGGCTTCAATCATAATAAAATTCCCCTTTTTTTATGATACTCCCAGTATAGCAAGAGAAGGGAAGATTGACAAATCAACTAAAAAACAGCCTAGCAAGGCTGTTAAGTCATTATTATTGTTGTGAATTATTGAGCTGGTTGAAAGGAAATTCTATTTTTGTGGGTTGACAAAACAAAACCAACAGAACGATATCACCTATAACAAAGGCAAAACGTAAAAAAATCAAGGCCCAGTGATAGCCTGCATCGCGCAAGCGACGTACCTGAAGGGAAATGGATGGGATAAAGCTAGCAGGAAAATAGGTCATTACAAGCAGATACAGTAAGTTGAGAATAACATGGTAAGGACTATCGGGACTATCAAAAACAATTACAACTATAACTATGCTAAATAAAATGATAGTTACTATAGTATTTGCTAGAACTGCTAACCAATAATCTGAGCGGCTTGAACGTCCCGTGAAATCGACATAGCCCATCCAATACTTTTTATAAGCTCTAAACATCACAAAAGCTCCTCATTTTTGATACCCCCAGTATAGCAAAAGCTTTATACTCTAGCAAATAGACCAAAAAAGCCCCATCATGGGGCTTCATTGTTTATTCTCTAATTTGTCCTTGTCCGTTAATATAGAACTTGGTTGAGGTTAGGGCCTCAAGTCCCATTGGGCCACGGGCGTGCATTTTTTGGGTTGAGATTCCGATTTCAGCCCCCAATCCAAAGACGAAGCCGTCTGTGAAGCGGGTTGAGGCATTGACATAGACCGCTGCAGCGTCTACATCGTCTTGGAATTGCTCCGCACGACTGATATCCTGAGTCACGATAGCCTCTGAATGCGATGTCGTGTAAGTATTAATCCAATCAATGGCCTCATCAAGGCTGTCTACCACTTTAACAGACATAATATAGTCAAGAAACTCTGTCGCAAAATCTTCTGGTGAAGCTGGTACAGCTTTTTCCATGAGTTTCAGAGCCGTTTCATCTGCACGGAACTCAACAGCTTGAACTTTTGAAATAGCTTTTTCCAAGTTAGGCAAGAAGTCTTCCGCAATATCAGCATGAACGACGAGAGATTCTGCAGCATTACACACGCTTGGTCGCTGGGTTTTGGCATTGATAACAATCTGTGTCGCCATATCTAAGTCAGCATATTTATCCACATAAATATGACAGTTACCAACACCCGTTTCGATGACAGGAACCTTGGCTTTTTCTTTAACCGTTTGGATGAGACGGGCTCCACCACGAGGGATGAGCAAGTCTACATACTTGGTCGCCGCCATGAGTTCTTCTGCTACCTCATGAGAGGTGTCTTCAACCAGCTGAACAGCATTTGCTGTGATACCTGCATTTTCCAAAGCCTTACGGGCTACTGTAACCAAGGCCTTGTTGGAATTGATGGCATCACGTCCTCCTCGGAGAATGATAGCATTATTGGTTTTAAAGGCAAGGCTAAAGGCATCGATTGAGACATTGGGACGGCTCTCAAAAATCATAGCGATAACACCCATAGGAACACGCTTTTGAACGATTTTGAGACCATCCAGATTCGTATAGCCACGAACTACTTGACCGATTGGGTCCTGAAGATCTGCCACCTGACGGACACCCTCAGCAATCCCTGCGATACGGTCTTCCGTTAAGAGCAAGCGGTCTTGCATAATCTCTGAAATACCATTTTCCTTGGCATTGGCCATATCCTTAGCATTTTCAGTGATAATATAGGCACTCTCAGCTACTAGAGCTTTAGCTACCTGATTTAGAAGGTCGTTTTTAGCTGCTGTTGATAATTTAGCAATCTGACGACCTGCCACCTTGGCCTGTTGGCCTAGTGTATCGATATATGTCATCTTAGTCCTCCTGTTTAAAGAGTGTACCAATCTTGGCTCCTTCTAGGACACGAAGGATGTCACGTGGATTTTCACCATTCATCAAAACCATTTGGCTATGATTTTCAAAAACCATCTGAGCGGATTTAATCTTACTCATCATACCACCCGTACCAAATTTACTACCGGCACCACCAGCTGAGGCCAGAATTTCCTCAGTAATCTCTGGAACATAGCTACGAAGGGTCGCATCCTCATAAACATTTGGGTTCTTATCAAAGAGCCCATCAATATCTGACAGCATGATGAGTAGGTCTGCACCAACAATCTTAGCAACAATAGCAGACAAGCGGTCATTGTCCCCAAATTTAGTCGCATGATCCATTTCATCTACGCTGACAGCGTCATTCTCATTAACAACTGGGACAACCCCAAGCTCGAAGAGGCTCTCAAAAGCATTGATGGCATTGGCCAAACTCTCGGGATACTCAACCACATCACGCGTCAAAAGCAACTGAGATACCTTGGTCTGGTAATGTGAAAAGACCTGAGAATATAGGCTCATCATAGCCACCTGTCCTACACTTGAGACAGCCTGTTGCTTACCGACTTCAGCCGGTCGCTTGTCTAGGTCTAGGACATTGAGACCAAAGCCCATGGCACCAGAGGATACGAGGACAACCTCAATTCCTTTATTATGCAAGCTAGAAATAACAAAAGCTAATTGATCGATTTTTTCAAGATTAATTTTCCCTGATGGCAAAACCAGAGAGCTAGTCCCGATTTTGATAACCAGGCGTTTTACTGAGTCAAAATTTCGTTTCATGTTTATGATTATACACTAAATTCAGGTATTTTAACATATATAATGCATAAGTTTACATATTAAGGATTTTCATTAAAAAAGAATCCCTCCAATCGGAGAGACTCTTTAAACAGTTTGTTCTAGGCAAAAAACATGGCTCTAATACGTTTCCAACGTCTGCGATCAACAAAGAGATAAACGATTAGGACAACTAAAGCTATAAGCCCAGATACTATAGCATTGACTACTAGGGCAATCCAGAACTTACTTGCAAAGAAGACAATACCTCCTAGCAAGGCAGCAATGAAAATTGTAAGAATAAAGATACCCATAAAGAGCCACTGTCCGCCACCTCGATTGAAAAGCTGGGTAACTTCCTGCCAATTCACTTCCAGCAATTTAAGGTCACGTTCAAAGTAATAGCCACCTACAAGATAGGTTGTTACGAGAAAACCAAGAGTGAAACTTGCTACCAAAATAGGATGGAGATGAGCCAAGAATATTAAACCAAGTCCTCCTAATAAGAGGGAAACACCAACTTGCAAGCCATAGAAAAGCCAGAACTTTTGACGAAGATAGTCACCCGTATTGATTGGTAGGCTACGAATAAAGTCAAAGTTTGTCCCCTCTAGGGAAGTTGCTACACCAAGAAAGCTTGTTGGTTGAGCTGAAAAGAAACCAAAGGCAATTCCGACTAAAAGCATGAGCCCGAAATAGTCTGGACCTAAATCTTTCAAAAAGAACGCACCTCCACCCAGCATGATCATATATAATACTGGTACCACATAGGTATTGATAATGAGGGTTGAGTTTCCCAAAGTAGATAAATGATGGCGAACCAAGACCTGTCTTTGACTTCGAGTAACAACTTTTACCTGAGTCTTTCTAGCCTTTTTGTTATAAATGGCTTCGTGGAAATAACGAGGCATTCTGACTTTATAAAACCAAAAGCCCAAGATAAGCACTAAGATAAGAGGAAGATAAAAATTTAGTAGAGCCTCCGGAGATAGAGGAGCAGCTACCACATCATAGTAACCTCTTAGATAAGGCAATAAAGGAAAATCAATATGTCCAGCACCCTTAATATAACCATTAAGAAAACCAACCATCATGATAGGGAACATAATCAATAGGGTTGACAGGGTCATCAAAATAGTCGAATAGAGCTTTTGATGTGAACTGCGAACAATCAGCGTTCCAATACTATTAGACAGAATCACTGAAAAAACGAGATTGATAAAGAGAGAAACGATAAAGGATAGCAGCCCCACGACTATCCCCAGTGGGCCAATAAATTGCCAGTAAGCTAGAATGAGAAGACTAAGGATAGGTACCATGAAGGTCATCCCAACCATAGAACCTGACAAGGTCTTGGCCAAAAAGACTTCTGATGGCTTTAAGGGAAGAGGCAGATAAGCCTTGCTATCCTTACTATCGTAAAAGGTACTATAGAGAGCCGTAAAAGTCTGTAGAAGCCCCATGATTGAAAATGTCAAAAGATATAGGGTTAAGACTCCAGGATTGGCCTTATAATCGACACCTACAAAAAGATAGCTATATACAACCGTAAAAATAATTAAAATCAAGAATTGTTGTCTAAGCATGGCATTAACGATGGAGAAATTAGCCTTTTTCTTTTTCTCCTGACGTTTCTGTAGGTTAGTTACCGCTTGAGGATTTGCATAGAGGAGATTAATTTTAAAAAGCTCCCAAACATGGTTCCAGTTCATGACTATACCTCCTCAATCTTACGTCCAGCCATTTCCAGATAAATGGTTTCCAAATCCTTGTCAGGGTACTGAGACTTCAGTTCGGCTAGAGACCCTTGGAAGATAAGTTTTCCTTTCTTCAAAATAGCAATACGATCACAGAGCTGCTCAGCTACACTTAGAACGTGGGTTGAGAAAAGGACACTATTGCCCTCCTTGGCATGATGACGCATAGCTTCCTTCAAGTCAAACGATGCCTGTGGATCCAGACCAGTCAGAGGCTCATCCAAAACCCAAATCTGTGGATTAACCAAAAGTGCACCGATAACGACAACCTTCTGACGCATACCATGAGAGAAGGAAGAAATGAGGTTATAACGACTCTCCGTCAAGTCAAAGGTAGCCATGAGATTAGTCAAACGTTCCTCGACTTGACTAGCTTCCAAATCATAGATACGTGTCAAGAAGTACCAATAGTCATTGGCAGTCAAATTTAGGAATAGGTCTGGTGAATCTGGCACATAAGCGATTTTTTTCTTGATGGCATCACGATGTTGACTGAGGGCCATATCATCAACGTAAACTTCACCGTAGCTAGCTTCAATGATAGACGTCAAAATGGAAATCGTCGTGGTCTTACCAGCCCCATTGTGACCGATCAGACCAAAAATCTCACCATCTCGAATCTCGAGGTTAAGATCTGAGAGAGCATCTTTATCTTCATAACGTTTCGTTACATGTTCAAAACGAATCATCTTTTATCCTTTCTTGAGAATCTATTTAACAACAGTCTCATTTTGCAATTTATATTAAATTATAAATTAGAGTTATTGCTATGTTTTTCATGAACAATACTCTAATAATGCCGACAATAGGTTTAGATAAGGCTATTTCGTTACCTTCTCATTTATTGTATCATTTCAAAGGTACAATTTCAAGAAAACGTTTGTATAAACGGGACAATTTTGCATTCGGTCTTTGATAATGCTAAACTTATAGTATTTAGAACAATAGGAGGAAAATCACTGGTGCCAACTGGAATTATCATCAACTCGCTATCTATTATCTTAGGAGGAATCGCTGGAGGACTCTTTGGGGATTATCTCAGAGACGATTTCAAGGACAATCTTAACCTTATCTTCGGCCTAGCCTCTATGGTTATGGGGATTAGTGCTATTATGAATATGGTTAATATGCCTGCAGTTATCTTTGCAGTAGTTATCGGTACCATTATTGGACTGGCCCTAAAGTTTGGGAACCTCATCAACAAGGGGGCTGGGCTTATGGAAAAAGGCTTGTCCAAGATTACACCAAGCAAACAAACAGGGTTAGCTCACGATGAGTTTTATGCACAGCTCTTGACAGTTATCGTACTTTTTTGTGCGAGTGGTACAGGAATTTACGGGAGTCTTGAGTCTGGGATGACAGGCGATGCTTCTATTTTAATTTCTAAATCTATCCTAGATTTCTTTACGGCTATGATTTTCTCTTGTAGTCTAGGCTACATCGTCTCCATGATTGCCATTCCACAATTTATCGTTTTCTTCCTCCTCTTTGTGACTGCTGGTTTCATTCTCCCTCTAACAACAAAAGCCATGATTGGAGACTTTAAGGCTTGCGGGGGCTTCCTCATGATTGCGACCGGTTTTCGTATTATGAAACTGCGTCAATTCCCAACAGCAGATATGATTCCATCCATGATTCTGGTTATGCCTATTTCCTGGGCCTGGGTCAATTGGGTGGTGCCTTTGATTAGTTGACATTAGGATTAAACTAAACAAATACCGTCAGTCTAATGCTGGCGGTTTTTGTCTCTATTTATTGCCGTTATGGATCCAAAACTATTAAAAAATAGCCATATTTATTGCGTCTAATTCTAATTTTTCTAACCTTGTTTAGACTGATATGAGTTTGTTATAATAACCCTTGTAGGCCTAAGCAACCTACAAGATACTTTTTTTCATAACTATTTCCATCCTCTAATATTTTAACGAACTTACAATACTGATGGAAATCTATCTGAGAAGACTGGTGTGTGCACACCGGTCTTTTTTGGTGGGATTGAGACACAAAAAACCACTCTTTCACTCTGAAAGAATGGTTAGGCTATAGCTTATACTTCTACGACTTCCAAGTTTTTTCCACCTAGGAGAATAAGGTATTTATCAATCTTATCTATTTGATAGGCTTGGCTAAGTGCTTTAGCATAGAGGCTCATTTGCCCTTTGTAACGTTCCTTAAGTTCACTAGGATGAGTGAAGCGGTCCGTCTTATAGTCAAAGAGGACAATACGGTCTTCAAGAAGAAGGTAGCCATCGATGATACCACGGACGACAAAATCTTCTTTACTAGCGGGATCTTCTGCCAACATAGCAAATGGTGCTTCACGACGCAACTTACCACGGTTAGCTAGAATGAGCTCCCCAAGTTCGGTGTCAAAGAAGCCTAGTAGCTTTTCTAACTGCACACGCGCCTTGACTTGATCATCTGCAGATACCCGACTCAAGGCCTGTGTCAAATCTTGGAGGGTCACCGTATCAGAAAGAATCAAGCGTTGCATGAGTTCATGGGTGGCTGAACCAACTGCAGCTCCAGTGACCTTAGTTTTTTGCCCAAAGTCTGGAAGTTCAAAGATAGTGGTAGTCTCAAGAGGTTGCACCTCCTCTTTCTTATCCATGATGTCCACCCCTTCGGTATCCATGACAGGTTCGTAGAAGGCTTTGAGCTGGCTCGGCGTACGCACAGATGGTAGGTCAATCGCTGGTGCATAAAGCTGGTTGAGTTTTTCAACACTTTCTAAGACAGTTAGAGCACGCTTAATGTCTTCCGTCTGGCGATTGTTAGATAAATCATCAGCATTTACTGCCGCTTGAACTTCAACCTGACCAATAGCCTCTGGAGTCAACTCCTCAGCCTCAACAAAGCGAACAGTAAACTTGAGATCCTTTCTCATAAAGGCAGTATCCAAAGCCATAACCCAATCCTGATAAGTAGCGATTTGGTCACGTAGAGCTACTGGTAGGCGATTATTTTCAACATCCGTGCCAAACTGCTGGGTCAATTTTTCCTTACTTCCCTTACCAACTAGGTAGAGTTTTTTCTCTGCACGGGTCATTGCAACATAGAGCAAACGCATCTCTTCTGAGATACTTGCTCGACGCTCTTCCCTACGATTTTCCTGGAAGGTTAAGGTTTCGAGAACAACATTTAACTTAGGCAAATTAGTGTTTACCTGGTCTTTGAGGTCAGCTAGATACTTAATGCCTAGTCCTTTTTCACGGTTGATAATGTACTTACCACTTAGTCCATCCTTGCTGTGACCAATAAACTTGCGATTCATCTGCAAGACAAAGACATACTTGAACTCTAGTCCCTTGGACTTGTGAATAGTCATAAGGCTAACGGCATTTTTGGGAACCAAGTCTGTCACTTCCTCTAGGTCGTTACCGCTAGAAATGATCTTATCAATCATGCCAATAAAACGGGAAAGTCCCTTAAAGCCAGTCTTTTCATAGGCATTGGCACGCAAGGCAAGGGCGTAGAGATTGGCCTGACGTTGCTCAGCTCGTGGAAGACTGCCAACATAATCATAATAGAAACGATCGTCGTAAATCTTCCAGATGAGGTCATAGAGCGAGTGCCACTTACTGTAAGCACGCCAATCTGCCAGAGTTTCAATGAAGAGAGTCAACTTTGCCTCAAGTCCTTGGGTGACAACTTCTGGATGAAGTCCTGATTTAGTATGAGATGCAAGAAGCTTGTCATAGAATTGTCCTTTGTCAGCCTGAACAGCAATCCGAGCCAGGTCGTCCTCGTTGAAGTTAAACATAGGTGAACGAAGGAGGGCAACCAAGGCGTAGTCATTGAGAGGATTATTGATGGCACGAAGGGTGTCCAACATAATCATAACTTCTAGTGACTCTAGGTAGCTTGACTTGTACTCATCAGGAACCAAGGGAATTCCGTGCTCCTCAAAGCTTGCCATCAAGTCCAGATAGGTGTTGCGAGTTGGTGCTAGGAGGGTAATATCCTCAAAACGTACACCCTGCTCGTGAAGTTTGATGATTTCTTTGATAACCAAGGAAATCTCGCCGCTACTAATAGGTTGATCAGCACCTTCTTCGTCAGGAGTCACACTCGCTTCATCACTATTGTAAATCAGAACCTCTGTCTCATTTTCAGGATGGGGTTCTTTTTGCTTCTGGCTACCCGCTACCAGCATGTGAGTCTTGTCATAGAGGATATCCCCGATTTCCTGGTCCATGAGGTGGCTGAAAACACCATTAGTCGCATCAAGAACTTCAGATTGACTACGAAAATTCTCTTTAAGGAGAATCAGCTTACCTGCATCTGGATTTTCAAGGAAAAGCTGGAACTTACCATTAAAAATCTGAGGGTCTGCCTGACGGAAACGATAGATGGATTGCTTGATATCTCCCACCATGAATCGGTTGTGGCCATTAGAGAGGAGCTCCAACATGCGTTCTTGGGTATGGCTATTGTCCTGATACTCATCTACCATCACTTCATGGTAACGGTCACGGTAGCTAGCTGCCACCTCTGGATTATCCTCCAAAATACGGATAGCAAAATGGGCAATATCCGAGAATTCAAAGGCATTTTCCTGAATCTTAGCCTGTAAATACTGGTCCGAAAAATCAAGTACAAAGGCCTGAAGCAACTCCAACAGAGGTAGGATGTCATCATTATGCTTGGTCAAAACCTCGAGGACCGTTAGCTGGGTATCAACCTCTCGCAACTGGGCCACAAACTCATTTTTGGTCTTGTTGTAAGCTTCCTTGTAGGCCTTGAGTTCCTCGTCTTTAGGACGGGTCATATTGGTCAAACCAGTCCCTCCTGACAAAGTCAAGAGTTGTTTGAGCAAGTCCTCCATATCCGTTTGGTCATTGGCCAAGGCTCCCTCAAGAAGGCTAATGGCATCTGACACATTATTTAGATATTTGGCCTTGGCAAATTCACGCTGAGCTAGACCTAGATGGTCTCTTAAGAAGTCTAAGAAATCAGCCAACAAGCCATCTTTGAGACCCTCTAAAAGCTCAGCTTTAGCCTTGTCTGGATTGGCCTCTGCCTGCCCTTTTAAAAGATTTTGACGTAGCCATTTTTCAGGACCTGCAGTAGCCTGAGAAAAGTTATAGACATCGTAAACTAAATCACGAAAAGCCTTACTAGTCTTGCCATTTCCTACGAAGTTGCGGACCAATTTTTGGAAAAGTTGGGCATCCTTTCCTTGCATATAATCGTTAAAGAGATCAGCATAAACCTCATTTTTCATGAGTGTCTGCTCGGCAGGATCTGTCATAATGCGGAAAATAGGTGACACACCCAGAAGATAGCCATACTGATTGACCAATTTCTGGGTGAAGGCATCCATAGTTCCAATATCAGCCGTCCCAATCTTGGCAATCTGATCTGAAAGAAAGGCACGCTCTTCATCCGTCTCAACTTGTCCAAGTTGCTCTGTCAGACGCTTTTCCAGACGCTCTTTCAACTCACCTGCAGCCTTTACCGTAAAGGTTGAGATAAAGAGTTGGTCAATACCAACGCCACGTCCAATCATATCAAGGATACGCTCAACCATGACAAAGGTTTTTCCTGATCCGGCCGAAGCTGACACAAGAATATTGCTACCATTACTGTAAATGGCCTCAATCTGCTCAGGTGTTAACTTGCGTTCCTTGTCAGAAGCTGCTTCTTGGGCAATGCGTTCCTTAATCTCTGTTGGACTTAAAAAAGCTTTAGTCAACATGGTTGTCCTCCTGGTCTTTTTTGTCTGCTTTTACAGCTTGATCAGTGACTGGAAAGGGGATGATATTTTCAGCAACTTGCATCTGATTATTGTCCTCGTCTTTTGTCATCAGCTCCAAATAGGCTTCTTTCTTGCCCTTACTTGGTAAACGCAAGAGTTTACGAGCCTGTCCCATGTGGCGGTCGGCCTCAAAATGAGTAATAGCCTTGATTTGATCCCCTTGAACAGACTTGCCATCCTCGGTATAAGGATTGACCGCAAAATTCCCACTTCGAATAATCTCAGCAGCATCTGTAAAGAGCTTAATATTGTAGTCTAACAAGGTTTCTAGGTCCTCCTTGTCATAGGTGACAGTCTTTTGTAAATCATAGTTTCCACCAGCCAGATGCTCTGTTTCTGAAGCTACAAAGAGCCCCTTATAGGTCAATTCCTTATTAGCCTGAGCTGCTAGCTTATCCAGACCAAACTGGACTAGGTTAAGTTGTGGGTCCTGCATGTGAAGATACATGGCACCAAATAGCTGGTCAGCATCGACCTTATAGGTTTGTCGAAGGGCCTCCAGATAGGTCACCAATTGCGGACTGAGGCCATTGTAGAATTTCTGAATGTCAAAGACATTTTTACCTGATTTGTAGTCAACGACACCCAGAGCCCCATCCGTTAAACGGTCCACTCGGTCAATAATCCCTGTAATCTTGATGCTATTTGCAAAAAGCAAGTCAAACTTGGCTTCCTCACGCTCACCCTTAACCGCCGCATTGTCACGCAAAACACTGGCAGTTGAACGGGCGATATCTTCCAAGATCTGACGAGACAAGCGACTCTCTTGGTCCTCGGTATAGAGAATTTCAAAGGGTTGTTCCTGATTGGTCTGAGCAATAGCCTTTTCCAATTTATCATCGAAGTTTTCTGACGAAGAATCACCCATCACACGCTCAAAGACACGGTGTAAATAAGTCCCGTGGTGTCGGGCATCTGGATGGATGGATTCCAACTCTTCAAGTCCCAAAACATAACGCAAGAAATAAAGATATTGGTTGTTATAGAAGGTCGTCAGAGCCGAAGCTGATAATTTTAGTGGTTCTTCCCCCGGAAAGACCAGCTGCATGACCTGATCATCCACCTTGGTCGTCGTCACATCGTCAATCACATTTGGAATCAAGACTTGGTCCTCATCAAGTCGCTTACGGAGATAACGCACAGCAACTGACCAGAACGTCTGCGTTTCCTTATCTAAATCAGCATCTAGATGGCTGCTGTTAAGGGCAATGATAGTCGATAGGAGGTCCTTGTAGTTCCCAATCTGGTCACCCTTAGCCTCGAAACGATTACGTCCCTTTTCAACCAAAGGAAGACCAAGGTCAGGAAGTTCCTTCAAATAAACCGACATGTCATCCTGCGTCTCATTGAGAATTTGTGGCTGACTAAGCACCAATTGTTCACTAGCCGCATTGAAAAGCGACATAGCCACAAAATGCCCCCGCTGACTATTACTCTGCGTAACAATATCCAAACTCCTATGCTCATCCGTCGCCTCATTGATACGACTACGCTCCTCATCAGACAGGAGACTCTTATTTTGCCCAACCTTTGGAAAATGCGACTGAGTCATGCCTAAGGCAAAAACATAAGGAGCTGAATGTGGTTGAATCAAATCGTATTTCTTCACATTGACCACATCAACAGTGGCTGGGACCGTACGGTAATCACAAGCCAACATTCCCGAACGCAAAATTGACAAAAAGTCATCCACTGACAGTGTTTCTTCTCCAAAAATAGTCTCAACCTGCTCCAAGAGTTGGGTGAAAGACTTCCAGACCTGTTCATTCTGCTCTTTTTCAGCTTCACTGGCCTTGACAGTCAAAGCAGCCATCTGACTTGGCACTTGTACAGCCCCTAAAAAGACCGCAAGTTTCTTAAGCAGACTAGAACCCTTTTGTTTGCGACTGTTAAGCAACTTGTCCAAGGGCTCTACCAGTTGTGAGCGCAAGGCATTAAGCTGGTCTAAATCATACTTATCACGACTATTGGCCGTAAAATCAGACAAGAACTTGTGACGCCCTTTGATATCTGCAAAATTGACATAATACTCAAAAAGGTCTAAGTCCTCTTGAGTAAAACCGCCATAGAGACCTGATTTTACGAGATTAAGCAAATCCTCGGCACGATAATTATAGCGCTTGATACGCTCTAGCGAATCCACAAACTGCACCAAAGGATGGCTAGACATGGCTTCTTCCTTACCAAAATAATAGGGAATATCAAATTTTCGGAAAATCTGACCCACCTGAAGCTTATAACTCTCCTCATCACCAAGCAGGACCAAGATATCCTTGTAGCGCTTGCCATCCGCCAGTAACTGACGAATACTCTTGGCAACCTGAGCCACTTCTTCCTTTTGGTTGACCACTTCCCAGACCTGCAAGGCTTGCTTGTCTTGATCCGTAACCTTCTCATCTAACGTACTAAAATCATGACGGCTCTCCAAAAGACGACTAATACGTGCAAAAGAAGGATTGCCCTCTTTGTCTGTCGTCACGTAGTCAGGTGTCACCTTATAAGTCTGAGCCAAAGTCTTCAGAAAATCCACTGAAGCCTGATAAACATTGCCATAGACAAAATTGGCCTTATAAGCTTTTTGACTGGCATAAGTCCCAATGACAATCTGGTGGCACTTATCATTCAAGAGTGCAACCAGTGCTTCCTCCTCGGCAGAGAAACGCGTAAAGCCATCAATGACCAAAACCGTGTTACTCAAGGCCTTATCGAGGTGGCCTGAGGTAATCTCCTTGAAGAAGGCACTGAGTTTTGATTGATTGTCGAAATCTCCCGCCAACAAGAGATCCTGAGCCGCACTGAAAATCCTTACCAAATCCTCTTGTTTCTCCGCCTGATCCAAATGCTGCAAATCCAGAACTGTCATATTAGCCTGCTGCAACTCTTTGTAAAGGTCCACCAATTGATTAATAAAGTTACTATCCTTGCGTAAACGACCATAAACCTTGAGCTCATCATCGTCCATATGTGACAAGACCTTATAAAAAATCATGGCCAGACCAGTATCATCCAACTGCGTTTTTGGGTTACTCGTATTGAGAATAAAGTACCTAGCCATCTGAGTAAAACGAGTCACCGTAATCTCAAAGGACGCTGACTGAGGCAGGTATTCCAAGACCTTACGCTCCTTCTCAAATGATAGGGCATTAGGGGCAATATAAAAGACCCTCTTTCCCTTTTGAGCATAGCTAGTTGCCTGCTCCGTCAGAATTTCTGTTAAATCCTGAGACATATCCGTATAAAGTAATTTCATAAGACGTCCCTTTCTTGTCTCTACACCAGTTGTTAGGCTAAGCAATCGCCATTCACCTAGCTCTAAGAACCACTAATCCTTGCTATTATAACACAGAATGAAGCAACAATCAGACTCCTCCCTCACCCCTTCCTCCTCCGATGTCCTAAGCTTCAGACATAAGCGTAAGCTCAACAGCAAAGAGCCCTACTTTATGGATCTGTAACGAAAAAAAGAGCCAAATCCTTTGATTTAGCTCTATATATTTATTTAAAAATCAATTCCTGTTTGAAGAGGTAATCACCACTGCTTGTAATCAGATTGGCATCACTATACTTCCTAAGAATATCCTTGGCTGAGTGAAGGTTAAGACCAGAGGTCTTCTTCTGATTTTCTTCCTGCATAATGGCATCAAGGTCAACTTTTTCTTCTTGCGTCCTATTTTCCATGACGAAATGGTAACTCCCATCCTTATCATGACGATGAAAACTAAAATTGATTTGACTGGCAGGCACCTGCTTACTCTCATCAATCGCATTACTAAAGAAAATGGACACCAGCAAGGTCAAGTCAACCACGTTCATGGTAAAGCCTGAAATCTCCTCAGGAATATCACAAGTCACTGGAATATTACTACGTTTAGCCTCCATCATACGAGCCGAAAGAAGACTACGTAAGGGCAAGGATTGAATATTTTCTAGCTTAGGATTATCAATGACACGGAAACGTTCAAACTCCTTGGCACTCTCTCTAAGAACATTCTGATACACCTGCTCAGCAAGGGCCTCTTCCTGGTCACGCACTTCCTCTGAAAATTGTTCCACAACCGTCTGATAAGACTGTCTGTATTGTAACAATTCATTGTAGAGAAGATCAATCTTTTGGTTGGCCTTAGTCAAACTATTCAAATGCCGTTTTTCCTCCATGGCCAAACTCTCTTCCAAATACTGCCTAGACAGTTGATTAAGATGAGCAACTAGGAAAATAAAGGCCACTGCAGACAAGAGAACCCCTAACATACGAAGTCTCAATTCCAAATCTAAAGAATAACCAGGTAACCAGTCATCTAAATTCATACTGAGAAAGATTCCCAATAAATAAGTAGCCATGGCTAAGGCAGCTCTTCTAGAAATCTGGAGGTTATGGAAAGAGTCATCACTATAGACCTTCCAACGCTTCAAATCCAAGCCCAAGAAACGGTCAAAAACAAAATAAAGTGGCAAAATCAAACCGTAAGATAAGAGATAGAAAAGTGCATTAGACCCCACCTCCGCTACAGGGAGATTTAAGAGAAGGGGAATAAAGAAGAGTCCCAATAAACGATAAAGCAAATCTGATGTCACCACTGGAAACAAGGTATGAAAAGCATACTGCGTTACCGTCCAAGTCTTTCCTTTAGCCAGAATAGCCAAAACCATCAGAATAAAGACATCAGCAATCATGTTCATACTCTTAATATTATACTGAAGAACCACATCTAGCAGGGCTAAGGTCAGAAACACCGTCCAGGAGATACGAATGTCTGTCATTCGTTTGAAAATAGCACAGTTTATCGTCAGCGTTATAATAATCTGAATGGCTAGAAAGGCATCTGTATTATAGAGATTTAAAAAATTTATTCCCAAAAACGACTCAAACATCGAATCTCCTTTCTATATATTTTTTTACAAGTTGTTTAGTATTCAAATTGCTGTCTATAGATGAACTTATCATTCTTAAAGCTAAGTTTAGACTGAGGGTAACGCTCCATAATATCTTCGATCTGTTCATTAATTGACAGATGATTCTCGTACGCCTTGTGAGGTGCCTCAGCACTGTCTTGCGAAAGGGTTGTCTCTACAGAGAGGACCTGAACCTCACCACTTTGGTAATAAGACAGACGAACTAAGCTATTTTCTTGACCATGAGCTCTCAATAAGGCATTGTCCAAGAAGGTCGTTAGGACAGCTGATAGATCCACTATATCAATATGGGATGGGGATATAGGGTCTGGAACCTCCATGATAAAATCAATTCCAACAGCATGAAACTCCATATACTTACTCTCAATGACGGAACGTAACAATTGAGAAAGCAGGTTGGAAATATCTGGCATAACCTTGCTGAAGGGAACTTCTTCCTCAGATAGGTTTTGACTGTCTCCCTCTTGACTAGTAGCCAGAACAGTCTTAGCCTTCTTAGGTACAACTACCTTAGGCACTCCATCACGGTATAACTCCTGATAAAGATGGAGGATATGCCTACTAGATTCCTGTAAGCTCTGGAAATGACGTTCCTGCTCCTCTTTCAACTCCAGAAAAAGTTCATCCTTTATCCACTGATTGGCATAGGAAACAACGATAAAGAAGGCTCCTGTTGCCAATAGAACGACCAACTTAGCATAATTGTTAACCACTTCCACAGGCCAGATACTAGCAAAGTAAGGCATGAATTCATTTAAAAGCCCATATGAAAGAAAGGCAAAGCTAACCCCAATAACAATAGGGGTGAAGTGTATGCGCAAGCGCTCCTTTTCCTCGACCTGCAAATATTCATAACCAATAAAACGGTGAACCAAGAGGTAAATAGGATAGGTAACTACCACACAGATAAACTCCGTTAAAGATTCTGGAATACGGCTAGTCAAGTCGGCTCCCAAAAGTAAAGGAAAGACGATTAATGACAAGCCCCGTATAATGATATTAGTTGTTCCCCAGGCATAAAAGCTATTAAATACCGGCTCTATCCATGGCAAGTCTGGACGTTTGTAATAACTAAAACAAAATAATATGAGAGGATTAAGTAAAAATTTGAATCCCATAGGAAGAAGGGGAGTCAAAACAACTGACAAAAGACCACCTAATAAAAGTAGCCTCCAAGAAATCTTGACCCTACCAGCTGCATGAAACATCAGATAATTGACAAAGAAAATCAAGAGTGTGTCTATAGATACTAGCCAATGAAAATCTTTAAAAACAGCAAATAGCGATTCAATAATAGAAGTCATTCTTTTCCCCCTCTCCCTTTAATCTGATTTAAGAAACTTCCTCAAAAATCCCCTAGGAAGCCCTTTTTACAACACTACTCATTATATAGCTTTTTGTAAGTTTTCACAATAATTAAATTTCTAATAAAGTCTATAATACCTCTAAGAATCCATTTATTTATATAAGATGGACTTACTATTAAATTAAAGTTACAAATGTAACATAAAAAGTTGAGATAATTTTATCTCAACTTTTAGGTTATAACATTACTTTTTTTAAGACTTTCACCCTTGTCAGGTCTAATCAGCTTTATAGTAGAATTGTTTAGCGTCAGATTGTGGTGATGCTGACTGGGTAATCAAAATACGGTCTTTAGTATTATCCGAACCGTCCACAAATCCCTGTACTGTCGGAAGCGTTACTCCCTTAGGAATAAAGACAATTGCTGCTCCGGAAATACCCATTCTTAAACTTGATGTGAGATAGCCATTCTCAAGTTTTCCATTTGTATTTTCAACAACATAATTCTCAGGAGCTGTTAAATTGTCCTTAGAAAAATTCAGACTTAAGCCATTCCCATTCTTCCAAGTCCCTTCAAGGCTTTGGAAGTTATTATCCTTGATAGCATTAACATCCATGCCTGTTTGTTCGGTCTTAGTTTCTGTTTTTGATTCTGTTTTGGTCTCTGATGAGCTTGATGATGACTCCGATGATTGTGAAGAACTTGAAGATTCTGAGCTATCAGACGTGCCAGTACTAGAGTAATGCTTGAGCAACTCTTGGTAAGCCTCTTGCATGTCATCTGGCGCTACCTTATAGGTCTGAACAGCCTTCTTATCGTAATTGTCCTTCCAGTAGTTAGTTACATAATAAACAGTACCATTAGAGCCTAGAACGATTTGGTAAGAATCCTTATCTTGGTCAACCAAATCCTTATAAAGCTTGTTATAGCCATTATAATTGCCACCAGTTTTATCATCAGCTGAGAAGTCCTTAAAGAGGGCTTTCTGTTCAGCGGCATCGTCTTCATACATAGCATGTTTTTTATCCTTCAAGGTATAAAGACGGAAGGATGATGTTGGGCTATAGTCGGCGGTCTTACCACTATTGTCATTAATTCCTAGAGCAAAGGAATCAACCGTGTTTTTATAGTCCTTGAAATCATAGTTTGAGACTTCCTTACCATTGATGATACCACTCGGAACACCAGTAATATGTTCATAGCCATCCGCATTGATGAGATTAGCAAGGATGGTAATCGTTTGGCTGCTATCTTTTTCCTTAGGTGCCTTAAATGAAAGGAAGGTTGGACTACCATCATTGACCTTAGTGATACTGTCAAAGCTACTTTGAACTAAAACAGCATCCTTGGCATAATCAGACTGATAGAGCCATTTCCCAAAGGCTTCTGTGATGGACTTAATGTCTTCAGTCGAATAGTCTGCAATATAAGTGGTTTCCTTATCACCATTGACATCGGTCTTAGTCTTGATATCTGCATTTGGCTTATTTGGATCGTTAGAAGACGACTCTGAGCTTGCGTCGCTACCAGAGGATGAACTACTTGATTCCAAAATATCCTTAATAATGCTTTTAACTTGGCTACTTGAAGAACTAGACGAAGCCTCGCTAGACTCAACGACTTCAGAACCTCCCTCAACCTGAGTATAGGTGTTTGAGTCAGTCATTTCAACCTTTGCATCTCCTCCAGGCACCATACTTGGTGTGATACGGATAGTACCGTCTGAGTTGCCGTTAGTTCCAGCCAACTTAAAGCTCAAAGAACGGTCTTCGCCGGCTTGGGCATTAGCCTGATAAGTATCACCTGTCTCCGTATTTTTGACTTCGTATTTGTCTCCCTTGATTTTACGAACTTCAAAACGCACCTTGTTCCCGGTATTCTTATCGACAACGGTTGTGGCATAAACTCTTGAAGACGATGTGAAAGCCGTGCTCTGAGTATATTTTCCAAGTACCATGAAGACCAAAAAGACAATCAAGGCCAAACCGATAAACTTTTTATGTTTAAACTGTTTCATGAGGTCCTCCTAGATAAATAGATAGCCTACAACATAGCCAAAGAGAGCAATACAAATCAAGAGCAAAATTTCCAAAACTAAAAACCAGCTAAACTTGAGATCGCCCAAACCAACCTTAGACAAAACTTGTCTGAATTTAGAATTTTTCTGTCTGCTCAAACCACTAGAAAGAGCAAAACCAGTCTTAGCAGCTTCAGCAACTTCCTTATCGCTCGGCTTGCGGCCATGCTGAACTTGGAAGTCAATCAGCCATTCATCATATTGTTGCATTTATTTCTCCTTCTTCTGAAGTGTGACGAAAAAGAGTAGGGCATAAACGAGGCAATGAAGTACCAAAGCCCACCATTGGCCCCAGAATTCACCTGTAGACCCTTGAAAGGCCTCCAACTGGCTCTTAGGAACAGGGACCCTGTACTTAGCCAAGCTAGATGGCAAGTCTGACAAGTCACTAGAAATCCCAAAAAGCTTGTGCCCATAACCTAGATAGATAAATTTTTGTACCCAATCAATGGCTTTTGGCAAAGATAGGATAGTTCCTGACAATGAAAATTGCATGATCCCCACAACAACTGCTAGGATAACAGAGGTAATCTCAGATTTGCCAACCAAGGCTGAGATAAAAAGGGCAATGAAATGCGAAGCCAAGAAAACCAGAAGCACTGTAATCCCAACTTCCCAACGGTAGGAACCAAAAATATGACCAGCGTCTGGAAATTCTTTGTCAAAGAACTTACTAAAAACAGAGTAAGATAGGATAAAGACAATAGTTTCCAAAACGGCAAAGAAGGCGTGAATCCCCATACTAGCCAAGGCAAAGGCCGAACGACTCAAACCTGAGAAAAAGTCACGGTTGAGGACTGAGCGTTCCTTAGAAATATAAATACTGTTTTGAACCACAATCAAGAGACTAGTTGAGAAAAGCAAGAGAAAGAGGGTCATTCGAGTTGTTTCGAAATCTTTCAAAAATCCCTTGTCTTGAATATAGAGGATTAAGCCTTCGAAAGCGACAATGCCCAGAAGAACCTTAACAAAATCCATGTAGTGGTGTTTAAATTTATACCAACTTAATCGTAATGCTGCGTTCATAAGTCTCCCTAAATCTTGTAAATACGTGTTGAAGCATTGAGCTCTTGGTAGACATCTGCGATATTCATATCCATATATTTACGAATCATATAAGGATCGCTAGTCTTGTATTCCAAAAGCAACTCTTCATAGGTCCCTGCAAATGTCGGACGTCCCTTGGACAAGAAGATAATCTTGTCAAAAATAGCCAAATTTTCTGTGTTGTGGGTAATAACCACAATAGACTTGTTAGCTGATTTAGCCAAGATTTTCAAGGTACGTAAGAGATTACGGTCACTAAGGGCATCCAAGCCTGAAGACGGCTCATCAAGGATAAAGTAGGGACTAGGGCTAAGAAGCTCGATACCAATGGAGACACGGCGTTTTTGCCCCCCAGAAATCTCTGAAATCTTCTTGTTTGCAAATTCCGTCAACCCTAAATCATCCATTATCCCTGCAATGCGATGCTTTTTAGTCAGCTTACCACTTCCTTTCAGATGATGGTCCGCATAAAAATCAAAGGTCTCAGATACCTTGAGGTACTCACGTAGGAGATTTTGTTGGGGCACATAGGACCAAGAGCGTGAACCAGCAGTCACAGGTTTGCCATTTTCTAAAATACGAAATTGTTGGCAAGTCGGTTTAAGCTGGCCTAGGAGAATCTCTGTTAAAGTTGTTTTCCCTGAACCAGAAGCACCCAAGATACCGACAACTTGGCCAGTCTCCATAGTAACATCCAAATCTGTAAAGAGCTGGTTATCATTTCCCTTATATTTGAAACAGATATGTTCAAATGTTAATTGATTGGTTTCCATTAATATCTCCTAAGACATAAGTAACATCAAAGCCACAATTAGAATGGCTCCGATAATAAGAACGATGACATTGATATTGAAGAAGAGAATCAAGCTTAGTAGAACCACAAAGGCGAAGGCTGCAAAGAGGTAATTTTTAAGAGGTGACTCTTTAGTCTGAGTCACCGCAACAGGTTCAAAAGGGATTTCCTTTTTACCTGATACATTGCTAGTATCAGTGGTCGTCCCCTTCTCAACTTCCAAGGCCTTTCTCTGAGCCTGTCTGAGTTTTCGGTCATATTGTAACTTCTCATGGTCTGAGAAAAAGATTGAGCGAATCGTGTAGAGCTCACTGCGCAAACGCTCACCTTCTTTATCCAAGGTACCATTTGTCCAGAGCTCCTCCAGCTCCTCACGTAAAAAGGAAAGGGCCACGAAACAATCTTGAGCCGACATCTCTGGAGAGATGCGGTTGCTGACCTCTCTTAAATAGGGCACTTCCTGTCCTGTCTCTGTATCAATTGCTTTGTAGTAGTCTATCATGAGATGAATTTAGCAAAAATAGCTTGAAGTTCTGACAAATCTTCCTTAACCACTTCTTGGGTTTGGTTGACTTGTGCATTGACTGAAAAGCGTGCCACAACAGTATTACTTCGAGGATCCGATACTGTCACGGTAACAATTTGTTCTGAGTCAAAGGCATAGGTGACTTGTGCCAAGAGCTCGCCTTTCTGACGAGGTTGTGGCACTTGCCCTTCCACTTGTCCTAAAATCTTCACAGCAAATGGATTCTCGTAATTTCCTTCTGTGATACGAAGCTTGAACTTGCTCTGTCCATCCACGACCGCAAAGAGATCCTTAGTAACAGCCAAAGGCAAGACCGAGTTACGTGGAACCACGACACTATTATAGTAGTCACCCACAAAGCTGTAGTTCTTATTTGGATTTTTCTTGAAGAGCAGACCGATTCCCTGAGAGGTCACATCCTTAACAACTACTCTATCTGTCTCAGTTGTCTTACCATCCTGGTGTTCAGAGAAGCTAACCTCATTATTGACGATAAGGTCAGCCAAAATAGAAGCTCCCTGTGCCACGATAGTGTCTGGATTAAGGTCAAACTTAGGTTCCAAACCACTCATCAAACGAATCATCTGACGAATCATTGGCATACGTGTTGACCCACCCACAAGAAGAATATGGTCAATCTCTTCCCATTTCAAGCCAGATGCTTGAAGGGTAGATTGCACCTTGATTTCAGTATCTTTGAGGAGGTCCAAGGTAATTTCATTGAAAATTGCTTGAGTAATCAAGACACCGTAACCTTGACCATTGACATAGTGCTCATAGAGAGCTTGGTCATTCACAGATAGACTAGTCTTAATCTGCTCAGCCTTATATTGAAGTTGAATTTTTTCCTTCTCGGAAAGGTTAGTCATATTGACTCCTTGTTTTTCCAACTCCTGCATGATGTAGCCCACAAGGCGCTTATCAAAGTCAATCCCACCAAGGCGTGAATTCCCGTCAGTTGCCAAAATATCATAGGCATGATCAGCCACGCGCATGATGGTAACGTCAAAAGTTCCTCCACCAAGGTCGAAGACCAAGACATTTCCTTGAGCATTTTTAGTGTGGGCATAGGCAATGGCCGCAGCTGTAGGCTCATTGATAATACGCAAGACATTAAACCCTGCAATACGACCAGCATTCTTAGTTGCCGCACGTTGATCTGACGTAAAATAGGCGGGTACTGTGATAACAGCATCCTTGATACCATCTGCCTGACCCATCTCCTGACCAACGACATAGGCACGTTTACGAAATTCGTTCAAAACCAAGGCCGAAAGAATAATAGAATTGACACGTGTGTGGTCTGGGGTATCACTAGCAATTGGACGCCCAATATCACGTTTAAAGTCAAATTTAAAGTTTTCTGTACTTCCGATTTCTGTCCCACGCTCGATGGCTTCTTTACCAAAAGACACATGGTTTTGGCCACTAATATTTGAGAAGTAAACCGCTGAACGTAAGACCTGATCGTCATTCGTCCCCATCGGAATAATCTCTGGCACATCTTCACGAACAACAGCCATAACGGAATTCGTTGTCCCTAAATCAATACCAATCGCTTTTTTTCTCATAACAATTTCCCTTCTAGCCTCATTCCTCATTTTGAGTTTTCTTGACTATAGCTCCAAGCAGGCAGCCGCTTAGATTGTCTCTATTCATCGCTGTCACATAAAACTCCAAAAGAGTAAAGTTATTCCAGTCTAGTTTTTTTCACTATACTATATTATCACAAATAAAGAGACTATAAAATAGGAAAAAAGGGAGTAGGACCGAACAACTTTTTAAAAATTGTTCCTTGTCCCACTCCCTTGAGTCTCAATCAATCTGATAGACTGGATGAACTTAGAAATACAGGAGTATTATCCACTTAAAGTGTCATGCTTTATAGCAACTAAGATACTCCTACTTTCTAAAAAAAGCTGAGAGTCTTATCTCAGCTTTCTTTGTTATAGTCAAAGCGAATGACTTGCTTCTTTGCATCTACATGGGCGTGGACTCCAAAGGGAACAATCGCTCTTGGAGTTGCGTGTCCGACATTCAGATTATAGACAATTGGGATATTGCTATCAATGATATCCAATAGTGCCTCTTTATAGTCGTCATAGAAGGTTTCATCCATAGGTTTCCCGACCAAGAGTCCACTGACGACCTCAAATATCCCAGTTTCTTTTAAAGTTTGCAACATTTTTTTGAAATCATCAGGTTCAGGCTTTTCTTCACTTGTTTCTAGCAATAGAATCTTTCCTTCCCAGTCGGATAAGTCAGGGAAAAGTTTGTATTTTTGGCAGAGGTCTGTGCTATCTGCGTGTAGAGAGTTGTCAAAAATATCGTAGAGGGATTCGAGGCAACCGCCGAGGATTTCCCCCTCGAACTTAGCATTGCCTTGTAACAAGTCAAAACCTGTATTTGCATGGCTGACACGAGGTGTTCCCAAGGCTTTGGGACTAAAATCAGTCCGTTCCTCATACCAAACGTCACTAGGGCGAATTTCCGAGATTCTTCCCGTCTCAATCAATTCCTTGAAGTAGTGGAGGCTATATGGCAACATTTCTTTGTCTAACTCACAAATGTCGGCTAAAAAGGATTGGCCGTAAAAAGTCTTGACCCCTAGCTTATGCAACATGAGGTGGTTCATGGTTGTATCCGAGAAACCGAGAAAAATCTTTGGTTTGATAACCTTTTGTAGTTGGTCATTTTCAAAGAGGTAGGGTAGCAAGCGATAGGTATCGTCTCCACCAATGGCACATAGAATCATGTCGATGCTATCATCAGAAAAGGCATGAATCAAATCCTCTGCACGAGCTTCAGGATGTTCTTTGATAAAATCTAAGCCTTTTAGTGAATGGGGCAAAAAGATAGGATTGAGTCCCAGGTCCTTGAGACGTTGAATACCCAAGTCCACTTCGTGCTTGACAAAGTCTTCACCGATAATTCCACTAGATAAGCTCACAATACCAATAGTAGAAACCATGTCTTGACCCTCCTGAAAATAGATTGAGCCTATCTTATCACAGGAGATGAGATAAAACAATAGGTATTATATTAATCAGAGGTTCCCTCCACTAACTTAATTAATCGAACTCTCACCAACATAAATAATTTCTAAATTACCCAAGGAAACATCTCCTTTGATGTAGAAGTCCTTGCTAGTCAGGTTACTAGGATTTTCCTCATGCTGTACAGCTGAAAGAGAGTTATCCACATTCACATGTACTCGCCAATCACTGGGCACATAGAGACTAAGACTTCCAAGAGAAACGTCCACATCAAACTGGGCAGATGGCCCCTCAATGTGGCAATTATCCAAATAAACGGAAGCCTGTCCTAAACTAACATCCGCACTCCCATGCGTAAATTGCTGGTCATTGAGATATTTGGTCACTGCTGAAAAAGTGACATCAATATCATTTCCACCATTATTAGCGTCCGAACCAGTAGAACCCAGTCCAAAACGATTCTTTGTTTTACTAGAAGGATTGAAGAGAATGTTCAAGCCAATAACTGCAAGAATCGAAGAAAAGATAAGGACCGAATTAGATACTGGAAGAAAATGGAACTGTCCATTAAGTGAAAATAGAGCCACAATGCCATAGGCGAAACCAAGACCAAAATGTCGCTTCAAAAGACTAGAAAGGGACAAAATTGCCAATAAGACTACCCAGGCCAACATCCAAATACTAATTTCCCATTTTATAAAATAGTCTTGTACAATTACCAAAGCTGCCAAAAGGATCAAGAGGATCCCAATTAATTTCTTTCTCATTATCTTACCTCATTTCGTTTAGTCGTTCTTTTAAAACTTGATAGTAGCGTCTTGATACATGGACCTGCTTATGGGTCTGATAGAAATTCACCGTACTAGTCCCCGAAAAAGACTTCTCTAAAGAATAAATCTGCTTAGCATTAACAATCGTCGATTTGGAAATCCGACAAAAGGCAATCGGGAGCAACTCTTCTAATTCGTAGAGCTTTTGCTTCACCTCATAGGCCTCATCCTTGGTATGGCCAAAAATCTTTTCCCCGTCTGTTTCAAAAAAGAGAATATTTGCCAAATCCAGAAAATATTCGCTTCGATCCTTGTAAAAGGCTAAAGGAACTAACTTTTGCTTTAGAATAGATTCTTGGAGCTGGGCCAATTCCTGTGTTAACCGAGGAGCTCGAATCAAGATTTCAGGCTCATCCATGGATGGGTCCAATTCGATTCTAACTTTCATAATACTCCTTTCCTGTCCTTTTGATGCTTCCATTATA
This sequence comes from Streptococcus sp. Marseille-Q3604, assembly GCF_916619785.1. Lineage (NCBI taxonomy): Bacteria > Bacillati > Bacillota > Bacilli > Lactobacillales > Streptococcaceae > Streptococcus > Streptococcus sp. Marseille-Q3604. The sequence continues at coordinate 842,510 of NZ_CAKAKM010000002.1, read as the reverse complement.
ACAACTGCTTTACACAAAACAAGGCCTTTTAGGTAAGTGGCACGGTTTAGCCCCTAAGAGGTAATAACAGACAAACAAAAGAACCTAGCAATTGCCAAGTTCTTCATTTTTTAGTCTGGAGGACTAACCTCCTATTTGTAATCCGTTCAATACTAACTAACTGAGCAAGCAACTGTTATTTCACAGTATCTTCACGACTTACTTTTTGTGATTCACCGGCCTTACCATTGATACGGTAATCGCTGTAGTTAGAACCGCTACCGCTAGAATCACTATCATCATCGCCAACGTATTCCACATTACAAGACCAAGAGATTTTATCTTTGATATCTCCTGACGACTTGAATTTCGAATCATAACCATAGTAGAAATCATAAACTGCAGTGAAGGTCACCTTGAAGGTCTTCTCACCAGTCTGAACGACTTCTGTGACGTCAACGTCCGAGAAAGTAATACTATCAGCGGCACGGTTTTTAGCACCCGTAGTATTTCTATCAATATCAGCCGTTACATCCTTGTACATGGTATCATCAGTACCATTAAGGAAAATGTCGGATACACCATCTGGTGTCGTGTTGTGATTAGAAGCGTAGCTACCAAATTTACCGTAAGCAGCGGTCAAAAGACGATCTGCCGTATCACGGTCAAGAACACCATCAGCATCAAGAGTAACCGTTTGGCCTTCAGAGATTTTCTTAATAGACAATGTCTCTGTTTTAATAGAGCTACCATCTTCGAAATTCTTCTTAACATAAACAGCTGATGAACCTGCTACTGCTACCTTGTTAACATCTAGTTTCCCTGAGTTAAGGGTTCCAACTTTGGTACCACCAACGTAGAGGTCTCCATCCTTAAGATTAGACTTAACAGTAAAGCTAAGATACTCTACAGAAAGGTTGACTTCTGTTTTAGAGGTCACATTTTCCTCAGATGAGACAGTGATATCTTGGTCATTGACCTTACCAGAAGCCACAAAATTGTAAGTTCCTGGATAGAGATGGTTCAATTTAGCCGTGTAGTTATTACCATCTGTAGTAGCATAAGAAACTCCGTTAATAGTCACGTTCAAATCAGCTGTATTAACGGTTAAATCAACCGTTCCAGGATCTACAACGACTCTCCACTTAGGAAAAATAAGGAACTGACGTCCAACCTTTTGCATACGTTCGCCAGACAGGAGTTGGCTCTTGCTATAGGCTTGTGTACTTTTAGTGTCTGTGTACTTGACTTCGGATGTTTTAATTTCCTTTTTAGTATCAGACCATACTTGGTATTCCAAGCTATCTTTAAAACTCTTCTTAGCTGCTGCTTCATAACGCTCTGCTACTTGACCACGTGAGTAGTAATAAGAACCAAAGCCGTAACCAGCTAGCGCTAAGAGTGCTGCAACAACACCAGCAATAATCAGGATTTTCTTTCCTTTAGCCATGGCTGGCTTGGCTGGTTTCGCTGCCTTACCATCTGAGATAAACTGATGGATGGTTGACACATCATAACCTGAAGACTTACCAAGTAGGAATTCCTCAGGAAGAGGTTGACGTCCAACATAGGTTTTAAAAGCCTTCATCCAGATGGCTTGTGCTTCTTTAGAAGCGGCCTCTGAATTCTCTTCAGTTTTACCTTGATCTGCTTGAGGTACTGGTGAAAGCTCCTCAGTTTCTAAAGGAGTCGTTTCCTCTTCATCACCAAGCGGTACATCTTCAAACACTTCCTCGGCAACGTCATACTCATCAACTTCTTCTGTTGGTTCAGAAGGAGTGGCCTCTTGGTCCAAGCCCATTGCCGAAATGCCTTTAATAGCCTTTAAGTCAAAGTCTGCTTTCTGGCCTTCTTCAATCTCCAAAGCATGGGGCGGACGACCAACTGCCTTTTCAAATAAATCAATCCACTTTTCTTTTGTTGCCATAAAGACTCCTATAAACTTGCTTTTTCAAAAATCGTCAGAGGTTTACTTAGAATAGAAGACCTACTGTAAATGATGACATGATAGCAAATACGATTGCAAACAAGATTGACAAAATGACACCATTCAAAAGTGCTGCCAAAATCATTTGATAGAATTTATCAGCCTTCCACGCTGTTGTTACAGGAACAATTGTAAATAGATTAGCAATTGCAAATAAGAAGTAAACAACATAGAACAAGAATCCTGGGAAGGCAACAAGTCCAATAGCTCCCAACAAGATTGTTACAAGCAAGATTGGCAAGGCCAATGATGTCAAGCGACCAAAACGATCAAAGCTATTCAAGAAAGTAGTCTCAGGGTCACGGAAGATGGCCTTACGTGTCACAAATCCTGCCAAGATAAAAGCAAAGATAAAGAGGAAGGCAGCTAGGATACTTGCGAAGAAGGCTCCAAAACCAATGCTAGATGTATGACTTGAAACTGGAGATGAGTAAGCATCTGTTCCATAAGAACCAAACATACTAGACAGTACATTTGTGGTTGACATAATTGAGCTAACCACTTTACGTGCCACAGCGCTCATAATTGCAAAGAATGCAAGTCCAGTGAAGAGTGACAAGAAGATATAGTTAAGCCAACCATTGTGTTTACCATAATCTGTCATGTCAGCTGGACGACGCCATGCATTAAGCAACCATGTCCAGTAGTTTTTGAAAGTTGTCGCAAATGCTGATGGTTGCGCTGGAACAACTACGGCTTGGCCATTGATAAATTGAACGTTTTGACCTGGTTGAAGAGGTTGACCGTTAGCAAAAGCTGTTTGTTGACCAGCTTGAGCATTCACAAAACCAGCTTGTGGTTGCGCTGCTTGATTTGGCACTCCTTGTACTGGAGCAGTTTGAGCCCCTGCAAAGGTTGGTTGTGCTTGAGCAGCCTGAGCATTTGCAAAAGGAGCTTGCGGTTGCGCTTCTTGTGCACCAGCGAAAGTTGGCTGTGGCTGCGCCTCTTGTGCTGGTGTTTCTTTGGCACTAGCGAAAGCTGGTTGCGCTGGCGCTTCTTGTACTGGAGCAGTTTCTACCGCTGGGGCGTCATCTTGGAACTCACCAGCTGCAAGTGCTGCTGCAATTTCTTCTTCAGTCGCTGAACGACCATTGATGGCTTCAAAAAAATCTAACCAATCTGCTTTAGTCATAATAATCTCCTTAAAAATACATAGAATGATTTTATTTTATCACAAATAAAGCCATTAATAAATCTCATTTTTATTAGAAAAAGGTTCGGAGCAAACTGTCCAAACCTTTATAACTTCTTATTTACTTCTTTGTAGAGATTTTTGAATCTGACGATCTAGCTCACGTTTAATGTGTGGTTCTGGTGCAAATCGCGCTTCCCAATCACTTGGTTTAAGAATTTTGTGAGTCACAGGATCAAAGTGAGCTTTGCCATCTGGGAAAATTTTACCCATATTAGCCTCATGAACAGTATCAAAGAAAGGCTTAGGATCCACACCCATAAGGACAAATGAGCCATAGGTCAAGTAAAGCAAGTCAGTCAATGCATCCACCTGACCAACCATAGTTGATTCTGAATGCTCTTTAGAACTAACTTTGAGCGCTGCCTTGTCAAGAGCAACATGCAAATCCAGAACAGCCTGACCAAAGACACGCTTGTCCCCACCTGATGAAGCATAGAGGAATTCGACAATTTCTTCCAACTTGAAGTCCGAACGGTGACTAGCTTCCTCAATACCGTAAACACGAGGCATGTCGGTAGTTGAGCCATCCATCAAATGGTGGAAATCCTTAACCTTGTTGAAGTTGTCATCATCACTAGTAAATGAATTCTCTGTTTCAAAGTGAATCAAACCGTAGTGTGACAAGGCTTTGGCAATCCCATTCTGGTTATTAGTATCAGTGACATGGGTAGCCTGGTCTTTCAGTTCGTCTTCACCATTTCCCATGGCAACACCAACGCCGACGCCAGACAGCATTTCTAGGTCATTTTCCGAATCTCCAAAGGCCATAACCTCACTGAGTTCGAAACCAAAAACCTCACCTAGATGAGCGATACCTTTCAACTTAGATTGATCCGCTGAAATAATATCGGCCGAGTAAGGACTTGAGCGGGTAATCTTCACATGAGGAAATTTTTCTTCAATATCTTGTGTTTCGCCCACCGTCGCTACCATAACCACCTGATAAATAGGCTCACGCATGATAGTTTTAAGGGTTTCAATGCTTTGTGGCTTGAAACGACGAATCAAAGACTTGAAACTACGCTCCACCATCTTAGCCCAGGACTTAGGGACAATACGACTAACGATTTGCCCAAACTTACTCGTCCCCATACTGATAATATTGGAACCAACAAGACCTGTACTAGTTCCTAGAGAAATCTCTCTACGGTGCTTGGTGGCATAGCGAATCAAGTTGTAGACTGTTGATTTAGGGAGCTGGTTTTGATAAAGGATCTTGTCGTGAGTCAAAATATACTGACCGTTATAAGTGACTGCAAAATCCAGACCTAGATTATCCATGAAAGGCTGGACAAATCCTGGACCACGACCTGTTGCCAAACCAACTAAGATACCATCTTCCTTCATTTGACTGATGGCTTTTTTGGTTGAACTAGACACACGTTTTCGGTCATTTAGAAAAGTCCCATCAATATCAAAAAAGACTGCTTTAATGGCCACAGAGCTCCCCTCCTTCTAACATTTTATGCTAAAATAAATTATAACATAAATATGATAGTGAGTAGTATAAATGATAAAAAAAATCCTAGTCCTTCACACTGGAGGGACCATTTCCATGTCAGCGGATAATGATGGCAGGGTCAGCCAAAACGCTGATAATCCCATGAACCATGTGGGACTTGATTTAGATAATTTAGAACTAACCATTCTCGATTTTCTTAATATCCCTAGCCCACATATCACACCCTACCACATGCTGGATATTTACAAAAAAATCAAGGAAACAGCTGGTCAATATGATGGTGTGGTCATCACTCATGGGACAGATACCTTGGAAGAAACAGCCTACTTCCTAGATACCATGGCCGTCCCTGAGATTCCAATCGTTCTAACTGGTGCCATGCGTTCGTCAAACGAGCTAGGAAGCGACGGGGTCTACAACTATCTATCAGCCCTACGTGTTGCCAGTGATGACAAGGCCGCTGACAAAGGAATCCTGGTCGTGATGAATGATGAAATCCATGCAGCCAAGTATGTGACTAAGACCCATACCACAAACGTGGCAACCTTCCACACACCAACCCATGGTCCACTAGGCATCATCATGAAGCATGACATCCTCTGGTTCAAAACTGCTGAGCCTCGTGTTCGCTTTGATTTGGAACAAATTACAGGAACAGTACCAATCATAAAAGCCTATGCAGGGATGGGTATCGGAGATGGTATCATCAGTCTCCTGGATCCTGAGAAGATTGACGGTGTCGTCATCGAAGCCCTGGGTGCTGGAAACCTCCCACCACTAGCTGCAGGAGAAATCACAAAGCTTATGGACAAAGGAGTCCCTGTTGTGCTCGTCTCCCGCTGTTTCAACGGTATCGCCGAACCTGTCTACGCCTATGAAGGGGGTGGGGTCAAACTCCAAGAAGCTGGCGTAATGTTTGTTAAAGAACTCAATGCACCAAAGGCACGCCTCAAACTCCTCATCGCACTCAGTGCCGGACTAAAAGGCCAAGAAATGAAAGATTATATCGAGGGATAAGACATGAAACTTAGCATTGAAGCAACCGATAAATTGGAAAATAAAGATTTCCACTATGAACTAACCATCTCAAAAACACATATCGCCATGGTCTGTGGTACCGTGCTAGCCAGTCTAGCCCTGGTCGCATGGTTGAAGAAAAAATAAAAAGCTTGAAGCATGGTCACTATAGAAGTGACTGAACTGCTTCAGGTTTTTTACTATAATATTCAAATATGTATTCTTGTTTAATTTTTTATTATATTTAGTGATAAAATAGATAGTGCCTATTAGCTGAGAAAGGGATAACTATGAGCACATTACTAGCATCTAGAATAAAGAACAGAAGAAAAGAATTGAAGATGTCACAAAAAGAGTTAGCAGAAGGAATCTGCAAACAAGGACAAATTAGTCGCCTCGAGAATGGGGAATATATTCCCGGTTCAGTGCTTCTTCATGAGTTATCTAGAAAATTAAATGTCAGTATGGATTATTTCTTTGATGAACAAATTTCAAGTGACAGTAACAAGCTCAATAATTTCAAAAAGTTATCAAAAACGTTTATTACGCAGAGAGATTATGAGTCTTTAAATTATATCTATGAGTTAGAAAAAGAAACTTCACATCGTCTACCACTTTCAGACAAGATATATATGGAATGGATTGCCTCGCTACTCGACTTTTACTTTTATAACCAAAAAGAAGAAGGAATTTCTAGGTTAGAAAAAGCTATCAAGCAACTTAAGGAGACTGATATACACTATCTTCAAATTTTAAATAGTCTATTTAATTTCTATTATGAGACAAAGAACTTGGATCGTTTTAAGGAAATTGAAAATGATTTATCTGTAAGAGTTGAGCAACTGAGTCTAGTAACAATAGAAGAGTTAGAATTAGCCATTAAGTTCAATTACAATTTAGGACGCTACTTATGGCTCCAGAGTAAAACTGAAGAGGCCATAAAAAAACTATCTCTAACTATAAAATTATGTAAAGAGTTCAAATCGACTTATTTACTTGCAGATTTGTATCTATTGTTAGGTAACATTTGTGAAGATTTTTCTGATCAAAATGAAGCTAAAGAATATTTTGATAATGCTCTCTATATTTACAAGCACCTAGATGACAATAAGGAAATGGCTTTAAGAGTTGAACATTACATATCAAAAACATTCAACTAACTATACTCTATAATAGTACAAAAGGCTTGAGAGATGCTTTTTCAGCATGTTTCAAGCCTTTTGTATATACTTATATTATATATTTTCGAATAAAATAACAATACATTATATTGACACGCATAAGCTACGGTGATAATATTGCAGTATCTATAACCAAGGAGAGACTAATGAAATCTGTTTATAAAGTTGTTAAAAAAGATATCCTAGTATATTCAATACTTACTATCTTATTGTCTATTGCAATGGTAAGTGAAGCCTATTTGATGCAACTAATTATTGACTCTATCAAACTTGGAGTGGGGCGCTATGTTGTTACATCTATTTTTGTAGTTGTGTTCTTGTTGATTCAAACACTTATCTACTATCTTCAACAATCACTGACAGCAATCATTAGTAAGAAATCTGCATATGCTTATAGGAATGTTATTTTCCAAGGTATTCAAAAAACACCTTTAGAGTTACTTACAGGAAATAAAAATGACAAACTTCTAGCCTCATTAACTACTCAAATAGATCAAATTGAATTTAATTATTTTTATTCCATATATTGGGGTGGCTATTTAATCTGCCAATTAATTATTGCTATAATTGTTTCTCTTTATCTTAATCCTTTATTAGCAGCTTTAACTCTGATTTTAAGCTTACCAAATCTTTTTGTAGCTATACTCTTTAAAGCTCCTTTAGAAAAGAAACAAGAAGAGTTAATTGACACTACTAATACTTCAGTATCAGCTATTCAAGATCTTATCGAAGGTATACCTGATTGGAGAATTGCCAACAAGAGTTTTGACATTAATAGAGTCTTTGATATTCAAACTTTAAAGTTACTTAAACGCCAAACAAATGTTGAAAGATCTCAATATGTTGTTGTCAGTTTAAATCAGCTGTTTTCAAATGTTCTTTATTTCGGTAGTTGGATTATTGGGGGACTATTAATCATAAATAGTCAACTGACATTAGGGAGTTTAATAGCATTCTCACAATTATTAGTCAGTATTTCTTACCCAATATATGCTTCTTCTGATTTGTTAGCTAAATTTATTAGTGGTAAGAAAACTATAGAGACTCTTTCTACTGAATTTCAAATTATAGAGGAAAATCTTAATACTCTGGAACATATTGAAGTTATATCATTTGATAATTTTCGTTTTAAAAATAATTCGGAAGCTATCCCTTTTAATGGGAAATTTTATAAGCATAAAAAGTACCTATTAAAAGGGAAGAGTGGAACTGGTAAAACCACACTATTAAAAGCAATCCTACGAGAGTATAACGATTACACAGGAACAGTTAAAATTAATGGTATTGATGTTAAAAGTATCAAAGAGAGTAGTATCTTTGATAATGTAGCTTATGTACCCCAACACCCTCATATGTTCAATGCAAAACTTCGTGATAATCTTACTCTATTTTCTGAGGATGTTTCAGAAGAGGAACTGTTTGAGGCATTGAAATTTGTAGAATTATCTAAGTGGGCTAATAGAGAGTCTTTAGAGTTAATGCTTTCAAATGATACTATAAAACTTTCAGGTGGAGAAGCCAAGAGAGTTGCTTTGGCAAGAGCCTTATTGATGAAGACGGATATCTTATTTTTAGACGAATTTTCTTCTGGTATTGACTTTGAAACGTTATCAAAAATAGAGAATCGACTTTTACAAACGAGTAAATTAATTATTTACATCACACATGTAGACACCGATAGAATTATCCAACAATTTGATGAAATAATAGATTTGAATGAGTTTGTAGACTTATAAAACGATGACACTCTCAAAAAATCAACTTGATATGTTCTATGACACTATTAGCCAGTCTAGCCCTGGTCGCATGGTTGAAGAAAAAATAAAAAAAGCTTGAAGCATGGTCACTATAGAAGTGACTGAACTGCTTCAGGCTTTTAGTTTTCTTCATCTGATCTATATTCAAGAATATCTCCTGGTTGGCAATCTAACTCTTTACAAATAGCGTCCAGTGTTGTAAAACGGATTGCCTTGGCCTTGCCTGTCTTAAGAACTGAGAGATTGGCTGGGGTAATACCAATCCGTTCTGCCAGCTCACCCGAGCGCATCTTCTTCTTGGCAAGTTCAACGTCCAAATTGACAATAATCATAAGCTCCTCCTAAATCGTATACTCATTTTCCTCAGCAATGGCATTAGCCTTAGTCAAAATCATAGCGACAGCATAGAGGACAAAGCTAACTAGCAAATAACTGATATTAAAGAAACTATAACTCTGGTTGCCTGTTCCAAATGTAAAGATACCATTATTGATAAAAGCCCCAAGAACTAGCAAATGCGCTGACCAACGAACCAACTTGGCATTTTTAGCGATGAAAATATCAGAACGATAAAGGTTAATCAGAAAGGCACGTAGGCACAACAAGAAACCTATGTTGACTACCATACGAAGAAAATCAATGGTTGCTGCAAAAAGCGTCAGACTAGGACCCTTGCTTTTCACGGTAACTCCCGACCCAAGAAGCATACGCAAACCTTGTTGTAAGAGTCCTTCATGACCAGTCAGGATAAAGGCATCATTAAGAATGGTAATAACAAGACTTAAAAAGCCCGCAAAAAGGAGGACATTAACGAACAGGAGAACACTACGCAGACGTTTCTGTTCTTGCGTCTCCTGACGATTTTTAGCACTTTTAGCCGATTTCCAACCATAATAACTAGAGCCAGCCAAGGCTAGGACGATTAAAAAATAGAATAAGATAGTTGTCATGTGTTACCTCGATTGTAAATACATTTTGATTTTTTGGGAGTATAGACTAGAAAAAGCCAAGGTGCCCTTGACCTTATACTAAATCAGCAGCTAACTATTAACAGTATCAATTATATCGAATATCAATATAAAATACTAGTTTATAGATAAGATTTTACTACTTTTCAACTAAGATACATTCAATTATTTGACAGCTGTTTGTCCCTTACGAAGACGGATAGCATCACAAGCTAGAGAGACCAAGAAGAGCCAAACTGATGTGCTGAAGTCCATTACTAGGTGATCTGTCGTTCCCAACTGCAAGAAGATATTCAAGGCTGATGGCACAAAGGTTAGAAGGGCAGCCTTTTTCAAGAAAAGAGAGAAATCTTCGGTCCAAAGTGCCTTCCAAGTAAAGTCTTTAAGCTCTTTACGAAGGAGCCAAATCAAGGCAAGATAGAAGGCAAATTGTAGCTCTGCGACCAGCCAGTAACCCCCACCAGAAAGGTATTGAACCTCTGCACCTGGGAAAAGATTGGCCACGTTCACAAAAGGAAGGATAAGTAAAGCAAGCATTGCAAGACCGTAGATTGCCATAAGAAGAATAAGAAGAGCGTTGATGATTAGTTTAAGTGTTTTCATAATAAGTATTTCCTTTATTAAATAGTTTTTAGTATATAATTTCTCTTTTTCGCGAATAAGATTATCTTTATCGAAAACTTATTATCGTTTATCGATAATTATATATTACACTCTTTATTTCTCCTTGTCAACACATTTTTATCGTTTTTCGATATTTTTTGTCTAAAAATCAAAAAAATAAAAACCAGTCAAGAAAATCTCAACTGGTTAGCTTACTTATGTTAATCACCTAGACTGGTCATGCTTCCGTCTAGACTTTTTATGAGTTTAAGAAGAGGGATTCTACGTAATGAAAAAAAGGAAAAAGGGATTTTGGAAAATGAGGGATGAAAGTTGTAGAATATGGGTAAATTTAGCCTCTTCCTAGCATCAATACTAGTTTTGATAAACCTTAAAGTCTTGAGGATGCTTCTGGAAATTTCGGTTGTAGGTTACTTTAATTTTTACTGTCATTGTTTTGTCCTCCTTTTTAGGAATGGTTTGGCCTAGCCAAAACGTTTTATTATCAAAACCTATCTCGTTTTGATGGTTTTATTATAGGTTGCCTAACTTAAAGAAAGCTTGTAATAAGCTTGAAGGAAACTTAAAACTCTCAGTGAGTTTACTGAGAGTTTTTCTGTCTAAAGCATGGATAAAATAATTCCCAAGACCAGAGCCACCCAAACGGCATAGCGAATTGTCGCATGATAGCGGTAACTTTCAATAACCTTGGGTAGCTTTGTAAAGAGATAGGCAATGTAGGCAACTATGGAAAGAAAATACCCTTTAAAATTCCAGGACGAGCCTAAGATACTAAAATCTTCGAATAGGGGCACAAGCATCAGTACAGCTGTAAGCATGCACCAAACTGGCAGAAGCGTTCTTTCCTTTTGATGCTGTATATGGATAATCAGTTGAGCTATAAGACCCGCGACGTACATAATCAGTAATACCGAACAAGCTAGCGAGATAAGAAGTGAATAAAGATATAGGGTATGAAAGTCTGTCTTTCCTTCTATCAGCTTTGTCAATTCGGTAATAAACCAAATCAAGATGAAGGCGAAAAAATAAAATATAAGACCTAACATCATAAGAAATAAGGGATGCAAGATAGCAAAAAAATCGAGTTTTAACCGTTTCTTTTTCATGGGTTTCCTCCTCAATCAAACTCGCCTTGGCTTCTCAAATGAGCTCCTAGCACCTGCCAATCAGGATTCTCTCGCCAGTTAGGGTCAGATACAATTTGGCTAGCCACCCGTCTGGCTTCCTCTAAGATATTGTAGTCTTCCACAATATCGGCCACCTGAAATTCAGGAATACCTGACTGACGTGTCCCAAAGATTTCACCTGAGCCACGCATTTTAAGATCCTCCTCAGCTAGAACAAAGCCATCCGTGGTCTCACACATGGCCTGCATGCGTTTTTTACCAGTATCATTTTTAGGATTAGCCACCAAAACACAGTAGGACTGCTTATCGCCACGACCTACACGCCCTCGAAGCTGGTGAAGCTGGCTAAGTCCAAAACGATCCGCATCCATAATGACCATAACTGTAGCATTTGGCACGTTAACCCCTACTTCGATAACTGTGGTTGATACTAAAATCTGAGATTTTCTGTCCTTGAAATCTTGCATAATTTGGTCTTTTTCATCATTTTTCATACGACCGTGCATCAGAGCTACTGTAGCTGAATCCCCAAAGAACTCTGTGAGTTCCTGATGAAGAGCCACCGCATTTTTCAAATCAAGAGCCTCAGACTCTTCAATCAAAGGTGAAATAAAATAGACCTGAGCATCTTTTTCCAACTCCCCCTTAATCCAAGTCAGTACGGTATCTAGTTGCTCATGTTTAACCCAACGGGTAATAATGGGCTTACGTCCAGCTGGCATCTGGTCAATGATAGATACATCCATCTCCCCAAAGGCAGTGATCGCCAAAGTCCTAGGAATAGGGGTCGCTGTCATCATGAGGACATCAGGATTGTCACCCTTCTCACGGAAAATACGACGTTGATTAACCCCAAAACGGTGCTGTTCATCAGTAATGACTAGCCCAAGACTATGATAAGTCACTGCATCTTGAATCAACGAGTGGGTTCCCACAATCATTTGAGCCTCCCCAGACTCGATTTTGGAAAGGGCTACTTTCTTATCCGCCGCCTTCATTCCAGAAGTTAGGAGCACTACCTCTAACTCAGGAAAAAGCCCCTGTAAACTCTGATAATGCTGCTCTGCTAAGATTTCCGTCGGTACCATGAGGGCAGACTGAAATCCTGCCGTATAGGCCCCATACATAGCCAAGCTAGCGATAACTGTTTTCCCTGAGCCCACATCTCCTTGCAAGAGACGGTTCATATGAGCCCCAGATTTCATATCAACTAGGATTTCCGATAAACTACGCTGTTGGGCCTCAGTTAAGGGGAATGGTAATGCTGCAATTTTGGCTTTGATTTTGGCTTCATCGTAAGCAATTGCTAGACCATTGGTTTCGGACTTATTTTCAGCCTTCAGCACCTGTAAATTCATTTGGAAATAAAAGAGCTCCTCAAACTTGGTCCTACGTAGAGCCTGCTTATATTCAGCCAAATCTTTCGGAAAATGCATGGCACGCACAGCCTCTTGACGTCTCATGAGACGGTACTTGTCCAGCAGCACCTGAGGGAGATTTTCCTCCAACAAATTAAGGGCCCCACTATCAAAAGCTGCCTTTATGGCCTTTATCAGTTGGGCCTGACTAACACCCTGGGCCACATGGTAGACTGGCTGCATATCGTCCTCAACTTGAGCCAGGACTTTCATACCAGTCACAGCAGACTTCTTCTGGTCCCATTTGCCAAAAATAGCCACTTCTGCCCCCATCTCAATCTTATCCACAAGATAAGGTTGGTTGAAGAAACTAATGGCAATCACAGCCTCTCCTTGCTTGATTTTAAAACTCAGACGATTCCGTTTAAAGCCATAATACTGCACATTGGCAGGTGTCACCACTGTTCCCGTAATAACAGCCTTTTCGCCATCCATCAGTTCAAAGATAGACTTACTCTTAAAATCCTCATATCGGAAAGGAAAATAAAGCAAGAGGTCCCCAACCGTGTATAAATCTAATTTGGTAAATTTTTCAGCGGACTTAGGCCCAAAGCCTTTCAAATCCGCAATTGGTGAATCTTGTTGAATCATATCCTCTATCATTTCTATCGTGTTCTTCTTCCCGTGAAAAAGGAAGCCTTATCAGCTATTATAACACATGAAAATGGTCTTCACTAAAACCAAAAAATCCAGCATCAAACTGGATTTCTCTTTTTATTGATATTAGTCATAGCTACGAGGTACACGGTCACTAAGTAAACAAAGAACTTCGTAGTTGATAGTACCACGTTTTTCAGCCACCTCTGTCGCAGTGATGCTTGCTCCACCATTTTCACCCATAAGAGTGACAGGAGTTCCTAGGGGATAAACCTTAGGAAGACGAACGGTAATCTGGTCCATAGACACACGCCCAACAATAGGACAAAGCTGTCCATCCACAATAACATGGAAACCTTGTAAATCTCTGGTCCAACCATCCGCATAGCCAACCGGAATCGTTCCAATAACCTCATCAGCTGTCGTCGTATAGGTTGCACCATAACCCACATCTTGACCTGCTGGTAGGATCTTAACATGAACAAGTGCAGTCTCCAAACTTAAAGCAGGACGAATGTTATAGGGAAGGTCTAAAACACTACCACTAGGATTGAGACCATAGATAACAACACCTAGACGTACAGCATTAAAGACTGTTTCTGCATGCCAGATACTTGTCGCAGAGTTGCTAGCGTGTACCAAGCGAGGACGGTCCACCAAGTTATTAACTAAATCCGTGAAGAAGGCCAATTGACGCTTGAATTTACTATCATCTGCCTCATCAGCCGTTGCAAAATGAGTAAAAATACCTTCGACATCCGCACCAAGTGATTTAAGACCAGCAATCAAGCTATCCGCATCCTCTTGGCTACGCACCCCAATACGGCCCATACCTGAATCAACCTTAATATGACAGGTCAAACCAGTTAAATCAAGCCCTTGATCCTTAACCATTTCCAACCACTCTAGCGAAGCTACCGTCAGCGTGATGTTTTCTTGAATAGCCAAAGGAACCTCGTCTGGCAAGACGACTCCTAAAATAAGTATCGGTTGTTCTAAGCCAGCTTGACGAAGTTCAAGCGCCTCGTCTAAGTTGGAAACACAAAAACCATCCACCTGCTTAGATACATGCTTGGCCACTTCGACAGCACCATGACCATAAGCATTGGCCTTAACAACTGCAAAAGTCTTTACCTGTTTAGGGATGTGACTAACCACTTGTTCAATATTTTCTGAAATTGCTGATAGATCAACCTTTGCCAAGGTTGGTCGATGTAAACTTGAAATCATAAGCTATCCTCTTCCAACATCTATCTCTTAGTTTTTTTCTAAAATGACGCTTGCCTGAACAAAATCACCGCTATGGGAAATCGAGATAAAAACCTTGCCTTCAAAAGGTGATTGGGTCACCACTGGAGCTCCCTTGTCATTGGTCAATATTTCAATATCCTTAAAGCCAACTGCTCCAATACCAGTACCCCAAGCCTTTGAAAATGCTTCCTTACCGGCCCAGCGCCCTGCTAAATAAGACATCTGACGATTACCAGAAAGGGATTCAAAACGCTCCCACTCTTTTGGTGTCAATACCTTTTTTGCAAAGCGTGGATTACGGTCATAAGCCTTTTTTACAGCTGAAATTTCCTGCAAGTCTATACCATGTCCAAAAATCATAATTATAACGAAAGTCGATTGTGGATTTCACGAATAAGGCTATCTGTCTTATCCCAACCAAGACATGGATCTGTAATTGATTTCCCATAAACTTCAGGTGTGTCTTGACGACCATCCTCAAGGTAAGACTCAATCATAAAGCCACGCACGGTATCCGCGATACGCTCATCCCACTCACGGTTAAGAAGGACTTCACGCACAATACGAACTTGCTCCATGAAGTTTTTACCTGAGTTGTCATGGTTAGTATCAACAAGGATAAATGGATTTTCCAGATTAAGTGCACTATACTTGTCCAAAGCCTTAACCAAGTCCTCGTAATGGTAGTTGACAATGTTCTGACCATTTTCATTGTTGGCACCACGCAGGATAGCGTGAGCGAGTGGGTTACCATCTGTTTTAACTTCAGCACCATTGTAAAGGAAATGCTGTTGATTCTGCGCAGCATAGATACCATTAAACATGACATTCAAATTCCCTGACGTTGGGTTCTTCAAGCCAATTGGCACATCAATACCTGAAGCTACAAAGCGGTGCTCTTGGTCCTCAACAGAACGTGCTCCAACAGCATGATAGCTAAGCAAATCATCAAAGAAGGAAAGATTTGACGGATAAAGCATCTCGTCAGCGATGGGAAGACCTGTCTCAGTAATAATACGTGACTGAAGGTGGCGAACTGCCTTAACCCCAGCAAGAAGGTCTACATCACCCTCTGCATCTGGCTGGTGGATAAGCCCCTTATAACCGTCCCCATTAGTACGTGGTTTAGCTGTATAAACACGCATAACAATAAAGATTTTGTCCTTCACTTCTTCCTGAAGTTTGGCCAAACGGTGAGCATAATCAAGGACCGCTTCTTCATTGTCGGATGAACATGGACCAATAACCAAGAGAAGACGTTTGTCCTCACCCTTGATGATTTTTGCCAAGGCCTCATCATTAGCCTGTTTAGTTACTAGTGCGTCTCCCGTAAGAGCATGCAATTTCCTTACTTCCGCTACATCAATCAGCGGACTATTTTGATGAATTCCCATCTATTTCCCTCTCTTTGTGAAAAGAGAGCGAACCGCTTGGTCATCCAAACGGTTCACTCCCCATATATGGTTTCTGTTACCTTATTATTTTGACAATGTATCGTGGATTTCACGAATCAATTCTTCTGTCTTATCCCAACCAAGACATGGGTCAGTGATTGATTTACCATAGACATCTGGCGCATCTTGACGGCCATCTTCAAGGTAAGATTCAATCATGAAACCACGTGCCACTTTGTTGATTTTTTCATTCCAATCACGGTTAATCAAGGTTTGACGAACGATACGGATTTGTTCCAAATAACGTTTACCTGAGTTATCATGGTTTGTATCAATAACGATGAATGGATTCTCAAGGCCCATTTGTTCATAGTGTTCAATTGTTTCAAGCACATCATCATAGTAGAAGTTAGGTACGTTTTTACCATATTCATTCGTTGAACCACGAAGAATAACGTGTGCCAATGGGTTCCCTGGAGTTTCAACTTCTTCACCGTTAAAGAGAAAGTTTTGTTTATTTTGTGCGGCGTAGATACCGTTAAACATCACGTTAAGGTTCCCTGATGTTGGATTCTTCATACCAGTTGGAACATCAATACCTGACGCAACAAAACGGTGTTGTTGGTCTTCTACAGAACGTGCACCAACGGCAATGTATGACACAAGGTCATCTACCAAAGGAAGGTTTTCTGGGTAAAGCATTTCATCAGCAGTTGTGATACCAGTTTCAGTGATAACACGGTAGTGAAGATTACGCACAGCCTTGATACCATTGATTAGGTTTGGTTTACCTTCAGCATCAGGTTGGTGTACAAGTCCTTTATAGCCATCACCATTTGTACGAGGTTTAGCTGTATAGACACGCATAACCATAAAGACTTTATCTTTAACTTCTTCTTGAAGTTTAGCCAAACGGTGAGCATAATCAAGAACAGCTTCTTCATTATCAGATGAACATGGACCGATAACCAAAAGCGTACGGTCATCTTCACCCTTGATGATTGCTTCAAGCTCTTTATCACGAGCTTGTTTCTTGGCAAGGGCTTCACCTGTTAATGTAGTTGATTCTTTAACTGCATCAAAATCAATTTTTTCACTTACTGCTTTAAAAACCATAATAATTACCTATTTTTTCCTAAAATTGTTTACGACCGTGACAATTTTTAAATTTCTTACCAGAACCACATGGACAGAAGTCATTACGACCAACCTTACTAAAGTCAATTTCTTGACCATTAGCATCTGCTTGGTGGGCCTGGATATTGCCTGTTGCTGTTGTCGAAACACGTTCATTCACATTTTCACGAGATTGCTCATGAATTTGTGCTTTCATCATTGTACGTGTCACATCATATTCAATTGCCCCAATCATATCTTGGAACATCTTGAACCCTTCAGATTGATACTCAACGATTGGGTTGTTTTGTGCATAACCACGCAAACCAACGGCATTACGTAATTGATCTAGGGCATCGATGTGGTCCGTCCACTTGTTATCAACAACCATCAAAATCAAGACTTTTTGGAATTCACGGATAGCTTCCTCTGAACGCAATTTCTTGATTTGACGATCATAAACATCATCTGCTAACTCATTCAAGTAAACTTTAATAGCGTCATAATTAACACTACGTTTCGTTACCTCTCCCACTTCTTGTAAATCTTCAAGTGAGATGGCATTCTCAGGAACCAAAGCCTGACGAGCAAAGTTCAAAATACCTTTAAGAGCTTCCTCTTGATCATTGCGGCTGTGACCATCTACCGTACGATTAATCGTACGCTTAATCATAGCCTTAATCTCAGGTTCAAGGTCACGTTCCGCTGTGATAACATCATAACGCTCAGCGTAGATGATTTCACGTTGTTCACGCATAACGTCATCGTACTGAAGGACTTGTTTACGAGTATCGTAGTTATTTCCTTCGACACGTTTTTGAGCCGCTTCCACTTGGCGTGTCAACATACGTGATTTGATAACAATATCTTCATCATCAGCATTCAAACGTTCCAAGACTTGTTTGATACGATCAGAACCGAAACGACGCATCAATTCGTCTTCAAGTGAAAGGTAGAATTGAGATTCCCCTGGGTCCCCTTGACGTCCCGCACGACCACGCAACTGGTTATCGATACGACGGCTTTCGTGACGCTCTGTACCAATGACACAGAGTCCACCAAGGTCAAGAACACCTTCACCAAGTTTGATGTCAGTACCACGACCGGCCATGTTGGTCGCAATCGTAACGGCACCACGTTGACCCGCATTCATTATAATATGCGCTTCTTTTTCGTGGTTCTTGGCATTAAGCACTTCATGAGGAATACCTGCTTCAACCAACATCTTAGAAATCAAGTCAGATGTTTCAACGGCAACCGTACCAACAAGGACTGGCTGTCCTTTTTCATAACGACGTTTAACATCTTGTACCACTGCACGGAATTTAGCATCCAAGGTTGGGTAAAGAAGGTCATCGTGGTCAATACGTTGAATTGGACGGTTAGTTGGAATCGGAATGATTCGCATGTTGTAAATCTCACGGAATTCATCTTCCTCAGTTTTACCAGTACCAGTCATCCCTGACAATTTCTTGTACATACGGAACATATTTTGGTAAGTGATTGAGGCAGATGTCTTCGTTTCTTCTTGAACTGGTACACCTTCTTTTGCCTCAATGGCTTGGTGGAGCCCATCTGAGAAACGACGTCCTTCCATGGTACGACCTGTAAATTGGTCAACGATAAGAATTTCTTGCTCAGGACTGACCACATAGTCAATATCATGCAACATGATGTAGTTGGCACGAAGGGCGTTGTCAATATAGTGAGTCAAGGCAACATTGTCAATATCGTATAAGTTGTCCAAGTTGAAGAATTCTTCAGCCTTGTCAATACCTGAGTCATTCAAACCAATCGTTTTCGTTGGAATATCAATGGCATAATCATCCTCTGTCAAGGTCTTAACAAAGGCATCCGCACGATGATATAACTGATTAGTTTCTGAACTTACAGGACCTGATACAATCAATGGTGTACGAGCTTCGTCGATAAGAACTGAGTCAACCTCATCGACCAAGGCATAGTTCAATGGACGTTGTACCATGTTTTCCTTACGAACAACCATGTTATCACGAAGATAGTCGAAACCTACCTCTGAGTTGGTTGAGTAAGTGATGTCACAGTTATAAGCTTCACGTTTTTCAGCTGGTGATTTGGCTGAAAGGTTAATCCCTACTGACAAACCAAGCCAACTATAAAGCTCACCCATCTCAGTCGCATCACGCTCTGAAAGGTATTCGTTAACGGTGATAACGTGCACACCTTCACCTGAAATAGCATTTAGGTAAACAGGCATTGTCGCAGTTAGGGTTTTCCCTTCCCCTGTACGCATCTCTGGGACGTCACCATGGTGAAGAACGATACCACCCATGATTTGCACACGATATGGGAAAAGTCCAAGGACACGTTTTGCCCCTTCACGAACAACTGCAAATGCCTCCGGCAAGAGTTGGTCTAGACTTTCTCCGTTTTGATATCGTTTTTTAAATTCTTCTGTTTTTGCCTGAAGTTCTTCATCTGAAAGAGCCGCCATTGCATCAGCATAGCTCTCGACTTTCTTGGCAGTTTTTTCTAGTTTCTTAATTTCGCCTTTATCATTTTCAATGATTTTGCGTAATATATTTGCCATCTTTTTTCCTTTCGACAGTCTTTATCTCCATATTTTACCACAAAAGCCCCCTTTAAACAAGAAATCACTCAAGGATTGACAAAGAAAAAAGCCCTAGTTTAAGGGCTTTCACAATGGATTTGCAAATAAACGAAAACTTTTTTATTAGATTCACTGAAAATATCGACAATAATGCTTTAAAACTACTTCTTAGAGTTCTCTTGGCTCTCTAGGATATCCTCAAAATCATGCAAGAGATTTTCAAAAGCCTGCTCAAAGAAGGCATGGTCGGTGCCGTTATAGGCCTTCATTATCATAGGACTAGCTTCAAAATCAACGTAGAATTGATAGTCCAAGACACCATTTTTCCAGTAAAATTTGATGCTAGGGGATGCCGTTTTTTCACCGCACATCCCAGGAATGGCCCGTTGTAAACCATAAATGTGATCTCCATAGTCTTTTAGACGATAGTAAGCTCCCTCAAAATAATAGGATTTGCCGATCTCAATACGCTCAAATAGTGCAGCTAAAACTTTTTCATTACTCATACTTAAGCCTCGTTAGGGTGACTGACAATCATCTCCAATTGTCCATCAATTTCCCAATCTGTCACATCATTTGGAAGAATGAAGTGATCACCTTTTTTTAGACAATAAATGCGTGAATCGATAGTCATAGTCCCATTGCCAGAAAGTACCGAACAAAGCAAATAAGGAGCTGATTGCTTGAAGTCAACCAAGCCACTGAGTTTCCATTTATATACGGTGAAGAAGGAGTTTGATGTCAAACAAGTCGACTCTAATTGTAAGGTCTTAACAGTTGCTGGGACGCTATTTTCTGGGTCCCCTAGATTCAAGACATCAAGAGACTGTTGAATATGAAGCTCACGTTTATTGCCCTGATCATCCCTACGATCAAAATCATAGACACGGTAAGTGGTATCGCTAGATTGTTGAGTCTCTAAGATCAGGATACCTGGACCAATAGCATGCATGGTACCACTTGGTACAAAGAAAAAGTCACCTTTTTTAACAGGAGTTTTCGACAAAAGTCCGTCCCAATCACCTGCTTCAATTAAGGATGATAGCTCTTCCTTGGTCTGTGCCTTGTGACCATAAATAATTTCTGCACCCTCTTCAGCATCAATAATATACCAACATTCTGTCTTTCCTAGCTCACCTTCATGCTCTAGTCCATAAGCATCATCAGGGTGTACTTGTACTGAGAGCCAGTCATTAGCGTCCAAAATCTTTGTCAACAAAGGAAAGACACTAGTCTTGGGATTTCCAAAAAGTTCTGGTTTATCCTTGTAAAGTTCTGCCAGATGAAAACCAGCATACTTCCCGTTTTTGACATAGGATACACCATTAGGATGGGCAGAAATTGCCCAGTATTCACCAGTGTGTTCACTGGGAATATCGTAACCAAACTCTGTCTTAAGGCGATTACCTCCCCAGATTTTTTCATGCATTGGCGAATCTAAAAATAAAGGTTCCATTACATCCTCCTGTATAGAGCAAAACGCCTTAAGATCATGTCTTAAAGCGATTTTACATATTTTGCTTATTTGCGTGAGTGTTTGTCAGCTACATCTTTGGCAAGTGCAAAGTTACCAAGTGTCGCAGAGCCATTACCTGAAACAGCAGGTGTCACAATATACTCAGTCACGTCTGGCACTGGAAGGTAACCATTCAAAAGAGCTGTGAATTTTTCACGGACACGACGAAGCATGTGTTCTTGTCCCATAACACCACCCCCAAAGACGATAACTTCTGGACGATAGAGCACAGTTGCCTGGACAGCAGCTTGAGCAATGTAGTATGCTTGAACATCCCAAACCTCAGAATTTTGCTCAATCAATTCGCCACGAATACCTGTACGGGCTTCAAGTGATGGACCAGCAGCCAAACCTTCCAAACATCCGCGGTGGAATGGACAAGTTCCGTTAAATTCATTGGAAACATCATTTGGGTGAAGAGGTACATATACGTGACCAGCTTCAGTGTGACCCATACCACCAATGAACTCACCATTTTGAATAGCACCGGCTCCAATACCAGTTCCGATAGTGTAGTAAACAAGACTCTTAACACCTTTACGAACAAGTGTCTCACCATAAGCAGATGAGTTAACATCAGTCGTAAAGTAGAAAGGAATATTAAACTCTTTAGCAATCAAACCAAGAAGGTCGACATTTGACCAATGTGGTTTTGGTGTTGAAGTCACAAAACCATATGTTTCAGAGTTTGGATCAACATCAATTGGTCCAAATGAACCAATTGCAATTCCAGCCAATTGATCTTCATAACGTTTGAAAAATTCAATAGTACGGTCAATTGTTTCGTAAGGTGTAGTTGTTGGGAATTGAGTTTTTTCAACGACTTGGAATTTCTCATCGCCAACAGCACAAACAAATTTTGTACCACCAGCTTCCAAGCTTCCGTAAAGTTTAGCCATAGGTAAAGCTATCTCCTTTTATGATCAATAATAACTATTTATACTATTATAAATAAAAGCTAGGCAAAAGACAATCTAAATAAGACCTTGTTTAAGGAGGTACAGACTACTCTGCTTCATACTTTTCTTTATGAGCCATTTAACTAAAAAAGCCGAATTGGCTTCGACTTTTCTAGCTTATTATTTAACTGCGATGAAGTCTGCACCTTCAGCAACTGAACCAGTCGCTACTGATGAAACATCTTCGAAGTCTGCAGTGTTTGTAACGATAACCATAGTTGTATCGTCAAGACCTGCTTCAGTGATTACTGAGCTATCGAAGGTAGCCAAGACATCACCTTTTTTAATACGTTGATTTGCTTGAACTTTAGCATCAAATCCTTTACCGTCAAGTGAGACAGTGTCGATACCGATGTGGATAAGCACTTCAGCACCTTTATCAGATTTAAGACCGTAAGCGTGACCTGTTGGGAAGGCGATTTGCACTTCACCATCAAATGGTGCGACTACTTGGTTTCCTGAAGGTTTAATAGCGGCACCTTTACCCATAGCTCCTGATGAGAAGACTGGGTCATTAACATTTTCCAAAGCTACAACTTCACCTTTAAGTGGTGCAGCGATTGTTTCGGCTTGCAATGCAACTGGAGCTGATTCTGCAGATGCAATATCTTCAGCAACAACTTCTTTTTGAGCTTCAACTTCTTCCTCTTTGTAACCGAAGATCCAAGTAAGAGCAAAACCAAGAGCAAGTGTTACAAGTACCATGATCACATACTTAAGCACTTGACCGTTAAGGTAAAGAAGAGTACCAGGAACGATTGTTACACCAAATCCTGTACCAGCGAGGTTAAGGATTGAGGCCAACCAACCACCAGCAGCACCAGCGATAAGACCCATGATAAATGGTTTACCGAAACGAAGGTTAACCCCGAAGATAGCTGGTTCAGTGATACCAAGTACCGCTGAAAGAGTTGCAGGGAAAGCAAGTGCTTTCAATTTAGCATCTTTAGTTTTAACACCCACTGCAAGTGTCGCACCAGCTTGGGCAGTCATAGCAGCTGTGATGATAGCGTTAAGTGGGTCTTTACCAGTATTAGCAATGAGGTTAGCTTCAAGCAAGTTAAAGACGTGGTGAACCCCTGTAACGACGATAACTTGGTGAACTCCACCAAGAACAAGACCAGCAAGACCAAATGGCAAGTTAAGAATCCATTCTGTAGCAGCAAGAACATAGCTTTCAACAGTATGGAAGACAGGACCAATGATAAAGAGGGCCAAAGCTGACATTACTGCGAAGACGATAAGTGGACGCAAGAGAAGGTCAAGAACGTCTGGAACCCATTTACGAACCCATTGCTCGAACTTAGCACCAAGCAAACCTACGAAGAAGGCTGGAAGCACTGAGTTTTGGTAACCTACTACTGGAATAAAATCAAAGAAGTAAATTGGTTTAGCAGCACCTGATGCAACATCCCAAGCGTTAGGAAGGGCGTTGTTAACCATCATCAAACCAAGAACCAAACCAAGAAGTGGTGAACCACCAAATACGTTAAAGGCTGACCAACAAATCAAGGCTGGGAAGAAGGCGAAGGCTGTATCTGTCAATACAACTGTGTAAGTATAGAAATCAGTAGCAGCAAAAGCTTTTGATGTTGTACCGAACAAACCAAGAACTGTATCGTTATTGATTGCTCCACGGATACCCATGAAAAGACCAGTCGCTACGATTGCTGGAAGCAATGGAACGAAAACGTCACCGAATGAACGGATAGCACGTTGGAACCAGTTACCTTGTTTAGCAGCTTCTGCTTTTTGTTCGTCTTTAGATGCTGTTGGAAGACCTTGAGCAACGACTTCGTCGTAAATCTTGTTAACAGTACCTGTACCAAAAATCATTTGGTATTGACCTGAGTTAAAGAAAGCACCTTGAACTTTTTCAATGTTCTCAGCCTTTTCTTTATTGATTTTGTTTTCATCTTTGACCATCACACGTAGACGAGTCGCACAGTGAGCAACACTGTTGACGTTTTCACGTCCACCGAGGGCATCGATGACTTCTTTTGCAATTTGTTTGTTATCCATTTGCAAAATTCTCCTTAATAAAATTTGGTATGAAAGCGTTTAGCTTTTCTTTACGATAACTATTTTAGCATCTTTCTGCCATATGTCAACCGTTTAGCATATTTTTTTATTTTTTGTTATAAATCGTTGATTTTTATAGGTAAAACGTTTACTATATTATTAACAAATAGATTAGGAGATTACTAAATATGAATCTACCAACAGAAGTTCGTTACCGTCCATACGCAGATTGGACAGACGAAGAAAAAACAAAGATTAGAGAAAATGTCGCTAAATCACCTTGGCGTGCAAGTTACCATATCGAACCAGAAACAGGGCTTCTTAATGATCCAAACGGTTTTTCTTACTTTAATGGTAAGTTCCAACTTTTCTACCAAAGTTGGCCATTTGGAGCTGCTCATGGTTTGAAACAATGGGTGCATACTGAAACTGAAGATTTGGTTCACTTTACAGAAACTGGTGTCAAACTCTTGCCAGACCATGAAAATGATAGCCACGGTGCCTACTCAGGTTCTGCTTATCAAATCGGTGATAAACTCTTTATCTTCTATACTGGGAACGTTCGTGATGAAAACTGGATTCGTGACCCACGTCAAATCGGCGCTTGGATGGATAAAGACGGCAAAATCGAAAAATTCGACAAGGTTCTTATCAAACAACCTGCTGACGCTACTGGGCACTTCCGTGACCCTCAAATCTTCGATTACAAGGGACAATTCTATGCTATCGTAGGTGCTCAAAACCACGATAAACAAGGTTTTATCAAACTTTACAAAGCTGTTGATAATGATGTCGAAAACTGGGTTGAAGTTGGAGACCTAGACTTTGGTGGTACTGGCTCAGAATACATGATTGAGTGTCCTAACCTTGTCTTTGTAGATACCAAACCTGTTCTTCTTTATAGCCCACAAGGTCTTGATAAAGCTGAACTTGACTATGGCAATATTTACCCTAATACTTATAAGATTTTCCAAGATTTCGACCCTGAGAAACCTGCCCTTGTTGATGGCACACCAATTATTAACTTGGACTACGGGTTCGAAGCTTATGCTACTCAAGGATTTAACACTCCTGATGGTCGTGCCCTTATTGTTAGCTGGATTGGTCTCCCAGACGTGGACTATCCAACTGACAAATACGACTATCAAGGTGCTATGAGCTTGGTTAAAGAATTATCTATCAAAGATGGTAAACTCTACCAATACCCAGTAGAAGCTATTACAAGCTTACGTGCTAGTCAAGAAGATTTCTCTGAAAAAACGGCAACAACTAACACTTACGAGCTTGAACTTAACTTTGAAGCTAACACTCAAACAGAACTTGTCCTCTTCGCAGACCAAGAAAGAAAGGGCTTGTCACTTACTGTTGATACTGAGAACGGAAAAGTTATCCTTGACCGTTCTAAAGCTGGTGAACAATATGCTACTGACTTTGGAACAAGTCGTGAATGTACACTTGATGCCGGTCAAGCTGCAACAGCAAACATCTTTGTAGATAACTCAATCGTTGAAATTTACTTCAACAAAGGTGAGAAAGTCTTCACTAGTCGTGTTTTCCCAAGTGCAGAACAAACTGGTATCAAAGTAACGTCAGGAAACGTTTCTGGACACTACTTCGACTTGAAATACTAAGGTGATTTATGGTCGCAAAGCTTACTGACGTTGCCGAACTGGCTGGTGTGAGCCCAACCACAGTTTCTCGCGTCATAAACAAAAAGGGCTACCTCTCACAAAAGACCATTGACAAAGTTCACGCTGCTATGCAAGAACTCAACTATAAACCAAATAATTTAGCTCGAGGCCTCCAAGGAAAGTCGGCCAAACTCGTTGGCTTGATTTTCCCAAATATTTCCAATGTATTTTATGCCGAACTTATTGAACGTCTTGAGGATGAACTCTTTAAGCAAGGCTATAAAACCATTATTTGTAATAGTGAGCATGATCCTAACAAGGAGAGAGACTATTTGGAGATGCTTGCCGCCAACCAATGTGACGGCATCATCTCGTCTAGTCACAATCTTGGTATTGAGGATTATGAGAAGGTTGAAGCTCCCATCGTTGCCTTCGACCGTAATCTCGCCCCAAAGATTCCTATTGTTTCGTCTGACAACTTTGAAGGTGGCAAGTTAGCCGCAAGAGCTATGGTCAAGGCTGGCTGTCAACGCATTGTCATGATTACAGGCTATGATAATTCGGATTCTCCAACAGGACTTCGTCAACTAGGTTTTAATTATGAATTGGACAAGAAAGGTATTATTTGTCCTGTTCCAAACGATTTGTCTCTCATGCGACGAGAATTAGAAATCAAATCTATTATCTCTCGTGAAAAACCAGATGGCATCTTTGTTTCGGACGATTTAACAGCTATCTTGGTTATGAAGATAGCTAGACAATTGGGACTTTCTATCCCAGATGACCTAAAAATCATCGGTTATGACGGTACCGCCTTTATCCGTCACTTCTACCCAGAGTTAGCAACTATCCAACAACCTTTGGATGAAATTGCTAAGCTTTGTGTCGAAATTCTTCTCAAGAAAATTAAAGGCAAAACAGTTAATCGTGATTATGTACTTCCAGTGAGTCTGATTGCTGGTGGCAGTATATAAATGAAAGTCGCAAGAAATCTCCGCTTGCGACTTTTTCTTGTTACATTTGTAGAAAAAAAGAAGTTGAAACAACGTTCAACTTCTTTTGCTTATGCTTCATCTGTCACAAACTGACTAAGTACACCATTAATGAACTTAGCAGATGTTTCATCAGAATATTTTTTAGCGATTTCAATGATTTCGTTAATAGCTACACGTCCTGGTGTTTCTTCAAATGACGTGATTTCATAAAGTCCCAAACGAAGGAGAGTACGATCTGTCACAATCAAACGTGAGAGGCTCCAACCCTCTTTCAACTTTTCTTCAATTTGACTATCAAGTTGGGCCAACTCTTCACGGACACCTGTTACTAGGCTAAGAAGAAAGGCTGGTACATCAACTTCAGTTTCTTCGTCAATTGGCTTGTCATAAGTGTAAGCGAAATGTGCTTGTTCCAGAGCTTCTCCACCAAATTCAAGGGCAAAAAGCGTTTGAAAAGCACGCTCACGAAGGTCACGACGTGAATCTTTAAAGATATTAGTCATTCAAAAAATCCTCGTTAAACAATTCAGCCAAGTCTGGTTTTTGTGACTTTTCAGTAACAATAGATTCAACGTGAACATTGACTTCTGAAATTGCCACTTCTGCCATATCATAGACAGCTGCTTTAACAGCCTTTTGAATTTCAATTGAAACCGCTGGTACGTTAACCCCATACTGAAGTGAGACGTAGATATCAGCATTTACAGTACCATCTTCTTCTGTTCGGAGGTAAACACCACGTCCCAAGCTTGTTTTGCTGAGACTATCCGTAACATTTTTATTTTGAAGGGCGTAAACACCTTCCACTTTAGTTGCAGCGATACCTGTAATCACTTCGAGCACGCGAGGGGCAATTACAATTTCACCGATATTTTCTGTAGTCATCGCATGTTTCCTTTCCGTTAGTTTGGAAAATAAAGCCTTCAAACCAGTGGTTTGAAAGACTTAGTTGGGCTTAGGCACGTGATACGTAAGTACCTTCAGCTGTGTTGATAACCAATTTTTGACCAGCTTCGATAAAGTCTGGAACGTTAACCACAAGACCAGTTTCAAGTGTTGCAGGTTTACCTGAACCTGTAACTGTTGCACCTTTGATTGATGGTTGTGTTTCAGTAACAGTCAATTCAACAGTTGTTGGCACTTGAACACCAATAACTTCTGTTCCGTAGAATTGGATTTTTACGTCTGAGTTTTCAAGGATAAATTTCAATTCTTCTTGAACGTTGGCTACTGGGATTTCATATTGGTCATATGTTTCAGTGTTCATGAAGTATGCAGTATCATCCATTTGGTACAAGTATTGTGCTGGTACTGTTTCGATGATTGCTTGTTCAAATTTTTCTTCTGGACGATAGCTAGTATCAAAAGTTGAACCTGAACGAACATCACGCAATTTCATACGCATGATTGTGTTACCTTTACCAGGTTTGTGGTGGCTAGCTTCAAGAACTTTGATCAATTTGCCATCGTTAGTTACGAAAGTCATACCCGCACGGAGTTTACTTGCTTCAATCATTATTAAATACCTCTTTGTAAAAAATTATTATCAGTTTATTCTACCATAAATGATAGCATGGCTCAAATGTTTTATAGATTCAAGCCCAATCCTCAGGCTTTTTTCAAAGAACAAACTAGTCATCCATTCCTAAGTGAACCTCTGGAACATCATGTTGCAAATAAGAAACGCCTTTTTGTTCCATCAATTCAATCGCAAAGGGATGGGGCCTATAATTAGCTTTGTATGTAATCTTAACAATACCAGCTTGCAAGAGGGCTTTGGTGCAGTTGATACAAGGAAAATGAGTCACATAAATCTCTGTATTTTTGGTAGAAATCCCCTCTTTGGCACATTGGATAAGGGCATTCATCTCTGCGTGTACCGTACGAATACAATGACCATCTTCCATATAGTGGCCTACTTCGTTACAGTTATCAGTCTCAGAAACGCCGCCGTTATAACCTGTAGCGATAATACGCTTGTCCTTGACTAAAACAGCTCCAACAAAGGCACGATCACACGTAGAACGCTTAGAAATCAGCTCTGCATTAGCCATAAAATAATCTTGCCAAGATAAACGGTTTGGCATAAAGTATTCCTCCAAATCTTAGAGAACAATCAATTCCTTAGGCGCAAGGGTAATCAATTCACAACCATTTTCTGTGATAATGATGTCATCTTCGATACGAACACCGTATTTACCAGCCAAATAAACACCTGGCTCGTCCGTCAAGACCATACCAGCTTCGATAGTCTCATCAGAGTTACCAAAGTAAGGAATCTCGTGAATGTCAAGACCGATACCATGTCCAATACCATGTGTAAAGTAGTCACCGTACCCCGCTTCGACAATAACATCACGCGCAACCTTATCATAGTCACGACGTGTCATACCAGCCTTAGCTGCGTCAATCAAGGCCTGGTTAGAGCGTAGAACGATATCATAAATTTCACGCTCCTCATCTGTGGTGTCACCAATATGGATAGTACGAGTCATATCGCTAACGTAGTGGTTGTAATAGCAACCAAAGTCCATCGTTAAGGTTTCACCAGATTGGATAACCTTTTCTGAAGCAACCCCATGAGGCATAGCAGAACGGTAACCTGAAGCAATGATAGATTCAAAGGAAACCCCTGAAGCTCCGTACTCACGCATACGGAAATCTAGGAAGTTTGCCACTTGTAGTTCTGTTGTTTGACCTGGTTTAATAAAATCCAGTACATCTGTAAAGGCACGGTCTGAGATAGAACAAGCCTTACGGATAGTTGCCAATTCTTTTTCGTCCTTGATCATACGCAACTCTTCCATGAAGTTGCTTTGTGGTGATAAAGTGTAGCCTTCAAAAATCGCTTGAAGACCTTGATAGTAAGCAAATGATACCTGATTATCAAATCCGATTGTTTCCAGTTTATCAGCCTCGATAATTTTAACAATATCCTTAAGTGGGTCCTTACTTTCGATAATATCAAAGCCATGCACGGATTGTTTGGCAATGAGGGTATAACGTGAATCGGTTAAGAAGAGGCGACGATTCTTAGTGATGAAGACAGTCGCATTTGTCCCCCAGAAATCTGTCAAATAATAAATATTGTTTTGTCCTGTCACCAACAAGGCATCAAGGCCTGATTGGGCAAGTTTGGCATCAAATCGTTCAAGTCTACGTTGCATTATGAATTACTCCTTTGGTATTTTAGGTTAATTATACCAAATTTTCAGATTTTAAAGGATTAAATTGACATTTTAGATTGTTTTTTTGAGGTCATAAAGAAAAAGCCAGATCAAACTCTGACTTTATTAGCATTACACAAAGGCTCGCTTTTCGTAGATAGTTGGTAATCATATTTGATAAATTCTTTTATTTCTCCAACTTAGAAAATAGTCTGTTAGATAAATTTCCCTAAAAGACTTATAAGCAGATCTGTTAGATTCCTAAAAACTTGCTTAATTTGAGACATTAGGCTAGTAACAGACCCTTCAGTATGATTAATTACATCCTTATCACTATCCTTGATAGTATCTTCAGAAGGGGACTCAGGTAAGGGATTTTCCACCTTCTCTACTACTTCTGTTCCCTCTGGTGCCTCTGTTTTCTCAGTTTCTTCCTTGAAAACAGCCTGATAAATAGCTCGGGCATCTGGAGCACTGCCAAGATAGCCAGAAACCAATTGACCATTTTTGAGACGAATGACACTTGGAGTCCCTGGAATTCCTAACTTATCAAATAGTATTTTACGAGACTCACGGTCCAACTGATCTGAATCTGTATTGTAATAAAGAAGCTGACCATCAATCAGGGTATTGAAATCCTTCAAAACCGGAGAATTTTGACGACAATAGTAGCAGGTTGGCCGGCCAACATAAAGGATATGGTCCCCGCCATCTTCAGTCAACATATTTGTGACATCACTATAAGAGACTGGCTTCAGGTTTTCAAGATTCTTTTCATAAGTTTCAACCGAGATCTCTTCGGACCTTACTTCTGTCTCAACCACTCCTGTCTGTAATGATTGAGGAAGCGAATTTTCCTTTGTCTCACTAATAGATTCAACTTTCTCAGCTACCTGTTGAGAAGCTGTTTCAGAAGAAACTTCCACATTCTCTACTTCACCATTCTCAACAGAATTATTGGATAATTCGACTGTAGATTCCTTAACATCTAACTCATCCGCTGCTCCACTAAGCACCGCCAACTGGCAAGTACCTAAAACAAAACTCGCCATCAAAATAAATTGTATTTTCTTCATGTATTCTCCTTATTTGTTTACTGTGTTACATCTTACTTTTTACCAATTAACAAAAGCAATGGTACCATGACACTAATTACCATGTTCCTCTCCTTTTTCTATTTATATTAATATTTTAGCCACTAAGTCCAAGCTATGACTTCATTATAAGAGCTTAACGAAATAAAAAATAGTGACATAGATGTCACTATTCCATAGGATTAAAGATAAAAAGAAAAGGCTAAGCAAATAAACTCAACCTAAGACTATAGTAATCAACAGAGAAAATCATTTCTCCTTATCCTTACCCGCTACCCTAAGTGCAAACAAAGAAAAAGCTAGCGAAAGTGTTGACCAAACGAGACAATGGTCAATAAAGGCAACGCCTTCGGTGAAACTTAGCGTAGCATTTATGATCACAATAAATAGCCAGACAATCACGATAACAATGCTTAAGCTTCTAATAAGATTATTCTTCTGTTTATCCATACTCCTCTTTCCCATATCTGGTGCTCATGGTAACTTCTAATCGCCATAAGGAGGTCTTCTTTTCAACCACCATTTGTTCCAACCCAATCGTTCAGGTAAGGTTTGAGTTTTAGATACAAAACCACCCCCTGTAACACTTTCTAAGATTTCAGCATTGAGCTCTTCACCATATGCCTTAGTTCGCATTCTTATTTCTCCTTTCTTTTCAAAAATAAATACAGCAATGACCACTTGGACTATACAAAGATTTAGTCGTCTTGGAGACCTAGTGGATTTGGGTATAAGGTCATTATAAGTTCTCCCTTTTCAAAAAAATAGTGACATAAATGTCACTACCACTGAACACAAAAAGACAGGCCTTTATAAGACCTGTTCCAAAACTTGTTTATTTCTACGGTGTTTCAGAATAAGATAAAAAATTACTTCAAAAAGGAGAAAACTAAAATAAATTCCTAAAACATAAAGCAAAGTTTCCCATTTATCTGTTGCTGATTGAAAATGGCCGTGATGATCCACTGTACGAATACTAATTAAAAGACAAATATCTAGAAATAAGGCTAGAAGAATACCATTAAATCCTATAAAAAAACGCTTTTTAACCATAGTCTGGCTCCTGTATCTTTTTTCTTAACCATAGAATAGCAAACTCAACTTAAACCAGCCTAAAGCAAAAAAAACTAGGAAGATCATCTTCCTAGTTTTCTATAATTTATCTTAGTGTTTACGTTTGTAAGTTGAGATACCAAACAAGGCCAATGCTGATGTCACCATAGCTGCACCTACTGCTGCACCTACTGCTGTTGATTTTTCACCAGTAGATGGAAGAGCTGGAGCCTCTTCTTTAGCTGCACCTACTGCTGCAGAAACTGCTGTTAGTTTTTCACCAGTAGATGGAAGAGCTGGAACCTCTTCTTTTACAGGAACTGATGTTGGTGTTACAGGTTTAACTAGAGCTTTACCTTTAAATTTAGATGTTTTAGCAAATCTTTCACGTTTAACATTTGATACAGTGTCTGGAGTTTTTGTATCATTTGCCAAGATTTTTTCTAAATCTTCAACAGATAATTCTGGTAAATCAACTACTGGTGGATTATTTGTAACCCCCCAAGTATAATTTTCCATATCATATTGACGTTTGATTTGTAAATATTTATCGTATGTTTCTTTCGCTTCTTTTTCAAGAGATTTAAGTGCTTCTAAAGCATCTTTAGCGTTTTTACTAGAAACTTCTAAATCTTTACGAGATTTTTCTAACTCTTTAAGAATTAACGTATGATTATTTTTAATATATTCTAAACGTTCTTTCTCTTCAGTACTATTTAGAATTTTATTATTTAAGCTAGTTAATTCAGTTTCTAAAGATTTTAATTCAGATTTTAATATTTCTTCATTCTTTTTAGCACTATCTAATTTTGATTTTGCATCTTGTAATTCAGAATTAGCCTTAGCTAAATCACTTAATAATTTAATAATGTCGTTTTTCACTTGTTTTGCTTGACTATTATCATTATCAATTACAGCATTAACTTTATTTATTTCAGCTTTTGTTGAATTTAAAATTGATTCATTATTATCATTAGCTTCTTTTGCACTATTGAATGCTTGAGTAGCTGTATTAAGTTTAGATGGTTTATTTTGCTCTTGTTTTAATTCATCTTCACGTTTTGCTAATTCTTTTTCTTCAGCAGCTTTTTCATTTTCAATACGTGTTATTTCAGATTTCGCTTTTTCTAAATTAGCTTTTAATTCTGTAGTATCTTTAACTTCTAATAACGGTAGAGTTTTTTCAGATTTAGCACCCCATAATTTATCGAATTTTTCATAAATTGGGTTCCCGTTGTCATCATAGTCTGTTACTCCATAACGCGGAGGTACACTTACTACACCTAATCTTAGCCAGTTATAGTATTTACTATCTGATGGTGTTAACACGAAGTATGTTCCAAACGTTTGGTCTTCTGTATTCATTAAGTGTTTAGCATGATAATAATGATTATTCGCTCTTCCTTCATGGTAGAAACGTTGTACTGATTGATAGATAGAATCGAATAGGAATTTTCTTGCTACCATATTTGATTGAGAGTCGTCTTTATCAACCGATTTTGCATCTAAACTTTCAAATCTATTGTACACTGTTCCTCTATCAGTTTTATCAATTCCATTTTCGTATGCAGCTTTGTTAATAGAGCGATTATCGTGGTCTGGATCTTTAAATCCACTTTCTTTTGTATATTTAGCAATATCTTGTGCAAATTTTAATACGTTTAAGTTTGTTTTAGCTGGCGCTAGGCCAAATTGTTTACGTACTTGATTATTTAAGTAGTTAAAGTATTGTGTTAATAAAATTTGGTCTTTTTCAGATAAATTATTAACATCTACTTTTTCACTATTAGAATAATCAATAGAATCTGTATCTAAGATTGGATATTTTTTAACTGCTTCTTTTTCTTTAGCAACTACACTTCCAATTGTTTTTTGTTGTTCTTCAAATGAAGCTTTTTGATATGCTTTTAATGCATCAACAAATTCTTGATCGAATTTAATTTCTGTTAAGATTCCTTTAATTCCAAAAATAGCTTCATTAATAGCTTCATTTTTCTTAATTTCATCTTCGGTTTTTTCTTTTTCTGCTTTTACATTATCTAATTGTTTTTGTTTATTATTTAAAACAACTTTTTGATTATCACGCTTAGCTTCTAATTGTTTTATTTTGTTTAGATTTTCTGCTTCTTCTTCTTTTGCCTTGTTTAAAGCGGCTTGAGCTTTTTCTAACGCTTTTTCAGATTCTTCTTTCTCTTTTGCTATTTTATTTAATGACTCAGTTAATGTATTTAGTTTATTTTTATCTTCTTTTAACTTCGCTAAAAGTGAAGATTCTTCACTTTGTTTTGATTTAAGATCTTTTGCAATACTAGATGAATTTTCTTCTTTCTCTTTTGCTACTTTTTCTTTATCTTCTTTATCTTTTTTCGCAGTTTCAACTTCTGATTTAGACTTATCGATTTCCGTTGCAACATTTTCTTTATTAGATTCTAACTTTTTAAGTTCAGCTGCTTTTTCATCAATCACTTTATCCGTAACATTTGAACCTTCTTCAGCATCTTTTTCCAGTTTATTAACTTTTTCAGAATCTTTTTTGCTAACTCAACCTTTATATCTGCTTCTTTTTTTTCTAGTTCCAGTGTTTTTTCAGCTTCATCAGACTTTTGCTTTTCTTTAGCAACATCAGCTTCTGTTGTTTTTCCAACTTCCGTTTTTATCACTAAATTACTCTCATTATTTGGAGTTTCTGTTTCTGCTGTAGTGGCTGCTGAACTTGGTGTTGCTGAAGGTGCTGACGCTGTCCCTGTTGCTGGAGTAACAGAACTTGAAGCCACTGGTGCCTCTGATACGCTACTTGTAGCAGGCGTCGCACTTGTATTCAGCAATGACTGTGTCGTTTCAGTTAACGCTGTTACTGGTGCAGAGGCTGATACCGACGTATCAGTGTTTTCATCTGCTTGTGCACTTGTGCCAATCATGACTAAAGTACAAAGTAACACCGAACAAACCCCGATATTCAATTTTCGAATTGAAAATCGACTTTTCTTTTTGTTGAATAAATCGTTAGACATTATTTTTCACTACAATTGGAAATCTCACTATCCAATTGCCCTTCCTAAATAATACTCTAATCCCCCTTTCCATTATATTATCACAAAAATGTGGATTTTCAATAGAAGATAACATTTATTTATTATTTTCTTATTTTATAATCTTAGAAAGACTAATTTCTACACACTTATTACAAGAGTCAAGACAGCCAATGTATTCTCATATAAAGAGATTTTATTGAGAAACACTCTACACTTAGCCTCGAACTCCTCTCCTTAGTTTTTAAAATATAATAATCTGACAACTATTTTTATCAGTCTTTTTTAATGTTTGTTTTAAACACAAAAGAGACCCACCCTTTCGGGATGAGTCTATTTTTTCGAAAACTGAAATAGTCTAACTAACTATGTTGAGGGATTTAACCTATTAACTATTTAGTCTTCTTTTTTGCGTTTCCCTGCCAAACCAAGTCCAGCTACCGCAAGGATTCCTCCGAGAGCCATAGCTGCCATAGACGCATCATCACCTGTTTCAGGGAGTGTTGGTCCTTTAGGATAAACAATATTTCAAAAACGCACTAGAAACACATTACTCAAATGCAAAATTGGAGGGGACCAATAAGCTTATCAAAGATATTAAACGTCTGGGCTTCGGTTTTAGAAACTTTATTAACTTTAGGAAGCGTGTTTTCATCACTCTGAACATAAAAAAAGAGAAGACCTATCAGGTCCTCTCTAGATGTTAGCTTTTCGTCACCCACTACAGTTGACAAGGAGCCACAAAAAAAGACTCATAGAGCCTTCTTCTTTTATTTCAATTTTTCTTTCAAATATTGTCCCGTGTAGCTTTCTGGAACAGCTGCTACTTCCTCTGGAGTTCCTGTAGCTACGATGGTACCTCCACCGACACCGCCTTCAGGACCCAAATCGATGATGTGGTCTGCGGTCTTGATAACATCTAGATTGTGCTCAATCACGAGAACAGTGTTGCCATCATCCGCAAAACGCTGAAGCACCTTCAAAAGACGAGCAATGTCATCTGTATGGAGACCCGTCGTCGGTTCATCCAGAATGTAGAAAGACTTCCCAGTAGAGCGTTTGTGCAACTCACTAGCCAGTTTCATACGTTGAGCCTCACCACCTGATAGGGTTGTTGCTGGTTGTCCCAAAGTCACATACCCGAGCCCCACGTCCTTGATAGTCTGAACCTTACGAGCAATCTTAGGAATAGCCGCAAAAAAGTCAACTGCGTCATCAACTGTCATATCCAGAATTTCAGCAATATTCTTGCCCTTATAACGAACTTCTAAGGTCTCAGAATTATAGCGTGTGCCATGGCAAACCTCACAAGGGACATAGACGTCAGGCAAGAAATGCATCTCAATCTTGATAATACCATCACCAGAGCAGGCTTCACAACGACCTCCCTTGACATTGAAAGAGAAACGCCCCTTCTTGTAACCTCGAATCTTGGCCTCATTGGTTTGAGCAAAAAGATCACGAATATCGTCAAAGACGCCTGTGTAAGTCGCTGGATTAGAACGAGGTGTACGCCCAATTGGACTTTGGTCAATATCAATCAATCGCTCGATATGTTCAATGCCTGTCACTGATTTGTGTTTACCAGGTTTCTCACTATTACGATTGAGCTCTTGGGCAATTTTTTTCTTGAGAATTCCGTTAACCAAAGTCGATTTTCCTGAACCAGAAACACCTGTGACTGCAATCAACTTTCCAAGTGGAAACTTGACAGATACATTCTTCAGGTTATTCTCGCTAGCTCCTGTAACCTCGATAAAACGATCATTACCCACAGAACGTTCCGTCGGTACAGGAATTGATTTAGCACCTGACAAATATTGCCCGGTGATTGATTTCTTGTTCTTAGCCACTTCCTCTGGGGTTCCAGAGGCCATGATTTGACCACCAAAGGCACCAGCACCAGGTCCCACATCGATAAGCCAGTCAGCCTCACGCATGGTATCTTCATCATGCTCTACCACAATCAAGGTATTGCCAAGGTCACGCATCTTTTTAAGACTTGAAATCAAGCGATCATTGTCACGCTGATGAAGCCCAATAGAAGGCTCATCCAACACATATAGGACTCCAGAAAGGTTAGAGCCAATCTGTGTCGCCAAACGGATACGCTGACTCTCACCACCTGAAAGGGTTCCAGCCATACGAGAGAGAGTCAAATAATTAAGGCCTACATTATTTAAGAAAGTCAAGCGATCCTTGATTTCCTTAACAATTGGACGAGCGATCACTCCTTCATTTTCACCTAATTCAAGGTTATCGATTTCCTTAAGATGATCTGAAATAGACAAATCAGAGATTTGACCAATATTTAAGCCATTCTCACCACCAACACGAACTGAGAGTGCCGCTTCGTTAAGACGATAGCCATGACAAGTTGGACATGACAGCTCATTCATATAACCTCTCATGACATTGCGAGTGAAATCACTATTGGTCTCGTGGTAGCGACGATTGATATTAGTCACAACCCCTTCAAAAGGAATGTCAATATCACGCACCCCACCAAAATCATTAACATAATGGAAATGGAATTCACGATCCCCAGATCCGTAGAGAATCAAATCTTGTTCTTCTTTTTTAAGTTCTTCAAATGGCGTATCCATATCCACGCCGAACTGCTCCATAGCCTGCTCAAGCATGGCTGGATAATAGTTGGACGAAATAGGATTCCAAGGCGCCAGAGCACCTTCACGTAAGGTCTTACTAGCATCAGGGATAACCAAATCCATATCAACTTCTAGTTTATTACCCAAACCATCACAGGTCGGACAAGAGCCAAATGGCGCATTGAATGAAAAGAGACGAGGCTCCAACTCTGGCACTGTGAAGCCACAAACCGGACAAGAATAATGTTCTGAGTAAAGCAGCTCATTATAATCCATGGTATCCACAATCAAGTAGCCATCTGCTAAACGGAGGGCCGCCTCCACCGAATCAAAGAGACGACTACGGATACCATCCTTATTCACCAAGCGGTCCACAACCACTTCTATATTATGCATTTTAGACTTAGACAACTCTGGCACTTCTGTGACATCGTAAATCTCACCATCTACACGAACACGAACATAACCGTCCTTCTGCACACGCTCAAAAACGGCCTTGTGTTGCCCTTTTCTACGACGAACAATTGGTGCTAAAATCTGCATACGCGTACGCTCAGGAAGAGCTAGAACCTCGTCCACAATCTGTTCCACAGAGGACGACTGAATGGCTCCATGACCATTAGGACAATAAGGAACACCCACACGCGCATACAGGAGACGAAGATAGTCATTAATCTCCGTTGCCGTTCCGACCGTCGAACGAGGGTTTTTGCTTGTTGTTTTCTGGTCAATGGAGATGGCAGGACTCAAACCATCAATCGAGTCCACATCAGGTTTCTCCATATTTCCCAAAAACTGGCGGGCATAGGCTGAGAGACTTTCCACATAACGACGTTGCCCCTCTGCATAGATGGTATCGAAGGCCAAGGAAGACTTACCAGAACCTGACAAACCCGTCACCACCACCAGTTTATCACGCGGAATCTCCACATCGATATTTTTTAAATTGTGAGCTCTTGCTCCATGAATCACTAACTTATCTTGCATATTTTTAAGAGGCCCTAGCCCAAAAGCTACTGCCGCTCCTTTCTACAGACGGATGGAAAATCCATCCCGACTTTCTCTCATAATTATAACAAAATTTCAATTTATCCAGCCCAAAAATGTTTCAAATGTAGTATAATGGTGGAGTGTCTAAAAAAGGCAAGGAACATCATCCCAAGCCTCATTTGACAGCACTAAAAAAAGCTAAGAGCAGTGTTTATTGGACTTAAAAGCGATTGTAAAAATCCTTTTATAATCAAGACGCTAGCGCTTACTTAATGACGAAGGAGGGGTTCCCATTGAAACAAATGTTCTTATCCACCGGAAAAGAATTCAAAGAAATTGAAACATTCGAGCCTGGTGCTTGGATTCATTTGGTGAACCCTTCCCAAGAAGAAGCCATGAAGGTCGCAGAACGGTTTAACATTGATATTCAAGACCTCCGTGCCCCTCTGGACGTGGAAGAAACTTCACGTATCGATGTCGAAGATGACTACACCCTAATTCTGGTCGACGTTCCAACCCATGAAGAGCGTAATAACAAAAGCTACTACGTCACTATTCCATTGGGTATCATCGTTACCGATGAGGTGGTTGTTACTACTTGTCTTGAGGACATTAGTCTCATGGATAACTTCCTCAACCACCGTGTACGTAACTTCTACACCTTCATGAAGACCCGTTTTGTCTTTCAGATTCTCTATCGCAATGCTCAACTTTACCTAACTGCCCTACGCTCTATCGACCGTCAGAGTGATAAATTGGAAGCTCAGTTGGAAAATGCGACTAAAAACGAGCACTTGATTGACATGATGGAATTGGAAAAATCCATTGTCTACCTAAAAGCCTCACTTAAAATGAATGAGCGAATTGTCAAAAAGCTAACAGGTAACGCCTCTAGCTTGAAAAAATATATCGAGGACGAAGATCTCTTGGAAGATACGCTGGTTGAAACCCAACAGGCCATTGAGATGGCAGGCATCTATGAAAATGTCTTGAATGCCATGGCTGAAACCTCTGCCTCTATTATCGGCAATAACCAGAACACAATCATGAAAACACTCGCTCTCATGACTATGGCTCTGGACATCCCAACCGTTATTTTCTCCGCCTACGGTATGAACTTTAAAAACAATTCTATGCCTCTAAACGATTTAGATAACGCCTTTTGGGTCATCTTCTTCATGGCAGCCTTCGGGTCATCCTGCGTTGTTATCTACTTTATCAGGAAAAAATGGTTCTAACATAGAGCCTCTTCTTTTCCCTAAACTACAAAACTAAAAAATAATACTATTTATCGAAAGGTCATCTCATGGACATCCAAAAACTCACCAAGAAAAACCAAGAATTTATCCACATCGCAACTAACCAACTCATCAAAGATGGTAAATCAGACCAAGAAATCAAAGACATTCTTGGCAATGTCATTCCTGAACTTATCGAAAATCAGAAAAAAGGAATTACAGGACGTGGACTCCTTGGTGCTCCAACTGTTTGGGCTGCTAGTTTCTCTCCTGAAAAACACCAAAAACCTGAAACTGATAAGCCTACCAAAGAAGTGCCAGAAACAGATAAAACACCTTGGAAGATGTGGCTTGATACCTCACTCTTCCTTCTAGCCATCGTTGCTATCATGAACGCAATCTTT
The DNA here is from genome assembly GCF_916619785.1 of Streptococcus sp. Marseille-Q3604. NCBI lineage: Bacteria > Bacillati > Bacillota > Bacilli > Lactobacillales > Streptococcaceae > Streptococcus > Streptococcus sp. Marseille-Q3604. The sequence goes on along the minus strand of NZ_CAKAKM010000002.1, from coordinate 802,140 downwards.
GGTTTCTCAGGTACACAAACTAGCTACGGTCTCACAACCCTTCTTTCAGTGTCATTCATTGGAGGTCTTGCTATGTATACCCCTTATCACTACATCTACCGTCACAATAACAAACCAAAAGAAGAACGTCCAAAATGGTGGTTCAGCATGACCGTCATCACACTCTCTTTTATTGCATGGTTTGCTCTCTTCAGTCTTACAGCCCTTCTTCCAAGCTACCTCAACCCTGGTCTTTCACCAATTGTGATCCTTATCATTGGTGTCATCGCTGGTGTTGCCAAATACTTCTTCAAACGTCACTACAACGTTCAAAGTACTTACGCACCTGCATCTTAATCAATCTCAACCTCAAGCACCCTTATGATATGCCCCCTGTCAAGTAGACAGGTTAAATATCTAAAAAGTGTCTGTTTTTGAAGGTCAGTCGTACAAAATAAATGTACGGCTGTTTTTTTATGCAGACCACTTAGACTTGTACTTTTCAATTTTGTTATTCTTAGCGATTGGGTATGACAAAGGATGTTCTGATGATAAGGCAACGTTTCTTACTTCTAGAGGCGTTTTACAGTCATACCTACTTTGTGGACTCTCTTGACAGTAAAATCGGATATAGTCTTTGATGGCATATCGGAGGGAGGCCTCATCTGAAATCTCATACATCTGATACATTTCCGATTTTATAATTCCCCAAAAACCTTCTATTGGTCCGTTATCAATACAATGGCCTACTCTTGACATGGATTGAACCATATCAGTATCTTTCAGCTTTTTTTGAAAGTTCTTATTGGTATATTGAAACCCTCTATCGCTGTGAAATATAGGCTTAGCTGTGGGATTTTTTTCAATAGCTTTGTTAAATGTTTTGAAGACTAGCCGATTGTCATTTCGACCACTTATGACAAAAGCAATAGGATAACGGTCATATAAATCAAGTATGGCACTAAGATAGAGTTTCTTATGAGAGTTAGGAATCTTAAACTCTGTAACATCTGTTACCCATTTTTTGTTCGGAGCAGTTGTATAGAAGTTTCTTGCTAACTTATTTTCTACAGTCTCTTCAGGCTTAGCAGTCTTGTATTTTTTCTTTTTCTTACGGATAATGGCGTGAATATCGAGTGTTTTCATAATTCGGTGAATTCTCTTTCTCGAGTAATTCGTATGATTGAAATGATTGATCCATTCTGTCATTCTTCGATATCCCAAGATATGCGAGAAACGTTCGTCATATTCTTTAATTAATTCCGCAATTTCGCTGTTTAATTGTTCTTGTTCTGGAACTATTCTATGTTTCCATTTATAAAATGCAGACCTCGTAATGCCGAGCTGATGACACATCCAGCTAATGCTCCACCCTTTATTGGTGTTGAAGTCTTCGATCGCTAAGTATTTTGATTCGTGGCGCTGTTTGCCTAGCCTCACATCCTTCCGAATTCTTTCACTTTTTTTAAGAGTTCAACAGCCATATCCTTTTCTTCTAACTGACGTTTTAAGCGCACATTTTCTCTTCGTAAACGTTCTAATTCATCAACCTCATCATCTAGTTTGTGATGACCCCTTTTGTCAACTAAACCTTCTTCACCATCACTATCATACTTTTTCACCCACGAATACACTTGGCTATAAGAAACATCATAAAGTGACGCCGTTTCCTTATAATTGCGATTGTGTTCAATACAATAGTTGACAATCTCTTTGCGTTCATCAATAGTGGTTTTACGTCTTGTTTTTGCCATATAGACCTCCCGTTTTGGATTGTAATCCTTAAGTTCTATATTGGCATTATACATCCTAATCCACTTTCTTAAAAGTCCTGAAGAAATATCATACTGATGACCTAAATCAATAGATGAAGCCTCACCACTAATACATTTTTCTACAAGTTCCATTTTAAATTCTTTTGAATAGGAACGGTTTTTTGTTTTCTTTGTGAATCCTAAAATCCCATATTTTTTATAGATGGCAGCCCAATCTTGAATCGTCCTTGTGGAAATATGGAGACAGTTACATATTTCAGATCTGGAACGATTACCATTAATATAATCGAGACAAGCTTGTTCTTTCTCGTATGGGGTGAACCTTTCTCTTCTAGACATAAAAATACCTCTTAAGTAGATTTTAGGTATTTACCTTGTCTACTTAAGAGGTATCATATCATTATGGGTGCTTTTTTACGTCAGAAATCTTGACACAGTTGGCTATTCTATACTAGAATGTTAAAGTTAATAGACAAAAGAAAGAATTCCAATAGATGCGTATCAAATTCCCTCTACTAATCATTGCTTGCTGCCTACTACTTATGGCTTGTGGCCACAAGAATACTCAGAAAAACTATCAAGCTTACTATAGTTTTAACAATGTGACGACTTCCACTCAGGAAAAACAGCTAGCAAAAGCCTTAAAAAGCAAGGGCATTCCAACAAAAGACTGGAACAATCTAGCCCCTTATATTACTCGTTACAATCAGGAAAATACAAACCTTCAGCCAGTTGTCAAAAAATGGACCAAAAGTAAAATCGGCAAAGATCAAAACCAATTCGTCACCTTCCTTAATGAAAAAACTTTTGAAGAGAATAAATCACACTTTACTGATGACTTAAACTGTCGACGAACATCTTTCCTCCTTCTTCACAACCTTATTACAAGCTCAGAGGACCTCACCAAATTAGAACTCCCCCTTCAAAACGAATTTATAGATCTTAAGTCACACCACAAAGAGTTAACTGCCAAGGATCAAGCTCTCTACAGTCTACTTTTTGGTGATAATATCAGCTATCAGTCTACAGACGATCTCCTTAAAGCTTGGAAAAAAGCTGGACTCAAGTTTCCAGAGAAGGTTAAACTCCTATCGGTCTTTCAAAATAGCCCTGGTGATGTCAGCAATTTCCACACGGCTATAGCTTATGAAAAAGATAGCAGTATCTATGTCTTTGAAAAACAGGACCCTACACTTCCTTACAGGTGGAGTCGCTTCGATAATTGGGCAGATATCAAAACACACTGGTTATCCAACCGCTTCAAGGTCTTCAAAGATAATGTCGATATCCTCGTTAACGACCAAAAATTTGATGATTTCTTAGAAAATACACTCTATATACCACAAAACAACCAACTAGCTCCTCAAGATAAATGAGAAGACCAGTTGGTTTTTCTTTTTCTCTAAAGTATAAAATAAAACTCAGCACACAAGCCTAAAAATAACAAAAAACTACAAAATCAAGGCAGAAAAAAATACCCTCAGTCGAGGGCATTATTTTTAGTCTTCGTTTACGTAAGGCATAAGTGCCATAACGCGAGCGCGTTTAATCGCTGTTGTTACTTTACGTTGGTTTTTAGCTGAAGTTCCTGTTACACGACGTGGAAGAATTTTACCACGTTCTGAAACGAAACGGCTAAGAAGCTCAGTATCTTTGTAATCAACATATTCGATTTTGTTAGCTGCGATGTAATCAACTTTTTTACGGCGTTTGAATCCGCCACGACGTTGTTGAGCCATGTTTATTTCTCCTTTATATATTTAATTCGTTTTGTCCATTCTTAGAATGGGAGATCGTCATCTGAAATATCCATTGGATTTGAATTACCAAATGGACTCTCATCACGACCGAAGTTTGGTGTAGATTGTGCAGGTTGTGATCCACCAAATGAACCACCAGTTGAAGCTCCACCACCGAATGAATTTGAATTATCAAATCCTCCAGCGTTGTAAGAACCACCACTGTGACCTTCACGTGCCGCACGGCTTTCCAACATTTGGAAATTATCAGCGACAACTTCAGTTACGTAAACACGTTGACCTTGTTGATTTTCATAGTTACGAGTCTGAATACGACCTGTAATTCCAATCAATGCGCCTTTCTTAGCCCAGTTAGCCAAATTTTCAGCTTGCTGGCGCCAGATAACACAGTTAATAAAGTCTGTTTCACGTTCACCATTAGCACCCTTGAAGTTACGGTTAACCGCAAGGCTGAATGTTGCAACAGCAACGTTGCTTGGTGTATAACGAAGTTCCGCATCACGGGTCATGCGACCAACGAGTACGACATTATTAATCATAATTTACCTTCTTACGCGTCAAGTTTAACGATCATGTGACGAAGAATGTCACCGTTGATTTTTGAAAGACGGTCGAACTCGTTAAGAGCTGCATCGTCGTTTGCTTCAACGTTAACAACGTGGTAAAGTCCTTCACGGAAATCTTGGATTTCGTATGCAAGACGACGTTTTTCCCAATCTTTTGATTCAACAACAGTTGCACCGTTGTCAGTCAAGATAGAATCGAAACGTGCTACCAAAGCGTTTTTAGCTTCTTCTTCAATGTTTGGACGAATGATATAAAGAATTTCGTATTTAGCCATTGATATTTTCCTCCTCTTTTGGTCTAATGACTCATGGTCTTTCGCCACGAGTAAGTGAGGTGCACTCACAAGATATAATTCTACCAAAGTTTGAAGGATAATGCAAGGGAAAAGTGAATAGATAGAAATTTGAATCGCTAAGAAAAAAATTAAGCCTTATGAGTCGTCTTTTCTCCGGCCAAACTTCATGCTAAAATAAGAGAATGCTTTATCATAAAAAGAAATTAGGAGAAAAACTAGGGCTTCCAACCTTTAACCACTACTATAATATTCCTATTACTTCCCTAGAATATAACCTTAAAAACTTAGGTCCGAGTGATACCTACATTATCACTTTCAAACAGGACAATAACCTCTTTGTTGTTGACATAAGACATCAACTTGGTCATACCAGTCATTTTGATACCGTCTCCCTCTTTGAACAAGACAATCTCTTATCAGGTATCGCTGCTGTCCCTTTAGCCTCTGTTCCTAGCATACAAATCTTGTCTTTTCCAGACAAGTTACACTCTCTGGACCCTAGTCAGCGTCTAAAAAATCTCGTCGCTCTTTACTACAAGGATGAAGAAATCATGCGTTACCTCAAGACCACAAAAAATATCGGTGACCAGGTAACAAGATATCAATTAGAGGCTGATCAACTAGAAAGACAAGGTAAGAGTTTTGACTTCTTCAAGTACACCAGTCGTGGCAAAATACGAGAAGAAAACGGTCTTTCGGAAGTATCCAGCAAGGACTACGACTTCATTCCTGATTTTCATCCCTTCTTAACCTCACCAAGAAGCCAACAGGTTCTAAGCGTACCAGTAACCTACTGTGATGACAAAACGAAACAGACCGCTAAAATAGACATCATGGGGTGGTATATCAAGGACCAACAACTTAAGATTCGTTGGAAACCCAAGTACATGCGCAAACGTCGATGGCGCTCATCACGTATCTCAATTGATATCGTGACCGACAACTACTTCTTCCAAGGACAAATCTATAGAGACAGTAGCGCCCCCATATTTCTGAACAACCTAAGCTTTGATAGCAAGATTTCTAAGAGCTTCCTGCCACATCTCCAAAAACAGTACCAAATCTTTATGGCTCTAGTCGAAGAACAAAAAAGACTGGCTCTCCTACGAAAGGTCCAGTTAAACAATAAGGACTAAGAGTCTTTCACTAAAATTCAACATATCAAAAAGCTCATTCTTACACGCTAGAATGAGCTTTTAAGATTCTTCAATTGTCATTAGAACATCCTTTTGGAATTTTGTAAAAAATATTTTCATAAGGAGGAGTCATTGTGTGTCACCATTTTTATACCTAGCAATCATAGATTACCTCCATCAACTTACAAATAACTTTTATGTACTGTAAATTCTCTATTACATTGGTATCACTCCCTAAGCTATTTTATGCAATAACTTGAAGTGTCTCCATTTTTATAACGTCCTAAATTCATCGTCATAGTAATCACCTCTGATTCGTATGATTTGAGACCTATCTCCCCATTGACCACTCAATGAGTTTTACTTGTCGCCGTTCTTATAACGACTTACATCAAACATCAACATAAGCGTCACCTCGGTACTTTGTTACAAGATTTAAGCATTTAACTTTTGTCGATAGTTTACTCATTTGGCATCGGTATCACTCCTTAAGCTATTTTACGCAACAGCTTAAGTGTCTCCATTTTTATACCTACTAACATTTCTCATGAGCCTTACCTCACTTTTTGACGTTAATCTTGAGTTTAGCTTTCGATTTCTGGTGGTATCACTCCCTTGTAGCTATTTTATGCAACATTTTTAATCGCCGTTTTTATACCTACTGATATTTTTCATGAACTCACCTCGTTCATCTTAAGAATATAGGATTTACGTTTCGTGTGGCATGGGTATCACTCCTTAGGCTATTTTACGCAACAACCTAAGTGTCTCCATTTTTATACCTACTAACATTTCTCATGAGCTTTACCTCACTTTTTCTTAAGTTAACAGATTTGAGTTTGGCTTTCGACTTCTGGTGGTATCACTCCCTTGTAGCTATTTTATGCGACTGAATTAATCTCCGTTCTTGTAACGTCCTACTGTCATGCGGTCACGCTCCTCAGAGATGATTGGTAAAGTTATTTGTTTTGCCTACTGTTTTGTTTAGAGATCTTAGTCTCCGTTTTTGTACCTTGAAATATTGACTCTCACCATGGCTTTTACCTCCTTGATGAATCCTTATCTTCTTTACACTCTAAGTATAATGTAAACGCTTACTTTTGTCAATCTTTTTAACAGAAAAACGCATAATTTTTTGAAAAAAGATTTCTTTGCTACAATAGAGACATGTTAGATTTAAAAGAATACGGCATTGTCATGTGGGATGCTGAGAAAATCGCCTCTTTTCGTCGTACCCTCCTGGACTGGTACGATCGAGAGAAACGAGACCTACCGTGGCGTAGAACTAAAAATCCCTACTATATCTGGGTCAGTGAAATCATGCTACAACAAACCCAGGTTCAGACTGTCATTCCCTATTACGAGCGCTTTTTAGACTGGTTCCCAACAGTTAAAGATTTGGCTGAAGCTCCAGAAGAGAAGCTTCTCAAAGCTTGGGAGGGGCTAGGTTACTATTCACGTGTCCGAAACATGCAAAAGGCTGCTCAACAAATCATGGATGATTTTAATGGTCAGTTTCCAGATACTTATGACAATATTGCCAAACTCAAGGGCATCGGACCCTATACTGCTGGTGCTATTTCTAGCATCGCTTTTGGACTCCCAGAGCCCGCTGTTGATGGTAATGTTATGAGAGTTATGGCTCGCCTCTTTGAGGTTAACTACGATATCGGAGACGCCAAAAATCGTAAGATTTTCCAAGCGATTATGGACATTTTGATTGACCCTGACCGTCCAGGAGACTTTAATCAGGCGCTTATGGACCTTGGGACCGATATCGAATCAGCTAAAAATCCAAGACCAGACGAAAGTCCAATTCGCTTTTTCTGTGCAGCCTATATCAACGGAACTTATGACAAGTACCCTATCAAATTGCCTAAGAAGAAGCCTAAACCTATGCAAATTCAGGCTTTTATTATCAGAAATGCAAAGGGTGAATTTCTGCTCGAAAAAAATATCGAGGGACGTCTGCTAGGTGGTTTCTGGTCCTTTCCTATCATGGAAACGGACTTTATCGACCAACAACTCAGCCTTTTTGAAAAGGATGATAGTATTCTCGAGACAGTCTCTCAAAAGGCTATTTTTGAGGAAAATTATGCCCTCAAACCAGAGTGGACAAACAATAGTTTTACACCCGTAAAACATACCTTCAGCCACCAAAAATGGACCATCGAGATGGTGGAAGGGATCGTCAATGACAACAAACTCACTACCGATAAAGAGCTATGCTGGGTAGCGGCTGAGGACTTCGACCAGTTCCCAATGGCCACACCACAGAAGAAAATGATTAAAACTTATAAAGACAGCAAAAAAGGATAGCAGTGAGTGCTACCCTTTTTATTATGCGTCAAGTTTAGCGTGCTTCCGGGCACGCAAAGCAAGATATACCTTTGAAAGAACTACTCCCAGAAAGATATAAAACAATTCCAAATAAGTCACATTTTTTGACATCAAAAATTCAATCATACCCAACACAACGCTCCGTAACTTACTGCTCCTCCAGCTAATCCCAACAAGGCTCCTCCTGGACCACTAGTGATAAGTCCCGTGATACTTGTTCCGAGGGCTGCCTTAGCTGCATTGTTCCAACTACATCCACCACCTACAACCACTGATAATTCCTGATGTGTCAATACTTGTTGTGTCATTTCTGATGTTTTCAATATATTTTCTCCTTATTAATACTAATTTTTCTATTTATGGTAATTGTGAGTTGCAAATCTCTTAGTGTCCTCACTAATCACTAAGAGATATCCTAAAATTAACTGTCTATTCTATCTCCTTTCATTTTAAAAACAACTGTCGCTAGCTCTCAGTTATATCCTTAAGTTATGCTTTTATTATAGGTGAGATGGCCAATAAAAAATAGTGACATAAATGTCACTATGGAGAACGAAACAATTGAGAATATGAATTCCAACCGTTATATTTTATTTACGATAATAAAAATCAGATGATTGACCAAACTCTAGGTCATTTTGTGTTCCTAAAAGTCTATCTTTACTATTATCAGATTCGTTATTGTTTGGAATAGAAACTCCCGCAGGGATCATAAAAAGTTGTGAACCTCCTACAGGTCCCCCCGCCCAACTATACTCCTTCAAAATACCGTCTTTTACTTCTCCGAATTTCAATGTAATAGTTGTACCAGATTGTGTGACTCTATCCTTGCTAAATACAATAGTGTCTCCTCTTCCATTTTCCCAAGTTCCTTCAAGACTACTAAAATCACCATTTTGGATAGCATTGATGTCCATACTAGTCTCTTTATTTGACTTGCTGTCGCTACTGCTATCTTCTGTCTCGTCGCTACTTGAGTCGTCAAAGTCATACCAATCTTCGGAAGATAAATCCAAAGTCTGTTCGTTACCTAAGCCAACCTTACTGGCACCATCAGTTGTCTCAGACATACTGAAATCAACCGATTGAAGTTGATTAAAGACTCCATCCTTGATTTCATAGGTCTCAGCCTTTGCTTCAGGCTTCATTCTATGAAATAACTGAGAATAAATAATCCCATTTTTATAAAAATGCAGTGTATTCAAGTAACCACCCTTGGCAAAGGTTCCAGCACTTATAGCAAAAACAGGCTTATCATCATTATCAAGATAATATAGAGCATGAACACTATCAGGAGTACCAATCAAAAGCTCAGCTGAGCCATCATCGTTGATGTCTACATAGCTATATTGGACTTTTTCACCCACTCTATTGGCTTCAAAAATCGTATTAGTTGAATAAGCTTCCTCAGTTGAGAGGTTACTTGGAACCGCTGATGTATCGCCGTTCAGAGCAATGGGACGATAGAGGTCCAAGACAGAAGCGTAGAGCTCATCGTAGCTCACTTCCTCAGTCTCAGATGAATCACCACTCACTTGCTCAGACTTAGAGGTGCTGTCGCCTGAACCTGAGATGTCCGTATTTGTCGCGTTACAAGCCGTCAGCAAGAACAAACTTGATAAGATCACAAATCCTGTAAATTTCTTTTTCATAACTATCCTTTCATAAGAAACGACCTAACGTTATTTTTAGCGTTAAGCCGTTTTTGCATAAGTCTATCTATTTTTCTTTAGTAAACTTAATAGTCACACCGCCACCAGAAATAGCTAAAGTATCTCCATCTTGAGTATAGTTATAAGTTGCACCAGTATCAGATTTCATCGTTTTCTCTTTAGCATTAATGATAAGCTCTTCTTTAGTTTCTCCCAACCAACTAGATTCACCCGTCATAGTACCTTTTTTACCATCAACTTGGAGCGTTACATCGGATCCCATCAACTTTCCTTTATAGGTTCCTTTAGGTCCTGAACTACATGCTACCAATACCACACTCATAGCTAAAAATGTCAATCCTAAAAATAACTTTTTCATTGTTCTTAATTACTCTCCTTCTTATACAAAGAGACCAAGTTGTTTCTCTCAATCTCTCTAATGATTATTAACGTCTAGACGATATTGCACCAACTGTAGCAGCAAAGGCAGCTGTTCTAGCTGATTTAGCGACATCAGCTTGCAATGCAACCATTTCTTCTTGCATTGACAATTTTGTTTCTTGATACTGTTGTGTCTCCAAAAGATTGAAAGCTTCTTTAAGTTCGTCTGCACGTCCTTCCTCAATCAATTTATAAAGACGATAGATATCCGTATAGTTATAAAACTTATTTGGAAAACCTTTAGAACCTTCAATATAAGCTGGTGTACTAGCTTCCGCATCACAAACCGCTTGAACTTCTGCAATTTCTCTCTTTTTCTTAGGAATAGCGTAAAAATACTTTACACCTAAAGCAATGAAAATAAAGAAGAAAAAGAATGTTGGCCTCATACTTGTCGTACCAAAATCTACCAGTACAAATAGAATAAATAATCCTAAACTAGCGTAAGCCAAGAAGTTATATAGCGACTTCACACTAGCTAAACTTTCTTCTCTTTTTTGCTTTTCTTGTTGAGCCACAGCAAGTGGTGCAACAAGTTGTCTTTTTTCTAATAAGTAATCTAAAATTTCTTGTTTTGTCATTTTCATTTTCCTTCATAACTTAATTCTTTGTCATAATCTTACAAGCTGTGACTATTTCTCTTAATTACGACGTTCTTTATTTACAAGGCCTACTCCCGCAAGTCCAATCATCCCCAAACCTGCCAAGACATAAACAGCTGTATCTGCTTCACCTGTTTGCGGAAGGACTGCTTGGTAGTCTGTTGTACCACGGCGATTAACTACTGCTTGTGTAGCTTCCACGGTAGCGACTTGATTAGTAGAAACTTGTTCTAACTTAGCTGATACTACATAAGCTTTCTCAACTTTTGGTGTTTTTTGGCTAACAGCTACTTGTGGTTTAGTTGATACTGCAGGTTTCACAGCTGGACGATGTTGTTGATCAGGTTTGATTTCTGGTTTCAATTCAGACTTTTTAGCTGGTTGCTCTACTTGTTTAGGAGCATCTACTTTGGTAACCTTAGTTCCAACATAAACAACCTTTTCAACCATAGGTGTAACAACTTTAGTTTCACTTGATGTGATTTCCCCTGTTACAGGATTTAACTTGTACGTAGTTGTTACTGTTGTGTAACCTCGTGAACCAACATGTTTGTCATCTGCTTTTTCTACTCCTTTATCAAGAGTTGCATCTTGAACATACTTGATAGCAGTAGGAATCACATCAGTAATAGCAGTTTTTGTCTTAGTTCCTTTAGTCACCACTTTATCAACAGCAGCAATATCAGACAAGACTTTTTCAACTGCTTCAGGTTTATTATCTTTCAAAACGTAGCTTGTGCGGATAATCTTTTCACCATTCTTACCACCAACTTCAGCAATATAACCAAAGTCCTTGCTGTCATCTGACTTATAAATAACTTTAAATGGTGTTATTATTGTTTTTTCAGTAGGTTTAGCACCGTAAACCACAAGACCATTTTGAACATCGGTTTTAGTCTTTTTGACAGTAGCTACTTCGACTTTAATATCTTGAGGTTGTTCAAAAAGTTTATTGTACAAATCAGCATAGTACCACATCGTTAACTCGAACGGATTTGACGCATTCTTGTCATTGTAATGTTCTTCATTTTCCCACGCCGCTCTAATAACTCCATCTTTTATAAAATAATGAATGTAAGGAATTCCATAAATCTTATATCCTAAGTATCTTCCCATTCCTTCAGCAAATGCTTCCTCGGGATTTTTACGATAATAATCAACTAACAACGGACTTTCTTTATAATATTTATTATAAATATTTTGAAATTCTTTTGTATTAGAAAAGCCATCAATTGGTGCCACGATTGGGCCTGACGCTGCTAGACCGCTATCATGATCAAAATTATGAGAGAGCTCATGAAGTAGGAGTCGAAGTATAGCACGATGCGCCAGATTCTTGGTATCATCAATATCAGTTACATTTTTCGTATTGATTTCTTTTTTTACCTCTTCCTCTATACCTGTCTGACGATTTCTTTCCAAGAAGGTTCTTGTATAAGAATCTTGAAAATTCATCCAAATTTCACGACCTCTATGAAGAGAGATAGCAATGGCATTATCAGTTTTATCAGCTGAAGGCATTTTATCATTAGTCACAACCAACTTTAAAAGATTCTGTTTAATGGAGTTAGGTAACTTATCAATCTGTCTTTCAAACCATACTCTATCTTGTTCAGACATATTCACATTACGATAATCAATATTAACCTTATAAACACCTTTACTGTTATTATATCGCTGAGTTAAAGTCTCAAACATTCCCTTAACATCTTCAAGATTTTGGACCTCATCTTCAGAAAAAAGTGATTTATGAGACATAATCTCTTCATAATAAAATTTCATCTGAGCATATAATTGGTCAGAGATATACTTACTACCAAAGTAACGTCTGAAATTGTCTTCCGAATCAACCATATCAACAGGGAATAAGTTAGTTGCTCGCAAATATCCAGTTGACGAAACCAACATCATTGTATATTGCAAGTCATAAATGCTTAGATTATCAATGATTTTATCTTTATCTGGTGACTGAACAATTATTTGATCACTAGGTAATTCTTTGCTTTTATCAACCGTAAATGGAACCCATGTTTTAATTCTATCATCTAGTCCCTTTTTGTCATCAAATTCAGGAAGAACGGGTGCTATGCGATATTTAGTAGTTGTTGTCTCAACACCATCCTCAGGTTTAGTGACCACTTTCTCAACACCAAAAGGCTTATCTTCATCCAATCGATATTCTGTCGGAGCCTTTGTTATTTTAGTGCTGACAGTTGGTTTAGTTCCTACGATTTCTTTCGTTTCAATTGGTTCTTCACGTTTAACAGTTAATTCATCTGCCTGTTTTTCAAAGATTAGTTTACCATCTTTTCCTTGATTCTGAATTTCGCGCACCCCGACTTCCTTTGTCTCATCAGCAATATACGAAACCGGACTATTTATATTCCTTGTCTCAACATTAGCACCTGTTTCCATCTCTGTCACACTTGTAGGGGAAACTGTAATTGCCTCTGTAGATACTGGTGTTGTCGCTGATGTATTATCTCCTCCACTTGTAGCTACAAGCTCTGTAACTGGGTTCGTTGTTGTATCTACGCTATCTGCATGTGCTACCAGTGGAGCTCCCCCGATAATAGCCATTCCTAAAATAACAGAGCACAATCCAATTTTCTTTTTACGCAAAGAAAAAAGTTGCTTCTTTTTCATAATTTTCTCTCCTTTTAACTTTATGTTAGAATTTTACTCCCGAAATTTAAGAGTGTCAAGTATTTTTTGAAAATTTAAATTATTATTTCGGATTGCTAAATCTTTTTAAAATAAGGTTTTCCAAGATATTCTAGAACTAGTATTATCATTTTATTATTATTAAGATTAGATTGATAATTAAAAAATAACTGTTTTTACACAATTTTAAAAATCGTAAAACTATTACAATTTCAGTGATAATGTCAATATATGTTTGTTTTATTTTCCTTTAATTTTTTGAGAATATAGAAAGCTAAACCTTCACACATTTATCATGATTTCTAATTTAATTTTTCTTAAAAGCATCCAAATAATTCTACTCTTTAAAAATAAAATTTTTATAAATAACTGTATATTTTTCCCTAAATATTGAAAAACACTCCCCATAAAAGATACCATCAACACAATTTAGTTCAAAATACATAAATACGACACACAAACTTAATATCATTTTATAAAGTAACTCAAAACTTTTAGAAAAGAAGCTCATAATATTCACACAAAATACTTAAACGCATCAAAAAAAACCGGACCTCAGCCCAGCTTTCATCTGTCTATTTCTACTTGGTCATAAAGTAGGTGATAATCACCAATACTGCTACAATACCTAGGATAACAGCCAGAAATCCTAGCATGTAACGCAAGAGAAAATAGGTAAATGGAAAATTTTCTTTCATGTTTTACTTTGCCTCATACCATGTACGGCCGTCATTCTCATCTGCAATGAGTGGGACAGCGAGTTCGACTGCAGCTTCCATGGTTTCTTTAACCAAGGCTTTCATCGCTACAAGTTCATCGTTTGGCACCTCAAGGACGATTTCATCGTGCACTTGGAGGAGCATCTTAGTTTTATAGCCACCTTCTACCAAAGCCTTGTCTAAGTTAATCATAGCAATCTTGAGGATATCCGCGGCACTTCCCTGGATAGGCGAGTTGATAGCTGTACGCTCTGCGAAGTTGCGAACATTAAAGTTACGAGAATTGATATCTGGCAACTCACGACGGCGATGGAAGAGGGTTTCTACGTAGCCCTTATCCTTAGCTTCACGAACCACATTATCCATATAGGCCTTGATGCCAGGATAACGCTCAAAGTAGGTGTCGATATACTCCTTGGCCTTCTTACGGCTAATGCCAAGGTTGTTAGAAAGGCCGAAGTCAGAAATGCCATAAACGATACCGAAGTTAACAGCCTTGGCGTTACGACGGTCGTTAGGCGTGACATCCTCTGGCTTTTCAATACCAAAGACACGCATGGCTGTAGAGGTATGGATATCTGCCCCCTCTTTAAAGGCTGCAATCAAATGCTCATCTCCCGAAATGTGGGCAAGCACGCGCAACTCAATCTGTGAGTAATCCGAGCTTAAAAGTACTGCGTCCTCAGTCGATGGGACAAAAGCCTTACGGATGAGACGACCTTGCTCCAAGCGAACAGGGATATTTTGCAAGTTTGGATCCACTGATGAGAGGCGACCTGTCTGTGTTAAATCTTGCACATAACGGGTATGGATTTTGCCATCCTCAAGGATATAATCCTGAAGTCCCAAGACATAGGTAGACTGAAGCTTGGTGATTTGGCGGTACTCCAAAATCTTAGCTACGATTGGAGCAATTGGTGCCAAACGTTCAAGGACATCCACAGCCGTTGAATAACCTGTCTTGGTTTTCTTAGTGTATTCCAAAGGTAGTCCCATCTTTTCGAAGAGGATGACACCCAACTGTTTAGGCGAGTTAATATTGAACTCCTCACCAGCCATTTCGTATATTTCTTGGGTTAATTTATCAATAACCACTTGGTTTTCCACTGCCATCTCGTTAAGGGTTTGTCCCTTAACCTTAATACCAGCGATTTCCATCTTAGCTAGCACATTTGCCAGTGGTAATTCCATATCAAAGAGAAGCTCTGATTGGCCGTGTTCAGCCAATTTTTCAAGCATGACAGGTTTAGCTACCTGAAGGACCTTGACTTTTTTAGCTAGGTGGCTGAGCAAGACCTCTGTTTCAGGAACGGCACGTTTAGCTCCTTTACCATAGACCACTTCATTTGTTTCAAGCGGCAAGTCTGTATAGAGACGGGCAATGGTTGACAATTCATTGTCTTCGACGGTTGAGAGTAGGTACTTAGCCAAACGGGCATCAAAATTAGCCGTAGGCAAGTCAATACCTAGATGACTCAAAAGGACCTTACTACGCTTGAAATCGTAGATATTAACAGCTTTAGAAAGAGCTGCCTGGAAGGCGTCTGATTTGAGTAGACCAGTATCTGTAGACGCATAAATCTGCTTGTCGTTACCCCATGCAAAACCGATGATAGGCTCAGTATGATAATTCTCATCAAGGATTTCAAAATAAAAGAAATCGTCAGGGCTGAAGTGATCTTCTGTCACTTGGCTTGGCTCAGTATAGGCCACATCAAAATCTTTTAGCACAGCCTCGCCACCAAGGGCATTTTTAAACTGAACAAAGCCCATCTCGTCATAAAAGGCTGCCAATTTTTCAAGGTCAGGCCCTGTAAAGGCCGTGTCATCAAGACCAATTTCAATAGGTGACTGGGTATCAATAGTCGCCAGGGTCTTAGAAAGAAAGGCTTGTTCCTTGTCATTGATGAGATTTTCCTTCATTTTGGACTTCTTCATCTCATCAATATGGTCATAGATACCTTCAAGGGAACCGTGTTCCAAGAGGAGCTTGAGACCAGTCTTTTCACCAATCTTAGTCACTCCTGGAATATTATCGGACTTATCACCCATGAGGGCCTTAAGGTCGATGAATTGCGCTGGAGTAATCCCCATTTTCTCCATGAGGTAGTCAGGTGTGAAGGCTTCAAACTCAGCCACACCTTTTTTCGAAATCTCAACGACTGTATTTTCGTCAGTCAGCTGAATCAAGTCTTTATCCCCAGAAACAACTGTGATTTGGTAGTCCTCACTGGTATTTTCAGCCATCTTAGCTAAGGTACCGATAATGTCATCTGCCTCGTACTGAGCCAAGTCGTAATAGGCAATGCCACGTGCAGCCAACATCTCACGGATATAAGGGAACTGCTCACGGAATTCCTCTGGAGTCTTGGCACGACGAGCCTTATAGTCCGCAAACATCTCGGTACGGAAAGTTGTTTTACCCGCATCAAAGGCTACCAAAACATGGGTCGGCTGGATTCGCTCAAGTAGGTTGTCCAACATGAGGTGGAAACCGTAGATGGCATTGGTATGAAGGCCGTTATTGTTACGAAAACGGTCAATTTGATTATAAAGTGCGAAAAAGGCACGAAAGGCAACGGATGAACCGTCGATTAGGAGTAATTTTTTCTGATTAGTCATAGGTTTATTATAGCATAGATGGGAGAAATGGATGGGATGAGAGTATTTAAAAAGCACAGGAACAATTCCTGCACTAGGTTCTAATCCGGTGAAAAATATCCGAGCATCTCTGCTTTCAAAATGGCTTCCTGTCTATTATTCACAGCCAATTTTGAAAAAATATTACCTAGATGATTGGACACTGTCCGTTTGCTCACAAAAGCTTGTTCACAAATTTCTTCAATGCTCAAACCTTGTCTTACTAATTTTAAAATAGCGATTTCTCTGTCTGTTAGGATGTCAATCATATCATCTGTTGTAAAGACAATTCCACCTTGATCAATGTTTTTTAATAGGAAAACCAACTGTTCAATATCAATACTTTTATCAATAAAACCCCTAGCACCCATTTCTTTCGCACGATGGCTGTACATTGGTTTGGAATATCCCGTTAGCATAACAATCTTAACAGCAGGATCTTCTGCAATAATTTCTTCTGCCAGGGTTAAACCATCTTGTTCATATAGCGTTGTTAGATTGATATCTACCAAAACAATATCGTAATGATCACTCAAAGGATACTGTAATTTTGTGATTTCGTCCACGGTGTCTACTTTTTCGAAGTCATCGTAAATCTCCAAGCTCATTTGAATACTTTTACTAAACAACTTATGATCATCAATCAATAAAATTCTCATGGCACAACCCCTTATCAATTGGAATAGTAATATAGACACTAAATGTTCCGTTTTCATTTGTTATCGAATAATTACCACCTAACACCAGTGTACGCTGTTCAATAAATCTCAATCCATAGCCGATCCTGTTCACAGACTCATCTGAACCATTTTCTAAATGAATATGAATCATATCATTCGCAGTCCAAAGTTCCAAATTACTAACCATTCTAGTTGAATGCTTAATGGAATTATTTGCAAGTTCTTCCAATAATCTATACACGATGAGGTCATATGGAGACAACAGAATAATGTTATCATCTACCTGAAAATGAATTTCCCGCTCCGTATGTGACTTAGCCACAATTCTAGCTATCATCTCACGATAGCTTTGGGCTATACTTTGTTTTCCCTCTACAAATGGTTGATAAGTATCTAAACGTTCTCTTATTTCTGTAATAACAGATTGGCTAATTTGATTGATCTGTTCCCTAAAGATTGGCTTATCCCCCTGCTTATTAAAATTTTTAATTGCAATAACACTCTGGAGAATGTCATTATGTAGGAACTCTGAAAACTGATTTTTATACTCTTCATCCTCCAGTAGCTCTTTTACCATTGTATTTCTTTTTAAAAATAAGGTTTTGAAATGCTCAGAGCTTCCTTCATTCAATTCTTTACCAAAAACCTGGAAGGACTGTATAAAGGCAAAAGCAAAAATCAGAATATAAAAATTAAGTAGTAGGAAGCTTAATTTTGCATCAAGTTGCAAAAATAAACAAGAGACAATAAACGTAATAATCGATCCAAAAAATATCCGAAATATCAGTCCAATATATTCTTTTTTTACGTTTTTAACAACTTGACTGAACTTTTCAAAGATAATCCTTAGGTGAAAAAAGCTTATTAAGATGAACGTTCCCAAATACCATATTAGTAATGAAACATTACTAACTTCATAAGTAAGAATAAGAAATATAGTAGCCCATACTGAGAGTATCACTAAATAGCGACGCTGACTTCCTAATATAGTTTTTAATTCTTTGGCATACATAACTAGAAATATGATAGGAAGAAGCGAAGTAAACAGTGAACAAAAGAAAGAGAAAGTAACAAATAATCCCTTATTAATAAAGAACAAGCCCTCTGTTATCAGAACAACAAGGAAGTAGGTTACAAATAACTCCTTACCAACCCATTGTTTTCCAAGTAAAATAATTGAAATAGCACTAAAAATCATCATGAAAAAAATAATGGGATTCAATAAATCTGTTAATAACATCACAGAACTACTTATGGAACTGTTTAAAATGAGCTGCCACATCAATAAATTGATACTGACATATAAAAAAAATTTCAGCAGGATTGATTTAAAATGGACAACAGAACACACATAGCTAAAGATAACCAGAATAGTTACAATGGAAAACATCATGACTGTCTGGAATGTGATTGGGGAAACTCCTTGATAAATCACCAGTAGCGCCAACACCTGACTTAAGGATGTTAACCAAAACAAGATTAATGGATATCTTGACAAAATATTATTTCTTATCATATAGCATCACCTATCTCCATTATACCACAGTAGTAAGATCCCTTTTTTCTCTCGTTAACGCTTCTCTGTACGCAACAATCGTAAACTAATAGTATATGTGAACGCAATATATAGCCCAAACAATAACCAATAGATCATTAAATAACTGAAATTAAAGTCAACTTCAGTATTGGCATAATTTGCGAAATATCCTAACATACCTTTTGACAAAGCTATAAATGCTGGTAACCCAATCAACTCTGGAACAAGAAAATAAAAAAGAATCTGTTGAAAAAGAAGTCCTCTATTTTGCTTACTTCCTAATAAAAATAGAATGTCGTAGTCTCGTTGGCTATCCAAGGTCGATGCAAGAGTTTGAATGGAAAGAATGCTCAGTGAAATAATGGTAAAAATGAGTCCGACAAAAATCAATACAAGAACAACTACACCAACAAAACCAAGATACATATTAATCAGTCGATCTTTGGTCTGATAAACGTAGGTTTGTTCATTTCCAACCACATCTTCTTTTTTCA
The DNA here is from genome assembly GCF_916619785.1 of Streptococcus sp. Marseille-Q3604. Taxonomy (NCBI): domain Bacteria; kingdom Bacillati; phylum Bacillota; class Bacilli; order Lactobacillales; family Streptococcaceae; genus Streptococcus; species Streptococcus sp. Marseille-Q3604. The sequence goes on along the minus strand of NZ_CAKAKM010000002.1, from coordinate 782,859 downwards.
GGTGTTCAAGGAAATCCTTAATATAGTCTTTATTAGCGTTCTTCCGATAGATAGCATCATAGTTTCTTTGGTAAATAGATAGCCCATCTACAGTATTATCTGGAACAACTAAGGTTCCCCTATCATTATTTCCAACTGACGTCATGACATAAACATTAGACAAGACCTGTGGTGATGCAAGCTTAAGTTTTTGATTTCCAATCAAAAGAGTCTTAGTACTCTTAACAAATTTCTGTATCTGTTTTTCTGTCCCCTTATAATTGGCATTAACAAAATACTCACCATCATTTAATGAGATTCCTTTTTTCCCTTGAAGACTTAACGTCTTATTATAATCACTAACACTGATAATAGGAACTGTTCTATTTCCCAAATCCTTGTCTAGTGACCATAACTGACTGGTATCTAAAACGTCTTTATACAAAAGATTACTTGCATAGATAGTAATCTCCGTATCCTTCTTGATATTTGAGAAATCAAAACTATCTTCCCTCAATTTAGATTTAATAGAAATACTTACCATACTGTTTGAACCATCCACACTTTGGATAATTGACATGCTATAGGGGATATACTTTTGTAGTTCATTTGATACAGCATTATAGGCACTTCCACTCACTGTCAGCAGAGTCATTGATAAAGCCATACAAAATGATAAAATTGCTATGGTGATTGCATTTTGATCAGCTTGTTTAAATAATTGTCTAACTTTAAATGAATTATATTTATGGAAATAAATACTATCAAATCGTTTAATGATTCTCACCATCGCATCGCCCATAGTGCTATAGAAAAATATCACTGCCAATACAAAAGCCAAAACTAGAAGTACTCCCCAACCTTTAAAGTATTGAAAATTTTGTTCATTACTAACGAAAAATAAGGAGAAGACGATAACAACAACTGATATGATAAATTCACATAAGACTACAAACCTATTATTTGCGACAAGGATCGAATCACTTCCCTCATATTCAGTAATCAAGGAAATGAGTCGTTTTTTTCTAAATGTTAATATGTTCATCAACACAATGATAAAGCTAGTCAATCCGTAGGCTATGACTAAGAGCAAAATAGATGGCAAATCAATATAAAATAATCCCCCAGTGTACCCTGATTGAAACATGATATCTGCTATTTTCGCAAGTATACTGAGAAAACCTGTCCCAACACATAATCCTAAAGCAAGAGACAAAAGATTAATAATTAAGGTTTCAAATGATAGTATACTGACAATCTTAGGAGTACGCATACCTAAAACCGAATATAAACCCAATTCCTTTTTTCTTCGCTTTAATACGAAATTGGTAGAATAGACCACCAAAAAGATAACGATCATAATAATGACATAGGCTAGAATCCCCATATACTGACCAAAAATGTTAGTCATATTTGCCTTTGCACCACTTAAACTCCCCATAACAGGATGATGCGGAACTGCATTGAAGGCATACAGTAATGCATATATGATAGATAGACTTAAAAAATATATTAAGTAAACCTGTAGGTTTCTCTTTACGTTTCTCAATATTAAATTAAAAAGCATAGTTTACCACCTCATCTAACAGTTAAAATTTATAGCTTCGTATTTCTGTAGGAATTCACAGCCCTACCCTTTCCAATATCGTACCATTTTATTAATCCAGAAGCCTGAGTATTTTCGGCAAAAAAAGAGTTGAGAAAACTTTTTCATGGTCTTCTCAACTCTTTTAGACTGAGTCTATTTCTTCCGATTATTTCTTCTCTTCATGAAATAGACAATCCCGATGATTAGTACTCCTAAGAGGAAAATAGGAGCATAAAATTCAAATGTACCAAGCAGTGCAGCCATAAAACATCCTCCTATTCATACACTAAACTACTCTACAAATCATAATAAGCAACTCAATGACATAAAATACAGTTACAAACTATAAGAAGTCAATTTTACCTACCACTTATTTTAACAAACTATCTTTTAAGGCGTCAATTGACATCATCGCTTTATTTACAACGAACATCATGAAAAATATACACATTAATTATTTTGTATTATTCTACTACAAATCCTATGAGTCAGTATCAGATAAACAATAAATAACACAACCGTCAATCCGAGATATCTTAAATCTACAACAACATCTGTATTGGCAAAATGTGTAAAATATCCTAATAAACTATTTCCAAAAGCAATACTGAGTGGGATGGCCAATATAAAGGGTGTCAGAAAATATAAAAGAATTTGTTGGAATAAAAGTTTCTTGTTGGATCCATATCTATTTCCCAACAAATATAGAATCTTGTAATCACCAGCGCTATCGAGAGAATTTGTCAAGGCCTGCAACGATAAAATACTAAAGGAAATTACCGTAAACACGATTGCTACGAATATCATAACAAAAACAATAACCCCCATGGAACTGATACTCAGTTCCGATAAACCAAGCTTTGTTTGATAGGTAAAGTCATTACTCTCTCCCTCACTCGTCTTAAAATAATATCCTTCAAGCCAGTTTTTCAAAAATAATTCGACTTGACGCATATCTGTTTTTTCTTTATATGTTGCAACATAAGCCATGCTATCTACTGACAGTTCTTTTGCAACTTTATCTGGAACAATAAAGGTACCAAAATCATTTGTGCCGACAGATGAAAGAAAATACACATTTTCAAGAGGTGTTTTAGAGAACGATTTCAAACTGTACCCACCAATAGTTAATGTTTCACCTTTTTTAAGAAAGTCTTTAATTTGTTTTTCTGTTCCTTTATAATGTTGATTTACAGCATATTCATCATTTTTGAGGGCAATTCCCTCTTTTCCCTGTATCTTCATTAAATGATTGTAACTTGACAAACTGATTACTTTCAAAGGAGTATCAGGTAGATACTTATCATGCGGCCAAAGATGATTGGTGTCAATAATATCTTTATAAGTACTATCTGCCTTATGAATAGTATATTGATACTCTGTATCAACCACATTGAAGTTAAAGCCATCTGCTTTCAAACAATCCTTGGTCGTCATATTTAAATAATGAAAATCCTCGCCTCGATAAAGAGAGACTTCCATATCGTATGGAGTGTAGGTCTCAATATCCTTTTCCATACTTGTATAGGTACTGCCACTAAAAATCAGTAGTGTTAATGTGAGTGTCATAAAAAGGGACAAAACTGCTATGACAATAGAATTGTTATCCGCTTGCTTTGAAAACTGACGAACTTTAAAGCTGTTATATCTTTGAAAATATAGTTTCGGTGTGGTACTAATCAACCTCAAAATAAACTGACTCAAGGAAGTATAAAATAAAACAACCACAATCAGAAATAGTACAATAAAAGCTAAGGCATGATTTTTCAAAAATCTCAAATGACTATAATTTGAAAGATAAAAGCAAATCACACAAAACAATATCGTACTTATTGTAAACAGGAATATCTGCCATTTACCATGAGCTTTTGAAATAATAGTTCTTTTTTTTTCATTATCTTGGATGAGACTGATAATTTTTTGCTTTCTAAAAGATAACACATCCAGTGCACCAATGATAAGGCTCGTCACCAAGTAACAGACAACTAACAATTCAACTGAATAATTGTCCCAAAATAATTTTCTTCCAAAATAATTTCCCATAAAGAAGTCTGAAGCAAGAGATGAGACAGGAATCAATATCATCAATCCAAACAAGAGCCCAACTACTAATGAGAGCAAATTAATGAACAAGGTCTCACAAAAAACAACTCCCATAATATGACATTTCTTCATTCCCAAGCTCGCATAGAGACCTAATTCCTTCTGTCTTCGTTTTAGAACAAAATTTGTCGAATAAACAATCAAAAAAATAACAGCTCCAACAACCATATAAGATACTATTCCCATATATTGGGTCATAATGGTTGTTAACATTTTTTTAGAACCAGACAAACTAGTCATAACTGGATGATTTGGAAGAGCATTAAAAGCATAAAGCAGGCTATAAATTAATGTTAAACTAAAAAAATAAATGCTATACGTTTGTATGTTACGCAAAACGTTACGGATAATTAATTTTGGATACATATTATCCCCTTATCTAGTCTTTTGATAAATAGTTTCCAAATATGCATCATTAGACATGCCATTGCGATACAAATCCTCGATAATATGACCATCTTTTAATAAAAGCATCCGCGATGAATATTTAGCTGCCGCAGGATCATGGGTAACCAGAATAATAGTGATCTCAAATTTTTGATTGATTTCTTGTAATAAAGCCATCAGATTTTCCGAATTTGCAGAATCTAGAGCCCCCGTAGGTTCGTCAGCGATTAAAAGCTTAGAATCATCTACCAGCGCCCTTGCTGTAGCTACACGCTGCCGTTGTCCACCTGACAATTGATTTGGGAATTTATTTCTAAGTTTTGAAATAGATAATTTTTCCAAAACTTCCTCAATTTTTTTCTTAGATAAACTAACTCTCTTTCCTTGAATTTGCAATGGTAAGACAATATTTTCATATACTGTCAACGTCTCTACTAAATTATAGGATTGAAAAATATAGGAAATGTTTTGTGACCGATAATCAGCTAACTCACTGTCTTTTGCATGAACAATATCAAACCCTTCGAAAGAAATATCTCCAGAAGTTGGCTCGTCAATAGTAGAAATACAATTCAATAAGGTGGTCTTACCACTACCACTGGACCCCATAATAGCGAGAAAATCACCTTTATCTACATCAAATGAAACATTGGACAAAGCATGGACAAGATTATCATCCTCACCAAATATTTTACTGACATTTTTTACAATTAATTGACTCATTAGCCAATCCTCCTACTTTTTTATTTTCATAAACAGTATAAGTCAGCTGACCTACATTGGCATGAGTAATTCATGCAGTAAAATGCTAACACTGTATTTGTAAATAATCATGAGTAAAATATGCATAAATTTACTATTTTTGTGAGCAAATCAATTCATTCCACCACCCCGCCCCTCTTGACAGGGTGTGCTATAATAGAAGCTATGAACACAAAGATTTTAGACCAATTAGAATTTAACAAGGTCAAGGACCAGTTCACAGAATACCTGCAGACTGAACAGGCTCAGGCGGAGTTGCGTGACTTGGTGCCTATGACCAATCCAGAAAGAATTCAAAATCAATTTACAGAAATTCAAGAAATGGCAGAGATTTTCGTAGAGCACCATGGCTTTGCCATTGGTAGCTTGCGAGATATTTCTGAGCCCTTGCGTCGTTTGGAACTGGATGCTGACCTCAACATTCAGGAGCTCATTGCCATCAAGAAGGTGCTACAAGCTTCAGCTGACCTCGGTCGCTTTTACGCTGACCTTGAAAATGTAGAACTTATCGCCCTTAAACGTCTTTTCGAAAAGATTGAAGCCTTCCCAAGTCTACAAGGCAGTCTTCAGAGCATCAATGACGGTGGTTTTATTGAGCATTTTGCTAGCCCAGAGTTGCAAAATATTCGTCGTCAACTCAAATCTTGTGATGATGCCATTCGCCAGACCTTACAAGACATTCTCAAGAAATCTGGCCACATGTTGGCTGAGAGTTTGATTGCTAGTCGTAACGGTCGTTCGGTGCTTCCTGTCAAAAACACCTACCGTAACCGTATTGCTGGAGTTGTGCATGACATCTCAAGCTCTGGAAACACAGTATATATCGAGCCACGTGCCGTTATCCAGCTTAACGAAGAAATTACACAATTACGTGCAGACGAACGCCACGAGATGGCTCGTATCCTGCATGAACTGTCTGATCAACTGCGCCCACAAGCTACTGCTATCGCTAACAACGCTTGGATTTTGGGTCACATGGACTTCATTCGAGGAAAATACCTCTATCTCCATGATAAAAAAGCGGTTATTCCAAAGATTAGTGACAACCAAACACTCCAACTGCTTAACGTCCGTCACCCTCTCTTGGTCAATCCTGTAGCCAACGATTTGCACTTTGATGAGGACCTTACGGCCATTGTCATCACAGGTCCCAATACTGGTGGTAAGACCGTCATGCTTAAAACGCTAGGACTAGCACAACTAATGGCTCAATCTGGTCTGCCAATTTTGACTGATAAGGGCAGCCGTGTCGCCATTTTCCAAGAGATTTTTGCGGATATCGGAGATGAACAGTCTATCGAACAAAGTTTGTCAACTTTCTCTAGTCACATGACCCACATTGTTGAGATTCTGAATGCTGCCGACAGTAACAGTCTGGTCTTGGTCGATGAGCTTGGGGCTGGTACCGACCCTCAGGAAGGAGCTAGTCTAGCCATGGCAATCTTAGAGCACCTCCGTTTAAGTCAGATTAAGACCATGGCTACCACTCACTATCCTGAGCTTAAGGCCTATGGGATTGAGACACAACATGTGGAAAATGCCAGCATGGAGTTTGACACAGCGACTTTAAGCCCTACCTATCGTTTTATGCAAGGGGTTCCTGGTCGTTCTAATGCCTTTGAAATTGCTCGACGCCTCGGTTTGAATGAGATTATTGTCAAGGAGGCAGAAAACCTCACGGATACTGATAGTGATGTCAACCGTATCATCGAGCAACTTGAAGCCCAAACTGTGGAAACACAAAAACGTCTGGAACACATCAAGGACGTGGAGCAAGAGAACCTTAAATTCAACCGTGCGGTCAAGAAACTCTATAACGAATTCTCCCATGAATACGACAAGGAACTCGAAAAGGCTCAAAAAGAAATTCAAGAGATGGTTGATACCGCTTTGGCTGAGAGCAATAGTATTCTCAAAAATCTCCACGATAAGAGTCAACTCAAACCTCATGAAGTTATCGACGCCAAAGGAAAACTCAAGAAACTTGCCCCACAAGTGGACCTCTCTAAGAATAAGGTCCTTCGTAAGGCTAAGAAAGAAAAGGCTGCGCGTGCCCCTCGTGTTGGAGATGATATCATCGTTACCGCCTATGGGCAACGGGGTACCCTTACCAGTCAAGCCAAAAATGGTAACTGGGAAGCTCAGGTCGGTCTCATCAAGATGACCCTCAAGGCAGACGAATTCACTCTGGTTCGTGCCCAAGCTGAAGCCCAACAACCTAAGAAGAAACAGATTAACGTGGTTAAAAAAGCCAAGAAGACATCTGGCGGTCCTCGTGCCCGTCTAGACCTTCGTGGGAAACGTTACGAAGAAGCTATGCAAGAGCTTGATGCCTTTATTGACCAAGCCCTACTTAATAACATGAGTCAGGTGGACATCATCCACGGTATTGGTACAGGTGTCATCCGTGATGCTGTTACCAAATATCTCCGCCGTCATCGCCATGTTAAAAGTTTTGAATATGCCCCACAAAGTGCTGGTGGTTCCGGATGTACCATTGCAACCTTAGGGTAAAAATAGATAAGAAAGACTGAGACCTTGTGTTCAGTCTTTTTTCATATGTTACTAAAACAAAGAACAAAAAAGTCTCCCTTAATCAAGGAAGACTTCTATTTTCTATATCACACTTGTCCACAAGTGCTGGATAATCTGACTAACTGGAAAATTCCAATTAATCAAAAGGCGCAAAACCCAGCTAGATGACAAGACCGTTTGAATGTTATTCATGGGAACAGTCGCAAGAATATTCCCCAACATAGTCAAAGGCACAAGACTTACCAAGGAAGCCAAAACACCACCTACCACTTGAAATCGTCTCTGGTCAAGTCGCTCAATTCTCACAAAATGGAAGAAAATCCCAAGAAAGCGCAAACCATAATAAGCCACACAGTAAATGGCAAAATAGGCAACACCTGCATAATAGACGCGGTCAAGTGAAAAAATATTTTGGTCTGTAAAAAAAGCTATACTAGCATCTTTGGTTGGATTGGTATAAGGTACCCAAAGATTGATAGCCTCTCCTAGCGACCGGTAAAAGTAGGCCGCTACACACATGGCAATAATGACTGAAACCACGTAATAAGCTTGCATAAAGAGGCCTCGACGGTAGCCAATGTAGAAATTCCAAGCCACGATAGCTAAGACAAGGAGTCCAATCATGCGTCATCCTCATCGTCATTTGTAGCTGTCGCCTTGACCTTAAGTTGTTCAAGTTGCTTAGCTCTCAATGTTTCCAACTCTTTTTCCATATCTTCAACTTGGATTTCACGTTCCAACTGAGTCGACAAAGAATTGATAGCCATTAGGATAGCAATCGTTTCATTGTCAGCGTTTTTCATCTGCTCTTTGATAATTTTATATTTCTCGTGGGCAACACGCTCAACCTCTTCCATGAATAGGTTATCTTTATCAGTTGTTAGCGTGAGGTTCTTCTCTCCAAAATGAAATTTGTAACGGTTCTTATTTGCCATTTGCTTGTTAGCTGCCAATCAATGGTGGTCACGGATTCGCCACCGCAGCTTCTCCTTATTTTATTGCTTTTATATCGCCATTTTTTAGCAAGATTCAGACACTTACTCTGAGGCGTGTTCGACACTTAAATGCCAACCTATTTCTTCTAATTGTGGAAAAAAGAGCAGGGTTAGGCATTCTCTTTTTAATCATTATATCCTAAATTTTAACTTTCGTAAATTTTAGACTTTGCACTTCTCTAGAAAAATAATTTTCAGGGATTCCGAGTCTGTAAAATATCTACCAATTCTCCTTTTTTGTGCTAAAATAGATTTCATGGGCACAATCGTATTAAAAATGACAGCAGAGCAGATTTCGACACTCCAGAAGGACCTAGCAAGCTATGCGACTGCGACTAAAAATCCTTATGCAAGTTTTTCAGCCAAGGTCGATGGAATAAGTGTCATCGCCTATACTTCAGGAAAGGTAACTTTCCAAGGTGCTAAGCCAGAAATCCTAGCTAGCCGTTTTGGATACCAAGCTGAACCTAAGCATTCACCTGATGGGCAAAACCTAGCCCTAATTGGATCAGACGAAGTCGGAAATGGCTCCTATTTTGGTGGTCTAGCTGTTGTAGCTAGTCTAGTTACCCCAGCTGACCATGCCTTTTTGAAATCTCTAGGAGTTGATGATTCTAAAAATCTTAACGATATCAAGATTCGTCAGATTGCACCTATTTTGGAGAAGAAAATTCCTCACAAGGCACTCCTTCTTTCGCCTAGAAAGTACAATGAAGTGGTTGGAGACGGTAAGAGTCATAATGCTGTGTCCGTTAAAGTAGCCCTCCATAATCAGGCTATCTTCCTATTGTTACAATCAGGTGCTAAACCAGATAAGATTGTCATCGATGCCTTCACCAGCGAGAAAAATTATCAAAAATATCTCAAGAACGAACGTAATCGCTTTGACTTTCCTATTACTTTAGAAGAAAAAGCCGAAGGTAAATACCTAGCTGTCGCTGTGAGCTCTATCATCGCCCGCAATCTCTTCCTGGAAAATCTGGATAAACTCAGCCAAGAAGTAGGTTATACTCTTCCTTCAGGTGCTGGTGCTAAGTCCGACCAGATCGCAGCCAAGCTTCTTCAAGCCTACGGAGATCAGGCTCTCCAAGCTACTGCTAAATATCATTTCGCCAATACTAAAAAAGCCTACCAACGCTTAAAATAACCCTGAAAGGCCTTAACTATGAAAAACAAATGGACCCAATACTTTCTCATTTTCCTTCGTGAATGGGGACTCTTTATCCTCTTTATCACATTCTTCCTCTTGACTCGCCTCTTCCTCTGGCTTCCTGTTCAGGTTGACGGCCACTCAATGGATCCAACTCTCGCCAATAACCAGCGTGTTATTGTTTTGAAACACACGTCCATTGAACGCTTTGACATTGTCGTTGCCAAAGAGGTTGAAAATGGTAAGACGAAACAAATCGTAAAACGTGTCATTGGGATGCCAGGTGATACCATTACCTATCAAAACGATAAACTTACTGTCAACGGCAAAGAAGTCAAGGAAGAATACCTCAAAGAATTTCAGGCTGCCTTTGCCAAAGATAAGCTACAAAAAGAGTATGCATACCGCGATTACTTCCAACAACTGGCTAAAGAATCTAAGGCCTTCACTGTCAACGCGGACAAAAACACTACTTTCTCTGTCACTGTTCCTGAAGGCAAATATTTCCTACTTGGAGATAACCGTATCGTTTCAAAAGATAGCCGCGAAGTTGGTTACTTTGACAAGAGTGCTCTTGTAGGGGAAGTCAAATTCCGCTTCTGGCCACTTAATAAAATTGGTACCGTTGAAGACAACTAAAACCACTAAATAAGATAAGGTTGGGGAAACCCAGCCTTATTATGTATCTAGGAAAAACACATGCAAGAATTTTATTTTTCAGGAACTATCGAACGCGTCATTTTCGAAAACGCTAGTAATTTTTTTCGTATCTTACTCTTAGAGATTGACGAAACGGACAGTGATTTTGAAGACTACGAAATCATTGTCACAGGAACTATGGGGGATGTCATGGAGGGTGAAGACTATACCTTCTGGGGCCAACTAACCAATCACCCTAAATATGGGGAACAGCTACAAATGACCCGCTACGAGCGTTCAAAACCTTCTGCCAGCGGTCTTATCAAATATTTTGCCAGCGACAATTTCAAAGGAATCGGTAAGAAAACGGCCGAGCGTATTGTCGAAATTTACGGAGAAGACCCTATTGACAAGATTCTCGAGGATCCTAGCGAGTTAGAGCAGATCCCCAACCTCTCCAAGGTCAATCGAGAAGCCTTTGTTGCTAAGTTAAAAATCAATTATGGAGCCGAGCAAGTCCTGTCCAAACTTTCTAGCTATGGCCTCACACCAAAGGCCGCCTCACAAATTTTCAACCAATATAAGGAAGAGTCACTAAATCTTATTGAGGAACACCCTTATCTATTAGTAGAGGAGATTCAAGGAATCGGTTTTAAAATGGCTGACCAACTAGCCGAACGTCTCGGAATTGCTAGCGATGCTCCTGAACGTTTACGAGCTGCCTTGATTCATTGTCTACTAGAAGCCAGTATGGAAGAAGGCGACACCTACATAGAAGCCAAAGCCTTGCTTGAACGGACCATCATTCTTTTGGAAGGTGCTCGTCCGATTGAACTTGACCCCGCCTTGGTCGCTAACCAATTAACCAATCTTATCCAAGAGGATAAGGTGCAAAATGTAGAGACTAAAATCTTTGATAATACCCTATATTTTGCGGAACAGGGCATCTATACCCACCTAACTCGTATCATGAAGGACCAACCTGATGTCAGCTCTGAAGACAAAATCTTAGACAGCCTTGAAGGGGTGGAAGAGGAGCTTGGTATTACTTATGATCAGGTTCAAAAAGATGCCATTATCAAAGCCCTACAAAGCAAGGTCTTTATCCTAACAGGTGGTCCCGGAACAGGGAAAACCACTGTTATTAACGGCATTATTAAAACCTATGCTGACCTTCATGGCCTAGATCTCAAAAAGTCTGATTTACCTATTATTTTAGCAGCACCAACGGGACGGGCTGCTCGTCGGATGAACGAACTCACCCAACTACCTAGCGCCACTATTCATAGACATTTAGGCCTCAATAGCGAGGACGATTTTAAGACCTTAGAGGACTATCTCGATTGCGATTTGATTATCATCGATGAGTTCTCTATGGTTGATACTTGGTTGGCCAATCAACTCTTTGAAAGTATCTCTGATTCAACACAAGTTATCATTGTGGGTGACCAAGACCAACTACCTTCCGTAGGCCCTGGCCAAGTCTTGGCTGACCTTTTGCAGATTGATAACTTGCCTAAGGTTTCCCTAACCAAAATTTTCAGACAATCCGAGGATTCCACTATCGTTACCCTGGCTAGTCAGATGCGACAAGGCCAACTACCCGCTGATTTCACAGAGAAAAAGGCTGACCGCTCTTACTTTGAGGCCAATGCCAACCATATTCCACAGATGGTTCCTAAAATCGTCTCTGCTGCGATAAAGAGTGGGATTGCAGCTCAGGATGTTCAGATTCTAGCCCCCATGTACCGAGGACAGGCTGGTATTAACAATCTCAATACCATTATGCAGGACCTACTTAATCCTCAAGAAAAGGCCAATCAGTTCGCCTTTAATGATATCTTCTTCCGCAAGAATGACAAGATTCTCCATCTAGTAAACGATACAGAACTCAATGTCTTCAATGGCGACATCGGAATCATTACTGATCTCATCCCTAGTAAATATACTGAAAGCAAGCAGGACGAAATTTACATGTCCTTCGACGGCAATGAGGTTATCTATCCTCGTAACGAATGGAATAAGATTACTCTGGCCTATGCTATGTCAATCCACAAATCCCAAGGGAGTGAGTTCCCAGTCGTTATCCTTCCCATCACACGCCAAAGTGGGCGTATGCTACAACGTAACCTCATTTACACCGCAATCACACGCGCCAAGAGTAAACTAGTCATGCTAGGGGAAATCGCAGCCTTCGATTATGCTGTTCACAACGAGGGGGCTAAACGAAATACTTATCTCATCCAACGTTTTCTACAAACTTATACACAAGCTGTTGATAAGTCTGTAGAAAAGATTGTTAAAAACGAGGCAACAGACGCATCCAATCAAACCAAAAAGGAAAACAACGGATCCTCAGAACCCCTTGAAAACAAAGACATTTCGGGAAATATAAATCTATCTCCAGCTCTTATTAACACTTATTCACAGCCTGTGGATAAGTCTGTTAACAAACCTGTGCAAACCGAAGAAAACTATCGTTTAACTGAAGATAATTGGTCAACTGTAGATCCAATGATTGGTCTCAGTGAAGACGATATTGCTGCCTTTTTTAACAATAACTAAAAAAGACTTGGAAAGCGACTCACTAAGAGCAACTCCAAGTCTTTTCATTTACTAAAACACTAAACGAATCAGGGCCATAGACACTATACCGACGATTACTGCATAGAGCAGATTTTTGCTCTTAAATGCTACAATTACCGTTGGCACAGTAGCCAGTATTTCCATCCACTTAAACTGTGGCAAGTGACCAATCTTCTCAGTCGTGAGACTAGAGAGAATCAGAGCAAAGAGGATAGAAACTGGTAAGTAGTGCAAAAATCGAACAACGATATCTGGTAAGCCCTTGTATTTCACTAAAACAAAGGGGAGAACACGGGGCACCCAGCTGACCACAAACCCAAGTAGAATAGCAATGAGAATAAACTTATTGACAGCCATCACACATCACCCCCACACTACATCCAACCAAAGTAGCCACTAAAACAGCCAAAGATTCCGACAAGATGACACTAAAGCTCAGATAAGCCACAGCAATAGATAGTAAAATCAAGAATAGCTTACGCACGCCTTCACCTAACAAAGCATCTATCTGACTACTTAACAAACCTATAAACATGGCAATCAAGGCAAAATCCAAACCAAAAAGCTCAGGATTAGGAATCATGGAACCAATCAAACACCCAACAACTGATGATACAATCCAAACCAGATAGCTGAAAATATTGTTCCCATGCATCCAGTTCGCAGAAATATCTTTATGATGCACATATTCTCCCAACAAGACACCATAACTTTCATCCGTAATCAGACTACCAATTCCCAGCTGATTCCAGAGGCTTGTTTTTGTAAAAATCGTCGTTGCATGTAAACTCATCAACATGTTACGCAAATTAACTAAGAAAACAGTCAAGGTTAACTCACCAAGGCTAGCTCCTGCAACTACTAATGCACACATAGCAAACTGAGCCGAGCCACCATAGACCAAGGCACACATGAGGCCAACCTCAAGGGCCGATAGACCAGAAGCCGCCGCTACAACACCAAAGGCTAGGCCAATAGCCACATATCCTAGGGCTGTCGGTACTGCAGCTTTTACACCTAAACGAAAGGCAGACATACTCAATTCCTTTCTAAAGGAACCTCTTACCAGACTAGTAAGAGGTTCTTCTTATTCTTCAAATCCTGCAAAGGCAAGACTTGGTTTTGCATTCAAGTCCAACTCAGCAAAATGTTTCTGATCACATTCAATGGCAGCTGCTAGGGCAATCATGCCAGCATTATCACCACAGAGACGTAAAGGCGGAATAACCACATCTACATCCGTAATTTCTTCAGCCAAACGTTCACGTAAGCCCTGATTAGCTGCTACGCCACCAGCAACAACAAGTGTCTTAACAGGATAACGTTCCAAGGCTTTCTTAGTCTTAGCTAGGAGAATATCCAACACAGCAGCTTGGAAGGAAGCACAAAGGTCCTCTTTGACTAGAATTTCTCCCTTCTGTTCTGCATTGTGATGCAAATTGATGAAAGCAGACTTTAGGCCTGAAAATGAAAACTCCAAGTGGTCTTCCTTAATCATAGCGCGTGGAAAATCATAAACATCTTTCCCTTTATGAGCCAATTCATCAATTTCACGCCCAGCTGGGTAGGTCAAACCCATCACACGCCCAACCTTATCATAGGCCTCACCAACTGCATCATCACGTGTCTCACCAACAATCTTGTAATTTCCTGGTTCTGACACATAAACCAACTCTGTGTGTCCCCCAGACACCAAAAGGGCTAGGAGGGGGTATTCCAATTCTTGCACCTCACGCGCTGCCATAAGATGCCCAGCCATATGATTAACTGGAATCAAAGGCAATCCATGTGCCCAAGCGAAGGCCTTAGCCGCTGCCATCCCGACCAAGAGCGCTCCGACCAAACCAGGACCATAGGTTACTGCTACAGCATCTAGTTGTTCAGCAGTAATACCCGCCTCTGAAAGGGCATCCTTAATGCAAAGAGTCACCACTTCCACATGGTGACGACTAGCCACCTCAGGGACAACACCACCAAAACGTTTATGGCTTTCCACCTGACTGGCAATAATATTACTCAAAAGTTCCTTCTCATTTTTCAAAACAGCAACTGAAGTCTCGTCACACGAGCTCTCCACTGCCAAAATATATCTATCTGCCATTAGACTTCCTCTCGCCTCATGATAACTGCATCTTCTTGAGGCTCATGATAATAATTTTTCCGAATTCCTAGACTTTCAAAACCAAATTTTCTATAAAGCGCCTGAGCGACTTGATTTGAAGTCCTCACTTCTAGAAATATAGGCTCACTACGATTTTCCAAATGCTTCATCAACTGACTAGCATAACCACGCCCTTGATAAGCTTTTAAAACGGCGATATTGGTCACCTCAAGCTCACCCACCAAATTTTGAAGGGCTAAAAAACCAACAACTTCTTCCTGATCATACACATAGAAATATTCCGTAGTATCTAAAGCCAAGTCTGCTACCACTTGTTCCATCGTCCACGGAGACTTGTCATAAACATCCGACAAAATCTGATAAATCAGTTGAGCTTGCTCTTGGCTACTCAGTCTAGACGCGCTTGATGTAGTTGTCACGGTTAGTCTCCTCATGCGTCTTAAGCCAATTCTCCTCTGCCTCAACCCGCTTCAAGTAATGTGGAACAAAAGCATCCACATCAACAGAAGGCAAGGACAAGCCTAAATGACCAATTAACTGAGCTGATGGAAGGCTAGACAAAATCGTTGCCTCTGGAAGATTTTCCTTAATCTGATCCGCAAAATTAGCCACTTCACCGACAAATGTCACCTTTTCATAAACTTTAGCTTGCTCAAGAACATCTGTAAAGGCAGCATGACAATCAGGGACGATAGCCTGACCATTTTCATAAAAACCAACGTAAACATTATTACGACGGGCATCCATGATAGGAATCACAACACCGACAACCGAAAGGTTTGTCAGCGCCTGTAGACTTGAAACCCCCACTAAATCAATGTCAAGCGCATAGGCTAACGTCTTAGCTGTTGCGACAGCCACACGAAGCCCGGTGTAGGATCCAGGCCCCTGTGCAACCACAATACGTTCTAAATCAGACGGCTGCCAGCCTGCCTGAGCAACTAAAAAATCAATGGTGGGCATTAGACTAATACTGTGGTTCTTTTTTACTGTGACAGTTGTCTCTGCCACTAGTTTCTCATCTTCTAACAAGGCTACTGATAAAGCAGTGCTAGAAGTATCAAATGCTAATATTTTCATCTTTTTTCCTTGTTTCCTTTTATGCTTTTCTATTATAACACAAGTCACTGTTTCCCAGAAACGAACATTTTCCAACTTTTTCCGCCATTTTCTTTATCTAGCCCTTATCTTATGGTACAATAATAGTAATTGTTAAACGAATCAAGGCTACTAGCTATTACTCATAAAGTGAATATCATAACGTCAAGTAAATCATGGAAAGATTAACTTGACCGGTTTTTTTATAGAATGGCAGAGCCTTTTGGAAAGAAAGGAAAACCATGATTTATAAAGTCTTTTACCAAGAAACTAAAGAGCGTAATCCACGCCGTGAACAGACAAAATCACTCTACCTAGATATCGATGCAGAAACTGAACTTGAGGGACGTATCCAAGCTCGTCAAATCATCGAAAAAAACACTGCCTATAACATCGAATTCATTGAGCTCCTCTCAGAAAAAGCCCTTGAATACGAAAAAGAAACAGGCGTTTTTGAAGTAACGGAGTTCTAAGACCATGGCATCAAAAATCAATCTAAAACCTGAAGAAGTTGGGGTTTATGCGATTGGTGGTTTGGGGGAAATCGGTAAAAACACCTATGGTATTGAATACCAAGATGAGATTATCATCGTCGATGCGGGTATTAAATTCCCCGAAGACGATCTTCTCGGAATCGACTATGTCATCCCAGACTATTCTTACATCGTTGAAAACGTTGATCGTGTAAAGGCACTTGTCATTACCCACGGTCACGAAGACCATATTGGTGGGATTCCCTTCCTTCTTAAACAGGCAAATATCCCAATTTATGCAGGACCGCTTGCTCTTGCTCTTATCAAAGGAAAATTGGAAGAACACGGACTACTTCGTGACGCACAACTCTACGAAATTAATGCTAATACAGAGCTTACTTTCAAAAATATGAGCGTGACCTTCTTCCGCACTACTCACTCAATTCCAGAACCTCTCGGTATTGTCATCCATACACCTCAAGGTAAAATTGTGTGTACCGGTGACTTTAAGTTTGACTTCACCCCAGTAGGGGAACCAGCAGACCTTCACCGTATGGCTGCACTTGGTGAGGAAGGTGTTCTTTGCCTCCTCTCAGACTCAACCAATGCTGAAGTACCAACTTTCACTAATTCCGAGAAGGTTGTTGGCCAATCCATTATGAAAATTATTGAAGGCATCCACGGACGTATTATTTTCGCCTCATTTGCCTCAAACATTTTCCGTCTTCAACAAGCTGCCGAAGCCGCTGTAAAAACTGGCCGTAAGATTGTTGTCTTCGGACGTTCTATGGAAAAAGCCATTGTCAATGGGGTTGAACTAGGTTACATCAAGGTTCCAAAAGGGACTATCATTGATCCTAGTGAGATGAAAAACTATCATGCCAGTGAGATTCTTATCATGTGTACCGGTTCTCAAGGGGAGCCTATGGCGGCCCTTGCACGTATCGCCAATGGTATGCACCGCCAAGTGACACTACAACCTGGTGACACTGTCATCTTCTCATCTAGTCCTATTCCAGGGAACACCACTAGCGTTAACCGTCTGATTAATACCATTCAAGAAGCTGGTGTTGATGTTATCCACGGTAAAATCAACAATATCCATACCTCTGGACACGGTGGTCAACAAGAGCAAAAACTAATGCTTCGTTTGATAAAACCAAAATTCTTCATGCCTGTTCACGGTGAATACCGCATGCAGAAAGTCCACGCAGGTCTTGCTGTTGATTGTGGCGTTCCCAAAGATAATATCTTCATTATGGAAAATGGTGATGTCTTAGCCCTAACAAAAGACTCTGCGCGTCGTGCAGGTCACTTCAATGCCCAAGATATCTATGTTGATGGTAATGGTATTGGGGATATCGGAGCCGCGGTTCTTCGTGACCGTCGTGATCTTTCTGAAGATGGTGTTGTACTTGCCGTAGCTACTGTTGACTTCAAGTCTAAGATGATTCTAGCTGGTCCAGACATCCTCAGTCGTGGCTTCATCTATATGCGTGAATCTGGCGATCTTATCCGCGAAAGCCAACGCATTCTATTCAATGCTATTCGTATCGCTCTTAAGAACAAAGATGCTAGCATCCAATCTGTTAACGGAGCTATCGTCAATGCTTTACGCCCATTCCTATATGAAAAAACAGAACGTGAACCAATCATTATTCCAATGATTCTCACACCTGATAAATAAAAAATGGTAGCCATCTAGCTACCATTTTTTAAGTTTAAATCTAGTCCAATACACAATCCTTCAGTAAGTAAAAAAGCGCTATAAGCGCTTCTTTTCGTTTTATGCACCTGGATAAATGTAAGATACTGAACCTGGTGTTAGTGAATTTTGTGGATCAAACCAACCACGATAGTTATTGATTTGTTGTTGACCTTGATAATTTGACTCCAAGATCTGAATTTGACCATCTTGACCAACTTGTGTTACATAACCAACGTGACCATAACCACCATCAGTCCAACATACAATTGATCCTGTCACAGGTGTTGAACCTACAGCATAACCTTGGCTAGCAGCGCTTCCGGCCCAATCGCCACCATTACCCCACCAGTTACTTGCCCATGGAGCGACTTCCTTAACACCCCATGTACATTGACCAACTGGATAACGATTCCAAGTAGCATCTGAATCAGTAGCTGTTACCTCTGAAGAAGAAACTTCTGTTGTTTCTTCAACTGCCGTAGTAGCTCCTGAAACTTCCAAGCTTCCACCAGGAACAATTGTTGACCAAATAGTCATGCCATTTTCAGCTGCTAATTGATAAGGATCTACACCATACTGACTAGCAATCCCGAAGAATGAATCTCCATTTTGAACTGTATAAGTATCAGCATTAACTGTTTGTGCGACTGTAAGACCGAGCAATAATGCACTTGAGGCTGCTGCCAAAGCAGCTTTTTTTGTAGTTTTCATATTTCCCCCTGAATAAGATTAATATGGAATTAGTTTAACACTCTCATATTTTAATGCGATTAAGGAGAAATAAAGAAATATGACAAAAGAAAACAGCTCAGTTAAAACTACG
Organism: Streptococcus sp. Marseille-Q3604; assembly: GCF_916619785.1. NCBI lineage: Bacteria > Bacillati > Bacillota > Bacilli > Lactobacillales > Streptococcaceae > Streptococcus > Streptococcus sp. Marseille-Q3604. Next base: position 763,911 of record NZ_CAKAKM010000002.1, on the reverse strand, counting down.
TAATTTGTCCAAGAACTTAATAAATTAAAAAGAAAAAGAAAACCAGGCATAACCTGATTTTCAAATTTAATTTCTTAATAAATGTCCAAGTAGTTATCAATTTCCCATTGTGAAACAAAGGTAGCATAGCTTGCCCATTCCATACGTTTCGCATCAAGGAAGTTTGTATAGATATGATTACCCAAAGCTTGACGAACCACTTCATCTGTTTCCAATGCTTTAAGGGCGTTACGAAGTGTTGATGGCAAATCAATAATACCTGCTTCTTTACGTTCTTCAGGAGACATTGAGTAAATGTTTGTTTCAACTGGATCTGGAGCATCAATCTTGTTAATAATACCATCAAGACCAGCTTCCAAAAGAACAGCAAGTGCCAAGTATGGGTTTGCCATTGGGTCTACTGAACGCAATTCCAAACGTGTACCCATACCACGAGACGCAGGAACGCGGATCAATGGTGAACGGTTGCTACCTGCCCATGCAATATATACAGGAGCTTCATATCCAGGAACCAAACGTTTGTAAGAGTTAACTGTTGGGTTAATAATTGCAGTATAGTTATATGCATGTTTCATCAAACCACCAAGGAAGTAGTAAGCGTCTTGAGACAATTGCATACCACGTGGATCCTCTGGATCAAAGAATGCATTTCCTTCTTCAGTGAAGAGAGACATGTTACAGTGCATACCGCTACCAGCAATACCATATTTAGGTTTCGCCATAAATGTCGCATAAAGACCATGTTTACGAGCGATTGTCTTAACAACCAATTTGAAAATTTGGATATTATCACAAGCCTTCAAAACATCTGTATACTTGAAGTCGATTTCATGTTGACCAACCGCCACTTCATGGTGAGATGCCTCAACATCAAATCCCATTTCTGTCAACACATTAACGATTTCACGACGTGTGTTGTCTGCAAGGTCAGTAGGAGCAAGGTCAAAATAACCACCTTTATCGTTAACTTCAAGCGTAGGATTACCTTGCTCATCTAATTTGAAAAGGAAAAATTCTGGTTCTGGTCCAAGGTTAAATGATTTATAACCAACTTCTTCCATATGACGCAAAGCTTTTTTCAAGTTACCACGAGGGTCACCAGCAAATGGTTCACCCGCAGAAGTATAGATATCACAAATAAGACCAGCTACTGCACCATTTTCATCGCCCCAAGGGAAAACTGTCCACGTATCAAGATCTGGGTAAAGATACATATCAGATTCGTTGATACGAACAAATCCCTCGATTGATGAACCATCAAACATAGCTTTATTTGAAAGTACCTTATCCAACTGTTCATCTGTCGCAGGAATTTCAACGTTCTTCATAACACCAAGGATATCAGAGAACATTAAACGCAAGAAAGTAACATTCTTCTCTTTGACTTCGCGACGAATATCAGCTGCTGTGATTGCCATAATAGGGGTCTCCTTTATAAAAACCAAAAATAAAAGTTCAAAGCGTAATTAGATACGCAAGTTACCAAATTGTTGTGACGGGGTCGTAAAACGGCCTTGCTGAAGGAGTTCATCATGCAAGATACGTCGAACGTCCGCATCTGTTAAAGCCACTTGTTTTTGTTGGGCACGAACTTCACGCTCTTCGTACTCATGTTTAATCGCTGCAATATTGTAACCATCATCCAAAAAATCTTTGATTTCCAATAAACGATCCATATCATTTAATGAGTACATCCGACGATTTCCAGCTGTACGTTCAGGTTGAATTAAACCTTGATCTTCATAGTAACGAATTTGACGAGCGGTTAAATCCGTCAACTTCATAACTGTTCCAATCGGAAAAACAGCTAGAGAACGCCTTAATTCTTTCTCTCTTGCCATGATCATCCTCCTTTCCTAACAATTATATTCTGAATATTTCTACATGTCAACAGTTTATGTCACTTTTTCTTACACAATAAGCAATTACCGAACATTACATTGTATATTCGCTCTAATTTAAGGATTTTATCGAAAAATCATAAAAAATAGAGTCCAATAGAACCCTATCATTCTTATTTTAAATGTTTAAGTAGCCAATCATAATCATAATTGACAAGGATTGCTATAAAGACTCCACAGAAAGTTTCAAAGACTCTAGCAATAACATAAGTAAAGGTATTATCAGGTGGAATAGACAAGGTAATAATCAAAAGTGCAGCCACCCCTCCAATAACACCAGAAGCATTATTAAAAGACACATTAATGACAATCGTTAACATTGTCAAAATTGGAACCAATAGCAAGGTCACCCAAACTGAATGATGAAACCACATATTCACAAAGTAAAATAATAGCGACAAAAGACCTCCAACCGTATTCGCAAAAATACGTGATTTACCAAACTGAATACTTCTATCAAAGTTTTCTCGAAGACTAAAGACTGCTGTCAAACAACCAATCTGAAGCCCTTCCCAACCTAAAGCAGAAAAAAGACCTAAAACAAGAAAGACAGCAAGGCCCGTCTTAAGTGTACGCATACCAAATTTAAATTTTTTCGGTTCAAATTTCAATCCCATTTTACCATTTTAACATTATTATGAACCATTTGGCTACTTATACAGTATATTACTGCAAAGTTCTAACTAATAATCGCCAATTTTTAGAGAGAAACTTACTTTCCAATAATAGTTTTAGCCTCTATCAAACACTCAATGAGATGACACAAAAAAGAGTTGGTTTCCCAACTCTTATCATTCTAATAGACTTATTTATCAGTAAGTGCAGCCAATCCTGGAAGTTCTTTACCTTCAAGAAGTTCCATAGAAGCACCACCACCAGTAGAGATCCATGAGAATTTATCTGCACGACCAAGGTTGATAGCTGCGGCAGCTGAATCACCACCACCGATGATTGATTTAACGCCTGGTTGTTTTACGATAGCGTCCATCACACCGATTGTACCAGCTTGGAAGTCAGGGTTTTCAAATACACCCATAGGTCCGTTCCATACAACTGTTTTCGCACCAGTCAAGGCTTTATCGAATTCAGCAATTGATTTAGGACCGATATCCAAACCAAGGAAACCTGGGTCTACTGCTTCACCTTCAGTGTCTTTCACTTCAGTGTAGTCAGCAAATGCATTAGCTTCTTTTGAGTCAACTGGCAAGATCAATTTACCGTTTGATTTTTCAAGAAGAGCTTTAGCAACATCAAGTTTATCTTCTTCTACAAGTGAGTTACCGATTTCGATACCTTGTGCTTTGTAGAACGTGTAAGTCATACCACCACCGATAAGAACTTTATCAGCTTTTGCAAGAAGGTTTTCGATAACACCAATCTTATCAGATACTTTAGAACCACCAAGGATAGCTACGAATGGACGTTCTGGAGTTTCAACTGCTTCTTTAATGTAAGCAATTTCGTTTTCAAGAAGGAAACCAGCAACAGCTTTGTCAACATTTGCTGAGATACCAACGTTAGATGCGTGTGCACGGTGAGCTGTACCGAATGCATCGTTTACGAAGATACCATCTCCAAGTGATGCCCAGTATTTACCAAGTTCAGGATCATTTTTAGATTCTTTCTTGCCATCAACATCTTCAAAACGAGTGTTTTCAACCAAGAGAACTTGTCCATCTTCAAGAGCATTAACAGCTGCTTCCAATTCTGCACCACGTGTAACGCCTGGGATAAATTTAACGTCTTGACCCAATTTAGCAGCCAAGTCAGCGGCTACAGGAGCAAGTGATTTACCATCCTTATCAGCTTCTTCTTTTACACGTCCAAGGTGAGAGAAGAGGATTGCACGTCCACCTTGTTCAAGAATGTACTTGATAGTTGGAAGAGCAGCAGTGATACGGTTATCGTTAGTGATCACGCCATCTTTTACAGGTACGTTGAAGTCAACACGAACGAGAACTTTTTTCCCTTTCAAGTCAACGTCTTTAACAGTCAATTTAGCCATTTGATCAGACTCCTTAATTTTTTAATACGTTTTCATTATATCACAAAATGCATAAAAGAGATAGCAAAATCAGAAGGATTTCTGGCTTATTGCTAGTATAAAACATTTAGCATATAATCGAAATAGAAAGATAGAAAAGCTATGAAAAACAACTAAACAATAGGCAGCAACAAGCTGACCATGATCTAAATGTAATCCTCTTTCTTCCTCTTGTTCCTCTGCTCCTCTTTCTTACTCTTAAACCAACTCTTTTTTCTAAAACTGATCAAACCTCAGTACCGCTATAGCTTCGATTAATCTTATTAGCCAGTTGTCAATTTGCCATAGCAGGCTTGGGAACCAGCACTGTTATGCTTTATCGTAAAGAATCTTTCAGATACTTTAGATTAATCACAAAAAATCTATTTCCTACCCTTTTTCAATCTCTTCTTATAGCCTTACCACTTTATGGTATGCTAGCCATTCAAAAACACAATAAAAACTCCTGGGGTTGTGTCATGCTCTTTCTACTTATTTGGAATTCCTTCTAGCTTATTCATAAATCACAATACTACTAAGATTATTACAGCCAATTTATACGGCTGTTTTATTATTTTGAGAAATAAAAAAAGAGCCGAAGCTCTTCTTTTTATACAATTGAATTATTTAGCGATTTTCGCGAAGTATTCAAGAGTACGTACAAGTTGTGAAGTGTATGACATTTCGTTGTCGTACCAAGAAACAACTTTAACCAATTGTTTACCATCAACAGTTTGTACTTTAGTTTGAGTTGCATCAAACAATGAACCGTAAGAAATACCTACGATATCTGAAGATACGATTGGATCTTCAGTGTAACCGAATGATTCGTTTGAAGCTGCTTTCATAGCTGCGTTCACTTCATCAACAGTAACGTCTTTTTCAAGAACTGCTACCAATTCAGTAACTGATCCAGTTGGAACTGGAACACGTTGTGCAGCACCGTCAAGTTTACCGTTCAATTCTGGGATAACCAAACCGATAGCTTTAGCAGCACCAGTTGAGTTAGGAACGATGTTTGCAGCACCAGCACGTGCACGACGAAGGTCACCACCACGGTGTGGTCCGTCAAGGATCATTTGGTCACCAGTGTAAGCGTGGATAGTAGTCATCAAACCTTGTTTAACACCGAAGTTATCTTGCAATGCTTTAGCCATTGGAGCCAAGCAGTTTGTAGTACATGAAGCACCTGAGATAACTGTTTCAGTACCGTCAAGGATGTCGTGGTTAGTGTTAAATACAATTGTTTTAACATCGTTTCCACCAGGAGCAGTGATAACAACTTTCTTAGCTCCACCTTCGTGCAAGTGTTTTTCAGCAGCATCTTTCTTAGCAAAGAAACCAGTTGCTTCAAGAACGATTTCTACACCGTCGTTAGCCCAGTCAATTTGTTCTGGGTCACGTTCAGCAGAAACTTTAACGAATTTACCGTTAACTTCAAATCCACCATCTTTAACTTCAACAGTACCGTCGAAACGACCTTGAGTTGTGTCGTATTTCAACAAGTGTGCAAGCATAACTGGATCTGTAAGGTCGTTGATGCGTGTAACTTCAACACCTTCTACGTTTTGGATACGACGGAAAGCAAGACGACCGATACGACCGAAACCGTTAATACCAACTTTAACTACCATTAGTGATTTCCTCCTTATGAAAATCAAATAAATATAATTTTGAGAGCAAGCTCTCCCTATTGTGAAAAGATTAACTTGAGCGCTTTCAACTCAACCTTTCAACAGTCATATTATATAATTTTTTTCAAAAAATTGCAAATAGAAAAGGCACTTACTTTCATAAGTACCTTAACTTTATAAGTTCTAATTAAGCTTCACCAGAATTTTTCTTGATGATTTCTTCTTGAACTGATTTAGGAACATCTTCATAGTGGTCAAATACCATCATGAATGTACCACGTCCTTGTGTTGCAGAACGAAGTGTTGTTGCATAACCGAACATTTCAGCAAGTGGAACATATGCACGAACAATTTGGCTGTTACCATGTGCTTCCATACCATCAACACGTCCACGACGAGCTGTAACGTGACCCATAACATCACCAAGGTTTTCTTCAGGAACAGTGATTGTTACAAGCATCATTGGTTCAAGGATAGTTGGTTGTGCAGTCTTAGCAGCTTCTTTAAGTGCAAGAGACGCAGCAATCTTGAAGGCAGTTTCAGATGAGTCGACATCGTGGTATGAACCATCGTAAAGTTTAGCTTTGATATCAACCATTGGGTATCCAGCAAGGACACCGTTAGCCATAGATTCTTCCAATCCTTTTTCTACTGCAGGGATGAATTCACGTGGAACCACACCACCGACGATAGCATTTTCGAATTCGAAACCTTTACCTTCTTCATTTGGAGTAAATTCAATCCAAACATCACCAAACTGACCTTTACCACCAGATTGACGTTTGAAGAAACCACGTGCTTGTGTAGCTGCACGGAATGTTTCACGGTATGATACTTGTGGAGCACCTACGTTTGCTTCAACTTTGTGTTCACGTTTCAAACGGTCAACAAGGACATCAAGGTGAAGTTCACCCATACCAGAGATAACTGTTTCACCAGTTTCAGGGTTAGTTTCAACACGGAATGTTGGATCTTCTTCAGCAAGTTTTTGAAGACCGATACCCATCTTATCTTGGTCAGCTTTAGTCTTAGGCTCAACCATCAATTGGATAACTGGTTCTGGAACTTCGATTGACTCAAGAATAACTTTAGCTTTTTCATCAGTCAATGAGTCACCAGTTGTAGTATCTTTCAAACCGATAGCAGCAGCGATATCACCGGCGTATACTTGTTCAATTTCTTGACGGCTGTTAGCGTGCATTTGAAGGATACGTCCGATACGTTCACGTTTACCTTTAGATGTGTTCATTACGTATGAACCTGATTGAAGGATACCTGAGTAAACACGGATAAATGTCAAACGACCTACAAATGGGTCAGTCATGATCTTGAAGGCAAGAGCTGCAAATGGCTCATCATCAGATGCTGGACGAGTTTCTTCTTCGTCTGTATCTGGGTTGATACCTTTGATTGCAGGGATATCAAGTGGGCTTGGAAGGTAATCGATAACCGCATCAAGCATCAATTGAACACCTTTGTTCTTGAAGGCAGAACCACAAAGAACTGGGAAGAATTCAACATTGATTGTTGCACGACGGATAGCTGCTTTCAATTCCTCGTTAGTGATTTCTTCACCTTCAAGGTATTTCATCATCAAATCTTCGTCAGTTTCAGCAACTGCTTCGATCAATTTTTCACGGTATTCGTTTGCTTGATCAACGTAATCTGCTGGAATATCTTCTTCAAGAATATCTGTACCAAGGTCATTAGTATAGATTTCAGCTTTCATTTTAATCAAGTCAATGATACCACGGAAATCATCTTCAGCACCGATTGGCAATTGGATTGGGTGAGCGTTTGCTTGAAGACGATCGTGAAGTGTGCTTACTGAGTAAAGGAAGTCTGCACCGATTTTATCCATTTTGTTGGCAAATACGATACGTGGAACACCATACTCAGTTGCTTGACGCCAAACTGTTTCAGTTTGAGGTTCTACACCTGATTGTGAGTCAAGAACGGTTACGGCACCATCCAATACACGGAGTGAACGTTGTACTTCGATTGTGAAGTCCACGTGTCCTGGTGTATCGATGATGTTAACGCGGTGACCATCCCATTGTGCTGTTGTAGCGGCAGATGTGATGGTGATACCACGTTCTTGTTCTTGCTCCATCCAGTCCATTTGTGATGCACCTTCGTGAGTTTCACCGATTTTGTGGATTTTACCAGTGTAGTAAAGGATACGCTCTGTTGTAGTTGTTTTACCGGCATCGACGTGGGCCATGATACCGATATTACGAGTTTTTGCAAGTGAAAATTCGCGTGCCATTAGGTTTATTCTCCTATAAATATTTTAGTTTACTTATTTATTATAACATTATTGTCAAAAAACGGATAGGCAGGACCTACCCGTTTTTCACTAATATTTAACTGGTTTTCAAATGATAGGAATGATATTATTTGAATTCAAAGTCAGCCTATTACAAATCCATAATCTTATCTTATGAATATATGACTGTAATTCAGCTTGAAACTTATGATTACCAGCGGAAGTGTGCAAAGGCACGGTTTGCTTCAGCCATTTTGTGAGTATCTTCACGTTTCTTAACTGATGCACCAGTGTTGTTTGCAGCATCCATGATTTCTTTTGCAAGACGATCTTTCATAGTGTGTTCACCACGCGCACGTGATGCGTTAACCAACCAACGAAGACCAAGAGTTGTACGACGTTCTGGACGAACTTCAACTGGGACTTGGTAGTTTGAACCACCTACACGACGTGCACGTACTTCAAGTACAGGCATGATGTTGTCCATAGCTGTTTCAAATACTTCAAGAGCATCGTTTCCAGTTGCTTCTTTAATTTGCTCGAAAGCATCGTATACGATTGTTGCAGCAGTACCACGTTTACCGTCAAGCATTACACGGTTGATAAGACGTGTAACGATTTTTGAATTGTACAATGGATCTGCCAATACTTCGCGTTTAGGCGCTCTATTTTTACGACTCATTTTATCTTATCTCCCTTCTTATCCTTTAGGACGTTTAGCACCGTATTTAGAACGGCTTTGTTTACGATCAGCTACACCTGCAGTATCAAGTGCACCACGGACGATGTGGTAACGTACCCCTGGAAGGTCTTTTACACGTCCACCACGGATAAGAACAACGCTGTGTTCTTGGAGGTTGTGTCCGATACCTGGGATGTAAGCAGTAACTTCGATAAGGTTGCTCAAACGTACACGAGCGAATTTACGAAGGGCTGAGTTAGGTTTCTTAGGTGTCATTGTTCCAACACGTGTTGCAACACCACGTTTTTGTGGTGAAGATACGTTAGTTTGAACTTTTTTGTGGCTATTGTAACCAACGTTCAAAGCTGGTGATTTAGATTTAACAACTTTTGATTGACGTGGTTTACGAACCAATTGGTTAATTGTAGGCATCTACATTCTCCTGTGTTTTTTTATTTTTGGTTGATATGGCACTTGGTGACAGCCCATATCTGTGTGTACTTTTGCAACTTATGTCAGCACGTCTCTGTACACTTTTGAGAGACCAAAAGTAAAAAGTACCGTCTAGTATAATATCATTTTTCGATAGTTATTGTCAACAGTTTCTTGTTAAAAAGAAAAATTCCTAATCATCAAATTAGGAATAATATCGTAGATTAATTACTTGTCAAAAATATTACCGACTTCAACTTCTACCTTCTGTGCTTTTACATCAATGTCAGAAACAGTAAGTAATGATTTATATTCATGGATATCACGATCGCCCTTGGCATTTTCTGCGAATACAGCTACACCTACTAACTCACTATCAAATTCTGAAAGCAAGCTAATCATACCCGTAATGGTACCACCACCTTTAAGAAAATCGTCAACAATAAGGACGCGGCTATTGGGTTTCAAACTACGTTTTGAAAGGAACATCTTTTCAATACGGTCACTTGAACCACTAACGTAGTTTACCGATACAGTTGAACCTTCTGTAATTTTTAAGTCACGGCGAACAATAACAAACGGAATGTTCAAGACATCTGCTACTGCATTTGCTAAAGGAACTCCTTTAGTTGCTACAGTCATAACGGCATCAATTTTTTGTCCCTTAAAGGCACTAGCAATGATACGACCAACATTTTTCAAAATAGATGGTGTACTCAATAAATCAGATAAGTAGAGATAACCACCTGGTAAGATACGATCACTCTCTGAAAGACGTTTACAAAGATCTTCAACCAGACTTCTTGCATCTTCATCAGAAATGGTCGGTGTAAACATAACACCGCCAGATGCACCAGTTACTGTTTCGATTTCTCCTATTTGACTTTCCTCAAAAGCTTTTTTAATGATAGCAACATCTTCTGAGATTGAAGACTTAGCAGCTTCATATCGCTCTGCAAAAGTATTGAGACTTGTCAATTGATAGGGATTATTAATTAGGTAGTTTGAAATCACTACCATGCGTTCACTTCGTTTTAATTTCATATGTTACCTATATTTTCTGTACTTTTTAACTATTATACCATAATACAGCAAAAAACGAACATTTTCATATAAAATGCTCGCTTAATTTCGATTTTAATCAAATTTTGGCTTGTAGAAGGAACGATTATCCATAGCAAAGAGACGATTTGTCATTTCTCCTGGTCCTACTAGGTTAAGAGCTGTCGTCATCATCATCATACTGGCATCAAGATTATCAATCATATGAATAATTTCTGCTTCCATAATACGCGGGCGAACTGGGCTACCATACTCCAGTTGTCCGTGGTGGCTGAGAATAACATGACGCAAAACAACGACATCCTCACGCGTATCGTCAATATTAAGTTCCACAAGGACCTTGGTAATTTCTTCATCAATCAAGGCAATATGACCAATTAAGTTCCCACGAACCGTATACTCAGTGTTTTCAGGACCAGTAAGTTCAATAACCTTAGCTAAATCATGAAGCATAATCCCTGCAAAAAGTAGACTCTTATTGAGCTCTGGATAAATATCTCCAATGCTGTCCGCTAGGCGAACCATAGTAGACGTATGATAGGCTAGTCCACTTTCAAAAGCATGATGATTTGTTTTAGCAGCTGGAAAAGTGAAAAACTCTTTATTATACTTTCGATAAAGAGCACGAACAACACGCTGCCAAGTTGCTTCCTCAATCTTGAAAATCATTTGCTCTAGGTATTCGCGTACTTCAGAAGGATTTACCGGTGGTTTCTCTTTGAAATCAGCTGGATCATTTGGCTCACCAAATGTAGGCAAGCGTAAGGTTATTTGGTTTACCTGAGGAGTATTATTATAAACTTCTCGACGCCCCTCCATATGCACTACTTTACCTGCGGTAAATTCTTCGACATTATAAGGCTGAGCATCCCACAGGTTTCCTGAAATCTCTCCAGTATCATCCTGAAAAGTAAAGGCAATATAATCCTTTCCTGCTCTTGTCTTACGTACCTCTGCACGCTTAATCAGATAAAAACCTTCAAAATACTCGTCTTTTTTCATTTGATTAATCTTCATGCTTGTCCTCGTTTTCTAATCGTGGTAAATCTAACAAACTTTGTGTCGCACAGTCTTGATAGGTTTCAATTGTATCAAGAGCTCTAACAATTGCCCTACTCCTTGTGTTGAGAAGACTATCGACTGTTTTACTTGCTGTATTCAATTGTCTCTGAGCTTTAGCTAACATATCTCCAAACTTGTTAAATTCTAGTTTGACATTGCCTAAAACCTTACTAATATCATCTGCATTCTTTTGAATATTCAAAGTCCTAAATCCTACGGACAATGAATTCAAGAGTGCTGATAAAGTTGACGGCCCTGCGATAACAATATTCTCCTCGCGACGAAGGGCGTCAAAGAAGGCTGGTTGGCGTACTACCTCAGCATAAAGTCCTTCCGTCGGCAAAAATAATATACCAAAATTTGTGGTTTCAGGTGGGTTAAGATACTTCTTGTTAATATCCTTGGCAAATCGCTTAATACTAGTCAAAAGAGACTTACGGTGATTCTCAATTTCCTCTTTATTACCAGACTCATAAGCATCTTCCAGACGATAGTAATCTTCCAAAGGAAACTTAGAATCAATGGGAAGGTAGATATATTCGTCTTTGTGGTTTCCTGGCATTTTGATTGCATATTCAACTCGTTCACTTGAACCTGATACCGTAGGAAATTCTCGTTCGTACTGATTAACAGTCAATATGTCTTCAATAATTTGTCCTAATTGAAGCTCTCCCAGAATGCCTCGTGTTTTTGTATTTGAAAGGACCTTGTTAAGACTGCCAACATCCTTGGCTACATTTTTCATTTCCCCCAAGCCCTGGTTGACTGACTCTAACTGTCTTGAAACTGTCTCAAAAGAGGCTTGTAAACGTGTTTGTAGGGTTTGCTCAAGTTTCTCTTCAACTGTCTGACGCATTTGTTCCAAGCGTTTCTCATTGGAATCCTGCATATCTTTAACAGCTTTGGTTAAGCTTTGGTTTATTTGCTCAAGACGTTGGTCAGAACGGTCTCGATTATCAGACAAATTTTGATGTAAAACTTCTCGGATATCTGTCAACTGTTGATATAGTTCCATCTGCAATTGGTTCAATTGCTTTGTCGTTTCCAGTTGGTTTGTCTTAGCAAAACTTTCCAATTGAAACGAAATTTGATCTGAAAGATTATCTGCATTTTCTTCCAAACCCTTATTAATCTGTTCTTTTAACTCCATATTTCTCAAGAAAAGAACAATAAGAATCCCAAAGCTTAATAAAGTTAAAAGTGTAAGTAGATAGATCATACTAACTCCTATCTTTAGTCTGGATGACAATCACATATCCATTTGGCACAAGCACTTGAATTGGACCATCAACAAATTCATTACTAGAGTAGATTTTCTTTTGAAAATAATTCATACTAGTTAATTCGTATTTTGCTCCCAAAATCGTCAGTTCTCCATCACCTTCATGTAAAAAAGAAACATATGTCATTCCAGGTTCTGGTAAAACTTTATGACTTCCTTCTGAATAATAAGTAATCTTATTTTGCTTATCTCGCAAACAGATATGCCTCATAAAAGGAACTAAATCAGGATCGCTGACCAAAAATATATTTGATAACATATGATCAATTCTGCCACCAAAAGCACCGAAAATAGTTACTTCCGCCTCAGCGTATAATTGAAATATAATTTTTAGGGCTAACTCTGTATCCGTGTCATCCTTTTCAGCTGGAGCAATCCTACAATCTTTGGCAGCTGATTGAATCATCTCTAACTCTGACCGCGATACTGAATCAAAGTCTCCGATAGCCAAATCAAGAGGCAAACCCAACTCCAACAAACGTAAGCACGCGCGATCCACCCCAACAAAATAATCAAAATCGGTAGTGAACCACTCTAGCTCACCACCGACAAATAAAGCTATTTTAGGCATCGATAGCATCACGAAGCGTTTGAACTTGCGCTGTCAAATCAGGATTTTTGAAGAGGTAAGAGCCCGCTACAAAAACATTAGCCCCCGCCTTGGCACATGCTGCAATGGTATTGTTATCTACACCACCATCAACTTCAATATCGAATGAATAGCCACCTTTTTCGCGAAGCTCCACAACACGCTCTACTTTAGACATCATTTCTGGAATGAACGCCTGACCACCAAAACCTGGATTTACAGTCATAATAAGTACTTGATCCACTAAATCAAGTACAGGAATAAGTGCCTCGACTGGGGTTCCAGGATTAATCACAACACCTGCTTTCATACCAGCAGCTTTGATTTTCTGGAGGGCACCATGGATATGTTTAGTGGCTTCAACATGAATAGTCATGATATCTGCACCTGCTTGTGCATAGGCATCCACATAACGTTCAGGATCAACAACCATAAGGTGGCAATCAAAAACCAACTTGCTATGTTTACGCATGCTAGCGACCACATCTGCTCCCCAACTGATATTAGGGACAAATTGACCATCCATAATATCAATGTGAACATATTCCGCACCTGATGCATCAATACGAGCTAGTTCTGAAGCAAAATTAGCATAGTCAGCAGCTAGGATAGACGGAGCAATTTTATAAGACATGAGAGACCTACTTTCTTTTTACAGTTTTCTTATATGTTTCACGACGGTTTTCAATTTCACTTAAAAATTGAAGGTAATTATCATAACGGACTTGCCAAATTTGACCATCTTCAACCTCATCCTTAACAGCACAAGAAGGCTCATGGGTATGAGTACAAGAACGGAATTTACAGCCATGACTAGCTTGACGGATTTCTGGAAAAGCTTCACTCAAGTCCTCGGCATTATCCACTTCATAATCTAGCGAAGAGAATCCTGGTGTATCAGCAATCTTCCCTCCATGAACATCATAAAGACTTACAGCCCTTGTAGTATGACGCCCACGACCTAAACTGTCTGAAATCTCACCTGTTTCTAAATGTAACTGTGGGGCAATACGGTTCAACAAGGTTGATTTTCCAACACCTGTCTGTCCCATAAAGACTGTTATTTTATCAGTCAAGAGCGGCAATAGTTCTTCCAAACTGAAGATAAAATCAAAACCAATTTTTTGATACTGTTTTTGAATGGCTTTCATTTCTGAATCATCTTCAACCAAATCCATCTTAGAAATATAAATTACAGGTTTTATATTTTTATGCTCTAGTAAAACCAAAAAACGGTCCAGAAGATTACTATTGAAATCCGGTTCCTTAGCAGACATAATGACCACAGCCTGATCTATATTGACAATGGGTGGGCGCACTAAGCTATTGATTCGTTGACCAATTTTAAGGATATAGCCTTCTGAATTTTCCTCTGCTGAAAATTCGACAAAATCCCCAACGTAAGGTGTTTGTCCTTTTTTTCTAAAATTTCCTCGCGCACGCGTCTGGTATACAACACCATCATGCTCTACATAATAGAAACCTGCCAGTGCTTTGATAATTCTTCCTTGCAAGTGAACTCCTCAATCGTTTAATAGCCCTATTATACCACAAAACAACACGCTTTTCTGATCCAAAACAAACCACATTTCCATTTCCTTAAGCTCCTTGCATTTTTAGTAATTTGCAGTATAATAATCCTATCACTGCGGAGGTGGTGGAATGGCAGACACGCATGCTTCAGGCGCATGTGCTTTTTCAAGCGTGAGGGTTCAAATCCCTTTCTCCGCATAGCTAAAAATCCCACTGAAATTCAGTGGGATTTTTGAATTATAGACCTGCTTCACTCAAAGCATCTGATAAGTGTGCAAAATCAGAAATAGATAGAGCCTCTCCACGAATAGAAGGTTTTATATCAGCAATTTCCAAAGCCTGCTCAAGTTTGGTTTTCACTTCTTCAGATTTACCAAAATGATTTGTTAAATTATTCCACAATGTCTTACGACGATGGACAAAGCTAGCCTTAGCCACTCGGAAAAGGAAATCCTCATCTTTAACTTCAACCAACGGTTGTTCACGGCGCGTCATCTTCAAAATTGCTGAGTCAACATTCGGGGCTGGTACAAAGACTGTACGAGGGACAACAAATGCCACTTTAGCGGTCATATAATACTGCACAGCAATTGATAGAGAACCATAAGCCTTGCTATTAGGCTCTGCAGAAATGCGGTCAGCAACCTCTTTTTGCATCATAACAACAAATTCTGCAAAAGGAATCTTACTCTCAATCAAATGCATCAGAATTGGCGTCGTAATATAGTATGGCAAGTTAGCTACAACCTTGATTGGTAGTTCTGGATTTTTAAACTCTTTGACACGTGTCTGTAAATCCGCCTTGAGAACATCTTCATTAATCACGTTAACATTTTCATGGTCACGTAATGTATCCTCTAAAATCGGAACCAACCGATCATCAATTTCAAAAGCCATAACTTCCGCAGCATTTTCAGCTAAGAATTCTGTTAATGCTCCGATACCAGGTCCAATTTCGATTACATTGACATTTTTATCGATCTCTGCCGTATCAACAATTTTTTGTAAAATATTTGTATCTGTTAAGAAGTTCTGTCCAAAAGACTTCTTAAAGGTAAAGCCATGGCGTTCAAGGACAGCCTTGGTCACGCTATAATCTGCAATTCTCATTTATTCTCTTTTCTTATTATTTTCACGATTTTTATACTTGGACACAAAACAGGTCCAAACCCTTAATTATCCCAACCTCAATAATAAGCTACTTAGTAGCGATTTGATGTTAAAATCACTGGTAATCTAGTAATTTGACATAGCCTCTTCTAGCTCCTCTAATGTGATTCCAAACAATTCCAAACGCTTTAAAAGCTGCTTTCCATTACAATAACCAATACGAAGCACCTCGCCCAAATATTCTCGACGCTTTCGACTATCTGCTCCCATTAGTAGCCCTAACTTCATAAGATTTGATTTACTAATATCAAACTGATTATCATCATCGTAACTACCTAAAACTCCAGATAAGGCCTTTTGAAGATCCTCAAAACTCGCATGCTCAACACCCAATGAACGACCTTTAGTCTTAGATTTTGGTGTTGCTTCCCCACGGTTTAAAAAAGCATGCTTTGCTGTCGGAACAGCTTCCATAATGATTTTACGGATACGCTCACCATTATAGTCTGGATCAGTAAAAACAATCACTCCGCGTAAGTCATTAAGCTTATCGATACGCTCTAAATCATCCTCATTAATAGCGGATCCTCTAGTCTCATAGGTATCCACCTCATAAAAACGTCTCAAATTTGCCGTGTCATCCTTACCTTCTACAACGATGACTTCTTGAATCTTTATTTTATTCATCCAGACCAAAAATCCTCATCGCATTGTCATAAGTAGCCCTAGCCACTTCTTCACTCGTTAAACCACGAAGCTCAGCAATCTTGTCTACTACGTAACGTGTATAGCCTGTACGATTCTCACGACCACGTTTGGGAACAGGTGCCAAATACGGTGCATCCGTTTCAACCAGAATCTTATCTAAAGGTAACTTCTGAGCAGCTTCTTGGACATCCAAAGCCTTCTTAAAAGTTACAACACCTGAAAATGAAATCATCATTCCAAGATCAACAAATTTTTGAGCCATTTCTAGGGATCCTGAGTATGAGTGCATAATCCCCCCACGAGGACCAACACCAACTTCTTTAATAACAGCGTAAGTATCCTCAAGTGCATCACGTGTATGGACAACAAAAGGTAAATTGTGTTCCTTTGACAAAAATATTTGACGCTTAAAGACATCAATCTGAGTTTCTTTAGGATCCTCCATCCAATAATAATCCAAACCGATTTCCCCAAGTGCCACTACTTTCGGATTATCTAATTGTGATACAATCCTATCCTCAATTTCCTGAGAATAGGACCCCGCTTCCGTAGGATGCCATCCAATCGTACTATATAATTGATCATATCTCTCTGATAGTGCTAAAGATTTATTTATTGTTGGTTTATCAAAACCAACAATATTCATTTTAACAACACCTAGTTCAGCTGCAAAATCTATTTCTTCTTGTTCTTTTCCTGCAAAATTATCCACATTAAGATGGGTATGCGTATCAAAAATTTCAATCATAGCTCTATTATAACAAAAACGAGCGAGCATAGCTCACTCACCTTTTCATTTTATTAAACAAAGAGTCGCATATATTCTCTCTTTGTACAACGATTCATTACAATATCCTGTCTATTCGCTTGACGAAGAATAGTCTCAGCCTCCTCATTCTCAAGACCAATTTGACTCCAAAAAACTGTTGCATCCGTTTCAAGAATATCATAGGCAACATCTGGTAAAAGCTCACTTCGTCTAAATACATCAACAATATCAATCGAAAATGGGATATCTTTAAGATGAGCATAAACATGCTCTCCTAGAAGCTCCTGACCTTCTAGTTTGGGATTTACTGGTATAATACGATAACCAGCAGCTTGTAGAAAATGAGCAACCTGATAAGATGCTGCCTCCTTGCGATGAGATAAACCAACAATTGCAATCGTCTTTGCAGATTTTAAATAAGATTCTATAACCTCATCACTAGGATTTTGAAATGAATAAGACATATGATTCTCCTCGTCGTTTGAATAAACTAAAAATAAAAATCCCCAAACGGGACTGTGACGATTAGTTAGATAAGCTCGGCAACGATAGCTTTAATTTGTTCTTTTGTATGTACACCTGCTACTTGCTTAACAACCTCACCATCTTTTTTGAAGAGTAAAGTTGGAATAGACATAATTCCAAACTTCTGAGCTGTTTCTGGGTTCTCATCAACATCAATTTTAACAATCTTAAGTTCATCTTCTGAAATTTCTTCAGAAAGTTGCTCAAGAATTGGTGCTTGCATCAAGCAAGGCCCACACCAAGTTGCCCAAAAATCAATCAAAACGAGGCCTTCAGCTGTTTCTTGTTCAAATGTAGCATCTGTTACTACTTGTGTCATTTAATCATCCTCCTAGACATTATAAAACTTTTGTAGACCTATTCTATATGATTCTAAAGGCTATTGCAAGAATTTGACACATACATAAAAAATTCTTATCAAATATTAGTCATTACCTATCATAGACATCACTTGCCCACAGGCAGTCTTGGGAGTATAATAATAAAAAACTATAAAAATAGAAATGAGTAAATATGGATAAAGATGCAATGATTACCTATCTCATAGGTGAACTCAAAAAAGAAAATCTAGAATTACATGATTTGATTATCCCAGAAGAACTCGAGGAAAAACAAAAACTTCTCAGAGCACTCTTTAATACACGTAAACCAATGGCAGCATCAACACAATTCTTAACAATCCAAGACCTTTACCTACAAGTTAGAAAAGGGGAAAGAGGATTTGTACAACTCAATTCGCTCCAGCCCATTCCACAAGATGATCGAATCTACCTCTGGAAAGGTGATATTACAAAACTCGAAGTAGATGCAATCGTAAATGCAGCTAATAAAACCTTACTTGGATGTATGAAACCACTTCATGATTGTGTAGATAACGCTATTCATACATACGCAGGTGTTCAATTACGCCAAGCTTGTTTCGAGCTCATCTTAGAACAAGGATATGAAGAACCCGTTGGCATGGCTAAAATCACCCCAGCTTACAATCTTCCTTCTGCCTTTGTCATTCATACAGTAGGTCCAAAAATAGTAGATCAACCGACACAAATTGATGAAGATCTTTTAGCAAAAAGTTATCTTTCAGTATTAGCACTAGCTGAGAAAAATAACATTGAATCAATTGCTATACCATGTCTATCAACTGGAGATTTCAATTTTCCAAAACAAGAAGCTGCCAAAATCGCCATTCAAACAGTCAAAACCTTTATTGACGAGTCAAGTATAATAAAAAAAGTAATATTTAACGTATTTGATGATGAAAATTTAGCTATTTATCAAAAACTCCTTGCCGAATAAAAGAAGAAAATCAAATTGATTTTCTTCTTTTTTATTACATAACTAAATGCTCTTTTAAAAGATTAAAAAATAACGAATAATCTCTTTTAAGATTGACAAAACTACCGTCCTTAGACAAGAAACTATGTTCAGAAACAGCTGTACAAACAAGGATTCCGTTTTGATTTACCATATTGTATACAAAAGTAAGTTTAGCAGATTTAACTCTTTTAACATTAATCTCGATAGAAATTACATCTGCAAAAGTAGAAGTAGCTTTATAGTCACAGGAAATTGAAGTAACAGGAGAGATAATTCCCTCCTCTTCAATTTTTTCATAAGGCCAACCTATCTCTCTTAGAAAAAAAGTTCTCGCCTCTTCCATCCATCGAACATAATTAGAATGATGAGTAATACCCATTCGATCTGTTTCATAATACTGGACCTCGTGTTTACAAATAAACATAAGAACCTCCAAAAAGACTAAGAAATAAAATCTAAAATATCATCCTCAGAAAGAGATGAGTCACATACAACCTTAGCAGCTCCATTTTCTGAAACAAAGAGAGCAGGAACTGTAGCAATACCATATCTTTTACGTAAAGCTTGAATATCTTCTAATTCTTCACTATTTTCGCTAATAATATAGAAAATAGTAAGATTTGAATTACGTGCCACATTTGATAATTTAGATTCAAAAAGTTGACAATATGGACAAGAAGGACGTCCAATAAATAAAATAAATTTATCAGCTGTATCAATATTCTTCTTAGCCGAAGAAACAGAAATAGGTGTAAAAGCAGATGCAAAATTTGACATAATAATACCTCTCAATTTAAAATATAGTATTATCATATCTGAAATTTAAACTTTTAACAAGTAAATAACTTAACAATAAAAAAGCTAGACCTAGGTCTAGCAATAAGAATTATACTCCGCCAGTAGGACTCGAACCTACGACATCATGATTAACAGTCATGCGCTACTACCAACTGAGCTATGGCGGATAAACGCTAAGCGACTACCGTATCTAACAGGGGGCAACCCCCAACTACATCAGGCGTACTAGGGCTTAACTTCTGTGTTCGGCATGGGAACAGGTGTATCTCCTAGGCTATCGTCACTTAACTCTGAGTATTCTCAACTCAAAATTGAATATCTATACTGTATCAAGAAACCAAATCGTTGTCAATATGTCTCAGTTACTTTCTTTGGATAAGTCCTCGAGCTATTAGTATTAGTCCGCTACATGTGTCACCACACTTCCACTTCTAACCTATCAACCTGATCATCTCTCAGGGCTCTTACTGATATAAAATCATGGGAAATCTCATCTTGAGGTGGGCTTCACACTTAGATGCTTTCAGCGTTTATCCCTTCCCTACATAGCTACCCAGCGATGCTCTTGGCAGAACAACTGGTACACCAGCGGTAAGTCCACTCTGGTCCTCTCGTACTAGGAGCAGATCCTCTCAAATTTCCTACGCCCGCGACGGATAGGGACCGAACTGTCTCACGACGTTCTGAACCCAGCTCGCGTGCCGCTTTAATGGGCGAACAGCCCAACCCTTGGGACCGACTACAGCCCCAGGATGCGACGAGCCGACATCGAGGTGCCAAACCTCCCCGTCGATGTGAACTCTTGGGGGAGATAAGCCTGTTATCCCCAGGGTAGCTTTTATCCGTTGAGCGATGGCCCTTCCATGCGGAACCACCGGATCACTAAGCCCGACTTTCGTCCCTGCTCGAGTTGTAGCTCTCGCAGTCAAGCTCCCTTATACCTTTACACTCTGCGAATGATTTCCAACCATTCTGAGGGAACCTTTGGGCGCCTCCGTTACCTTTTAGGAGGCGACCGCCCCAGTCAAACTGCCCGTCAGACACTGTCTCCGATAGGGATAACCTATCTGGGTTAGAGTAGCCATAACACAAGGGTAGTATCCCAACAACGCCTCACTCGAAACTGGCGTCCCGAGGTCATAGGCTCCTACCTATCCTGTACATGTGGTACAGATACTCAATATCAAACTGCAGTAAAGCTCCATGGGGTCTTTCCGTCCTGTCGCGGGTAACCTGCATCTTCACAGGTACTAAAATTTCACCGAGTCTCTCGTTGAGACAGTGCCCAAATCATTACGCCTTTCGTGCGGGTCGGAACTTACCCGACAAGGAATTTCGCTACCTTAGGACCGTTATAGTTACGGCCGCCGTTTACTGGGGCTTCAATTCATACCTTCGCTTACGCTAAGCACTCCTCTTAACCTTCCAGCACCGGGCAGGCGTCACCCCCTATACATCATCTTACGATTTAGCAGAGAGCTGTGTTTTTGATAAACAGTTGCTTGGGCCTATTCACTGCGGCTGACCATAAGTCAGCGCCCCTTCTCCCGAAGTTACGGGGCCATTTTGCCGAGTTCCTTAACGAGAGTTCTCTCGCTCACCTGAGGCTACTCGCCTCGACTACCTGTGTCGGTTTGCGGTACGGGTAGAGTATAATTAACGCTAGAAGCTTTTCTTGGCAGTGTGACATCACTAACTTCGCTACTAAACTTCGCTACCCATCACAGCTCAATGTTATAGATATAAGCATTTGACTCATATCACACCTCACTGCTTGGCCAGATACTTCCAATCGTCTGGTTTAGTTAGCCTACTGCGTCCCTCCATCACTATATACTCTAGTACAGGAATATCAACCTGTTGTCCATCGGATACACCTTTCGGTCTCTCCTTAGGTCCCGACTAACCCAGGGCGGACGAGCCTTCCCCTGGAAACCTTAGTCTTACGGTGGACAGGATTCTCACCTGTCTTTCGCTACTCATACCGGCATTCTCACTTCTATGCGCTCCAGCACTCCTCACGGTACACCTTCTTCGCACATAGAACGCTCTCCTACCATACCTATAAAGGTATCCACAGCTTCGGTAATATGTTTTAGCCCCGGTACATTTTCGGCGCAGGGTCACTCGACTAGTGAGCTATTACGCACTCTTTGAATGAATAGCTGCTTCTAAGCTAACATCCTAGTTGTCTGTGCAACCCCACATCCTTTTCCACTTAACATATATTTTGGGACCTTAGCTGGTGGTCTGGGCTGTTTCCCTTTCGACTACGGATCTTAGCACTCGCAGTCTGACTGCCGATTATATCTCGTTGGCATTCGGAGTTTATCTGAGATTGGTAATCCGGGATGGACCCCTCACCCAAACAGTGCTCTACCTCCAAGAGACTTAACATCGACGCTAGCCCTAAAGCTATTTCGGAGAGAACCAGCTATCTCCAAGTTCGTTTGGAATTTCTCCGCTACCCACAAGTCATCCAAGCACTTTTCAACGTGCCCTGGTTCGGTCCTCCAGTGAGTTTTACCTCACCTTCAACCTGCTCATGGGTAGGTCACATGGTTTCGGGTCTACGACATGATACTAATGCGCCCTATTAAGACTCGGTTTCCCTACGGCTCCGTCTCTTCAACTTAACCTCGCATCATATCGTAACTCGCCGGTTCATTCTACAAAAGGCACGCTCTCACCCATTAACGGGCTCGAACTTGTTGTAGGCACACGGTTTCAGGTTCTATTTCACTCCCCTCCCGGGGTGCTTTTCACCTTTCCCTCACGGTACTGGTTCACTATCGGTCACTAGAGAGTATTTAGGGTTGGGAGATGGTCCTCCCAGATTCCGACGAGATTTCTCGTGTCTCGCCGTACTCAGGATACTGCTAGGTATAAAGACTATTTCGAATACGAGGCTATTACTCTCTTTGGCCTACCTTCCCAGGTAGTTCTTCTATACTCTTTAAGTCCACGTTGCAGTCCTACAACCCCGAAGAGTAAACTCTTCGGTTTGCCCTCTTGCCGTTTCGCTCGCCGCTACTAAGGCAATCGCTTTTGCTTTCTCTTCCTGCAGCTACTTAGATGTTTCAGTTCACTGCGTCTTCCTCTACATTACCTTAACAGTAATGAGTGACAGGCATTACCTGCCGGGTTCCCCCATTCGGACATCTCTGGATCATTGCTCACTTACAGCTCCCCAAAGCATTTCGTCGTTAGTCACGTCCTTCATCGGCTTCTAGTGCCAAGGCATCCACCGTGCGCCCTTATTAACTTAACCTTATTTTGGTCTTTCGACCTAACTCATTAAATATTCACAGCGTTTCGGTTTATTTTCTTGTTACTATCTATATGTAATTAATTACATATGGAATTTGATATAGATATTCAATTTTCAATGGACAATACTTGAATCTTTCGATTCAATGGAGCCTAGCGGGATCGAACCGCTGACCTCCTGCGTGCAAAGCAGGCGCTCTCCCAGCTGAGCTAAGGCCCCACAAGACCTCTCAAAACTAAATAAGAAACTCAAGTACATTCCGTTTTTCCTTAGAAAGGAGGTGATCCAGCCGCACCTTCCGATACGGCTACCTTGTTACGACTTCACCCCAATCATCTATCCCACCTTAGGCGGCTGGCTCCAAAAGGTTACCTCACCGACTTCGGGTGTTACAAACTCTCGTGGTGTGACGGGCGGTGTGTACAAGGCCCGGGAACGTATTCACCGCGGCGTGCTGATCCGCGATTACTAGCGATTCCGACTTCATGTAGGCGAGTTGCAGCCTACAATCCGAACTGAGATTGGCTTTAAGAGATTAGCTTGCCGTCACCGACTCGCAACTCGTTGTACCAACCATTGTAGCACGTGTGTAGCCCAGGTCATAAGGGGCATGATGATTTGACGTCATCCCCACCTTCCTCCGGTTTATTACCGGCAGTCTCGCTAGAGTGCCCAACTGAATGATGGCAACTAACAATAGGGGTTGCGCTCGTTGCGGGACTTAACCCAACATCTCACGACACGAGCTGACGACAACCATGCACCACCTGTCACCGATGTACCGAAGTAACTTTCTATCTCTAGAAATAGCATCGGGATGTCAAGACCTGGTAAGGTTCTTCGCGTTGCTTCGAATTAAACCACATGCTCCACCGCTTGTGCGGGCCCCCGTCAATTCCTTTGAGTTTCAACCTTGCGGTCGTACTCCCCAGGCGGAGTGCTTA
>NZ_CAKAKM010000002.1:485000-735000 GCF_916619785.1 Streptococcus sp. Marseille-Q3604 | reverse complement strand
GATTCAATGGAGCCTAGCGGGATCGAACCGCTGACCTCCTGCGTGCAAAGCAGGCGCTCTCCCAGCTGAGCTAAGGCCCCACAAGACCTCTCAAAACTAAATAAGAAACTCAAGTACATTCCGTTTTTCCTTAGAAAGGAGGTGATCCAGCCGCACCTTCCGATACGGCTACCTTGTTACGACTTCACCCCAATCATCTATCCCACCTTAGGCGGCTGGCTCCAAAAGGTTACCTCACCGACTTCGGGTGTTACAAACTCTCGTGGTGTGACGGGCGGTGTGTACAAGGCCCGGGAACGTATTCACCGCGGCGTGCTGATCCGCGATTACTAGCGATTCCGACTTCATGTAGGCGAGTTGCAGCCTACAATCCGAACTGAGATTGGCTTTAAGAGATTAGCTTGCCGTCACCGACTCGCAACTCGTTGTACCAACCATTGTAGCACGTGTGTAGCCCAGGTCATAAGGGGCATGATGATTTGACGTCATCCCCACCTTCCTCCGGTTTATTACCGGCAGTCTCGCTAGAGTGCCCAACTGAATGATGGCAACTAACAATAGGGGTTGCGCTCGTTGCGGGACTTAACCCAACATCTCACGACACGAGCTGACGACAACCATGCACCACCTGTCACCGATGTACCGAAGTAACTTTCTATCTCTAGAAATAGCATCGGGATGTCAAGACCTGGTAAGGTTCTTCGCGTTGCTTCGAATTAAACCACATGCTCCACCGCTTGTGCGGGCCCCCGTCAATTCCTTTGAGTTTCAACCTTGCGGTCGTACTCCCCAGGCGGAGTGCTTAATGCGTTAGCTGCGGCACTGAATCCCGGAAAGGATCCAACACCTAGCACTCATCGTTTACGGCGTGGACTACCAGGGTATCTAATCCTGTTCGCTCCCCACGCTTTCGAGCCTCAGCGTCAGTTACAGACCAGAGAGCCGCTTTCGCCACCGGTGTTCCTCCATATATCTACGCATTTCACCGCTACACATGGAATTCCACTCTCCCCTTCTGCACTCAAGTTTGACAGTTTCCAAAGCGAACTATGGTTGAGCCACAGCCTTTAACTTCAGACTTATCAAACCGCCTGCGCTCGCTTTACGCCCAATAAATCCGGACAACGCTCGGGACCTACGTATTACCGCGGCTGCTGGCACGTAGTTAGCCGTCCCTTTCTGGTAAGCTACCGTCACAGTGTGAACTTTCCACTCTCACACTCGTTCTTGACTTACAACAGAGCTTTACGATCCGAAAACCTTCTTCACTCACGCGGCGTTGCTCGGTCAGGGTTGCCCCCATTGCCGAAGATTCCCTACTGCTGCCTCCCGTAGGAGTCTGGGCCGTGTCTCAGTCCCAGTGTGGCCGATCACCCTCTCAGGTCGGCTATGTATCGTCGCCTAGGTGAGCCGTTACCTCACCTACTAGCTAATACAACGCAGGTCCATCTTGTAGTGGAGCAATTGCCCCTTTCAAATAAATGACATGTGTCATCCATTGTTATGCGGTATTAGCTATCGTTTCCAATAGTTATCCCCCGCTACAAGGCAGGTTACCTACGCGTTACTCACCCGTTCGCAACTCATCCAAGAAGAGCAAGCTCCTCTCTTCAGCGTTCTACTTGCATGTATTAGGCACGCCGCCAGCGTTCGTCCTGAGCCAGGATCAAACTCTCATTAAAATCTTTAAAATTGTTCGAGCGTTAACTCATTACCGTCATCTGACGATTTATTCTTGTAAATTGACAGGTTATAATTTCTTCTATCATAACCCTGCACTTGGTTTCTTATTCAGTTCTCAAAGGTCTTTGTCTCTCTTAAGACAACTCCTATATTCTAGCAAATCTAGAATAGCTTGTCAACACTTTTTTCGAAGTTTTTTACTTCTCTTGTTCGCCGCCCCTTCCGAAGCAGCTTATTTATAATATCATCTCTGACTTATCTTGTCAATAACTTTTTTAAAGTTTTGGAACCTTTTCAAGTTTATGGCAAGTCTGTTAAGACAACTTTATATCTTAACACCAAAATCAATACTTGTCAATAGGGTTTTTGAAAAAAATAAAGCAGTACAATCATGTACTGCTAAATAAATTATTTAAAAATTTCTTTTACTTGCATTATAACCATATTTTTCAATGAAATCTTGGCGAAACTCAAGTAAATTGTCATCTATAATAGCTTGTCGTACCTTGGCCATTAAATTTACCAAGAAGTAGAGATTATGATAACTTGTCAGGCGAATTCCAAACGTTTCATCTGCTTTCAACAAATGTCTCACATAAGCACGTGTGTAATTCTTACATGTATAACAATCACACTCAGGATCTATAGGGCTAAAATCTTCTGCATACGCCGCATTTTTTACCACGAGACGCCCTTGACTCGTCATACAAGTTCCGTTTCGAGCAATTCGAGTAGGAAGAACACAATCATACATATCAACGCCACGGATAACACCGTCAATCAAACTATCTGGTGCTCCTACTCCCATGAGATAACGTGGCTTATTTTCAGGTAGTAGAGGTACAGTAAAGTCTAGTACGGCATTCATCTCTTCATGAGTTTCTCCAACCGCAAGACCTCCAATTGAATAACCTGGAAAATCCATAGAAACCAAATCCTGTGCAGATTGTCTACGAAGGTCTTCAAAACCTGCCCCCTGTACGATTCCAAAAAGACCTTGATCATGTGGACGACGATGTGCTTTTAGCCCTCGTTCTGCCCAACGACTTGTACGTTCAATAGAATTTTTCACATAATCATATGGTTGGTAAAATTGAGGGCATTCGTCAAAGCTCATCATAATATCTGAACCGAGATTGTTCTGAATCGAGATCGCTTTTTCAGGAGATAAAAACATCTTACTTCCATTAAGGTGATTTTTAAATGTTACACCTTCTTCAGAAATATTGCGTTTTTCTGCCAATGAATAAACTTGGAAACCACCGCTATCTGTAAGAATCGCTTGATCCCAATTCATGAATTTATGGAGTCCTCCAGCTTTAGCAACAAGCTCATCACCAGGTCTTAGCCATAAATGATAGGTATTGGCCAAAATAATTCCTGAACCCATCTGTTTTAATTCTTCAGGGGATTGCGTTTTTACTGTAGCTTGGGTGCCTACAGGCATAAACATCGGCGTCGGAAAAGTTCCATGAGGTGTGATAATTTCCCCCAGACGTGCTCCTGTGTGTTTTTCTTTCTTTATAAGACGATATTTAATAGGAAAATCAGTCATTTATACTCCTTACATTAGGAAAAACAGTCCTAAGTATTTTTTAGTCAGTGGTCATTATCCACAACCGCTTTAGTTTATCAAAAATTACAAGAATTGTCAGCTCTATATTTTCAAACTCTCGATGAATACCATCAAACACCAACACTAACATTCATAGCAAACAAAAAAACAACAGTCTCGAGCACTGTTGCTTTCAATAACGTCTTATGCTGAAAGAACTTTACGTCCTTTACGACGACGAGCTGCAAGAACACGACGTCCGTTTTTAGTTGACATACGGTGACGGAATCCGTGTTTACGTTGACGACGGATTTTACTTGGTTGATAAGTACGTTTCACGTTGAATACCTCCTGATAGATTTTCGTATTCGTTTAGCCGGCTATTTTTGATCAGTTACTAAACATACCATACTATTTTATAGCAATAGCTTAATCTTGTCAAGAATTACTTAGATATTAATTTTATTATATCTTTGAAACCCTTAGGCTGGTGATAATTGTAGACCACATTACTATCCCTATATCATCGCTTGCTCATAACGTTCTTGCTATTTTAGCTATTTTCTTGAGCACCTCTTTTCGCTTATGGTCACCCATATACTCAACAGGTGAAATCTGGGTAACTTTGACCGATTTAATACCACAAGGTTTTAGGACTTGAAATTTTAGAACTTTGCTATAATCTTGAACTAAAGGTAGAACTATCTTTGGTGTATTGTGGGTTGTAATAATCCAAGCTTTCCCAGTCAGTTTACCATCCAATCCACGGGGTGTATTTTCATAGGCAAAACTAGCAGCAAAGACGCGTTCAATAAATCCTTTCAGGATAGCCGGCATTCCACTCCACCAAATTGGAAAAATAAAAATCAACTGATCTGCCCAAATTATTAAATCTCGATAGTCTTTCATAGCTACATCGTGCGCTAGGTCTCTTCTCCTATGCGTTGTATCAAAGCGTAAAACAGGATCGAACCGCTCTTTATACAAATCTAGAACCTTTAACTCATGTTTAGACGATAAATTCTCCTTGATAGTCTCTAGTATAGAGGCATTGTAGCTCTTGTCGTTTGGATGTGCGTAAATAATTAAGGTTTTCATTGTTTAGCTCCTTTAACGTAGATGTCTAACATAGTACTAACAGTCTCTTTAATAGTGTTACTATTGAAATTATCACCAATAGGACTCCTTACCAAAACAGCTAATCCAGTAATAAAACTCCAGATATGAACTAATATTTCTGTCTCACTACCAGAAATGTTCATTTCACTTTTTAGCTTCAAAACCACACTCTTAAAGTGCTCAAATCCTGGTAAATGGGCATTAACAGAGATACTGTCCTGGATTAGTTCCATATAATTGAAAGGAAACTTAATAAATAAGGCCTCAAAACTGTTTGTTTCTTTTTGAGCAAATTCCACAAAATTACACCCCATTAATACTAATTGATCCCTTACATCAAGAGAAGAGTCTATTCCTTGTGTCAGATACTTCAAAAAGATCTCAGATAAACACTCTAAAACTACCTGAAGATATACACCCTTATTTTCAAAGTGCTTATAGGGTGCTCCATGGGTGATCCCGCATTTTTGAGCCACCGTTCGGATAGATAGTTGATCGATCCCTCTTATTCTTATCTCCTCAATTCCAGTTGTGATTAACTTTTCCTTCAATTCAGCAGT
Source organism: Streptococcus sp. Marseille-Q3604 (assembly GCF_916619785.1). Taxonomy (NCBI): domain Bacteria; kingdom Bacillati; phylum Bacillota; class Bacilli; order Lactobacillales; family Streptococcaceae; genus Streptococcus; species Streptococcus sp. Marseille-Q3604. The sequence goes on along the minus strand of NZ_CAKAKM010000002.1, from coordinate 730,083 downwards.
ATTACGTTTCATTTTGACTCCTATTTGCATATAAGTAGACAGCGATTACTTTTTATTAAAGTATACACTGTCTACTTTTAATTGTCAAAAAAACTAGCCTTCAAATAAGACTAGTTTCTGTAAGCAATAACGCTATTCTAATTATACTTTTGTCACAACAACGTAACGGTTAGGATCGTCCCCTTCCGAGTGACTTTCAACCCCTTCAATTTGAGAAAGTGCCTTATGGATAATTTTTCGTTCGCTATTCGTCATTGGATCCATAACATACTCTCGGCCTGTTTCTTTTACCTTAGCTGCCGTTTTTTCTGCTAAATCAATCAAAGTCTCTGTGCGTTGCTCCAAATAATCACGAACATTAAGAACAACACTAAAGCGTTTAGAATGACGATCGTGCAAATAATTTTGCGCTAAAAGTTGTAAAGACTTGAGAACCTTGCCATGATAACCGATAACACGACCAGGTTGGTCTGTTTCAATCTGAATGATAATATTGCGACGATTGTGACTAACCTCTAGGCTAGCATCAACATCCATTTCATAGATAATTTTTTCAAGATAAGATAAAACATCATCTGCAGCTGCTTGAATATCTTCTAAATTATTTTCAGAAGAATCATCTGAACTAAACTCAGATGCCACAAAAGCACTGAAATCTCCTTCTGAAGTTTCCAGCGTCTGAACTTGAGCAACTGGTTCTAGTTGAGGTTCAAGCGAACTTGCCATAAATTCTGTAGCATCCTCTTCTGATGACTCACGTTTAACAGATAGAGGAATAATTGTTGCCTTTGGTTGCTCCTGTTTCTTATCTGTCAACTCTTCACCAAGGGGCTCTGTAGATACTGGTTGCTTTAAGTTTTCTTGTGCAATTTCCTTATTATCTGAAACCGTAACGAGTTTTGTCACTTTATTGAAAGCAATCGTTTCGTCTTTTGGACTTGCGACAGAATCGTCGAATTGTTTTATAGCATCAGGAGCCACTTTAACGTTGTTTTGATCTGCTTCATGAACTATCTTTTCATTTATTGGTTCAACGCTAACTCGAGCTGGCTTCTTTCCGAACCCTAGAAAACCTTTTTTCTCACGAGAAATCACCTTAATATGAGCCCTCATACGGGGTAAATTAAGATCTTTCAAACCTTTTTCAATAGCTTGTTCGACTGTTCGTCCAGAATAGACAACCATAATAAGCCTCCTTATTTACGTTTATGCGCCTTTTTCTTGGCACGACGAATCTTAGCTTTACGTTCTTTTTCTTCCATTTCCAAACGATTACGTTCTTCGATGATTTTAAACGGATTATTAAAAACCAAAATCTGAATAACTTGGAAGGCGTTTGAAACTGCCCAGTAAAGTGCTACCCCTGAAGAAATCTGAGTTCCAAACCAGAAAATAAAGATTGGAAGCATGATATTCATAACAAGAAGCATTGCACTACGATCTTTAGCTGCCTTATTGGTCAACCAAGTTGAAAGGAAGGTGAAAGCAGCCGCCAAAATCGGAAGAATAAAGTAAGGGTCTTTTTGACCTAGGTCAACCCAGAGGAATGTTCCTTCTCGCAATTCTGGCACTCGCGTGAGCGCTCCATAAAGAGCCATCAAAATAGGAAATTGAATCAAGAGAGGAACAAAGCTTGCGTAAGGATTTACACCATGCTCTTTATAAAGATCTTGTTGTGCATAAGCAAGAGCTTCACGATTCTCGCGTCCAGGATACTCACTCTGCAAGCGACGTAACTCTGGCTGCAACTCTTGTAGTTCACGGCTTGACTTAATTTGGCGATTATAAAGAGGAATCATTACCGCACGAATTAAGATCGTGAAAATGATAATCCCTAATCCAATGGAACCACCAAATGAGAGCCCTTGAATAGCCTTCCCAAACATTAAAATGAGACGTTCCCAAAGGCCTGTAGAATGACTTGTAACATCACTTCGTCCACATGCGGACAAAAGCAAGAGAACTCCTGCACCTAAAATAGATAAATTAAGTTTTTTCTTCACTAAAAACTCCTTTTTAATACGATAAAGAACTGCTTGCTTCCATTCATTAAGACTATCTCAAAAATCAGGAACGATCTTAGTTTATCCTACAATGTAAAGAAGCAAAATAATTTTCTAGTCCTTATATAACTTTGCTATTTTTAAGACATGAACGAGATTGCTATAAATGTCTTGATAACTTAAGTCTTCGACACCTTTACGAGCAATAACGACAAAATCTTGATGTTCTAACTGAGATGACATGTCCATCAGTGCATGTCGTAGACGACGTTTTACCCGATTCCGAGTAACCGCATTACCAAGACGCTTACTGACCGACAAACCTACTCTAAAATGAGGTAGATCACGATCCAGACAGTAGACAACAAATTTTCGATTAGCAACACTGTGTCCCGCATCAAATAATGCTTTAAAGTCTTTCTCTTTCTTAACGCGATAAGATTTTTTCAAAATGCGACTCCAAACTCAAAATTAGTACTATTATATCATAAATAGCAAAAAAGCCCAAAACCTTATGGTTAGGGCCTTAGAGACTTATTTTTTTAGAGCTTTTTGAGCTTCTTTGATTTGCCATTTAACCTGGTCAAAACCAGTTCCACCAAGGGAATGACGACGTTCAACAGCTGTATGAGATTTAAGCGTCTCATAGATGTCCTCTTCAATTAAATCTGAGACTCCTTGATAACGTTCGAGAGGAACATCCTGAAGATAATAACCAGCTTTGGTACACTCAAGGACAAGTTTTCCAACAATCTCATGTGCTTCACGGAATGGAAGTCCTTTAGACGCAAGATAATCAGCCAACTCTGTAGCATTTGAAAAATCTTTCTCTGTTGATTCTGCCATATGCTTGTCGTTAACAGTCATTGTATTGAGCATACCTGCGAGAATATCAATAGCAACAGTAATCGTTTCTACCGTATCAAACATACCTTCTTTATCTTCTTGGAGATCTTTATTGTAGGCTAAAGGTAATGACTTCATCACAGTCAATAACCCAATCAGATTGCCATAGACACGACCTGATTTCCCACGAATTAGTTCTGCCATATCTGGGTTTTTCTTTTGAGGCATAATGGAAGAGCCTGTTGAAAAAGTATCTGATAGAGTCACAAACTTAAACTCGTTAGAACACCAGTTAATGATTTCTTCACAAATACGTGTCATATGCATCATTAGAATACTTGAGTTTGACAAGAATTCGAGAATAAAGTCACGATCAGAAACAGCATCCAAGGAATTGCTATATGGCTTTGCGAAGCCCATTAAGTCAGATGTCATATTACGATCAATTGGGAAAGTTGTTCCTGCCAGTGCAGCAGCTCCGAGTGGAGAGATATCCGTATGCTTGATATTAAATTCAAAACGTTCGGCATCACGTGTAAACATGTTGTAATAAGCCATCAAGTGGTGACCAAAAGAAATCGGTTGTGCATGCTGCAAGTGGGTGTAGCCTGGCATAATTGTGTAGGTATGTTTGTCTGCTAGGTTGACTAAAGTACCACGTAAATTATCAAGCTTCTCAATAACTTCCACTAATTTAGCTTTCAGATACAAGTGCATATCCGTTGCCACTTGGTCGTTACGTGAACGTGCTGTATGAAGTTTTCCTGCTACTGGTCCAATTTTAGCTGTTAAAAGGCTCTCCATATTCATATGAATATCTTCATTGGAAATATCGAATTCTAGTTTACCAGCCTTATATTCCTCAAGCAACTCTTCCAAGCCCTGTTTAATTTGTAAAGCTTCCTCTTTGGTAATAATTCCTGTCTCACCAAGCATAGTGACATGGGCAATAGACCCTTTAAGGTCAAACTCTGCCATCTTTTGGTCAAAGGAGATTGAAGCACCAAATTCTTCTACCCATTTTTCAAGACTAGCTTCGAACCGACCGCCCCATAGTTTATGATTTTCTGCCATAGTTTTATTTTGAAGATTTCCCTACACCGAGATAATCTTCCATCCTTTCTTAATACTTATAACAAGCAACGACCTCTTGGGTCACAATAACTTAAATGAAAAAAGCTAGATAGTATTTGTCTAGCTTAATTTGTCTCTCTGGACACTTGTTTTCCTAAATCCCGATCTCAGTCGTAGTTTATTTAGGCTCGTGACGCTTCTCAGAACGCCTTAACGATAATAATATAAGTTATAAGAAAAGAGTATCAGATGTGGCTCCCTGTCCACTTTTATCTGATATTAAGAATTTTCCTTCTCATATCCTGCTTTTCTTATGAAATCTGTCATTAATTGTCAAACGGATGGTTAACTTGAGAATTTACCTGTGTTGGAAGCCCCCAAAGCTTGATAAATCCAATCGCAGCATCCTGATCAAAGCTGTCCGCTGATGTGTAAGTAGCCAAGTTTTCATCATACAATGAATTAGCTGATTGACGTGCTACAACCTGAGCATGCCCTTTATAAAGTTTGACTTTAGCGATACCATTAACAACTTTTTGTGTTTCCTTAATATAAGCAATGATAGCTTGTGTTGCCGGGCTAAACCACAAAGCATTGTAGATAAGGTTTGACAATTCATTTTCAAGAATTGGTTTGAAATGAGAAACTTCACGTACCAAAGTTAGGTCCTCAATTTCTTTATGAGCTGTCAAAAGCGCAATAGCTCCTGGGCATTCATAAATTTCACGTGACTTGATACCCACAAGACGATTCTCAACGTGGTCGATACGTCCTACACCATGCTTGCCAGCAATAACATTCATTTCTTGGATAAGGTCAGCCAATTTCATTTCTTTACCGTTAAGGGCAACTGGTTTCCCTTCTTTAAAGGTTACATCGACATATTCAGCTTCATCTGGTGCAGACTCTGGTGAATTGGTAATTCCAAAAGCTTCTTCTGGAGCTTGATTCCAAGGATTTTCAAGAACACCACACTCGTTAGCACGTCCCCAAAGGTTTTGATCGACTGAGTAAGGATTATCAAGGTCGGCTGGAACTGGAACACCATTAGCCTTAGCATACTCAATTTCTTCCTCACGAGACCATTTCCATTCACGCACTGGCGCTACTACTTTAAGACTTGGATCTAGGGCAGCAATGGCAACTTCGAAACGAACTTGGTCATTACCTTTACCAGTACAACCGTGAGCGATAGTTGTTGCTCCTGTTTCATGAGCAATCTCAACTAATTTTTTAGCAATAATTGGACGGCTAAGCGCTGAAACCAAAGGATACTTTTGTTCATAGTAAGCGTGAGCCTGAAGTGCTGGAAGCACATAGTCTTCAGCAAACTCGTCTTTAACATCAAGCACGTATGACTCGATAGCTCCAACTGTCAAAGCTTTGTCATGGATGAACTCAAGATCTTTACCTTCACCGACATCCATACAAACAGCGATAACATCGTAATCTTTTTTAAGCCATGTAATAGCGACTGAGGTATCAAGACCTCCCGAATAGGCAAGAATAACTTTCTCTTTTGACATAATATTTTTCTCTTTTCTTATATTTTCTTGTGGTTGCTATCTCTATCAACCTTACGAGATTAATTATATTGCATATTTATTCACTTGTCAACAGCTTTTTGTTATTTTTTTATATTTATTTCGTTTTTATTTGTTTTTATTTATTATTTCGACCTAAAAAGTGCGTAATTCTTAATTTTTATTCAATTTTATGCAAAGAATGGTGGAAAATAAAAAAACACTCTTGAAACGATACAAATAGATTCAAAAGCATCTTTAACTATTTATCTTCTAAAATGCCAAAAGGCCTGTACAAAGTACAGACCTTTTGAACAACAGCATCATCGGTAGAGAACACAACAGCAATTTTAGATAGAATGAATGAGGGAAATTATTATGTTTAAGGGACTAACTTAAACCATACATTCTTCTTGCTCTCTAACCTTGATTACATTATAGCATGCAATCCCAAAATGTATATCTTCATTTCCTAAAATGTCGAATTTCACTCACAGAATGTATTTTTTATCCTAATCTGCACTAATCCCCTTAAAAACAAAAAAGGCTTGATTTCTCAAGCCTATTAATTTCTATAAAAAAGATATGTAATTGGACGAGCGGCCAATAAAAAATGGGGATTAGGAAAAAGTTATATAAAAGTACATTATTTATTTTCATAAAGTGTATGTAGATTTCAATAAGATTGACGATGTCTCATTTCCGAATCACATATCTTGATTATATAATAACTTTTTTCAATTTAATTGTCTACACGATTTCATAGAATGTCGTTTTTTCATCCTGAACTGCATTTTTTTTAGTTATTTTTTTATAAATCTCTAAATTCCATCACTAAAGGACATCTATTTTGTGTTTTTACAGAATTTGCTCACCTATAAGATAATCAATCACCTATAAAATAAACACATGCTTTTTTAGACTAAAAAGAACATTAGTCGATGACTAATGTTCTTTTACCTCTGACCATTTTTTAAGCAAGGCCTTCATTTTCAAACGTGAAACTGGACAAGAATCGCCATTCTCAAAGTAAATCATCAACTGACTCTTATCAATACGAGAAATATTATCCAAATTAACTAAAAACGAACGATGACAAGAAAAGAGTTTTTTATTCACCGAAGTAATATCTCCAAGATTGGCATAAAACTCCAAACGCTCTGTTTTGGTAATCAGCATCACCTTATGAGGTGTCACAGCAGTCGCAAAATAATAAATATCTCTCATAGGGACTTGAATTCGAGACTGTGCTGTTTCAAACACAAATATCTCATCATCATCCACATCTCCAACTTTTTGATTTACAAAAGTCAATGTTTGTTTTAGTTGTTGTTTGAACTCTGCATTAGAGACTGTCTTATCAATAAAATCTAACGCAGAAACCTTGTATTTAAAACTAATAGGTGCAAACTCTGAGTGAGTTGTCACAAAAATAATAACCGCATTAGCATCTTGTTGGCGAATTTCTGAGGCTACCTCTAGCCCCTTCTTTCGCTCACCATCAATATCAATATCCAAAAGGAAAACCTGATGGTTACCCTTCTCGTTGATACTGGACAATAGTTTGTGGGGTTTAGAAAAAACTTCAAGTTTTCGTACGGAAAACGTGCCCTCTGAAACCAATTCTCTGATGATGTCACTAATACGTGTTTGCTGCATTAAGTCATCTTCTAAAATGTAAATATTCATATTAGGGCCTCATTTCTAGTATTTGCATCATTTTATGATTCTGACTACGGACAGAGAAGGACGTATTCGGATAACGTTCCAAGATATCTTGAACAGCATTAACACCTATACCACCCTCAGGATGAGGAGTCTGGGTACCCATCATTGAAAGTGGAACTTGCTCATCTGCAATTGTACTTTCAATAATAAAACTCTGGCAATCTTCTTCATCAAAATAGGCCAGACTAATGAAACCCTCACTGGCTTTACGAGCACCATCAATAGCATTATCCATGAGGTGACCCAAAACTACAGCTAAATCTAAATCAGTTAGATAGCTATGAGTCACTGGATCTGGAATCTCTGCATGAATATTGAGTCGATACATCTGAGCTTCATGATATTTTGATGAAAGTAGACTATGAATACTTGGGTTTTGGATATTATCCAAATCTGTGACCTGAGTCGAAAAGCTGTGCTGATCTCGATTGACATAAAGATCAACTAAATCTTTTTTGTAAGAACGAATATCTCCTGTTCTTTCGATATCTCTCAAATTATTAAGCAGAAAATTATAGTTAGAGCGAACATGCATCAAGTCTCTATACAAACCTTCCACCCTAGTATTCTCGCGCTTCAAATCATCAAGATAGTTGGCTTGCTTCATGGCCAAATCCTGCTCTATTTTTTCCTTAGCAAACTGGTTCACAGCTCCTAATACAAAGAGGAGTAAGTAGAGATATCCCATTACCAATGGTACACGAAACCTACTCTCAAGATGTAACTCTGGAAAATAAGTATCAAATGTCGACACCAAAAAGATAACTAAATAATAAAGCAAAAGAAGCATGTTGACCAAACCCAGACGGTTCTTTTTTTCTTGTTGGGCAGCAACTTTCAAGATATCTGTAAAATCTAGACGTAAAATAAAATCTACTATTCTGACCGTCAACATGACAAAGGAAAGTGGTACCACAGACCACCAAATATTGTTGTTTAAAGTAGCAGCAGTTATGCCAAGTATCTGCGGGAAGAAGAAGGTAGCCAAAAAACGTCTTGCCAAATCAACTAGTACCACTGGGTAAAAACCTAGAAAAAAGCGCTCTACAGAAGTGACACTTTTATTCAGTTGATAACTAAATGTCAATGTTACAATGGCTACTAAGGGAGGTACTATGCCTATATAGCGTCCAATGAGTTGTCCCCAAATGCATAGAGCAACATCAAATAACAAATAAAGCATACGATTTTTAAGATTAGTGTTTTGCCCACCAATACGTAAGTAGATATCCCAAATGATGACAAACATCAAAATTTGAAATAAGATGTTACCCAGCATAGTTATCCCCCTTTCTACGATTATAGTCCTACCGTGACAATTTGATAGGTTTTAAATAATTCTTTTTTATTTGTTAAACCGATACCGTTTGACCAGCAAAACTGAGCAAAATCACGACTAATAGTCAGACTATCGTCGAGCTTCGGATCAGCTTCCTGGTTAGTATTTTCAAGAATAAAGCTGAGATTGCCATCCTCATTCTGTTGAATAAGGAAACCAATATCTGTCTCCGGCTCCTTGGCCCAAAGTTTTTCAGCTAAGTTCACGCAACGTTCTAAAACTCTAATAAGAACTGCAATATTTAAATTGTTAGGATAAGCATCAACGTTGACATCCAACCTAACGGTGATACCCTTTTGTTCCAAAGGAATGATTTGGTTTACAATCCAACTTCTTAATACCGGATAAGGAATCTCGAACAGAGGAGCCAACTTATCATTTAAGTCCAAATTATCAAGTTTAAGATGATTCAAATGCTCATGATAAACAGATAAAACCTCTGATAATTGATTTTTAGCCAATGGAGTCTCAAGAGCTACCAAAAGACTCTCAAAATCTTTTTCAATAGGCTTTACTTTTGTAAAAAGATCCTCAATATGTTTATTATAGACTTCCAAGTTATAGACATAGGTCTCTACAGCTTCCTTACTACGTTCTCTGACAAATTTATGAGAATAGCGGTTCAAGGTTGTTACCATTAGGAGATAAACTGCCATTGCAATAAAAATTGGCCCTCCCACATTACTACCTGTTGATACCAAAATAGTACTACAAGTAATGTAGAGTGCAAAGGTCAGATCAACGGCTATCAACAGACGTTCACGACCACGTGAATAAATCAATTCCTTGACCTTATCAACATCTGAACTTGAAAGATAATTGACATAGAGAAAGAATGGGTAAATCAGTACAAAAGATAACAATTTGAGGAAGAAGTTTTCTTGAATCTCACTTAAAGTCATATTTGTAAACAGATTATTGAATACATAAAATGGGGTAAAAGTCGCAAATAAATCTGTAAAAATAACCGAGAAAGCTCCAAAAAAGAGGCTTGCCCAGAGCGTCAAACGATGTTCCCGACGTTCCTTTAAGGCCAAAGCTAAAAAGATAACAACTTGATAATAGAAGCCGTCACCTTTACCAAGTGATACCACTATACCTAAGAGACTTAAACAAAATACTTTCCAGTAAGCTAGTGTGCTCCTTGTTAGTTTTTTATAAATAAACCAGGTAATATGAAAACTAATAATTTGAATAATACTATTTTCAAGGGATACCATGGTCCAAAGTTGTAAGTTCATGATAATATTTCCTGTTTATACTCAAGAGACATTTTCGTCACCTTCTTCAATGAGTTCTTGACCCGCCTTTTTCAAAATATCCTGATAGGTTTGTTCAATAAGGTCAAAATCCCCACTATCAATACTTGTCTGCATACTAATGAGTATGTTTTCATAATCATGTTTAAATGAGCGTACACTCTTATAGGCAGTTTCGATTTTTTCATTATAAGCTTCCAGACTCCTCAAATGCTCCTCTTGTTCTCTAAGAATTTTACTATCACGAACATCTTTACCGTAGGAAACAAAACGAACAAGAATATACATGTGTATAAGAAAACCAACCCAAATATAGATTTGAGGGTAACCCGGGAGGTAGGTCTGACTCAGGAGCAAGGAGAATATCTCCTGTTTAAAGAGGATAAGCAGATAACTGATAATTAAAATATGATCAACTTGCAAAAGCATGCTCTTATATTTATCCTGCAAATCCTGATATGGTTCCTTAAAAAAGCTATCTAAACCGAACATTTTTTGCAAGCCTAGAAAGAAAGGAAGGACAACACTATCTACAGCCAAGATTCCTAAATGGTTTGGAACCAACTCAACCGGCTTATTAAAGAAAACTCGGAAAAGATAAAAACTAAAGAAACTTGTAATCAGGGTCCAAAAGACAGGGGCAAAGAAAGCATAAAAATACTTTTCTTCTCGTAAAGCCTGAGGTTTTTCAAGAAAAATAAAGACTAGGAGATAGATTGCATCTGGAATATCAATTTGCCATAGCACCTTGGCTAACCACTTAACGGCAGTTACTACGATTACATAAGGAATATAACGGTAAGTAAAAACATCTAGATAAGCCATTCTAGCTAAAATCACAAGATGTGAAACGACAACAACCAAAGCAATAAGGCCATCAATCGCAAGTTGCATATGCTTTTCCCCTTTCTATTTTCCCTTATCCTCCACAAATATTATCTTTGATTTATCAATTATCCTGAAAAGAGAGGACCTGGGTAAAATGATGGTCACAACTACGAGTCTCAAGATTTACTTTTGGATAGCGATTAAGTATATCTGCGACCTTAGACAAACCAAGTCCTCGGCCTTCACCTTTGCTAGAAACCCCTTCATCAAAAATCCTTGACACAGGAATACGTTCTTCTCTGGTTGTATTATCAATAACCAAGATAAGATAACCTTGATTTTTAAAGAAGGATATGGTTAAAGTAGGATTTTCAGAATCCACTGCCGACTCAATAGCATTGTTTAAGAAGACAGAAGAAATCACAACCAAATCTAAGGCCTCTATCTGAGTTGACGATATAACATCTGGTAACTCCAAATTGACCTTAATTCCTAAGTTCTCTGCCTCAAGCACTTTAGCAGAAAAGAGACTCTTGAGAGACGTGATTTCTAAGTTGATCAAACGTGACAATTCATAATTTGACAAAGTTAAGCTATTTCCAGATTTCTCTAAAAGCTCTGCATACTCTTGTTTCAAAGCAGGTAAGTCTCGACGTTGGATACTAACCTCCATTGTCTTAAGTCCTTCAAGATAATCCTTCTTCACCTGAGAAATATCATTATAGAGATTTTCTAAACGGTGGCTATATTCCTCTAAACTTTCCTCATGTCTAGCCATTTCTTCGGCCAACTGGTTTTTCACTCTTCTCTTAGAATAGATATTAAGCTGAGCAAAGAGCAAAATAAAGAGAATGGAGTAAACAATCGTAATACTGCCCGCTAAATAAATAAAGAGGCCTGTGTAAGGAAAGATGTTACTGGCATAGAAAATAATTAAAGATAAAACAATATAAGCCAGAGTAACCCCAACCAATAAGCGTTGCCTAACTTGGTAAGTATGGTTATTTCCCATAACATTGAGAGCACCAAAGTCAATAAAGAATACTTTGACAATCAGATGAAAAATTGGATAAATCAAGAGATAAGACAAAGCAATAAGTACTGGGGTGTCCTTGACCTGTAAATAATTAATTTGAAAAATCCATGGGAAAAAGTAAAGTTGAAGCAGTTTCGAGGTGACTTCAACAAAAACCCACGGCAAAAAGGTGAAAAGAAAAGAATTCTTTTCACTACTTGATATTTTATTTAAGAAAAGATAGCAGAACAAAAGTGCTAAGAGCGACCCTGTAATGCCTCCGACAAATAGAGAGAGCAAGAGACTCCCTGCGATAAACCAGCATTTACTCTTCCAAGTTTTGAGCAAACCTGACATATCGTGACTAACAATTAAAATAGCCAATAGACGTAGAACCGTAAACAAAACGATCATCTCTAGACTCCCCCCTTTCCTTTCAAAAATCAACCTACTTTATTGTAACATAAATATATAATTTAGCGTCATTCCTATTAGAAAAAGCTAAAAATATAAATTTATTTTTTCTCGGTTAAGAACAATCAATTATTAATATGAGCGTCAGACCATTTCCCATATCCCCTACTTTTCATAAACATAAAAAAGAGCTTAGAAAAACTAAGCTCTTTAACTGACTCATACCTTCTTTTTATGGGTACATGCCAATGACGTAGTAGAAATACCAACCAAATCTTCTCATAATGCTCACTCCTCCCTAAATTTTATTACCAATCTATTATAAAACTAATTTAAAGTTTTGAAAATGATGATATGATTACGAAATATCATCATTATATTACAAATGCAGTCTTATCAATAATCATATAATCATTGACACATCACTTATGTGCATTCGAAAACCCAACAATTGTTGGGTTTGTTTTTATAGCGTTGCAAGAACTTGATCAATATGTTTGATTGATTTTTCACGACCGAGCAAGAAAATAGTATCTGGCAATTCTGGACCGTGCATTTCTCCTGAAACAGCAATACGAATTGGCATGAAGAGATTTTTCCCTTTGATTCCTGTTTCTTTTTGAACAGCCTTAATCTGAGGGAAAATGTTTTCAACAACAAACTCATCATCAGACATAGCTTCGAGTTTGGCTTTAAAAGCCTCAAGTACTGTTGGTACTGTTTCACCAGCCATAACTTCTTTTTCAGCCTCTGTCAATTCTGGGAAATCTTCAAAGAAGAGATCTGTAAGAGGGACAATTTCTTCTGCAGCTGTCATTTGTGGTTTGTAGAGTTCCACTAATTTTTCAGCTTTATCTGTTAAACGACCAGCTTCTTCCAAGAAAGGTTTGCAAAGAGCAAAGACTTTATCGAAATCTGCATTCTTAATGTAGTCGTTACTCATCCAATCCAATTTCTTCTGATCAAAGGCCGCCGGTGACTTGCTTAGACGGTTTTCATCAAAAAGTTTAATGAGTTCCTCACGAGAAAAGATTTCGTCTTCACCGCCAGGATTCCAACCAAGAAGAGCAATGAAGTTAAAGACTGCTTCTGGAAGGTAACCTTTTTTACGATAGTCTTCGATAAACTGAAGGGTGTTAGTATCACGTTTAGACAACTTCTTACCAGTTTCAGAATTGATGATAAGGGTCATGTGTCCAAACTCAGGTGCTTCCCAGCCAAGAGCTTCATAAACCATGAGTTGTTTTGGTGTATTGGCAATATGGTCATCTCCACGGATAACGTGTGAGATTTGCATATCGTGGTCATCAATAACTACCGCAAAGTTGTAAGTTGGGTAACCATCTTTCTTCTGGATAACCCAATCGCCACCGATATTACCACCTTCAAATTCGATATCTCCCTTAACGATATCATGCCATTTATAAATTCCTGACTCATTAACCGCCAAACGAACTGTAGGAACAATACCTGCCGCTTCACGTTCTGCGATGTAGGCAGCTTTTTCTTCTTCAGTCATACCGAGGAACTCGTTAATATAACGAGGTGTTTCACCTGCTGCTTCTTGACGTTCGCGCTCTGCAGCCAACTCTTCTTCAGTTACATATGACTTATAGGCTTTACCTTCTGCCAAAAGTTGATCAATATATTTTTGGTAAAGTGGCAAACGCTCTGATTGACGATAATTTTCGTGTGTTTCAGGACTTTCATCCCAGTCAATCCCCAACCAACGCAAGTTATCAAGCTGTGAACGCTCACCATCTTCAACGTGACGTTTACGGTCAGTATCTTCAATACGGATAATGAAAGTACCGCCATGATGACGTGCATAGAGGTAATTAAACAATGCTGTACGGGCATTACCAATGTGTAGTAGCCCTGTTGGACTTGGTGCGTAACGAACGCGGATATCTTTAGCCAAGATAAATCTCCTTTTTATGTTTCATTCTTCAGTCTTTGGATACCTATTGAACCTAAAGTCCCTCCCTTAGGACTAACCTTAAGATGATAAGTACCCGTAGGTAACTCTAGCCCCCAAACTTTCCAAATAAAAATCTAGAAGCGAGTACCAATCTTTCTTATTATATCACAATCTAGGGGTGGTTCGAGAAATTTTGTTAAAAAAACGACTACCTAAAGGTAGACGTTTTCGATAGATTACTTAACGTGTTTAGCAAGATCTTTTTGAGCTTTGTCATTAGATTTCGCTCTTTCTTTAAGCCAATCTTTATAAGCTGAGTCGTATTGTTTCTTAGTTACAATATCATCTTGAGATTTAAGATACTTGAAGTAGTATGTAGAACCTTTATCACCAGCTTGAGCATATGCTCCTGAGAATGGCTTAATACGAGAAATTACAGCGGCTGCACCATTATAAGTAGTCGTTGGGATATAAAGTGCACTATCCGTCAACCATGCCTGAGCTTTTGCATATTTTTCATAACGAGCCGTCAAGTCTGTTGTTTCCTTAGAAGCATCATCAACCAATTGGTCATATTCTTTAAGACCTACTTTTTGAACCGCTTGACTATTTGGATCGTCATAACCCATGAAAGATTTAGTATTTTCACTATTTGTAGTCTTCAAGACATCAAGATAAGTTGATGGATCAAGGTAATCAGGCTCCCAAGCCACACCTACTGACAAGTCCCAATCCTCTGCAGCTGCATTTGAAGCAGAGTAGGTAATATTATAGAAATCATCAGTTGACAATTGGTGAAGATCAAGTACAACATTATCTTTTCCAAGAGCTGATTCAATAGATTGTTTAAGTGACTGCACTTGGTTCACAAAGATTTTATTTGACTGATTGACAGGAACATCCAAATGGATTGGGAACTGAACCCCTTCTGCTTGAAGAGCTTCTTTAGCTTTAGCAAATTCAGCCTTAGCCTTTTCTGGATTATAAAGACCATCTTGACTATCTGCAAGATTCACACCAGACCACTCATCACCATAGCTTGGTAATTGATCCATTACCATAGTTCCGAAATCTTTACCATTTGCCTGAACAAAGTCTGGTTTAACATAGATATTACGAACGGCAGTACTACCACCCTCTTTACCGTTAAGTTGTGCGGCATAATTCGTACGGTCAATAGCAAATCCTAATGCCTGACGGAAATCTTTGTTAAGAAGAGCTGTCTTAGTTGATGTCTTTTGTTGGTCATTTTCTTTAGAGGTATGACCATAAGTTTGACGATCGATATTAATACCAACACCTTCTACAGCTGCTCCAGGTTGTGTATAGAAAATATTGTCTTTGTACTGTTTTTCAACTTTAGAATAGTTTGAACTAGTTGGGTATAGACGAGCTAAGTTATAGACTCCATCTGTGAAGTTACGTTCCAAGGATTCTTGGTCTGTACCATCATCGTAAGTCAATTTAACTGTATCAAAGTAGACATTATCCTTATCCCAATAATTTTCATTCTTGGTAAACTCGATAGAAGACTTCGTTGTCAAAGATTTAAGAAGGTATGGACCGTTATAGAGAATAGAAGTCGGATCTGTTGACTTACCAAAGTCTTTACCTTTAGATTTCAAGAATTCTCCATTAACAGGCCAAGTAACAGAGTAGGTCAATTTTGAATTCCAGTAAGGTTCTGGTTGACTAAGCGTATATTGCAAAGTGTAATCATCAACTGCTTTGATACCTACATTTGAGAAGTCCTTGTTGGCACCTGAAAGGTAATCATTCAAGCCCTTAACTGAGTTTTGTAGCAAATAAATCGCTTCAGAATTAGTATCCGCAGCATGCTTAAGACCTGTTACAAAGTCTTTAGCTGTTACATTGGCATATTCTTCGCCGTCTGAAGTGTACCATTTGATACCCTTACGAATCTTGTAAGTATAGGTCAAACCATCTTGAGAAACAGACCAGTTTTCAGCGACAGAAGGTTTTAGATTCCCGTATTGGTCATTTTCAAACAAACCATCAACACCGTTACTAACGGCTGTCGTCATATTTTTCTTATTTGTAGAAACATAGTCTAGGGTTGCAGGATCGCCACCGTAAACATAATTATAAGTCTTACCAGACGTCTTACTTGATGACGAGCAAGCCGTTAAAACACCTACAGATAACAGGCCTACGGCTGCCAGTAAAAATACCTTACTCTTTTTCATTCATTGCCTCCTTAAATTCGCAACATAAAAAGTTCAAAAATCAATAATTATGTGTATATGCTTAAATTATACCATAAATTCGAAAAAGCAACACTACTTTCTGAATATTTTTTATTTTCTACTCAAATTTCGTGTTTAGAGTAAGAAAAAAGCCTATCCGAAGATAGGCCCTTTACTACTCTTACAATGAGTTAGGATCAACTTTGATACCAGCACCTTGTGTAGTAGTGATTGAAAGGTTTGTGATGTAAGCACCTTTCGCTGTAGCTGGTTTAGCTTTTTGAATTGCATCGTTAAATGCTTTGAAGTTTTCAACCAATTTTTCAGTTTCGAATGAAACTTTACCGATGATAGCTTGTACGTTACCTGCTTTATCAGCACGGTAAGTGATTTTACCACCTTTAGACTCTTCAACTGCTTTAGCAACGTCCATAGTTACTGTACCAGTTTTAGGGTTTGGCATCAAGTTACGTGGTCCAAGGACACGTCCAAGACGACCAACGATTGCCATCATGTCTGGTGTTGCAACAACAACGTCAAAGTCAAGCCATCCACCGTTGATTTTAGCAACGAGTTCGTCTTCACCAACGAAGTCAGCACCTGCTGCTTTAGCTTCTTCAGCTTTAGCACCACGAGCAAATACAAGAACGCGTTGAGTTTTACCAGTACCGTTTGGCAATACCATTGCTCCACGGATTTGTTGGTCAGCTTTCTTAACGTCGATGTTAAGGTTGTATGATACTTCAACAGTAGCATCGAATTTTGCGAAGTTAGTTTCTTGTGCAAGAGCTACAGCTTCTTCTACGCTGTAAGCTTTTGTGCTGTCGATTTTCTCAAGAGCAGCACGCATTTGTTTGCTTTTTTTAGCCATGTTAATTATTTCTCCTTGTGTAATGTGGTCATAACGACTTTCATCTTCCACGTCACTCAGCGAAGTGAGACGACGTCTGTGGTTTTCTTGTTAACTGAATTAGTCAGTAACAGTGAATCCCATTGAACGTGCAGTACCTTCGATCATACGCATAGCTGATTCGATGTTTGCAGCGTTCAAGTCAGGCATTTTAGTTTCAGCAATTTCTTGTACTTGTGCACGAGTTACTGAAGCAACTTTAACTGAGTTTGGAGTACCTGAACCTTTTTCAACACCTGCAGCTTTTTTCAAAAGAACAGCAGCTGGTGGTGTTTTAGTGATGAAATCAAATGATTTATCTTCATACACAGAGATAACAACTGGGATGATCATACCAGCTTGGTCAGCTGTACGAGCGTTAAACTCTTTAGTGAATCCCATGATGTTGATTCCGGCTTGACCAAGAGCTGGTCCAACTGGTGGAGCTGGAGTCGCTTTACCAGCAGGAATCTGAAGTTTTACGATGTTTTCGACTTTTTTAGCCATTTTGTAATTTCCTCCTATTGTGGTTTTGGCGGTAAGTAAGTTTTGTTACCTCCCACAAGTATGTTTTTACATACCTTATCTATTATACAGAAATTCTTTTTAGATGCAAGAATTTCTTATTAAGTTTAGGAAAAAATTTACATAAAGGGCTTTTCGAGGTAAAATAGACTTATGATTCTATATAAATTCTTTGCTATAGCATTTTTGATTCTAACACCTATCTTTGCTTTTATTATCCACCGCTTCTTCAGTTTAAAATACCTAGGGCTTAATTTTGCTGACCTTACCTTCCCTCTTTATTTTATTGAGGTAGTTGCTGTGTCAGCCCGTTTCTTTACCCATAGCTTTTTGCCTTACATCACCATTTTATTATCCTTGGCGGCTATCATTATCACGATTCAAATGCTGAGAAAAACACAATCCTTTAAATTTAAACGTTTTCTTAAGTTGTTCTGGCGTATCAGCTTTTTTATCACCAGTCTTTTCTATTTGGGGACCGTGATTCTTATTTTTATTGTTTCTTAAAAACTAGATTAACTCAGCAGATTTATTGTGTGCTGAGTTTTTTATGTCAAAACATGAAAAAAGCAGGCAACCATGCCTGCTTAACTTTTCGGTATTAGGGTTGAACTTGAGTCATTCGGCCAGTATCTACATCATAAACCGCACCGGAGATGATAACATCCTCAGGGATAAGCGGTGACTGACGAAGAATGGCCATATCTTCACGAACACTCTCTTCTACATCTGTGAATGGAAGAAAATCTTGATCAGAAACATCAACACCAAGTTCTTTATTGAGATAGGCGGTAAACTCATCATTCTTAAAGGTCTGAGCACCACAATCTGTATGGTGAAGAACTACGATTTCTCGTGTCCCCATCTGTTGTTGAGAAATGACCAAAGAACGAATCATATCTTTCGTCACACGACCACCCGCATTACGCAAAATATGAGCGTCACCTAGTGCCAACCCCAAGGCCTGAGCAACGTGAAGGCGTGAATCCATACAAGTCACAATAGCCACCTTAGTCTTTGGTTTCAAGGGAAGAGGGGCTGTCCCGTGGAGGTCAACATAGGCTTTGTTGGCATTGAGAAAGTTTTCAAAATAAGACATAATAACTCACTTTCTAATGAAGAAAATAATTTGACTATCAAATTATTTACACACTATCTTATCATCTTTTTATTAACTTGTCAGCTATTGAGTTCGCAACATAAAAAAGGAGAATAAATGCTAACAAGCATCCATCCTCCTTCAATTTATATTATGAACGTTTTGGCAAGTATCTATTAAGCAAGCCTGCAAAGGTTTGAAGATTGAGACTTTGAACATAAATTTCACCTGTTCCTCTAAAGGTATTAACAACACCCTCTCCTGTCCCAATAGACTGCCAGAAACCATTTTCCAGGTGAATATTATAATCAAGTGTCTGACTCCAGGCAACGACATGAGCATTATCAATAGTCACTTCTTGATTGTTTAGCTCAATTTTTTTAATAGAGCCGTAAGCATTTGCCAAGAGAGTTCCTTGGCCTTGGGTAGTCATTACAAAGAAACCACCCTGACCACCAAAAAGAGCCTTACCAACAGACTGGAGCTCCATTGTATAGTAGGCTGTACCATCAAGTGCTAGAAAGGCACCGTCGTTTAGTCGGTACTGTTTTTCACCTAAATAAAGTGGAATCACTTGACCTGGAGAATCAGGGGCCAAGGCTATATAGCCGTTATTGGACTGCGAGACAACCTGAGTAATAAAGCTACTTTCACCCGAAACCATTGAACGCCCAACTGCTTTTACAAAGCGACCTAAACCTGATCCACTGGCATTTAATTTGGTACTCAGTGTCACATTCGGTGTGTGATATACCATACTGCCACGCTGGATAAAGACTGTTTCACCTTGATTAAGAGATAACTCTACTAAAGGGAACTGCATGTTGCTGTCTGTGAAAAATTGCATAATAAATACCTCCCTATCCTTATGAAAAGTATAGCATCGAATAGGTATTTTTGCAAGCGCTTCCAAGCACTTGTTTTGAGGTCTCTTTTTAAGAAAAGACTTTTTTGAGTACTTCTCCTACCGTCGTGACCCCAATGACCTGGATACCTTCTGGAATCTTCATGCCATGAAGCGAATTTTTAGGAGCATAAATCTTAGTAAAACCTAATTTAGCAGCTTCATTAATACGCTGTTCAATGCGAGTTACTCGGCGAATCTCTCCAGTCAACCCAATTTCTCCTATAAAAGCTTCTTGTGGATTGGTTGGAAGCTCCTTGTAACTAGAAGCAATCGCAACGGCTACAGCAAGGTCAATAGCCGGCTCGTCCAATTTGACACCACCAGCTGATTTTAAATAAGCATCTTGATTTTGGAGAAGAAGGCCACAACGTCTCTCTAAAACAGCCATAATGAGGCTGACGCGGTTAAAATCCAGTCCCGTTGTTGTCCGCTTAGCATTACCAAAGACGGTTGGGGTCACCAAGGCTTGAACTTCAGCTAAGATAGGTCTGCTACCTTCCATTGTCACAACAATGGCAGAACCTGTGGCTCCGTCTAGACGTTCCTCTAAGAAAACCTGGCTAGGATTTAGCACTTCTACCAAACCACCAGACTGCATCTCAAAAATCCCAATCTCATTGGTTGAACCAAAACGGTTTTTGACTGCTCGTAAAATACGGAAGGTGTGATGACGTTCCCCCTCAAAATAGAGAACCGTGTCCACCATGTGTTCCAACATACGTGGTCCAGCCAGCTGTCCCTCCTTGGTCACATGCCCAACAATAAATGTGGCGATGTTATTGGTTTTGGCAATCTGCATAAGTTCAGCAGTGACTTCACGAACCTGAGATACAGAACCTTGAACGCCAGAAATCTCTGGACTCATGATGGTCTGAATAGAGTCGATAATGAGAAAATCGGGTTTTATCGCCTCTACTTGGCTGCGAACGGCTTGCATATTAGTCTCAGCATAAAGATAAAATTCGTTATCAATATCACCTAAACGTTCGCTCCGCAATTTGATTTGCTCGGCAGATTCTTCCCCAGATACATAGAGGACAGTTCCCTTGTTAGCTAACTGTGTTGACACCTGTAAGAGGAGAGTCGATTTCCCTATACCTGGATCTCCTCCAATAAGAACCAGGCTACCCGGAACCACACCGCCACCTAGAACACGGTTAAACTCGTCCATGTCAGTCTTTATGCGGGCATAATTAATTGAAGAGACTTCTTTTAATTTAGTAGGTTTGGACTTTTCACCCGTCAAACTGACACGAGCATTTTTCACCTCCTGCACCTCAACTTCTTCCTCAAAAGAGGACCAAGAAGAACAGTTGGGGCAACGCCCTAGATATTTGGGTGAATTGTAGCCACATTCTCGACAAACAAAAGTTGATTTTTTCTTAGCTATGATAATTCTCCTTCTACGCTTACTCTAGCAGAGTGCCACTTATGCAATGTTTTTTGAAATTTCTTCTGGTTGGCAACTCCGACAGCGGACAAATCTACGGAAACCTGATAGTTCTCCTTGATAGCCGCCAAAACGGAAGCCTTAACACAGCCATTGCCATCTACCCCTATAAACTCTATGCTTTTAGTACCATTCCCCTCTAAAAAATCTTTTAAATCTGGATTAGTAAAGCAAGAAGCCCGACGCTTCTCAAAGATACGAGAAGATACAAGCAGCAAGCCGGTCGCAAATTTCTTCTTTCTATCTTTTCTCTCCCAGAAAAAACGATTGAGAATATAGATAACTCGGTCGCTGGGATAGCTAGCAATTTTGTCATTTACAGCTGCAATCAGTTCTTCATGATATGCTTTTCCTACAGTAACATAATCTGACTGCATATCGATTACTAACAAATAATCTGCCACTTTGCTCCCTCTACTGTCCAGTCGATCCGAAACCACCTGTACGAATACCATCAGCTTCGTCTCCATCTACAATCAAGAAGGGCATAAAGACACCTTGAACGATGCGTTCGCCAACTTCAAGAGTCACGGGCTGATTAGTAATATTTTTCATCTGGGCGAAGATGTGACCTTCATTTCCTGGATTTCCATAGTAATCGCCGTCAATAACGCCAACTGAGTTGATCAAAACCAGGCCTTTTTTGCGAGGGTTTGACGAACGGTCATAGAGATAGAGGACCTCACCAGGTTGCATGTAAGCCTTAACACCTGTTGGGACGAGAACAATTTCCCCAGGAGCAATGACAGTGTTCTCTGCCACCTTTAAGTCATAACCTGCAGCATGAGCTGTCTCACGTTTTGGAAGCAATTCCTGATTGTTATACGTTGATACGAGTTCAAATCCACGAATTTTTGTCATTATTTTTTCCTTTCGATACATCTATTGACTAGTATTTGTATAAACTAGCCATGCTAGCTTCAGACTTTTAAATCTATCCTATTATAATCTATTCGAAATAAGATGACAAAGGTAATAGTCTAATCACTTTCTCATTAAACGAAGATTGACTTTTAACTAGGAAAACGCTAACATAGTACTAGATATAATACTTTTAAGGAGAATTGTCATGAAATTCATCGGACTTGTTGGTACGAATTCAAAACGTTCAACTAATAGACAATTATTGCAATATATTCAGAAACATTTTGCAGATAAGGCAGACATCGAACTTGTTGAAATCAAAGACCTTCCTATCTTTAACAAACCCGCTAACAAGCAATTGCCAGAAAGTGTCCTTGAAATCGTTAAAAAAATCGATGAGGCTGATGGGGTTATTATTGGAACACCTGAGTATGACCACTCAATTCCAGCTGTTCTCATGAATGCTTTAGCTTGGGTCTCATACGGTGTTTTCCCTCTTTTGAATAAGCCTGTTATGATTACAGGAGCATCTTATGGAACTCTAGGAGCTTCTCGTGCACAGCTACAACTTCGTCAAATTTTGAATGCTCCAGAAATCAAAGCTAACGTGCTTCCAGACGAATTCTTGCTTTCACATTCCCTTCAAGCTTTTGATAGCAACGGCGATTTAGTTGACCTTGATGTCATCAAAAAATTAGATGCTATTTTCGATGACTTCCGTCTCTACGTCAAAATTACTGGTAAGCTCTCACATGCTACAGAGTTATTACATAAAGAAGCTGAAGACTTCGACTGGGAAAGCCTATAAGACAGGAGAATATAAACTATGAAATTTGTTGGACTCGTTGGAGCAAATTATGACCAATCATATAACCGTAAACTGCTCGAATTTATCAGAAGACATTTTAAAATTAAATTTGAACTTGAAGTTTTAGAAATTGATGAAGTCCCTATGTTTAACCAAGATGAAAAATGGGATGAAAGTTTTCAACTTCGCTTACTTAATAACAAAATTACACGCGCTGACGGTGTCATCATTGCAACACCTGAGCACAATCACACTATCTCTGCAGCACTTAAATCAGTATTAGAGTGGCTATCATTCGAAGTGCACCCTTTTGAAAACAAGCCTGTAATGATTGTTGGTGCTTCTTACTACGACCAAGGAACTTCACGTGCCCAGGTGCATTTGCGTAAAATCCTTGAAGCACCTGGTGTCAATGCCTATACACTTCCAGGTAATGAATTCTTGCTTGGAAAGGCTAAAGAAGCCTTTGACCTTGAGGGAAACATTACCAACGAAGGTACTGTTAACTTCCTTGAACAGTGCTTAGATAATTTCATCCAATATGTAGGAGTGGTTTCTAAATTGAAAAAACCAAAACCAATTGAACCTGAAGACTTGGATTGTAACAACCCAATCGCTACAACTGTTACCGAAGTTGATCCTGACGATCCAGAGTGGGTAGAAAAAGTAGCTGAAATCACTGGTGCGGTATCTGGTGATACCTACGTAAAATTGGACCACGGTATTTTGACGGTTAATCAAATTGACATGTTCCTCAAGGCTATGCCATTTGAATTGACCTATGCTGATGATAACAACCAGTTCCTCTACTACAACAACGCCCATCAAGATCCTGACACTATGTTTGCCAAACGTGTGCCACCTCAATCTGGTAGCCGTATGTCAACTGTTCACGGCTCACTTCCACCAGCTCGTATGAAAAATGTGGAATGGGTTATCGGTACACTTCGTAATGGTAACCAAGAATATGTTCGTACGATTGTTCCAGGGTCACCTGAAGGAGTTATTAATACGCATAACTATCAGGCTATGTACTATGATGATGGTTCTTATGCAGGAATCAATGAAATCGTCTTTAACTTTAAACCATGGCTTGACTGGTATCTCGAAACAACTGGTCAACGCCTTGTCGGAGGAAGCGGTCCTTTTGCACCAGCTGCAGCTAGTCATGGCGGTAGCGACGCCACATCTGGTGCATCAGATGCGGGTGGTCATGGTGGCGACGCAGCCCCAGCCGCAGATGCTACATCTGGAGCATCCTCATATTAAGACTTGGAAAAGTTGGGACAACTGTCCTGACTTTTTTTCATGGTCATCCTAGATTAAGTTTCACTCGAGCTTGCGCATTTGCCATGCTCCATGCCACATATTTTAGAGGTAAACCTATGTCTCAATTTAAAGAAAAAGTATTCGCTGCTTGTGCTAAAAAAGAAGCTCTCTTTGACGAAAGTCTGGGTCGCTATGCCTTGCGTTCTATGCTTGCAGGAGCTTATCTTACCATGTCAACTGCTGTAGGAATTATTGGTACGGATGTTATCGCTACAGGTATTCCGGCCCTTTCTCGTTTTGTTTTTGCCTTTATCTTTGCCATCGGACTGGTCTTCGTTCTCATATTCAATGGAGAGTTGGCTACTTCAAACATGATGTTCCTGACCAGTGGTGCCTATTATGGTAAAATCAAATGGAGCAAGGTGTGTACCATCCTCCTCTACTGTACCTTCTTTAATTTTGTCGGTGCCCTTATCTTGGCCTGGTTCTTCAACCAATCCTTCTCTTTCCAACATTTGACTGACAAGAGCTTCTTAGTTACTGCTGTCTCAACCAAGCTTGGAAAAACAGATTGGATGAACTTTACAGAAGGTATTACAGCGAATATGTTCGTTAATATTGCCATCTTGGGCTACATGCTCCTCAAAGAAGAATCTGCTAAGATTTTCATTGCGCTATCAGCTATCTTCATGTTTGTATTTTTAATTAATGAACACTTGATTGCTAACTTTGCCTCTTTCATGTTGCTCGGTTTCAACGGTGTGCGTGACTCTGTGGATAATTTCACTTTGGCAAATATTCTACGTCAGTGGATAGTCGTTTTCTTCGGTAACTGGATTGGCGGAGGTATTTTCATTGGTTTGGCATACTCTTGGCTCAATAAAACTAAAACACCTCACATTGATTAGGAGACCTCATGCGTCAAAAGACATTCATCAAACAAACCAGTCTAGCTATTCTACTCTATTTTATTTGCCTAGCCCTTGCAGTTGCCATTGATTTAATCTTTTTCAAAGTCAAAAATATGTATCATACGCCTGCTTTAGCTGCTATCTTTGCAGGTTGGGTCTATTTGGGGCTTATCAGAAAAACTAAACAATTTGGAGCTATTACCTGTCTGGGTATCTTTATGTCCCTCTTCTTCTTTGCCTCTGGGCACTTTGTTCTAGCCTTTCTTCCTAGCTTTTTAGCTGGCCTTGTCGCTGATTTTCTAGCTAAGAAAGGGAACTATGAGAATAATAAACTTAATCTACTCTCCTATATGATCTTTTCTCTAGGAAACTTAGCACCTATTATCACCATGTGGCTTGCACCCAAAGCTTATATCGCACAACTCCTGGCCAAAGGGAAAACTCAAGATTATGTCAATCAAGTTATGGTTCCCTTTACAGCCAGTCATATCTTAATCCTGATTGGAGGAACGCTCATGGCTGCCCTCATTGGAGGCTACATTGCCCAAAATTGGCTGAAAAAATAAATAGCCATCAGCCTTCCTAACAGAGAGTACAAGACAAACATGCTTTTCTTATGTTATAATGAGAAAGAATACAGTCTTTTTCTACTTTGTTAGAAAGGACCTAAAGGGAGACCTAATGATGAAAAAACAAAAAATCGCTGTCTTGGGCCCTG
This sequence comes from Streptococcus sp. Marseille-Q3604, assembly GCF_916619785.1. Lineage (NCBI taxonomy): Bacteria > Bacillati > Bacillota > Bacilli > Lactobacillales > Streptococcaceae > Streptococcus > Streptococcus sp. Marseille-Q3604. Next base: position 704,486 of record NZ_CAKAKM010000002.1, on the reverse strand, counting down.
GTTCATGGGGAACTGCCCTTGCTCAGGTACTCAACGACAACGGACACGAGGTCCGTATTTGGGGAAACATCCCTGAACAAATTGATGAAATTAACGAGAAACACACCAACACCCGCTACTTCAAGGATGTGGTTTTGGATGAAAACATTAAAGCCTACAAGGAACTGTCTGAAGCCCTAGATAGTGTCGACGCTGTTCTCTTTGTTGTTCCAACCAAGGTTACTCGCTTAGTTGCTAAACAAGTTGCCGAACTTTTGGACCACAAAGTCGTTGTCATGCATGCTTCAAAAGGATTGGAACCCGGAACACACGAACGTCTTTCAACAATCCTTGAAGAAGAGATTCCTGAGAAACTTCGCAGTGACATTGTTGTCGTATCTGGTCCAAGCCACGCTGAAGAAACTATCGTTCGCGATATCACTTTGATTACAGCAGCATCTAAGGATCTTGAAGTGGCACGCTATGTCCAAGGCATTTTCAGTAATAACTACTTCCGCCTCTACACCAATTCAGATGTGATTGGTGTTGAAACAGCTGGTGCTCTTAAAAACATTATCGCGGTAGGTGCAGGTGCCCTCCACGGTATGGGATATGGGGACAATGCTAAGGCAGCCGTTATTACTCGTGGACTTGCAGAAATCACTCGTCTTGGTGTGAAACTCGGTGCCGATCCTTTGACTTACAGCGGTCTATCTGGGGTTGGTGACCTTATTGTTACAGGAACTTCTATCCATTCACGTAACTGGCGTGCTGGGGATGCGCTCGGTCGTGGAGAAAAACTAGAAGACATTGAACGTAACATGGGGATGGTTATCGAAGGTATTTCAACCACAAAGGTTGCCTACGAAATCGCCCAAGAACTCGGTGTCTACATGCCAATTACAACAGCAATCTACAAATCTATCTATGAGGGTGCTGATATCAAGGAATCTATTCTCAATATGATGTCCAATGAATTGCGCTCTGAAAATGAATGGGATAAAAAATAAAAATCTAAGGAGTTCTCATGAAGAATCAAAAAGTTAGAAAAGCTATCATCCCCGCTGCAGGACTCGGAACACGCTTTTTACCAGCTACTAAGGCCTTGGCCAAAGAAATGTTGCCAATCGTTGACAAGCCAACCATCCAATTTATCGTTGAAGAAGCCCTCAAATCAGGTATTGAAGATATCTTGGTGGTTACTGGTAAGTCAAAACGTTCTATCGAAGACCACTTTGATTCAAACTTCGAGTTAGAATACAACTTGGAACAAAAAGGTAAGACAGACTTGTTGAAATTGGTTAATGACACCACTGCTATCAACCTCCACTTTATCCGTCAAAGCCATCCGCGTGGTCTTGGAGATGCAGTTCTTCAAGCCAAAGCATTTGTCGGAAATGAGCCATTCGTTGTCATGCTTGGTGACGACCTCATGGATATCACAAATGACAAAGCTGTACCATTAACTAAGCAACTCATTAACGATTATGAGGAAACACACGCATCAACCATTGCAGTTATGCCTGTACCTCACGAAGAAGTTTCTTCATATGGTGTCATCGCCCCTCAAGGCAAAGGCGAAAATGGACGTTATAGCGTTGAAACTTTCGTTGAAAAACCAAATCCAGAAGATGCACCAAGTGATCTTGCTATCATCGGACGTTACCTTCTAACACCTGAAATTTTCGGTATTTTGGAAACTCAAAAACCAGGTGCTGGAAACGAAGTCCAACTGACTGATGCCATCGATACACTTAACAAGACACAACGCGTCTTTGCTCGCGAATTTACTGGAAACCGTTATGATGTCGGTGACAAATTCGGATTCATGAAAACGTCTATCGATTACGCACTTAAACATCCTCAAGTTAAAGATGACCTCAAGCAATACCTCATTGACTTGGGCCACAAACTTGAAGGCAAACCAGCTAAAAAAGACTAATATAAAAACCATCGAACCTGACATTCGATGGTTTTTTCATATGACTTAAAAATAAGTGAATCCTAGAAGAATCAGCAATAGTAAAATGTAGGTTAAAAGGGCTGTAGAACGCCAACCTTTACTAAATAAGCGACTTTCAACCTTGTTGGCCAAAAAGATAGCTGCAAGAGCACCTCCAACTAAACCACCGAGATGGCCTGTAATCCCAACACTAGGTGTAAAAAGGTTGAAGATTAAGTTAATAACAATCAAAACCAAATAATTACGGCCTAACTGATTAAGCAAGGGGCTGTGACTGTAATAACCAAGAATCACAACAGCCGCAAAAAGTCCAAACAAGGATGTCGAAGCACCAGCTGCAATAACATTAGGCGTAAAAAGTAAGGTAAAGGCATTTCCCATAACACCCGCTAACAAATAAAGCCCTAGAAAACGTGGAGTCCCAAAAATCTGCTCAGCCATTTTCCCCATAAAGTAAAGAGTAAGCATATTAAATAGAAAATGCTCAACACCTATATGTATAAAAATTGGTGTTACAAGACGCCAAAGGTTCAAGGGACTGTACTGAACAAACGCACCGTACATAGCCCCCATCTTAAAGAGGCTCAAAGGCGAGGTCGCTTGAAAGCCGTTTAAAAGATATTGACAGATAAAAGTCAACGTCGTAAGCCCCAACAATAAATAGGTTGCTGGGTATTTTTTCCACTCATTTACTGGCATGTGACGACCTCCTTAACAGGAATATCATAGCTGTCTGGTTGAAAATCATGTTTCTGGCAAGGATAAACCGTACTAACTGTCTCCCCTTCAAAATCAGATAAATAGCGATCATAGTAACCTGCTCCGTAGCCAATGCGATAGCCTTCATCATTGAAAACCACTCCTGGCACATGAATCAAATCAATCTCTGATTTTTCCACAGCCAAATCAGACGCAGGTTCCATCAAGCCAAAAGAGGTTGCAACAAGATTATCTGGATCATAATCCACAAAAATCATTCGACCTTGTTTATATGTTTTAGGAATCAAAAGTCGTTTACCATCCTTTAAAGCCTGATTGATTAAAAGACTGGTATCATATTCATGAGGAAAAGACAAATAAGTCGCAATCACCTGAGCCTTTTTATAAGCAGGTAAGGCAATCAATTGCTCCAAAAGATGTTTATCTATCTTAGCCTTAGTCTCAGGTTCTTGTGAAGTTAATTGAGGCAAGACTGTTTTTCTAAGTTCATTTTTCATAGGTTTATCATATCAAAAAATCTACCAAAAGTCAGACTTGGTAGATTTTTTAGCTTTATCGACTCTGATTAGGCTTCTGCCTTGTGTTTAAGGAATTTTCCAATTTCAGCCACTGCAAAAGCGAGGGCATCTTCGTTTGGACTCATCTTAGGATGGTGAAGTGCATATGGCGTGTCGATTCCCAACCAGAACATGACACCTGGAACTTTACTAAGCAAATAACCAAAATCCTCTCCAGTCATAGCCGGTGGACAATCAATCAGGTTAACTTCTGGGCTAGCATCAAAGAAGGCCATCAACTCTTTGGCCAAGGCTGGATTATTTTCCACAGGAAGATAACCACCTTGTTTCAACATGATATCCACTTCCATACCAAAGCTAGCTGCTACACCTTCTGCAATCTGGCGCACACGCTTCTGGATAAGGAGACTCATTTCCTGAGTAAGGGTACGAATAGTTCCATAAACCTCTGCAGTTTCAGCGATAACATTATTAGTAGTTCCTGCATGGAAAGAACCAAAGGTAACTACCCCACCCTGAATAGGGTCAACATTACGACTGACAATCGTTTGCACTTGAGTAATAAAGTAGGAAGCTGCTACAAGAGCATCATTGGCCTCATGTGGAAAGGCCGCATGTCCACCTTTCCCCTTGAAAGTAACAAGGACTTCACAAGTCCCAGCAAAAAGGGTACTTGTGTTAGTCGCAATATCACCTACCTTGAAATCTGGGCGGACGTGGAGGCCATAGAACTCATCTGGCAACCAATCTCCAAAGGCACCATCTTCATACATAAGCATACCACCAGCTTCATTTTCTTCAGCTGGTTGGAAGAGGAAGAGCATGTTATTTTTAGGCTGTACTTGAAGCATCTGGTCCAAAAGACCAAGTGCTGTGGTCATGTGCATATCGTGTCCACAAGCATGCATACGACCTTCATGAGTAGACTTAAAGTCAAGATCTGTTTCCTCTACGATTGGGAGGCCATCAATATCTGTACGCCAACCAATGGTTTTTTCAGGAGCATGCCCGTGAAGATAGACAAGAATTCCTGTACGCCAAGAACGTTGCTCCACAAAGTCCTTCCCTTCAGTCATTTCAGCAATACGTTCTAAGAGATAGGCCTGAGTTTTAAATTCTTCCAAACCAATTTCGGGAATTTGGTGAAGGTCTCGTCTGATTTTGATTAAATCAAGTGTCATGTTTTTGTCCTTTTTATTTATATTTATTTTATAGAGAATCTAGAAATAGAGGCCTTACAGGCCTCTACTATCAATATGTTACAAGTTACGCAAAGCGTCTTCGAGTGCTGTTTTTTGTTGTGTTTTTTCATCGATTTCCTTGATGATACGAGCTGGAACACCAGCTACAACCACATTTTCAGGAACATCTTGAGTAACGATAGCTCCAGCAGCAACGACTGAACCGTTACCAACTTGAACACCTTCAATAACAACAGCATTAGCACCAACAAGAACGTTGTCACCGATACGAACTGGGTCTGCTGAAGCTGGTTCAATCACACCAGCAAGGACCGCACCCGCACCGATGTGGCTGTTTTTACCAACAGTAGCACGACCACCAAGGATTGCTCCCATATCAATCATAGTACCAGCACCGATTTCAGCACCGATGTTGATAACAGCACCCATCATAACAACAGCATTATCTTCGATAGTTACTTGGTCACGGATAATAGCGCCTGGTTCGATACGCGCATTAAGGTGACGCTTATCAAGCAATGGAACAGCTGAGTTACGGCCATCTTGTTCCACAACATAGTCCTTGTTTTCAGTCAAGTTTACAAGAAGTGGTTCGATATCTTTCCAGTCTCCAAAAAGAACATTACCAAGCTTAGTGACAGAAGCTGGAACAGCAGTTGCCAATTCCCCTTCAAAAGTTACTTTAACATTCGTTTTCTTTTCAGCATTACCGATAAAAGCGATAATTTCTTGTGCAGACATTTTTTGTGCAGTCATGAGATTCTCCATTCACATAAAGTTAGGAATTATTATACCAAAAATTCTGATAATTGTCTTTGCTTTTGCCAAATAGAGTGTATTTTTATGTAAAATTTGTCTTTAGAGCCTCTATGTCAGTAATCACTCGATCTGGTTTGATTGGGGAATTCTCCAACTCTCGACGAGAATAAGGGAAGGTATTCAGCAAGATTCCATCGATCCCAACTGCCTCAGCCACAGCAATATCAGTCGTCAGGTCATTTCCCACCATGACAGTCTCAGATGGGTTTAACCCATGATCATCCAAAACTTGCTTTAAAAATTCAGGTTGAGGCTTACAGATACCCGCATCCGAAGACAGGTAAATGGCATCAAAGTAAGGTCTTAACTCCATCAAGTCAATCTCAGCATTAGTAAAGGCTGCTTGAGCATTAGACAAGAGATAGAGACGACAGCCCTGCTCTTTTAGAAAGGTCAAAACCTCCTTGGTATGCGGATAAGCTAACAACTGCTTACGAGATAAGACGCGAAAGACCATGGCTATCAGTTGGCCCCAATCTTCTAGCTGATTAAAGTTACTAGACTGAGGCCGACCATCTACATAAAGCTGGTTGAAAATCTGAGCTAAATCAACTTCTGGATAAGCAACTCCTTTAATCTCTATTAACTCCTTACGAGTCTGAGCCACACGCTTAGCATAAGATTTTTTAAGACCTTCACCCTTATAATCCGCCCCATAAGCTTGGTAAAGTTGGGCTAATTTATCCCATAACATAGGATCCTTCTCATCGGTTAGGATATCAACCAAGGTACCATAAAAATCAAAAATGTAGTTCTTATAGGCTCTATTTTTCATCACTTTTTACCCATTACTGAAACTTTCTTACTTATTGCTCCCATCATACACCTTTTAGGAAGACCAAACAAGCTAACTGAGATATTTTCCCATCAAAAAAATCCCAACGACTGTTAGGATTGCTTATCATCTCTAATACGACCAATCAGCAGCTCCCCCGCAACGGTTAATTGCGTCACTGAAGTCAAGTCCAAAGTATCCTTATTGGCATGGAAGAAAAGAGGTGTCATCTCAGCAAATGTTTGAACATGCTCTGATGGCATAGACCAAGTCTTAGCAATCGTCACACGCTCCAAAAGCTCACAAGACTCTTGAAAATGTTCCAGAACATCCTGGTTAGAATAAGCCTGCGCCTCCGGTAACAGTTGACGAAACTCTTTAAGATGATCTTCGTGAGGAATAACCTTGAAAATCAAGCCCTGATCAGACAAAAGTCTTCCAAATTCTTGATAATTAGCTGGTGAAAAGATATCTAAAATGACATCGATACTGTGTTCACGTAAGGGCAATTGAGCCAAATCACCAACGAACCAAGCTACGTTTTTCTGAGGATTTTGACGTGCCGCAAGAAGGATTGAATCCTTAGACAAGTCAAAGGCCATGAAATCCTTGTCAAACTGTTGAGCCAACTGACGGCTATAATAGCCTTCACCACAGGCAACATCTAACACGTGCGAGTGTCCAGGAAGGTCACGCAAGCGCTCTGAAATCACCTTCAGGATAGGATCGTAATAGCCTGCTGCTAAAATCTGACTCCTCTTTTCAAAAGAAGCCATATCATAGTGCTTATCTCCCTTAGTCTGTCTCAAAAAATTGACAAAGCCCTGCTTGGCAATATTAAAGGTATGCCTATTCTGACAAACCAAGCTAGACAAATCCAAATGCATTGGTGCCTGACAGATAGGACAAGCAAAAAGACTCTCTTGATCTTTAAAAACACTAAATTTGGCCATAAATCCTCCTCGACACAAAAAAAGAGCACACACCTGAAATCGCTTAGGGCTGCTGGATTCCTCCCCTGACCCGCTTCACGCACAGATGTTGCTCCGAAAAATATTATACCATAAATCGAAGTGATTGCAAGTAGAGAACTTATGATAAGACTAGCTAGTCCTATTTCCTATCAGTCCCTATTATTTCCTTCGGTCAGTCTAAACTTCGATAAAACATAAGACTTACCATGGTGACATTTATGTCACTACTTTTTTATTTCTCGACACCTTATAATAAATCCATAGCTTGAGGAAAGCACCAAAAGCTAGTGACATGGCTGACTCTATTGAAAGGAGAAGTCATGTTTAATATATCTCTTAACTCATGGTGAGAGGGTACGAGATTTTAAAACTCACCAAAAATAAAAAAGGAAAACAATAATGACTAACAAAGAAATGAACACTTCTGATTTAGCCTCAGTAACAGGAGGCGGATGGAAGACTAACCTTGCCGTTGGAGGGCTCTGCCTAGCTTCAGGACCTATTGGAACTATGATTTGCCTTGGTGCCTACAACGGCTACATGGACTCTGCACGATAAAAAGAAAGGACATATGAATAATGACTAAGACAATTAACAATCGTAAACACATGACTACTCAAGAACTTGAAGCTGTATCAGGTGGAGTGGTTCCTTGGGTGGCTATTTCTGTTGGCATGGCTGCTGCAAAACTGACTTATGACCTTAGCTATGCTGCGGGTAAATCTTTCTATAACCTCACCCACTAACTAACAGAACTCACCTGATATCTCAAAGATTTTGAGGATGATAACTCATGAAACATACCATAAATCGAACAAATGATACTACTACTAATCAATCACCTAAAATGAATAACTATTTACTCGTAAAAATAGCTTTAGCTGGAATTATCAGTAGCCTACTTCTGATACTCCTAATCAACCTTATCTTTCATATACGATTAGGAACACCAATTATTGATACTAATTTGAAGTCCGCTTTTGGTACTCTGATTCTCTTTATGCCTATTTTTCTTCTAACAAGAGAGAAAGAAAAAAATAAAGCATAGAAAGAGTGACTTAAACTGTCTTCAGGAAAACAAAAATACTCATCTTCCATTAAAAATGCAAGTCCAAAGGGACTTGCACTTTTGTTTACATATCTTGCATTGTTTCCAATTTAGCCAATCGTTTGGCTTCTTTTTTGCGTTCACGACTCTGGCGGAAGAAGTCTTGCATAATCTTAGCACACTCCTCCTCCATGATACCGGTCTCTACTTCTACGCGATGATTGAGACGCTCGTCTCGTAGGATATCGTAGAGGCTACCCGCACCACCAAACTTTTGATTGCTTGCTCCATAGATAACTTTAGGAATACGAGCCAGGCCGATGGCCCCACTACACATGACACAGGGTTCAATGGTCACAAAGAGGGTACAATCTAACAAACGCCAATTGCCCTCGGCCCTATTAGCCTCCTGAATAGCCATGACCTCCGCATGCATAATAGCTTGATTGAGCTCCTCACGTGCATTGTGCCCACGACCGATGACTTCGCCATCTTTAACGATGACACAGCCAATTGGGATCTCTGCTTTATCTAGAGATTTTTCGGCCTCCTTAAGAGCTTCAGACATAAAAAAGTCTTTCTCTTCTTGGGTAAAATCAAGCATTAGTATCACTCCCGTTCCAAGATTTGCGAGATATTATCTCGCTTAGTCCTTCTATTATAGCATAAGAAAATCAATACCAAAGATCTCCATTTTAAAGGACACAAAAAAAGCTAAGACGAATCATCCTAGCTTCAAACACATTAGTCTGGTGAGTCTTAGGAATCACACCAATGTGTTCCCCCAAGGCTAGACGAAAAGTCAACGACCGCTTAACATCCTAATTCATATGTCAGTCGGAGTGTCATAGTCAATTGTCTGTGAAATCAATCATGGACCTGTGGCCTCACAACAATAAACAAAAATGCAACTGCCTCAAACAATTGCAAGGATAGTGTTCTAGTTGTGATATTTCACACTTTCCTTCCAAACAAATAATGCCTACTATAAAAGTAACTTTTATAGCTTTTTCCTTACCCACCTATAGTTTATCACGAAACCTCTATCATTTAATTTAAAAATAGGTAATAAAACAATGATATAAATGAGAAAGAACTGTTAATTGTGTACACTGTTTTGGCTAATTAACCAAATAGCAAAAAACCATGTTATAACTGCATTTTAAGGTTTTTCGAATAACTTTCTCTACTCTATCTATACTTTTAAACCCCTATCATCCTAAGTCTTATCTAATTTTACTGTTTATTAGTCTAACAGGTGTTTAATGTTTTATCTCCAACAATTCTTCAAAACAAGGTATGGAACAAGATAATGATTTTTTGGAGAGGTGGCTTCAAAGATAGGAGACCTAGATAGCTAGACAAAGGATAAACTAGAAGGGAAGTTCTTCTTCCAAGACGAGGTCAGCCAAGTCATTGTCAGGATTATTTTCCCTAACAGCACGCTGAGCACGACTCTCCAGAAGTTGGAAAGAGGAACAAAGCACCTCAGTAACGTAATGGGTTTGGCCATCCTTATCGTACTTACGGGTACGAAGCTCACCATCAAGAGAAATTAAACTCCCCTTGCTAGCATAAGAGGCTAAGGTCTCAGCCAAACGCCCCCAGACAACCACTGTAATAAAGTCAGCCTCACGCTCACCATTTTGCGTCTTATAGCGACGATTAACCGCAACTGTGACACGTGTAAAAGACCTATCGCTAGCAGTCTTAACCATTTCAGGAGTGGCTGTCAAACGTCCAATTAAAATTACTTTGTTATACATTTTTTTACCTCCACCTATCTATTCGTAAGAGGAAGTAAAAAATAGATTATTTTAAATAGCTTTACAGATTCCTTTGAGAGACTCCTTACTAACACTCCAGTCTACATACCCAAATTGTCCTAATAATCCTAGTAAATAGAAGGTTATTACTTTTCTAGTAATACTGCTCTCTCAGATATTTTCATTACAAAAGTTGAGTTTTAAATTTTCTCTACTCGTTTAACTAACTCAACGTTTTTGAACCACAATTTCCCATGAAGCAGGGCCGACTTGTTCAAAGCGCGTCACAGGATAATCATTATCTGCAGCCCAGTTTGGTATACTTTCCGTTGCTTGCGTACAATCGAAAGCTATCAACAACTCATCACCTGTAGCTAATTCAGCCATTTTTTTCTTCGCATCAATCAATGGGAATGGACATACCAATCCACCCGTTTCAAGTTTTATCAAAGCCATATGATATTCTCCTCTTAATTTTTGTTGGGTTTTACAAAGATAATATAGGAAGCCGTCCAAACACCTAAAATAGTCACTGGTAAAGCAATCCATCCCTTACTAGAAAAAATTGCTGTAGCTGTTAAACCATTACCAATCGTACAGCCACCAGCCCATGAAGCACCGATTCCCATAAAAATACCCCCTAGTGTGCTCTTACCGATGGTTGACAAGTCTGGCAAGCGCCAACGAAACTCTCGAGAACCCTTTGCAGCAAGAAAGGAACCAAGAAAAATCCCCAATACAAGAAAAACACCCCAACCAAGCTGTTTACTATCACCTGTAATAATATAACTAATTAGATGTGCTGATGGAGTTGTAATCCCTAACCCTCCAACACGCCCCGTCAACTGACTAGCAGGCCAAGCAATAAAAGCAACAAGACCTATTAGAAGTCCTGCAAAATATTTATGGTAAGTTTTCTCAAAAAGATAGTGTCTCACTCCCTTATATTTTGATGGAAGCGTAGCAATCTGACGTCTGGGCTTACGTAACTCTCGAATGATAACAAAACTTGTTATAGCTACTAAGAAAACAAGAAAATACCAAACCGGAATTCCTAATTGACTAGCTAAATCATCATTAATTACCCATCGCTTGGCTATTAATTGATTCAAAGGAACAAGAAATCCTGATTTCATAGCTGCTGCACTTGTCATATAAAAGAATAGTGCAACCCAGCTACCTAGGAGACCTTCACCGGCACGATACCACGTTCCTGTGGCACATCCTCCAGCAAGAACAATTCCAATACCAAATAGATAGGAGCCCACAATTGCTCCTAACACGGAAAATTCTTCATAAGGGTTTCCAATAATACCTAATTTAATCAGGGAAAGTACTCCTATACTTTCTACTGTAATTGCAATAAGAAAAGCGTAAAATAATGTATTATTACGTGCAATGTACATGTCTCGGAAACCACCAGTCAAGCAGAAACGAGTTCGTTGCAAAATGAATCCGAATATCAGACCAATGAGCCCACCAGAAAGAATAGTTGTAAGCATAATTACCTCCTAAAGTAAATATTGATTACATTTTAAGAAAAATATTATAACTTGCATAATCTTTCTTTTTTATGATTAGCTATAAACTTTCTTTATGACAAACAAAAAAGCGGCTTACTTACCGCTTCTTGTCTTATTTACCCTTTCCAGTGTTTGGCTGGATCAAAAGCCTCACCGACTACTGCTGAATCATCAAGTTCAATAATACCACGTTTTTGTGGGGCATTTGGAAGTGCCAACTCACGTGGGGCACACATCATACCATAACTATCTTCACCACGAAGTTTTCCTGGGAAGATAAGGGTACCGCTAGGCATCATAGCACCAGGAAGAGCTACGATAGTTTTAAGCCCAAGCGCTGCGTTTGGTGCTCCTGCAACGATTTGGACCTTCTTATCACCGATGTTCACTTGGCAGATGTTAAGGTGGTCACTATCTGGATGTGCAACCATTTCATCAATTTGTCCAACCACAAAGACTGGGCCTTGTGTGTTTTCCAAACGCTCTTCAAAGCCCTCTTTAGCCAATTCTTCGTTCAAGACAGCTACATCTTGGTCTGACAAGAAAACTTGACCGTTACCTTCGATATCAATGAGGCTTGACGCTTCAAAAATGTTCCAAGCAAGAGTCTTACCCGTTTCAGCAGCTGTGACACGCGCCACTTTACCTTTACGTTCTACGCTACGTTTGATGTCTTTAGTATCTTCCAAAATAACCAACAAAACGTCGCCAACTTGTTCCTTATTGTATGCAAAAATCATGGGTTCTCCTTCAATAGTTCTTTTATAGATTTTAAAATCGACTGACATGCCAAGAATCGTCATTACTGCCATAGCGATAACTAATCTTGTCAATTTTCCAGTCACTCTCTGTTAATTTTACGATAAATTGCTTATGGTACCAAAAATCATTCCCATAGGAAAATTCGAGAAACATCTTTGCCTTACTCTTCATAATAAACTTAACTCGACAGGGCTCTAACACAAAATCATAGGTGCCTGGAGAACCAAAAGAAGCTAAAAAACCTCTTTTATAACAGTTATCAGTCAAGTGTTTTTGAGCTAAAGGAGTCAACTTCACTTTAAATTCATCAAATAACTCCATTTCTCCAGGAATAGTTTGATGTGTAGGAAGATTATTTTCCTTTTTGTAGGTGTTTATTTCTTGGTGTTTTAGGAAGATATCACTTTCAATTTTGGAATGCTCTACTAAAACTTGGCATAATTCTTCGATGATCCTCTCATTTTTTTCTGTCAGATACTTTTCTTTGGTTTCTGAAATATCAAGAGAGATATTAGGAAAGTGATTGATTTTCATCTTTTAAATCTCCGACAAAAAGGCATTGATTTCTTCTTTGGTTTTACGAGCTTTATTGACCAAGCGCCCCAATTCCTGACCTTTCTTAGTCACAACAAAACTTGGGATACCAAAAATATTCCAAGTTTGTGCCAAAGCCATATAATCATCACGATTAACACGCACAAAGGTCATATCTGGATGGAGGGCTTCGATGTCAGGCATAACGGGATAAATGAACTGGCAGTCTGGACACCAATCGGCAGTGAAAAAGAAAACCACCTTTTGATCACTTTCAACATAGCTTGCCAGTTCTTCAAGATTCTTAGGAATAATCATGCCTGCTCCTCCTCATAGGTCAAGATATCCTCTGCATAAACAAAGCTATAGGCACGTCCATCCTCTAAGACGATACCTCCTGTAAGCCCTGGATTTTCCTTTTCAGTGGGATTGGTATAAAGGACTGCGATAGTCCCCAAGTGAGATAATTCTTGTCTAATATCTTGGATTAATGCAGCCTTCTTCATTTCTGCACGTGACTGTCTATACTTCTCTGCCATTGCCAAGAGACCTAAAGCTCCTACGCCTCCAGCAAACAAGGCCAATGTTTTACGTTTCATATGAAACATTTTACCATATTTTTAGACGAATGGGGAGAGGCTACCTATCTCTTAAGAATCGTGCTAAAATAGTAACAAGTACTACTCAAGGAGGATTTTATGACTACCCTATTTGATAAAATTAAAGAAGTAACCGAGCTCAGTGCTACTTCAGGCTTTGAAGCGCCAGTACGCGACTACCTTCGCCAAAATATTACACCACTCGTAGATGAGGTCCAAACAGATGGTCTCGGTGGTATTTTCGGTATCAAGCATAGCCAGGCGGAAAATGCCCCTAAGGTGCTCGTGGCTGCCCACATGGACGAAGTTGGGTTTATGATTAAGGAAATCAAGGCAGACGGGACTTTCCGTGTCGTCGAACTTGGTGGTTGGAACCCACTGGTTGTCAGCTCACAACGCTTTACCCTACACACCCGTGATGGTCGTGTTTATCCTGTTATCTCAGGTTCGGTGCCACCTCATTTCTTACGTGCTAGTGGCGGGGCTTCAAGTCTTCCTAGTGTTTCTGATATCGTCTTTGATGCTGGTTTTGCCAACCAAGAAGAGGCTAATGCCTACGGTGTTTTCCCAGGTGATGTCATCATTCCTGAATCAGAAACGATTCTCACAGCCAATCAAAAAAATGTGATTTCTAAAGCTTGGGACAACCGTTATGGTGTTCTCATGATTCGTGAACTCTTGGAAAACGTTAAAGATCAAGAACTCAATAATACTCTAATTGCTGGTGCCAACGTTCAAGAAGAAGTTGGTTTACGTGGTGCCCATGTTTCTACCACTAAATTTGATCCTGAAGTTTTCTTTGCAGTGGACTGTTCTCCTGCAGGTGATATCTATGGTAATCAAGGTAAGGTAGGTGATGGAACCCTTATTCGTTTCTTCGATCCAGGTCACATCATGTTGCCAAATATGAAAGATTTCCTTTTGACTACAGCTGAAGAAGCTGGTATCAAATATCAATACTACTGTGCTGCGGGCGGAACAGATGCTGGTGCCGCTCACTTGCAGAATGCTGGTGTCCCATCAACAACTATCGGTGTTTGTGCCCGTTACATTCACTCGCACCAAACCCTTTATGCGATGGATGACTTCCTAGAGGCACAAGCCTTCTTACAAGCGATTGTTAAGAAGTTGGATCGTTCAACAGTGGATTTGATTAAAAACTACTAAGACAAGGAGTAACCCATGATTATTGGTTTTATTGGCGTTGGAAAGATGGCGACAGCCATTATCAACGGCCTAAATACAAGCTCACATCGTATCATTATTTCAGGGTCTTCCTTGGCTCGTTCACGCCAAATTGCAGAGGAACTAGAGGTTGAAGCTGCTGCTTCCCATCAAGAATTGTTGGATAATGCTGATTTAGTCATTCTTGGTATCAAACCTCAAATGTTTGATAAGGTACTAACTGGCCTCAATTTCCATCAACCTATCATGAGTATGGCTGCTGGAGTAACCTTGGAACGCCTCGCTTCACTTACCAGTCCAGACCTTCCTCTCATTCGTATCATGCCTAACCTTAACGCTCAGATTCTCAAGAGCACTACTGGTCTTTGTACCAACGATAAGGTATCCGAGGACCTTTTGGCAGTTGCCAAGGAAATCACAGACAGTTTTGGAACCACTGTTGAATTGGCTGAGAAGGACTTTGATACCTTCACTGCCCTAGCTGGCTCTAGTCCGGCCTATATCGCCCTCTTTATCGAGTCTCTGGCTAAGGCTGGCGTCAAAAATGGCCTAAGTAAGCAGGTCGCTCTGACCATTGCCACACAGACGGCTCTAGCTACCGCTGAAAATCTCAGTCTTGGTAGCGACAGCCCACATGATCTTATTGACAAGGTCTGTAGCCCTGGTGGGACCACTATCGCTGGTCTCATGGACCTTGAGCGTACAGGCCTCACCCATAGTGTGGTTTCAAGTATTGATACAACCATTGCTAAAGCTAAAAAACTATAAGAAAAAAGCTCGGAATCTTCCGAGCTTTATTTGATATATGGCGCTAAAAATTGCAAGAGTAACAACATTGAAACCGCAATACTATTGTTAATGATATGAGCCATGATACAGTACTCTAACTTTTGAAACTTACGATATGCTATCCCAAGGGCGAACCCCATACCTGCATATATAATCCAAACACCAATACTATTCGGCATATGAACAAGACCAAAAAGTAAACTACTAACAATCAAGCCAACAATAGAATCGGGGGTAAAGACACGTCCCATGAGGAGCCCTCGAAAAACCAGCTCTTCCACAATCGGTGCCATAATTACCGTAAACGTTATGAGAAGGAAGGGATTCATATGGGCATTTTCTATGGCTGCCTGATTGGTGCTATTACTAACACCTTCCATCATCATGACCATAGAACCAATCCTAGTAACGATATAAATACCTAGGTAGGTCAAGCCAATCATCCCCCAGGCCTTCAGGGAAGAGAGTGCCTTAAAGCCTTCGAAAAGCCCAAGACGTTTTCCTAAGAAAAGAGCTCCTGCGCTCATGAGAAGCAAGACAAAAATTAAGAGACAGACTAACCTTGTATCTTTGACACCTAAATAGATGGTTGGAACTTGATCAATAATTAGTATTAGGAAAGCTAGTAACAAATAGAGAAAGCGTTTGAGAATTGACCCTTTGTTCATGAGAAGCCACCTCTTTTCATCATTTATTTGTATCTTTATTATAATACAACAAAACTTATTTGACAAGATAATAAGAGCACGAAAGGTGAATTTTTCATGATAATATGGGCTCTCACCCTATTTTAGATAGAATGATACGAATAAGGGCAAATCCCAATACTAAGCCATAGAGCAAGACAGATAAGACTGCAACATAGGGCAACTGAATATTGACAAAGGCATATAGGGCGATTAAAGCAAAGATAAGCAAAAACTCTAGAATCAGAGTTGCAACTGCTGACGCCATTAAAATCTGTTTATTTCGCTC
Source organism: Streptococcus sp. Marseille-Q3604 (assembly GCF_916619785.1). Taxonomy (NCBI): domain Bacteria; kingdom Bacillati; phylum Bacillota; class Bacilli; order Lactobacillales; family Streptococcaceae; genus Streptococcus; species Streptococcus sp. Marseille-Q3604. The sequence continues at coordinate 688,355 of NZ_CAKAKM010000002.1, read as the reverse complement.
ATCGTAAGCTGCAATATACATCCGATGAAGGCGTTTAGGATGGGTAAGTGTCGCAAAATAATAGATTGACAAGGCATAAACCCCAAGGGTAAGTCCCAAAACTAAGCCTAGAGCATAATCACTAAGACTGTTAGAGCGAACAACAAACAATCCCAAAACACCCAAGCAAAAAAGAGAACAGGCTACTCGTGTAATGTATTTCTTAAATTCGGCCTCTGTTTTTCTATTTCCTAATAACATTTTTATTAACATATCCTAATTCTCCATTCATTATCCTTTAAAAGAGCAATATACATTTTTTCAATGATAACCTTAAACATTCACCTTAAACGAAAAGGCTGAGTAGTACAACTATGCTATTGTTTAAGATATGGACACCCATACTGTACTCGATATGCTTCGTCTTATAATATGTTATCGCAAGACCAGCTGACATAATACCATAGATGATAATTGTCTGAAGCGTAAATGCTGAGTGACCAGCCATAAAGAGAAGACTGGAAATAACAAGACCCGTCTTAAAGTATTTTCCAAAAAGCACCTTGGCTAAGAGTCCCCTAAAAATGATTTCTTCCATAATCGGAATAATAAAACCGACGACTACTAGGTGAAGATAGAATGGTACGTGAATAAATATCTTATTTAAAGCATCTTGATTTTCCATAGTCGCATTGTGTGTTAACTGACCAACAAAATACCCTAGAAGATCACCTAGGAAAAAGATGACGAGATTAAGAGAAGCAATCACAACGAGGCGTCTCCAATTAATCTCTTTAAGCGATAAGAGTTTAAATCTATAAGCAATCACGATAAAAATAGCCAAACTCCCTAATGCCCAAACACCGTAACCTATTTGCTCCACAAGTGAAAACTTACCATCCTGAGTAAGTAGTGGGAAAGCACCTAATAGTGTTAAATCTAAGATTAGTAGAGTGAGCGCTAAAACAATAACACCAATTTTTTTCATGACTTGTTTAAACATATCTTTTCTCCTTAATCTTCCTCAAAAATAAAGACTTCTTCAATAGTCTTTCCAAAATACCTAGCAATTTTAAAAGCCAGTTCCAACGACGCATTATAGCGACCTTTTTCGAGTGAAATGATGGTCTGTCTCGTGACCCCCATTTCATCTGCTAACTCTGCCTGACTAACCTTATTAGCCTTGCGAAGTTCCTGAATTTTTGTTTCCATGTGGTACCTCAACTTTATCGTTTATTCTCAAATAGTTAAACTCCTTACTTTTCTTTGTTAAGTTAACTTTACATTTATAGTATAGTTCACTTTACATGTTTTGTAAAGTCTTTTTTACATTTTTTGTAAAGTTTTCTTTACTTATAGAATTACACATATATAGCCATAGGCGAATGATTCTTTCAGAACATTCAAAAAAGCTGACCAATCACTCGGCCAACTTTTCTGGTCTTATCAAATTTTTGATAACTTATTTAGTTTTAAGGCGCTCAACATCACGCGCAATCACCAACTCTTCGTCTGTTGGGATAACAAATACTTTAACAGCTGACTCTGCTGTTGTAATATCGCCTACATGTCCAAAGACATTCTTTCTAGAATCCACTTCAATACCAAACCAAGTGAGACCATCCAAAACTGAAGCACGAACTTCCGCAGAGTTTTCACCAATACCTGCTGTAAAGACGATAGCATCCGCTCCGTTCAACACACCGAAGTATTGAGCAATGTATTTACGCAAACGATCCACATAAAGATCATAAGCCAAGGCACATTTTTCATCGCCAGCATTCTTACCAGCAATGATATCACGCATATCACTTGATTTTTCAGAAATGCCAAGAAGACCTGATTCCTTATTAAAGACGTGACGGATACGCTCAGCATCTGCCATTTCAGGCTCACGATCAATAACAAATGGAATAATCGCAGGGTCAAGGTCCCCAGTACGTGTTCCCATCATAACGCCACCAAGTGGTGTCAACCCCATTGATGTGTCTACTGATTTACCACCATCAACCGCAGTAATTGAAACACCATTTCCCACATGGGCTGTGATAATCTTAGTTTCTTCAATTGGCTTGCCTAACAACTTAGCTGCTTCTTGAGAAACATATTGGTGGCTAGTTCCGTGTGCTCCATACTTACGGACTTGGTAGTCTGTATAGTAACGATTAGGCACTGGATAACGGTAGGCCACTTCCGGCATAGATGTATGGAAGGCTGTATCAAAAACAGCAACACTTGTAATATCTGGGAGGAGCTCCTTAAAGGCACGAATCCCTGAAGCTGCACCTGGATTGTGTAAAGGTGCTAAGGCTGACAATTCTTCAATCTTAGCCAAGGCTTCCTCATCAACCAAGCTTGATTCTTTGAAGTATTCCCCACCAGCGACTACACGGTGACCAACACCTGTAATTTCATCATAACTCTTGATAATGTCAAAACGAATCAAGTCATCAAGTAAGATTTTAACCGCCTGAACATGGTCAGCAATATCTAGAGTTTGAGATTCTGAACGGTCATCAAATTTTACTGTTGAAACAGAATCTTTCAAGCCGATACGTTCAATCAAACCCTTAGCAAGAACAACTTCATCTGGCATCTCATATAGTTGCCATTTCAAGCTTGAGCTTCCTGCATTAATTGCTATTGTTTTTGTCATAAGCCACCTCTTTGTAAAACGCTTTCAATAATATAGTCCTATTCTACCATGTTTTGCTAGAAAATGGAATTATCTGATTTCCATTTTTGGAAATTCTCTGTGAAATCCTTGAGAATTTCTGGATTTTGCAAATCACTAAGCGGATAAACAAAGGTCTCAGGAGCATTTTCAGTTTGTTTTTTAAGCACAAAGATAGATTTCATGTTCTGTTTATTACCAAAAGCGGATTCTGGAAGAGTGATAACGGCAATAATATCAGCATAGCCTGATAGCCATTTCTTAAGCAAATCACTTTGTGGGCTTGTCAAAAGATTAGTTGGTGCCAAAAGAATAGCAATACCATCTTTCTTCAGGTACTTGAGTGATTGCTCCATGAGAAGGTGATGGGCATAGGTGTGTTCACCGGTTGCTGCAACCTTGAAACGACTCGCAATTTCGTCATTAGGGTAGTAACCAACAGGTAGGTCACTGATAATAACATCACTCTCTTTGAGAATATGTGGTCGAACAGCATCTTCTTGGATGTAAACTGCACTCGAATTCACCACATCAGCAATACTAGCTGACAAATCGATAAGGAGATCGTCAACTTCCATTCCCATATAATTAAGGTTTTTCTGACTATTATTTAGAAGAGTTTCAGCCAAGTTTCCTGTCCCCGAACCAATCTCCAAAACATCTAATTGGTCGTCCTTGGTCAAACCTTCAAGTAGATAAAGAATGATAAATCCAATAGCATCAGGTGTAAATTGGTGATTGGCTTGTAAGGCTTCCAATTGCCCTAGCTTGATAAACAAGAACTGAAAAGCACGACGCCACTCCTCTTTACTTAGATCAAGAGCACGTAATTTCTCGTTGTTTTTGATAATGACTTCATTAGCTACCTCAGCCCCCAAATAATAAGAATTTTGCTCAATAAGCGCATCGTAAGCATGGGTTCCAAGATCATTTTCAATGGTTTGGACATTTTCTAACAACAGCTCAAAGGCTGTCTCAATTGCTTCAAAATTCATGATTTCCTCCATCCTTCTATCATATCAAAAAGGAAAGAGAATTTCTATTTCTGCTCCTGCTTCTTCACATAACGATAGGTCTTGATTTGGCCTTTACTGGCAACTCTAACAATCACTTGTTTGTCCTTAACCTCATAAGTCGTAGTTCCCTGAGAGAAACTAAAAGCACCTGCTTCCTTGTCCGCCAAGTCCATGGTCATCTCTGCCATGAGACGACTTTGACTGGAAATCATTTGCGCTTGGTTCTGTCTAGAGCTAGCAACCACCCGCTCCAGATAAACATGCAGAAGAAGTGTGAAAATGCCAGCCATAAAAAGAGCGTAAAGAAGAACGCCTCCCCTAACCTGTTTTTTCAAAAGCATAAACAAAACTCCTTTGTAGCCCATTTTTAAGAGTCACTTGGATGGTGACTATCTGGTTATTTTGGCTAATTGTACTAGCTTTTACATTAAAAAGCATTGGTTGGTAGCCTCGACCGTCAGCATTTGTTTTTCGAAAATCAGTAGCACTTGAAAGTCCAAAAGCCAGGTCTTGATTATCCTGCTTGACATAGAGTTTGTTCCCCTCTACCTTTACCAACTGACAACCTTCTAATTCTGCTTCCATTTGTTGAACAAATAGAAGCCAGTCTTGGCTTTCTTGTTGCTTGACCTGCTTAACATTGCTCACCAATACTGTGGTCAGACCTTGATAAACTTGAACTGAACCAGCAATCACCAACAAGGCCACTAGACATTCCAAGAGGGTAAAAGCACGAACCTTGCTATTGAGAGACATGAATAATCTCCTTTCCTGATTCATAAACCGCGATACCTTGCTTGCTACGTTTTACTGTCACTGTGATGCCATTTAAGGTCAACTGATCCTGTTTGGTCTGAACTGCCATGGTTGCCACACTCAAGACCTCCTGTTGGTGGAGATTCCTAGCCATTAGCCTACGATTGGTATTGATCTGATCCAAGATAAGACCACTGACGAGTACTAAGACAGCCATTGCTACCAAGCTTTCGATAAGAATATAGCCTCTAAGAGACCGTCTTTTTATATTTACCGCTGCCCATGTTAAGCTGATAGGTCACCACCTCCTTATCACTTGAAAAACGAATCTTTGTGAGGCTAGAGTTGCCTCCTTTGGCATCAAACACTAGCGTCTGCCCCTTATCCAGATGTATATTTTTTGGAATCACCAGACTTGATTTTCCGTTACTGATTTTATCCTTGGACAACTGCAATTCAACATTGGACCCTTCCGCCGCTGCCAAGCGCTGACTATCTCGGTATAGGTACTCAAAGCGCAGATAAAAAAGATTAGTCTCAACCTGCTGAAAAATACCTGTGACTGAGCCTGACAAACTCAGAGTGAGAAAGGCAACCACTGCTAGAGTCACCAGACTCTCCAACAAGGTAAAGGCTCTAATTGGCCACTGAGCGGCTTTCGCCACCATGTTTCGCATAGTAATCATTGTATGAATCTGCCTGTTTTTGCGTGATTTGACCTTCTGAAACAAGAGCGGCTAAGCTAGCTGTCTTGTTATTCTTCATTTCATAAAGTTCTGCTTGAGAATCCACGACCTTGACCACAGCCGCATTTCCAGTCTCTTTAACAGAATCCTTCTGCTTGCTCAAGTTAGGTACAAAGAGCAAAAGGAGAATACTGATAATGAGAAGCACGACCAGCATTTCAATCAGCGTAAAAGCACGTAATTTAACGGCATTCAATTTTTTCAACATCATTTTCATGACATCATTCCTTCCATATTTTGATACATTGGTAATAGCATAGCTGCATAGATCATTACAATCACGACAGCAACAATAACAAAAATGAGGGGTTGCACAAAGGTTGTTGCCTTATTAAGACGGTTGAAGAAAGTCTGCCAAACCTCTTCAGCATAGACTTCTAACTCATAGCCCAACCTAGCATTAGCCTCTCCATAAGCAATAATTAAGGATAGTTCCTTAGTGAAGAAAGGGTGACTAGCAATACGGTCAGGAAAACTCTGTCCTAGCATCAAGGCTTCTTCTAAATCAGCCCCCAGCTCACGAAAAAGCTTGGACTTTTGCTCTTTCATTAGAGCAACTAAGTCTAGCAAGTCAATACCTTGCCCTAAGAGATTTCCCCATTCCCTAGCATAATAGGCGGTCGTATATAGCCTGACAGTTTGGCCTATAAAAGGGATTTTTGTCATTCGTCGGTAAAAGACAAGGGCTGGCTGGCGTTTGACCCATAGATAGAGAATTAAGCTTAATACAAGAAGTCCGCACAAAGTCACAAAAAAGAGCTGGGGAAAAATCTGAACCAACTGTACAGCCCAATTCTCCTTACCATCCCCCTCTAACAGTTGAGGCAGAAGATAATTTTTGAGCCCCAACATAATCAGAATCAGGAAACCCAGAAGTAGAATAGGGTAGGTCGCTACCTCCATGAGTTTCTTACGAACCTTGGTCATGCGAAGCATATAGATTTCAATCTTGGTTAGACTTACTAGAAGATTACCGTGCTTATCAGCAAGGGCAATCTGAGTAACAATATTGTCCGAAAAGCCCACTGTTGCAAACATCTGGTCCAACCTATCGCCTCGCATTAAACTTGCTTTCATAAGAGACAAGGACGATTCTTTCAACAAGTGACTTCGCTCCAAAAAGGCTACGATTTCAGTCAAGGTAAACCCTGCCTTTAAAAGTTGTTTGAAAAGCTGGATAACCTTGAGTTGCTGATTAATCTTTAATTTTTTCCCCTTGGATATCCCCTTCAGTGAGATATCCTTGTTTAACCAAGCCTTCCAACTGCTGGTTCCAGCTGGTTGACGAGTGGCTTTGGAAATTTTCACTGGCAAAATCAATCACACCTCCTCCCTTAATCAGACGCATGTAGGCAATCCCTTGAAGGGCATTATCCAACTCAGACTTATCTACACCAAGGTCCAGAAGACGCTCATAAACACCTGACACACTCTTTGCGTGAATAGTTGAAAGAACAGTCATTCCCGTCAGACTAGCTCTAATAACCGCTCGAGCAGTCTCCTTATCTCGAATTTCTCCAATAATCAAAACATCCGGGCGGTGACGCAGTGATAGCTTAATCAAATTATCATAGGTCATGTCAATTGCTTGATTCACCTGAAGTTGCAAAACATTATCCTGTTTAATTTCCACAGGATCCTCAATCGAAATCACCTGCTGCCCCTTAAAACGCTCCTGAACCAACTCATGCATAAGCGTAGTCTTTCCAGAACCAACGGGACCTGCAAAGAGATATAAGCCACGATAATCCAAAGCATCCATAATAGGCTGGATTCCTTGATTCCAGTACACTAATTCTCGACGTTCGGAATGTAGAACACGAATAACTAAACTTTCTAAGCCACGATAATCCCCAACGGTAGACAAACGCAGAGAAACTCTTTGACCATCACCACAATCATAGTCACAGGAACCTAGTTGACTCCTACGCTTCTCACCCACCATCATTCCCGCCACAAATTTAAAGTGACCAATAAGACTAGCCATGAAATCAGGCCGATATACATCAATTAATCTCCTCTCCTGGCCAACTCGCATATAGAGCTCGTAATTATCCTGACGTGGAATGACATAGATGTCTTGAGCCCCACAACTATCAGCATTTTTGATCATTTCCTTAGCAAATTCTGTTACCATAAGGACCTCCTCATAGACCTATTCGTAAAAAGTTTAAGAAAATGAAAAAAAGCTCGATAATTTCGAGCTTCTGCATTATTTAACGTTTAATTTTACAGTGGGCATGATTTGGAAGGTCATTTCGCTTTTCATATCCCGGACGGTATTTTTCCTCAGGAATTTCCTGCCAATCATCCAAAAGAGCAATCGATTGATAGACCTGCAGGTATTCGTCACACTCCTCACACCAGTGCTTATCCTCTTGATCCCAAAAAGCAGTCATGACACTACTACGGCTGATATAACTTGGCAAGGTTTCTTCCATCGCAAACCAAAGTTTTTTATAGTACTTGAGGGCATCGTAAAAATTTTCAAATTCCTTAGTACTGATGATATCCTCTTGCCAGCCTTCTAGGAACCACCACGGTTCCAAATCCCCTTTCATTTCAACTACTTGGTACATTTTTCTTTCTCACTTCATCTTTGGTGTTCTTATTATACAAAATTTTCTGGAAAAGATAAAAAAAATGGTCTTATATTTTATATTTATCAAAAATAGAAGAGATTCTAGTCATATAAATACGAAAAGAACCCACAATTCATTGTGAGTTCTTTTGCTTTCGTTTTAGTCTTCAGATGATTCCACAATTGCTTCATCAACAGCAATATTTTCAATAACTTCAACTTCGTTAACTGAAAGTGGTTCAATGTTACGGTAACGGGCCATACCTGTACCAGCAGGGATAGTCTTACCAATGATAACATTTTCTTTAAGACCAAGGAGATGGTCTTTCTTACCACGGATAGCTGCATCTGTAAGGACACGTGTTGTTTCTTGGAAGGAAGCCGCTGACAAGAATGAATTTGTTTCAAGTGAGGCTTTCGTAATACCAAGAAGGACTGGACGAGATGTTGCAGGAACACCACCAGAGATAACAATATCCTTGTTAGCATCTGTGAAGTCAGAAATGTCCATAAGTGTACCTGGAAGGAGATCTGTATCACCTGGATCCATAACACGTACTTTACGAAGCATTTGACGAACCATTACTTCGACGTGTTTGTCACCGATTTCTACCCCTTGGCTACGGTAAACTTTTTGTACTTCTGCAAGAAGATAAGTTTCAACTGACAAGGTATCACGTACTTCAAGGAGACGTTTAGGTTGGATTGAACCTTCTGTCAAGGCCGCACCACGGTGTACTTCGTCACCCACTTCAACTTTCATACGAGCTGTAAATGGAACAACGTATTCACCCATTCCAGTCTTACCTTGAACGAAGACTTTCTTAGTACGTGTTGCAGCATCTTCTTCGATTTCAATAACAGTACCCTTAACTTCAGTGATAACCGCTTCCCCTTTAGGGTTACGTGCTTCAAAGATTTCCTGGATACGTGGAAGACCCTGTGTGATATCGGTGTTTGAGGCTACCCCACCGGTGTGGAAGGTACGCATAGTAAGCTGTGTACCAGGTTCCCCGATAGATTGAGCGGCGATAGTACCAACTGCTTCACCAACTTCAACCGCATCACCTGTTGCCAAGTTGATACCGTAACAGTGACGGCAGACACCGTGACGTGTGTTACATGTAAAGACTGAACGGATAGTTACTTCTTCAACACCAGCATTGACAATAGCAGCAGCCATGTCTTCAGTAATCAAAGTATCTGGACCTACGATTACTTCACCTGTTGTAGGATTCTTAACTGATTTCTTAGTGTAACGACCTTGAAGACGTTCTTCAAGTGTTTCCGTAACTTCTTTACCATCAGTAATCGCACGGATGAGAAGACCACGGTCTGTTCCACAGTCGTCTTCACGGATGATAACATCTTGGGCAACATCAACCAAACGACGAGTAAGGTAACCTGAGTCGGCTGTCTTAAGGGCCGTATCGGTCATACCTTTACGCGCACCGTGAGTAGAGAAGAACATTTCCAAAACGCTCAAACCTTCACGGAAGTTTGAAAGGATAGGCAATTCCATGATACGTCCGTTAGGAGCGGCCATCAAACCACGCATACCAGCAAGTTGAGAGAAGTTAGAGATGTTACCACGGGCTCCTGAGTCCATCATCATAACGATTGGGTTCTTAGGATCTTGTGTTTCAATCAGACGTTTTTCAAGTGCTTCTTTCGCTTCACGCCATGTTGTTGTAACAGCAACATAACGGTCATCATCTGTCATCAAACCACGACGGAAGGCCTTGTTAATTTCTTCAACACGGTGGTGAGCAGCATCGATAATTTCTTGTTTGTTATCGATAACTGGAATATCGGCGATACCCACTGTCAAACCAGCAAGTGTTGAGTGGTAGTAACCAAGGTCTTTCAAACGGTCAAGGAAGGCTGATGTTTCAGTCGTACGAAGACGTTTGAAGGTTTCAGCGATGATGTTACCAAGATTTTTCTTCTTGAATGGTGCATTAATTTCCAAACTATCAATAACTGTTTGGATATCTTGACCTGGTTCAAGGAAGTATTTATCTGGTGTACTATCTGTCAAGTTCTCATTTGTTGTTTCTTGAAGATATGGAATTTCTGCTGGGATGATTGAGTTAAAGAGAATCTTACCAACAGTTGTAACCAAAATCTTGTGAAGTTGGTTTTCTTTCCAAGGTTTATCAGGCATGCTGTCTACTGCAATACCTACACGGCTATGCAAGTGAACATAACCATTACGATAAGCCATAACTGCCTCATCAATATCCTTGAAGACCATACCTTCACCCTCACGGCCTTCTTCTTCCATAGTCAAGTAGTAGTTACCAAGAACCATATCCTGAGATGGCGTTACGACCGGTTTACCGTCTTTAGGGTTAAGGATATGTTCAGCCGCAAGAAGGAGCAAACGTGCTTCAGCTTGAGCTTCTTCAGACAATGGAACGTGGATGGCCATTTGGTCACCGTCAAAGTCGGCATTGTAGGCCTCACATACCAATGGGTGAAGACGAAGGGCCTTACCATCAATCAAGACAGGTTCAAAGGCCTGGATACCCAAACGGTGGAGGGTAGGTGCGCGGTTAAGAAGTACTGGGTGTTCCTTGATAACATCTTCAAGAATATCCCAAATACGTTCATCACCACGTTCAACCATACGTTTAGCGGCTTTCACGTTACCTGCGTATTCACGCGCAACGATTTCACGCATCACAAATGGTTTGAAAAGTTCGATGGCCATCAAACGTGGCACACCACATTGGTACATTTTAAGTGTTGGACCAACGGCGATAACGGAACGTCCAGAGAAGTCAACACGTTTACCAAGCAAGTTTTGACGGAAACGACCTTGTTTACCTTTAAGCATGTGGCTCAAAGATTTAAGTGGACGACTACCTGGTCCAGTAATTGGACGACCACGACGTCCATTATCGATAAGGGCATCTACCGCTTCTTGCAACATACGTTTTTCGTTTTGCACGATGATACCTGGAGCATTCAATTCAAGCAAACGAGCCAAACGGTTGTTACGGTTGATAACACGACGATAAAGATCGTTCAAGTCTGATGCCGCAAAACGTCCACCATCCAATTGAACCATTGGACGAAGGTCTGGTGGCAATACTGGCAAAATGTTAAGAACCATCCATTCTGGTTTGTTACCAGACTTATAGAAGGCATCAAGAACGTCCAAACGACGAACAGCCTTAACACGTTTTTGACCAGTTGCTGTCTTCAACTCTTCTTTGAGTTCAGCAATTTCAGCTTCCAAATCCACTTGTTTCAAGAGATCTTGGATAGCTTCTGCACCCATTTTAGCGACAAATGAACCATGTCCATACTCTTGCAATTTTTCACGATATTCACGTTCTGTCAAGAGAGATTTTGGTTCAAGTGGTGTTTCCTTTGGATCAATAACCACATAAGCTGCGAAGTAAATAACTTCTTCAAGCGCACGAGGACTCATGTCCAAAGTCAATCCCATACGAGAAGGGATTCCCTTGAAGTACCAGATGTGTGATACTGGTGCTTTCAACTCGATGTGACCCATACGTTCACGACGAACCTTAGCACGTGTTACTTCAACACCACAGCGGTCACAAACGATACCTTTATAACGGATACGTTTGTATTTCCCACACGCACATTCCCAGTCTTTGGTAGGACCAAAAATCACTTTGTCGAAGAGACCTTCGCGTTCTGGTTTGAGCGTACGGTAGTTGATTGTTTCAGGTTTCTTAACTTCACCATAAGACCATGAACGGACCTTAGTTGGTGAAGCTAGTGTGATTTGCATACTTTTAAATCGATTTACGTCAACCACTAGTATTACCTTTCTTTTGTTCTATTGACAATAGCAGCGCTATTCTCACCTTTATCAGCTACCTTAGCAGAGAGAGTGAACTCCCTCTCTAAAGCTTATTTTATTCTGTTTTATCTGAAGCTTCTTCTTTAGCTTTTTCTAATTCAGCAGCTTCTTTGGCTTGTTGTATACGTGCTTTTTCAAGATCATCAACGTGCATGACATCATCGTCTTCACCTTCATCAAGATCACGTAATTCAACTTCGTAGTCATCCTCATCAAGGACACGCATATCAAGACCAAGTGATTGCAATTCTTTAACAAGTACTCGGAATGATTCTGGTACACCTGGTTTTGGAATTGGTTTACCTTTAGTGATAGCTTCATAGGCTTTCAAACGTCCGTTAACGTCATCTGACTTGTAAGTCAAGATTTCTTGAAGGATATTTGATGCACCATAAGCTTCAAGGGCCCAAACCTCCATCTCACCGAAACGTTGTCCACCAAATTGTGCTTTACCACCAAGAGGTTGTTGGGTAACAAGTGAGTAAGGACCTACTGAACGAGCGTGAAGTTTATCATCAACCATGTGGTGAAGTTTGATCATGTACATGACACCAACTGACACACGGTTATCAAATGGTTCACCTGTACGTCCATCGTAAAGGATTGTCTTAGCATCACTATCCATACCTGCTTCACGAACAGTATCCCAAAGGTCTTCTGAGCTTGCTCCATCAAAGACTGGTGTTGCGATGTGGATACCCAAGTTACGTGCAGCCATACCAAGGTGAAGTTCCATAACCTGACCGATGTTCATACGTGATGGCACCCCAAGTGGGTTCAACATGATATCAACTGGTGTACCGTCTGGAAGGTAAGGCATGTCTTCAACCGGAACAATACGAGAAACAACCCCTTTGTTACCGTGACGACCGGCCATCTTATCTCCGACCTTGATCTTACGTTTTTGAGCGATGTAAACACGAACAAGCATGTTAACACCTGATTGCAATTCGTCACCGTTTGCACGTGTGAAGATTTTAACATCACGAACGACACCATCACCACCGTGAGGTACACGGAGTGATGTATCACGTACTTCACGAGATTTATCACCAAAGATAGCGTGGAGAAGACGTTCTTCAGCAGAAAGGTCTTTTTCACCCTTAGGTGTTACCTTACCAACAAGAATGTCACCTTCTTTAACCTCAGCACCGATACGGATAATACCCATTTCGTCAAGGTCTTTGAGGGCTTCTTCACCAACGTTTGGCAATTCACGTGTGATTTCTTCAGGCCCAAGCTTTGTATCGCGTGTTTCTGATTCGAATTCTTCCAAGTGAACAGATGTATAAACGTCATCTTTCACAAGACGCTCACTCATGATAACGGCATCCTCGAAGTTGTAACCTTCCCATGTCATGTATGCGACGATAGGGTTTTGACCTAGGGCCATTTCTCCACCTTCCATAGATGGACCATCAGCGATAAAGTCACCTTTTTCAACAATATCGCCAACCTTAACCAAAGTACGTTGGTTATAGGCAGTACCTGAGTTTGAACGACGGAATTTTTGAATAGTATAAACATCAAGAGAACCATCTTCACGACGAACTTCAACTTTATCAGCATCAGAGTAGACAACTTTACCATCGTGTTGGGCGATAACTGCAGCTCCTGAATCGTGGGCAGCTTGATATTCCATACCAGTACCAACATAAGGTGCTTTAGGATCAATCAAAGGCACAGCCTGACGTTGCATGTTGGCACCCATGAGGGCACGGTTAGAGTCATCGTTTTCCAAGAAAGGAATACATGCTGTCGCAACGGCAACTACCTGTTTAGGAGAAACATCCACAAAATCTACAAGGTGTGATGGGTACTCTTGGTTATTACCTTGGTGACGACCCATAACGATTTCTTCTGCAAATGTTCCATCTTCGTTCAATTTAGAGTTAGCCTGAGCAACTGTGTACTCATCTTCTTCATCAGCAGTCAACCAAACCACTTCGTTGGTTACTTTACCAGTTGCACGGTCAACCTTACGATATGGTGTTTGAATGAAACCGTACTTGTTAAGGTGTCCATATGAAGACAAGTTATTGATCAAACCGATGTTAGGTCCTTCAGGTGTTTCAATTGGACACATACGACCGTAGTGCGTGTAGTGCACGTCACGAACTTCATATCCGGCACGGTCACGTGTCAAACCACCAGGTCCCAAGGCTGACAAACGACGTTTGTGTGACAACTCTGACAATGGGTTGTGTTGGTCCATGAACTGTGACAACTGTGAAGAACCGAAGAATTCTTTAACAGCAGCAGTTACAGGGCGAATATTGATGATTTGTTGTGGTGTCAAGACTTCGTTATCTTGAACTGACATACGCTCACGTACGTTACGTTCCATACGAGCCAAACCAATACGGAATTGGTTAGCAAGCAATTCACCAACGGCACGGATACGACGGTTACCAAGGTGGTCGATATCGTCTACTTTACCGATACCTTCAGCAAGGTTGAGGAAGTAACTCATTTCAGCCAAGATATCCGCTGTTGTCAAAGCACGAACTTTGTCATCTGGGTTGGCATTACCAACAATTGTAACCACACGATCTGGATCATTTGGTGCAACAACCTTGAATTTTTGAAGAACAACAGGTTCTGTAACCACCGCATAATCGTTTGGTGTGTATACAAATTTGTTCAAATCACCATCCAAGTATTCTGCGATTGAATCAATCACATCACGTGTCATTTCAGTACCAGCTTCAACAAGGATTTCACCTGTTTCAGGATCTACCAAGTTTTCAGCAATTGTTTGTCCCAAAAGACGTGTCTTGATGTTAAGTTTTTTATTGACTTTGTAACGACCAACAGCAGCCAAGTCATAACGACGTGGATCAAAGAAACGAGCTACAAGCAAGCTACGTGAGCTGTCGGCAGTTTTTGGTTCACCTGGACGAAGACGTTCATAAATTTCTTTAAGCGCTTCATCAGTACGTGAATCTGCTGGGTTTTTGTGGATATCTTTTTCAATGGTATTACGAACCAACTCGCTATCACCAAAGATATCAACAATTTCGTCATCACCTGAGAATCCAAGCGCACGCACAAGCGTTGTGAATGGAATCTTACGTGTACGGTCGATACGAGTGTAGGCAATGTCTTTTGAATCTGTTTCAAGCTCAAGCCATGCCCCACGGTTAGGGATAACTGTTGATCCATAACCCACTTTACCGTTTTTATCAACCTTATCGTTAAAGTAAACACCAGGTGAGCGCACCAACTGAGAAACGATAATACGTTCACCACCATTGATGATGAAAGTACCCATCTCAGTCATAATAGGGAAATCTCCGAAGAAGACTTCCTGAGTTTTGATTTCACCAGTTTCTTTGTTAATAAGACGGAAAGTCACAAAGATAGGTGCTGAGTATGATGCATCGTGGATACGAGCTTCTTCAAGTGTATACTTAGGCTCTTTCAATTCGTAACCAACGAATTCCAATTCCATAGTGTCTGTGAAGTTTGAGATAGGAAGTACATCCTCAAAAACCTCTTTAAGACCAGTATCCAAGAATTCTTTGAATGAATCCGTTTGGATTTCAATCAAGTTTGGTAAATCAAGAACTTCTTTGATTCTTGAAAAACTACGACGGGTACGATGTTTCCCGTATTGAACGTCATGTCCTGCCAAGTCTTCTACTCCTTTTCTACATTCGAGACCTGCTTTGCAAGTCGTGCACTTTAAATATTTGTCTTCTGCCTTGTTCAGTCGCTTGTCCCATTAACAAGTGATTAAACACTAACATCCACTTATCTGATCAAGGATAAGCAAAACTCTTAGTATTTGAATTTTTAGAACCTTTAAATATGAGTTACAACACTTGAAAATCCTAAAAATAAGCACAAAAATAGCAGCTAAATCTGACCGAAAAAACGTTGATTTAACTGCTGTATCTCTTGATTGGACAATATTTCAACCAAGTAAGACGACAAATAGTTGTCTATATTATACCTAATTTTTTGCTTTTTTGCAAGTTTTCTTGGGAATTCCTAATGCCCTCCAAGAATGCTAGACCAGGCTTTTTGATAGTCACTGTCAGTTCCACCAATAGCAAATTTGTAGGTTGTATCTCCAGGCCCATTTTTAGCCCAATAAGTATCGACCATTTCACCACTTACAGAAACATTACGACCATTGACAGACACTGTTGCTGGTTTAAGGCCTGTTGATTTGAGCACACTTGCCTTAATAGCACTTGAATCGATATTAAACTTATCTCCCGTTTTAAAAATACCTGGATTGGCATTGTAGATGGCGGAAGTTAAACGAGCCATATATTGCGCATTGTAGGTGTAACCCGTTTTAGAATTGGTTGGTGTATTATTGTCATAACCAGCCCAACCACCAAGAGTAATACCAGGCGTTGAGACGATCAACCAAGCATCTGCAAAGTTATCTGTCGTTCCTGTTTTACCCATCCAGTCAGCTGAGGCTGCTGCACCATTGACATTTTTCAATTCAGAATGAAATTGAGTTGTCGCTCCCTTAACCACAACTTCCTTGAGCAGGTTATCCATGATGCTAGCCGTAGCTCTTGAAAAGACTTGAACCCCTTCAGATTTATGCTGATAGATAACTTCGCCAGTCCGGTCAGTAATACTATCAATCATATGACCCTTCTCATAGACGCCACCATTTGAAAGCATCTGATAGGCATTTACTTGCTGGGCAACCGTGGTTTCAATTCCCCCGCCAAGAGGTAAACTCTCGATATTGTAGTTAGCAATCTTATAACCCATCTTGGTCATGTAACCCTCAACGTCAACATCATGACGTTGAAGCATTTGATATGTCCAAAAGGCTGGAATATTCCACGAGGTATTGAGTGCCTCTTGTAGGTTCATCATAGCTGTACCCTTATCACCATCATGGAGAATAGGCGTTCCACCCGTAAAATTAGTTGGGTAGTTAGAAAGGATACTTGAGCTACCCATTAAACCTTGATCAATAGCAATTCCATAAGCAATAATAGGCTTAATAGATGAGCCTGGGGAGCGTGCCGTATCAAAAGCATGATTATTTTGATTATTTTCGTAACTACGACCACCAACAAATCCTAGAATTGCTCCAGTCGCATTATCCATGAGCACATTTCCGACTTCAACTCCACTATTTCCACCTTGGTCGAGGAGGCCACCATATTGACTCGCAGCATCTTGCATCGCATTATAAACTGCATTATCAATAGTTGTCTTAACGCTGTAGCCACCGGTTTGTAGCTCTTGTAGGGCCCTCTCACGATAGCTTTCCTTGGTCTTATCATTTTTCAAATCTTGACTCGATACCTTGTCACGTTTAACTAGATAATCATACATGACATCCTGAGCCTCAGACATGACAGAATAGTACAAATAGTCATGACTTACGGCATCAGACTTCTCACCAGCCTTGAAATCTTTAGTGATATCATAATCCTTATAGCTTTCATACTGCGACTTATCTAGATAGCCACCGCGATAAAGATTGTAGAGTACATCTTGCTGACGTGCTAAGCCATAAGAAAGATCCTCTGCATTTTTTAATTGACCGTCAGCTGTATAAGGTGAGTAGACAATCGGGCTCTGTGGCAAACCTGCCAGATAAGCCGCCTGAGGAACTGTCAAATCCGCTGCAGATACCCCAAAAATACCTTGAGCAGCCTCCTCAATACCAGCAATATTTTTCCCCTTGTTGTTACGTCCAAAAGGAGAAACATTCAGATAATCGGTTAAAATTTCATTTTTAGAAGCGCGACGCTCCAATTGTAAGGCATAGATAATCTCTGCTGCCTTACGTTTAAAGGTTGGCGCATCGCCTGTTACCTGTTGCTTGATTAACTGCTGCGTTAGCGTCGAACCACCACTTGAAGAGCCAACCCCCAAAACTGATGACACCAAAGCCCTAAAAACTGCCTTTGGTACAACACCCTTATGCTTTTTAAAATTTTCATCCTCAGTCGCAATGATGGCATTTTTGACATTGTTAGAAATCGCATCACTCTCAATAGGTGTTCTCAGCAAGTCAGTATCAATATCCGCAATCTTCTTGGAATCGGAATATCTCATCGAAGATACCAAACTAACCTCACTAATCTGATTCAACAAGGTTTTGTCCTTAATCGACGGAACAGACTCAATTTGACTCCCCAGATAACCCAAACCAATTCCTGCACCGAATAAGGTAAGAACGATAATAACCACATAAAAGAAATCAGACAAGAGCTTTAAAGTTTTTAAGAAAACATCACCCATGTCTAAGAGTGTCATCCCATCCTCAGGCGACTTCCGTGCTTGCTTACGATTCCACTTAGATCCAGTCGTAGCTTTCCTTTCTTTAAAAGATTTATCTCCTCTTTTAGACCTAGAACTAGCAAACTTTGTACGAATAGTCTGCCCTAGTCGCCTAAAATAATTTATTATTTTTTCAAAATTCATAGAAATACCTCAAAGCCTATTATAACAAACTTTGACAAAGCTTGCATAGGGTTGCTTTCTTTTGGTATAATGGTTCAGAATATACTTTACTGGAGAATATCATGACAATTTTTGAAGAACTAAAAGCACGTGGCTTGATTTTTCAAACCACTGATGAAGAAGCCCTTGTAAAAGCCTTTGAAGAGGGACCAGTCTCATACTACACTGGTTATGACCCAACAGCAGACAGTCTCCACCTTGGACACCTTGTCGCTATCCTTACAAGTCGCCGACTTCAATTGGCTGGACACAAACCTTACGCCCTCGTTGGTGGTGCAACAGGTTTGATTGGTGACCCATCATTTAAAGATGCTGAACGTAGCCTGCAAACCAAAGAAACTGTTGAAGGTTGGGTTGAAAAAATCCAAGGACAACTCTCTCGTTTCCTTGATTTTGAAAATGGTGACAACAAGGCCGTTATGGTCAACAACTATGACTGGTTTGGTTCAGTCAGCTTCATTGATTTCTTACGTGACGTAGGTAAATACTTCACAGTTAACTACATGATGAGTAAGGAATCTGTTAAGAAACGTATCGAAACAGGTATCTCTTACACTGAGTTTGCCTACCAAATCATGCAAGGTTACGATTTCTATGAACTCAACGATAAGTACGGCGTAACCCTCCAAATTGGTGGTTCTGACCAATGGGGTAACATGACAGCAGGTACTGAGCTCTTGCGTCGTAAAGCAGATAAATCTGGACACGTCATCACTGTACCACTTATCACAGATTCAACTGGTAAAAAATTCGGTAAATCAGAAGGTAACGCTGTCTGGCTTGATGCTACTAAAACAACCCCTTACGAAATGTACCAATTCTGGCTCAACGTCATGGATGATGACGCCGTTCGCTTCTTGAAGATTTTCACTTTCTTGTCACTTGAAGAGATCGAAGAGATCGGTAAAGAATTTGACCAAGCTCGTCATCAACGTTTGGCACAAAAGGTTTTGGCTCGTGAAGTTGTTACTTTGGTCCACGGTAAAGAAGCTTACGAACAAGCTGTTCACATCACTGAACAACTCTTCGCTGGTAACCTTAAAGCTCTCTCAGCACGAGACCTTAAAGTTGCCCTTAACGGTGTCCCAACTTATGAAATTTCTGCAGATGAAAATCTGAACATCGTTGAACTTCTCGTCAATGCAAAAATTTCACCATCTAAACGTCAAGCACGTGAAGATGTCCAAAACGGCGCTATCTACATCAACGGTGAACGTGTACAAGACTTGGATTACACTCTCTCAGACACAGATAAAATTGATAATGAAATTACTGTTATCCGTCGTGGTAAGAAGAAAAACTTTGTCTTGACTTACTAATTTATAGCTATTCTCACTCCTTAATGGAGTGAGTTTTTTTGTTGCACTATATTTTACAATTTATCTACCAAAAAAGAGCAGTAGGATTGATTCCCAACTACTCTCTTCAGAACACAAAAAACCAGCACTAGGCCGGTTTTCGAGACTATCACATTAGTTATAGATTTTGAATGCGTCGTCGTCGTTTTGACCAACGAATGGCATTGCTTTACGCAATTCAGCACCAACTTTTTCGATTTCAAGGTTAGCAGCTTCTTCACGGTAAGCAGTAAGTTTTGGACGTCCAGCCTTGTAGTCGTTAACGAAGTCGTTAGCGAATTTACCATTTTGGATGTCAGCAAGAACTGCTTTCATATTTTCTTTCACTTGTTCAGTGATAACACGTGGACCTGATACGTAGTCACCGAATTCAGCAGTGTTTGAAATTGATTGACGCATTTTCTTGAATCCACCTTCGTAGATCAAGTCAACGATCAATTTCATTTCGTGAAGCACTTCAAAGTAAGCCAATTCTGGAGCATATCCAGCTTCAGTCAAGACTTCAAAACCAGCTTCGATAAGGGCAGTCAAACCACCACAAAGAACTGCTTGTTCACCAAACAAATCTTCTTCAGTTTCTTCTTTGTATGTTGTTTCAAGAAGACCAACACGTGCTGCACCAACACCTTTACACCAGTCCATAGCGATGTCTTTAGCGTTACCTGTAGCATCTTGGTATACTGCGTAAAGTGCAGGAACACCAAAACCTTCTTCAAATGTACGACGTACCAAGTGACCAGGTCCTTTAGGAGCACACATGAAGACATCAACATCTTTAGGAACTTTGATGAATTCGAAGTGGATGTTAAATCCGTGTGCGAAACCAACAGCATTACCAGCTTCAAGGTTTGGAGCAATTTCTGCTTCGTAAAGTTCTTGTTGGATTTCGTCTGGAGCCAAGATCATGATAACATCAGCCAATTTAGTTGCTTCTGCTACTGTGTAAGTATCAAAACCATCTTCCTTAGCTTTATCAAATGATTTACCTGGACGAACACCGATGATCACATCGTGACCTGTATCACGCAAGTTTTGTGCATGCGCATGACCTTGTGAACCGTAACCGATAACGGCGATTTTTTTACCGTCAAGTGCTGCTACTTTTACGTCTTTTTCATATTCCATTTGAACTGCCATAGTAATATGTCTCTTTTCTAAAAAAATAATTTATTGCCTTTTTAAGGCTGGGTTAACAAATTTAAGTTGGATTTTTTAATCACGGGTAAATCCAGTAGCACCCGTACGAGCGATATTTTTGATTCCGTAAGGACGAATAACTCGTAGAAGCGCCTCGCTCTTTTCAGCATCACCAGTCATCTGGATAGTGATAGAGCTTGGTGCCACATCAACCACCGAAGCACGGAAAGGTTGAATAATCGCCAAGATTTCAGCACGTTTAGAGGTTGGTGCTGATACCTTAACTAGGATAACTTCACGTTCCAAGTGTGGCTGATCCGTGATATCACGGATGCGAATCACATCAATCTGACGATTAAGCTGTTTGATGATTTGTTCCACTTCATTTTGAGAATTCACATCAATAATAATCGTAATACGTGAAACGTTAGGATCCTCAGAAGCCCCTACAGAGATACTTTCAATGTTAACTTGACGTCGTGAAAGAACACCTGTGAAGCGGTTAAGGACACCTGAACGGTTCTGAAGTTTAGCTGTTAACATTCTACGCATTGAACTTCACCCCCAACATTTCGTGATTACTCTTACCAGCCGGAACGATTGGCAAGACATGCTCTTTACGAGAGATATCCACCTCGATGAACATTGGCACGTCTTCCTTGATAACTTCCAAATCCTGATCAATTGTCTCTGGATTATCAAACTTATAAGACTTAATGCCGTAAGCTTGAGCCATCAATTGGAAATCTGGAAGGGTATCAAAGACAGACTCTGATGTACGCCCTTCGTAGAAGGACTCTTGCCATTGACGTACCATACCAAGTGAGTGGTTATTCAACATAACAACCTTGATTGGCACCTTGTAAACATTTAAGATAGCCAATTCTTGATTCGTCATTTGGAAACCACCATCACCAACAAAGAGGATAACTTCTTTATCAGGATTAGCAATTTTAGCACCAATTGCTGCTGGGACACCGAATCCCATTGTTCCAAGACCACCTGAGGTCACCAATTGACGCTCATTTTGGTATGGATAATACTGAGCTGTCCACATTTGATGTTGACCAACGTCAGTAACAACAACCGCGTCACCCTTAGTCAATTCACCGATACGCTCGATAACTGCCTGAGGCTGTACCATACGTTCTTTCTTATCGTAAGAACGTACACGCTCTTTGTCTTTTGTAACTTTTTCAATCCATTTTTCAGTGTTATTCTTAACCACTGGTTCTGCTAAGAGCATTTCAAGAGCTTGCTTGGCATCACCAACAACTGGAAGGTCCACTGCAATAATTTTACCAATCTCAGCTGGATCTACATCAATATGGACAACCTTGGCATTCTTGGCAAATGTTTTAGGATTACCTGTCAAACGGTCATCAAAACGACAACCAATGGCAATCATAAAGTCAGCATCGGTCATAGCAATGTTAGCTGCATATGAACCGTGCATACCACCCATACCCAAGAAGAGGGGATGACTAGTAGCAATTGTCCCTTGACCTAAAAGACTTGTAACAACTGGGATTTGGTAGCGTTCTGCAAAAGCAACTAGCTCCTTAGCAGATTCAGAATAAGACACCCCACCTCCAGCTACAATAACCGGCTTCTTAGCTTTACCCAACTGCTTCAAGATTTTCTTGATTTGCATTTCGTTTGGTCTTAGCGTCGGTTGGTAACTTGGAAGATTAATTTCAGGATTGTTGATGAAGGCTGTTTCCTTAGCTACGACATCTTTAGGGAGGTCGATAACAACTGGACCAGGTCGGCCAGTTGTTGCAATATGAACCGCTTCCCTAATAATACGAGGAATATCAGCTGTATCGCGAATCTGATAATTGTATTTTGTAATCGGCATGGTAATTCCGACAATGTCAGCCTCTTGGAAGGCATCCTTACCAATACCTGGTGTTGCGACCTGACCAGTAAAGACTAGGAGAGGTACGCTATCACTCATAGCATCTGCAATCCCTGTAATAGCATTAGTAGCACCAGGACCACTCGTTACAAGAGCAACACCGAGTTTACCAGTTGATTTGGCATAACCTTCAGCTTCGTGCAGACTTCCTTGCTCATGACGAGATAAGATATGATTAATCTTGTCATTTTTGTAAATAGCATCATACAAAGGAAGAACCGCTCCGCCAGGATATCCAAAGATAGTTGAAATCCCAAGTTCAAGAAGTGTATCTAGAATTAAATCAGCACCAGAGCGTGCTTCTTCAAGTTCAATTTTCTTCACATGGACCTCCTTTAGTAGTTGTTTTTTTCGAATTGTCTAAAAATTCAAAACCTTGTATACTATGATAACATTTTTAACCAAATTTGCAAGGGTTTCGGAGAAAAATATCACAAACTCTTCGGAAAGAATGTTCTTAGTTTTTTTCTTGTGCTTGACGTTCTGCTTTACGTTCTTCGAATTCTTCGTCACTCATCAAAGTTCCGCCAACATTGGCTGATTTAGCAAAGGCTGTATAGCGACGCAACCAACCACTTGCAATTTTTGATTTGAAAGTTTTCAAATGTTTGCGGCGTTCTTCAAGGGTTGCATCATCGACAAGCAGATCAAGGGTACGATTGGGTAGGTCAATCACGATTTCATCCCCATCTTCGATTAGGGCGATATTACCACCTTCTGCTGCTTCTGGAGAAACGTGACCAATCGCAATACCACGAGTAGCTCCTGAGAAACGGCCATCCGTAATCAGAGCCACATCCTTACCAAGACCGCGTCCGACAATCTTAGAAGTTGGTGCCAACATTTCTGGCATACCAGGTCCACCCTGAGGACCTTCATAACGAATGACAACGACATGGCCCTTCTTAACTGTTCCATTGTCAATCAACTCAAGGGCCTGATTTTGTGAATCACAACAAATAGCTTTACCACGGAAAGTTTTAACAGATGGATCTACACCACCGACCTTGATAACAGCTCCATCTTGAGCGATATTTCCGTAAAGGATCGACAAACCACCTACAGGTGAAATCGGATGTTCGATTGGATGGATAATTTCTTCATTTTTGATTTCAGCACCAGCTACATTTTCTTTCAAGGTTTTACCAGTAACTGTGATACGATCACCCTTGATGGCTCCTTTTTTGATCAACTGATTGATAATGGCTGGAACACCACCAGCTTCATGCACATCATGCATGGTGTAAACACTTGAAGGAGCAATTTTAGAGAGATAAGGTGTCTTCTTGGCAATTTCGTTAATGTCCTTAAGGTCATAGTCAATACCAGCCTCACGCGCAATAGCAAGGGTATGGAGAACAGTATTGGTTGAACCACCCATGGCCATATCTAGAGCAAAAGCATCATCGATAGCTTCTTTGGTCACAATATCACGTGGGCGAACATTGTTTTTGATGTTATCCATCAATTTTGTGGCTGCTTGACGAACCAATTCACGACGTTCATCTGAAACGGCTAGGATAGTACCATTACCTGGAAGGGCAAGGCCCAAAACTTCCATCAAACAGTTCATTGAGTTAGCGGTAAACATTCCTGAGCATGAACCACAAGTTGGACAAGCATTTTTCTCCAAATAATCGAGCTCTTCCTTGCTCATATCTCCAGCCTGATAGGTACCTACAGCTTCAAACAAACTTGATAGCGTCGCTTGGTGACCAGTCATGTCAACGCCACCCTTCATAGGGCCACCAGAACAAAATACTGCTGGCACATTAGTACGCATGGCCGCCAAAATCATCCCTGGTGTAATCTTATCACAGTTAGGAATATAGAAAACCCCGTCAAACCAGTGGGCATTAATAACTGTTTCTGCAGAATCGGCAATCAATTCACGAGATGGAAGACTGTAACGCATCCCAATATGCCCCATGGCAATCCCATCGTCCACACCAATGGTATTAAACTCAAAAGGAATACCGCCAGCCTCACGGATGGCTTCCTTGGCAATATCTGCTAATTCACGCAAGTGAACATGCCCTGGAACAATATCAATATAAGAGTTACAAATAGCAATGAAGGGCTTTCGCATATCCTTGGCAGATTTAACTTGCCCAGTCGCATACAAAAGTCCGCGTGCTGGTGCCTTATCAACACCAACTTTGATCATATCACTTCTCATGATGTTACCTTCAATCTATAAAATTTCTTACAACATATGTTACCACTTTGGAAAGTAATGTCAAGGAATTTTCAGAATATTTTTGTAATTCCGAAAAGATATCCCTGCTATATCAAAACTGACAAAACAAAAAGGAAGCCCTAAGACTTCCTAAATGATTATTCAAAATTATTCAACACTGAAGAGGTATGGATAAACTGGTTGGTCTCCTTGGAAGATTTCAACTTCGATATCTTCGTGAGCCTCTTCCAATTTTTCCGCAAGTGCTTGAGCTTGTTCTTGATTACCTTCTTCGCCGACGTAAATCATAACAATTTCACTGTCTTCGTCAATCATCTTGTCAAAGGTGTCAAGAAGGGCTTGGTCCATATCTGGTGTAGACACAAGGATCTTACCATCCACCATACCAAGGATATCATTTTCATGAATCTCAAGACCATCAATAGTTGTATCACGTACCGCCAATGTCACGCTACCACTTGTTACATCTGAAAGACTAGCTGTCATAGCTTCAACATTGGCTTCGATACTTTGGCTAGGATCAAAAGCAAGCAAACTTGTAAATCCTTGTGGAACTGTACGTGTTTCAACAACAGCCGCATTGACATCTACTACTTCAGCAGCTGATTGCGCTGCCATAAAGATGTTTTTATTGTTTGGCAAGATGATTACATTCTTAGCATTGACCTGTTCAATAGCCTTAACAATATCTTCTGTTGATGGGTTCATTGTTTGACCACCTGAAATCACATAGTCAACACCTTGTGATTTGAAGATATCTGCAAGTCCATCTCCAGCAACAACTGCAATAAGGGCAAAGTCTTTAGGAGCAGAAGGTGCAGCTTGGATAGCTTCTTCTTTTTGAACTTGTGCATCGTGTTGGTTACGCATGTTGTCAACCTTAACTTTAACAAGAGCCCCATATTTAAGACCTTCTTGCATGACAAGACCTGGATCCTCTGTATGGACGTGAACTTTTACAATTTCATCGTCGTTAACCACAAGAAGAGAATCCCCAAGGTTACTCAAGTAATTTTGGAACTCTTCATAGTCAAAGTCTTTCACATAAGTCGGACCTTGTTTGAGACCAATCATGATTTCCGTACAGTAACCGAAGGTAATGTCTTCTGTTGCAACATGACCAGCAACTGACTTATGGTGTTCTGCATTAATCATCTCTGTCATCGTAGCAGGTGTCGCTTGGAAGTCCTCTGAAGCGATATACTCACCTGTGAGGGCTGACAAGAAACCTTCATAAATGAAGACCAAACCTTGACCACCTGAGTCTACCACACCAACTTCTTTCAAAACTGGAAGCATCTCTGGTGTCTTAGCCAAAGCAGCTTTAGCTCCATCGAGAGCTGCACGCATAACCTCAACAGCATCATTTGTAGATTCAGCTTTCTTAATCGCTGCTGAAGCTGCACCACGTGATACTGTAAGGATTGTTCCTTCGACAGGTTTCATAACTGCTTTATAAGCAACTTCAACACCTGCTTGGAAGGCATGAGCTAAATCTTGGCCGTCAAGTTCCGTTTTATCCTTGATACTTTGACCAAATCCACGGAACAATTGTGACGTGATAACACCCGAGTTACCACGGGCACCCATCAAAAGACCTTTAGATAAAATCTGACCAACTTCACCAACTGTTGAAGCTGATTGATCTGCGACAGCTTTGGCTCCGTTATCCATAGTCATTCCCATGTTTGTTCCAGTATCTCCATCTGGTACTGGGAAGACATTGAGTGAATTCACATATTCTGCTTGCTTACCTAAACGTGTTGCTGCCGCTTGGACCATCTCCTGAAGCAAGCTTGTTGTAATTTTAGACACTAGTTTTCTCCTACGACTTTAATATTTTGAACGTAAACATTTACTGTTTCAGCCTTGATACCGAGTTGATTCTCAAGATTAAATTTCACACGTTCTTGAATATTTTTTGAAACCTCACTAATCTTAACACCGTAACTCATAACAGTGTAAACATCCACAGTGATACCTGCATCAGTAGATTTCACGACAACTCCTTTTGCGTAGTTTTCCTTTCCAAGAAGTGCTTGAAAATTATCTCGGATAGCACTCTTACTTGCCATACCGACAACGCCAAAAATTTCTGTTGCTGAACCGCCAACTACTGTTGCGATGACATCATCTGACAATTCGATTTGACCATCTTTTGTATTGATTTTTACAGTCATAATTACTACCTCAAAAAGTTTTTATCAGCTTATTTTACCATATTCGAGCCTACTTGTAAAAAATAAGAAGAAGATACCCTTTGAATAAGAGTATCTCCTCAGTATTTATCATTAAAACTTTCTCTTTACGAGATAACGACGGTACATCACGTAAAGGAAGATTGCACGCCATACATTATCAACAACGGTTGCAATCCAGACACCAGCAAGACCCATTCCCAGACTCACCCCAAGGAAATATCCTGAGAAAATTCGGATAATCCACATCCCAATAGTTGTTGCATAGAAAGGCATCTTAGCCTTACCAAGACCTTGCCAAACTGCTGTGTAGACTAGAGTCCCCGAGGTCACAGGATTCCCAAGGAAAGAATAAAGAATAACTACCTGGCTAGCCGCAATAGCTGCTTTATTATCTGTAAAGAGACCTGATAAGCCTTGTCCAAAAAGCAAGATGCTCCCTGAAACCAGAACCATCAAAAAGGTTGAAATCCAATAAGACTCTCGTACAATACGCTTCATCTGAGCCTTATCCCCTCGACCCAAACTATTGGCAACCAAGATAACCGTAGCCGTTGCGACTCCCATACCAGGCATATAGTTAAACTGAGTAAGGTTTTCACCGATGGCGTTACCACCGACAACGGCTGTACCAAAGGTAACAATAATAGCCACAATGACCACATCTCCAGCACGCATCATCAGTCGTTCACCTGCTGCTGGCAGAGCAATCCCCAACAACTCCCTGTTGAAAGGTTTGGTAACTTCAAGCTGCTTCACATCCAATTTCATCGCTTGCCACAGTATCACTGTCCCAACCAGACGAGAAAAAACCGTAGCCGTTGCGACCCCAATAATCCCCCAATGTCCCACAAAGATAGCTAAAGAAGATAAAATAGCATTAAGGACATTAGTCAAAAGACTGACGACCATGGAAATACGAGGCCGTCCCTTAGCCCGTAGTATGTTACCAAAAGTAGTCATTAAGGCTAGGAAGACCACTCCTCCACCGACAAGAGCAAGGTAGAGACTACCAGCCTGAGTCACAGATTGCTCAGTACCTAAAAGATTAAGAATGGCCCCACCACCAAAAATGGAAAGTAAACCAAGAATGAGACTAAGAGCAAGGGTAATAATAATAGCATCCCAGGTGTCTCGGTTAGTCGCTTTAACATCTCCCTTCCCTAGACTTCTAGCAATGACACTGGCACTTGAGGCTCCTAGAGCAATGAAGATAGCTTGGTAAATCGTGATTATATTATTGGCTACGGAAACCCCTGATATGGCGACAATACCAACCTGAGCCACTAGGTAAGAATCGACAACCCCCATCAACATTTGTAGAAGGTTTTCGGCCATAGCAGGCAAGGCTATGTTTAGAATTTTCTTTGTTTCTGTCATAATATTCTCTTCTATATTGATAAAAATAGGGCTGATTTCTCAGCTCCTATTTTTTTATTCTTATACACCAAGATAGCTTTCAACTGCTTTTTGCATATCAGCTGCCGCAACAACTGTTTTATGGCGAACCTCCGCATGTTCAAGTCCATCTACAGCAGCTGGGATAGCTACACCTGAAAGTTGGTGCAAATCTTCTACTGCTTTGAAATCATCCCCACTGTCTTTACCAGTGACAGCTGAAATAGCCACACGTGGGAATTTATATGGGCTAGCTGTTGAAGCGATAACTGTAGGGGTGTGGTCATCTGTCTTTTGAACATATGCTTCGTAAACTGCTGAGGCAACCGCTGTATGAGGATCTTCGATATACTTGTTTTCATCATAGACACGTTTGATTTCAGCAGCTGTTTCATCCTCAGTTGCAAAACCTGCTGCAAACAAATCAAGAATATCTTTATCTGCACCAGCCAAAGTATACTCGCCCTTAGTCACAAGTGCATCCATGAGCTCTTTAGTCTTAGCAGCATCATTACCAAGAAGGTGGAAAATCAAGCGTTCCAAGTTAGAAGATACCAAGATATCCATAGAAGGACTTGTCGTTACCTTGAAGTCACGTTTCTTGTCATAAGTACCCGTTGCGAAGAAGTCTGTGAGGACGTTATTTTCATTAGAAGCACAGATTAATTTGCCAACCGGAACACCAATCTGACGTGCATAATAAGCCGCCAAGATATTACCAAAGTTTCCTGTTGGTACTGTGAAGTTGACCTTATCTCCGTTTTGGATATGACCTGCCTTAACCAACTGCGCATAGGCATATACATAGTAAACCACTTGTGGTACCAAACGACCAACGTTCATTGAGTTAGCTGATGAGAATTGCGTATGATGAGCCAACAATTTCTCACGCAAGTCAACATCATTAAACATACGTTTCACATCGGTTTGGGCATCATCAAAGTTACCATCAATGGCAATAACGTGAGTGTTAGCTCCTGTTTGAGTGGTCATTTGCAATTCTTGGATTTTTGAAACACCGTCTTTTGGATAAAAGACAATAATTTCAGTTCCAGGAACATCTGCAAAACCAGCCATAGCAGCCTTACCAGTATCACCTGATGTCGCTGTCAAGATAACAATCTTATTATCAACACCTTGCTTTTTAGCTGATGTTGTTAGCAAGTAAGGCAAGATTGAAAGGGCCATATCTTTGAAAGCGATAGTAGAACCATGGAAAAGTTCAAGGTTGTAGTGGTTCTTAAGTTTAACTACTGGTGCAATAGCAGCTGTATCAAATTTGTCGTCATAAGCATTTGTGATACAGTAATCTAATTCCTCTTCCGTAAAATCATCCAAGAAAGCTGACAAGACCAATTTAGCAACTTCTTGGTAAGAAGCATCTTTCAATTGATCAAAGTCCAAAGCAACCTCAGGTGTTGACAATGGTGTGAACAAGCCACCATCTGTTGCCAAACCTTGAAGAATAGCTTGACTAGCAGTTACTTTATTATTTTCGTCACGTGTTGATTGGTATACAAGTGTCATGGTAAATCCTCTTTTTAGATAGTGTGTGGCTCTATTGTAGCATAATTGTCAGAATATTTCTACACGTATTGTGACTTGTGAGAAAATCATTCGGATATCACCTTATTCTCTTCCCTCAACGACATGAAAAAATCCGGAATAGCGATTCCGGATGTCATTTTAAAATTTATCTTTGGTGTCATTCTTAGTTGAGAAAGTAATATCTTTTGATTTACCATCACCACTAAGCGTTACTTTCTTGTCTTTTTTAGTCACTTTTAGCTCTTGACCTTTTTTCACATTGAGACCATCGATATCAACATCTTTGTTGACAGAAGTAACAGTCATCTTATGCCCCAAGCGACTAACCTTCCCTTTGAAAAGGGTTGTTGTTGTTTCGCCTGTCTTCGAATCATACTTTTGACCATTATCTTTCGCAGCTTTTTCAAGAGCTTCATCAAGTTCTTTTTCTATGGTTTCCTCACTATAATAGTTTTCAAAGGAATCTCCATAGAAGGCTTTAAATAAATCTCCAAAGGCTGAGAAGGACTTCTGAACCCTCTCACGATAGTCCTTGATATAGGTTTTCTTATCAAAAGTATAGCTAGCAGTCACCTTGGCATTGCTACCCTTTACTTTCATGGTTACAGCAGTATCTTTAAAGTACTTTTCAAGCTCCTTACTATCCAAGTCTGTCAAACTTTCAGACATGCTTGAGCTATACTCTCTACCTAGAGAACTACTGTACCATTTGCCATCAATATTACCTGTCACATAACGGTAAGTCATAAAGCCACCGATACATAAGAAGACAAGGACTACTGCTGACAAAACTGAGACTAGGATGCGTTTTTTCTTTTTGGGATCCATTGGTTTTTTAGGAGCCAAATTTGCCATAGCTGCTTGTCCTTCTGGAAAAGGAACTGTAGAAGGTGCAGTTGCTGTTACTACTGGTGCCGTTTCAGTTGGTAGAGGACTAGTACTTGTCTCTACGATTTCTGCCTCAACCTTAATAGGTTCAGTAGTAGCTGTATCTTCAGTTTTAGCCGGTGCTTCATTAACAAACTCCCCAGCTTTCAAAGCATCTGCCATTTCCTGAACACTCGGCTTGCGTCCGTTTACCGTTTCAAAATAGTCCAACCATTCTGCTCTTGTCATTTATATTCCCCTTTAATTTCCTTTTTTATTTATTTTTTGTAAAGCTAATGTCACCAAATTCACTGTGTGCCTTAATAGTAAAGCCTCCATTGTTAGGCGTATAATCTAATACATCACCTTTTTTAAAAGCATCTGAATCTCCAGCCTTATCCACAGTGATTGTTTGCTCCCAACGGTTAATATCACCCGTAAAAGCAGTTGTTGTGACACGACCGGTTTTGGCATCGTAGGTATAACTCTTTGGAAGTTCTTTCTTCACCGTCTCGTCAAACTGTTTATAGTAGTCTTTTTCTGACAATGAATAACTATCAAAAACCTCCGAGAACTCCTCGCCGTACTGACCTTTCAATTCAGTAACTCTACTCTGGTAAGCCTGATAAAGCCCTTTACGATTGTAAACAAAGCTCACTTTTAAGTGAGCCTTATTGTCAGTAATACTTATTACTGTATTGATATCGGTGATAAGATCTTGACCTTGTGGTAAAGCGTTACTAACTTTATTCTTAGTATTAGCAGTATCTTTCAGAGTGGCTAACATTTTCTCACTAAAGGTTGGGCTTGTCCAATCGCCCTCAATGCTTGCGGCTCGATAACGGTATCCCATCACGAGACAAACAATTAAAAGTATGGTGAGTATCGCTGCAATCACACCTGATACCATCCCCACAATATTCTTTGAGGTTACTGGCTCCTTTGATTCTTTTACTTGTTGACTAGGATTGAATTGAACACTCACCATCCTATCAGCATTAAACTCTTTAAACTTATTAGTCGCTCTATTTCCTGCTGCAGAAGCCACTGGTGGCTTCAATTCACGAGACTTGAGAGGATGTGCTGTTTCACCCAAACTAAGCCCTTCTTCTTTTGTCATAGGAATCTCCTTATCTCGCTGTAAGGTTATTATAACAATTCTTAAAGCGTTTTTCTATCTTATTCGGGAAAGTCCTTTATTTTTAATTTGGATAAACACTCTAATATAGAAGGTTTCTAGCAAAAAAAGTAGCCCTTATAGAGCTACTTTAGTCTATCGCTTATCCTTTATAATCAAAGGCAATTTCGATGATTTCTTTCAATTCTGAAATAAGTGGTTCTTTCGGATTAGCTGTTGTACATTGGTCTTCATAAGCATGTTCGGCCAAAGTATAGGCAGTATCTTGAAGAAGTTTCTTAGTAACACCTTGTCCCTTCCAGTTCATGGCAATACCAACGGCAATACCCAATTCGTATACTTTTTGTGCCAAAACTTCAACCAATTCAGCATCTGATTGCTTGTCAGTACCCCATCCCATGAAACGAGCGATATCTGCGTAATCTTTGTCTGCACGGAAGTAGTCATATTTAGGGAACATAGCGTGTTTTTGAGGATCACGACCGTTGTAACGGATAACGTGAGGCATCAAAATCGCATTAGTACGTCCGTGTGGAATGTCAAACATAGGACCAACCTTATGAGCTAGTGAGTGGTTAATACCAAGGAAGGCATTGGCGAAGGCCATACCAGCCATTGTTGACGCATTATGCATTTTTTCACGTGATTCTTCATCACCAAAGCGGTAAGAATGTTCAAGATTTTCAAAAACAAGTTTAATTGCTTGGAGTGAAAGCCCACGTGTATAGTCGCTAGCCATGACTGATACATAAGATTCAATGGCATGAGTCAAAACGTCCATACCTGTATCTGCTGTAACGCTGGCAGGTACACTCATAACCAAAGCAGGGTCAACGATAGCAATGTCCGGAGTCAAAGCATAATCTGCCAATGGGTACTTGATATGAGTTTCACTATCAGTGATAACCGCAAATGACGTTACTTCTGAACCTGTCCCTGAAGTTGTTGGGATACAGATGAATTGTGTCTTCTGAGCGTAAGGAATCTTGTAAGTACGTTTACGGATATCCAAGAATTTTTGTTTAGCACCGAAGAAGCTTACATCTGGGTGTTCAAAGAACATCCACATAGCCTTAGCAGCGTCCATTGCAGAACCACCACCAAGAGCGATGATTACATCTGGCTGGAAATCTACAAAGCGTTCCAAACCTTTATAAACGGTATTAGTAGATGGGTTTGGCTCAACATCTGAGAAAACATCTACTGCCGGTCTGTGGCGGTTAAGTTCCAATTGGCGTTTAACCAAGTCTGCATAACCAAACTGAACCATACCAGGGTCGCAAACCAACATCACGCGCTCAGCTTCAATGTGACGCAAGTAAGTTATTGAATCTTTTTCGAAGAAGATTTTTGGTGGGACGCGAAACCATTGCATGTTATTGCGACGCTTTGACAATGTTTTAACATTCAAGAGATCAAATGAGCTAACATTGTGTGACACTGAGTTATGACCGTGTGAACCACAACCAAGAGTCAATGATGGGATCATGTTATTGTAGATATTACCGATACCACCTTCAGCTGATGGACTATTAACCAAGACACGGCAGGCTTTCATGCGGATACCATATTGGAGTTGGAGCTCTTCATTTTCAGTGTGGATAACAGCAGTGTGTCCAAGACCACCCAAATTGAGCATGCCTTCTGCTTTTTTGAATCCATCTTCAACACCATCGGATTTGATAAGAGCAAGTACTGGAGACAATTTTTCCAAGGCAAGTGGGTGTTCCATTGTTGCATCTGGAATTTCTGCCAAAAGCATTTTTGTACCTGCAGGAACTTTAAGGCCAGCTTTTTCAGCAATTTCAATAGCTGAGTGACCTACAATGGCACCATTTACAGCTGTACGCGCTTCATTAAGAACGACTTTTTCCAATTTAGCAATATCAGCTTTTTTAGAAATGATGACACATTGATGTGCTTCAAATTCAGCCTTAACTTCATCATAAATAGCTGCATCAACGATAGCTGCTTGTTCAGACGCACAAATCATACCATTATCAAAAGTTTTTGAAACGATGATATCGTTGACCGCACGTTTAACCTTAGCATCAGCAGCGATATAAGATGGGACGTTTCCGGCTCCTACACCAAGCGCTGGTTTACCAGTTGAATAAGCAGCCTTAACCATTCCAGGTCCACCAGTCGCAAGTACTGTGGCAATCTTAGGATGGTTCATCAAAAGACCAGTTGCTTCGATAGATGGCTCTTCAATCCACTGAATGCAGTCCTTAGGTGCACCTGCTTCAATAGCTGCATCACGAACAATACGAGCAGCCTCAGCAGATGATTTCTGAGCTGATGGGTGGAAGGCAAAGATGATAGAGTTACGTGTCTTAAGAGCAATGAGGGCTTTGAAAATGGTTGTTGAAGTTGGGTTAGTTGTTGGTGTAACCCCACAGATAACACCAACCGGCTCAGCGATAGAAACCAAACCTTGTTCTTTATCTTCAGCAATAACGCCTACAGTTTTGTCATATTTAATACTATTCCAAATGTATTCAGAAGCATACATGTTCTTGATGGCTTTATCTTCGTAAATACCGCGCCCTGTTTCATCAACGGCCAATTTAGCCAAATACATGTGTTTATCTAGAGCAGCAATCGCAGCTTGGTGAACAATATGGTCCACTTGCTCCTGCGTAAAGTTAGCCATAGCATCAAGGGCTTCAACCCCTTTTGTTGCCAATTCATCTATTACTGTTTGAACATCTTTAGTTTGTTTAGTCATATGAAACTCCTTTGAATACTTGTTAAAAACTTCACAAGCTTTAACACAAGTATATTATAGCGTTTTCTAGTCACTATGTAAACCCTTACAATGACAAAAATAAAGAAATCCGTCCATTTTTGGACAGATTTCATCATTATTACCAAATAATCACGCGATCTTCTGGGGCACGCCACATGCCGTCGCCCTCTTTAACGTCAAATTCCTTGTGGAATTCGTCGAAGTTGCTCACGATAACATTGGTGCGCCATTTGGCTGGAGCATGCACATCCACGCTAGCTAACATTTGCATGTATTCTTCACGCGCCTTCATACGCCAAATCGTCGCAAAGTTAACAAAGAATTCATGAACTGAAAAATCCTTATCTCGTTTAGCTGCTTCTAAAGCACAGGCTACACCACCGAGGTCAGCAACATTCTCAGAAACAGTTAATTTACCATTGACCTTGGCACCATAAGAGTCCAAGCCCTCAAACTGATCCACAATCTTGTCAGTACGTTCCTTAAAGGCTGCATAATCCTCTTCAGTCCACCAATTCTTAAGACTACCGTTCTCATCAAAGGAAGCACCGTTTGTATCAAAGGCATGGGAAATCTCATGAGCAATGACAGCACCAATACCACCGTAGTTGGCTGATGACGATTGGTGAAGGTCATAGAAAGGTGCTTGAAGGATAGCTGCTGGGAAAACAATTTGGTTCTGCTGTGGATCATAGTAAGCATTAACCATGTGGGCAGGCATATGCCACTCACTACGATCAACAGGTTGATTCCACTTGCTCCAACTATGTGCAACTGAAATTTCGACTAACTTCTGTGCATTCTCAACAAGTGATAAGTTTTCATCAATAATCTTCCTATCATATGTCTCAGGTAGTTTTTCTGGATAACCAATGTGAGGCGTAATAACATTAAGTTTCGTAATAGCCTTTTCACGTGTTTCTGGTGCCAACCAATCCGCAGTTTGAAGGCGTGATTTATAAACATCAATCATAGTTGCCACCTTCGCTTCAACATCTGCTTTTGCTTCTGGAGAGAATTTTTCACCTGCATACCAAAGTCCAAGAGCCTGATTGTAAGGTCCTTGTGCCAAATAGTAGGCTCCTTTTTTCTTGTCCCAGGCTTGTGGTGTTCCTGAAAGCGCACGACCATATTTTCCAAATAGAACACGAAGTTCGTCTGTCAAATAGGCATTCCAAATTGTCGTAGCATCGATAAGTAGGCTCGCCTTAAGTAGCTCCCAATTATCTTCTGAATAATATTCCGCCGCAAATTCTGTCCAGAAGCGCTCTTCAGGAACGATAACTTTATCAGGAACTTGTCCCAAGATTTCTGTGAAGATGTTATCAAGTGGGAGTTCCGGTGCTAGCTTGGTAAAGTCTTCCCAATCATATGGGTGGTAGAGTTCCACATACTCGGAAGATTCTTCACTCGAAAGGACATACTTGGCCAACTTAGCATCAAGGGCGATAACCTTGTCCAAGATATCTTTGATTTCTTCAGCTGTAAAGCCATATTTCTCAAGGAGTTCTTCTTCCATTTCACGCCAAATTCCTAAAAGCTCCTTGCCCTTCTCATTATCCTCAGTGTAATAGGTTGTATCAGGTAAAATAATACTTGGCGCTGCTGCCCAGAGGACATTTAATTGAGCATTCATAAAGTCTGGAGATACACCGAATGGAAACTCATTAGGCTTACCAGACATCTCATAGTCAGCAATTTTCGAAGCAAATTCTGAGAATGAGGAAAGCTTCTTGTATTCTTCAATCCAAGGTTTAACAGGCTCGATACCCAATGCCTCACGTTTGTCAAAGTCCGCAGCCATACGGTGAAACTTTATAAAGTTTTGTAGAATGGTATTGTCAGGAACATTCTCTCCTGCCAACCATTGATCAGTTGTTTCAAGCATGAGGTCTTCAATTTCATCTGCTAAATCTGAGAAACCTCCTGTGCGTGGTTTATCATCGGGAATCACTGCTGTTTTTTCCCACTCACCATTAATCGCATGGTAAAAATCATCTTGTAAGCGTGTCATTACACTTCCTCCATCAACATTAAAAGTGCTTTCATTATAACAAAATTCCCCAGCAAAAGCATTTACTGAGGAAAGTTTAGCTTATTTTACTAAGATTGCTAGGGTTTGATAAGGCTTAAGACTTACCTTTTCAGCAAGCTCTGCATCATCATAGTTTGACAAGAGCACGCGCCCTGCTTGGTATTCTTCTGGAATCTCCACTTCAGCTTCACTTCCATAGAAATTATTGAGCACCAAGAGTTTTTGACCGGCTAAGTGGCGTTCAAAGGCGTAGACTTGTTGACTATCCTCAAATGCTGGCTGATAGCTTCCTTCTGAAATGATAGGCATTTCTTTGCGCAAGCGAATCAATTCTTTATAGAAGGTGAAGATTGGGCCATCGATTTCATTTTCAACGTTGATGTCTTTATAAGATTTACCGACTTTCAACCATGGAGTGCCTGTTGAAAAACCTGCATTCTCAGAAGCATCCCATTGCATTGGCGTACGCGAATTATCACGTGATTTAGCTTGAATGATCTTGAAAGCTTGCTCAGGAGACTTACCTTGATCCAAAAGCATCTGGTAGGCATTGATGGATTCCACATCCACGTAATCTGCCATGGAATCATAGTCTGGATCAATCATGCCGATTTCTTCGCCCATGTAGATATACGGAGTTCCACGTGACAAATGGATGCTAGCTGCTAGCATGGTCGCTCCTTCATTACGGAAGTTCTTGATATCCACAAAGCGATTCAAGGCACGAGGTTGATCATGGTTATTCCAGAAAAGGGCACTCCAACCACCTCGTTCACTCATTTCCTTACCCCAGGTATGATAGAGACGTTTGAGCTCTTCAAAATCAAAGGGAGTAATAGTCCATTTTTGACCATCTTCATAATCTACTTTAAGATGATGAAAGTTAAAGGCCATAGACAACTCGTGACGCTCCGGTGCTGAATAAAGAACACAGTTGTCAATTGTTGTCGATGACATCTCTCCAACTGTCATAAAGCTATCATCAGAACCAAAGGTCGCTTCATTCATCATACGAAGATAGTCATGGACAATTGGTTTATCCGTATAAGCTGGTTTCCCTTCATTTTCAGGGCAATCCACTAAGACTTCATCTTTCCCAATCAAATTGATCACATCGAAACGGAAACCTTTGACTCCCTTGTCACGCCAGAAGTTGACCACCTTGAACAACTCCTTACGGACATTGGGATTGCGCCAATTAAGGTCCGCCTGTGTTTCATCAAAGAGGTGAAGATAGTATTTCCCTGTATCTCCAAAAGGAGCCCAGGCAGAACCACCAAATTTAGACAACCAATCGGTTGGTTGGTCCTGAATAAAGAAGAAATCTTGATAATACTGGTCTCCAGCCAAAGCTTTTTGGAACCATTCATGCTCCAAAGAAATCACTATTGATAATGCTACCGATCAAGATAAGATTCTTATCGACCTAGGTAAAGACCAGCACGTTGTTTGTATCCGTTCTAAAGTTTATTTAACTAATGGAAAACAGTTCCAATTTACGGAAAGTCGCCACAAACTTGAAAAATTCAAATTTGTCGATTATGCCAAGCGTCGTCATTGAAAGAAAGGGCTCTGCTAACAGAAAAAGTATCGAACACTTGTCCGATACTTTTTAGTTTTTACGGATAGGATCTGCTAGATACTCCGCACGAGCACCACCAATCAACTTAGGTCGACTCGCCAAAGCAGTCACATGGGCACCACCTAATTCTGGAGCAATCGGGCGAAGAGGAACTTGGACCCTCTTCACATGCATACCAATAGAGGTATCCCCAATATCGATACCAGCCTGAGCGACAATTTCCTCCACCTCAACAGGATCCTTCATATAGTCGAAAGCAGCCAGCTGACCACTTCCCCCAGCATGCAAGGTCGGAAGAACATTAACAATTTCCAAATCTTTAGCCATGGCGAGCTCACGCTCAACAACCAAAGCACGATTCAGATGTTCGCATCCTTGAACAGCCAAGTAAATTCCTTTAGGTTCCAAAACTTCAAGAATCGTTTTCACAATTCGTTGGCCAATTTCACGGCTAGAGGCTTTTCCGATTATCCCACCAGCGACCTCACTGGAAGACAATCCCAAGACAAGGATAGCTCCTCGCCCAATAGCGGAACGTTCAACAATATCTTCTACAAGCACACGTGTCTTCTCTTCTAAATCTAGCAACATCACAACAGCCCTCCTTTAGACAACAGCTGTATTCAGGATTCGCACAATAAGATAGTACAGAATCACAAAAAAGATAAGGAAAAATACCCCTAATAATAATAACTGCCCACGGCGTTTCTTACTTAGGTCCCAGGAGAAACCAAATCCCATCAAAAAAGGACCAACACTATAACTTAGCATAAACCATAAATCTACACGTGCTATATGCCAAAAAGAAGAAATAAAGGCCACCAAACCTATTAAGGATAATATCCAAGAAAACTCCCAACGATCTGATTTAGCAAAAGCCAAGCCTATTAAGAAGCAGCCCAAGGCAGGCATGATAATAAATGATAGGGTCATAAAATAAAACATGCCATTATTATAGCATGTTTTACAGTTTCATGTTAGTGGCGGTTAATGACACCATAAGCAATAGTGAATGCAATAGCAGCAATACCTACAACGATTGCCATGACAGCCCAGAAAATAGTCATCGCACGGCGTCCCTTGCGATTGTTAAAAGGAAGTCCCCAACCAATCATGATGACACCTAGCAATCCAAGCCAGATTTTATAAGTGATAACAATCGCCGCATCAAAATAGGCAAAAACAACCAAACCTAAACCTAACAAAGAAATCAAATAAGACCACTTACCCTTCAAAAATGAAGGCAAGGCCCAACCAAATAATACTAAACCTAGTAGAGCAAGAGCTCCACCACCAAAAAATACAGGTACAATATAATTATCAAACATATTCATATTATAGCATATCTTAAAAAGTTAGGAAATAGAATCTATCAACCTAAGTGATATCCAATCTTTAAAATTTGTTTCCTCTCAATCACAGATTGATTCGCAGATACTAACTATTTATTTGGGTACAAAAAACAAAACGCAGAAAGGACCTTGTTTTAATAGCCTAATAGCGCTTTGTTTGCGCTACATCTATAATCAAAACGAACTGAAATTTAGAAATCGGGGGAAAAATGGGGGCAAAACATAAGAAAAAGGCTTGTCCATATTGGACAAACCCTTTCATTTCAAGCTTATATAGTCTAATTAAGCTTTGTTTGCTGAACCGAATACGTCGATACGTTCTTCAACAGCTTCTGTAATAGCTTCGAAACCTGGTTTCAAGAATTTACGTGGGTCGAAGAGTTTCTTCTTGTCGTATTCTGCTTCATTTGCTTCGTATTCAGCAACAAATTTACGTGTTGCGTTAGCAAATGCGATTTGACATTCAGTGTTAACGTTAACTTTAGCAACACCAAGTTTGATAGCTTCTTGGATTTGATCATCAGGAATACCTGATCCACCGTGCAATACGATTGGGAAGTTAGGAACAGCTTCTGTCAATTTTTGCAAGTGGTCAAGGTGAAGTCCGCTCCAGTTTTCTGGGTAAGGACCGTGGATGTTACCGATACCTGCTGCAAGGAAGTCGATACCAGTTGCAACCATAGCTTTAGCATCTTCGATTGGTGCCAATTCACCATCACCGATGATACCATCTTCTTCACCACCGATTGTACCAACTTCAGCTTCAACTGATACACCGTTAGCGTGTGCAAATTCAACAACTTTAGCTGCTTTTTCAAGGTTTTCTTCAACTGGAAGGTGTGAACCGTCAAACATAACTGAAGTATAACCTACACGGATACATTCCAAAGCGTCATTGTAGTGACCGTGGTCAAGGTGAATAGCAACTGGTACAGTGATACCCATTGATTCA
The DNA here is from genome assembly GCF_916619785.1 of Streptococcus sp. Marseille-Q3604. NCBI lineage: Bacteria > Bacillati > Bacillota > Bacilli > Lactobacillales > Streptococcaceae > Streptococcus > Streptococcus sp. Marseille-Q3604. The sequence goes on along the minus strand of NZ_CAKAKM010000002.1, from coordinate 647,862 downwards.
ACCAATTCTTCGATAAGGACTTTACACAATTTGTAACCACCCATGTACTTAGCTGCACCCATAGAAGTTTGGATAAGTACTGGAGCTTGTTTAGCTTCTGCTGCACGCAAGATAGCTTGAGTCCACTCAAGGTTGTTTGTGTTAAATCCACCAACTGCGTAACCATTATCACGAGCTGCTTGGACAAATTTTTCTGCTGAAACGATTGCCATTATAAAGGCCTCCTATATTTTTTTGGGTTTGAACCCGTTTACAAGTTTATTCTATCACAATTGAACTCAAAAAACTAGCTTTTCTACAATTTGTAAGCGTTTTGATTTTTTAATACAAAAAAACCAGTCATGTGACTGGTTACTCTGCGGAAAGAGGGACTTGAACCCTCACGACCTAAAGCGGTCACAGGATCCTTAGTCCTGCGCGTCTGCCAATTCCGCCATTTCCGCTAACAACATTAGTTATTATATCAAGATTGACAACTTGTGTCAATACTTTTTTGAAAGTTTTTTAGTAGCTTTCTCTTGTCTCTTTCGAAACAACTATTATATAATACCATTTATTGTTTGCTGACGTCAATACTTTTTTGACTTTTTTTTAAATTTTTTAGCAAAAACTATCTATCATATCTCTTGTCAAAGGTTACGCTAAACTCTTATTCAGCCTATCTAATTTCTCTCTAAGGGGAGCTAAGTAAACTTCTTCTCCAAAACCACGCGATTTTAAGCCATCCTCAGCACAAGACAATAACGATTCAGTCAAAGGTAATATCATTTTGAGGTCTGTAGCAGAAATATCTTTTTTCGAAAATAAACGACGAATTCTAGGGTAATCATAGTCAAATGCTTCAAAAAAAGGTGAGTCATTCAAAATATTTTCTAGATTTACCAAATTGACTAAAAGACCAAGGTGAAAGGCTGCTGGCGCAAAGGTTGATGAGAAAGGTTGGGTACATACACTACGAAACTCAATAGTCCCTCGTGTCGTTAAATCTTGGAATTGATAAGAACGATGAGTCTTAAAATCTTCCTCACTTGGTTCAATAGTGACTACTTCGCCACGAATAGAGTGTGCTTTGATAGATGGCGTACTTAGATAGTCTTTAGCACGTATTGGTTCAAAATAGTAGGTTTCGTCACCGCGCTTAGCAGTAAAAATGGCTGTCTCAGACAAGTAAGAAAAATAGTCATCTTCATTCTTAAATACCTTAGGAAATACTCCTGCATTTTCCTCAAACACACCATGCATGGAATTCTCCCAGAAAACATCACGGGAAAGCGCTAAATCCCAATCAGAACCCCAAAACTCAGAGTTTGCCAATAATACTGCCTTGGGTCCCTCTATTTGGTTAAAAGCATTTAAGACCCTTAAATAGGACGTTTTTGAAACATCTAATTGTACCTGACTCCCACAGATGAAAGAAGCATATTCAGGATAATCATGAAAGAAAGGATCGTTCTTTGCTTTAGATAGCTCGAGAAAATCCATAAGCATTTCATAACGAGGAGATTTAACAGGTCTGTTGTCATTTTTTGCCCAGTTTGGATTCACTCCCCAACCTTGCAACTCATGATTATGATTCTGAAGATAGGGTTGGATTATACTGAGGTAAGTATCCAGACGTTCCTCAACCTCAGAAATTCTCTCAGCCTTCGTAAAAGCAAACTCGATCGTATTGTACGAAACTTCAAAAAGAATCATGTCTCCAGAAGCTTTATCGATAAGCTGAATAGGATTATTATCAGAATCATACTTATCAGCTTGAAAATCAAAATTATCCAAAAGATAGACTAGTAACTGTTTTGTAAGAGAGACATCTGTAGCATTACCACTCAAATTAACAACTGGGTATTCCAACTCAATCCCCACAAATAATTCGGGTTGCTCCTTAATTGGCTCATAGTACCTTTGCTTAAGCAATTCCTTGGCTGTTGTCAAAATAATGTCCCCCTTTTTAAAATAAGCTTATTCCATTATATCAAAATATTCAGACGATTTATAGACAAAAAAACGCCTGCTTACGAAAAATAACCGTATTACCTTTCGTAAACAAGCGTTACATGCTTATTTATTCCCATTTTTATGATGAGTGTTCCCGCTAGGCGTATGCCCAGCGGTAGACCAGAGCTAGACTAAGAAAAGCTAAGCTATTCCATCATCATAACACTCAACAAAATTGATAAAAATTAAACAAGTTCGATGATTGCCATTGGGGCAGCATCGCCACGACGTGGTTCTGTTTTAAGGATACGAGTGTATCCACCGTTACGTTCAGCATAACGAGGTGCGATTTCTGAGAAAAGTTTTTGAAGAGCAGTTGTTGATGTATATTTATCAGTTGCTTCATCATAGCTTTCAGATGCAATTTCGTTACGTACAAATGCAGCTGCTTGACGACGTGCGTGCAAATCACCACGTTTACCAAGAGTGATCATTTTTTCAACTGTTTTACGGATTTCTTTAGCACGTGCTTCAGTTGTAACGATTGCTTCGTTAATGATAAGATCTGTAGTCAAATCACGAAGAACCGCTTTACGTTGTGAGCTTGTGCGTCCAAGTTTACGGTAAGCCATGTTATCCTCCTATATTATTATTTATCGTTTTTGAGTCCAAGTCCAAGATCAGCCAACTTAACTTTGACTTCTTCAAGAGATTTACGACCTAGGTTACGGACTTTCATCATTTCAGGCTCAGTTTTTTCTGTCAAATCATGAACGGTATTAATACCGGCACGTTTCAAACAGTTATATGAGCGTACAGACAAATCAAGTTCTTCGATGGTACGGTCAAGCACCTTTTCATCGTTCACTTTTTCAGTTTCTTTCATTACATCAGTAGCTTTAGCAACATCAGTAAGGTCAGTAAACAAGTTCAAGTGTTCAATCAAAACGCGAGCCGAGAGACCGAGGGCATCTTCAGGGATGATTGTTCCGTTTGTCATGATTTCGATTGTCAATTTATCAAAACCATCATTGCTACCTACACGGGCAGGTTCAACTTGATAATTGACTTTTTTCACTGGTGTGTAGATTGAATCTACAGCCAATGTTCCCACTGGTGCATCGTCTTTCTTGTTTTCATCTGCTGGAACATAACCACGGTTTGTAGCTACTGTCATAGTCGCTTTCAAAGAAGCGCCGTCAGCGATAGTGAAAAGATAATGATCAGGGTTAACAATTTCAATGTCACTATCAGTCAAGATGTCTCCAGCAGTAACTTCAGCTGGACCTTGGACATCAAGTTCAATTGTCTTTTCGTCTTCGACGTAAGATTTTACAGCAAGTCCTTTAATATTAAGGATGATTTGCATCACGTCTTCACGGACGCCTGGTACGGTATCAAATTCGTGGAGTACTCCATCAATCTTAATTGATGTTACGGCAGCACCTGGAAGTGATGACAAAAGTACACGACGAAGAGAGTTACCCAAAGTTGTACCATAACCACGTTCTAGTGGTTCGATGACAAATTTGCCGTAATCTTTATTTTCATCAATTTTTGTTATTATTGGTTTTTCAAACTCAATCATTTATTATACTCCCTCGAAACGAACCTTGTGTACTATTGTTATTAAAGATTACACACGACGACGTTTTGGAGGACGACAACCATTATGTGGTACAGGTGTTACATCACGGATTGCTGTTACTTCAAGACCTGCAGCAGCAAGAGCACGGATAGCAGACTCACGACCTGAACCAGGACCTTTAACAGTTACTTCAACTGTTTTAAGACCATGTTCTTGTGCAGATTTAGCAGCAGCTTCTGAAGCCATTTGTGCAGCAAATGGTGTAGATTTACGAGAACCTTTGAAACCAAGAGCACCAGCTGATGACCATGCTACAGCGTTACCATGCACATCTGTAATCATAACAATAGTGTTATTGAAAGTAGCGTGAATGTGAGCAATACCAGATTCGATATTCTTTTTCACACGACGTTTACGTGTTGGTTTAGCCAATGTTTTTACCTCCTATTTTATTTTAATTATTTTTTCTTACCTGCAATCGCAACAGCTTTACCTTTACGAGTGCGGGCATTATTTTTAGTGTTTTGTCCACGGACAGGAAGTCCACGACGGTGACGGATACCACGGTATGAACCGATTTCCATCAAACGTTTGATGTTAAGGTTAACTTCACGACGAAGGTCACCTTCAACTTTGATTGCATCCACTTCGCGACGGATAGCGTCTTCTTGATCATTTGTCAAATCTTTAACGCGGATGTCTTCAGAAACGCCTGCAGCAGCCAAGATTTTCTTAGATGTTGCAAGTCCGATACCGTATACGTAAGTAAGTGAAATTACTACACGTTTATCGTTTGGAATGTCAACTCCAGCAATACGAGCCATGATTTCTCCTTTCTATATTATCCTTGACGTTGTTTGTGTTTTGGATTTGTTGGACAAATTACCATAACACGACCGTTACGACGAATAACTTTACAGTATTCGCAAATTGGTTTAACCGATGGTCTTACCTTCATGTTTCAATCCCTCCAATTATTTCGATTATTTAAAGCGGTATGTGATGCGTCCACGTGTCAAATCATAAGGACTCATTTCAACAGTCACACGGTCACCGACCAAAATACGAATGTAGTTTTTACGGATTTTACCAGAAACTGTCGCCAAAATTTGGTGTCCATTTTCCAATTCAACAGTAAACATAGCATTAGGCATAGTTTCTACAACTTTACCTTCAATTTCAATCACGTCTTCTTTTGCCACGCAAAAGTACCCCCTAAAATTTCGATTTGATTTCCTCTGAGCACAGAGGTAACAATTATAAGTCAGACTAAAGTATTATAACATGCTTAAGTCTGATACGCAAGTAAGATTATATAATTATTTAATTGCTGCAATCGCTTTTTTAACATCAGCGAATACATCGTCGATATCTTGGTTACCTTGAATATCAGATACAAGACCAAGCTCACGGTAATGTGCAATAATTGGCTCACCTTGAGCAATATTCACATCCAAGCGGCGTTTCACTGTTTCTGGTTTGTCATCTTCACGTTGGTAATAGTCTTCTTCCTTGTAGTCAGCTGGTGGGTTGAATACTTTATGGTAAGTTTCACCTGTTTCGCGGTGAATAATACGACCACTCAAGCGTTCAAGAAGGCAAGATGGATCCACTTCGATATTGATTACTCCATCAAGCTCCAAACCAAGATCAACCAAGATTTGATCCAAGGAATGAGCTTGTTCGATTGTGCGAGGAAAACCATCCAAAAGGAATCCTTTTTCCTTAATGTCGTCTTGAGCCAAACGCTCTTTAACGATTCCGTTTGTTACTTCATCTGGTACCAATTCACCTTTATCGATGAATGATTTGGCCAAAACACCCATTTCAGTTTGGTTAGCCATAGCAGCACGGAACATATCACCAGTTGAGATGTGAGCTACACCAAATTCTTCAACAATTTTTGCAGCTTGAGTCCCTTTACCAGCACCTGGTAGACCCATAATTAAAAGATTCATCTTACGAACTCCTTATTTTTGTTTTCAAATAACTCTATCAAGGTTTTAACACATTGGTAGAGTTATCAAAAAACAAAAGAGAAGGGACAGAAAGTAACCTTTCTTTCCCTCTCAATTGTTCATGAGAAGACTTAGTCTTCAAGATTCATAAATCCAACGTACTGACGTTTCAATAGGTAACCTTCGAGTTGTTTCATACCTTCGATACCAGTTGAAATCAAGATCAAGAGAGATGTACCACCAAGCGCGATTGAGCTTGTAAGGTGCATAAACTGTTGAGCCGCAATTGGAGCCAATGAAATAAACGCGAGAAATACAGCCCCGATTGTTGCCAATCTCTTAAGCAATGAAGACATGTACTTTTCAGTCTCACGACCTGGACGAACACTAGGAATGTAAGACCCATTCTTTTGAAGATTTTCAGCAGTTTTTTCAGGATTTACTTGGACAAATGTGTAGAAGAATGAGAATAAGATAATCAATATCGCATAAGTAATCATTCCACTAGGTGTATTATACGAGAGTAGTCCTTGTAAGTGTGATAACCATGTAACCTTCGAGAAGAATGGAAGAATAGTACTAGGAATTGTTGTAATCGAGCTAGCAAAGATAACGGGAATAACACCAGCTGGATTTACTTTCAATGGAAGGTAAGAACTCGTTGGAGCCCCTTGAACCAATTTAGTATATTGAATTGGAATTTGATATTCTGCCTGTTGAACAAATGTCGTAAAGAAGACAATCGCCAAACCTACCACAATTAACAAAGCAACTATGATATATGAACGAGTCAATTCTCCTGAACGAACGTTGACAAAGAAATCCTCGTAAATTGTTGAGAACATTTTTGGAATAGAAGCAATGATCCCTGAAAAGATAATCATTGACACACCATTACCAAAACCTTTATCTGTGATTTGTTCACCAAGCCATGTCACAATTATGCTACCAGCAGTTAAAATTGTCCCAATCAATAAATAGGTTGAAACATTAGGTGTCTTAACCAAAGAAATTGATGAGAGTGTATTGAAAGTACCTGTGATACCAATCGATTGACCAAATGCTAAAACAAGAGTAATATAACGAGTCGCCTGATTTAATTTACGACGACCAACTTCACCTTGTTTGCCCCACTCCACAAATTTTGGATAGATATCCATCTGCAAAAGTTGGACAATGATTGATGCCGTAATATAAGGACTAACCCCCATCGAAAAGATTGAGAAGTTATTCATAGCATTACCAGACACCAAGTTAAGCATGTTCAAGAAAGGTAAATCACTTAATTGTTTCAAACTTTCCGCATTGATACCAGGAACTGTTACATGAGTTCCTACACGAAAAACGAAAATAATGAAGATTGTAAATAAAATCTTATTACGAACGTTTTTGACTTTCAACGCATCTTTTAATAGTTTAAAGAACATAATGAGTTACCCCTCATTAGATGACTTCGATTGAACCACCTTTAGCAGTGATAGCTGCTTCAGCAGATTTTGAGAATTTAGCTGCTTTAACAGTCAATTTCTTAGTCAATTCGCCGTTACCAAGAACTTTAACGCCTGATTTTTCAGCACGAACGATTCCAGCTTCTTTAAGAACTGCTGGAGTTACTTCTGTACCATCTTCAAAAACGTTCAATTGATCAAGGTTTACAAGTGCGTATTCTTTAGCGTTGATGTTAGTGAATCCACGTTTTGGAAGACGACGGAACAATGGAGTTTGTCCACCTTCAAATCCTGGACGTACGCCACCACCGCTACGAGCTTTTTGACCTTTTTGACCACGGCCTGAAGTTTTACCGTTACCAGATGAAGTACCACGACCTACACGGTTACGGACTTTACGAGAACCTTCAGCAGGTTTCAATTCATGAAGTTTCATTATTATTTTCTCCTCTTTTTGTAAAATGCTAGCGCCTCTAACCAAGTAAGGTAGCTTGATTAGAAACTCGCCTATACATGAAATTCAGTTTAAGTCGCAAGGTAACCCTCACGACTTAAATCAATTTTTATTTAACGTCTTCTACAGTTACCAAGTGAGATACTGCGTTGACCATACCACGGATAGCAGCGTTGTCTTCTTTAACAACTGAGCTATTCAATTTACCAAGTCCAAGAGCAACAACTGTTTTACGTTGTTCTGGTTTGCGTCCGATTGGAGACTTAGTCAAAGTAATTTTAATTTGAGCCATTGTTATCTCCTTTCTTATGCCAAGTCAGATACTGAGATGCCACGAAGAGCCGCAACTTCTTCAGCACGTTTAAGTTGTTTCAATCCTTCAACAGTCGCACGAACGATGTTGATTGGAGTGTTTGAACCGAGTGATTTAGATGTTACATCAGCAACACCAGCCAATTCGATGACGGCACGAACTGCACCACCAGCGGCAACCCCAGCCCCTTCAACAGCTGGTTTCAACAATACTTTCGCTCCACCAAATTCTGAACGAACTTCGTGAGGAATAGTTGTACCAACCATAGGAACTTCGATAAGGTTTTTCTTAGCTGCTTCAACTGCTTTACGGATAGCTTCTGGAACCTCTTGAGATTTACCAGTACCAAATCCTACGCGACCATTACGGTCACCAACAACAACAAGAGCAGCAAAACGCATGTTGCGTCCACCTTTTACAACTTTAGTAACACGGTTGATAGCAACTACGCGTTCTTCAAGTTCTACTGCATTATCTTTAAATGCCATTATTAAGTGTCCTCCCTATTAGAATTTCAATCCGTTTTCACGAGCTGAGTCAGCCAAAGCTTTAACACGTCCGTGATAGAGATATCCACCGCGGTCAAACACCACTTCAGAAATACCTTTAGCTACTGCGCGTTCAGCAACAAGTTTACCGACAACAACGGCTTGTTCTGTTTTAGTTCCTTTAGAAACTTCTTTATCAAGAGTTGATGCACTTGCGAGCGTTACACCCGCTACGTCATCAATAACTTGAGCGTAGATGCCTGTATTAGAACGGAAAATGTTCAAACGTGGGCGATCAGCAGTTCCAGAGAGTTTTCCGCGAACGCGACGGTGGCGTTTTTGGCGGAGTTTGTTTTTATCTGGTTTCGAAATCACAATTTTCACCTCTTAATTATAATGCTAGCTCATGAGAGCTTTTGGTAAAGAGACAATCCACAAAGAATTGCCATAAGGATAAAATCCTATTATTTACCAGTTTTACCTTCTTTACGACGTACGTATTCACCAACGTAACGGATACCTTTACCTTTGTAAGGTTCTGGTGAACGAAGGCTACGGATGTAAGCTGCTGTTTGACCAACAACTTCTTTGTTAATACCACTTACAACGATTGAAGTTGCAGATGGTACTTCAAAAGTAATACCTTCTGGAGCTTCAACTTCGTCTTGGTGAGATTTACCAACTGAAAGAACAAGTTTTGTCCCTTGGAGTTGCGCACGATATCCGACACCGCGCATTTCAAGTTCTTTTTTGAAACCTTCAGAAACACCAACAACCATGTTGTTCAAGTTTGCACGAGAAGTACCGTGGATTGTTTTGTTTTCTTTTGAGTCGTTTGGACGGTGAAGTGTAACTTCATTGCCTTCAACTTTGATTTCAATGTTTTTGTTAAACTCACGAGTGAGTTCGCCTTTAGGTCCTTTAACAGTAACAACGTTATCGTTGTTTGTTACTTCAACACCAGCAGGCAAAGTAATAACTTTATTACCAATACGTGACATAGTATTTAATTCTCCTGTTAGATTATCAAGCCACAAAGTGACTAGTTTTCACGGGGATGAGTTCCATAGAATATAATCAACGAAACTCGCACAAATCATTTGAGATAAGTGCTTAGTATCAGCTTCTTACCAAACGTAAGCGATAACTTCTCCACCAACGTTCTTTTGACGAGCTTCTTTATCAGTCAAAAGACCTTCTGAAGTAGAGATGATCGCGATTCCAAGTCCGTTAAGAACTTTAGGAACATCTTCACGTTTAGAGTAAACACGAAGACCTGGTTTAGAAATACGTTTCAAGTTAGTGATAACACGTTCACCGTTTTGTCCGTATTTCAAGAATACGCGGATGATACCTTGTTTGTCATCTTCGATAACTTCAACATTTTTTACGAAACCTTCACGTTTAAGGATTTCAGCGATACCTTTTTTAATGTTTGATGCAGGTACTTCAAGGACTTCGTGTTTAGCTTGGTTAGCGTTACGAATACGTGTCAAGAAATCTGCAATTGGGTCAGTCATAACCATTTTATATTTTCTCCTCTTACTAGTAGTTTGAATAATTCACTTGCTAGTTAATGATTGAGCTAGGCTCAGATTGTGTTAAATACATTCAAATTAGGTAAAACTAACTTAAATGTACCATGTTTTTACCAAGAAGCTTTGGTAACACCTGGAATTTGACCTTTGTAAGCCAATTCACGGAAGCAAACACGGCAAAGTTTAAATTTGCGATAAACTGAGTGTGGACGTCCACAACGTTCGCAACGAGTGTAAGCTTGCGTAGAGAACTTCGCAGGGCGTTTGTTCTTAGCAATCATTGATTTTTTAGCCAATTTATTTACCTCCTAGATTATTTTGCAAAAGGCATTCCAAGGCCTTTAAGCAATTCACGACCTTCTTCGTCAGTGTTAGCAGTAGTTACGATAACGATATCCATACCACGTACTTTATCAACATCGTCGAAGTTGATTTCTGGGAAGATAAGTTGTTCTTTAACACCAAGTGTGTAGTTACCACGTCCATCAAATGATTTAGTTGGAACACCATGGAAGTCACGAACACGTGGAAGTGATACTGATACCAATTTATCCAAGAATTCGTACATGCGTTCACCACGAAGGGTAACTTTAGCACCGATCGCTACACCTTCACGAAGACGGAAGCCAGCGATTGATTTCTTAGCTTTAGTAATCAATGGTTTTTGACCTGAAATAAGTGCCAACTCAGCAGCAGCTTTTTCAAGAGTTTTAGCGTTGTTTACAGCTTCACCAACACCCATGTTGATAACGATTTTATCAACTTTTGGCACAGCCATAACTGAAGAATAATTGAATTTTTCAGTCAAAGCTGGAATTACTTCGTTAGTGTATTTTTCTTTAAGACGGTTAGCCATTTAATACTTTCTCCTTTCCTTCGTGATTAGTCAAGCACTTCGCCTGATTTTTTGTTGTAACGAACTTTTTTGCCGTCAACAACTTTGTAACCTACACGTCCAGCTACACCGTTCTTGTCAAGAACTTGAACGTTTGAAGCGTGGATTGGTGCTTCTTTTTCCACGATAGCACCTTGAGGGTTTTCAGCTGATGGTTTTTGGTGTTTTTTGATGATTGCAACACCTTCAACAACAACTTTGTTTACTTTTGGAAGAGCTTTAAGAACTACTGCTTCAGTTCCTTTGTCTTTGCCAGCAATAACGCGAACTTTATCGCCTTTTTTTACAAACATTTGAGTATTTCTCCTATTATTTCTTACGCCCTAATGGGCACCCTGAACATTTCAGGGGACTAAGTTTGTGTTAATTCAGATTAAAGTACTTCTGGCGCCAAAGATACGATACGCATGTATCCACCTTCACGCAATTCACGTGCAACAGGGCCAAAGATACGAGTTCCACGAGGAGTTTTGTCATCGCGGATGATTACTGCAGCGTTGTCATCAAACTTGATGTATGAACCGTCTGGACGGCGAGCACCAGTTTTTGTACGAACGATAACAGCTTTAACAACATCACCTTTTTTAACAGCTCCACCTGGTGTAGCTTGTTTAACAGTTGCAACGATAACGTCGCCGATGTTAGCGAATTTACGTCCTGAACCACCAAGAACTTTGATAGTCAAGATTTCACGAGCACCGCTATTATCAGCAACTTTTAAGCGACTTTCTTGTTGAATCATTTCAATTGTCTCCTTTTAGTTTTATTAGATAATAACAGCTTCTTCCACAACTTCTACAAGACGGAAGCGTTTTGTAGCTGAAAGTGGGCGAGTTTCCATGATACGAACGATATCGCCTTCTTTAGCAACGTTGTTTTCATCATGTGCTTTGTATTTTTTAGAATAGTTGATACGTTTACCATAGACTGGGTGGTTACGTTTAGTTTCAACTACAACTGTGATTGTTTTATCCATCTTGTCAGATACTACGCGTCCAACAAGGGTTTTACGTTGATTACGTTCCATTATTAGAATTGCTCCTTTCCCAATCTATTATTTGATTTCAGATTGCACAGTTTTAACACGTGCAATTTGTTTTTTCACTTCGTTCAAACGGGCAGTTTGATCAAGTTGACCTGCTGCAGCTTGGAAACGAAGGTCGAAAAGTTCTTTCTTAAGTTCGTTTTCTTTTTTAGCAAGCTCTTCTTGAGACAAGCCACGAAGCTCAGCAACAAACTTTTTGATTTCTTCAAGTTTCATGTCTTCTCCTTATTCTGCTTCACGTTTCACGAATTTACATTTAACTGGCAATTTGTGGCTAGCAAGACGAAGCGCTTCACGTGCAACTTCTTCAGAAACACCTGCGATTTCGAACATTACTTTACCACGTTTAACTGGTGCTACCCAACCTTCAGGTGCCCCTTTACCAGAACCCATACGTACACCGATAGCTTTAGCAGTGTATGATTTGTGTGGGAAGATCTTAATCCAAACCTTACCACCACGTTTCATGTAACGAGTCATGGCAATACGAGCAGCCTCGATTTGACGGTTTGTAATCCAGTGGCTAGTTGTAGCTTGAAGACCGTATTCACCGAATGATACTTCTTTACCACCTTTAGCCTCACCGCGCATTTTTCCACGGAATTCACGACGGTGTTTAACACGTTTAGGTACTAACATTTGTTATTTGCCTCCTTTAGTGTTTTTACGAGCTGGAAGAACTTCTCCACGGTAGATCCAAACTTTAACACCAAGTTTACCGTAAGTTGTGTCAGCTTCTTCCCAAGCGTAATCGATATCAGCACGAAGTGTGTGAAGTGGAACTGTACCTTCAGAGTATCCTTCTGCACGGGCGATATCTGCACCGTTCAAACGACCTGATACTTGAGTTTTGATTCCTTTAGCTCCAGCACGCATTGCACGTTGGATAGCTTGTTTTTGTGCACGACGGAAAGCAACACGTTGCTCAAGTTGGCGAGCAATTGTTTCACCAACAAGGTGAGCGTCCAAATCAGGTTTCTTGATTTCAACGATGTTGATGTGTACTTGTTTTCCAGTCAATTTGTTAAGTTGAGCGCGAAGAGCGTCAACGTTTGATCCACCTTTACCGATAACCATACCTGGTTTTGCAGTGTGAAGTGAAACAATAACTTTGTTTACAGCACGTTCGATTTCAATAGTTGAAACTGAAGCGTCTGCAAGTTCTTTTTGAATGAATTTGCGGATTGCCAAATCTTCGTGAAGGTAATCTGCGTATTCTTTTTCAGCATACCATTTCGCATCCCAGTCACGGATGATCCCGACACGCATACCAATTGGATGTACTTTTTGACCCACGAGTTTACCTCCTTATTTTTCTGACACAACTACTGTTACGTGAGTTGTGCGTTTGTTGATTGGTGAAGCTGAACCTTTCGCACGTGGACGGAAACGTTTCATTGTTGGTCCTTCGTTTGCGAATGTTTCAGATACTACCAAGTTAGCTTTTTCCAAACCAAAGTTGTTTTCTGCGTTAGCGATAGCAGAGTTAAGAGTTTTCTCAACAATGCGAGCTGCTTTGTTTGGAGTGAATTTCAAGATTGCGATTGCATCAGCAACGTTCTTACCACGGATAAGATCAAGAACAAGACGTGTTTTACGAGGTGAAACACGCACTGTACGAGCCATTGCTTTAGCTGAAGTAATTTCTGCCATTGTGTCCTCCTCCTATTAACGACGTGTTTTCTTATCGTCAGCTGCGTGACCTTTGTAAGTACGAGTTGGTGCAAATTCACCAAGTTTGTGACCTACCATGTCTTCTTGGATGTAAACAGGAACGTGTTTACGTCCATCATAAACTGCGATAGTGTATCCGATGAAACTTGGGAAAATCGTTGAACGACGTGACCAAGTTTTAATTACTTTTTTCTTTTCGTCATTTGCTTGAGCTTCAACTTTTTTCATCAAATGCTCATCGACGAAAGGTCCTTTTTTAAGACTACGTCCCATTTTGTAGTTTTCTCCTTTAAATTGAATGTACCACAGCGGCTTGCACTAAGAAATGCTACCGAGTTGGCGGATGTTATGTGCTAAGCGACTAAATTATTTTTCGTTACGACGACGAACGATAAGTTTGTCAGATTTAGCTTTCTTGTTACGAGTTTTAAGACCAAGCGCAGGTTTACCCCATGGAGTAGATGGCGCTTTACGTCCAACTGGTGCTTTACCTTCACCACCACCGTGTGGGTGATCGTTAGGGTTCATTACAGAACCACGAACTGTTGGGCGAATACCTTTCCAGCGATTACGGCCGGCTTTACCAAGGTTGATAAGTGATTGTTGTTCGTTACCTACAGTACCGATAGTTGCACGACATGTACCAAGAACCATACGAACTTCACCTGATTGAAGACGAACAAGTACGTATTTACCTTCTTGACCCAAAACTTGAGCAGAAGCACCAGCGGCACGGATAAGTTCAGCACCTTTACCTGGTTGAAGCTCGATGTTGTGGATAACTGTACCAACTGGGATGTTTGCAAGTGGAAGAGCGTTACCAATCTTGATATCCGCATCTGGACCTGAAACGATACGTTGACCTACTTCAAGACCTTTAGGTGCGATGATGTAAGCTTTAACCCCGTCAGTGTAGTGTACAAGAGCGATGTTTGCAGTACGGTTTGGATCATACTCAATTGTTTTAACAACTGCTTCAACGCCATCTTTGTTACGTTTGAAGTCAATCAAACGGTAGTGACGTTTGTGTCCGCCACCTTGGTGACGTACAGTGATACGACCGTTGTTGTTACGACCAGCTTTGTTCTTAAGAGAAACAAGCAATGATTTTTCAGGAGTGCTTGTAGTGATTTCTGCGAAATCCAAAGAAGTCATGTTACGACGGCCATTTGTCGTTGGTTTATAAACTTTAATACCCACGTTAATTTCTCCTTTGATTATTCAGCTTCAGCTGCAAACAACTCGATTGCTTTAGAATCAGCTGTAAGAGTGATGATAGCTTTTTTAGTTTTTGAAGTGAAACCAGTGTAACGTCCAACACGTTTTTGTTTTGGTTTAACAGTTACAGTGTTCACGCTAGCAACTTTAACACCTTCAAATGCAGCTTCAACTGCTTGTTTGATCAAGAGTTTGTGTGCACGTGTATCAACTTCGAAAGTGTATTTTCCTGCTTCAAGAGCAATCATAGATTTCTCAGTGATAACAGGTTTTTTGATTACGTCATACAAATTCATTATGCAAGAACCTCCTCGATTGATGAGATAGCTTCTTTAGTAACAAGAAGTTTATCTGCGTTTACGATGTCAAGTACGCTTGCAGTTGCAGGAGTTGCAACAGTTACGTTTGCAAGGTTACGTGCTGAAAGTTCAGCGAATTTGTTTCCTTCTTCAACGATAACAAGTACTTTAGAATCGATGCTAAGAGCTGAAAGAACGTTTGCGAATTCAGCAGTTTTTGGAGCTGCAAATGAAAGAGCTTCAACTGCTACAAATTTATCTTCTGCAACTTTAGCTGAGTAAACAGATTTCAATGCAAGGCGACGAACTTTTTGTGGAAGTTTGTATCCGTAAGAACGTGGAGTTGGTCCGAAGACAACACCACCACCACGCCATTGTGGTGAGCGGATAGAACCTTGACGAGCACGTCCAGTTCCTTTTTGACGCCATGGTTTACGTCCACCACCTGATACTGCTGAACGGTTTTTAACCGCGTGAGTACCTTGGCGAAGGCTAGCACGTTGGCTGATTACGACATCAAATACTACTGATTCGTTTGGTTCGATACCGAAGATAGCGTCGTTAAGTTCAACTGTGCTAACTTCTTTACCAGTTTGGTCAAATAGTTTTACGTTTGCCATTTTTAACTGATTTCTCCTTTCTTATTATTTAGCAGCTTTAACTGCTGATTTGATAGTGATAAGAGATTTCTTAGCACCTGGTACGTTACCTTTGATAAGGATAACGTTTTTCTCTGGGATAACTTGTACAACTTCAAGATTTTGAATTGTCACACGGTTGCCACCCATACGTCCTGCCAAGTGTTTGTTTTTGAAAACACGGTTAGGCGCAACAGGTCCCATTGAACCTGGACGACGGTGATAACGAGAACCGTGAGCCATAGGTCCGCGTGATTGACCGTGGCGTTTGATAACACCTTGGAAACCTTTACCTTTTGAAGTACCAGTTACGTCAACAACATCTCCAGCTTCGAATGTGTCAACAGTGATTTCTGATCCAACTTCCAAGCCTTCAATGTTTTTGAATTCACGAATGAAGCGCTTAGGAGCTGTGTTAGCTTTCGCTACGTGGCCTTTGGCAGGTTTGTTGCTCAATACTTCGCGTTTGTCGTCAAAACCAACTTGAACTGCTTCGTAACCGTCTGTTTCAACAGTTTTAACTTGAAGCACAACGTTTGGAGTAGCTTCGATGACAGTAACAGGGATAAATTCACCTGCTTCAGTGAAGATTTGAGTCATTCCCACTTTTTTCCCTAAGATTCCTTTTGTCATGAGAAAATATTTCCTTTACTTTATTGTTTTTTCAAAAAGTTTTTTATGAGCGTTTTTTATGCTCAAAAAAGTTTTTAACGAGCGTTTTTTATGCTCATTGAATCAAACTTTAAATTAAAGTTTGATTTCTACGTTCACACCACTTGGAAGATCAAGTTTCATCAAAGCGTCAACTGTTTTTTGAGTTGGGTTGATGATGTCGATAAGACGTTTATGTGTACGCATTTCAAATTGTTCGCGAGAATCTTTATATTTGTGAGTCGCACGAATAATTGTGTAGAGACTACGTTCAGTTGGAAGTGGAACTGGTCCAGCAACTGTCGCACCTGTGCGAGTTGCAGTTTCTACGATTTTTTCAGCCGCTGTATCAAGCGTACGGTGTTCGTAAGCTTTCAAACGGATACGAATTTTTTTGTTTGCCATTTTTTCTCCTCTTTCGTCTATTTAAGATAATAGGCTAGCTCCTCAAGAAAACCAACACGGATTGCGTGGCAGTGCAACCAGGCGTGTCGCAACCTCTTGTATCATAGCTAAGCGCTGTATTTACAGCACCATAATATAATAACAAAAGAACCCACTCATTGCAAGGGATTTTTAAAGTTTTTTTCTTTTTTCTTTATTTTCTTTTTGACTAAACAAAAAAATCCACCTTCGATGGATTTTTTATCAACTTTCTTTAGTGTAGTCGTACCCCATGTGTTCATAGGCTTTAACCGTTGCAACACGTCCTGTTCGTGTTCGCATAATAAATCCTTTTTGAATTAGATAGGGTTCATACATATCTTCTACCGTTTCTCGCTCTTCAGCAATATTAACTGACAAGGTCCCTAGTCCAACCGGTCCCCCACCATACATCTCAATCATGGTTCGGAGAATTTTTTGGTCGACATAATCTAGTCCTTCATGGTCCACATCCAACATAGTCAACGCCTTGTCTGCAATCTTATCATCAATGATGCCATCACCCATAATTTGTGCATAGTCTCTCACACGCTTAAGTAGGCGGTTAGCAATACGTGGCGTTCCACGACTACGACGTGCTAACTCTAGGGCAGCCTCAGGTGTTATAGTCATATCAAAGATTTCTGAAGTGCGTTCTATAATTTCCTTCAAATCTGGTAACTCATAATATTCCATATGACCATTAATCCCAAAACGAGCCCTCAATGGATTTGACAACATACCTGCTCGTGTGGTTGCACCCACTAAAGTGAACGGTGGTAACTCTAGATGAACACTACGACTTGTTTCACCTGCACCAATCATGATATCGATGTAGTAATCTTCCATAGCACTATAAAGTACTTCTTCCACTGCCATAGGCATTCGATGAATCTCATCAATAAATAAGATATCACCTGGCTCCAAGTCATTGAGTATGGCAACCAAATCTCCAGCCTTCTCAATTGCTGGCCCAGACGTCTGCTTTAAATTGACGCCCATCTCATTAGCTATCACAAAAGCCATGGTCGTTTTCCCTAAACCTGGAGGACCAAACAAAAGAGTGTGATCTAATGCTTCATCACGAAGTTTAGCTGCCTCTATAAAAATCTTTAATTGGTCCTTAACCTTATCTTGACCAATATATTCCTTAAAGTACTGAGGACGAAGGGTACGCTCAACATACTCTTCATCTCCTAGTAAATCATTATCTAATATTCTTGCCATAGGCTTATTTTAGCACAAAACAAAAAATGCAGTCAAAATTTGTCCATAAAAAAGAAGACAAGACTTGCCTTCTCTTTTGATTATTTCTTACCACCCTTAACTGGTGCCTTATCAGCTTTCTCTATAGCTTCTTTAATTGTCTTAGTATAGAGTTTAGCACCACGGTTAATAGAGTCGCTATCAGATCCAAAGTGAACCCCATCTGTACCATTCCAGATAGAAATATTTTCTTTAGCCACTTGATACCAGTCAGCAACCGTCACAAAGTCGTATTTTTTAGCCATCTCTAACTCATACTTACGTAACTGAATCAAAGACTGGGCCTCATTACCAGATTTACTACCATTATATGGTGTCACAAAGATAATATGGTGACCCTTAGGTAAATTCTTGATGATTTTATTAATAACGCCTTTATAGTCGTCAATCTCATTAACACCACCAGCAATGACAACATCCTTAGCAAGAGCATTACTATCCGCGTAATCTTTAAGCAAATCATTGATTGTTGATAGGTTACGACTGACAACTGCATCTATAGCGACATTATCAATACTTGATTCCAGCTGATCTTTTGATCTAAGAGCTACGGAGTCCCCTAAAACTGTCACTCCCTTATTCACACCAAATGAAGTAGCCTGACTGTTTTCCGCATTGGTACGCGTTAATTTCATCTTAGTCTGAGCTTGTGACAAACCATTAGCTTCTAAATCTTTCTCGAAGTTCCCTACAGCTGGCGCAAAGAGAGAAATAAGCACTGTAATTAAAGTAAGACCACTAAAAACATAAAGCACAATATGTCGGTACGGCGTCAAGTCTAAATCTATTCCAAAGAGACTTGCCTTTCTTCCTGCAATAAATGGCTCTATTATATAGTAGGAAAGTGTTGCAAAAACAATTGACAGAATCGTTGTCAGAATGACTGCAATAATATTATTGGTCAATTGACTAAAGATAATATATAGTGGCCAGTGAAAAAGATAGACACTATAGCTAATCTCTGCCAAATAACTAATAAGAGCAGGCTCTGTTTTTCCAGGCAATTTCTCATGAAGGACACGGGCAGAGTAAATCATAACAGCCGTGAACAAACTAGCTAAAACAAAACCAAATAGATAGGTAATGCGTTCCTCAAAATGGAGAACTAAGCCCAACAATACGAGCAAGGCAAAACTTCCTACCATATAAAGGACTGTCTTTTTCAGAGTCCAAAGGCGTATATTTTTCTTGAACCTAGCGGTCGTTTCATACACACCTGAAAGTGTCGCAAAGAGAGAACCTAGGAAGAATGGATAGGCATGCGTAATTGATGAGAAATATAAGCGAGAAAAACTATCAACAAAGAAAGCGCTAATAAACATTGATAGGAAGCTCACCATAAAGCAGGCAAGAGATACCATAAAGACTAGGCTTCTAAATTGATTTTGGTGTTTGACACGCTTAGCTAGGAACCAAAGCAAGGCACCCCAAAGAATATAATAGTGAACCTCAATAGCCAGACTCCATGTATGGAGGTAAATATGCTGGTTAAATTGGTTCTCATAATTTCCCCCGGTCAAAATCTCATAATAGTTAGTTACAAAACCGATAACAGAGGTGATTTGACGTCCAATACCTGCAATAAAATCATTTCGAACCAAGAGCGCCAAAGGGGTACAGATAAGAACCATCAACACAAGTGGTGGTACTATCCGGTAAAAGCGTCGTCGCATAAAACCAAGGTAATCAATGCGATGCGTCCTAGATACCTCATCAATCAAAAGTGCTGTAATCAAATACCCTGAGAAGGTAAAGAAGACATCAACACCGATGAAGCCCCCAGGAAGAATACTTGGGAAGAAATGATAGATCAGAACCAAAAGAAGTCCTGTCACACGAATATAAGAAAACCAGTTAATTCTCATCCTTTAAAAATCCCCTGTTTAAATTTTCCTTTGTAGGTAACCTTATTTTCAGTAGTCAATTTTCCTTGACCATCGGCTTGACCAGACTTGAACTCTCCTTGATAAATCCAACCCTCATGAGATTTGAAGGTTCCTTGACCATTAAAGGAACCATTCTTAAATTCTCCCGTATAGGTATCACCATTATCATAGGTCAAAGTTCCTTGACCATTCAAACGATGGTTCTGCATCTGACCTTTATAGGCAATCTTAGTCCCATCAATCTTGATAGAATGTTGCGTTTTTATAGTCACCAAAAACAAGGACAGGGCGCATAAAATAATAACCCCTACTGTAATACGCTCAAATTGATTTCGGTCAATATCAATATTTTTAAAATCAAAATCCTTTAGTTGTTTAAAATTCATTGTCTATCCTTAATCCACTGTAACCAGTCTCGACAACCTGCAGTTACTAATTTATATGTTTCTTCAAAGTCACCTGTATACCATGGGTCCGGAACTCCACCAGGTCTGAAAAGCTTGATTTTATCGTCATAACGCCCTGCAGATATCTGTAGAAGATCCTCAACATTTGACTCATCCATTCCCACAACTAAATCAAAGAACTCAAAATCGGCCTGACTAATCTGTTGTGAGCCCTTGGAAGAGTCAAAAGAAATAGCATATTTCCTTAAAATCTTTTGGGTTCCTTGATGAACTGAATTTCCATGCTCCCATGAAGATGTCGCGCGACTTTCGATATGCAAAGACTTTTCTTGGTCCAGCTCTTTCATCACAAATTCTGCCATTGGGCTACGACAAATATTCCCCAGACAAACAAATACAATCTTATTCATTATTCACCTCTTGCCCAAAACTATTAAGAGATATGCTCACTTATTTTCTTCGTCAAAATTATGAACACACTTTTAAATCATGAAAGTAGGTTCTCATTAATTTTCATTTAATCAATCCATATTATACCGAAAAACTAATCAAATAGAAAGGTTTCTTTCCTAATCATATCGAAAAATTAGCAACCTTTTTTAACAGTTGCAATATTCATATTAATCTATATGTTTAAGGCGTGAGAAAAGAGAACCTAGTTTCCTAGATTCTCCTTTTGTTAGCTTTAGATATTTGACCAAACACTTTCAAGGATGTTTGTTTGTTCACGTCCTGGTCCTACAGAGAAAGTAGAGATACGTACACCTACCAATTCACCAACACGACGAACATAATTACGAGCATTTTCAGGAAGCTCATCTAAACTACGGCAACCTGTGATGTCTTCTTCCCAACCTGGCAATTCTTCATAGATTGGTTTACAACGTTTCAGTTGCTCAAGACTAGCTGGGTAGTAATCAATACGCTCACCATCAAGGTCATAAGCTACACAAATTTTTACAGTGTCAAGACCTGAGAGAACATCGATACAGTTCAAGCTGAGGTTTGTGATACCTGATACACGACGACTATGGCGCATCACCACTGAGTCAAACCATCCTACACGACGTGGACGTCCAGTTGTTGTTCCATATTCATGACCAACTTCACGGATACGTTCACCCACTTCATCAAATAACTCAGTTGGGAAAGGACCATCACCAACACGACTCGTATAGGCCTTACATACACCAACGACCTTATTGATTTTAGATGGACCAACACCTGAACCGATTGTAACACCACCCGCAACTGGGTTTGATGACGTTACAAATGGGTAAGTACCTTGGTCAATATCAAGCATAACCCCTTGAGCTCCTTCAAAGAGGACACGTTTACCTGCATCAAGAGCGTCATTCAAGATAACGGATGTATCTGTGACATATTGCTTAATTTGTTGTCCGTAAGCGTAGTATTCTTCAAAAATCTCATCGAATGATAATTCTTCAGCTTCATACATCTTACTGAAAAGACGGTTTTTCTCAGCTAAGTTCGTTTTCAAACGATCAGCAAAGATTTCTTTATCCAAAAGGTCTGCAATACGGATACCTACACGCGCAGCCTTATCCATATAGGCAGGACCAATACCTTTGTTAGTTGTACCAATCTTATTGTCACCTTTGGCGGCTTCTTGCAGTTGATCAAGTTTAATATGGTACGGCAAAATAACGTGTGCGCGGTCAGAAATACGAAGGCTCTCTGTTGACACACCTTCTGCATGAAGATATTCCAACTCTTTGACAAGTGATTTAGGATTGACCACTACACCGTTCCCGATAACAGAGATTTTCTCTGGGAAGAAAATACCTGATGGAATCAAGTGCAATTTAAATTTCTTACCATCGATAACAATCGTGTGACCTGCATTGTCTCCACCTTGATAACGTGCGATCACTTCGGCATCTTGACTTAGGAAATCTGTAATTTTCCCTTTACCTTCATCACCCCACTGGGTACCCACAACAACTACTGATGTCATATTATTTTGATAACGGACAGCTCCACCTTTACGAGGCTGTCCCCACCTTTCTTGAAAAACTTCACGGTGGGAATTTCACCCACAAGTTTTGCGTTACAGTTTATTATAGCAGAAAAAAGTCTATTTGTTCAACGTTGAAAGCGCTTCTTACAAAATATTCTGACAGTTATAGCTAAGATTGCAACTAGTTATTTACTATATCTTTTTAACCTTGCTTCTTATGTATAACTATCAGCTATTTAACCTGCTTCATATAATCATTTAACTGCCTTTGATTCTTTAAAATAATTGTCTTGTCAGAATAATTTTTAACAACTGCATTATATTGCTCTACATATTTTTTAGAACGTCCGTCTAATAAAATCCATTTCACAAATGCAAAATCAAATTTTTCATTACAACCTTCTGCCATGCTAGGACGTGTCTTTCCCCTATATGTTAAATAACGCCTAAACGCCCGATAGAGACAATTAACTCTGTTAAAGTTGAAATAGACAATACAGTCAGCTTCCCTCATACGTTCCCCATAAAGACAGGCCGAGTAATTCCCTTCAATTATCCAATCACTTTGTAGCATAAATGTTGATATATCGTCAGTCATTTCATCAACTGTTCGCTCTTGCCAATTTGATGTGAAATGAATTTTATCTAAATGAAGAACCTCACAATTGTAGTGTTGACCTAAAAAATTTGCCAAAGTCGACTTTCCAGAACCACTATAGCCAATGATTGCAATTTTCAACTCATGTCTCCTTTTTCATTTCTGTTTTTTGACTATTATTATAACACAAAGCATATATTTAGAAGAAATTATCATTGGGAACAACTCTCGTTTAGACAAATAAGCACGTAAATATCTGTTTAAAGTGAGTTCTTTCTTAGAAAAATAAAAAAGAGACTTATAAGCAAGTCTCTTTTCGATATTAAGATGCCCCCTACATGCATTTTGAGACAATGTAAATAGAAAAAATAAGCAAAAATGTTGAAATATAGAGGATATAAAAAAACAATTATGGTTACCTTGAGTATAATTATTTCAAAGTGGGACAAACATGGGACAAGAATAGAATTAAATATATTCATAAATTTTGTCAATAAGTTCATGGAAATCTACTTCTAGAGCAACTGATAAAACTTTCAGAGTGGAGAGTGTAGGCATTGTTTTTCCATTTTCAATATTTTTAAGAGTTTCAATAGATATAGATGATTCTTCTAGAAGCCCCTTAGAAATTCTATCCTCTAAAAAAATTCTCGTGATCTCTTTTCCAAAGATAATTCTAATCTCTTACTTCTTAAAATGTCACCTATTATAGCTAGTTTTCTATCAAATTTTTTCCTTTTAGTCATATGTTAATTTTAACATACCTAAATTGTCAAATTAAGTTAGACTTTTCAAGTAACTCAGAAAAACCTTTAAACGACTAGACATCCGCCACTGGACGATACCACCGCCAGAGTAAATAGATGGAGCACAACAAGAAGCCTGCTCCCGCTAGCATAAAATGAGAATTCCCAAACCCATAGCCAGCCAATTCAAACATTTTACGAGTCATGTGAATTCCTCCATGCACAGCCACTGCTGCCCAAGTCGTCTGATAGCGATCACGTAGAATCGCTGCAAATAGACCGAAGGAAAATGCCATAGCCGTCGTTAAGAGCCCAAATCCCCATCCTGATGTAAGATGTACTAGATGGATTGCCGCAAATAAAGCAGCTGACGCCAGCATCTTATGGGCGGGCTTGAGATGAAGGGTCTGAAAAATATAGCCCCGAAAGACTAATTCTTCAGGAAAGCCTTGAATCAAAAAGGCCGATACAAAAGCTTTCACAAGGTTAGCAACTGACCAGCTAGCTGCTGACTTGTCCACATCGCCTAGAAAAATAGCGCCTACACAACTAGCTACGACAATTATAACAGTCCAAGAAGCTGCTAGGACAAAGCCTTTGATAGCCTGATGGTCTACCCGTAATTTCATGACTGACCATGGTTTTTTATCCCAAAATGTCAGATAAAGCCAGACCAGTCCTAGATAGGCTAGCACCGTCAGTACCCCTGCAAGCAAGTAACTCGTAACTGTCTCACCCGATACAACTGTTGAGAGGAGAAAAAGGGGTAAAAAGTAAGTAACAGTCATTATAAATGCTCGTACAAAAGTTTTCATCACACACCTCCAAATTTTTGTCAAACTTTTCTATTTTTGTAGAAATGGCTTTTATTCAAAGAGAAAAAGATGATTCCTGCACGCTACCGAAACAAATGGATTTTACGAATATTTCTCAAAATTATTTATCAGCTATAGCTGATAAAAGAAATAGAATTCCTAGGAAGTCTTTGAATTATCAAACACCATACCAAGTTTTTCTGAGTTACTTGAAAAGTCTAACTTAATTTGACAATTTAGGATTAAAAAAACATTTACGACAGAAAACAAGTCAACCTAGAACTAATACCTTTAGTTTGCATACTAGAGAAAAAATTATCTAGATATTTTCTGTCTATTTATAAATAAAGTACCACTTAAATTTTTTCGTTAATCTAATAAATCTTTATTCTCAATTAAAAGTTCTAACGGAGATTTTTCTCTAGCTGGAACAAACCCCGGCTCATATTGGTTATGTAATGTTCCTGTAGGAGAAGAGGGATCAATATACAGCTCTGAACCATCTTCCATATAAAGTTGTTTCCCTCGTGTTAGATAGAGTAAATCTTCTATTAGGGGCTCATTGGAATGTAAGAAGCGTTCAATATCTTTTACACCTTTTAAAATTTCACCTATTTTATTCGTGTACTCCTCTGACTCAAGAACACTCTTTTCTAATTCAATTTCCTTACTAGTTCCAAAAAGTTGCGTCGGAGTTGCATTAAAATATTCTGCTATCTTATCTAAATTTGCAAAGGTAGGATAGCTTTTTTGTTTTTCATAGTCAGAAATAGATTGCTTACCAATACTTAGATCATCGGCTAACTGTGTTTGACTTATTCCCTTTTCTGTACGTAGTCGAGCTAAATTAGGTCCAAAGTTTTGGATTATAAAAGTCATATAAAACTCCTCGTCGTATTTTAAACTTATTTTATCAGCTATAAACTTATAAATCAAGTTTAATATTGACTATATGTTATAAATTTTATAAAATATATTTATAACTTATAAATAAGTTATAAATAAAAATCTATTTTTAGAATAGTACATAAGGAACACGTTCAAAAGAGAACTCAAAGTACTATCTATTAGAAAGCTTGAGGCTAGAAATTGTTTGGACAAAGTCTAGGAACGAGCCTGACGCCAAGTCAGGCGAAGTTCCGAAGACTGCCGTCCTGAAAATTTCTAGCGAATCAACAGCTGGCTATTCTAACAGCCAGCAAAAAGGGACACTTAGGACAACGTCCAAAGAGCGACGGGACCGGTAAACGTTGATTTAACGGTATTTCTGAGGTCTAAAAACTCTAAAAGAAAGGGGGACAATATTGATGGTTTCTATACAAGATTTGAGAACCATTCAAGAAAAATCTAATTTAAAAGAATTGGTACAAGGGGTAGATGTCAGTATTGATAGATTAACGGTTATCTGGGATACGGAATCTGGATCTCTAAGGCGGATTTTCAAAAATCTGAAACGAGTAATGGCTTCAAAAATTGATTCGTTTGATATCCACGATAATATCCGAGATGACAACTTCTCTTTAGTCAAAGACTTTGATAAAAATGGGTCAATCACCATTGTGTTCTTTCAGTTAGCTGTTTATGGGAATGAACAACTGATTCGGCTTGACTTCAATCCTAATACCTTAAAGGAATTTAATGGAATGAAAATATGGAGACAATTAATGTACTTCGCTAGATTGAATTCATTGACGGTACGTTTATCTCGTTTTGATTTGGCTTTTGATATCTTCAACAGACCTGAAATTGTCAATTTACAACATATTAAAGGGGGTGTAACACATAAAATATTCTATGGTCGAGGGGGCGAATTAGAGACGAAATACTGGGGTTCTAGCGGTAGTAATGTACAGGTTAGGTTATATGATAAGAATAAAGAAATCATTGCTCACAGGCGCCAAGAAAAGCTAGATTTAGACGATAAACCGTTTTGGTGGAGATTAGAGTTTCAACTCAGAACGAAAGCGATTGGTGAGGTGATGGTCCAAGATATTATGAATCGACTTAATAATTTCGGATTTTACCAGTTAGATCATATTCAAATGAACCAAAGAGCTTTTACAATTATCTTTCTCAACAACCCTGAACTATTAACGTTGGCTTTCCCAAATTTAAAATTAGACAGTATCAAAAAGAAAAAAGCTAGGACCCGTAAACTGTTGAGAAAAGAAACTAACCAATTTGCCGAAGAACTAAAAGAAGTGTTAATACAGAACATTCCTAAATTAAATGCAGAGTTGAAACTGTTGGTAGGTGAGTTTCTGTTTTTAGAAGATCAATAGGAGGATGAGAATGCATAACAATTTGATTAGTAATAAAGAATTAATTGAAATGGGCTATCGCCCTCACACAGCAAATGACATTATTCATCAAGCTAGGGAATTACTTGTATCCCGAGGATATACATTTTATAATCGTAAGCGTCTGATGGTTGTTCCCAAGAGTATTGTAAACGAAATTCTAGGAACAGAGGTAGCATAATATGGCAAATATTCGTTATCGAAAGCGTGGCAATAAGGGGTTATGGGCTTACGAAATCCGCCATGCAGGAAAGACTATAGCTTATAACAGTGGTTTTAAGACCAAAAAGTTAGCTGAAACTGAGGCTGAGCCAATCCTTCAGGAACTCCGTTGTGGAAAACGAATTTCGAAAGATATTTCTCTTGCAGAACTTTACCAAGAATGGGTTGAGCTAAAAATATTACCCAGTAACAGATCAGAAGAAACAAAGAAAAAATACCTTCTTCGAAAAAAGACTATTATTAAATTATTTGGAGACAAAAAGGTCACACAAATTCGTGCTAGCGAGTATCAAAGGATTATGAATAGCTATGGAAAGACGGTTAGTCGAAACTTCCTAGGAAGATTAAATACCAGTATCCACCAAAGCATACAAATGGCTGTCGCAGACAAAATCTTAGTAGATGATTTCACTCAACATGTTGAGTTGTTTTCATCCAAAAAACAGCAATCAGTCTTGGACAAGTATTTACATGCAGAAAAAGATTATCTTGATCTCATAAGTGCAGTCAAAGAAAAATTTGATTACCAAAGGTCAATCGTTCCTTATATTATCTATTTTCTTCTAAAGACAGGTATGAGATTTGGAGAATTAATTGCCCTAACGTGGGACGAAGTAGACTTTGAGAAAGGATTTTTAAAAACATATAGAAGGTTTAATACACTTTCTCATAAGTTTGTTCCACCCAAAAATAAAACATCTATTCGGATAGTCCCAATAGACGAGGAATGTATAAAAATCTTACAAGTTCTACATACACAACAGGAAAAAGCTAATAAAGAGCTTGGAATAAGAAATCATTCCAAAATGATTTTTCAGCATTTTGGATATATCCATTCAGTTCCTGATATTGCTAGTGTAAACAAAGCTTTAAACGTAATCTTGAATAAACTGGATATCTATCCGATAATCACGACTAAAGGTGCACGCCATACATATGGTAGCTATCTTTGGCATAAAGGATTTGATTTAGGTGTAATTGCGAAGATATTAGGTCATAAAGATATTTCAATGTTAGTAGAAGTATATGGTCATACCTTAGAAGAAAAAATTTATGAGGAATTTAATAACATAAAATATATCTGGAAAGAAACACCTTAAAAAATGTGGGACAAATGGTGGGACAAACTTCATTTAAACAAGCAAAAAAGCCTTGTAAACCAAGGCTTTTACTGTTGAAATTAGATGCCCCCTACAGGGCTCGAACCTGTGACCCATGGATTAAGAGTCCACTGCTCTACCAACTGAGCTAAGGAGGCTGGATGCTGTATTGGTACCGATGATCCACGGTTTGTATTGAACCCGCGACGTAAAAAAGCAGGTGGGCGACTCGCTACTAACTTCAGTTGCTTCTGGGTGAGCCAGCCTGCACACTGTTAATAGACCTCTGTCTCCCGATAATACAAAAATTAGTCGGTCAACACTTATATGTGGATTCGTATACCACAGCAATTTCTATGTTTTTATAATACCACTTTTGAAAATTATTGCAAGAGGAAAAATCAATTTTTTTGCAATCGTTTTCGTTGATTCCTCTCGTATTACCTAGATAACTTATCAATCCGTTCTTTATTAGCTCCAAGAGCTCTTTCATATTTCCCGGTTTCATTGGGGTGGAAATAATTCACACCTCTTAATTTATCCGGAAGGTATTGTTGCTTGACCCACTTTTCAGGATAAGCATGGGGATACTTGTAATCTTGTGCATTGCCCAGTTCCTTACTTCCAGCATAGTGCCCATCTCTCAAATGACGAGGAATCGGTAAATTTCCTGATTTTCTAAGGTCTGCCAAGGCAGCATCCATAGCCATATAAGCCGAATTCGACTTAGGAGATAAAGCTAAGTCAACAACTACATTGGCTATCAAAATACGCGCCTCTGGAAAACCTACTTTCTGTGCAGCTTCCAAAGCTGTAACCGTGTGAACTTGCGCATCAGGATTAGCTAAACCAATATCCTCGTATGCAATCACAGTCAAGCGCCGCGCTAGACTAGGGAGATCTCCTGCTTCAACCAAACGCGCTGCATAATGAAGACTGGCATTAACATCAGAGCCTCGAATAGATTTTTGCAAAGCAGAGAGCACATCATAGTGTCCATCACCGTCTTTATCCATGGTGATATAGCTACGTTGTAAACTATTTTCCACTGTATCTAAAGTAATATGGCGAAACCCATCTTCTGAAGCTGGCGTCGACATGACAGCTAGATCCAACGAATTATAAGCCGAACGTAAATCACCATTAGTAGCCGTAGCAATAAAATCTAGAGCATCATCATCTAACTGGACATCAAAGTCAAAACCACGCTCCTTGGCCTCTAAAACACCTAGGATAGCTTCCTTAATATCCTCGTTAGAGAGTGGTTCCAACTCAAATATTTGTACACGACTACGGATGGCTGGTGTTACAGAAAAAAACGGATTCTCCGTTGTAGCCCCAATCATGATAATATTACCATTCTCTAAGAGTGGTAATAAAAAGTCTTGTTTAGCTTTATCTAAACGATGAATCTCATCTAGGAGCAGAACTAAGCCACCTGAAAATTTAGCCTCTTCCGCAATTTCCTGCAGGCGTTTCTTGCTATCAACTGTAGCATTAAAGGTTCTAAAAGCAAATTTTGTTGTTCCTGCAATAGCACTAGCTATTGAGGTCTTCCCGATTCCTGGTGGCCCGCAGAGAATCATTGACGATAGCATATTAGCTTCTACCATACGGCGAATAATTTTACCTTCACCAACCAGATGCTTCTGACCAATCACCTCTGAAATTGTACGTGGACGCATGCGTAGAGCAAGATTATCTGGCATCTTCTCTCCTTTTTAAACTGTTTTTTTCTTATTATAATAAGCATATACTATTTTGTTACAAAAAGAAATTATAAATAGTTCTTGTCAAACCTAAATTCTTATGATAGAATGTTTTGGTATGTGGTGCTAGCACATCCGTAATAAATTCTACCTAGGAGGAAAACACGAAATGGCTAAAGTATGTTACTTTACAGGACGTAAAACTGTTTCTGGAAACAACCGTTCACACGCTATGAACAAAACTAAACGTGCCGTTAAACCTAACCTTCAAAAAGTTACTATCCTTGTTGATGGTAAACCTAAAAAAGTTTGGGCTTCAGCTCGTGCGCTTAAATCTGGTAAAGTTGAACGCGTTTAATCTTATTGGATATTAAGAGAGATGACTTCAGTCGTCTCTTTTTTTTATTTATCATCTTTCCCTTTTGGGTATACTTATGTTATAATAAAGAACTAACAGATAATTCTTATAGAAAGAAGGTGTCAGTATGGGATTTACAGATGAAACTGTTCGTTTCAACCTAGACGACGGTAGCAAAGATGAAATCAGTAATACTTTGACAAATGTCTACCGTTCGTTGGCTGAGAAAGGTTATAATCCTATCAACCAAATCGTCGGTTATGTTCTGAGCGGTGACCCTGCTTATGTTCCGCGTTATAATGACGCCCGTAACCAGATTCGTAAATACGAACGTGATGAAATCGTTGAAGAACTCGTTCGCTATTATCTTAAAGGAAATGGAATTGACCTCTAATGCGAGTAATGGGACTTGATGTTGGCTCAAAAACAGTAGGAGTTGCGATTAGTGACCCCCTCGGTTTTACAGCCCAAGGCGTTGAAATTATCAAAATTGACGAGGAGGCTGAAGAGTTTGGTTTCGACCGACTAGGCGAGCTCGTTAAAGAATATAAGGTAGAAAAATTTGTTGTTGGTCTTCCTAAAAACATGAATAACACTGAAGGACCACGTGTTGAGGCAAGCAAAGCCTATGGTGACAAAATCAAGGAAATCTTTGGAATTCCTGTAGATTACCAAGACGAGCGCTTGACAACTGTTCAAGCCGAGCGTATGTTAGTTGAACAAGCAGATGTCAGCCGTGGAAAACGTAAAAAAGTTATTGATAAATTAGCTGCCCAACTTATTCTACAAAACTACCTCGATCGAATGTTTTAAGAAAGTGTAATAGAGACCTAATAGTCAAGTGACAATCTAGTAAACTGACAAGCAAATATACTAGATTTTCCTCACTATTCAGCGCTCTCTTCAAAAAGGAGAACAATATGTCACACAATCACGACCACAACCATGATCATGAAGTCATCACTTTAGTAGACGAACAAGGAAATGAAACACTTTTTGAAATCTTGTTGACTATTGATGGACGCGAAGAATTTGGTAAAAACTATGTTCTTTTAGTACCAGCTGGTGCTGAAGAAGATGCTAATGGAGAAATCGAAATACAAGCATACTCATTCACTGAAAATGAAGACGGTACTGAAGGCGACCTTCAACCAATCCCTGAAGATTCAGATGCTGAATGGGATATGATCGAAGAAGTTTTCAATAGCTTTATCGACGAAAACTAAAAATATTCAATGCCATAGGCAAAGAAATGGCTTGTTAAAAAGAGATTGGGATATTGTATCTCAGTCTCTTTTTTAGATATTTTTTATTAAATGTAAGAAATTAGAGGAAAATTGACTAAATGGTATTATCTGATATACTTTAAATAAGACAATTAGGAGGCAAGACCCTTCTATTTATAACTTTCCAAATGTCAACAAAGGAGTTTAATTGTGAGTCCATACAACGAAGACAATACTGTAGATTCAAGTGGCTACCAAGGTTATCATCGAAGCCACCATCGATCTCATACACAAGATAGTCAATCCGAAAAGATTGAAGTGACAATTCAAGGACATAACGAAGAATCAGATTCTTCTCAAATAGAGAAAAAAACTAAGATCTCACTTCCATGGAAGCATAAAGGTCATATCCTGATTTTCAGTTTGATCTTAAGTATTTTTAGTATATCAGTTCCCTGCTTTACAGACTTTGCCAATAATATACAGTCTCAAAACCTTTATATTGCAAAAATGTTTGCCAATGGTAGCTTACCTTACTCTGACTTTTTTGCGACAGGTGGATTCTTTTATTACCTCCTGGTTTCTCTGGCTTTCCGTTTAGGATCAACGCTTTGGCTAATTCCTATACAATTCCTCGCCTACTATCTTTCTGGTAGTTACCTTTACAAGACTGTCATGCACATGACAAGTAAGAAGGAAATTGCCACTCTAATTAGTATTATTTTCTATGTCACTAATGGAACACTTGGTTTTGGTGGGCTTTACCCTATCCAATTTGCTATGCCTTTTGTCCTAGGTGCAATCTTCTTCTTAACTCGTTACTTTGCGGGTCATAGTCGTGACGAAGCCTTTATTCTTTACGGCTTTGCTGGAACTGCCGGGGCCCTCTTTGAAGCTCGAACTCTTATTTTCTGGATATTGTCACTTGTGACAATATTCGTTTACAACCTTGTCAACAAACACTTTGCTCGTGGTTTTTATCAAGTTCTTTGTATTGTTTTTGGTAATATTCTAGTATTGTATCTATGTCTTTACTTTATCCTTAATTTACAAATTACATCGGACTACATTAACCAAGTTTTGGTTTACAACTTTACACAACTCGCTGTAGAAAAAAATGACTTTCTACTTACATTAGCCTATCAAAGCTTTGCTGTTTTAGGCTCTGGGTTACTTATTGGTGCACTTACTACAAGCAACCACCTTCTTGGCGAGGCTAAAGATAAGAGCATCAAGTGGGTACTGCTCCTTAGTTTTATCTTTACAGTGGTTTACAGCTTGTTCTCTCAAAGCTTTGGACTTTACAGTATGCTCAATATCGTACCTTATGGTCTAGTCTTAACAGCACTTTCTTTAGATGATGCTATTAAAAAGAGAGCAGAGCGAACTTCTCACCGACGTCGTAATGGTAACCAAATTCACACACTTAAAGTTTTTGGTATCTTCCTTAGTCGTAATTACTTCTTACCTATTGCAGTCTTTGCATTCGCTTTTGCGATGCCAATCATTATGTTCCTATTTAATTTAGGGAATAATACTGAACGTAGTACTGTTGCAAATTACCTCGCTAAAAATACCAAAAAAGATGAAACTATCTACGTTTATGATTCCTCAGCAAAAATTTATTTGGAAAGCGGTCGTAAAGCAGCCTCACAATTTGTTCTTCCAGAACTTAACACAGCTAAATCTAGTCATCAGAAAGCTCTCTCAGATACTATTATCCAAGATTCAGCACAATATATCGTTGTCCAACAGGATACACAACTACCTTCTGATGTTAAATCTACACTTTCAAAAAACTATAAAAAAGCCCCTGTAAAAGGCGTTGAACGATACACTGTTTACGTCCTAAAATAGGTCAAAAAATCAATATATAGTGGTTGAGATAAAAATATACCACAATATATTGATTTTTTTTTGCCTAGTGCTATAATTAGTAACGAGGTGATTTTTAGATGATTACATTAGAAAAAGAAATGGTTACAATCAACCCTGATATCAAAGTCATCAAACGTGATGGTCGTATGGTTGTCTTTGATTCAAGTAAAATATATGAAGCTATTCTCAAAGCGAGTGAAGCTATTACACCTATCACACCCTTAATTGAAGCAAAATTGGAGGGAATTGCCAACCGTATTGTTGCTGAAATTAATGACCGCTTCACTCAAAATATCAAAATATATGAAATCCAAAGCATTGTAGAGCATGAGTTACTCGAAGCTAACGAATATGCTATCGCTCAAGAATATATTAACTATCGTACCAAACGTGATTTTGAGCGTTCTCAGGCTACTGACATCAATTTCACCATCAGTAAACTTGTTAATAAAGATCAAGCTGTTGTTCATGAAAATGCTAATAAAGATAGCGACCTTTACAATACACAACGTGATCTAACCGCAGGAATTGTCGGAAAGTCTGTAGGACTTAAGATGCTTCCTCCACACGTGGCAAATGCTCATCAAAAAGGAGATATCCATTTCCACGATTTAGACTACAGCCCCTACACACCTATGACCAACTGTTGTTTGATTGACTTCAAAGGCATGTTGGCAAATGGTTTTAAAATTGGTAACGCTGAAGTTGAGAGTCCTAAATCCATTCAAACTGCAACAGCACAAATTTCACAAATCATCGCAAATGTTGCCTCTAGTCAATATGGTGGATGTACTGCAGACCGAATCGATGAGTTTTTAGCTCCTTACGCAGAACTTAACTACAAAAAACACTTAGCTGATGCTAAAGAGTGGGTAGCTGAAGAAAAACGTGAAGATTATGCACGCGCCAAAACGCGTAAAGATATCTACGATGCTATGCAATCTCTTGAATATGAGATTAATACGCTTTTCACTTCAAATGGACAGACTCCCTTTACCTCTCTAGGTTTCGGTTTGGGAACAAGCTGGTTTGAGCGTGAAATCCAAAAGGCTATCCTACAAGTTCGTATTTTAGGACTTGGCTCCGAACACCGTACAGCTATTTTCCCTAAACTGATTTTTACCTTAAAACGTGGACTTAACTTAGAGCCTAGCTCACCTAACTACGATATTAAGCAACTAGCTCTTGAATGTGCAACAAAGCGTATGTACCCGGATGTCCTATCATATGACAAAGTCATTGAATTGACGGGTTCCTTCAAGGCTCCTATGGGATGTCGTTCCTTCCTACAGGGGTGGAAGGATGAAAATGGTGTTGAAGTTAATTCTGGACGAATGAATCTGGGGGTTGTAACCCTTAATCTTCCTCGAATTGCCCTAGAATCTAAGGGAGACCAAGATAAATTTTGGGAAATTTTTGAAGAAAGAATGGGAATTGCCAAAGATGCACTCGTCTATCGAGTTGAACGTGTCAAAGAAGCTACACCTGCTAATGCGCCTATACTTTATCAGTATGGGGCCTTTGGCCAACGTCTAGGTAAATTCGACAATGTAGATCAACTCTTCAAACATCGTCGTGCAACCGTATCACTTGGTTATATTGGGCTTTATGAAGTAGCATCTGTTTTTTATGGTAGTGACTGGGAGACAAATCTAGAAGCCAAGGCATTTACTTTAAATATCGTAAAAGCTATGAAAAATGCTTGTGAAGGTTGGTCTGACGAATATGATTATCATTTCTCTGTTTATTCAACACCATCAGAAAGTTTGACTGATCGCTTCTGTCGTTTGGATACTGAAAAGTTCGGTGTCGTGACTGATATCACAGATAAAGAGTATTACACCAACTCTTTCCACTACGATGTTCGTAAAAATCCAACACCATTTGAAAAATTAGAATTCGAAAAAGCTTACCCAGAAGCTGGCGCAACTGGTGGATTCATCCATTATTGTGAATATCCAGTCCTCCAGCAAAACCCTAAAGCACTCGAAGCTGTCTGGGACTTTGCTTATGACCGTGTCGGTTATCTTGGAACAAATACTCCAATAGATAAATGCTACAAGTGTGACTTTGAAGGGGACTTCACCCCAACAGAACGTGGATTCATGTGTCCTAACTGTGGCAACACAGATCCTAAAACAGTTGATGTTGTCAAACGTACTTGCGGTTATCTAGGAAATCCACAGGCACGCCCAATGGTTAAAGGACGCCACAAAGAAATCTCAGCTCGAGTCAAACACATGAACGGTTCAACCATAAAATATGAAGGTAAACACCTTTAATAAGACCTAGAATACATTATAATAAACTAGAAGCAGCTGGATGATACCTTCCAACTGCTTTGCTTATTTCATTTTTAGAAAGGAATATTATGGGAAAATATCAATTAGATTATAAAGGTATGCAACAAGTGGAACGTTACCACGAAAAAAATGCAACCGTCAAAAATGATAAAAAAGCACGTGTCCAAGCCCTTTTGAAAAAAGCTGGAAAGAAGAAGTAATATGATTTTACGCCGTCCAAGTCAAACAGATAAAGAAGCTATCTTAGAGATGATGGCTGAATTTGAAAGGGAGCAAGCTGCTCATGATGGTGGATTTTGGAACGCCAACAATTTTGTTTATGAAGAGTGGCTAGAAGAAAATCTTCAAGCGGAAGCGGGACTCAATATTCCTGAAAACTGGGTTCCTGCTATCCAGCTGGTTAGTTTTGACGAAGCAGGCCAGGCTCTTGGCTTTCTCAACCTTCGTCTCCGATTAAATGACTACTTACTAGAAAAAGGGGGCCATATCGGCTACTCCATCCGTCCATCCGAACGAGGAAAGGGTTGTGCGAAAGAATCTCTCCGTCAAGGCTTACAAATAGCTAAAGAAAAGAATATTCATCGTGTTCTGGTCACTTGTAGTATCAAGAATCCTGCTAGCCAAGCTGTTATATTGGCCAACGGTGGTCAGTTGGAGGACATTCGCCATGAAACTGAGCGCTATTGGATAGATTTGGAGTAGAATCATGACATGGAATACACCAAAACCACAGGAATGGAAGTCTGAAGAGCTTAGCCTAGGACGCATTATTGACTACAAAGCTTTTAATTTCGTTGATGGTGAAGGCGTACGTAACTCCCTTTACGTCTCTGGTTGCATGTTTCATTGCGAGGGATGCTATAACGCTGCCACTTGGTCCTTTAAGGCAGGAATTCCCTATACTAAAGAACTTGAAGAACAAATCATGAGGGATCTAGCTCAACCTTACGTACAAGGTCTCACGCTACTTGGTGGTGAACCCTTCCTAAACACAGGAATTCTCATTCCCTTAGTCAAACGCATTCGTAAGGAACTCCCGGAAAAAGATATCTGGTCTTGGACTGGATATACTTGGGAGGAGTTGATGCTTGAACCCCCTGATAAACTAGAACTTCTTCAACTCGTTGATATTCTCGTTGACGGCCGCTTTGACATCACTAAAAAGAATCTTATGCTCCAGTTTCGAGGATCATCTAATCAACGTATTATTGATGTCAAAAAATCTCTTGATCAAGGAGCAGTCGTTATTTGGGACAAGCTAAATGACGGTCAAACTAACTATGAACAAGTCGATCGTAAAGATATGCTATAAGAAAAAGTCTGAGTTGATAACTCAGACTTTTTTAAACGATTTTAACAAAAACTAGCTCATTGTTAGAGGATAAATCCTCACGATAGTTAAAATCATCAAAAGACAATTTTCGTAAAGCATTAATCGTTTGACAATTCTCCTCCATAACAGCTGTCAAAAAAGCCCCTCTTGCCTTTTTGGAGATCGTAGAATGAGTCTTAAGAACTCCATTGCGGTCTTCCATAAAACTAACCGTGAATAACCGCTTACGAAGAGTTGGACTAAAAACATCCTCAAATTCACTTGAAAGTAAAGAAACAACTGGAGCTTGACTCTCCTCTAGAAATTGGTCATATTCAGCACGCCAATAGTTTTTTAAGGACTGACCATTAACCTTGATCTTCGTATGAAAATCATGACGATGTTCTTGAATCGGATAAAAAGCGGGAATAATCCCATAAAAGGAAGATGTGATGAATACTTGTTGGCCTAAGAAATCTTTTTCACATGTGGATAAGTCACTACGTTTGATGTGACGATACATCAGTCCATTAAAAAGCTCGACAGCTGGATAGTTCTTCGCTTCTCCAGACAAAATCGCAGCCCAGCGCTGATTTTCTTTCTCAGCCTGCTCAGGCTTTATTTTATAAGCTGTGGACAATTCATCTGTGGATAATTTTGCCATTTCAGTTAGGATAGCCGCACTCTTTTCAGATAATTTTTGAGACGGAACTTCCTTACTGGCCTTCATTTCTTTTGCGGTTGGAATTAAAAATCTAATCATACTGATATTGTAAAGTCAAGCAAGCATTTCGTCAAGAATTCTATCCAACAAAAAAGAAGCTAACGTTCGTCAACTTCCTTTTTTTGTTAGTCATCTAAATCAACAAAACGACCTAGAATATGTACATTTTCTGCAATGGAGACAAAGGCTTTAGGGTCTGCTTTTCTCATATAATGCTTGAAGTCAGTATACTCTTCACGCGTAATAATCGCCAATAATACGGCTTTCTTTTCGTGATTATATGTTCCTTCCGCATCATTAATCAACGTTACTCCACGGTGGAGTTTCTTCTGGATCATTCGTACAACTGGATCTGGATTACTTGTAACAATCATAGCCTGCATTTTCTTTTGTTTAGTGAAAATCGCATCCGTTACTCGACTAGAAACAAAAATCGTAACCATTGAATAGAGAGCGTATTTCCAACCAAAAAGAATGCCCGCAAAAACCATGATAATCCCATTGACAATCAAGGAGATATTACCAACATCACGGCCTGTTTTCTTACGAATAGTGAGGCTAACGATATCCGTCCCTCCGCTAGAGATACGAGATTTTAAACCGAAACCAATCCCTGTTCCCATGACCAAACCACCAAAGATAGCATTGATCAAAGGATCCTCTGTCAAGGTTACATGTGGCATCACCTGAATAAAAAGGGAACTCATCGTTACTGTAATGAAGGTAAAGATAGTAAATTTATGGCCAATCTTATACCAAGCCAAAATCAAGAGAGGGATATTAATCGCGTAGAAAGTCAATGATACTGGTATCTCAAAGCCCAAAGTTCTAACACTCAATGCCGATAAAACCTGTGCCAAACCTGTCGCTCCACTAGAGTAAACATGTCCAGGTTGAAAAAAGAAATTAACGGCGATTGACGATAAGAGCCCATAAAGTAAAGACGCTGAGACTTTTTCAGTATACTTTTCACGGGAAATACTACGAACAGCCTGCAAAACGCCCATTCTCTTCGCAGACTTTTTCGCTACAAATTTAACATGTTTATGAAGAGGTGCTTTATTCATTTTCTAAATCTACATGAAGGGCAAGTTCTTCCAACTGTTTATCAGCCACAAGACTTGGAGCCTGAGTCATAGGATCTGATGCCTTATTATTTTTAGGGAAGGCAATCACTTCACGGATATTATCTTTACCTGCAAGAAGCATAACAAAACGGTCAAGACCGATAGCCAAACCACCATGTGGTGGGAAACCATAGTCCATAGCTTCAAGAAGGAATCCAAATTGCTCGTAGGCTGATTCTTCAGAGAAGCCAAGGGCTTTCAACATACGTTCCTGTAGGTCTTTATGATTGATACGTAGACTACCCCCACCAAGCTCATAACCATTCAAGACAATATCATAAGCCACAGCACGAACCTTGGAAAGATCACCTTCAAGCTCTGCTACAGAATCTTCTGTTGGCAAAGTAAATGGGTGGTGAGCAGACATATAGCGTCCTTCTTCTTCAGACCACTCAAACATTGGCCAATCGACAACCCAAAGGAAGTTGAACTTAGTATTGTCAATCATGTCAAGTTCTTTAGCAATCTGATTACGCAAAGCACCAAGTGTGTTATTAGCGATTTCAAGAGTATCTGCTACAAAAAGAACTAGGTCATTCTCTTCAAGGTGTAAAGCATCTGTCAACTTTTCTTCAATACTTGTCAAGAATTTAGCAACTGGACCAGCTAGAGCTCCGCCAGTCATCTTAACCCAAGCAAGACCTTTAGCGCCAAATTGTTTGGCGAACTCTGTCAACTTGTCAATGCTTTTACGTGAGTATTTGTCTGCATTTCCTTTGACAACAATTGCCTTAACAGCTGGTGCCTCAGCAAACACTTTGAAGTCTACCCCCTTGACAACCTCTGTCAAGTCTTGTAAAAGCATGTCAAAGCGTGTATCTGGCTTGTCAGAACCATAGTTATTCATGGCATCATCATAAGACATACGTGGAAATGGTAGTGTAACTTCAATACCTTTAGTTTCTTTCATGACTTTAGCAATCAATCCTTCAGTAATATCTTGGATTTCTTGCTCATTAAGGAATGAGGTTTCCAAGTCAACTTGTGTAAACTCAGGTTGACGATCTCCACGCAAATCTTCATCACGGAAACACTTAACAATTTGATAATAACGGTCAAAACCAGCATTCATTAATAATTGTTTAGTGATTTGGGGACTTTGCGGAAGAGCATAAAAGTGGCCTTGGCTAACACGGCTTGGCACCAAGTAATCACGAGCACCTTCTGGTGTAGATTTTGTCAACATTGGTGTTTCAACATCGATAAATTCCAAGTCATCCAGATAATTACGGATGGCGTGAGTTACCTTTGCACGGAGCTTAAAGTTTTCCAACATTTCTGGACGACGAAGATCCAAGTAGCGGTAACGCATACGTGTATCATCACTAGCCTCAACACCATCTTTGATTTCAAATGGTGTTGTTTTGGCAGTATTAAGGACTTTAAGGTCTTCAACTTTAAGTTCGACAGCACCTGTAGGCAAGTTATCATTAGCTTGTTCACGCGCTTCAACAGTTCCTGTTACTTCAATAACAAATTCGCTACGCAAGCTCTCAGCTGTTTCAACCACAGTTGTATCCGCATTCTCAGGGTTAACAACCAACTGCATCAAACCTTCACGGTCACGAAGATCGATGAAAATCAAACCTCCGAGGTTACGACGACGAGATACCCAACCTTTCAGAGTAATAGTAGTTCCGATGTGTTCACTACGAACACGTCCGGCATACATAGAACGTTCCATAAATACACTTCTTTCGTTAATTTTTTAGTCTTAACTATTATAGCAAAAAGCCCATCAAAACCCCACCCATTTCAGGTTAGAATTTTAATAGACTTTCTTTTTTATCAAACTATTTGCCAAATTGTTTCAACAAATCACTAGTATCCACGTAATCTTCAGCAAACTCTTCAAAATCTTCAAAACGATAATCAGCTGTTTCTAAGTCAAGTAAACTATTCCAGCGGAAACCGTAAACATCTTCAATGATAACACTAAGTTCATCAGTTTCCTCATCTACCTGCCATCCCAAATAACGTTCCTGAGTTTCAAAACTCAAGACTACATCTTGACAATCTTGACGCCAAACTTGACCAAGTAATTGCTGACACATCGCATGATCACTTGCAGGCTCATCATTAAACCAAGTAATTTCATGCTTATCAAGAAAAGCAATCAACTGCCAAAACTGTTGTTGGAAACGAATAGGCATACTACGATCAAAAGCCAAACTAAACTTTTCACTCCGTTTGAGCATATCAACTATACTAATCATATGCCCCCTACTTTTCTAACTGTTTGAGGACTGCTGCAAAGTTGTTAGTTAGCTCTTCGAAACTTACAGTAACTTCCTCACGAGTAGCATTATTTTTGACATTAACTTGACCTGACTCCACTTCACTCTCACCTAATGTGATAACAGTCTTGGCCTTGAAGGTATCTGCTGACTTGAATTGTGCCTTAATCTTCCGTCCAAGGTAATCACGTTCAGCTTTAAATCCTTGATAGCGGATAGCTTGAACTAACTCAAGAGCTTTGCCATTAGCACCTGAACCAAGTACTGCGATGTAAACATCTAGACTTTCTTCCACCGGAAGTTCAATACCTTGTTTATCAAGAACCAAAAGCAAGCGTTCTAAACCAAGTCCAAAACCAAAACCAGCTGTTTCTGGACCACCGAAGTATTCAACTAAACTATCGTAACGACCGCCCGCACAGATTGTCAATTCAGACTTATCAATAGTGGTAATAAATTCAAAAATCGTGTGGTTGTAGTAATCAAGACCACGTACCATATTAGTATCAATCACATAAGGAATGTTAAGACTATCGAGCATGGCACGCACTTCGTCAAAGTGCGCTTGACTTTCGTCATCTAAATAATCAAGAATAGAGGGTGCATTTTCAACTGCAACCTTATCTTCTTTTTCTTTTGAATCGAGTACTCGCAAAGGATTTTCATCCAAACGGCGTTGACTATCTTTTGATAAAGTATCACGCATTGGTGTCAAGTAGTCAATCAAGGCCTGACGATAAGCCAGACGACTCTCAGTATTTCCAAGGCTATTCAAATGAAGGGTAACTTCCTTGATGCCAAGCGTATTAAAGAGTTGGTAGGCCATAGCAATGGTTTCAACATCTGTGGCTGGATTTTTTGATCCAAAGCACTCTACACCAAGTTGGTGGAACTCACGCAAGCGTCCTGC
Organism: Streptococcus sp. Marseille-Q3604; assembly: GCF_916619785.1. Lineage (NCBI taxonomy): Bacteria > Bacillati > Bacillota > Bacilli > Lactobacillales > Streptococcaceae > Streptococcus > Streptococcus sp. Marseille-Q3604. The sequence continues at coordinate 606,192 of NZ_CAKAKM010000002.1, read as the reverse complement.
TTGAGGACGTTCATAACGAAACATTGATCCAATATAATAAACTTTAACGGGTTTTTGAACCTCTGGCGCAAAGAGTTTATTTTCTACATAAGAGCGTACAACCGGTGCTGTTCCTTCTGGACGAAGTGTGATATGACGGTCTCCCTTATCATGAAAATCGTACATTTCCTTAGTAACGATGTCAGTTGTATCACCTACTGAACGTGAAATGACCTCGTAATGTTCAAACATAGGTGTACGAATTTCACCATAATTGTATTTCTTAAATGTTTCACGTGCAACATTTTCTACGTACTGCCATTTAGCACTATCAGCAGGTAAAATATCCTGCGTTCCCTTAGGTTTTTGAAGCTTCATAATAATGATACAGGTCTCAAATAGACCTGCCCTCCTTTTCCGTTATTACAGATATAATCACTCTATTCTATCATAATTTACATAGCTTTTGGGAATTGGTAGAGGTTTTTTCAACGTAAGAAAGAAACAGACCTCTCGGCCTGCCACAATCATTAATCTTCTTTATAAAGAACGAAGGTCACAATAAAAGATATCACAACAGAAATTACAAGACCTGCAATAGCTGTGTAAAAATATTTAAGTGTATCTTCACCAATATAGGCTGCAATCGTCAAGAGACCTGGGGAAGCACCTGCAAAATTTCTCGCACCTAAAATACCAAGGAAGAAGCCACCTACTCCCCCTGCAACAATAGATCCTATGAGGGCAGCTTTATTTTGCAAAGTTACCCCATAAAGAGCCGGTTCCGTAATCCCACAAATTGCAGTAATTCCAGCAGATGAAGCCAGAGCTTTTTTATTGGTATCCTTAGTTTTTAAAGCAATAGCAAGGGCTACTCCCCCCTGAGCCCCATTCGAAGCCAAAGCACCTGGACCTAAAATCAAAAGTGTTACGATTGCAGTGATCAAGGTCGTAATCATAGGCACCAAGAAAAATTTAACAGCCTTTGATGAAATTTTAATTGCAAAGCGCTCCACATAACTCATAAACCAAACTGCCAAAATAACAGGAATAACCGTTGATGAGTAAGAAGTTAATGTAAGGGGAATACTAAAGAAAGAGACGCCATGACCTGATTCCTTGGCAGTTGTCACAATCTTCGTAAAAGTTGGGTGTAATAAAATAGCACCAATCAACATCCCCAATTGAGCGTTTGTCTTAAACTATCGAGCTGCTGGAGCACCTAAAAATACAGGTAAAAATAAAATTCAGCATCACCAATAAAATTAAGAACTTGATCGTTAACATCATCTACAGCTACTACCTTAAAAACAACCAAAAGAGACAAAACGGCTTTGATCATCCCTGCTGCTGTAATTACTGGTAAGATTGGTGTGAAAATCCCAGAAATAAAGCCTAAAAAGCTTTGAAGGGGAGTTCTATCATGTTTTTTTGATGATTCCTTAGATACTTCATCTAGGGCCAACAAACCTTCCAATGCACGGTATACATTTGGTACATCACTCCCAACAACAACTTGATACTGGCCACCACTCTTAGCCAAACTCACAATACCTTAGATAGTTTGAACAGCTTTATCATCCGCTAAGGTAAAACATAAACGTTTAGCACAGTTTACAAGATTCTGAACGTTTTCCTTTCCTCCTACAGCTTTTAAAATTTTCGGTCCTATTTCTTTATAATTCATGACACTTCCTTTCTATACTCATAAAAAGAGAGAACAAGCTGAGCCTGTCCTCTGCATTTTTTCTATTATGACCAAACTTTATCAGTAATTGTTTTAATCAATTGTAATTTATTCCACTCGTCTTGCTCAGTCAAGATATTGCCTTCTTCAGTTGATGCAAAACCACATTGAGTTGAGATACCAAGGTTCTTAAGTGGTACAAGCTCAGCCGCTTCATGGATACGAGCGATGACAGCATCTACATCTTCCAAAGCTGGATCCTTAGAAGTAATCACACCAAGCACCAATTCAACATGATCACGGTTATTCCAAATCGTTGGAAGTGGTGCGAAGCTACCTGAACGCGCATCATCGTATTCCAAGAAGAAGATATCATAATTCAATTTCCCAAGATATTTAGCTACTGAATCATAGCCACCTTCAAAAAGATAAGTTGATTTAAAGTTTCCACGACAAATATGAGTAGCCAAAGTCAAATCTTCTGGAAGACCTTCCAAGGCTTTATTGATAGTGTATACATCATCCTCAGCAATTTTTGCCAACTCAGCTGTTTTCTCAGGATTATTTTTTTCATTCTCAAACTGTTGAATCAAATAACCCCAAGTCGTATCATCCAACTGTACATAACGTGCACCCAAATCGTAGAAATGTTGGATGGTATCATGGTAAGCTTTTGCCAAATCATCAAGAAAATCTGTCCATGAATCATAGTAATCTGCATAAAGATCACTACGGTGGTCACGGTTAATGATGAGTGATGGACTTGGAATAGTTACTTTTGGAGTAATTCCTTCAGGAGTCACTGATTTAAGATATTCAAAGTCACGATAGAAAGGATGATTAGGATTTTCGGCAATTTTACCATTGATACGAACGTTGGTAGTACGTGTCTTAGCTCCATGGAATTTATATGAATCTTCTTGTTGGTAAGCTTCAAAACCAGTTAGGTTCCATAGGAAATCAAGGTGCCACCAAGAACGACCAAATTCACCATCAGAAACTACTTGAAGACCATTTTCTACCTCATGATGAACCAATTCCTTAACCAATTCATCTTGTACTTTCAACAATTCTTCTTGCGAAATCTCACCATTGGCAAATTTTTCACGTGCTTCTTTTAAAGCTTGTGGACGAAGGTAAGAACCAACATGATCAAAATGATAATGAACTTTACTCATAGTTATTTACTCCTTTTTATGCTTTCACTTAATGTAATAATAAGCCTATTCTAGCACTTGCTGTTATAGCTGTGAAATATGTATTTGTTATCTCATGATATAGTTTTTAACTATATCATTTCTTGGAAAGTTTTTTGTCAAGTAACTTTACTTTACAAAAAAGATATGTTATTCTGTTATAGTTGATTTAAAATCAAGAACATAAATATTAATTCGGAGGAAATAAAGAAATGGCAGTACCTGCACGTCACACTTCAAAAGCGAAGAAAAACAAACGTCGTACACACTACAAATTGACTGCTCCATCAGTACAATTTGACGAAACAACTGGAGATTACTCACGTTCACACCGTGTATCACTTAAAGGATACTACAAAGGACGTAAAATCGCTAAAGCTAACGCAACTAAATAATAGAAGGGAGATACCATGCGCGTAAATATTACACTTGAACACAAAGAATCTGGTGAACGCTTGTACCTTACTTCAAAAAACAAACGTAACACTCCAGACCGTCTTCAATTGAAAAAATACTCACCAAAATTGCGTAAACACGTAATCTTTACTGAAGTTAAATAAGGTTTCATTACATTTCAGTGCACGCTGAAAAAGCTTGATTTCATAGGGTTTTTGAAACATTGAATTTCACTATAAATCATTTGAAATCAGTTCTATGGCAACCTTTTTGGCAACCTTTTTTGAAAATATAAAAAGAAAGTCATCAATCGAAGAATAGAAAGTCCTAGATTTTTTCTAGGATTTTTTGGTAAGTGTCTAGAGTTTCGGGAAAAGTAAAATTAAATACTTTATGACTTAAGAGAACGAAAAATCGTTCTCTTTTTTCGTTGCCTAAAACTAAAGAAAGGACACAGCAGGGATGTCAGATAATCTAGAAATTATCATGGATATTGAGACTTTAGAAGTCTTTGAAGTGATTGATTTGGATAAAAAAGATAAGTCAGAAGACAAGAAAGAGAAAACTCCTAAGGAAAACAAAGCGACTCCTTATGATGACTTGGGACGGGTTTGGCTAGGAAATGGATATTATTACAAATCCTCTAGTCTTCTAGGGAAAGTTGTGAGAGATGGCATTATTCATGAGCTAAGCCTTCGAAATAAACACGGAACATATCCCTACTATGAACATTCCAGAGATGGAACATGGGGACATGTTAAGCAACTAACACAGGAAGAAGCGTTATGGCTAACATTTGACTTTGCTAAAGAGATGAAAGAAGAGCATGAGAAAATGGCACATAAAAATAGTAAAAAATTATGATGTTTAAAGCAGAAAAAAGTTATAAAATTATAGATATGAAAAACAAAAAAATTATTATACTTGTAAGTGTTATCTTAGTTGTTATTGTTCCTATCTTTATCAACCTTTCCTTTAAAGTGTATTTAGCTCCATTATTTACTGCTGAGTGGGGAGCAGGTGACTTACTTTCTTATTATGGTTCATTGTTAGGTGGTATTATTACCTTGGTTGGTGTTGTTATGACTCTGAATTATCAGACTAAACAATCAGAAGCGGATGACGCAATTAAATATAAACCAATCATAAAACTTGCTTCAGTAGAAAATGAATATTCCGATTTTATTGCAAATCGAGAATTAAGTGTTCGTTTCCCAGTATGGTATTTTAATGATGACTCTTTAAGAGTGCAAAAAGAAAAAACTTTTGAAGAACAAATGAAATGTATAACTTCTTTTCATGTACTTTTAAAAAATAAGGGAAGAGGCGAAGCAGTTGATGTCTCATTGGATAGTGTAAAAATCGAAGAAGTAAGCTGGGATGATGATAGCAAACTTTATATTGCTTCAAATATGCCATTGTCTATGGGAGATATTTTGGTTGATGAAAAAGCAGATGTCATCATCAATTTTCCTAATTATTTGTTTTTAAAAGATGAAAATACTAGTCAAAATCTTATTCGGATAGAATTAAAGCTATCTTATAATGATATGTTTCGAAGAAATAAAAAAGAGTTTGGCATGCTTCTAGATTTTCAAGTTCTTAGAGAGGCATCAGCGCCAGCTCCATGTCCGTACAAGGATGGATTTTCATATTATTTTGTAAGAATTGGTTTTGTGAGTGCATTGCATTTGTAAAATAAAAAAGGACAATTAAGTATACCTTATTGTCCTCTTTCCTTTTTCTTGCAAATGCTAACATAGTTTGCACCACTTCAAATGCGGTCAACCTAGGCCACCTCCTTTCTGTCAGATTTTGATGAATTGCCCATAGGCATCAACTCACTTTCAGAAACAGTAGCCACCGTCTTCACTTTTCTACATTGGACATTATAACATATTGCAAAAACTCTTCCTACACTTTAATGTAAGAAGAGTTTCTTTTTAGTTGTTTCTATTTTTTAAGTATTGTATTAAATACTTAATTAAATGGTAACCTAAAATAGATACTACTATAATTCCTATTATCCAGATTACAACTGTCATTAGTCCACCTAAGAAAGAGATAAGGCCAGTAATAATAGCATCTCTATTAAAATAAATAATCGTTAAAGGTATCAGCGCAAGTACGCACCCACAACCTGCACATCCTGGTTCATCACTGACTTCCTGAATTAATATCGCCACGAGTTATCTCCTAATTCTTCCTTTTACGTTTCCCTACGTATCTTACCCCTAGTCCAGCTATCATGCTTGCACCAAGTAATCCAAGTAACGATTCTTGTGATCCAGTATTTGGTAACGAATTTGCACGTTCAACACGTGAATAAGTGGTTTTACCGTCAACTTGTGTCACTCCTGCCTGCTTCACAACACCAGTAGCCAATACCCCCTTTTCTGCAGTTGGAACAACTACCTTAGATACAGTCCCATCGTTGTTAAGAGTGTATTGAGTACCCTCGATAGAGATAGAGCCATCAGCGTTCTTAACTGCTTTCGTACCATCAACGATATCTACAACATTACCATCAGCGTCAACTACCTGTACTACAACACCACCTTGTGCAACGATTGCATCCGCCTTATCTTTAAGAGCCTGCAAACGTGCAACTTCAGCTTCAGCCTTATCTTGTTCAGCTTTCACAGTTGCCAAACGGAGGTATTCTACGTTCTTAGCGTTTGAGTCTTTCTTAAGAGTTTCATAACGCTCTTTAGCAGTATTAAGTTCATCAGCGAGTTTGACAGACTTAGCTTTAGCGTCAGCAAGCTTAGAGTTCAAATCAGCCAATACTTTTTCTTTGTTAGCCAATTTATCTGCAAGGTCTGATGCTTTAACACTAGCAGTAATGAATTTTGTTTTAGCAACGTCTTGTTTAGTACGAGCGTCTGTAAGAGCTGTTTGAGCAACTGCTACAGCTTTAGCAAGAATTTCAAGAGTTTCTTTTTCTTTAGCGAGTACCCCTTTGGCTGTTTCGCTAGATTTCGTAGCTTCAGCAAGTTCAGTCTTAGCTACTTCCAAAGCCTTAGACTTGTCTGCTGCACTAGCCTTAGCCAAAGCAAGAGTCTCCTTAGCAGTTTGAAGAGAGGCTTGATCTGATTCAAGTTGAGTTTGAGCTTCAGCCAAGGCTTTTTCAAGAGCTGGAATATCTACAGTACCCCCTACCAAATCAGCCAAACGTTTCTGAGCACTAGCAAGAGCTTCCTTAGCAGTGTTATAAGCAGTCTCTGCAGTAGCTACCTTAGATTTAGCGTCTTGGTTAGCTTTTACTGCTGCATTATAGTTTGTTTGAGCCTTAGCAACTGCTGCATCATCTACAATAGTACGTTCTACGTCTTTATAGACTGGAGTTACAGTTTCTTTAGGGTTTTCAAGTGTTTGGTAAGGATTGTTGATAGCTTTACCATAAGAATTACCTAGTACAGTGTAAGTGCTTGGTGCACGGTCAATCATACCATTGTAAGTGTTTGTGAATCCAAAATCAATACCTGCTGTTGTAGAAGTACCCTTAAGACCAAGAACTTCCAAAGCTAGATCAAAGTTGTCAGAGCGTTTGCCATCAACACCACCGTAAGCTTCACCAAGATACCCCATACCTGAAGTACCATAGAGTTGGTTACCCAAGTTAGCAAAGATCTTAGCTTTCAAGTCGAACATAGTCTGTTTACGTCCGTCATTGTTTGTATAGCTGACATTATTAGCAGGTTTTTGACCAATAACAGTTGTATCTTCAGAGTCGATACCCTTAACTGTATCTTGCAAGCTTACACCAGTGTACTTCAAAGGATTCTTAGGGTCTGACATAGAATTCCAAAAACCATTAGCTTCAAGTTGAGCTCCATCCATGCCTTTGTAAGCTGGGAACAACTTGTCAAAGATAGATGTTACTGTCTTCTTAGCTTCAGCGACACTTTGATCGGTTACAGTTACCAAGTTAGTACCCACTTTGAAACGAAGGTCGTTAAGCAAAGCAGTGTAGAACAATGCCAAGTCAGTCAACTGGCTGTCAGACAAATTGTTAACATCCAACTTAGTTGCTGAATCTGTGTTAGCAAAGTTGAAATCCATGTTTTTAACCCATGAATTATATGCAGATGAAGTAGGAGCTGACACGATAGCTAGGTTGTTACCATTTTCGTCACCCTTCTTGATTGCATCCTTAACGGCTTGGACAGACCCTGTACCTTTAGCAAGGGCTTTGATTGCATCCAAATAAGCTTGGCTTGTAACGATACCATTAGTTTCTGTAAAGTTTGAATAAGCAACACCTTTGTTCAAATATACCCCATCGGCTGTTACAGTTGTAACTTCACCTGCTTTAACAGTTTCTGTTACAACTTTACCTTTCTTAGCTTCGTCAAGAGCAGATTTAGTTGAATTTTCAGCTGTTTGAGTACCTTCTTGGTTGCCTTTAGCAGTATCATACGCTTTAGAAGAGCTTTCAACAGTACCCTCAGCAGTAGTTACAACAGATTTTTGATCCTTGATTGCTTGGTCTTTGTTACTTACAGACAACTTAGCTGCCTCAAGAGAGTCCTTAGCAGATTTTACATTAGTAGTATCTTCTGCGACTTTTGCAGTCAAATCTTTAACGTCTTGATCCAATTTAGCAGTATCTGTTGTAGCTGAAAGAGCTTCTACTTTCTTCTCAGCATCTGCAACTGCACTTGCAGTCTTTTCAACATTTGACTCAGCTTTGGCAACTACACCTTTTTGAGTTGCTTCTTTGCTAGTAGCATCAGTAAGACTATTCTCAGCACTTGCCGTAGCTTTCGTAGCCTGATCTAGAGTTTCCTTAGCTTTAGCCTGATCTGATTTAGCTTCGGCAACTACCTCAGGAGTAATCTTTTCAACTTCTGTGATTTGATTACCCAAATCAGATACAGTGTTGTTGTTTTCTGTTACCGCTGTTTCAGCACTAGCAACAACATCAGCTTGAGCGTTCAATGCTTGATTAGCTTGGTTTGCTACGACTTTAGCGTTAGCAACTTGATCTGCGGTTACTGTTGGAGCAACAGGTGTTTCTGCTACCGTTTCAGCCTTAACTTCTGTAGGCTGTGCTACCGGTGTTGTTTCAGCTGCAGTATCTTTTGCAACTACTTCAACATTACTTACAGTAGCATCAGTTGAGGTTGTTTCATCTGCGTTTACAACAGATACCCCACCTAGTACTGATAGAGTCAATACAGATACAACTGCACCCGTACGCAACTTCTTAATTGTTCCATGACCTTTAACTTCGTTCTTAAACATAAACGTTCTCCTTATTTAGTTAACTGTCTTAAAAGACTGTTTCAATATGATTGTATCATAAAAAACAGACTTTTGTGATATGTTTTAAAAATAAATTCAGTCTTTTGTAGGTGGTAACTCTCACAGAAAAATCTGTATGATAGTTAGTGAGGTGACACCATGACTAACAATAACAGCTTAAAAGAATTTGTAGCTAAGCAAATCAGACACCTAAGACTGGAAAAAGGATTCACACAGGAGTATCTAGCAGAAAAAGCTGAGCTTGGTTTTAATTATATTTACCGTTTAGAAAGCAAACAGCTAAACGTCAAGGTAGACACTATAGAGAAGATTATGCAGGCATTAGATGTTGATGTTAACACCTTTTTTAACGTAGAAATGCAACAACGAGAGACAGAATTTAACCAACTTATCGAAGACATCGAACATCTTCCCAAAGAAAAAAGAGAGCCCATAATAAAAGCTCTCAGAAGTATCATAAAACAAGTAGAGTAAGCCAAGTCATTTCGACTTGGCTTTTTGTGTGTATTATTCTAGATAGTTGTCAAATCCATTTCGTGTTTGAACTGACTTTATGTATTGTTCTAAATTATCCCAATCCTCATATTCATCAACCATTTTAAAGAAATCCAATCGTTCAGCTACGTTGCCAAAAACTCTAAGATTATCTTCTGTCTCAAAAATCTTCTCAACTAGTGGGAGATAGTCTAAAGACTTCGATATAGTGTCAAACTTAGAAAAGATTTGATACAGGTCATCTCTTTCAGAAATATAGTTGTAAAAGAAACTATTCCAGACACTCCAAGAATAATCTGAAACTTGTGTTCCTTTACTTGGTTTATTTAGTCTATTTAAACTACTTTGAATAGATTTTTCCATTGATTCATAAAATAGTTCCCTCGATAACACTCTCATGTCAAGCTTATCTAGCTTATTAGACAAGATTTCATCGACTTCTTTTATAGTCGCTTCATTTCCCTCTTCAATTTCTTTAGTAATTTGTTCAGCCAGATTTTCCAACAGTGTATTAGCTTCATTTGAAGTTTCAGAATCAAATGATGGAAAAATACTTAAGTAATTTGCCCTTGATACATATTTTCCAGATAACAAATTTTCTACTGTTTTATCAGATACATGAAAATATCGAACAATATAAAGTATTTTAGCATTATAGTCGCCACTAATATTTTCTTTTTCCTTAAAAGCTTGAAAATCTTCTAATCGGTGCATTAGGTTTAAAGTAACAGTTACTAACATACGTTCTTCCATTTTTGTTTTCATAAAAATATCTCCTAGTCAAATATATGGCTTCATCTTAACATACAAAGTCAAAATAATTCAATAGATGTTACACAGCTTAGGGTAAAACGCTTTCATTTTCTTTTAAAATAAGTTAGTCCCTTTCATTTAGTTATTATAGCAAGATGTATTAGTCAAAGGCATAAGTTAGGTAACAAAATATCGTCTAATTTTCTACAATAATATTGTGAGATAGCTATCACACATTATTATTTACCCAAACGGGTTAGAAAGAGGTGGCTTATGGAGGCTACACAAACTACAATTCAGGGGCGTCTAATCGGTGCATCAGAAGTAAAGGATTTTACTTCTGGTCTCAACACTGGACAAACCCAACTAACTATTGGAGCACGTACCCCAGAGGGACGCTTTAGTCAAACCAATATCAAAGTTGATACAGTTAATGTATCGGACTTTACATCTTTATTTGATGAGAAAGTAGAAATTGTTCTTGAGAATGTTTCTATCAACGCCTATACCAATGGAAATCGTGCTGCGCTTTCAGTAAAAGCTAAGTCTGCTTTTATTGAACTGGTTTAAGAAATGGGGAAAATTTTCCCCTTTCTTTAGAAAGGAACTTTTATGAGTATTATTTCTTTGTTAATTATCTTATTTGCTGGATTTCTCTATCTGATGCTAAAGATTAGCGACATTCAGGAGAAGCAAAAACAAGCCACAATCCTGCGGTTAAACCTGCCTGTAATCATAGAAGACCTTGAACAAGTAATTGAGATGACAAGTAGTGTATCAAAAAATAAATTACTTTTTGACAGCCGTTATGTCAAGTATTTAACTAGCTCACCAAATCAAGACAGTCATCTAGTACGCTTCCCTATTATGATCGGGAAGAAACTTGAAGCCGAGGATATGAATTATCTTAGTCAGGTTTTTTTAGCACAGTTTAGTAAATACTTAGCAGAGTCTGCTACCTATGGAACTTGGTCAGATAAAGGGCAAATGCTAATTGTAAGCCCTCAATTCGGAAAACGATTACGGTATAACAATCAGTATTACTTGAATTTAGAAATCTACTTTTCTTATAACTCAAATTAGAGGGACTAACAGATGAAATGTTTTCTTGATAAAAATCTAGCTGATTATGGGAACCATTTCTTCTGGGATATACCTGTTGAGCGTGTACCCCACGCTCTTTTGGTAGGTTCCAGTGGGTCAGGTAAGACTTTTGCGACTAAAATATTATTGGCTCGCTTTGCTCACACCTACCCAAGAGCCACGTTCCTAATCGGCGACTACAAGGCTGACTCGGATTTTGCCTTTTTAGACGGATGTAAAGGTTTTAAGCGTTTTGAAGAAGTCTCTGAGCTCCTTACTTTAGCATTATCAATTCTTGAAAACCGACAAAAGGGGATTGATAAGTCCAGAGAATTTGTCGTGATTTGCTTTGATGAGTTCAATGCGTGGCAAAATAGCCTCGATAAAAAAGAACGTGAACAAGCCATTAAAGACTATACTCGCCTTATCCAACTAGGACGCTCCTTTTTGATTTACGTCATTATTTCCCAACAAGATGCCCATAAAGCAAGTTTGGGATTATCTCGTGATTCCATAGGTACAGTTATCGCACTAGGCAAATTATCTAAAGAGACAGTTGCCATGCTCTTCTCTGATGAAAAAGATTATGTTCTGCGAAACAACTCCAGAGGTGTCGGTTACATGAAGATTGACGGTCAAGAAAGTCGCCATATACTTGTGCCAAGTTACAACATGCCCCCCTTAGAAAAACTAATTCGGGAAGCCGTTGAACGTTCAGACCGCTATTTTCTTGACGAAGAGGCTGTTGCCCCGTAGCCCTCAAAGCGGAGGAACAGGCTTACAGCCTCGCCAGCTTTAGCTGGCTGTTATACGGGGGACATGTAATAACCCCCGTTCCATTGTCACCTAAATTCTTTGCTTTAGAAATCCCACTTTAGGGAAAGAACTTCTCTCTACTTTAAAAAGCTCTCAAATCAAGTCTTTTCGTACTTGATAAAACTTAGGGTGCTTATTCCTTGAAATAGTGGAATAATTAAAATATAGGAATTTCGCTATTCAGTATAACAAAAGTTAGCTAAAACAAAAACTGATCGCCCAGTTAACTATCACACTTTAGACGGATAGAAAGAGGTAAATTATGATTTATCAAAATGCCATTGAAAAATATCTTCAAAAAGACAATGACCATAATCCAGTTATTATGACTAGTGTTGATGAAGTAACGTTTGTTATTAAACCTACAGAAGACACTGTAGGAGAGTACCCAGATAATTGGCAGCAGATAGCTTTATCACTTGCTGAGACAATAGCAGAAAAATTATCTTTACCAGCTCTTTTTGGAGAATATGCTCCCTTAAAAACGCCACCAGCAGGCTATACAGACGGCTTTACCTTTCAGCATCTCCCCTATTATTTTGCGATTGCATGGCATCAAACTAATTTTATTATGGGTATCATCTTAAAATTTTCAGCATCAGCTTTATCTCACTATAAAGCCACCTATCAAGACTATTATAGTGAACTGATTGACGTCCACAATATAGCACAACTGCTGTATGTTGACTACTATGATCTGCGTCTATCACGTATCGACCTTGCTGTTGATTACTTTAATTATCCAATGTCAGTAAATAGTCTTTATCAAGGACTAAAAGACAAGCAATATATCATTACCAATCACAAAGGACGTAAAAATGTTTCCAATGTCAGCGCTCAAGAAGTAAACGGCGAGGCTCAGACCGTCTACGTAGGAAGTAAGAAAAAGAATGTAAGTGCTCTTTTGCGTATCTATAACAAGTATCAGGAACAATTAGATAATCAAGGTCGCTATATGCACTTAACTAAGTATTGCAATTCTTGGATCCGTATGGAAGCTTCTTACAAAGGAACTTATAGCAATCAAATACTAGCCTTACTTCTTGATATTGATAGCCCTCAAGATTTGAGCAAGCTCATTGTTAATAAAATGATTGACAAGTATTGTTTTCATGACACCAAGACTGGTCAGTCTTTACCATTCACTAGTGACTTGCTTAAAGGATTCGGGAGCTTTCCAGAACTTGAATCTTTGAACTCTCGAAACAACGACCTACTCGCAACGATTTCATATTTGATGAAAGGTAGCGGTTTCTACCCTCTTTTGAAGAAAATTGAAGAAGTCTGGGGAACACAAGCCCGTAATCACTTTATCATTAGACTAATTCAAGAGTATGAGACCAACTACACTCCCAACCCAGATGTAAGGATATGGTTAAATAAATTTGGTAGGAAACTTGAGAAACTTAATTATGAAGATTTTTTTGAAGATGCCTTCCAAATCTTTTACCAAAAAAACAACATCACTCCTAAAGATTCCGCCAAGAAGCAAAAGAGTGATGTTGCAGATTAGAAGAGATAGGCAGTAGCTTACCCCTATTGCCATTATCTCATATTCCATGCAGTAAAGAAAGTGAGACTAGTATGTCCAAAAATTATTTTGAATTAAAGCAAATTGAACACATGCTTCATAGCATCATTGAATTACTGAAGCACTTAAATAACGAAAAAAGTAAGTCAGGTATCTATACGCAAAAAGAACTTCTTTCCCTACTGAGCATTTCTCCCAATACTCTTAAATCGTGGGAAAACAAGGGTCTAAAGCGACTAGAACCACCCATTGAGGGTACTAGAACAGTATATTACAGTATCAGTGATGTCATCGAATTTCTAAGCTGTGACTAGAAGCGAAATATGCTAAAATAAGAGTATCAAAAAAGAAAGTGAGCGATACAATCTATTTTAGCTTTTTTCATTCTTCGATTGATTGAAGAGAGCAACCATGAATACAGAAAAAATTATCCATAAAGGGAAAAGTGTTTTAAAGAGAATAAAGAACAATGGCGAAATTAGTTATTCAGCTAAAAGTATCTACTTAGGACTTGATTCTAAAACTGGAAAACCAGTCAAAACAACTATTACCGCTAAAACCTTACGTTCTTTAGACCGTAAAATTATTCAAGCTAAAATTGACTTTGAAGAAAATGACTCAACAAGGAAAGAAACTTTCAATGTTGCTACCTTCTCAGACTTAGCAGAACTTTGGTTTTCAAATTATGAGACATGGGTTAGTTCAGATAATACACTGAACCGAGTTAGAAACTATCTTGACACCTATATACTACCACGATTCGGAAAGTATCAACCTGAAAAAATTACCTCGTCAGATATACAGACTTGGATCAACCAATTAGCAAAAAAATCTAAAGAATCTGTGGATGCAGGTATAAAGAGAGCTGAAAAGGGTTCAGCTAAAGATTTTGGAGCTATTGCCCATAAATTAAGTGATATTTTTGATTTTGGAATAACACATTTTGAACTCAAATTTAACCCCGCTCAGTCTATCAAAATCCCGCCAAAGCCCAAAAGCAACCAAAAACGTATTATGGTCCTTCATGATGAGGATTTATCTACTTGGTTAAGCATCGTTGATAGTCTGACTAATACTAGGGCTAATCGCCGATTTAAAGTTATTTGCGATAGTTTACTTGCTTCAGGTATGAGAATCAATGAACTATTAGCATTGACTATCTATGACCTTGATTTTGATAATTCCGAAATACTAGTTAGTAAAACACTTGTTTGGAAAAATGCAAAACCAAAATTAGGTTTGAAAGGCGAAGTCGTTTGTAAAAACACACCAAAATCTGATTCAGCTAACAGACGAATAGCTGTTCCGTACCAAATCATTGAAGAGCTTCAAAATTTCCACGATGAAATGAATCTCTATTTCAAGAAAAATAATCTTCCAAAAAGTAAGTTAATCTTTCCTACTATTTATGGTAACTATATGTGCGACAGAAACGAACGTGCAACACTCAAAAAGCGATTGCGTGAAGCTAGTCTGCCAGATTATGGTTTTCACTTATTCCGCCACACTCACGCATCCATGATGTTGAATGCTGGAATGAATTGGAAAGAATTACAAGTTCGGATGGGACACAAATCAATCAAGACTACAATGGACATTTATGCTGAACTTGCTCCCAAGAATCAAACACAGGCGGTCGATATCTATTTAAACAAAATAGCTGAGCTGACCTCTTAAATCTGTGGCAACCTTTTTGGCAACCTTTGATAGTTTTATCAAAATCAACAACCCTTAAACGTTGATTTAATAAGGTTTCTAGCAACTAAAATAGATTTTAAGTATTCCTTACTGAGGTAAAATAATTGAATTAAAAACCATGAAAATAAGATTTTCATGGTTTTTCTATTACTCAAAGAGGATCTCCTATGACAAAAATAGAAACATTTAGATGGCGTATGTGGCATGTTTATCTCCTTATTTTTATCACTATTCTACTTACAGGTACATTCGTTCGCTATGGTTATAGAATTCAGGCCGCCTATTCCTTAGACGATAGACTTTACGACTATACTAACAAAAAAGTTACTGTAACATCCTTTCAAAACGTCAAAATTGGAAACTTTAACGTTTTAGGTGTTAAGTTTGGAAATGAAAAAGCACTGGAGAGAAGTCAATTAGCCGTCGGTCGAACCTATCTAGCCTTCCAAGAATCAAGGTATAAACTATCAAAACACAGGAAGGACTCTAAAAATTATGATATTATTCACTTTTATCAGCTTGGTAAAGATACTGGAAAAGGACACACTATTAATGTACTAGACCTTGCTAAGAAACTAGGATATGATAATCCCGGTTCCATGGATAATACCATGTACTCAGATGGTAAGGATGAGTTTGTGAAATTTTCATCCTATGATAACGAAAGAGTATTCTATGTCAATTACGCACCCATAAGGCAACTAAAACCAAACCAGAAAGAGTCAGTCAATACTACGGATTTGCTAAACCTTACCGCTATCTCCTTTCAAAGGATAATTTTTCTGTAGGTCATAAAGATGATCCCCTCACTATCAACTCCATGCCCCTTATCTGGACCAAAGAAAGAAATTTTTCTGATTACAAAGATCAAGATGACAACAAATACAGTGACCAATCGCTCAAAAAAAGATTTAGCTTAATCATCGTAACAACTGACTCACTTAATCTGGATGATGCTGTTAAACTGCAAAAAGAGTTAACACCAGATAAGGAGGATATCTATTGGTATTTTACAAGCACTAATACAACTACTGGACGCCTCGAGGAAATTAAAAGTCAAAAAGATTACAACCTACTAGTTAAGGAGAGTCAGAACTAAGATGGTAAAAAATAGCTTCAAATACCTTAAAATCACTATGCCCTTGAGTTTATTATTGACCATGATTGCTATCTTTTTCTATTACAATGCTCAAGAAAATATTAAAGGTTTTTATAAAACTCGTGGATTTCAAGGGAAGGTACAAATAACTGGCATCGGTTGGGCAGATAAAATTACTTATCGTATGAATGAAGAAGATGAGGTTAAACATTACCTGATTTTCCATATTGATTATCAAGAGACTATTAATAACAAAACAGCACATGTAAAGACTCAACTGCCTCTCCATATTCAAGATTTACTCTATCCTTACATTGCCAGCCCAACAGAAAGCGACTCAGATTTTAATCGCCAAAATAGTGAATATAAGATTTTACCTGATGAAAGGGAATATTGGGACGATTTTGTTAAAAAGTCTATTAAAATCAACCCTAGAAATCAGAAATTCATCAATGATATCTCTGAAGCTCTAGGCACCGAGAAAGATTTTAAAAATATTATTGTTCAAATAGAACCTGTACCATACACGACGCTCTATACTTATGAAAGGGGACATTCTAAAGCACTAGGCGGCTATTATGATTTTTCACTTAAAGATGCTCTACAAAGCAAAAAACTTACTGTTCAATTGAGTTTTCCTTCTGGTTCCACTACTAAAGAAATTGACTTACATTCTCAATTAGAACAGGTACTAAAAAAATCAGAATTACCAGATGGATGGTATATCTTAAATCAAAATAACTACTTTCCAAAAGAGGTACATATTGATGGCAATCAAATTAAAATTAACTAAAGAAAGCACTCAGAGAGAATTATCTGAGGAAGAATGGGCTTTCCCTATTTGGAGATGGGCGGCTTTCTCACTATTTGATACCCTAATCCTAGTTAGTCCCTTGACAAGAGAATTGATTTATCCGGGGGGGAGTGATTCTCGTTTTTACCTAGGTAAATCATTGGGTAACTTGATGCTAGATGATACACAACGCTTCATCTTTATTATTATCATTCTAACTCTATTGCTACCTGCTTTTGCCTTAATCATAGAAAGCCTATTATTTTCAAAAGGATATCCTCTACTTTCAATAATATGTAGCTGTCTAATTTTTGTTAGTGCAACAGTCCTATTTGTCTATAGTCTCAGTATTGTCCCAGATTTTTGGAGCTTTACTATTTATAGTTATATGCTTTACCTTCTCTTCAACATAGGTAACTCCCTAAGAAAGATCAATAGAATCATCAATCTTAGGCAGAATAACACCAAAGCATAACTGCCTGTATCCACCTCCCCTTCTTTTTAGCATAGAAATGACACAAACGAAACAAAAAGTCATTGTGCACTCTGAATTTGACCACCTAGCTAAAAGCTTCGATACTAATTTTGAAAATCATTTTAGGAATACTCTAGTCTCCTATTTCAGAAATGAATTTCACTCCTTTGGTAGCAAATAAACAATTTAAGTAATAGTAAAAAGATCAACATATTACCGTTGATCTTTTATTTTTACTCTAAGCCTTTTAAAATATCTGTAAATCTATGTGTAAACATAGCTGTCATCCCCCATATATTCTCTGTCAAGTTTCTGTAAAAAGGAATATGACGTTCACTATACCCAAAATTGTATTTTTCTCTATTTTTTACCAGGAAAAATGGGAAATCTTTCGCATCACTCAAGGTAGAAGTAACTTTATAATAAATCGGTTCCTCTGTCAACAAAGTGTCAATACAAACTGTAAACAACCGTTTCACCTCTTCATTTGGATGAATATCCTCCCAATTTTCTATATTTATATTTCCAACAAAGCAATGGATGGTTCTCCCCTGATGAATCAGGTAATCAAGCTCTCCCCAAATGTCAATTTGATCAGGAACTAGGTTTAATTCTTCACAAGTTTCTCGTATAGCAGCTTCCTGAAAAGTCTCACCATTTTCGACACGCCCACCAGGAAAAGAGACCTCACCTGGTTGAGAAATATACTCACTTCGTACTTGGTAAAGAATGTGATACTTATCAGTTTTTACATCATATATCAGGGGTAAAAGCACCGCATAGCGTCTTTTCTCCCCTAGTGGCTTCGGCTCGTAACGAGCTAGTTTATCTTTAATAGTCATAAGAACTCCTTGACTTCATATTATCATAAAAAAGAAGATATCCCTATTATATAAAATTTTTATATATAAAATATTGACATATATTTCTAAAAGAGATACACTCTATATGTAAAATAATTATATATATTTTTTATACATATCCTAGAAGCAAAGGAGCACACTATGTATTTTCCAACATCATCAATACTGATAGAGTTCTTAATATTAGCTATTATCGATAGAGAAGACTCTTATGGCTATGAGATTAGTCAAACAATAAAGCTTGCGGCTAATATTAAGGAGTCAACACTTTATCCTATTCTAAAAAAGCTTGAAAAAGCAGGCTATATGACCACCTATAACCAAGCGTATCAAGGGCGTAAACGTAAATATTACAGTATTACCCAAGAGGGAAAAGAGCAACTTCAATTTCTTAATGAAGAATGGTTAACCTATAAAGAAACTTTGGACGATATTCTAGAAGGGAGATTAAGACATGACAAAGACTGAATATATAGCCAAATTAACAAAATATCTACGAAAATTACCACAACAGGACTACGAAGAAGCTATAGAATATTTCATGGAATATTTTGAAGAGGCTGGACCTGAGAATGAAGCTCGGGTTATTGCAGAACTGGGTACACCTAAGGAAGCCGCACATGAAGTCATTAGTCGTCTTCTAGAAGAAAAGATTGTTGAGGACAAGAGCAGCTTACGCAATAAAACAACTATCCTTTGGATTGCGATTCTAGCTGTTTTAGCCAGTCCAGTCGCCTTACCAATTCTACTATTCTTCTTAGCTATGATAGTGACACTTCTTATGATTATTTTCGCAGTTATAGTGACTGCCTTAGCTCTTACTTTTGCTTTACTCATTAGTGGTGTTTACACTTTCTTTACAAGCTTTTCTCTCTTAAGTGTTTCACTAGCTTCAACACTGTTTGGAGGAGGTCTAGGTCTATTGATGTTTGGAGGAGCACTCTTACTACTTTTGATTTCGTTTGAAATCTGTAAACTTATTGTAAAGCTAATTGCCCTATTGATTAAATGGCTCATCAAGAAAGGAAGAAAATCATGAAAACTTGGAAAAAGATCATCCTCGGAGTGTCCCTTATCTCTCTATTTTTAGGAGGAGGATTCGTAGCTTGGGGGTATAGCCAAGGTGGCTTGACAGATTTACAAAATCAAACTAAAAGTGAGCAAGATTATGTCAAGAAAGAAGTTGATGACTTCAATAAAATTGATATTAAAAGTAGTAACTACAATGTACTTATTAAAACAGGAAACGTTGACAAGGCTACTCTTTCTTACTACCAAAAAGCAAAAACTCCAATTGACACATCTGTAAAGGATGGTCAATTGACTATCAATGATAACAACTCTGAATTAGATTCAACTTCTAACAAACATATTAACTTTTTCGGATTAAAAGATTTAGTAAAGCTTTCTACTCTCAACGAGGAAGTCAGAAATAAAACCATTGTCATTACACTCCCTAAAAAACAAACGATTGATTTTTTAAAGGTTGATTTAGCAACTGGAAATCTAGATTTAAGTAATAGCACCATCAAACAATCAGATATCAATCTAAATGTAGGGGACCTAACTTTTACTAAAATGATTGTCAGCAACCTAAAAGCTAACCTTGATGTTGGTAGTGTTGATAGTAATCATACACTTTTTACTAACTCAGATTTATCTATTGCAATGGGAGATTACTCTGGAGATAACCTAATTTTCAATGGTCACAATAAACTTGATGTTACATCTGGTGATATTGAACTAGCTCTTAAAGATTACACGCTCAATGTTCAAGCCGATAGTCATTCAGGAGAGGTAGACATCACAAATAGCCTTAAAATCTCAAAGGATAACTCACTAACCATTACCTCAGACCTCGGTGATATAACTGTTGAATAACATAAAAAGCCAGCTCACATTAGAGCTGGCCTTTAGTTTATTCATTTTCAGACTTTGGTCTATAAATAATAATACCTACAACTACAAAAATAAGTAAGAAAATGAATAACATACGTACTTGATCTGAGATCTGTCCTGTCATTGAAATAGTTTGACGAAGACCTGATACCGAGTAGGACATTGGTAAGAATGGTTGGATGACCTTAAAGAACTTAGGACTAAGTTCAATTGGATAAGTCCCTGCACTAGACCCTAGTTGCAAAAGCAGCATAATCATGGAAGCAAATGCGCCATATCTATCATTCCAACCTACAAGGGCTGTAACTAGCGCCATTAAAGTACATGCTGCAAGGAGAATCATACCAAATGTAGCTAATGGATGATTTGGTGCAACTCCCACAAATCGAATGGCAATATAAAGCGCAATAGCAGCCATAGTTATAATAATACCATTGATAAGTAACTTATTCTTAGCCCAATCAAAACGGCCCGTAAATTTTCTTCCTGTCAAGCTCTTAGCAAAGATAACATTAGTTGAAAGAGCGACAACCATAAGAGAAACAGAAATCATATATGGAGCCATTCCCACACCATTAGTGTCAACCTTATCCTTATCAGTTTTCTTCTCTTTGAGCGGAGCACTCACCATTTTTGCATTGTCTGAGTTTACAGAAACAAGAGAGAGTTGCTGATTAGCTTTGTTTAATGAATCAGATAATGTAGAAAGGTTAGTTGACAGACTTGTCAAACCATTTGTTAAGGTGTTTCCTCCAGTTGCTAATTGTTGAGCCCCTGTATTGAGAGCACTTGTACCACTCTGAAGAGTAGCAAAACCAGTCATTAAACTACTACTGTTAGCATCTAGAGCTTGAGCACCACTGGCAATCGTTGACACAGCACCAGTATAAGTTGACAAACCAGTTGAAAGTGAGCTTGCACCTGTTGCTAGAGTACTTTGAGCTGTTGACACACCTGATGCCACTTGAGTTGCTCCTGGTGATAATTGATTGACAAGTACTGAATTGACATTAGCAATATTAGCTTGCATTGATGATACCGTTGATGAAGCTACAGGAAGAAGTGCATTCGCCGAACTTGCAATGCCTGAGATAGATGTTTGTAGAGAAGCTAAACTACTTGAATCTCCGCTACTAGTTGTTGTCGTACCTGTCAAGCTAGATAAGGCTGTTGACATGCTTGACACTTCTGATGCAATAGTTGAAGCGTAACTACTAGCCGTAGATCCTGCGTTACTAATTGCCGATGTAATCTCTGCTTGTTGATCTGCCGTCAAGCTTTGATAAGCAGCTGTTCCTTGTACCGCAGCCAAATCATTCGCTTTGTCAGTGGCACTAGCTGTAGCTATAGAACTAGCCGCAGAAGAAATATTTGAAAGATAAGTCGCTATTGAACTTGTATCTACTGATGTTGTTGATGTTCCACTAGGTAATGATGTGTTACTTACCGCTGTATTGAGATTTTGAATTGCTGTATTTAAATCGGTTAAATTAGTTGACAAGGTTGACAACTGTGCTTGCTGTTCTTCAGATAAACTTGTTGCCGTAGCCATTTGATTGAGTGCACTTGACAAAGAATCTGCACCAGTAACTAAGGTACTCATAGCATCTGCTCCTGATACAAATTGACCTGCAGCAGAATTAACAGCCTCAGAGTTAGCGTTTAACTGTGACAGAGCACCTGACAAAGTTGACACACCTGAAGTATAGGCAGACGCGCCTGAACTCAAGGTATCAACACCTGTAGCCAATGTTTGTGTAGAGCCAGCAAGAGTTCCTAAGCCATTTGATAAGGTCTGACTCCCTGACTGAAGTGCGCCTGCACCTGCATATAATTGACTAGCCCCATTCGCTGCAGTTCCCATACCACCCTGAAGTTGAGACATACTCCTAAAGACAGCTCCAACATAAGTTGATGTAATATTTTTAGAAACAGTATCCTTCAACTTAGACATGGCAGAATCGCTCATTTTTGAAGAAACGAAGCTATGCCCTGCTGTTGTCTGATAAGAAATTTCAAGTTTCTTAGGATCATTTGTCAAAAGACTTGCTGCATTACTTGAGAGATTTTCTGGAAAAGTGATTACCATATAGTAGTCACCATCATCAATTCCTTTTTTGGCTTCATTTTCAGTCACAAAATGATAGTCTAGATTTTTATTTTTAGACATATTGTCTACCATATCATGACCAATATTTAGAGTTTTATTCTGGAAACTAGCACTCTTATCTTTGTTCACTACGGCTACTGGCATATGCTTTACATTTCCATAAGGATCCCACATAGAAGATAAAAAGATTAGATTATATAAAGCGGGTATCAATGAGACACCAATAATAGTTATCCAGAGCTTTGGACTTTTAAGAAGCGCCTTTAATTCTGCTAACATATTTCTCCTTTTTAGACATTGTGTTTATTTTTATGATATAATCAATTATAAACTCATTTACATGAAAATCAATGTTAAATAATTAGTTTTTGGACACATAGTCTAAAAGTGTATAAAAGGAGATTTGTATGTCAAAAGATCAAAGGCGAGGTCAAACTAAAAAAGCTCTTTTAGATGCTTTAGTAATATGCCTAAAAGACCAAGATTTCAATGATATTACTACCATTCGTCTGGTTCAAACAGCTGGGATTAGCCGTTCGAGTTTTTATACCCACTACAAAGATAAGTATGAAATGATTGATAGTTATCAGAAAGAGCTTTTTCATAAACTAGAGTATATCTTCGATAAATATGAAGGAAAGAAGGAGGGAGCCTTCCTCGAAATCTTTGAATTTCTTACTCGTGAAAAACTCCTATCAGCTCTATTGTCTACCAATGGATCAAAAGAAATTCAAGATTTTCTGATACATAAACTTCAGCGTATGATAGCTGAGGACTTCATTGTCCCTACTGCTGAAGAAAAATCTCTAAAAGGATTTGAGAAAGACTATGCCAGTATTTATTTTGCGCACGCTATTTTTGGTGCTTGTCAAGCCTGGATAAATAAAGGAAAAAAAGAATCCCCCCGAGAAATGACAGATTTTCTTCTACGATTTATTCCACAATAAAACAACTTCAAAAGCATAAAAAGCTGCAAACCATTTCAACAGTTAAAGCAGCTTTTTCTTTTACAATAAAATCCTTAAAATAAGGAAATGATAAGTGAAAGCAAGGTCAAGATTGCGGGTCCACCTTGCGTTAAAATAATTTTCTTATTTGCAGTTATAGCACCATAAATAGCAGCAAAGAAAACATTGAGTACAAAAACAGTTACAAGTAGCTGACTACTTGTGAAAATCCCATACAAGAGGAATACAGCAATCAAACCATTGTAAATCCCTTGATTTTTAAATAAGTTTGTAACAGAATCACGTTGAAGTTCTTCTTTACTCATATTGAAAACACGACTAGTCATGTCTGAATGTGTCGCAAAAGTTTCCAAATACATGATATAGAGATGCTCCAAAGCAACAATCCCAGCTAAGATTAGTGTAATAATAGACATAGTAGCCTCCTTCTTAAATAACTTTGACAGTATATCAAAAGTAAACTTTTAAAACAACATGTATGCTTCATACAATTTGAAATATGGTAAAATAAAGAATGAAAGAGAGGTTCTTATGACAAAGACAGAAGTAATCCAACGTCTCCAAAAAGATTTGGGAATTCCTAGATTTCAGGCTTATATAGAGGATAAAGATTACTCCGAAGAGGAGTACGACCAACTAAAAAAAGATTTTGAAAGCTATTTCACCAACTACGTTTCAAACGTTTCAGCAGATTTTGAAGGCGGATTGGATAATAAATAATTTATACCTCAAAATCATCTATCATCATGTTACGAATCCCTTAGTCACTTGTATCAGACTAGGGGTCTTTTTAATATTCGAAAACAAAAAGCCGTCTCATTCTATGAAATGGCTTTAGGAAACTTGTAACTGAACAAACCTAGAAATCAATGATTTAAGACAAACAAAAAAGCCCATAACAACGGGCTTTTCGATACAATAATCTTAAAATTAAAGCATTTTGTTGTAGAATTCAACGACAAGTGCTTCGTTGATTTCTGGGTTGATTTCATCACGTTCTGGAAGACGTGTCAATGAACCTTCAAGTTTTTCAGCATCGAATGATACAAATGCTGGACGTCCGATAGTAGCTTCTACTGCTTCAAGGATAGCAGGAACTTTAGCTGATTTTTCACGAACTGAGATTACTTGACCAACTTCAACGCGGTATGAAGGGATATCAACACGTTTACCATCAACAAGGATGTGACCGTGGTTTACGAATTGGCGTGCTTGACGACGAGTAGTTGCAAGACCAAGACGGTAAACAACATTGTCAAGACGACGTTCCAAAAGAACCATAAAGTTGAAACCAAGTGTTCCACCTTTAACTTTAGTAGCTTGTACGAACAAGTTACGGAATTGTTTTTCACCCAAACCGTATGAGAAACGAAGTTTTTGTTTCTCAGCCAATTGCAAACCGTATTC
The DNA here is from genome assembly GCF_916619785.1 of Streptococcus sp. Marseille-Q3604. Taxonomy (NCBI): domain Bacteria; kingdom Bacillati; phylum Bacillota; class Bacilli; order Lactobacillales; family Streptococcaceae; genus Streptococcus; species Streptococcus sp. Marseille-Q3604. The sequence goes on along the minus strand of NZ_CAKAKM010000002.1, from coordinate 581,673 downwards.
TGAAAGTTTTGAACGGTTGTTTGGACCGTGTTGACCTGGTACGTAGTTACGACGTGCCAATTCTTTACCTGTGCCTGTAAGTGAGAAACCAAGGCGACGTGATTGTTTCCATGATGGACCTGTATAACGTGACATTAATAATGTCCTCCTATAAAAAATATTTTTAGGAAATAACGTTTTAGATAAACCTGATTCGTTCAGAAAGACTTCGCCCAAACAGCAAAGGTTACTTTTCTAGCCGACTTCCTGTTGACGAGCTTCATTTTATCCTGCTATTATTTCACATACTTTAATAGTTTACCACGAAAAAAGGCCCAAGTAAAGGCTTTTTCTTATTTATTTTCGATTTCTGCTTGTTCCTCATGACTCAAATAACGAATGAGAGTCTTCTCAGTCAAAATATCTGAATAAGTGTAAGATTCAACATAACTATTATTAATAGCTCCTGCTTGGGAACTGAAGTCTTGATATTCAACAATAAACAATGATGGATAAACTTCTGTCAATCGACCAATTTTATTCTTTTCACGTTTACGACCATTCTCTAGGGTCAATTCTACTAGCTGACCTTCATGTGACTTAATAGCTTCCTTGATGTTTTTCATCTTAGCAACATCTGCAAATGCATCACTCATATATATATCTCCTTAAATCTGAAAATTATGATTCCTCAAACTGAGCAATCGATGAAAATTTATTGTATTCTTTTTGGAATAGTAACTTGACTGTTCCACGCGCACCAGCACGGTTTTTTTCTAGGATAACTTCGATGGTATTATCTTCAATCGCATTTTCTGGTTCTTCACCCTCTTTTCGGTAGTAATCATCACGATACAAGAAGGCGACAATATCGGCATCCTGCTCGATAGATCCTGACTCACGGATATCAGATAAGACTGGACGTTTGTCCTGACGTTGTTCAACCCCACGAGATAACTGACTCAAGGCAATTACAGGAACTTTGAGCTCCTTGGCCAGGATTTTTAACTGTCTTGAAATATCTGAAACCTCTTGTTGGCGATTTTCTGGTCGCGTACCTGTAATCAACTGCAAGTAGTCAATCACAATGAGACCAAGACCACCCTCTACTTCTTGTGACAATTTACGGGACCGTGCACGAATCTCAGTAATCTTTATACCAGGGGTATCATCTATGTAAATAGGTGCCTCAGCCAGTGCTCCTTGAGCAATCATAACATTATTCCAATCTTGCTCTGTCAATTGACCTGTACGTAAAGCATGAGAATCAATCATCCCTTCAGCTGCCAACATACGATCAACCAAGCTTTCTGCACCCATCTCTAATGAAAAGACTGCAACAGCTTTATTTTGCTTGGTGCCAACATTCTGAGCAATGTTCAACACAAAGGCTGTTTTACCAACTGCAGGGCGAGCTGCTAAAATAATTAATTGATCAGGGTGTAAACCTGTTGTAATCTTGTCAAGGTCACGGAAACCTGTTGGTAATCCAGTAACATCTGATGTTTGCTGGGAACGCATCTCCAAGGTATTAAAATTAACGTCAAGAACTTCAGATATTTTGCGGAAACCACTACGATTACTATGCTCTGAAACATCAACCAAGGCTTTCTCAGCATTCGCAATAATTTCATCAGATTCCGTTGCGCCCTCATATGCTTGGTTGACAGTCTCTGTCAGCCTATTTATAATACGTCGAAGCATGGCTTTCTCAGCCACAATCTTAGCATAGTACTCAGCATTTGCGGAAGTTGGTACACTATTGACCAAATCTACAAGATAAGAAATACCCCCTATATTTTGGAGGTCATCTTGGTCATCTAAAATGGTACGTACTGTCGTGGCATCAATGGCATCATTTCGATCCGACAGCGTTACCATTGCTTTAAAAATGACACGATGGGAATACTTGTAAAAGTCGTCTGCTTCGATAAATTCTCGAACTGTAATCAACTTTTCTGGGTTAATGAGAATAGCCCCTAGAACAGACTGTTCCGCTACTAAATCATGAGGTTGTACTCGTAATTCTTGAGCCTCTGCCACAATTATTCCCTCCTTTACAAGATTTACTTATAGTGTCAACGAATTACTCAGCACTATTTTTAATGTTAAGTTTAATTTGTGCGCTCACTTCTTTATGAAGCTTTACAGGAACCTCAATCAGACCAATCGCACGAATAGGATGTTCAAGTTCAATATGACGTTTATCAACTTTTATACCAAATTGTTTTTGAAGTCCTTCTGCAATCTTTTTGGCTGTAATTGAACCAAAAGTACGTCCGTCTGGTCCGACCTTCTCAGTAAATTGAAGACGATTTTCTTCTTTTTCAAGTTGCTCTTTAACTTGCTTCGCTTCAGCCAACAACTCTGCTGCATGTTTTTCTTCAGATTTTTGCTTGCCTTTCAACTCACCGATAGCTTGGTTTGTCGCTTCCTTAGCAAGATTCTTTTTAATCAAGAAGTTTTGAGCATAACCTGATGGTACTTCTTTAATTTCGCCTTTTTTACCTTTACCTTTAACGTCTTGTAAGAAAATAACTTTCATTTTAGTCCTCCTTGGGAGCCAACTCTCCCATAATAGTTTCAATCAATTTATTTTTTGCTTGAGCAACACTACAGTCTCGCAATTGGCAGGCAGCTAAGTTGAAATGGCCACCACCACCCATTCTCTCCATAATACGTTGTACATTAATCGTTTTATGACTTCGAGCAGAGATATTCACAGTAGAATCGCTTGTCCTAGCGACAACAAAAGTTGCTTCGATACCTGCCATAGAAAGCATCGTATCTGCTGCCTTAGAAATCACAACATTATTATAACATTTAGGATTATCACCTGAGGCAACAATGATATCATCTGTAATACGTTCACCTGCTAGAATTAACTCATTGATTCGTCGATATTCTTCAAAATCAGTAGCAGAGATTGTTTGGATTTCTCCACTATCACTTCCTAAACTACGTAGATAAGAGGCAACATCAAAGGTTCTACTAGTCACACGAGTTGAGAAATTTTTAGTATCCAGCATGATACCTGCCATAAGGATAGAGGCTTGGATTTTACTCAAACGTTCTGGGGCACCCTGGAATTGCAACAACTCCGTAACCAATTCACAGGCTGAGCTTGCCCCACTTTCAATAAAGGTCAAAACAGCATTTTCAGGAAAATCGTCATCTCGACGGTGATGATCTACCACAATAACTTCATTAAATCGATCATAAAAATCCTTAGACAAAGTTAAATTGATTTTAGAATGGTCAACCATAATTAGTAATGACTGTTGGTTGACTAACTCTTCAGCCTCTGAAAGTGTAATAAGAGGTGATTGATCATCTTCTTTTAAGCGTTCGACCGCACGCTCAATATCTGCATTCATAGCCGTATCATCGTAAACAGCATAGCTTTTTCGAACAATTTGACTAGCAAAATGAGCCATACCAACAGTGGCCCCTAGAGCATCCATATCGAGATTCTTATGTCCGACAACAAACACTTTTTCGACTGTTTTCAACTTATCTGAGATTGCAGTCATCATAGCCCTTGTTCTTGTACGAGAACGTTTTACTGTTGAGACAGAACCTCCTCCAAAATAAAGAAGTTCCTTGTGATCATCGTTTTCCTTGACAACAGCTTGATCTCCACCGCGAACTAGTGCGATGTTCAGATTCTGCAAGGCAACCTGACCGATTTGATCATGCTTAAGCGTACCGAACGAAATTCCCATGCTCAAAGTCAGTGGTAAACCACGCTCTTGAGCCTGCTGACGAAAGTCATCCAAGACAGAAAACTTTTGATCCATGAATTCTGTCAAAACACTGTAATTGGTGAAGAAGTAAAAACGATCGCCTTCAATACGTCGATAATGAATATGCTTGGCCTTAGCAAACTCAGAAATAAACCCTGCCACAAATGTATTGATTTTTGAAACATCGGCATCGGGTAAACTTCCCGTCACATCGTCATAGTTATCAACTGAAATAATCCCGATAACAGGACGAGTCATATTTGGATCAGCATTTTCATCTTGATCATAAACATTGTCAATAAAATATGTCAACTTATTGTCAAAATCCACAAAAGCGGCATATTTATTATCACCAACGGTTATCACATTCGAAGGTGAACCCTTTCGTTTCTGGGAAATAAAATCCGCAATCAACTGCTTATTGAAATTTCCATTTTCATCCGAAAGTACTAGCTTCGCATAGGGGTTGAACCATTCAATATGATCGTTCTCATCAAAAGTAATAACCCCAACAGGCATCTTTCCGAGAAGGGTCTTCAAAGAATCTTCAACATCCTGATTCAGTTCATCTAATTGCTCTATTTCTAAGGACTCATATGTTGTCTTTTGGTAATGCAATAAGGCAACAACTACTACCATAATAATAAAAAGCGCAAAAATGAGTGCAGACTCCGATTTTAGTACGCGAACAAAAATAGTAGCAATTCCAAAAAGAATTAACCCAATCATTACAAGATGAATCGTTGCAAAGTGAAATCTTTTCATATAAAACCTCTTAATCTAACAATTATAACATAAAAAAGCCTTAATTAAAAGGCTTTTAAACGTGTTACCACCGTTAATCTACTTTTCTGCGGGCCTTATTATTGCCTTCAAGATAAACCATCAGAATTGAGATATCTGCTGGATTGACCCCTGAAATACGACTCGCTTGACCAATGGTCTCAGGATTGATTTTCTTAAATTTTTGACGAGCTTCAGTAGCAATAGAATCAATAGCATCCCAATCAATATTTTGGGGAATCCTCTTTTCTTCCATACGCTTCATCTTAGCTACTTGATCCAAAGCTTTATTGATATAACCTTCGTACTTGATTTCAGTCTCAAGCAACTCTATAATCTTAGCGTCCAAATTTTCTGTAGCTGGACCCACAAACTGAGTAGCTGTGGCGTAATCAATCTCTGGTCTACGCATAAACTCTTTAGCTGTCATGGCATCTGTCAATGGCTTAAAGCCTAGAGCTTGAATTTTCTCATTCGTTTCTTTAATTGGTTTTAATTTTTCTTTTGACAAACGTGTCAACTCGCTGTCAAATTGATTTTTCTTAATTTCAAAGATATTCCAACGTTCATCGTCAACCAAACCAACTTCTCGACCAATAGGTGTCAAGCGCATGTCAGCATTATCATGACGTAATATGAGACGATACTCTGCGCGTGATGTCAATAAACGATATGGCTCCAAGGTTCCTTTCGTGACAAGATCGTCAATCATTACACCAATATAGGCATCACTACGTTTGAGAATAAGCTCAGGTTTACCTTGGACTTTCAGAGCTGCATTGATACCAGCAACTAGACCTTGACCTGCTGCTTCCTCGTATCCAGAAGTTCCGTTGGTCTGTCCTGCTGTAAAGAGACCTGAAATTAACTTCGTTTCAAGTGTTGCACGTAATTGATGAGGGAGCACGATATCATATTCAATCGCATAACCAGTTCGCATCATCTCTGCCTTCTCGAGACCTTTAATTGAGTGAATCAACTCTTTTTGAACATCTTCTGGCAGACTAGTTGACAGGCCTTGCACATAGACTTCTTCAGTCTCTCTTCCTTCAGGTTCAAGGAAAAGTTGATGGCGATTCTTATCGGCAAATCGGACAATTTTATCTTCGATTGATGGACAATAACGAGGTCCTACACCCTTGACAATACCTGAAAACATTGGTGCACGGTGTAAATTATTATTGATAATATCGTGGCTCTCTTGATTCGTATAAGTTAGCCAACAAGGTATTTGATCCTGAAGATAATCTTCATCTTTCGACAAGAATGAAAAATGATTTGGCTTTTCATCACCTGGTTGAATTTCAGTTTCTTCGTAATTAATTGATGATGCCTTAACACGAGGAGGGGTACCCGTTTTAAATCTTCCTATTTCAAGGCCAAGATCCCTCAGGTTATCTGCCAATGTAACAGATGCAAGGCTATTATTAGGACCTGAAGAATATTTGAGCTCACCTAGGATAATTTCACCACGCAAAGCCGTTCCTGTTGTTACAATAACCGCTTTTGCTCCGTATTTTTGATTTGTGGCTGTTCTGACACCAACTACCTTACCATCTTCAACAAGAATTTCATCAACCATTGACTGACGGAGAGTTAAGTTTTCCTGACGCTCAACTGTATGCTTCATCATCATAGCATACAAGGCTTTATCTGCTTGTGCACGTAAAGCTCTGACAGCAGGTCCCTTACCAGTATTCAACATTTTCATTTGAATATAAGTTTTATCAATATTTTTACCCATCTCTCCGCCGAGGGCATCAATCTCACGGACAACAATACCCTTGGCCGATCCTCCAATAGAAGGATTACATGGCATAAATGCTAGCATCTCTAGGTTAATAGTCGCTAATAAAACCTTACATCCCATGCGGGCTGCAGCTAGGGAGGCTTCTACACCAGCGTGACCAGCACCAACAACAATTACATCAAAATTTTCATCAAACTCGTAAGACATTTTTTAGATTTATGCAGTGATTTACAATCAACTGCCCCATCCTTTCTTTATTTTTTTCCTACAAAAATAGCCAAAACTCCAGAAAACTGTACGCAAAAACGTACAATTCTCATGAGCTTTGACCATCATGACTATTGTTAAAGTTATTTTATCAAATCAAATCATTTTGTCAATGCAAATCACTGTTTGATCAAGGTCTGCACACTGACGATAATCATCTGTATTCCTATCGAGAATAGTAAAAGTCCCATCATTTTCGTTATAATTTTCATCAAATTTTTTCCCAAGAAGCCTGCAATTTGTTTTGCACTTCTTAGTAGGAGATAAGTGATTACACATAGTAGAGCAAAAGCAAACACGGTTATTAGTTGATTCCGCAAACCTCCATTAGCCAAGCTTAAGGCAGTTGTAATTGTTCCTGGTCCTGCAAAAAGCGGCATTGCAAGAGGAGAAATAGCAATAGACATTGGATCTGAATTTACTGCTTGCTGCTCCATTCCTTTATAGCTGGGTGAATGATTACCATTAATCATATGATAACCGATAACGGCCACTAATATTCCACCAGCAATTCTGAAAGAAACAATTGTAATTCCAAATACTTTAAAAATGAAATCTCCTGAAAAGATAAAAACAGTTACAATAACAAAGGCAATCAAAAGACTCCTAAAAGCAATTTTTCGTGAAATTTTTTGACTATCATCTGCTACTAAAGCCATGTAAGCAGGAAGATTTGAAATTGGGTTCATTATAGCGAAAAATGCCATAAATGCATAAAAAAATTGAGAACTCATCGTTTTTACTTAACTCCAGTTAGACATACTGACAAACTTTTCCGTCTTTATACGCTTGGTCAATAATACCGCCGCCCAAACATTCCTGACCATCATAGAAAACAACGGCTTGACCAGGTGTAATAGCACGCTGAGGTTCAGCAAAAATAACCTCTGCTTTATCACCTTTAACCTTTACAGTAACTTTACTATCAGGTTGACGATAACGGAATTTTGCTGTACATTCCATTTCAAATTCTTCTGGCATATCTCGAGTAAAGTGAACTTGACTAGCCTGTAAACTTGTTGACATCAGTGCATCATGATAGAAGCCTTGACCAACGTAAAGAATGTTTTGACTAAGGTCTTTCCCCACTACAAACCATGGAGCATTGTCTCCACCCTGTTGTCCACCAATTCCAAGACCACCACGCTGACCGATCGTGTAATACATCAAACCGGCATGTTCACCCATATCTCGTCCATCTACGGTCATCATACGACCTTTTTGAGCTGGCAAGTACTGACTAAGAAACTCTTTAAAGTTCTTTTCACCAATAAAACAGATTCCTGTCGAATCTTTTTTATTGGCTGTTGCAAGACCTGCACGTTCAGCAATCTCACGAACTTCTGGCTTTTGTAGATGTCCTAAGGGAAACATCGTTTTCTGCAACTGCTCTTGCGAAAGTTGACTAAGGAAGTAGGTTTGATCTTTATTATTATCTGCACCACGCAACATATGGACAATGCCGTCTTCATCGCGAACAACTTGAGCGTAATGTCCTGTAGCCACATAATCTGCTCCCAATGTCATCGCATAATCTAAGAATGCCTTAAACTTGATTTCCTTATTACACATAACGTCTGGATTAGGTGTACGGCCTGCACGGTACTCTGCTAAGAAATACTCAAATACACGATCCCAGTACTCTTTTTCAAAGTTGACAGAGTAATAGGGGATACCAATCTGATCAGCTACTGCTGCTACATCTTTATAATCTTCGGTTGCTGTACACACACCAAATTCATCTGTGTCATCCCAGTTTTTCATGAAAACACCGATTACATCATAACCTTGCTCTTTTAAAAGTAAGGCTGTTACTGATGAATCAACGCCACCACTCATACCGACAACAACACGTGTTTTTGAATTATCAGTCATAGATAACTCCTCCCATCAAATAAAATTAACATAGACTTGAAGGGTCTAGTTATTCAAATATCGATTTGAAGGTCGATTTTGAAGCGTAAAAGCACGCAAGCCTAATTATATCATGATTAAGGAATAATGCAAAAAGGTTACCACTAGGCAACCTTTTTTATACTTATTTTTGTGTAAAGCCACTGTAAACCTATTACTCCCAGAACTATTATTGGAATCACTAACGCTACAAATAGCCATCCTGGCTCCTGATAACTTAACACAAGTTTATTCTGTCCTTTTTGTGATGAAACGGTCGGTGTACCAATCGTTGACAAACTATAGTCATCCTTGTCTAGTTCTTTACCATTTAGTGTCAAGATGGAATCTTTATAAACAACTATCGGTAGATTCAGTTCCTCCCCTTCAGCAGCTGGCCAAGTTAATACAAGATAACCATCTTCTACTAGCTTTTCTGCCTTCTGATTCGTAACGATATTTTTATAATAAAGATCGTAAGTATTCTGCTCACCTATTTTCCCATAAATCGGTACGTAATCTGGTGTGGGTTTGACAACTAAATTTAAAAACTGTGACAAGTCACTGTCATTCATGGTAAGACTTATCGTCTGGTAATCTCCTTCAACGTAAGTATGTTTAACAATGGAAATAAGTTCACCATCTTGTGCCGCAGTTTTTACACGATCGGTAGTATCCATCATATTCTGAATAAGACCAACGCCCGCAAAGGCAAAGAGTAAAACAGCAATACTTTTTCGCCAGTTTACAAATCGCGTGACCGTTAACCCTGTAATTGCTAAAAGTAAAATAGTCGCAGGAACAAAAAATCTAAATGGAAATTGAATCAATTCAGCAAATGTATTTCCATTTTCTACTAGATACTGCCATGGAAAAAGACCTGTCGATAAGAAGAAAAAGATAAAATAAATAAAATGCAGTATTTTTTTCCATTTAGCAAATTTCTTCCAATTCAAAACAGCGTAAATAAACTGTAAAATGAGTAACACCATTAAGGAAATTGGGGTATATAGCCAGTATCTTGCCGTTCCATCTATCCCATTCTTACCTATTTCTCTATTTATAAATGGATCTAAAAGGTGATTAGTCCCTCTCAAATATAGGAGTACTAACCAGATATTGACAGTCAGTAAGAGGAACAGAATGACTGCTATAACGACTTGCACGAAGGTTTCCTTTTTCTTAGCGATAGGAGCCTTTACAAAAGTGTAAAGATAAAAAGGAAGATACATCATCACTAGCATCAAAGCACTAAGTACGTGAATTTGAAAAATCAATGCCATTGATAAGGCCAGTCTAATTGGTTCTACTTTTTGATAAAAGACATAGTGAATCGCTGGAATAAAACAAAAAGGTAGTAAAGCTGCTCCCCAACTAGAGAACCCCTGACGCATCGTCCAGTATTGGATAGAGAATGTTGTCGCATAAAGTAAACCTAGTGACAAGGCAATTGTTGTCTTAACTTTACACTGCTTGAGCAAGGCATACATTGAGGACTCAGCCAGTATATGAAGTAATACCCTTGACACAATCTGATAACGAAACCAAGTGCCACTTATTAAAATAAGCCCTCCTTGTAAATAAGCAAAAAAAGGACCGTAAAGAGCATTGACAATGCGGCCTGACTGTTGAAATCCATATAAAGATAAAAAGTAAGAAAGGTTACCATTTTTTAGTTGCATAGCAGCTTCATAGAATCTGTTATAGTGAAAGATGGAATCTGAACCTAAAATGACTTTTTTTGTAAATAGTTGTGGCGTAACCAATAACACAGCAAAAGCTATAATAATAAGAGAAACCCACAACTTTTCTCTTGATTTAAAAATTTGTTTCATTGCTATACCTTTCATTCCTATTATAACAAAAAGGCCATACCCTACCTAATAATAACAAAAAGCTCTATAAAACATATTACCCACATCCAAATTAAAAAGCTGAGAGTATGCTCCCAACTTCTATTAATATTAGTAATTCCAAGCTGACAAACCTTGTGCGTTATAGGCATTCAAGGCTGATTGAATTTGATCCTCAACCGTTGCAGTAGAGCCCCATCCAGGCATTGTCTGAAAAAGACCTGATGCACCTGAACCATTTGCTGCAGTATGGTCACCATTTGACTCACGCGCAATAATTGACTCCCAAGTGGACTGAGGAACACCAGTAGCAGCTGCCATCTGTGCCGCTGCATAAGAACCAACTTCTCCTGCAGTGTTACCATTTGAGAGAACAACTGACCCACTACCACTTGCAGCAACCGAAGGAGCTGTCCCAGTATTTTGAGTCGACGTAGTATCAGTACTCGTTGTAGCAGTGCTTGTAGTAGCAGTATCTGACTGAGACTTTTCAGCTGCTTCTACCGCTTCTCCTGTTGTTTCTGACTGAGGCTTACTTTCTTCAACCTTTTCTTTATTAGCCTTATTATCTTTACTTGAGCTAATTTCTGTTGATTTTACTAAATCTGCTGTCGATTCTGATGTTGTTGATGCTGTTGAAGGCGCTGGAGTAACAGAATCTGAAAATGCATTAACCAACCCTTTATTAATTAGTGTAGACAGTGATACTGCCAAAATGACAATAAAACTTGTTACAATTGCTACTGGTACCGCCAATGATTTCTTCGCTACAAATTTAATACGGCGTCCCTTATAACTTTTTTTTAACATAAATCCCTCCTAGTTAATTCTAGTTACATTCATCATAACCTAGTAATATTACTGCCGATTATTTGTATTATGTCTAATGTTACAATGATTTATCAATTTAATAAAAAAATGCCAAAAATCTGGCATTTTTCCCTTATTTGTATGAGGTTTTACTAGTTTTCCTCATAAGTCAGTAATAATGATTTAGTACCAACCATTAGCATTCCAGAAAGCAAGAGCTGCAGTCCATGAACCATAACGGCTTGCTACATAATTATCTGCTACTTTCTCTTGATTTTCAGGAGACAAGTCTCCATTCAAATATGATGATGCTAATTGATAACGTCCATAATATTGCCCATTTTGAGCTGTATAGCTACCGCTTGACTCACGTTGTGCAATTTCTTCTTTAGCAGCTGCCTCTGAAGAAGAAAGATTTGTATTGGTTGCTTGAGTATCTTCACTTTGTGTAGACTCTGTTGATTGTGTTGATTCAGCAGTTGCTTCTGTTGCTTCTGTTGTAACTGAAGGTTCTGTAGTTTCTTCAGTAGTTTCATTAATTGTTAAGTTTTGACCAATAGAAATCTTATTGGCATCTTGAATACCGTTTTTTGAAACGATTTCATCTACAGTCGTACCATTCTTCTTAGCAATAGCTGAAAGGGTATCGCCTTTTTGAACTGTGTAAGTTTCTGCATTAGCTAAGGCTGTTGCTCCAAGTGTTGCTACTGTAACAAGTCCAAAAAGACCTAATTTTTTAGTGTTAGATGTATTCTTTTTTTGCATGATGATGCTCCTTTATCTATTTATAGTCCAATTCATATTAGTCAAAGATATTAAGTTATTTTATTGTTTATGACTAATAGGTAAATCAACGGGCTTATTCTATATAGGGATTTTTCAATCCAGATTAAGCTGAAGAACTATAACCATGTATCTATGATACCTTGGAAATATAACATCCCCTTGTTAGGGATATTAAAAATATTACAAGTAGGTTGGGATTAGACGAAAAAAGAACACCTACGTAGGCGTCCATCTAAAACTTCTAGGTCTTAAGACCTAGTTTTTATTTATCTCAACAAATTAACTCTTAAGATAAAAAAGCATTAATCCTAAAGCTAAAATAGCAATAATTGATAAGGTATCTCGACCATTCCATGAAAGTCGACGATATTTTGTTCGCCCTTCACCACCTTGATAGCCTCGTGCCTCCATAGCAATCGCCAGAGCATCTGCTCGTTTAAAGCTTGATGCAAACAAAGGTATTAAAATAGGTATTATTGAGCGTACCTTTTGAATAATATTTCCTTCACCAAAGTCAACACCACGCGCCTTTTGAGCATTCATAATACGAGTTGTATCATCCATCAAAGTTGGTACAAAACGTAGACTCAAAGATAGCATTAAACCAATTTCATGTGCTGGCACTTTGAAAACAGTAAGAGGTTTCAAAAGTGATTCAACTGCATCAGATAAACTTAAAGGTGTTGTCGTTAGAGTAAGTAGGGTGGAAAAACTAATAATGAGGATAAATCTAAGGAATATCATCCAACCTTGATTTAAACCGACTTCTGTAATCTTAAAAAAGCCGATAGACCAAAGTACACTCCCTTTTGTATTGAAGAAAACTTGAAATAGGGTAGAAAATAAAATAATCCAAATCATCGGTTTAATTCCACCTAAAAAGAAACCAAGTTTTATTTTAGACAAGAAAACCAAGAAAAGTGTAAATAAAGTTATTACAGCATAAGTTAAGGGATTATTAGCCCAAAAGATAATAACAATATAAATCAGCATGGCTAATAATTTACTTCTAGGGTCTAATCGGTGTATAAAAGAGTTCCCAACAATATAACGTCCAATAATTAACTTATCCATGCGACACCACCTCTACGAATTCCTCGATTGTAATAGGGAGAGTTTCAAATCGATAACCTTTTTCTTGTAACTGTAGTGCAAACTCTGTGATTTTAGGAACACCTAATTGCTTTTCTTTAAGAAAAGTAACCTTTTGAAAAACATCTTTAGGAGCTCCCGTCAACACTAGTTGCCCTTTTTCCATAACATTCACAGCTGTTGCATAATCGGCAACATCATCCATCAAGTGAGTAACTAAAACAATCGTCATTCCAGAAAGATGTAACTCCTTAAAGAGAGACATCAATTCCTTCCGTCCCTGTGGGTCTAGACCGGCAGTCGGTTCATCCAGCACTAGAATATCTGGTTGCATAGCTAGAATCCCTGCAATGGCAACACGTCGCATTTGCCCTCCTGATAAATCAAAAGGATTCTGTCCATGAAATTCTTCCGGGAGTCCAACTAATTTTAGACTTTTAATAGCACGTTGTTCTGCTTCTTCCTTAGAAACTCCGAAATTTTGAGGTCCAAAGGCAACATCCTCTAAAACAGTCTCTGCAAATAACTGACTTTCTGGAAATTGAAAAACTAAACCTACTTTCTTACGAATTGGTTTTATGTCCTTGTTCTTTGATTGACTGGTTATGATAGTATCATCAACTTGAACCTGACCACTAGTTGGTATATAGAGGCCATTCAAGAGCTGCATAATAGTAGATTTACCACTTCCTGTATGTCCAATAAAGGCTGTATATGAACCATCTTTTATCGTCGTTGTCAATTCAAAAAGGGCACGCCCCTCAAAAGGAGTACCCGCTTGATAGATATAACTTACATTTTCGAGAGAGATTCCCATAATTGTTCTACCAATTCCTTTTCTGTCAGATAGTCTTCACACTCTATCAGACCTTTATTTCTTAGCTTTTGAGTTAATAATGCACTAAAAGGGATATCCAAACCTAAGTCAACCAACTCTGTGCCTCTACTAAATAGTTCACGAGGACTTGAGACAGACTCCACTTTACCTTTTTTCAAAACCAAAACACGGTCACTCAAAGCGACCTCATCGAGATCATGAGTAATTGATAAAACAGTCATTCCGTATTCTTTACGAATAGCTTTAATAGATTGAATCAATTCCTGGCGACCTTCTGGGTCCAGCATGCTAGTTGCCTCATCCAAAATCAAAATTGATGGTCTCATAGCTACAATACCTGCGATAGCCACACGTTGTTTTTGACCTCCAGATAATCTAGCTGGCTCTCTATCCTTAAATTCTGACATTCCTACAAATTCCAGAGCCTCTTGAACCCTTGAAGCCATTTCTTCATAGGGAACGCCTTTATTTTCAAGACCAAAAGCAACATCGTCTTCAACAGTTGCCCCAACAAATTGATTATCTGGATTTTGAAAGACCATGCCAATCTTATCACGAATATCCCAGACATTCTCTTCTGTTAATTCTTGACCATCAACGATAATCTGCCCAGACTCTGCCACTAATAGTCCATCAATAAGACGTGCTGTCGTGGATTTTCCAGAACCATTATGCCCTACAATGGATAGCCACTCCCCACGTTTCACGTGAAACGATACATCATCAAGAATATAGGATGGTTGATCTTGATGATATTTAAACTTTAAATTTTTTATTTCAATCATTTGTTTATCGTACTACTTGAAAGTATCCTTAAATAAGAAACCTGCACCTTTGAAATAATCATAGCCTGAGTAAATTGTAAAGAACAAAGCGATATAAAGCATAATTGTTCCAATAAAATGCAAATGACACAATAATAGAATGATAGATAACATCTGAGTCACTGTCTTAATCTTACCAGGCATAGCTGCAGCGAGAACTGTACCACCGTTTTCCACTAATAAAAGACGAAGACCTGTGACTGCAAGCTCACGACAGATAATAACTGAAACCACCCAGGCTGGCGCTTGATCAATACCGACTAACATAATAAATGCTGACATCACTAGCATCTTATCTGCCAATGGATCTGCAAATTTCCCGAAATTAGTAACAACATGCCATTTTCGTGCCAAATAGCCATCTAAATAATCTGTAATACTGGCAATAGCAAAGACAACCGCCGCAGCAATATGCATGATATTACTTGACGCAAGTGATGTCATCAATAAAAAGATAGGAATCAAAATAATTCTAGCAAGTGTCAATAAGTTAGGTAAATTTTCTTTTTTAAACATTTCTTCTCGATTCTATTGGATTCTTAATGTTAGGTAGCTAGGTGTATTTTTATCTAATTGCGATAAATCAAGTGACTCCCCATTTACCTTTAGAGTTACTTTTGAAGATTGAGCAATAATAATTTGAGTTGGTTTCATTTTATCAGAAAAATCTAAAGAGTATTTTGAATTTTTCGTTTTTGAAAGGAGGTAACTCTCTGAAGTATCTGAGTTATCTACTGAAAACCATGTGTCATCACTATCTTTTGATAACTCCACATCTAAAACTACTGAAGAATTTACATTGGAGAAATCAACCATTAGTTGATTTCCTTGAGTTGTCGTTGTTACATTTGCCCCTGAAACGGTAACCTCAGAAATGCTTCGTGACGATTTAGCCTTACTAGCCGTTGATAGATGATTAACTGTAGAGATAGTATTCGGTTTTATCACCTGAGGTTGATTAGAAAGATGTCTAATAATAATATAACCTACTGAACAAATGATAAGTAACGAAACCGCACTAAGAATTAGTAAAGGTAGATAGTTAGACTTTCTTTTTTCTTCACGTTTATGCTTTAAAAAGCGTGACATAGGAGCTTTGGTAGCTAAGCTTTCTTCCTTACGTTCAACTGTTTTCTTTTCTTTTTTTAGTTTTTGCTCGTTCTGTCTTTGCTCCTCAAACAGACGCTTTCCATCTAAACCAACCGAAGTGGCATACTTTTCAAGCGCTTCTTGCTGAATGTCCTCTGGCAAAGCTTTAAGTTGATCCATTTCCATAGCCAGAAGAAACTGAGCTTCGACTCCAGAAATTTTTTCTACATCATATAAACTTAATTCTTTCTTTATACGTGCTGCACGTAATTGCTCACCTAGAGAGTGTAACTTCATTTTTCCCCTTTCTAATATTCTTCTTTGTTTTCGTGTCTCTATTATAGCAAATAATCACTTATTTAGGGAAGACAACAAAATCGGTAATCTCTATATTTGAGAGATAGTGATTCAAAAAATCCTTCAAATCCTTGGAAGTAATGCTCATCAGTTCCTGACCAAAATCAAAGTATGTTTTATCATTCTCAAAATAAGCTAAATACTGACTTCCTAAATTCTGGATATTGTCTAGACTACGTAAAAATTCACCATACAAAGCTTTCTTTTGCAAATCCAATGCCTCATCCGTCAACAGTCTTTTTTTATCTGCCGACGTCATCACTTGACGAATTAAGCTTGACATACGGATAGGTTCTGCAGTGTCCATAGTCATAATGACAAATGAATATCGATTAGATACCTCGTATTCAATTGACACAGACTCGTCTATTTTTCCTTCAGCATACCAATTTTGATAATAAGGAGACGTCCAGCCAAACAGTAAATTAAACATTAACTGTACCAGTATGTTTTCTCTCATACGATTATCAGTAAAAGGAACACTCTTAAAACCAATGGCTAGCTTTGAGATGAAAATCTCCATTTGAAGACTATCTAATTTTTGGATATCTGACTCAATAGGGTTCTTTTCTTTTTCAACCATTCTCTCAGGCAGTGTAAACTCACTTTGTTTTTCCTTGACAAAAGTGTAAATATCTTCAACATCAAAATCACCTACCAAGACGAGATGACAGTTTGCTGGTCTGTAAAAGCAGTCAAAGTTATCTTTCAAATCCTTTACAGTAATTTTTTCAATGCTATCAACACTTCCAGCAATGTCTTTCCCTAATATAGTATTGGGATACAAACTTTGTAAACAACCCAGATATACTCTATAATCAGGATCATCCTCATACATATTTATTTCTTGTTCAATAATTCTTTTTTCATGGTTGACAGCATCTTCGGAACTTGTAAACTTTGAAGTAAACTTTAATAAAACTTCTAAAGACTTCTCAAAGTGGTCAAGGGTAGAGAAATAATATGTTGTCTTATCCAAGGTTGTAAAAGCATTGACATCAGCTCCAAGCTTGACAAAATCCAATGTCACATCCCTTCCCTGCTCATCCTCAAATAGCTTGTGTTCCAGAAAATGAGCAATACCTTCAGGGTAAGATTGTAACTCACCATCAATATAAAAGTGATTATCTAGCGCCCCAAAATTCGTTGACAGAAAGGCGGCTTTTTCTAAAAATCCTTTTTTCTTAATAATTGATAAAGACATACCATTATCTAAAATTGCTGAATAAACTTCTTCATCAATTTTTTGATAATAACGTTTCTTCAAAGCAGCCATTCTAAGACACTCCTTCTAAAAAGAACAAACTCTGTAGCTTAACTTGACGCGCTACACGGCAAACATCTTTTTTAGCAACCTTCTCAATCTCATCTAACCAATTCTCTAATGAAAGACTTTTATCACCAAAAATCACCTTATTAAAACGTTGTTCCACCAATGTTAAGGCATGATCTTCAGAGAGTAGGGCATTCATTCGTATGATTTTTTTGGTTTGATTCAGGAGAGAACTTGAAAAACGTCCTAATTTAATGTAATTCAATTCTCTACTAATTCCTCGCATAGCCTGATTTCTATTAGATTTTTCAATTCCAGCGTAAACTTCTAGTAAACCTGTAAAGACATCAAATTGACTACTAATTGAATAAGCCAATCCTTCCTTTTCTCGAAGCGTTGTAAATAAAGCAGAGTGGGCAAATTCACCAAACATGGCATTGAATACAATTAAAGCAAAGTAATCTTTATCTCCATATTGACATGAAAATTGGTACCCTAATTGTAAAATAGATTGACTACTCTGTCTAGGTTCTATCTTTTCTTTCACCACATTGACATAAGGTTGACTATAGCTAAACTGTAAATCAACTTGACGTCCCTCCAAAGGAAAACGATGTAAACCTTGGAGTACTTGATAATCATCAAATTCTCCAACCATAAAGATATCAATACGATCTCTTGTCAACATACTTTGAAATTCTTGATAAGCTGTAAACGAAGTCTCGGCTTCAACAAGTTCTGCTTGACCATATTTGGGAACTTTCAAGCCCTCATTTACAAAATAAAGCTCTCTTCCCTTAACTTCACTGTAATAGTAATTATTCTCTGTGTCAACATCAAGGTAGGTCTTTAAATTTTGTTTCTCTATATCAAATACTCTATTTTGGTATCGAGCTACTCTTGACAGTGGCTTGTAAAGACACTCTTTCAAAAATCCTAGAACTTCCCAAAATAATCCATTATTCGTAGGGATAAAGGCATCCTTCAGGTATGTCAACTCTATGTCAACACTATGTGTCAACCCTTTAGTTAACACTCTAGTTGACAACTGTGTCCCATAAAGAGAAGCTAATCTCTCTTTAAAAGACTGTACTGTTGGATACGTCTGATTGGCTGTAGCCAACATTTGTGAAACCAGAGCTCGTTTAGCAATTGTTTGTTTATTCAAAGAACCTGTCATTCGAAAAACAATACGATTAGTTTTATATTTTTGTGTTGGAATGAAGTGTACATAGACACCATCAGCAATTTTCATTGATAACCTCTAAAAAGTTTATGCTTCCAATTATACCATTTTTATGCTATCTTATCTCAAGAGAAAGTTGAGGTACTATGGAATATAAATTATTTGATGAATACATCACACTGCAGGCACTTTTAAAAGAATTAAGTATCATTCATAGTGGAGGAGCTATTAAAGGTTTTTTAGCTAACAATACCGTTTTATTCAATGGTGAAGATGAAAAACGTCGTGGAAAAAAACTTCGTTATGGAGATGTTATTACCATTCCGTCTGAGAAACTTGAAATAACGATTGTAGCTCCTACAACAAATGAAATTGAAGAGCATCAAAAAGAAGTCGCTGAAAAAGCACGTGTTGCTGCCATTGTAAAAAAAATGAATCAGGATAATAAAAAGAAACAAAAGGCACATCCGTCAAAAGAAGGCAATAAAACTAAACGAAAACCCGTTCGTTTCCCAGGAACCTAACTATGTGGCTCGAAAATATTGATATTCAACACTTTAGAAATTATACTGAAGCCTCTGTGAGCTTCTCACCTCATCTCAATATTTTTCTTGGTCGCAATGCTCAAGGAAAAACAAATATTCTTGAGGCCATCTATTTTCTAGCATTGACACGTAGTCATCGGACCCGTTCAGATAAGGAACTGATTCAATTTCAGCAAAATACTCTCAAACTGAACGGCATCGTGCATCGTCATAGTGGAAAGCTACCTCTGGAAATCAGTTTATCTAATAAAGGCCGCATAACAAAGGTCAACCACCTCAAACAAGCTAAATTATCCGATTATATCGGTCACATGACAGTGGTACTCTTTGCTCCTGAGGATTTACAACTTGTAAAGGGATCTCCAAGCCTAAGACGTAAATTTATAGATATTGATTTAGGACAGATTAAGCCTGTTTACCTTTCAGACCTATCAAGTTATAATCATGTACTCAAGCAACGTAATGCCTATCTCAAATCTACCGACAATGTAGACATTAATTTTCTCTCCGTGTTAGATGAACAGCTTTCCGATTTTGGAGCACGCGTTATCGAACATAGACTAGAATTTATCAAGCAATTAGAGGAAGAGGCAGATAGACATCATAGTAATCTCTCAAATCAGATAGAACGCCTTAAAATCTCCTACGAATCTAATATCCCATTCGGGAATAACAAAGTTATTCGTGAATCATTTTTAACCACGTTAAAGCAAAATCGCAAAAGGGATATCTTCAAAAAGAACACTGGTGTTGGTCCACATAGGGATGATTTGACATTTTACATTAATGACATGAAGGCATCTTTCGGCAGTCAGGGGCAACAACGTAGTCTCATTCTTTCTTTAAAAATGGCTGAGATTGCTCTGATAAAAAAAGTAACAGGTGAATTTCCAATTCTTCTCCTCGATGATGTCATGAGTGAGCTTGACAATCACCGTCAACTCAAACTGTTAGAAAGTATTGACGAAGAGGTTCAAACCTTCATGACGACAACTTCACTTGATCATCTGAGTAACCTACCACCCGATTTAAAGACCTTCTTAGTCAAGAATGGTATTATTTGTGAAAAACAAGTCGATTAAGCGACTTGTTTTTCTGTTTTCTGTGATTTACATATATGACAAGTGATGTTAAAAAAGTGTAAATAAAAACTCACCCAAACCCTTTGTTAACATTTCTTTTTGTAAACGTATTGTAAACCTACTATAAAAACCAATGTAAAGAAAAAGTACTTACCTGAAGTAAGTACTTTTATGTTTTTTAATGAGCTGAGTAGTTAGGTGCCTCGTTTGTAATTTGAACATCGTGAGGGTGACTTTCAATAAGTCCTGCACCTGACATTTCAACAAACTGAGCTTTGTCATGTAAAGCCTGGATATCTTCTGCACCTGTATAACCCATACCTGCACGAATACCGCCAATCAATTGGAACACGATATCAGCAGCAGAACCTTTATAAGCTACACGGCCTTCAATTCCTTCTGGAACAAGTTTATTCGCTTCATTAACTGCACCTTGGAAGTAACGATCGCTTGATCCCTTCTTCATCGCTGCAATTGAACCCATACCACGGTAAGATTTGTATTTACGACCTTGGAAAATCTCAGTTTCACCTGGTGCTTCATCAGTACCAGCAAACATAGAACCAAGCATTACAGCATTACCACCTGCTGCAAGAGCTTTTACAATATCACCTGAGTATTTGATACCGCCATCAGCAATGATTGTTTTTCCGTATTCACGCGCAACACTAGCTGCATCGTAAATAGCAGTGACCTGAGGAACACCTACACCCGCAACCACACGTGTTGTACAAATAGAACCTGGTCCGATACCTACTTTAACAACATCGACACCTGCTTCATAAAGTGCACGCGCACCTTCAGCTGTTGCGATATTTCCTGCAATCAAAGTACGGTCTGGGAAGTGGGCACGAATTTCAGCAATTTTACGAAGAACACCTGCTGAATGACCATGTGCAGTATCAATGACAATAGCATCTGCGCCTGCTTCAAAAAGAGCTTCTGCACGTTCAAAGGTATCAGAAGTAACACCTACAGCACCTGCTACCAAAAGACGACCGAACTCATCCTTAGCTGCATTAGGAAACTCGATAACTTTTTCGATATCCTTAATAGTAATAAGTCCTGACAAACGACCTTCTTCATCAACTAGAGGTAGCTTTTCAATACGATGCTCATGAAGAATACTTTCAGCCGTTTCAAGATCTGTCTCAACTGGAGCAGTGACCAATTTCTCAGAAGTCATGTGTTCTGAAATTGGAGTATCGTAATTAGAGATAAAACGCATATCACGGTTTGTGATAATACCAACCAATTTACGATTTTCAAGTGTCTCAACAATCGGAACCCCTGAGATACGGTAACGTTGCATCAACTCTTCAGCTTCAGCAACTTTATTTTCAGGCGTTAGGAAGAATGGATCAATGATGACACCATTTTCAGAGCGCTTTACTTTTCGAACTTCTTCAGCTTGTTCCGCAATAGACATGTTTTTGTGAATGACACCCAAACCACCTGCACGAGCAATTGAGATAGCCATCTTACTATCTGTGACCGTATCCATGGCTGCAGTGATAATTGGGATATTTAATGTCAAATTTTTAGCCAATTTCGTCTTCAAGTTGACGTTGTTTGGTAGAACATGACTTTCCGCAGGAATAAGCAATACGTCATCAAAAGTGTAACCTTTTTTCAAGAATTTAGTGTCCCAATTTGACATTATAATCGTCCTCTTTTCTCAAAGTTTTGAGGTACAAAAACCCCAGCCTATTTTTTAATTGTTAATATCATATCATGCTAAAATGATTTGTCAACAGATTTCGCATAAGATTCTAAGAAAACCTTTTTCCAAATAAAAATAGGGCTCCAGATTATCTTGAGTCCCTACTTTTTATTTCTTAGAAATACTTAATTCCCATCGCTTCTTTTACTTCCGCCAATGTTTGTCCAGCAACTTCACGCGCTGCTTGACTACCTTTTTCAAGCATACGGAAAACTTCTCCCATATCCTTGGCATATTCTAAACGACGTTCACGAATTGGAGCCAGCTCACGTTCTAAGATTTCTAGAAGATAACGTTTTGTCTTCACATCTCCTAAACCACCTCGTTGATAATGTTCTTTCATTTCAGCAATTGTAGTAGCATCCTCTTCGCGACCAAAGATATCAAGATAATGGAAAACCATATTACCTTCAATTTGGCCTGGATCTTCCACACGAATGTGATTTGGATCCGTATACATGCTCATGACTTTTTTACGAACAGTGTCCTCATCATCTGAAAGGAAGATACCATTACCCAAGGATTTTGACATCTTAGCATTTCCGTCTAGACCTGGAAGGCGTCCTGCAGCTTCATTTTTAGGGTAGATTCCCTCTGGCTCAACCAAAATATCACAATGATAAGTATGATTGAAGCTACGTGCAATTTCACGTGTCTGCTCAATCATTGGCTTTTGGTCATTACCTACAGGAACATAATTTGCTTTAAAGGCCGTGATATCAGCTGCCTGAGAAATTGGATAAACTAGAAAGCCTGTTGGAATAGATTCTCCGAAGCCTTTTTGAGCAATTTCCGTCTTAACTGTCGGGTTACGCTCTAAACGTGCCAATGAAACTAGGTTCATGTAATACATAGTCAACTCAGCCAACTCAGGAATCTGACTTTGAATGAAAATAGTCGACTTCGTTGGATCCAAACCTACAGAGAGATAATCTAAAGCAACATTCCCAATTGATTCTTTGATAATCTCTGACTCTTTGGCGTGATCCGTAAGGGCTTGCTGATCAGCCAAAAAGACAAACATGTTATATTTATCTTCGTTTTGTAAAAGGACACGATTTTTTAAACTACCAACATAGTGTCCTAGATGAAGTTTCCCTGTTGGACGGTCTCCCGTCAAAATAATAGGTTTCGTCATATAATTACCTCTCTAATACAAAAAAAAATCCCCACGCAAAAACATGCGTGAGGGCGTTAATCACTTTTGATACGCGGTACCACCTCAGTTGATAACTCTTTCTGAAGCTATCATCTCAAACCTTCTCAACAAAGAAGTTGCACGATAAGGGGTGCCAAACCTAACGTTTATGTGTTCACGTTAACCGTCAATTCTCTTCAGCCCATTCATTCCACCTTCATACTGGTTTTCAGCAACCACCAGCTCTCTATAAAAAAGGAAAGAATTACTCTTCTGATGACTATTATTCTACATTGTTTTATCTATTCTTGTCAAGATTATGTTTCTAGTTTCACGTGAAACACAACCTTAGATACAACCAAAATAGTCAATACTTGACGGAAACTTAAAAAGACTTGATAATAAGAATATCATTTCTAGGAGATAATATATGAAACGTCGAATAATAGATATACTTTTAGTTACAATCGGTTCTTTTATTGCTGCGGTTGGCTATAACTCACTTTTAGTTAAGAATAATATTGCCTCGGGTGGTGTCGGAGGGCTAGCCATTAGTTTAAATGCCCTTTTTGGTTGGAACAATGCTAACTTCGTCTTAGCAACCACCATCCCTTTGTTAATTTTATGTTGGTGCTTTCTTGGTCGCGAAGTTCTCCTAAAAACCTTCTATGGGTCTCTTATCTTCCCAACTTTTATTAAATTAACCGAGGGCTTACCTACACTCACCAAACAACCTTTGTTGGCTGCTATTTTTGGTGGGATTGTATTAGGGTTAGGACTAGGAATAGTCTTTTATGGAAATTCCTCAACTGGGGGAACTGGAATTATCACACAAATTCTCCACAAGTATACGCCACTCCCACTAGGAATGGTACTACTTATTGTTGATGGAATCATTGTCGCAATCAGTGCTATTGCCTTTCCACCTGATACTGTTATGTACTCCATCCTCTCACTTGGAGTTGTTTCTCTTACAATTGATAAAATGATGGTCGGACTCAATTCATCACGAAATCTTCTAATCATTTCGCAAAATAGTGAACAAATCCTAAAATACATCACTAGAGTGGCTGATCGAGGAGCAACAAAAATCCCAGTTCTGGGGGGACATACCGGACATGCACAAAATATGATTATGACTACCTTGTCAACTCATGAGGTTCCAAAAGTTCAAGAAGAAATCCAAAAAATAGATGAAACTGCCTTTATCGTCATTGTTCCTGCTTCTACAGTTATGGGACGTGGATTTAGCCTCCAAAAAGATTACCAAAAAGTTCCAAATGACTTTATTAATCCCTTATAAAATCGATTGAAATAAAGTCTAATTTCTCGTAAAATAGTAGTTAAGAATAAAAATAAAGGATATTATATGCTTACTGTATCGGATGTATCGCTTCGTTTTAGCGATCGTAAACTTTTTGATGATGTTAATATTGCCTTCACGCCAGGTAATACTTACGGTCTTATCGGTGCCAATGGTGCTGGTAAATCTACTTTTTTGAAAATTTTAGCTGGTGATATCGAACCAACAACAGGACATATCTCTCTTGGTCCTGATGAGCGTCTTTCTGTTCTTCGTCAGAACCACTTTGACTATGAAGATGAACGCGTCATTGATGTTGTTATCATGGGGAATGAACGCCTCTACGATATTATGAAAGAAAAAGATGCCATCTACATGAAGGAAGATTTTTCAGATGAAGATGGTGTCCGTGCTGCTGAATTAGAAGGACTCTTTGCTGAATTGGGTGGTTGGGAAGCTGAAAGCGAAGCCTCACAATTGCTTCAGAACCTAAATATCTCAGAAGACCTTCACTATCAAAATATGAGCGAATTAGCTAATGGTGACAAGGTGAAAGTCCTCCTTGCAAAAGCGCTTTTTGGTAAACCTGATGTACTTCTTCTTGACGAACCTACCAACGGTCTTGATATCCAGTCAATCTCTTGGCTTGAAGATTTCTTGATTGATTTTGAAAATACGGTCATTGTCGTATCCCATGACCGTCATTTCTTGAATAAGGTATGTACGCATATGGCCGACCTTGACTTTGGTAAAATCAAACTCTATGTCGGTAACTATGACTTCTGGAAACAATCTTCAGAATTGGCTGCACGCTTGCAGGCTGACCGTAATGCAAAAGCAGAAGAAAAAATCAAAGAACTTCAAGAATTCGTTGCACGTTTCTCTGCCAACGCTTCAAAATCTAAACAAGCTACTTCTCGTAAGAAAATGCTTGATAAAATTGAACTAGAAGAAATCGTCCCATCAAGTCGTAAATACCCATTCATCAATTTTAAAGCAGAGCGTGAAATCGGTAATGACCTTCTAACAGTTGAAAATCTCACTGTTAAGATGGATGGTGAGACTATTCTTGATAACATTAGTTTCATCTTACGACCAGGAGATAAGACTGCCATCATCGGTCAAAACGATATTCAAACAACTGCATTGATTCGTGCTCTTGCCGATGATATTGACTACGAAGGTACAATCAAATGGGGTGTTACTACTAGCCGCTCTTACCTTCCAAAAGATAATTCTAAAGACTTTGCATCCGGTGAATCAATTCTCGAATGGCTCCGTCAATTTGCCGAAAAAGGGGAAGATGATGATACCTTCTTGCGTGGATTCCTTGGACGTATGCTCTTCTCAGGAGATGAGGTTAATAAATCTGTTAGTGTTCTCTCAGGGGGAGAAAAGGTACGTGTCATGCTTTCTAAGCTCATGCTTTTGAAATCTAACGTCCTTCTTCTAGATGATCCTACTAATCACTTGGATTTGGAATCAATCTCAAGTCTGAATGATGGCGTCCGTGACTTCAAAGAGTCTGTTATCTTTGCCAGTCATGACCATGAATTTATCCAAACAATAGCGAACCACATCGTAGTCGTTTCTAAAAATGGGGTTATTGACCGTATTGATGAAACTTATGATGAATTCCTTGAAAATGAAGAAGTGCAAGCTAAAGTCAAAGCACTATGGGCTGATTAAACTATAAAAAGATGCAGGTTGGGATATCCCAACCTGTCTTAGTATCATTATGACAAATAAAAAATACCATACGACTTTATTATTTTATCTGGCTGCCTTTTTCTTGCCAGTACTAATCATGATAGGTGTGCTGTATAGCCAAAAAATCTATCCTGGTAGTGAGCGGACTATTTTAACAAGTGATGGTTTTCATCAGTATGTGATTTTTGCAACTGGACTTAGGAATATACTTCATGGAGATGGAAGCCTCTTTTACACCTTTACAAGTGGGCTAGGTCTTAATTTCTATGCTCTAACAAGCTATTACTTAGGTTCCTTCTTGTCTCCACTTTACTATTTCTTTACTGTCAACCAAATGGCCGATGCTTTTTATTATATAACACTGCTTAAGTTTGGTCTTATTGGGCTCTCAGGAGCTTTTAGCTTTAAGCGTCTCTTTACAAAAGTGTCAAGAAGTTTCATCCTATGTCTTTCTACAGGATTTGCTTTGATGAGCTTTGCTACCAGTCAGTTAGAAATTAACACCTGGCTAGATGCCTTTATTCTAGCACCTCTAATCATATTAGGTTTACACCTCTTACTAAGATTCAATAGACGGGGCTTATACTTTTTTAGTCTAACCTGCCTTTTTATCCAAAACTACTATTTTGGATATATGATGGCTATTTTCCTAACCCTTTACACCATAGTACAATTGATAACTATCAAGGGGTGGAAGAGTAAGATTCTTCATTTCATAGACTTTGGAATTGTCTCTATACTAGCTGGTTTAAGTAGTGCTGTCATGCTGCTGCCAACGCTACTTGACTTGACAACACATGGTGAAAAATTTACAGGTGCGTCAAGTTTGTTGACAGAGTCTACCTATTATTTTGACTTCTTTGCGAAAAACCTCGTTGGAGTTTACGATACTACTAAATTCGGATCAATCCCTATGATTTATGTGGGAATCTTACCTTTGATTCTTTTTCTACTTTTCTTTATTAGTAGGGAAATCAAGCTATCATTACGTCTAGGTTACCTCTTATTAGTAGCTTTCTTTATCGCTAGCTTCTACTTACAGCCTCTTGATTTGTTTTGGCAAGGTATGCACGCGCCTAACATGTTTCTCCATCGCTATTCTTGGCTCCTATCTCTCCTAACTGTTCTTTTAGCAGGAGAAACACTCAATCGAATTAGAAAGTTTTCTTTTAAAAGGCTCCTCCTATCTTTCTTAGGATTGAGTACCGCTTACTTACTAACTTGGATCTTTCAATCTCACTATAGCTTCATTGAACCAGTCTCCTGGCTATTAAGTCTAGCATTTCTCCTAGCCTATGCTATTCTATTTACTAGCTATTTTAGACAGCAAATTCCTGGGAGTGTTTTTCGCTGTTTCACCTTCTTATTCTGCATTTTTGAGCTTACATTAAGTACTTACTATGTTGTTGGAGCTCTTGGAAATGAGTGGGTATTCCCAACTCGTGAAGGCTATCTGCGAAATATGTCTGCCATTACAAAACTAGTTTCAAAAACTAAGCAAGCAAATAAGACTTTTTACCGTACTGAAAGGTTAGAAGCTCAAACTGGTAACGACAGTATGAAATTCAATTATAATGGTATTTCTCAGTTTTCATCCATTCGAAATACTGCTTCAAGCTCAACACTCGATAGGTTAGGCTTCAAATCTGAAGGGACTAATTTAAACCTACGTTACCAAAATAACACCATTATCGCTGATAGTCTCTTCGGAATAAAATATAATTTATCGAACTTTGACCTTAATAAGTATGGTTTTAATCACGTAACTTCTGAGAAAACAATAGGACTTTATCAAAATAATAATGCAAGTCAGCTTGCTATCTTAACTGATGGCATTTACAATAATATTGACTTCACTGTCAATACGCTTGACAATCAAACTAGCTTGCTGAATACTCTCTCTGGACTTAACTTAACCTATTTTAAACGAGCTCCATCTCAACTGTTTGATAAGGATGCTAGATCTTTGAATCAGCGCGTGGCTAAAAACGTTAGCAACTCGAATAAAGATTTTGTAACAATCACCTATCAAGTTATTGCTCCACCACATAGTCAACTCTATGTTAGTATTCCTAATATTTCTTGGTCTGATGACAATAACCACTCTCTGTCAATTACTGTAAACGGTATGACAAAGAATCAAGTTACTGATAATACCTTTGATTTCTTTGACCTTGGCTACTTTGAAACAGAATCAATGGTTACCATCAAACTTAGTTTCCCTGGCAATAAAGCAATATCCTTTGATAATCCTAGTTTTTATGCCCTTGATACTCAAAACTATCAGATAGCTATGGATACTATTAATGAACGTGATAGCAAGGTTACTACGTCAAAAAATAAAGTGTTCGTTGATTATAGCAGTAAAACGAATGCCTCACTATTCTTTACCATTCCATATGATAAGGGATGGACAGCGACCATAAATCATAAAAAAGTTAAGATTCAACGAGCCCAAAAGGGGTTCATGAAAGTCGATGTCCCTAGTGGAAAAGGAAAAGTTGTTCTAACCTTTATTCCCTATGGACTTAAGACAGGTTCATTGATTAGTCTATTGGCAAGTATCATATTTTGTTGCTACGCTTACTTCATCAGAAAAACAACTATTATTCAAAAAAGCTGATTATCTTAAATTAAATAGGTCTGGAACAAGTGTTCCAGACCTATTTAACTTTGGGTACAAAAAAACTCAAGCTATACAACTTGAGGTGTCTTATCACTCCGCCAGTAGGACTCGAACCTACGACATCATGATTAACAGTCATGCGCTACTACCAACTGAGCTATGGCGGATAAAACTGCTAAGTAGCAAAAATAGTCCGTACGGGATTCGAACCCGTGTTACCGCCGTGAAAAGGCGGTGTCTTAACCCCTTGACCAACGGACCAAGTTCTGAGATTTTTATCTCGTTAATACTCTTATTATTATATCAGAGTATTCGATTTTGTCTATACTTTTTTTCAAAAAAAATATTAAATTTTGCTAAATTTATTCGAATTTTACGTTAGTTTTTATCTTGCTTTTACAAAGTATTGACATGTTGCTATATATTTTGTAAACTAATAGAGTTATTGGTCCCATAGCTCAGCTGGATAGAGCATTCGCCTTCTAAGCGAACGGTCGCAGGTTCGAATCCTGCTGGGATCAGATAAAAAAACGCATTCTAGAATCTCTAGTTGCGTTTTTCTTTTGCCTCGATAAATAAGAAATAATTTAAAACAAACAAGGGAAGCAAAGTCGTATATAGGCTGTATTCATGTAAATATTGAGCAAACCAAGTTGAGGCTGCGACTCCTACCATGAATGTAAAGATGATAATAGTTGTATAAGAAGCTTGTTTAAGCGCTTTGGCATCACCCTCGTCAATAGCCCTAGCAATGGTTAAAGAAGTATTAGTAATATTACCAGTCATCATAAAGGAAGCATAATTTACACCTCTGACTCGCTTAAAAATACCTACTTGAAGAGAGGCGAAGAATGCCAAGCCTGCAATCGTAATAGTAGAATCAACGTATGGTGTAATAATTGCAAGAATAGTCATCAAGAGAAGGGCAAGTCTAATCGCTTGCAAATGCCATCCCCACTTATGGTTAATGAGCCACTTCTTAACAAAAAAAACAAAAAACTGACCTAAAACAAAGAAAAAGATAGGTATTACATAGCTAAAAGCTCTTGCAATATGCCCCTCAACAAGGTGAATGACCAAATAGAGGAGATTGCCTGTCTGGATACTTGCAAATCGACCGTCTTGAGTATTGTAAGTATAGGCATCAATGAAGCCTCCTATATAACTAACTAGAGTTGCTACTCGTAATCCTTCAAAAACACGATAGGAGCGTTTTTTCATTCTGAACATGTCTGTTTCCTTTTTTCTACTTATGATAAGGACTTCCCTGCTGAATCATGAATGCACGATAAATTTGTTCTACTAATACAAGGCGCATAAGCTGATGAGGGAATGTTAAGAGACCAAAACTCATCAATCGATTAGCTCTCTTTTTTACTGTTGGAGAGAGTCCCAAACTGCCCCCTATAATAAAAGTAATATCTGAATAGCCTCTAAGGGTCACTTGCTCTAACTCTTTAGCAAATTGTTCCGAGGGAAATTGTTTTCCTTCAATAGCTAAGGCAATGACATAATCACGATCACCTACTTTAGCCAAGATACGCTGTCCTTCTTTGTCTAGGATAGCTTTATTTTCAGCTTCACTTGCATTATCTGGCGTCTTTTCATCCGTTAATTCTATAGATTCAAATTTTGTGAAGCGTCCTAGTCGTTTGACATACTCCGCAATGCCATCTTTCAAATATTTTTCTTTCAGTTTTCCAACGGTAATCAATTTAACTTTCATAGGCTTATTATAGCACATATCCACAATCTTTTAACACCTTATCCACACCTTTTTCGTGTCAAACATCTAGAGTTATCCCTATAAAATCGCTTTTTATCTACACTTTTTGAAACTTATCCACAGACTGTTGATAACTGTTTTTTAAAATCACTTTATGATATAATTAAGCTTACTTTGATATGTTTATCAAAAAGGAGGACTAAACGTGAAAAAATTTAACTGGAAAAAAATAGTAGCACCAATTGCAATGCTTGTTATTGGATTACTAGGTGGTCTACTAGGTGCCTTTATCCTATTAACAGCAGCAGGGGTATCTTTTACCAATACAACAGATACAGGTGTTAAAACAGCTAAGACCGTATACAACAATACAACAGATACAACTAAGGCCGTTAAGAAAGTACAAAATGCCGTTGTTTCTGTCATCAATTATCAAGAAGGCTCATCTTCAGATTCCCTAAATGAACTTTATGGTCGTATTTTTGGTGGAGATGATAGTTCTGATTCTAGCCAAGACAAATCAAAAGATTCTGATGGATTGCAAGTCGCTGGTGAAGGTTCCGGTGTTATCTATAAAAAAGATGGGAAAGAGGCCTACATCGTAACCAACAACCACGTTGTTGATGGTGCTAAAAAACTTGAAATCATGCTTTCAGATGGATCAAAAATTACTGGTGAACTCGTTGGTAAAGATACTTACTCTGACCTAGCAGTTGTCAAAGTTTCTTCAGATAAAATAAAAACCGTCGCAGAATTTGCAGATTCAAACTCCCTCACAGTTGGTGAAAAGGCAATTGCTATCGGTAGCCCACTTGGTACCGAATACGCCAACTCAGTAACAGAGGGAATCGTATCTAGCCTTAGCCGTACCGTAACTATGCAAAACGACAATGGTGAAACTGTCTCAACAAATGCTATCCAAACAGATGCTGCCATTAACCCTGGTAACTCTGGTGGTGCCTTAGTCAATATTGAAGGACAAGTTATTGGTATTAACTCAAGTAAGATTTCATCAACGTCAGCAGTTGCTGGTAGTGCCGTTGAAGGTATGGGATTCGCCATTCCATCAAACGATGTTGTAGAAATCATTAATCAATTGGAAAAAGACGGTAAAGTTACACGCCCAGCCCTAGGAATCTCAATGGCCGATCTTAATAGCCTTTCTAGCAGTGCAACTTCTAAATTAGATTTGCCAGATGAAGTTAAATCTGGAGTTGTTGTCGGTAGCGTTCAAAAAGGTATGCCAGCTGACGGTAAACTTCAAGAAAATGATGTTATTACTGAAATTGACGGTAAGGAAATCAGCTCAAAAACTGATATTCAAACCAATCTTTACAGCCATAGTATCGGAGATACAATCAAAGTAACCTTCTATCGTGGTAAAGAGAAGAAAACTGAAGAACTTAAATTAACAAAATCTACAGAAGACTTATCTGACTAAGTCATTGACAAATCTGTCAAAAGACCTTTACAATAATGTAAAGGTCTTTTTTGGAAAGGAATAACATGCAAGAACAACTCAAAGCTTTACCTATTAGTGAAATCTACCCAAATCCTTTTCAACCTCGTATAGAATTCTCTGATGAAGAATTAGCAGAACTGAGCCAATCAATCGCTGAAAATGGACTGATACAGCCAATCATTGTCCGAAAATCGGACATTATTGGTTATGAACTAATTGCTGGGGAAAGACGTTTACGTGCCTGTAAACGTCTGGGAATGACAGAAATCCCTGCAGTCGTAAAGGAAGTCTCAGATCAAGAGAGTCGTAAACAAGCTATTATTGAAAATTTACAACGCTCGAATCTCAATCCTATTGAAGAAGCAAAGGCCTATCGTAGTTTAATTAATGAGTTAGCTTACAGTCACGAGGAACTGGCAAAAGCTATGGGGAAATCCAGGCCCTATATCAGTAACGCTCTCAGACTCCTCCAACTTCCCAAAGAGATACAGACAAGTATCGAAAATGGCAAACTGAGTCAAGGACATGCTAGAGCGCTTTTATCTGTTGAGGGTACCCAAAAGCAATTAACTATCTATCATCAGGTGCTTACTGAAAAATGGTCCGTTCGTACTCTGGAAAAAAGACTTCAAGAACTTCCTAAAAAACAAAAATCAAAAAAAGATATTCACATAAAAGATAAAGAAAAAGAACTAGAAAAATCACTTGGTCTCCCCGTTACTCTTCGTTATCACAAAAATCACTCTGGAACTATTCAGATCCACTTTTCGACGGAAGAAGATTTTAACAGAATTATCAACAAGCTAATTTGACCTGTGAATTAATGAGAAAAAAGAAACAAACTTATCCACATCAAAAAAATGTTGCCCTCCCTTTATTTACGAGGGTTTCTTTTTTTATTCACAACTTGTGGATAACTCTTGTGCACAATGTGAATTGTCTTTTTCAGTTGTGGATAACTCGAGAAACTTTTATCTCCTGACCTGTGGAAAACTTTTTTGTTTTATGATAGAATCAGAGAACAAGAATAAAGAAGGAGAATTGATGGAATGACCGAAAAAGAGCATTTTTTTTGGAATAAGCTCTTAGAGCTGGCCAAAGAGGAACTAACACAAGCCACTTTTGATTATTATGTCCTAGATACCAAGCTCATCAAAGTTCAAAATAACGTTGCTACAATTCTGCTTGAAGAAGTCAAAAAGCTATTCTGGGAAAAGAATATGCAATCTTTCATTTTGATGGCTGGTTTTGAAGCCTATAATAGTGAAATAAAAGTTGAGTACGTCTTTGACGAAGCACTCATAAACGAGGCAAATTCAACTGTAGCAAATAATGACTTTGGTAATAAAAAGGAACAGCAGACCCCTGCTCTTCCTACATTGGACTCAGACTTAAAT
This sequence comes from Streptococcus sp. Marseille-Q3604, assembly GCF_916619785.1. NCBI lineage: Bacteria > Bacillati > Bacillota > Bacilli > Lactobacillales > Streptococcaceae > Streptococcus > Streptococcus sp. Marseille-Q3604. Next base: position 548,435 of record NZ_CAKAKM010000002.1, on the reverse strand, counting down.
AGTAAGTATACCTTTGATAATTTTATCCAAGGGGATGAAAATCGTTGGTCAGTTGCTGCCTCTTTAGCTGTAGCTGATTCACCAGGAGCTACTTATAACCCTCTATTTATTTACGGAGGACCTGGTCTCGGGAAAACTCACTTGCTCAATGCCATTGGAAACAAGGTCTTACATGATAATCCTCAAGCACGGATTAAATACATTACTGCAGAGAATTTCATTAATGAATTTGTTGTACATATCCGTTTAGATAAAATGGACGAACTAAAACTTAAATATCGTCATCTGGACGTTCTCTTAATTGACGATATTCAATCATTGGCTAAAAAATCAACGCAAGCCACTCAAGAGGAATTCTTCAATACTTTCAATGTCCTTCACAATAATAATAAACAAATTGTCCTGACCAGCGACCGTAATCCAGATCAATTGAACGAGATGGAAGAGCGTCTTGTCACGCGCTTTAAATGGGGGTTAACCGTCAATATCACACCACCTGACTTTGAAACGCGAGTGGCCATTCTTACTAATAAGATTATGGACTATGATTATCATTTTCCTCCTGAAACAATTGAGTATTTAGCTGGCCAATTTGATTCAAATGTCCGTGACTTGGAGGGGGCCTTAAAAGATATTAGCTTAGTTGCCAATGTTCGCCAGTTAGATACTATCACAGTTGAGGTAGCTGCTGAAGCTATTCGTGCACGTAAAATGGATGGTCCTAAGTTAACTCTTATTCCGATTGAGGATATCCAAACTGAGGTAGGGAAATTTTATAATGTCACTGTAAAAGAAATTAAGGCAACTAAACGAACACAAAATATTGTCTTGGCACGTCAGGTAGCCATGTATCTTGCGCGTGAAATGACTGATAACTCCCTTCCAAAAATTGGAAAAGAATTTGGCGGAAGAGACCACTCAACTGTCTTACATGCATACAATAAAATCAAAAATATGATTGCCCAAGATGACAGTTTACGCATTGAAATTGATACCATCAAAAACAAGATAAAATGACACTTGTGGATAACTATTAAAAATCATTCAAACTTTTCCACAGGCTGTGCACAAGTTCAAAGCCTTGATAAAACTATGTTTTGTAGACTTATGCACAGTGTCCACAAGACCTACTACTACTACTAAAATAATACTAATAAAAATAAAGGAGCATCATGATTCAATTTGCGATTAATAAAGCTTATTTCTTACAAGCACTTCATACGACTCGCCGTGCTATTTCTTCTAAAAATGCTATCCCAATTCTATCGACGATTAAAATCGAAGTTAACAGTGATGGTATCTATTTAACAGGATCAAACGGGCAAATCTCAATTGAAAATAGTATTTCAGTTTCGGAAGAAAATGCAGGTCTATTAATTACACAGCCAGGTAGTATTCTTTTGGAAGCAAACTTTTTCATTAATGTTGTCTCAAGCTTGCCTGATGTTACCCTTACTTTTGAAGAAATCGAACAATACCAAGTTTTACTAAAGAGTGGTAAATCAGAGATTACTTTAAAAGGGAAAGATGTTGAACAATATCCCCGTATTCAGGAAGTTGATAGCTTGACACCATTACTCATGGACACAAAAGTGTTAAAATCTATCATTGCTGAAACTTCATTTGCAGCAAGCACACAAGAAAGTCGTCCAATTTTAACCGGAGTTCACTTTGTTCTTTCAAATCATAAAGATCTCAAAGCTGTAGCAACTGACTCTCACCGAATGAGTCAACGTCAACTTGTTCTGGAGCATTCTGCAGATAACTTTGATGTCGTAATCCCAAGTCGCTCACTTAAAGAATTGTCGGCAGTCTTTAGCGATGATATTGAAAACTTAGAGGTCTTCTTCTCAATAAATCAAATTCTATTCCGTAGTGAAACAATTTCTTTCTATACACGTTTACTTGAAGGAAATTATCCAGACACTAATCGTCTCTTGTCCGATTCATTTGAAACAGAAGTTGTTTTTGAGACTGCTAGCCTTCGTTCTGCTATGGAACGTTCATATTTGATTTCTAATGCTAGTCAAAGTGGTACCGTTAAACTCGAAATCATTAATGGTAGTGTCAGTGCCCATGTTAATTCGCCAGAAGTCGGAAAGGTGAATGAGGATATTGACGTGCAAGATGTTTCAGGTAGTGATTTGGTCATTAGTTTCAATCCAACCTACCTAATAGATGCTTTGAAAGCTCTTAAGAGTGAAACTGTCCGTGTACGTTTCATTTCACCAGTACGTCCATTTACATTGACGCCAGCAGATGACAGTGAGAATTTTATTCAATTGATTACACCTGTAAGAACAAACTAAAATCGAAAAAGTTATCCACTGTGGATAACTTTTTTACTAGAAAGGGAATTTATGTACCAAATTGGAAGTTTAGTTGAAATGAAAAAACCACATGCTTGTACTATCAAAGCAACAGGAAAAAAAGCTAATGAATGGGAAGTAATCCGTCTTGGAGCTGACATTAAGATTCGTTGTACGAATTGTGATCATGTGGTCATGATGAGTCGTCATGATTTCGAGAAGAAACTTAAGAAGGTTTTATAACAGATGTTGGAGAGACTATATAACGAGAGTTTTATGTTAAGAAAATTACTTCACTAGCAATATAAAGACTTTCTAAAGTCCCTAATCATCTTCTTTATAGCATTCTTTGCCTTGCTTTCCTTTTTATGATTCTCAAAGGGAAGTTGCCTATTTTTAACAATTTTTGTGTTATAATTAACTGAATTACTTTTTTATGGAGAAATAAATTAATGGCTTTAACAGCAGGTATCGTTGGTTTGCCAAACGTTGGTAAATCAACTCTTTTCAATGCAATTACAAAAGCGGGTGCGGAAGCTGCTAACTATCCTTTCGCAACAATTGATCCAAACGTCGGTATGGTTGAGGTACCAGATGAGCGTTTGACGAAACTGACTGAACTTATTACCCCTAAAAAGACAGTTCCAACCACATTTGAGTTTACAGATATTGCAGGTATCGTAAAAGGAGCATCAAAGGGTGAAGGTCTTGGAAATAAGTTTTTGGCGAATATTCGTGAAGTAGATGCGATTGTCCATGTCGTTCGTGCTTTCGATGATGAAAACGTTATGCGTGAACAAGGGCGTGAGGATGCCTTTGTAGATCCGATGGCTGATATTGATACAATCAATCTAGAATTGATTTTGGCTGACCTTGAATCAATTAACAAACGTTATGCGCGTGTCGAAAAAATTGCACGTACACAAAAAGATAAAGATTCTGTGGCAGAGTTTAACATTCTTCAAAAGATTAAACCTGTTCTAGAAGATGGTAAGTCTGCACGTACGATTGATTTTACTGAGGAAGAGCAAAAAATTGTTAAGGGACTCTTCCTTTTGACAACAAAACCAGTGCTTTACGTGGCTAACGTTGATGAAGATCAAGTCGCAAATCCTGATGATATTGATTATGTGAAGCAAATTCGTGAGTTTGCAGCGACTGAAAATGCAGAAGTAGTTGTTATCTCGGCACGTGTTGAGGAAGAAATTTCTGAGTTGGATGATGAAGATAAGGAGATGTTCTTAGAAGACCTTGGTTTGACAGAATCAGGAGTTGATAAACTGACACGCGCAGCCTATCACTTGCTTGGTCTTGGAACTTACTTCACTGCTGGTGAAAAAGAGGTGCGTGCTTGGACCTTTAAACGCGGTATCAAGGCACCACAGGCAGCCGGAATTATCCACTCTGACTTCGAGAAAGGCTTTATCCGTGCCGTAACCATGTCTTACGATGATCTCATTAAATATGGTTCTGAGAAAGCTGTTAAGGAAGCTGGTCGCCTTCGTGAAGAAGGAAAAGAATATGTTGTCCAAGATGGCGACATCATGGAATTCCGTTTCAACGTTTAGAAAATAAAAAATAGTGCACAAGGCTGAAAAGTATTTTTCAGTCCTTTTGCTGTTTATCAAAGAGGAGAAATAATGACAAAATTAGTAGTTGGCTTGGGAAATCCTGGTTCAAAGTACCATGAGACACGTCACAATGTTGGTTTTATGGCTATTGACCTAATGGCTAAGGAACTGGGATTAACTTTTTCTGAAGAAAGGACCTTTAAGGCTGAAGTGGCTTCGACCTTTTTAAACGGTGAGAAGGTTTATTTTGTGAAACCAACAACCTTTATGAATCTATCAGGTCTAGCTGTTAGAGCATTACTAGCTTATTACAATATTCCCATGGAGGATTTTATCGTCATTTACGATGACTTAGATATGGAAGTTGGGAAATTGCGCTTTCGTCAAAAAGGTTCAGCGGGTGGTCATAATGGTATTAAATCTATCATTGCTGAAACTGGCACTCAAGAATTTGACCGTATAAAAATTGGTATTGGCCGTCCACAGAAAGGAATGACGGTCGTTAATCATGTCCTTGGAAAATTTAGTGAAGACGACTATGCCACAATTTTACTGACTTTAGACAAGGTAGAGACAGCCCTCAATCATTACCTGAAAACCAATGATTTCGAAGATACTATGAGGCGTTATAATGGCTAATACTCTATTAGATCTTTTTGAGAAGAATCATCAATTGCTTGAGTGGCGTGATAAAGTAACCCTATTGAGTAGGCAGTTGGTCATGGGATTTTCTGGTTCCAGCAAGGCAGTTGTCATGGCATCCGCTCTTTCTGAGCAAGTTCCTAAGATTTTAATCGTTACTTCAACACAAAATGAAGCTGAGCAACTGACAGGAGATTTGTCAGCTATCTTAGGAGAGGATAAGGTTTATTCTTTTTTTGCAGATGATGTAGTAGCTGCAGAGTTTATCTTCGCTTCTCCAGAAAAGACCCATTCTCGTCTTGAAAGTCTTAATTTTTTAATGGATAAAGAGGCCAGTGGGGTTTTGGTCACGAGTTTAGTTGGTACTAAGTTACATTTGCCTAACCCTAAGGTTTATAAAGACTCTCGCATTGACTTAACACCAGGGGAGGAACATGATTTAGAGGCTCTCAGTAAGCATCTGACTCATATTGGATACCAAAGAGTAGAACAGGTTCTCTCACCTGGTGAGTTTAGTCGGAGGGGCGATATTTTAGATATTTATGAACTGACATCAGAGCTCCCCTACCGTTTAGAATTTTTTGGAGACGAGATTGATGGCATTCGTCAGTTTGATAGCGATAGTCAGAAATCTTTAGACAATTTAGAGCATGTTATCGTATCACCAGCAGATGATATTATCTTAACAAGAGAAGATTACCAACGTGCTGAGAAGGCCCTAGAAAGTGCGGTCTCGAAGGCAGAAGGTCCTCATAAGGCTTACCTTGAGGAAGTTCTGTCGGTTACGATTGATGGCCACCGTCATAAAGATTTACGTAAGTTTTTGTCTCTCTTTTATGATAAGGCTTATACCTTATTTGACTACCTTCCAAAGGGAACTCCTGTATTCATTGATGATTTTCAAAAGATAGTGGACCGCCATGGACGTCTTGAATTGGAGGTGGCTAATCTTTTAACTGAGGATCTTCACCAAGGCAAGTCTCTGAGTCATCTAAACTACTTAGTGGATTCATTTAAGACTTTACGTAACTATCAGCCAGCTAGTTTCTTTTCGAATTTTCATAAGGGTTTGGGAAATCTTAAATTTGATAAGTTGTATCAATTCACGCAATACCCTATGCAGGAGTTCTTTAACCAGTTTCCACTTCTAGTTGATGAAATACATCGCTATACCAAGAATAAGGCTACAGTTATTTTACAAGTGGGGTCTGAAAAGCAACTCAAATCTTTGAAGGAAACCTTGGAAGAATATGATTTAGATTTACCACTTAGTAGTTTTGGAGATTTGATTCCTTATAAGCCTCAATTAGTTCTAGGAAACTTATCCAATGGTTTTTACTTTGCTGATGAAAAGCTTGTTCTGGTCACTGAACGTGAGATTTTCCATAAAAAAGTAAAACGTCGTGCGCGTGCCAGTCACGTTTCCAATGCTGAGCGTCTAAAAGATTACAATGAGCTTGAAAAAGGTGATTATGTTGTACACCAGACTCATGGTATCGGACAATTTAAAGGTATTGAGACTATTGAGATTAAAGGGGTGCATCGTGACTACTTGACCATCCAATATCAGGATGCTGCAACAATTTCTCTACCTGTTGAGCAGATTGAGAGTCTCTCTAAGTATGTGTCAGCGGACGGAAAAGAGCCTAAAATTAATAAACTCAATGATGGGCGTTTCCAAAAGACTAAACAAAAAGTAAGTAAGCAAGTAGAGGATATTGCTGATGATCTCTTAAAACTTTACGCTGAGCGTAGTCAACTTAAAGGTTTTGCTTTTTCACCAGATGATGATAATCAAAGAGATTTCGAAGATGATTTCGCCTATGCTGAGACAGAGGATCAATTGCGTTCTATCAAGGAAATTAAGGCAGACATGGAGTCAGACAAACCCATGGATCGTCTCTTGGTTGGTGATGTTGGTTTTGGTAAGACAGAGGTAGCTATGCGTGCCGCCTTCAAGGCAGTCAATGATGGAAAGCAAGTTGCTATCTTAGTTCCTACAACGGTTCTTGCCCATCAGCACTATTTGAATTTTAAAGAGCGTTTTGAAAATCATGCCGTTGAAGTAGATGAACTCAGTCGTTTTAGAAGTAAAAAAGAGCAGAATGAGACTATTGAAAATCTAGCTAAAGGGCGTATTGATATTATTATTGGTACTCACCGCCTACTGTCTAAAGATGTTAAGTTTTCTGACTTAGGCTTGCTAGTAATTGATGAAGAACAACGTTTTGGCGTGAAGCATAAAGAGAAACTTAAGGAGTTGAAAGCTAAAGTTGATGTCCTTACTCTAACTGCGACACCTATTCCTCGTACGCTTCATATGTCTATGTTAGGTATTCGTGATTTGTCGATTATTGAGACAGCACCTACCAACCGTTATCCAGTTCAAACTTATGTTATGGAAACCAATCCTGGTCTTATTCGAGAAGCGATATTAAGAGAGATGGACCGAGGTGGTCAGATTTTTTATGTTTATAATCGTGTTGAAACCATTGATCAAAAAGTTTCTGAATTACATGAGCTAGTCCCTGAAGCACGTATCGGATTTGTTCATGGTCAGATGAGTGAGGTTATGTTGGAGAATACCCTCTTGGATTTCTTGAATGGTGATTACGATGTATTGGTAGCAACGACCATTATCGAGACAGGGATTGATATCTCCAACGTTAATACTCTCTTCATTGAGAATGCAGATCATATGGGCTTATCTACCCTTTATCAGTTGAGAGGTCGTGTGGGACGTAGTAATCGAATTGCTTACGCCTATCTCATGTATCGTCCTGACAAAGTGTTGACGGAAGTCTCTGAGAAGCGATTGGATGCTATTAAGGGCTTTACAGAACTGGGATCAGGTTTCAAAATTGCCATGCGTGATTTATCAATTCGTGGTGCAGGGAACATTCTTGGTGCTTCTCAAAGTGGTTTCATCGACTCAGTCGGGTTTGAGATGTACTCGCAACTCTTGGAAGAGGCTATCAATAAACGTCAAGGTAAAACTCAAGTTCGACGTAAAGGAAATGCAGAGTTCAATCTTCAGATTGATGCTTACCTCCCTTCTGACTATATTTCTGACGAGCGCCAAAAAATTGAAATTTATAAGCGTATTCGAGAAATTGAGAATCAGAAAGATTATCAAGACCTTCAAGATGAGCTTATTGACCGCTTTGGAGAATATCCAGACCAAGTTGCCTATCTCATTGAGATTGGTCTGGTTAAGGCCTATTTGGATGCTGCCTTTGCAGAATTAGTTGAGCGTAAGAACGATACTATCACTGTTCGTTTCGAAAAAGCCTCTCTCAAATTCTTCTTGACTCAAGATTATTTCGAAGCCATCTCTAAAACGCATTTAAAAGCAAAAATCAGTGATAACCAGGGGAAAGTAGAGATTACTTTTGATGTTCGTAACAAGAAAGACTATGAAATTCTTGAAGAATTAAAGATTTTTGGTCAGAAATTTATGGAAATCAAAGAACGTAAAGAAAAAAAAGAAGCTTAAGGAAAGTTTAAGTAAGTCTCTCTATACTATAAAACATCCTAAAACTTTTCTTTTTCATAAATCTCCTGAGAGGGTCGACTAGTGTCGATCCTCTTATTTTTGTATTGAAAAGGCTTTAGTCCCCTATTTTCTAAAAAAAATGCTATCATAGAAGAGATATCCTAACGAAAAGGAAACAGTAACATTGAGATTAGACAAATATTTAAAAGTATCACGAATTATCAAACGCCGTCCAGTTGCTAAAGAAGTGGCTGATAAAGGGCGTATAAAAGTAAATGGTGTACTCGCTAAGTCATCTACAGATTTAAAAATTGGTGACCAAGTGGAAGTTCGTTTTGGAAATAAACTCTTGACTGTCCGTGTTCTAGAAATGAAAGATAGTACGAAAAAAGAAGATGCGACAAAAATGTACGAGATTATAAGTGAAACAAGGATTGAAGCAGATGAGCAAGAAGCCTAATATTGTACAGCTTACGAATGATTATATTGATAATGCCAATCAAGAGCAACGATTAGAGCGTGCCGAACACGAACAAAGGAATCGCTTTATGGGGTGGATTCTCTTTGTGGTTGTTTTACTCTTTATCTTGCCAACCTACAATCTGGTTGAGACCTATATGAACATCAAACAGCAAGAGAAGGAAGTCTTGTCGCTTCAGAAAGACTATGATAAATTGTCAGATCAGACAAAGGAACGAAAGGATTTGGCTAAGAAACTTAAGGATGATGCTTTCGCCGAGAAATATGCGCGTGCTAAGTACTATTATTCACGTGAAGGAGAGTCTATCTATCCTGTACCAAGCTTATTACCCTAATGAAAGATTTACTTAAAACTGTAGAAACTTTTTTAACCTATTCAGAAGCCAAGTTAGAGGAACTATCAGAAAAAAATCAGCAACTTAAAACGGAATTACCGAGGAAAGAGGAGGTGAAGAAACAAGCATGAAAAAGCTCTTAATAGCTGCAACTGTTGTGCTTGTATCTTCTAGCCCTCTAGTCCTACTTCCTATGGAGAAGGAGCTAGCTCTGACCCCAAAACAGGTTCAAAAATTGACTCAAAATACTACAGCTAGCTTGAGTCAATTTAAACAGATTCCTAAAAATCCAAGAACGATAACAAATATCCTAACTTATAAGAACAAGGAATTAACCGAATTTAAAACCAGTATCCAAGCGGATACCAAACTATCGATTTCTGCTATTTTTTGGAATGCAAAAGGTGAACCTGTTTTCCAACTTCAAGATGGTGATTATGTAGCCGCTAGTCAGAAATCAATTGTGGATGATAGTATCTATAATCAAAAACCAGTAGATATGACCTTCTGGACTAAAGATGGTTTAACGGTATACAAAGAACCTTACGTGTTAGGAACCGAAAAAGCTGACTCTAAACTCGCTAGTTTCAAACCTATTAAGGTTAGCCAAGCAGCTCAGACGCATGCAGGGACCTACTATTTGGTAGACGGAGAGGGGTGGATTAACGCTTCTGATTTGTCAACGACTGATAATCGCATCGAGTCTGTTCAAAAAGTCCTTAATGAGAAGTATAACAATCAAGAGCGCATTTCAGTTTATGTTAAACAGCTTGATACGAACCGAGTAGCTGCTATCAATGACGAAAAAAGCATGTATGCAGCTAGCGTAGCGAAGCTTGGTGTACTCTACTATGCACAGGAACGTCTGTCTCAAGAGAAATTAGCATTATCAGATGAGTATCAATATACCTCTGCTGTGAATGGTTTTCCAGGTGCTTATGATCCAGATGGTTCTGGAAAGATTAGTAAGATGCCTGATGATAAGAATTATAGCTTGGAAAATCTGTTAAAGGCTGTAGCCCAAAACTCAGATAATGTAGCGACAAATATATTAGGTTATTATGTAACCAATCAGTATGACAAGGCCTTCCAAAAATCAGTAGATAAAGCCGCAGCGACTTCGTGGAATATGGATAAAAAGGAGTTGACTGCTAGAGCCGCAGGTACTTTGATGGAGGCTGTTTATAGACAAAATGGAGATATTATCAATTATCTTTCAAGTACGGACTATGATGGCGAACGTATTTCCAAAAACATTGATGTGCCTGTCGCTCATAAAATTGGTGATGCCTACGACTTTAAACATGACGTCGCTATTGTTTATGCAGATTCTCCCTTTATTCTATCGATTTTTACGGATAAAGAGGGCTATGACAAAATCACCTCAATTGCAGATGATGTTTATGGAATTTTAAAATAATGACACAAAAATTGTTGCAAATGATGCAAGCCAAGGGTTATTTTAACCAGCACAAGAAAATTTTAGTAGCAGTATCAGGTGGAGCAGACTCTATGAGTTTGCTGCACTTTTTGTATAACCATCAAAAAGATTTGGATATTCAGTTGGGGATTGCTCACGTTAACCATAAACAACGACAAGAGTCGGAGCATGAAGAAGCGTATTTACGTCATTGGGCAAAGGAACATAAGGTCCCTTTTCACTATAGTGCCTTCTCAGGAAAGTTTTCAGAAAATGCTGCCCGTACCTTTCGCTATGAGTTTTTTAAGCGGGTCATGAAAGATTATGAATATTCTGCTCTTGTAACAGCCCATCATGCAGATGATCAAGCAGAGACGATTTTTATGAGACTGTTGAGAGGAAGTCGTTTAAGACACCTGACAGGAATTTCAGCTATCAGACCATTTGGTACTGGTCAGATTATTCGTCCCTTTTTGCATCTTACGAAAGATCAGCTTCCCGTAACTTTCCATTTTGAAGATAGGAGTAATATGTCACTAGCCTATCTTCGGAATCGTATCAGATTGACCTATCTTCCTACCTTATCTCAGGAAAATCCTAAATTTAAGGAGCACCTTTGTCTTTTAGCCGAGGAGATTGGTCTTATGAAGCAAGCTTTAGGGGAGTTAACAAAGAATATTACTATTACTGATTTATCTGTTTTTCAGCAACAGTCAGATGCTGTCCAGATCTTTCTTCTTCAGAACTATTTAGATACCTTTCCTGATTTACAGCTTTCTAAAGGCCAATTTAATCAATTGATAAGTTATCTAAGGAAAAATGTTTCAGGAAAGATCCCCCTAAAAAATGGTTACGAACTAGTAAAAACACAGACATATTTCTTGATAAGGAAAGAAGCGTCTATTTCTTTATCGCCTCCTTGTCTCTTAGAATTTGGAAAATCTGTTGAGTTTGAGGCTTATACCTTGACTTTTTCAGAATTCAATGACGTTTCTAACACAGATGCTATTAGTATTTGGTCAGATGCCCCAATAGTGATTCGTCATAGAAAAGAAGGCGATAAGATTGACCTTGGTAGTCACCATAAAAAATTAAGACGACTGTTTATAGACAATAAGATTTTAGAGAAGGATCGTCAAAAAGCCATTGTAGGAGAACAAGATGGTCATATTATTTTTCTTTATGTTGCTGGGCGTCTCTATTTGAAAAAAAGACCTGAAAATGCTATACTTTATGGCACTGTAGTCATTTATAGGAATTTCTAATCAAATACCATGTTCAAATAACGATGATTGAAGTAAAAGTGGTATAATAACAGAATATTGACTTCGAGAAAGGGAACCCAAATGTTAGAAAAAGACATTAAAAAAGTCCTCTTTTCCCAAGAGGATATCGTAGCTAAAACTAAAGAACTAGGACAACAACTGACAGAGGATTATGCGGAGAAAAATCCTCTTCTAGTCTGTGTTTTGAAAGGTGCTGTTCCATTTATGGCAGAACTTATCAAACATATCGACACCCATATTGAGATGGACTTTATGGTCGTTTCAAGTTATGGTGGCGGAACTGTCAGCAGTGGTGAAGTAAAGATTCTTAAAGATGTTGACACTAATGTTGAAGGACGAGACATCATCTTTATTGAAGATATCATTGATACAGGTCGTACGCTCCTTTATCTTCGAGATATGTTCAAGTACCGTAAAGCCAATTCAGTCAAAATCGCAACTCTTTTTGATAAACCAGAGGGTCGTGTTGTTGATATTGAGGCAGATTACGTATGTTATGATGTCCCTAATGAATTTATCGTTGGTTTCGGACTAGACTATGATGAAAAATACCGTAACCTCCCTTATGTCGGTGTCCTAAAAGAAGAAATTTATACAAAATAAGTAAAGGTCTAATTAATTTATGAATAATAAAAATAATAATGGCTTCTTACGGAACGCTTTTCTCTACATCATAGTTATTATTGCGGTTGTAACCGGAGTACAATACTTTGCAGGAGGAAGCCAAAGCCCAAGTCAACAATTGTCTTACACACAGTTGGTTAAGAAAATTGAAGATGGTAAGGTAAAATCTATCACTTATCAGCCAGACGGTAGTATCATTGAAGTTAAAGGTAGCTACAAAAAGGCTGAGAAGGTTGATACTGACCTTAGTCTACCATTTTTAGGTGGTGCATCATCAGAGACACGTAGCTTTACGTCAACTGTGCTTCAGAATGAAACAACCATGCAGGCATTGCAATCAGCATCAGAAGCAGCTGATGTTAATGTTAAAATGATACGTGAAAGTTCAAGTGGTGCTTGGATTTCATATCTTTTTAGTTACCTACCTTTGATTGGGATTGCTATTTTCTTCCTTTTCATGATGAATCAAGGCGGTAACCGCGGTGCAATGAATTTTGGCCGCAACCGTGCTAAGACTCAATCAAAAGAGAATATTAAAGTTCGTTTCACAGATGTGGCTGGTGCTGAAGAAGAAAAAGAAGAACTTGTAGAAGTCGTAGATTTCCTCAAAAATCCACGTAAATATAAGGCACTGGGTGCACGTATCCCTAAGGGTGTTCTCCTTGAAGGCCCTCCAGGGACAGGTAAAACTCTGCTTGCTAAAGCTGTAGCTGGTGAAGCAGATGTTCCTTTCTTTAGTATCTCAGGTTCTGACTTTGTAGAGATGTTTGTCGGTGTCGGAGCAAGTCGTGTTCGTAGTCTTTTTGAAGACGCTAAAAAGGCTGAACGTGCTATTATCTTTATTGATGAAATCGATGCGGTTGGCCGTCGTCGTGGTACTGGAATGGGCGGCGGTAACGACGAACGTGAACAAACCCTTAACCAACTGTTGATAGAAATGGATGGTTTTGATGGAAATGAGAATATCATTGTCATTGCTGCAACCAACCGTAGTGATGTTCTTGATCCAGCCCTCCTACGTCCAGGACGTTTTGACCGTAAAGTTCTTGTTGGTCGCCCAGATGTAAAAGGCCGAGAGGCTATCTTGAAAGTCCATGCCAAGAATAAACCATTGGCTGAAGATGTTGACCTTAAGGTTGTGGCTCAACAAACTCCAGGTTTTGTCGGAGCCGACTTAGAGAATGTCTTGAATGAGGCAGCTCTAGTTGCAGCACGACGTAGTAAGACTAGAATTGATGCTAGTGATATCGATGAAGCAGAGGATCGTGTTATTGCCGGACCATCTAAGAAAGACCGCCAAGTTTCAGAAAATGAACGTAAAGTTGTGGCTTACCATGAAGCAGGTCATACAATTGTTGGTTTGACACTTTCTAGCGCTCGTGATGTTCACAAGGTTACTATTGTTCCACGAGGTCGAGCAGGTGGTTATATGATTTCTCTACCAAAAGAGGATCAGATGTTGTCATCTAAAGATGAGCTAAAAGAACAATTGGCAGGCCTTATGGGTGGACGCGTTGCAGAAGAAATTATTTTCAACGTTCAAACCTCAGGTGCTTCAAATGACTTTGAGCAAGCAACACAGCTGGCACGTGCAATGGTTACTGAATATGGTATGAGCGAAAAACTTGGACCAGTCCAATATGAGGGAAATCATGCGATGAATCCAGGACAATTTACGACAGATAAGTCTTACTCAGCTCATACAGCTCAACTTATTGATGAAGAAATTCGATCACTTTTAGTTGAGGCACACGATAAAGCGGCTGAAATTATCAATGCAAACCGAGAAACACATGCTCTCATTGCAGAAGCTTTGCTTAAGTATGAAACACTCGATGCTGCACAAATCAAGTCAATTTATGAGACTGGTAAGATGCCGGTGGATTCTCTTGCAGACTCAGAAGAGGATAACCATGCCCTATCTTACGACGAAGTCAAAGAAAGAATTGAAAATAAAAATAAAGATGAAGAAGAGTAAGGAGTTTTACTCTTCTTTTTTTTAAAGTAAAATCGAGAGAAAAAATACCATTTAAAAGCATTATAAAAAAAGAAAATTAAAATCACTGCAAGTTATTGACAAGATAAGTCAGAGATGATATTATAAATAAGCTGTTTCGGAAGAGGCGGCGAACACAAGAAGTAAAAAAACTTCAAAAAAGTGTTGACAAGTTATTCTAGATTTGCTAGAATATAGGAGTTGTCTTAAGAGAGACAAAGACCTTTGAGAACTGAATAAGAAACCAAGTGCAGGGTTATGATAGAAGAATTATAACCTGTCAATTTACAAGAATAAATCGTCAGACGACGGTAATGAGTTAACGCTCGAACAATTATTAAAGATTTTAATGAGAGTTTGATCCTGGCTCAGGACGAACGCTGGCGGCGTGCCTAATACATGCAAGTAGAACGCTGAAGAGAGGAGCTTGCTCTTCTTGGATGAGTTGCGAACGGGTGAGTAACGCGTAGGTAACCTGCCTTGTAGCGGGGGATAACTATTGGAAACGATAGCTAATACCGCATAACAATGGATGACACATGTCATTTATTTGAAAGGGGCAATTGCTCCACTACAAGATGGACCTGCGTTGTATTAGCTAGTAGGTGAGGTAACGGCTCACCTAGGCGACGATACATAGCCGACCTGAGAGGGTGATCGGCCACACTGGGACTGAGACACGGCCCAGACTCCTACGGGAGGCAGCAGTAGGGAATCTTCGGCAATGGGGGCAACCCTGACCGAGCAACGCCGCGTGAGTGAAGAAGGTTTTCGGATCGTAAAGCTCTGTTGTAAGTCAAGAACGAGTGTGAGAGTGGAAAGTTCACACTGTGACGGTAGCTTACCAGAAAGGGACGGCTAACTACGTGCCAGCAGCCGCGGTAATACGTAGGTCCCGAGCGTTGTCCGGATTTATTGGGCGTAAAGCGAGCGCAGGCGGTTTGATAAGTCTGAAGTTAAAGGCTGTGGCTCAACCATAGTTCGCTTTGGAAACTGTCAAACTTGAGTGCAGAAGGGGAGAGTGGAATTCCATGTGTAGCGGTGAAATGCGTAGATATATGGAGGAACACCGGTGGCGAAAGCGGCTCTCTGGTCTGTAACTGACGCTGAGGCTCGAAAGCGTGGGGAGCGAACAGGATTAGATACCCTGGTAGTCCACGCCGTAAACGATGAGTGCTAGGTGTTGGATCCTTTCCGGGATTCAGTGCCGCAGCTAACGCATTAAGCACTCCGCCTGGGGAGTACGACCGCAAGGTTGAAACTCAAAGGAATTGACGGGGGCCCGCACAAGCGGTGGAGCATGTGGTTTAATTCGAAGCAACGCGAAGAACCTTACCAGGTCTTGACATCCCGATGCTATTTCTAGAGATAGAAAGTTACTTCGGTACATCGGTGACAGGTGGTGCATGGTTGTCGTCAGCTCGTGTCGTGAGATGTTGGGTTAAGTCCCGCAACGAGCGCAACCCCTATTGTTAGTTGCCATCATTCAGTTGGGCACTCTAGCGAGACTGCCGGTAATAAACCGGAGGAAGGTGGGGATGACGTCAAATCATCATGCCCCTTATGACCTGGGCTACACACGTGCTACAATGGTTGGTACAACGAGTTGCGAGTCGGTGACGGCAAGCTAATCTCTTAAAGCCAATCTCAGTTCGGATTGTAGGCTGCAACTCGCCTACATGAAGTCGGAATCGCTAGTAATCGCGGATCAGCACGCCGCGGTGAATACGTTCCCGGGCCTTGTACACACCGCCCGTCACACCACGAGAGTTTGTAACACCCGAAGTCGGTGAGGTAACCTTTTGGAGCCAGCCGCCTAAGGTGGGATAGATGATTGGGGTGAAGTCGTAACAAGGTAGCCGTATCGGAAGGTGCGGCTGGATCACCTCCTTTCTAAGGAAAAACGGAATGTACTTGAGTTTCTTATTTAGTTTTGAGAGGTCTTGTGGGGCCTTAGCTCAGCTGGGAGAGCGCCTGCTTTGCACGCAGGAGGTCAGCGGTTCGATCCCGCTAGGCTCCATTGAATCGAAAGATTCAAGTATTGTCCATTGAAAATTGAATATCTATATCAAATTCCATATGTAATTAATTACATATAGATAGTAACAAGAAAATAAACCGAAACGCTGTGAATATTTAATGAGTTAGGTCGAAAGACCAAAATAAGGTTAAGTTAATAAGGGCGCACGGTGGATGCCTTGGCACTAGAAGCCGATGAAGGACGTGACTAACGACGAAATGCTTTGGGGAGCTGTAAGTGAGCAATGATCCAGAGATGTCCGAATGGGGGAACCCGGCAGGTAATGCCTGTCACTCATTACTGTTAAGGTAATGTAGAGGAAGACGCAGTGAACTGAAACATCTAAGTAGCTGCAGGAAGAGAAAGCAAAAGCGATTGCCTTAGTAGCGGCGAGCGAAACGGCAAGAGGGCAAACCGAAGAGTTTACTCTTCGGGGTTGTAGGACTGCAACGTGGACTTAAAGAGTATAGAAGAACTACCTGGGAAGGTAGGCCAAAGAGAGTAATAGCCTCGTATTCGAAATAGTCTTTATACCTAGCAGTATCCTGAGTACGGCGAGACACGAGAAATCTCGTCGGAATCTGGGAGGACCATCTCCCAACCCTAAATACTCTCTAGTGACCGATAGTGAACCAGTACCGTGAGGGAAAGGTGAAAAGCACCCCGGGAGGGGAGTGAAATAGAACCTGAAACCGTGTGCCTACAACAAGTTCGAGCCCGTTAATGGGTGAGAGCGTGCCTTTTGTAGAATGAACCGGCGAGTTACGATATGATGCGAGGTTAAGTTGAAGAGACGGAGCCGTAGGGAAACCGAGTCTTAATAGGGCGCATTAGTATCATGTCGTAGACCCGAAACCATGTGACCTACCCATGAGCAGGTTGAAGGTGAGGTAAAACTCACTGGAGGACCGAACCAGGGCACGTTGAAAAGTGCTTGGATGACTTGTGGGTAGCGGAGAAATTCCAAACGAACTTGGAGATAGCTGGTTCTCTCCGAAATAGCTTTAGGGCTAGCGTCGATGTTAAGTCTCTTGGAGGTAGAGCACTGTTTGGGTGAGGGGTCCATCCCGGATTACCAATCTCAGATAAACTCCGAATGCCAACGAGATATAATCGGCAGTCAGACTGCGAGTGCTAAGATCCGTAGTCGAAAGGGAAACAGCCCAGACCACCAGCTAAGGTCCCAAAATATATGTTAAGTGGAAAAGGATGTGGGGTTGCACAGACAACTAGGATGTTAGCTTAGAAGCAGCTATTCATTCAAAGAGTGCGTAATAGCTCACTAGTCGAGTGACCCTGCGCCGAAAATGTACCGGGGCTAAAACATATTACCGAAGCTGTGGATACCTTTATAGGTATGGTAGGAGAGCGTTCTATGTGCGAAGAAGGTGTACCGTGAGGAGTGCTGGAGCGCATAGAAGTGAGAATGCCGGTATGAGTAGCGAAAGACAGGTGAGAATCCTGTCCACCGTAAGACTAAGGTTTCCAGGGGAAGGCTCGTCCGCCCTGGGTTAGTCGGGACCTAAGGAGAGACCGAAAGGTGTATCCGATGGACAACAGGTTGATATTCCTGTACTAGAGTATATAGTGATGGAGGGACGCAGTAGGCTAACTAAACCAGACGATTGGAAGTATCTGGCCAAGCAGTGAGGTGTGATATGAGTCAAATGCTTATATCTATAACATTGAGCTGTGATGGGTAGCGAAGTTTAGTAGCGAAGTTAGTGATGTCACACTGCCAAGAAAAGCTTCTAGCGTTAATTATACTCTACCCGTACCGCAAACCGACACAGGTAGTCGAGGCGAGTAGCCTCAGGTGAGCGAGAGAACTCTCGTTAAGGAACTCGGCAAAATGGCCCCGTAACTTCGGGAGAAGGGGCGCTGACTTATGGTCAGCCGCAGTGAATAGGCCCAAGCAACTGTTTATCAAAAACACAGCTCTCTGCTAAATCGTAAGATGATGTATAGGGGGTGACGCCTGCCCGGTGCTGGAAGGTTAAGAGGAGTGCTTAGCGTAAGCGAAGGTATGAATTGAAGCCCCAGTAAACGGCGGCCGTAACTATAACGGTCCTAAGGTAGCGAAATTCCTTGTCGGGTAAGTTCCGACCCGCACGAAAGGCGTAATGATTTGGGCACTGTCTCAACGAGAGACTCGGTGAAATTTTAGTACCTGTGAAGATGCAGGTTACCCGCGACAGGACGGAAAGACCCCATGGAGCTTTACTGCAGTTTGATATTGAGTATCTGTACCACATGTACAGGATAGGTAGGAGCCTATGACCTCGGGACGCCAGTTTCGAGTGAGGCGTTGTTGGGATACTACCCTTGTGTTATGGCTACTCTAACCCAGATAGGTTATCCCTATCGGAGACAGTGTCTGACGGGCAGTTTGACTGGGGCGGTCGCCTCCTAAAAGGTAACGGAGGCGCCCAAAGGTTCCCTCAGAATGGTTGGAAATCATTCGCAGAGTGTAAAGGTATAAGGGAGCTTGACTGCGAGAGCTACAACTCGAGCAGGGACGAAAGTCGGGCTTAGTGATCCGGTGGTTCCGCATGGAAGGGCCATCGCTCAACGGATAAAAGCTACCCTGGGGATAACAGGCTTATCTCCCCCAAGAGTTCACATCGACGGGGAGGTTTGGCACCTCGATGTCGGCTCGTCGCATCCTGGGGCTGTAGTCGGTCCCAAGGGTTGGGCTGTTCGCCCATTAAAGCGGCACGCGAGCTGGGTTCAGAACGTCGTGAGACAGTTCGGTCCCTATCCGTCGCGGGCGTAGGAAATTTGAGAGGATCTGCTCCTAGTACGAGAGGACCAGAGTGGACTTACCGCTGGTGTACCAGTTGTTCTGCCAAGAGCATCGCTGGGTAGCTATGTAGGGAAGGGATAAACGCTGAAAGCATCTAAGTGTGAAGCCCACCTCAAGATGAGATTTCCCATGATTTTATATCAGTAAGAGCCCTGAGAGATGATCAGGTTGATAGGTTAGAAGTGGAAGTGTGGTGACACATGTAGCGGACTAATACTAATAGCTCGAGGACTTATCCAAAGAAAGTAACTGAGACATATTGACAACGATTTGGTTTCTTGATACAGTATAGATATTCAATTTTGAGTTGAGAATACTCAGAGTTAAGTGACGATAGCCTAGGAGATACACCTGTTCCCATGCCGAACACAGAAGTTAAGCCCTAGTACGCCTGATGTAGTTGGGGGTTGCCCCCTGTTAGATACGGTAGTCGCTTAGCGCAAAGGGAGTTTAGCTCAGCTGGGAGAGCATCTGCCTTACAAGCAGAGGGTCAGCGGTTCGATCCCGTTAACTCCCATAGGTCCCGTGGTGTAGCGGTTATCACGTCGCCCTGTCACGGCGAAGATCGCGGGTTCGATTCCCGTCGGGACCGTTCAAGTAGAAATATTTGAGACTCGTTAGCTCAGTTGGTAGAGCAATTGACTTTTAATCAATGGGTCACTGGTTCGAGCCCAGTACGGGTCATATATGCGGGTGTGGCGGAATTGGCAGACGCACCAGATTTAGGATCTGGCGCTTAACGGCGTGGGGGTTCAAGTCCCTTCACCCGCATTAGAAAAGTTAGCCGGCTTAGCTCAGTTGGTAGAGCATCTGATTTGTAATCAGAGGGTCGCGTGTTCAATTCATGTAGCCGGCATAAAATGCGAACGTAGTTCAGTGGTAGAACATCACCTTGCCAAGGTGGGGGTCGCGGGTTCGAATCCCGTCGTTCGCTTGAGGAGCCGGGGTGGCGGAACTGGCAGACGCACAGGACTTAAAATCCTGCGAAAGGAAACTTTCGTACCGGTTCGATCCCGGTCCTCGGCATAATATAAGAATGAGCACCCTTAGCTCAACTGGATAGAGTACCTGACTACGAATCAGGCGGTTAGAGGTTCGACTCCTCTAGGGTGCATTTTATCGGGAAGTAGCTCAGCTTGGTAGAGCACTTGGTTTGGGACCAAGGGGTCGCAGGTTCGAATCCTGTCTTCCCGATTTATGGCGGTGTAGCTCAGCTGGCTAGAGCGTCCGGTTCATACCCGGGAGGTCGGGGGTTCGATCCCCTTCGCCGCTATGTATATGGATTTCTTGGACCTTTAGCTCAACTGGTTAGAGCACTCGGCTCATAACCGAGCGGTCGTAGGTTCGAGTCCTACAAGGTCCATATATTAATTATAATATTTGGAGGATTACCCAAGTCCGGCTGAAGGGAACGGTCTTGAAAACCGTCAGGCGTGTAAAAGCGTGCGTGGGTTCGAATCCCACATCCTCCTTATAATTAACGCGGGATGGAGCAGCTAGGTAGCTCGTCGGGCTCATAACCCGAAGGTCGTAGGTTCAAATCCTGCTCCCGCAATATGGCTCGGTAGCTCAGTTGGTAGAGCAATGGATTGAAGCTCCATGTGTCGGCGGTTCGATTCCGTCTCGCGCCATTTTGTTAAGCGGGTGTAGTTTAGTGGTAAAACTACAGCCTTCCAAGCTGTTGTCGCGAGTTCGATTCTCGTCACCCGCTTTATTTGGATATTATAGCCAAGCATTTGCTTGGGCGCGTAGCTCAGATGGTTAGAGCGCACGCCTGATAAGCGTGAGGTCGGTGGTTCGATTCCACTCGTGCCCATATTGGAGAATTACTCAAGAGGCTGAAGAGGACGGTTTGCTAAATCGTTAGGTCGGGTAACTGGCGCGGGGGTTCGAATCCCCCATTCTCCGTACTATTATGACGAATTATCTTTTAGATAATTCGTTTTCTTTTTTTGAGGTGACAAAATGAAAAATAGTTTTTATCGATTTCTTCTTTATGGGTTTATTATTATTCTATTTTTTGTAATGCTTTTTTCTTTTGTCTTTACTAATAATAAATTAACGAAGGATATCTCTTTTAATGTATCTGGTTTAGTTACAAAAGTAGACTCTGTGGTTTCTGTTCCATTTACTGCACTATCAAAATCTCACAATGTTCTTTCTGATCTTTTATCAACTTATTCTGAGAATCGTGATTTAAAAAAATCTTTATCAAATTTAGAGAATCAATCGGCTATTATTTCTAACTTGCAAGAAGAGAATGATTCTTTAAGAGCATCGCTTAATCTTTCGGACAAGCTAAGTCGTGATAATGTTCTCACTGCTGAAGTTTCTATGAGACCTTCTGTGACTTGGTTAAAAGAGTTAACTATTAATGTGGGTAAGTCTAAGAATGTTAGTAAATCTATGCTAGCAACTTCTAATGGTGGAGTTATTGGCTTTGTAACTAAAGTTTATGATGATACAACAACTATTTCTTTACTCTCTAGTAGTTCTAGTGATAGCTACCTTGCATCTAGTGTTAAATCAGAGGACGATAATCAGATTTTCGGGATTATATCACGTTATGACAATAAAAAGAAGCTATTAGAGATGACACAACTCAATTCATCTTCTAACGTTAAGGTCGGCACTGAAGTAGTCACAAGTGGTCTTGATGATGTATCAGTAAAGGATGTTCCAATTGGTACTGTAGACTCTGTTATTGATTATGAAGGAAATCGTACGATTTTGGTAAAACCTTATGCTGATTTTAATAAAATTTCTTATGTTACTTTAGTTGGAGATGGTAAATAATATGAAATTATCCAAGTATTCTATTATTCCTTTCTTACTGAGTATTGTTCCTTTTCTATGGGATGGTCATATTTCGATGATACTTAATCATTATTTATCTCCTGAATTTTTTCTATCATCTCACCTTTTTATTATTTATATCTTCATCTTAACTCTTGATTTTCCAAATAAGTATGCATTTCTTTACCTAGTTTGTTTTGGATTTCTTTATGATACCTATTATTTCAAAACAGTTGGTATAGTGATTCTAACTCTGCCACTGTTATGCTATCTGTTAACTCAGCTAGGTCGAATTGTTAAGAGAAATACCTATGTTGATTTTTTGTTAATGTTTTTATTCTTATTTCTCTTTGATACCATAAATTTTGGCTTTGCCTTATTCTATGGTTTCTCCAATGAGTCTGTGACGGATTTTATTATTTATCAACTAAGTCCTAGTATAGTGTTTAATCTTTTGATCTTTATCTTTATTAAACCTATTCTTGAAAAATTATTTTTGTATCTGTCAGTTGATAGATTTAAATAGAACTGTAATATTGGCGTAACAAAGTTTGCGCCATTTTTTGATACAATAAGAAGGTCTTATCGAAAAGGAGTAGTATTTTATATTATGAAAAAACGTATTCTTTCAGCAGTGTTGGTAAGTGGTGTAACCTTATCAGCAGCTGCATCAGTACATGCAGAGGATTATGATTCGCAAATCGCTGCTGCAGATAACGCAATTAGTAACCTTGCTTCTCAACAAGAGACTGCACAAGCGCAAGTTGCTACAATCCAATCTCAAGTATCTACACTTAGAACACAAAAATCAGATTTGGAAACTAAAAATGCTGAACTTGAAAAAGTATCAGCAGATTTGGAATCTGAAATTCAAGAATTATCAAGTAAAATTGTAGCTCGTCAAGATTCTTTGGCGAAACAAGCTCGTAGTGCTCAACAAAATAACACTGCGACTAGCTACATCAACTCTATCTTGAACTCTAAGTCAATCTCTGAAGCTATTACTCGTATCACAGCTATTTCAAAAGTTGTTACGGCTAATAATGACATGTTGACAAAACAAGAGTCTGATCAAAAAGAGCTTGCTGCTAAGCAAGAACAAAACCAAGCTGCTATTAATGAAATTGCAACTAATAAAGCTGAGCTTGAAACAACAGAAGCTGGTTTGACAACTCAACAAGCTGAACTAGAAGCAGCACAAGTTACTTTGGCTGCAGAATTGGCTACAGCACAAGATGAAAAAACTTCACTTGTTTCTGCTAAATCAACTGCAGAAGCTGTGGCAGCTTCAACTGCAGCATCAGTTGCTCAGTCTCAAGCAATTGCAGAATCAGAGGCAGCAGCACAAGCAGTAGCATCTTCAGAAGCGGCAGCATTTGTAGCTCAATCAGAGGCGGCAGCAACTTCAGAAGCTGTAGCTCAACCTTCTGAAGCTACTGTTTCAGAAACAGCGACAGCCTCAGAAGTAGCACAAGAACCGGTTTCATCAGAAACTTCAGAAACTACTCAAGCACCAACTGTTGCAACTTCAGAAGCAACACAAGAGCCTGCTGCTCCAGCAACATCTGAAGCACAGCCAGAATCAGCTGCGTCAGAGGCACAACAAGAGCCTGCTGCCCCAGTAACATCTGAAGCACAACCAGAATCAGCTGCTCCAGCAGCTTCAGAAGCTCCTGCTAGCGAAGCACCTGCAGCAACATCTGAAGCACCAGCAAGTCAAGCACCTGCAGCTTCAGAAGCACCAGCTCCTGCTGCTGAAACTCCTAAAGTATCAGCTGCATCAACTCCTAATACATATCCTGTTGGTCAATGTACTTGGGGTGCTAAATCATTAGCTTCATGGGTTGGTAATTACTGGGGTAATGCTAAAAACTGGATTGCTAGCGCACAAGCAGCTGGTCACTCAGTTGGTACAACTCCTGTAGCCGGTGCAATTGCGGTTTGGCCAAATGATGGTGGTGGTTATGGTCACGTAGCTTACGTCACATCAGCATCAGGTGCAAATTCAATTCAAGTTATGGAATCAAACTATGCTGGTAACATGTCAATCGGTAACTACCGTGGTACATTTGATCCAACATCATCAGCTCATGGTGGTTCTGTATACTATATTTACCCATAATGAATACAAAAAGGCGATTCGAATTTTCTCGAGTCGTTTTTATTTTATGGCAAAATGTCTTTACTTTCTGGGACAGCTTTTAGACGGGAAAATGTCGAGGTTAAGGTTAAATCTTTTTAGTCTTGTTAAGTTACTGTGACACCATTTATTTTGCATTGAAAATCAATCTAAAAAAAGGTAGAATGGTTTAGTAGATATTTTGGAGGAAATCATGTCTTATACGAATTTGAAGTTGTTTGCTTTATCGTCTAACCAGGAATTAGCAGCAAAAGTTGCTGATATAATGGGTATTGAACTCGGAAA
The DNA here is from genome assembly GCF_916619785.1 of Streptococcus sp. Marseille-Q3604. Classification (NCBI taxonomy): domain Bacteria; kingdom Bacillati; phylum Bacillota; class Bacilli; order Lactobacillales; family Streptococcaceae; genus Streptococcus; species Streptococcus sp. Marseille-Q3604. The sequence goes on along the minus strand of NZ_CAKAKM010000002.1, from coordinate 524,229 downwards.
ATCAAGTGTTCGTGAATTTTCAGATGGTGAGATTCAAGTTAATATTGAAGAATCTATCCGTGGTCATCACGTTTTTATTCTTCAATCTACAAGCTCCCCTGTAAATGATAACTTGATGGAAATCTTGATTATGGTTGATGCACTAAAACGTGCAAGTGCAGAAACAATCAGTGTTGTTATGCCTTATTATGGTTATGCACGTCAAGACCGTAAGGCACGTTCACGTGAACCAATCACATCTAAGTTGGTTGCTAATATGCTTGAGGTTGCAGGTGTTGATCGACTTTTGACAGTTGACCTCCATGCTTCTCAAATTCAAGGATTCTTTGATATTCCTGTAGACCATTTGATGGGTGCACCACTTATCGCAGATTACTTTGATCGTGCTGGTCTTACTGGAGATGATGTTGTTGTTGTTTCTCCAGACCATGGTGGTGTGACTCGTGCACGAAAACTTGCTCAATGTTTGAAAACACCAATTGCAATCATTGATAAGCGTCGTAGTGTTGATAAAATGAACACTTCTGAGGTTATGAATATTATTGGTAACGTTGAAGGTAAAACATGTATCTTGATTGATGATATGATTGATACTGCGGGTACAATCTGTCATGCGGCGGATGCGCTTGCTGAAGCTGGTGCAACTCATGTTTATGCCTCATGTACTCACCCTGTATTGTCAGGTCCAGCACTTGATAATATTCAAAAATCTGCTATTGAGAAGCTTGTCGTATTGGACACGATTTATCTTCCAGAAGAACGTTTGATTGATAAAATTGAACAAATTTCAATTGCTGATTTGATTTCAGAGGCAATTATTCGTATTCATGAAAAACGTCCATTGTCACCTTTGTTTGAAATGGGCCATAAATAGACTAAAGCTAGCCTAGGCTAGCTTTTTTGGTGTTTAAATGCGTTTGAGTTTTTGATATAATGTAAGGCATAATTGCAAAGAGGTGACCGTGATGGATTTAACACAACGTTTTAATAAAAATTTAGATAAGATTGAAGTTTCAATGATTCGTCAGTTTGACCAATCAATTTCAGATGTACCAGGGATCAAAAAGTTGACACTTGGTGAACCTGATTTTACAACTCCAGATCATGTAAAAGAGGCTGCTAAAGCTGCTATCGATGCTAACCAGTCGCACTATACAGGTATGGCAGGGCTTCCTGCTTTGCGTCAAGCAGCTGCGGAGTTTGTTAAGGAAAAATACAATCTTACTTATAACCCAGAAAATGAAATATTGGTGACTATTGGAGCTACAGAAGCTCTTTCTGCAACTTTGACAGCGATTTTGGAGCCAGGTGATACGATTCTTTTACCTGCACCAGCCTATCCAGGATATGAGCCGATTGCAAATCTAGTTGGTGCTGAAATTGTCGAAATTGATACAACAGCTAATGATTTTGTTTTGACTCCGGAGATGTTAGAAAAGGCAATTTTGGAGCAGGGAGATAAGCTCAAAGCCGTTTTGCTTAACTACCCAACCAACCCAACCGGTGTGACCTACTCACGTCAACAGATTAAAGATCTGGCTGAAGTTCTGAAAAAATACGATATTTTTGTTGTTAGTGATGAAGTTTACTCTGAACTAACTTATGTGGATCACCATGTATCTATTGCTGAGTATTTGCCGGAACAAACGATTTTGATTAATGGTTTGTCTAAATCTCATGCGATGACAGGGTGGCGTATTGGTTTGATTTTCGCACCTGCAGTCTTGACGGCTCAGTTGATTAAGAGTCACCAATATTTGGTAACAGCTGCAGCAACAATGGCGCAATTTGCAGCTATTGAAGCCTTATCTGCTGGTAAGGATGATGCCCAACCAATGAAAGTTGAGTACTTGAAGCGTCGCGATTATATTCTTGAAAAAATGACTGAACTTGGTTTCAGAATTATTAAACCTGATGGTGCTTTCTACATCTTTGCTAAGATTCCAGAAGGGTATACTCAAGACTCCTTTAAGTTCTGCCAAGACTTTGCTCGTGAAAAAGCCATTGCGATTATCCCAGGGGTCGCTTTTGGGAAGTATGGCGAAGGCTTTGTTCGCTTGTCGTATGCGGCTAGCATGGATACTATTGAAACAGCTATGACTCGTTTGAAAGAGTTTATGGAAGAACATGCAGAAGCTTGAGAGTAGAGGGCTTGTCCTATTCAATCGTAATTATCGTGAGAATGATAAACTAGTTAAAATTTTTACCGAGCAAGCTGGTAAACGGATGTTTTTTGTTAGAGGTGGTGGGACAGGTAAATTAAGTGCTGTCATTCAACCTTTGACCATCGCTGAATTCATGATGACTGTAAATGATGAAGGTCTATCTTTCATAGAAGATTATAGCCAGGCACAATCCTTCAAGGAAATTACAAGCGATATTTTCAAGCTGTCTTATGCGACTTATTTGGCTGCATTGACAGATGCTACTATTGCTGATGGTGTGACAGATGCGCAATTATTTGTATTCTTGGAGAAGACGCTTGAATTAATGGAAGAAGGCTTGGATTATGAAATATTGACTAATATCTTTGAGATTCAGGTTTTAGACCGTTTCGGCGTACGCTTGAATTTTCACGAGTGTGTCTTTTGTCATCGTGTAGGACTTCCTTTTGATTTCTCGTTTAAGTTCTCGGGGCTACTTTGTCCAAATCACTATGCAGAGGATGAAAGGCGTAGTCACTTGGACCCTAATGTTCCTTATCTTTTAGATCGTTTTCAGGGGCTTTCCTTTGAAGAATTGAGAAGCATATCTGTTAAGGATGACATGAAACGAAAGCTACGATATTTTATCGGTGACCTCTATGATAATTATGTTGGAATACATCTTAAAAGTAAGAAATTTATTGATAATCTAAATTCTTGGGGCCATATTATGAATAAAGAAGATAGTGCTGACTAGACATTATCTTCTTTTTGTTTCACGTGAAACAGGAAAGTAATGGTTTTCAGTCTCAGGGGTTAAAATGCAGGTCAGTTCGTGCTATAATAATAAGATAATAAGCTGAAAGACTCTGCTAGAAACAGTGAACTAGTCTATTTTAGTTACCTAATATTTTATTGAAAGAAATCTGAGTTTGTTTTTTATGGCAGAGGACGAGAGGGAGAATGCTATGCATGTAATTGCAGTAGATGCTATGGGTGGCGATAATGCGCCACAAGCAATTGTAGAGGGAGTCAACCAAGCTATAGCAGATTTCAAAGATATTGAAATCCAGCTTTATGGTGATGAAGCTAAAATCAAGACTTATTTGACAGCGAATGAACGTGTGAGCATTGTGCATACTGATGAAAAGATAAATTCGGATGATGAGCCAGCTAAAGCTATTCGCAAGAAGAAAAAAGCTTCAATGGTCTTAGGTGCACAAGCTGTTAAGGAGAAAAAAGCAGGTGCCGTGATTTCTGCGGGAAATACAGGTGCCCTTCTTGCCGCAGGTCTCTTCGTGGTCGGACGTATTAAGGGAGTTGAGCGTCCAGGTCTTATGTCAACAATGCCAAGTTTTACTGGTCAACCCTTTGATATGCTTGATTTAGGTGCAAATGCGGAAAATACAGCTAGTCATTTGCATCAATATGCTATTTTAGGCTCTTTCTATGCTAAAAATGTGCGTGGTATTGCCAACCCTCGTGTAGGTCTCCTTAATAATGGGACTGAGGAAACAAAGGGGGATAGTCTTCGTAAGGAGGCTTTTGAACTCCTATCTAAGGAGCCAAGTATTAACTTTGTTGGTAATGTTGAGGCGCGTGAAATTATGTCAGGAGCTGCTGATGTAGTAGTCGCTGATGGTTTCACAGGAAATGCAGTTCTTAAGGCAATTGAAGGAACGGGACTTGGTGCCATGAAGACTCTTAAGTCAGCTATCATGAATGGTGGTCTTAAAGCTAAGTTAGGTGCCTTCCTATTGAAGGATAGTCTAAAAGGTATGAAAGAGACTATGGATTACTCTAGCGCCGGAGGTGCGGTTCTCTTTGGTCTTAAAGCTCCCGTAGTAAAATGTCATGGATCTAGTGATGCTAAGGCAGTTTACTACACCATTAAGCAGGTTCGTACGATGCTTGATACTAAGGTTGTTGAGCAGCTAGTTGAAGCCTTTAGTCCGAAAGAGGAGGCTAACTGATGAGTAGAGTAGAAATTCTTCAGAAAATGCAGCTCGTGATTCAAGAGCAGATGGGTAAAGAGGACATTGTTTTAACTGAAGACACCAAATTAGATGACTTGGGTGTGGATTCAATAGAGCTTATGGAATTCATTATTAATTTGGAGGATGAGTTTGCTCTTGAGATTTCCGATGATACTATTGACCATATGGTTAAGGTAGCTGATTTGTTGGACTATTTGTCTGAGGAATTGAATAAAGAATAAGAAAGCTAGAGTTAGATAAGAGTATAATAGTTGTGTATTATATGATTGTTATTTTGTGGGAGTGAGGCAAGAAACTAAATGTTATATGGATTTAGTTCTGTCACACTCCTTTTTTCTATACATTTTTTATTAGGGAACTCTAAAAAAGAATCAAAAGACGAACGTTGTTTTTTTACTAAAGTAATAAAGTTTGCTATATATTGGTTTTTGGATTCTGGTGTGGTATAATTAGGAAGAATAAACTTGAAAGGCGAACAATACCATGTCAAACCAACTAATTTATACTGGTAAAGCTAAAGATATTTATAGTACAGAAGACGAAAATGTGATTAAGTCGGTCTATAAGGACCAAGCAACTATGCTTAATGGTGCTCGTAAGGAGACTATTAAGGGAAAGGGTGTGCTAAATAATCAGATTTCGTCTCTTATTTTTGAAAAATTGAATGCTGCGGGTGTAGCTACTCACTTTATCGAACGTATTTCTGACACAGAACAACTCAACAAGAAAGTGAAAATCATTCCTTTGGAGGTTGTTCTTCGTAACGTGACTGCGGGTTCTTTTTCTAAACGTTTTGGCGTGGAAGAAGGTTTGGACTTGAAAACTCCTATCGTTGAATTTTACTATAAGAACGATGATTTGGATGATCCATTCATCAATGATGAGCATGTGAAGTTCTTGGATATTGCCAATGATGAACAAATTGCTTATATCAAGGAAGAAACGCGTCATATCAATGAATTGCTGAAAGATTGGTTTGCACAAATTGGTCTTCGTTTGATTGACTTCAAATTGGAATTCGGTTTTGATAAGGATGGCAAAATTATCTTGGCAGATGAATTTTCACCAGATAACTGCCGCCTTTGGGATGCTGAGGGGCACCATATGGACAAGGATGTCTTCCGTCGTGATCTTGGTAGCTTGACAGATGTTTATGAAGTTGTATTGGAAAAATTACAAGGATTGAAGTAGCCTTTTACAAATAGAATACTTGGTCTTCACTACAATCTTTAAGTAGAAATAGATAAAGGAAATAAAATGGATAAACGTATTTTCGTTGAGAAAAAAGCTGATTTTCGTGTGAAATCTCACTCTTTAGTAAAAGAATTAAAGCATAATCTTCAGTTGAAAACTTTGAATGATCTTCGTATTGTTCAAGTTTACGATGTCTTTAATTTGGCAGAGGACTTGTTTGCGCGTGCGGAAAAACACATCTTCTCTGAGCAAGTGACCGATACTGTTTTGGATGAAGCTGCGGTTAAGGCTGATCTTGAGAAGTATGCTTTCTTTGCTATCGAAAGTTTGCCTGGTCAATTTGACCAACGTGCGGCATCTTCACAGGAAGCTTTGCTTTTGCTTGGTAGTTCAAATGATGTAACGGCGAACACAGCGCAACTTTACTTGGTTAACAAGGATATTGATGCGAATGAGTTGGAAGCTGTCAAAAACTACCTCTTGAACCCAGTGGATTCTCGTTTCAAAGACATCACTGTTGGCATTGCTAAACAGGATTTCTCTGAGTCTGACAAGACCATTCCAAGTTTGGATTTCTTTGAAACTTATACGGCAGAAGATTTTGCTAAGTATAAGGCAGAGCAAGGATTGGCAATGGAAGTGGATGACCTTCTATTCATTCAAGATTACTTCAAGTCTATTGGTCGTGTGCCAACTGAGACTGAGCTTAAGGTGTTGGATACTTACTGGTCTGACCACTGTCGTCACACAACTTTCGAGACTGAGTTGAAAAACATCGACTTCTCTGCTTCTAAATTTGAAAAACAATTGCAAGCGACTTATGACAAGTATATTGCCATGCGTGATGAGTTGGGACGTACTGAAAAACCTCAAACCTTGATGGATATGGCGACTATTTTTGGTCGTTATGAGCGTGCCAATGGTCGTTTGGACGACATGGAAGTGTCTGATGAAATCAATGCCTGCTCTGTTGAAATTGAAGTGGATGTCAATGGTGTGAAAGAACCATGGCTTCTCATGTTCAAAAACGAAACCCACAACCACCCAACGGAGATTGAACCATTTGGTGGTGCAGCTACTTGTATTGGTGGGGCCATTCGTGACCCATTGTCAGGTCGTTCATACGTTTACCAAGCCATGCGTATCTCAGGTGCTGGTGATATTACAACACCAATTGCTGAAACTCGTGCTGGTAAATTGCCACAACAAGTGATTTCTAAAACAGCGGCTCACGGTTATTCTTCATACGGTAACCAAATTGGTCTTGCAACAACCTATGTTCGTGAATACTTCCACCCAGGTTTCGTTGCTAAGCGTATGGAGCTAGGTGCCGTTGTCGGTGCGGCTCCTAAGGAAAATGTTGTCCGTGAAAAACCTGAAGCAGGTGATGTGATTATCTTGCTCGGTGGTAAGACTGGACGTGATGGTGTCGGTGGTGCGACAGGTTCTTCTAAAGTTCAAACGGTTGAATCTGTTGAAACAGCTGGTGCTGAGGTTCAAAAAGGGAATGCCATCGAAGAACGTAAGATTCAACGTCTTTTCCGTAATGGGGAAGTGACACGTCTGATCAAGAAATCAAATGACTTTGGTGCTGGTGGTGTCTGTGTGGCTATCGGTGAATTGGCAGATGGTCTTGAAATTGATCTAGACAAAGTACCATTGAAATACCAAGGTTTGAACGGTACAGAAATTGCCATTTCTGAATCTCAGGAACGTATGGCTGTAGTGGTTCGTCCAGATGATGTAGACGCTTTTGTTGCTGAATGTAATAAAGAAAATATTGATGCTGTTGTCGTTGCGACAGTGACTAAAAAACCAAATCTTGTCATGCACTGGAATGGCGAAACCATCGTTGATTTGGAACGTCGTTTCCTTGATACAAACGGTGTGCGTGTGGTTGTAGATGCTAAGGTGGTTGACAAGGATGTCAAGCTTCCAGAAGAACGCCAAACCTCTACCGAAACCCTTGAAGCTGATACTCTTGAAGTTTTGGCTGACCTTAACCATGCAAGTCAAAAAGGTTTACAAACCATCTTTGATAGCTCAGTTGGTCGTTCAACAGTCAATCACCCACTTGGTGGTCGCTACCAAATCACACCAACTGAAGCTTCTGTACAGAAATTGCCAGTCCAACATGGTGTGACAACAACTGCTTCTGTTATGGCGCAAGGGTTCAACCCTTATGTAGCAGAATGGTCTCCATATCATGGTGCTGCTTATGCGGTCATCGAAGCAACCGCTCGTTTGGTTGCTGCTGGTGCAAACTGGTCTATGGCTCGTTTCTCTTATCAAGAATACTTCGAGCGTATGGATAAACAAGCAGAGCGTTTTGGTCAACCAGTATCAGCTCTTCTTGGATCAATTGAAGCTCAGATTCAACTTGGTTTGCCATCTATTGGTGGTAAAGATTCTATGTCTGGTACCTTTGAAGAATTGACAGTACCACCAACCTTGGTTGCTTTTGGGGTAACAACTGCAGATAGCCGTAAGGTCCTTTCTCCAGAATTCAAAGCTGCTGGTGAAAACATCTATTACATCTCAGGTCAAGCTTTGGCACAAGAAATTGACTTCGATCTTATCAAGTCTAACTTTGCTAAGTTTGAAGCCATCCAAGCTGACCATAAAGTCACATCTGCATCAGCTGTCAAATATGGTGGTGTCGTTGAAGCGCTTGCTCTTGCAACATTTGGTAACCATATTGGTGCCACTGTAACCCTTGAAAATCTTGAGACTGCCTTGACAGCTCAATTGGGTGGATTCGTCTTCACATCTCCGGAAGATATTGCAGGGGTTGCCAAGATTGGACAAACAGTAGCTGACTTTACACTTACTGTCAATGATGTAACGCTTGATGGACACAAACTTGACAGTGCCTTCCAAGGTAAATTGGAAGAGGTTTACCCAACGGAATTTGCACAAGCAACTGAGTTGGAAGAAGTACCTGCTGTGGCATCAGATGCTGTTATCAAAGCTAAAGAAACAGTTGATACACCAGTGGTTTACATCCCAGTGTTCCCAGGTACTAACTCTGAGTACGATTCAGCTAAGGCCTTTGAAAAAGAAGGTGCAAAAGTCAACTTAGTACCATTTGTAACACTTAACGAAGAAGCTATTGTCAAGTCTGTTGACACCATGGTTGACAATATCGAAAAAGCTAACATTATCTTCTTTGCAGGTGGCTTCTCAGCAGCCGATGAACCAGATGGATCAGCTAAATTTATCGTTAATATCTTGCTCAATGAAAAAGTACGTGCAGCCATCGATAGCTTCATCGAACGTGGAGGTTTGATTATCGGTATCTGTAACGGATTCCAAGCTCTTGTCAAATCAGGTCTTCTTCCATATGGTAACTTTGAAGATGCAAGCAGTACTAGTCCAACCCTATTCTACAATGATGCCAACCAACACGTGGCTAAGATGGTTGAAACACGTATTGCCAACACTAACTCACCATGGCTTGCTGGAGTAGAAGTTGGTGACATCCATGCCATCCCAGTATCACATGGTGAAGGTAAATTTGTCGTGACAGCTGAGGAATTTGCAGAGCTTCGTGACAATGGTCAAATCTTTACCCAATATGTTGACTTCGAAGGTAAACCAAGCATGGATTCAAAATACAATCCTAACGGATCTGTGAATGCTATCGAAGGTATCACAAGCAAGAATGGTCAAATTATTGGTAAGATGGGTCACTCAGAACGTTTCGAAGACGGTCTCTTCCAAAATATTCCAGGAAATAAAGACCAACACCTCTTTGCGTCAGCGGTTAAATACTTTACTGGAAAATAATAGAGTGCCAAGTGTACTCAGTAATGATATTTTTCGATATGCAGTGGTTCTAAAGAGCTTGAAAGCTTGAGTTCCAATTAGTGAAATGAGAGGCTAGAAACAGTTTTTCGTTCGCCTTGCATAAGGAAAATATCAAAAATAAAAGGTATAAAAAATGACATACGAAGTTAAATCTCTTAATGAAGAATGTGGTGTTTTTGGTATCTGGGGTCACCCAGATGCTGCCAAATTAACTTATTTCGGACTTCACAGTCTCCAACACCGTGGTCAAGAAGGAGCAGGAATTCTCTCAAATGATGCGGGTCAATTGAAGCGTCATCGTGATATGGGGCTTCTCTCAGAAGTTTTCCGTGATCCAGCCAACTTGGACAAGCTAACTGGAACGGCTGCTATCGGTCATGTTCGTTATGCGACTGCTGGTGAAGCTTCGGTGGATAACATCCAGCCCTTCCTCTTTCGCTTTCATGACAATCAGTTTGGGCTTGCCCACAACGGGAACTTGACTAATGCAGAATCACTTAGACGTGAGTTGGAAAAAAATGGTGCAATCTTTAACTCGACTTCTGACTCAGAAATTTTGGCCCATTTGATTCGTCGTAGCCATAACCCATCCTTCATGGGTAAGGTGAAAGAAGCCTTGAATACTGTTAAAGGTGGATTTGCTTACCTCCTCATGCTTGAGGACAAGCTCATTGCAGCCTTGGATCCAAATGGTTTCCGTCCCCTTTCTATTGGTAAGATGGCCAATGGAGCTATTGTGGTTTCATCTGAAACCTGTGCCTTTGAAGTGGTTGGAGCAGAGTGGATTCGCGATGTGAATCCAGGTGAGGTTGTTATCATCGATGATAATGGCATTACTTACGATAACTATACAACGGACACCCAATTGGCTGTTTGCTCAATGGAGTATATTTACTTTGCCCGTCCTGATTCAAATATTCAAGGGGTCAATGTCCATACAGCTCGTAAACGTATGGGTGCTCAATTGGCACGTGAATTCAAACATGAAGCAGATATTGTAGTTGGTGTGCCTAATTCATCACTTAGCGCAGCCATGGGATTTGCAGAAGAATCAGGCTTGCCAAATGAAATGGGCTTGATTAAAAACCAATACACTCAACGTACCTTTATCCAACCAACACAAGAATTACGTGAGCAAGGAGTTCGTATGAAGCTCTCTGCCGTATCAGGTGTTGTTAAAGGCAAACGTGTGGTTATGATTGACGATTCTATTGTACGTGGGACGACCTCACGTCGTATCGTTAATTTGTTAAAAGAAGCAGGAGCAACAGAGGTTCACGTAGCAATCGGTAGTCCAGCCCTTGCCTATCCATGTTTCTACGGTATCGATATTCAAACACGTAAGGAATTGATTGCGGCCAATCATACAGTTGAGGAAACACGCGAAATCATTGGAGCGGATAGCTTGACTTACTTGTCTATTGATGGATTGATTGATTCTATTGGAATTGACACAGATGCACCAAACGGTGGCCTTTGTGTGGCTTACTTTGATGGTAAATATCCAACACCATTGTATGACTACGAAGAACGCTATTTGGAAAGTTTGAAAGAACACACTTCTTTCTATTAAGAGCAGTGCAGAAGAAAAAAGAGGAAAAAATTATGTCTAAAAATGCTTACGCTCCACGTCTCACTACTGACTAAAAGCTAAAGCATTTGTCAGTAGACACTTTGCCCTATGGGGTCAAAGCTAGAGACCTGACTAGTATTTTTAGATAAAAAGATGGTTCATCTAAAAATACGTCGCACTCTTTCTCGAAAAAAGAAAAGGAATAAATAAAATGACAAATAAAAATGCTTACGCTCAATCGGGTGTGGATGTTGAAGCAGGTTATGAAGTTGTTGAACGTATCAAAAAACACGTTGCTCGTACAGAGCGTGCAGGTGTCATGGGAGCTCTCGGTGGCTTCGGTGGTATGTTCGACCTTTCAAAAACAGGTGTCAAAGAGCCCGTTTTGATTTCAGGTACAGATGGTGTCGGTACTAAACTCATGCTTGCTATTAAGTACGACAAACACGATACTATCGGTCAAGACTGTGTCGCTATGTGTGTTAACGATATCATCGCCGCAGGTGCTGAGCCCCTTTACTTCCTTGACTACGTAGCAACTGGTAAAAATGAACCAGCTAAATTGGAGCAGGTCGTTGCTGGTGTTGCTGAAGGTTGTGTGCAAGCAGGTGCAGCCCTTATTGGTGGTGAAACTGCTGAAATGCCTGGTATGTATGGTGAAGACGACTATGATTTGGCAGGTTTCGCGGTAGGTATCGCAGAAAAATCTCAAATCATCGACGGCTCAAAAGTAGCTGAAGGTGATGTGCTTCTTGGACTTGCTTCAAGTGGTATCCACTCCAACGGTTACTCACTCGTGCGTCGTGTCTTTGCTGATTACACAGGTGAAGAAGTTCTTCCAGAACTTGAAGGCAAAAAACTTAAAGACGTTCTTCTTGAACCAACTCGTATCTACGTCAAAGCAGCTTTGCCACTCATAAAAGAAGAATTGGTTAACGGTATTGCCCACATCACAGGTGGTGGTTTCATCGAAAATGTACCACGTATGTTCTCAGATGACTTGGCTGCTGAAATTGACGAAAGTAAAGTCCCAGTTCTTCCAATTTTTAAAGCCCTTGAAAAATATGGTGAAATCAAACATGAAGAAATGTTTGAAATCTTCAACATGGGTATTGGTCTCATGCTTGCGGTTAAACCAGAAAATGTTGAACGTGTCAAAGAACTTCTTGACGAACCTGTTTATGAAATTGGTCGTATTGTGAAGAAAGATGGCGCAAGTGTGGTGATAAAATAATGGCTAAAAGGATTGCTGTTTTTGCCTCTGGCAACGGCTCAAACTTCCAAGTGATTGCGGAACAATTTCCAGTAGAATTTGTTTTTTCAGATCACCGTGATGCCTATGTCTTAGAACGTGCCAAGACCCTTGGTGTGGCTAGCCATGCTTTTGAACTCAAGGAATTTGACAATAAAGCAGCTTATGAAGAAGCTATCGTCAAACTCTTGAATGAACACCAGATAGATTTGGTTTGCTTGGCCGGTTATATGAAAATCGTCGGTCCAACCTTTCTGGCAGCTTATGAGGGCCGTATCATCAATATTCACCCGGCTTATCTTCCTGAATTCCCAGGTGCTCATGGTATTGAGGATGCTTGGAATGCAGGTGTTGACCAGTCTGGTGTGACTATTCACTGGGTGGATTCTGGCGTTGATACCGGTAAGGTCATCAAACAAGTCCGTGTGCCACGCCTTGAAGGTGATACCCTTGATACTTTCGAAACTCGCATCCACGAAACAGAGTACAAGCTCTATCCAGAAGTGTTGGATAGTTTGGGAGTTGCACGAAAATAAGAAAGCCCTAGAGCTGAAAGATAATTTTCGACTGTAGCAGATAAAGAACTTTTTTAAAAAAAGGAAAAGAAAGAAAATGACTAAACGAGCACTTATTTCAGTCTCAGACAAAGCGGGCATTGTTGAATTTGCCCAAGAACTCAAAAAACTCGGTTGGGACATCATCTCAACAGGTGGTACTAAAGTTGTCCTTGACAATGCTGGGGTAGACACTATCGCCATCGACGATGTGACTGGTTTCCCAGAAATGATGGACGGTCGTGTGAAGACTCTCCACCCAAATATCCACGGTGGTCTCCTCGCTCGTCGTGACCTCGATAGCCACCTTCAAGCGGCCAAGGACAATAATATCGAACTTATCGACCTTGTTGTGGTAAACCTTTACCCATTCAAGGAAACTATCCTCAAACCAGACGTGACTTACGCTGATGCGGTTGAAAACATCGATATCGGTGGGCCATCAATGCTTCGTTCAGCAGCTAAAAACCACGCTAGCGTAACAGTTGTGGTAGACCCTGCTGACTATGCTGTTGTTCTTGACGAATTGTCAGCGAACGGCGAAACAAGCTACGAAACTCGCCAACGTTTGGCAGCGAAAGTATACCGTCACACAGCTTCATACGACGCTTTGATTGCGGAATACTTCACAGCTCAAGTGGGTGAAACAAAACCTGAAAAACTCACTTTGACCTATGACCTCAAGCAACCAATGCGTTATGGTGAAAACCCTCAACAAGACGCAGACTTCTACCAAAAAGGTTTGCCAACGGCTTACTCAATTGCTTCAGCTAAACAGCTTAACGGTAAAGAATTGTCATTCAACAATATCCGTGACGCTGATGCCGCTATCCGTATCATCCGTGATTTCAAAGACCGTCCAACAGTTGTGGCTCTCAAACACATGAACCCATGTGGTATCGGTCAAGCTGACGACATCGAAACAGCTTGGGACTACGCTTATGAAGCTGACCCAGTATCAATCTTCGGTGGTATTGTAGTCCTCAACCGAGAAGTTGACGCTGCGACAGCTAAGAAAATGCACGGTGTCTTCCTTGAAATCATCATTGCACCAAGCTACACAGATGAAGCGCTTGAAATCTTGACAACTAAGAAGAAAAACTTGCGTATCCTTGAGTTGCCATTTGACGCTCAAGACGATAGTGAAGTGGAAGCAGAATACACTGGTGTTGTAGGTGGTCTCCTCGTTCAAAACCAAGACGTTGTTAAAGAAAGTCCAGCTGACTGGCAAGTGGTTACTAAACGCCAACCAACTGAGACAGAAGCGACAGCTCTTGAGTTTGCTTGGAAAGCAATCAAGTACGTCAAATCAAATGGCATCATCGTGACTAACGACCACATGACACTTGGTGTTGGCCCAGGTCAAACTAACCGTGTGGCTTCAGTCCGTATCGCCATTGACCAAGCTAAAGACCGTCTTGATGGTGCTGTTCTTGCTTCAGATGCCTTCTTCCCATTTGCAGATAACGTGGAAGAAATCGCTAAAGCAGGTATTAAAGCAATCATCCAACCGGGTGGATCAGTCCGTGACCAAGAGTCAATCGAAGCTGCTGATAAACATGGTTTGACAATGATCTTTACAGGCGTTCGTCACTTCCGTCACTAAGAATTTACAAAGCATCCAAGAATTTGGATGTTTTTTAGATTCCTTAAGTTTCCTTTAAGCTCTCCAAGTTATACTAATACTATCCTAAAAAACTTTTCTTTTTCATAAATCTCCTAAGAGCTCAGCACTGGCTGGGCTTTTTTATTTCGGTGCATGAAAAAAAACAACCGTTCTCACGATTGTTCAATAGATTTAAACCTTTTCAAGAACAGACTGGGTTACCCAAGTCTTGCGATTTCCGATTTGGACGAGGACACCATCGCTTGGTGGGTCAATTGCAAGAACTTTGAAGTTACCTGGAATAGTAAAGGTCTCACCAGGATTGAGGTACTGGTCTGATGTTGGATTGCCTTGTCCATCAACTTCAAGAACGGGCCCAGGGTCAACGATATTGTGTTTGGTTGGTGTGCCCCCTGCTAGGTCTTGGCTGGTGATGGTATTTCCTGACACAGACGTGACACGGAAGGTTCCTGTGAAGCGGACCGTATCGCCAACTTTGATAGAAGGGGTAGTAGGATTTCCATTTTGAGCTCCTGAATCGATGTCTTTAAAATGAATATAGCCAGACACTTGACTCTTATGGAAGCTACGTTTGTGGTATTTCTCAGGCCCTTGTCCCGCATCGTAGTTGTACTCTTCAATGGTCACCTGATCACCATGAACTTCCGCAACCCAAGCGACATGCCCCATATGACCAGCTCCATTGACACCAGCTGAAAACCAAGCGATACTTCCAACAGCAGGATTCATGTCAACACGGTGACCATTGGCACGTGCGATACTGCCCCAAGTGATGGCATTTCCATAACCTACAGGCAGAGTGAAACCGTTGGTGTTACTGAGGCGATAGGCCGCAAAGGATGTGCACTGACGCCAGTACATGGTCCATGGATCGACACCGAAGCCACCGTATTTCCAAGAGGAAGGATAGTCATCTCCGAGGACAGCCGCCTGAGCAGAGCTGCCACACGAAACCGATACAGTCGCTAGACAAGCTAGCGGTAAGAGACAATTTAGTAATTTTTTCTTCATTTTAACCTCCACCTACCTATTCGCAGTTTTTCAGGAAAATGAAGATATTTTTGCGTTTAAGCCTCCCTTAAGCTGTTTAGACTATACTATCATCAATCCTAAATAACTTTTTTCATTTTCATAATCTCCCAAGAGGCGGTCCAAGTGGCTGCCTTTTTTATGTCCAAATTTGGATACACACCCATATCTCCGAACAAATATGTTATAATGGTTATGTATAATTCGTGAAAATTGCTAATTTTTCCGAATGATTGTCGTTAACGGGCATTTGCCCCTAGTCTTATTTGATATTGAGGTATCTTTCAAATGAAACTTTTGGTTGTTGGTTCTGGTGGTCGTGAACATGCGATTGCCAAGAAATTATTGGAGTCTAAAGACGTTGAGCAAGTTTTCGTAGCTCCTGGGAATGACGGGATGACATTGGACGGTCTTGATTTGATCAATATCGGAATTTCCGAACATTCTAAGCTGATTGACTTCGCAAGGGCGAACGATATTGCTTGGACCTTTATCGGTCCAGATGATGCCCTTGCGGCTGGTATCGTGGATGATTTCAATGCGGCAGGACTCAAAGCCTTTGGTCCGACCAAGGCTGCGGCTGAGCTGGAGTGGTCTAAGGATTTCGCTAAGGAAATCATGGTCAAATACGACGTTCCGACAGCAGCCTATGGCACATTTTCAGATTTCGAGGAAGCAAAGGCCTACATCAAGGAAAAAGGCGCTCCAATCGTCGTCAAGGCAGACGGTTTGGCCCTTGGGAAAGGTGTCGTCGTTGCTGAAACGGTTGAGCAAGCCGTCGAAGCTGCTCACGAGATGCTTTTGGACAATAAATTCGGTGATTCAGGTGCGCGAGTGGTCATCGAGGAATTTCTTGACGGGGAAGAGTTTTCTCTCTTTGCCTTTGTCAATGGAGATAAATTCTACATTATGCCAACGGCTCAGGACCACAAACGTGCTTATGATGGGGACAAGGGCCCTAACACTGGTGGGATGGGTGCCTATGCGCCGGTTCCTCACTTGCCACAGAGCGTGGTTGACACAGCGGTTGACACTATTGTCAAGCCAGTCCTTGAAGGTATGATTAAAGAAGGTCGTCCTTACACTGGTGTCCTTTACGCTGGTCTTATCTTGACAGCTGACGGCCCTAAAGTCATCGAGTTCAACTCACGTTTTGGCGATCCTGAAACGCAAATCATCTTGCCTCGTTTGACTTCTGATTTTACGCAAAATATCACTGACATTTTGGATGGTAAAGAGCCAGCTATCACTTGGACGGACAAGGGTGTGACACTTGGTGTGGTTGTAGCCTCAAACGGCTACCCATTGGATTATGAAAAAGGTGTTAAGTTGCCGGCCAAGACAGAGGGTGACATCATCACTTACTATGCTGGAGCTAAATTTGCTGAAAATGGCCAAGACCTCCTCTCAAACGGAGGACGTGTTTACATGTTGGTCACAACAGCAGACACCGTCAAAGACGGCCAAAACATCATCTACAACGAATTCAACAAACAAAACACAGAAGGCCTCTTCTACCGAAACGATATCGGTAGCAAAGCAAACAAATAATCAGCGACCGTAGGTCGTAAAAGGCGAGCGAAAGCGAGCCAAACTAAGATAATGGTCGCCGTGGTGAAAAGACCAGAACAGTCTCTGTTCTGGTCGGGGGAAACATTGAGACATTAGGCTCAATGTTTAGGAATGAAACCGAAGGTTTGCTTCCGTCCCCACCACCTAAGACCGTTATCAAAAGAAGAAAAAGGAAAAATTATGACTAAACCAGTAATTTCCATTATCATGGGCTCAAAATCCGACTGGGCAACCATGCAAAAAGCTGCTGAAGTCCTCGACAACTTCGGTGTCGCTTACGAAAAGAAAGTTGTTTCCGCACACCGGACACCAGACCTCATGTTCAAACATGCCGAAGAAGCACGTAGCCGTGGCATCAAGGTCATCATCGCTGGTGCTGGTGGCGCTGCTCACTTGCCAGGTATGGTTGCTGCTAAAACAACCCTTCCAGTCATCGGTGTACCAGTCAAATCACGAGCTCTTAGCGGTGTAGATTCGCTCTATTCTATCGTTCAGATGCCTGGTGGGGTTCCTGTCGCAACCATGGCTATCGGTGAAGCTGGTGCGACTAACGCTGCCCTCTTTGCCCTCCGTCTCCTATCAGTAGAAGATAAGGCCATTGCAGATGCGCTTGCTAACTTTGCTGAAGAACAAGGAAAAATCGCAGAGGAGTCTACAAATGAGCTCAACTAAAACCATTGGTATCATCGGTGGTGGCCAGCTCGGTCAGATGATGGCTATTTCAGCTATCTACATGGGCCACAAGGTTATCACCCTTGATCCTGCAGCAGATTGTCCATCTTCTCGTGTGTCTGAGGTTATCGTGGCACCCTACGATGACGTAGACGCCCTTCGCCAGTTGGCAGACCGCTGTGATGTTCTCACTTATGAGTTTGAAAATGTCGACGCTGACGGCCTTGACGCTGTTATCAAAGACGGTCAGCTCCCACAAGGAACAGACCTGCTTCGCATTTCGCAAAACCGTATCTTTGAGAAGGACTTCCTCTCAAACAAGGCTAAAGTAACCGTTGCTCCTTACAAGGTTGTGACATCTAGCCTTGATTTGGAAGATATTGACCTTTCTAAAAAATACGTCCTCAAGACAGCGACAGGTGGTTACGATGGCCACGGTCAAAAAGTCATCACGTCAGCCGACGATTTGGAAGAGGCAAATGCACTTGCTAACTCAGCCGAGTGTGTCTTGGAAGAGTTCGTCAACTTCGACCTTGAGATTTCGGTCATCGTGTCTGGTAACGGCAAGGATGTGACGGTTTTCCCAGTTCAGGAAAATATCCATCGCAACAACATCCTCTCTAAAACAATCGTGCCTGCTCGCATTTCAGACAGTCTAGCTGAAAAAGCCAAAGCCATGGCAGTACGAATCGCTGAACAGCTGAACTTGTCTGGTACCCTCTGTGTGGAAATGTTTGCGACAGCTGATGACATCATCGTCAACGAAATCGCACCACGCCCACACAATTCAGGACACTACTCAATTGAAGCCTGTGATTTTTCACAATTTGACACGCATATCTTAGGTGTTCTCGGTGCACCGCTTCCAGCCATCCACCTTCATTCACCTGCTATCATGCTCAACGTCCTCGGCCAACACGTCGAAGCAGCTGAGCGTTATGTCACAGAAAATCCAAGCGCCCACCTTCACATGTATGGTAAACTAGAAGCGAAGCACAACCGCAAAATGGGTCATGTGACTTTGTTTAGTGATGAACCGGATAATGTGGTTGAGTTCGGGAAAGGAATTGATTTTTAGGTGAGAATAGCAATCCTAGGACTCGGAGTTATCGGGACCACTTACGCCTACGCTTTTCAAAAGGCAGGTCATCAAGTAGAACACGTACTTAGAGACAGTAAGCGGAACAATGCTCCAAAATCTCTCTCGGTTGATTTGCTAGATGGTCGCTATCATTCCAAGAGTGAAAACAAGCATGATACCTATGAGGTTCATGTGGCGGAAGCTGATTCGAAATATGATTTTATTTTTCTTAGTGTGCGTCATGGTTTTGTCAAAGAAGCTGTGGAAACCTTGCGAAAAAATAATATCAAAGGCACCCTCGTTTTCTTTTGCAATTTCTGGAATACTCGAAAAGAGGTCCAGGAGTGGGCAGAAGATTATGACTATATTCTGGCCTTTCCGACAGCGGGTGGTCACATGCAGGAGGACCATTTGGATGGTGTCTTGTTCGACCATTTAATGCTAGAAGGTGAGCAAAAAGCACACATTTCTAACTATGCTGATCTGACAGATTTATTGACTTCTGCAGATTTGAAGTGGGAAGTTCCTCATGATATGGTCGAGTGGATTTGGATTCACATGGCGATTAATGCGGGTGTTACTTCGACAGCTGCTCGTTCAGGAAATTTGGAAAATCCAGAAGAATTGGCTTTGAACTTAATGAATAGTTCTTCGGAATTATCATTGGCCATCAAGGCCATTCGAGAGGCTTTGAAAGTCGTAGAAGCACGTGGTGTAAATTTGAAGCTTTATAAAGCTGAACTCTTACCTTACAAAATTCCCTCATGGATTGCAGGAAAAGCCATGAAAATCATGTTTGCGAAAAGTGAGCTAACTCGAAAAATTATGACCTTACACAATGATAAACAGGATATTTTCTACTGTTGTCAAAGTGTCTATCAGACCGGTCAGGAGTTAGGTGTGGACATGCCCATTCTAGAAGCAAACATGAAGGGAATTTCGATTTAGGAGGTTTTATGATTCAACTCATCGTCAACGCATTTGTTGAAAAAGATAAGACTGGAGCAGTCGTCGAAGTCTTGTATGCTAGTAGCAATCACGAAAAAGTGAGAGCTAAGTATGAAGAGTTGATTGCTCAATATCCTGAAAACTATTTAGCTATTTATGATTTGCCGATGGATACTGATTTGAATACACTGGATCACTATCCATCAGTGTGGATTGGGAAAGAAGAATTTGAATAAGGTAATTTTTAGTTGATAAACCGATGTTTCACGCCGTGGGGAAAGCGTAAGCGACGGAAATTTTGAGACTTCAGGCTCAAGATTTAGTCATGAGATTCCGAAGGAAGCTGCTGACGTCCGCCCTACTTAAGTGAAACATCAAAAGAAAGGAAAAGAAAACATGATTGATAGATATAGCCGCCCTGAAATGGCGAACATTTGGACTGAAGAAAATAAATACCGTGCTTGGCTTGAGGTGGAAATCTTGGCTGACGAAGCATGGGCTGAGTTGGGAGAAATTCCTAAGGAAGATGTGGCTTTGATTCGTGAAAAAGCAGACTTTGACATCGACCGTATTCTTGAAATCGAGCAGCAAACACGTCACGATGTGGTTGCCTTCACACGTGCGGTTTCTGAAACGCTTGGTGAAGAACGTAAGTGGGTTCACTATGGGTTGACTTCTACTGACGTGGTAGATACTGCCTACGGTTATCTCTACAAACAAGCCAACGATATCATCCGCAAGGACCTTGAAAACTTCCTTAACATCATCGCTGACAAAGCGAAAGAACACAAGTTCACCATCATGATGGGTCGTACCCACGGTGTGCATGCTGAGCCTACAACTTTTGGTCTTAAATTGGCGACTTGGTACAGCGAAATGAAGCGTAACATCGAGCGTTTCGAGCATGCGGCTGCTGGTGTAGAAGCTGGTAAGATTTCTGGTGCGGTTGGGAACTTTGCCAACATCCCACCATTCGTTGAAAAATACGTCTGCGACAAGCTTGGTATCCGTGCTCAAGAAATCTCTACACAGGTCCTTCCTCGTGACCTTCACGCTGAGTACTTTGCGGTTCTTGCTAGCATCGCAACTTCGATCGAGCGTATGGCAACGGAAATCCGTGGTCTTCAAAAATCTGAACAACGTGAAGTGGAAGAGTTCTTTGCCAAAGGTCAAAAAGGTTCTTCAGCAATGCCTCACAAACGTAACCCTATCGGTTCTGAAAACATGACAGGTCTTGCACGTGTTATCCGTGGTCACATGGTAACAGCCTATGAAAATGTTGCTCTTTGGCATGAACGTGATATCTCTCACTCATCAGCTGAGCGTATCATCACACCAGATACAACCATCTTGATTGACTACATGCTTAACCGTTTTGGAAATATCGTCAAGAACTTGACGGTCTTCCCAGAAAACATGATCCGCAACATGAACTCTACATTTGGTTTGATCTTCAGCCAACGTGCCATGCTTACTTTGATTGAAAAAGGCATGACGCGTGAGCAAGCTTACGACCTTGTTCAACCAAAGACTGCCCAATCATGGGATAACCAAGTAGACTTCAAACCACTTCTTGAAGCAGATCCAGAGGTAACTTCACGTCTCACTCAAGAAGAAATCGACGAGATCTTCAACCCTGTTTACTACACTAAACGTGTGGATGAAATCTTCGAACGCATCGGTTTGGGTGACTAATTGAAGCAATACAGTAAAAAAGCAGGGCAGACCTGCTTTTTTTGATGGTGACATTTATGTCACTATTTTTTGTTTGATTGACAAATTATAATAATAACATAGCTCGAGAGAATACCAACGAGCTAGCGAGTGGAAAGAATAATGACACTCGTTATTATAATTCTAAAAATAGAAAAGGAGAATTGGATGGTATTGAATTTAGAAAATGTAAACTGTGTTACTCTTCAAGATGAAGAATTGATGATGGTTAACGGAGGTCTTGCACCGATTGTAATTGGTGGAGTTGTCGTAGGTTGGAAGGTCATTGGTGGCGTTGCAGGTGTTATAGCAGCAAGTGGTGCTGCAGGGATTGCAGCAGGTTATTATGCTAATCGTCCTTAACATTCAAGAATCATTGGAGGCAGACAATGTTTAAAGAGCTTGTAAAATATCTACCAGAGTTAATTATTCTTTTAATAAGCCTGCTCTATAATATTGCACGAATGATGAGCGATTTGGGTTATATTAAAGTTCCATCATGGATGTTATCCATCGATGTTCCAAATATAGCGTTGCTCTTAATCTTGATTATATTAATTTTGAAAATGCTAGGAGAAAAAGATGTCTAAAAAATATGAGTTGAGTAAAAAAGAATTACAGGAAATTCAAGGAGGTGTTGCACCAATTATGGTTGCTATTGGTTTAGGAAGTCTAGCAGTAGCATCATTTAGTTCAGGATATAAATTTGGAACAGATTTAGCTAGACGTGGACGATAGGTGACAGAATCACTCTGTGAAAGTGGTATTATAATTTCACATTGTATTGTTTACCAATTTAATTTAGAATTTCTATTCTTAAGCTACTTTTAAGTTTATTAGTTTATATTATAACCATCCTAATAAAACAACTAGCTTTGGTGAGCTAGTAGTAAACAAAACTTTTTCATAACTAATCTCCCCGAAGAAAGTCTAGAAATCTAGGCTTTTTTCTTCTTTTTTGAGCTTTTATTAGGGGATTTTAAGAAAACACTTGAAAACCCTTCCAAAACAAGGTAATATAGTTATATAAAGATTCTATTGGACAAGCGGTCACCTTGGAGGATTAGGAAGAAGAGGTTGGGAAGCCTGTACAATTGTATCTTTTCAGCGGTCTTTGGACTGTTGTGAAAATCCCTTAGGGGATTTTTTTCTGCGATTTAAGGTTTCTTTAAGGAAGGCGGGTTATACTTTAAGTCTCCTAAATAACTTTTACTGAACGCTGTTCAGTAAATCTCGTTGGCTTACACTTTTTGTAGAACAACGAACTTTTCTTTTTCATAATCTCCAAAAGAGCTTAACACCATGTGTTGGGTTCTTTTTTTGGCAATAAAAAAAAACGCCCTTAGGCGTTTTAAGTATAGATTACATCTCGTCTGGAGCTTCAACACCGAGAAGGCGAAGGGCTTCTTTGAGGACTGTTGCTGTTGCGTAGCAAAGAGCTAAACGGCTGTCACGTTCTGGGCTTTCGTCCAAGATACGTGTATGTGCATAGTATTTGTTAAAGGCTTGGGCCAAGCTGATAGCAAATTTAGCAACGATAGATGGTTCAAAGTTGTCTGATGCACGGTTGATGATACGTGGGAAGTCTTGGATGAGTTTGATGATTTCCCAGCTTTCAACGTCGTTTAGGCTGTATGTGGCATCTGCAGATGGTGTGAAGTCAGCCTTGCGCAAGATAGATTGGATACGAGCGTGTGCATACTGTACGTAAGGTCCAGTTTCCCCCTCGAAGGATACCATGGCATCAAGGTCGAAGTCATAACCATTCATGCGGTCTGTTTTAAGGTCGTAGAACTTGATAGCTCCGACACCAACAGCGTGGGCAACAGCTTCCTTGTTAGGCAAGTTTGGATTCTTAGCTTCGATTTGAGCTTGAGCACGGTTAACAGCTTCAGCGATAGTTGGCTCAAGTAAGATAACGTTACCCTTACGAGTTGACAATTTCTTACCGTTCTTAGTTACAAGACCAAAGGCAACGTGAGTCATATCGTCAGACCAGTCGTAGCCCATTTCTTTAAGAACAGCTTTCAACTGTTTGAAGTGGGCAGATTGTTCATTACCAACCACATAGATGGCTTTGGCAAAGTCGTAAGTACGTTTACGGTAGAGGGCAGCAGCCAAGTCACGTGTGATGTAGAGTGTTGCACCATCTGATTTTTTGATGAGGGCTGGGTGTTCGATACCGTATTTTTCAAGGTTAACCACTTGGGCACCTTGAGATTCTTGGAGAAGTCCTTTTTCTGTCAAGATGTCAACGACTTCATCCATCTTATCATTGTAGAAGGCTTCACCGTTGTAGCTATCAAATGAAACACCAAGTTCATCATAGAGACGGTTGAATTCTACTAAGCTTTCG
Organism: Streptococcus sp. Marseille-Q3604; assembly: GCF_916619785.1. Classification (NCBI taxonomy): domain Bacteria; kingdom Bacillati; phylum Bacillota; class Bacilli; order Lactobacillales; family Streptococcaceae; genus Streptococcus; species Streptococcus sp. Marseille-Q3604. The sequence goes on along the minus strand of NZ_CAKAKM010000002.1, from coordinate 500,707 downwards.
TCACGGAACCATTGCCAGAGGGCAGTTGCTTCCTCGTCACCAGCCTCCAATTTACGGAACCATTCACGAGCTTCTTCGTCTACAGAAGGGTCTTCTTCAGCTTCAGCATTGATACGCACGTAAAGTTGAAGGAGTTCATTGATAGGGTTGGCTTTGACAGCTTCCTCGCTACCCCATTTCTTATAGGCAACAATCAGCATACCAAACTGTTTACCCCAGTCACCCAAGTGGTTGATGCGGACTGGTTTGTAGCCTTGTTTAGCTACGATGTTAGCAAGAGCGTCAGCGATAACTGTTGAACGCAAGTGACCGATAGAGAAAGGTTTAGCGATGTTAGGACTAGACATATCAAAGGCAATGTTACGTCCGTGACCGATGTTTTGGTCAGCGTAGTGGCTGCCTTGAGCGATGACTTGTCCAAGAACGTCCGCTGAGATTTTTGATTTATCAAGGAAGAAGTTGATGTAAGGACCAACAGCTTCAACTTTTTCAAAGTTTGAAGCATCAATTTTTTCAGCGATGTCTGCTGCAATCATTTGAGGAGCCTTGCGTAAGACTTTAGCCAATGAGAAGGCAGGGAAGGCAAGGTCCCCCATGTCAGCATTTTTAGGGGTTTCAAGCAGACTTTGAATGTTTTCTTGCTCCAATTCGGGAACAACTTTAGCAATTTCTGCTGCAATGAGTTCTTTAGTATTCATAGGTACTCCATTTCAAATCTTGTCATTCATACCTATTTTACCATTATTTTAGTTAATAGGGTAGGGACAAGAAAGCATCTCTCAAGAAGAATTTCATGAAAAAATACAAAAATTCTGTTATAATATGCAAGGAATATACATAAAAAGAGGAAAGATAATGAAGAGAGATCGTCAAGCTGTTATCAAACAGATGATTTCAAGAGATAAGATTGGGACACAAGAGGAAATTAAGCAACGCCTAGAGGCGGAAGGTATCACGGTTACACAGGCTACCTTGTCACGTGATTTGCGTGAGATTGGCCTGTTGAAGCTTCGTGATGAGGAAGGTAAACTTTACTATAGTTTGTCTGAGCATGTGCTTTCAAGTTTGGATCCTACGGTTAAGGACTATGTCAAATCAGTTTCCCGTGCCCAGTTTATGCTGGTTCTCCATACAGAGTTGGGTGAAGCAGATGTTTTGGCTAACTTGATTGATAGTGACGGCAATCCTGAAATTTTAGGAACCGTTGCTGGCGCAGATACCCTATTGGTAATCTGTAAGGACGCAGTGGTTGCTGAAAGATTGGAAAGTGAGTTTCACTGATGAAGACTCCCCATCAGGATTTCCAAAAAGCCAAAGAAGAGTTAATCGACCTCCTCAAACACCATGAGGCGGTTCTTGCTTTTCAAGAGGCTGAGAAAGCTATTGGACAGATTCCTCAGATTAGTTATCTGGCTGGACAGATGAAGGCCTATCAACAAGAAGCGGTGCTTTTTCAAAAAATTGAAAAACAACGTGCCTATGAGGAGGCAGGTGAGCAGGCAGATTTGATTCAGAATGAGTTGGAAAATTTGCCCATTGTTCAGGATTACCGTCAAAAGATGCAAGGTGCCAGTGACTTGATTCAATATGTGACCAAGTCTATCGAAGAAAAGATTAACGAGGGGTTAAGACATGGCTAAGGAAAAAATATCTCCAGGAATGCAGCAGTATTTGGATATCAAGGAAAATTATCCAGATGCTTTTTTGCTGTTTCGGATGGGGGATTTTTACGAATTATTTTACGATGATGCCGTTAAGGCTGCTCAAATTTTGGAAATTAGCCTAACCAGTCGTAATAAGAACGCAGATAATCCCATTCCTATGGCAGGTGTTCCTTATCATTCGGCTCAAGCCTATATTGATGTCTTGGTTGAGATGGGCTACAAAGTAGCCATTGCTGAGCAGATGGAGGACCCTAAACAGGCTGTTGGCGTGGTTAAGCGTGAGGTAGTTCAGGTTATCACGCCAGGGACAGTGGTTGACAGCTCTAAACCTGATAATGCCAACAATTTCTTAGTAGCCATTGACAAGGCTGGAAGTCGATTCGGCCTGGCCTATATGGATGTATCAACGGGTGAATTTTTTGCGACAGAGTTGGATGATTTTAGTTCAGTTTGTAGTGAAATTCAGAATCTTAAGGCACGTGAAGTAGTCGTTGGGTATGATTTACCTGAAGCTGATGAACAAGTTTTGGTCAAGCAACTCAACCTGCTTCTCTCCAAGGAAACAGAGGTTTACGATGATGTCCACTTGATTGACACTAGTTTGACAGATTTGGAAAGCAGTGTGGCTGGTAAACTTCTCCAGTATGTGCACCGTACTCAGATGCGTGAGCTTAGTCATTTACAAAAGGCTCAGCACTATGAGATTAAGGATTACTTGCAGATGTCCTATGCGACCAAGTCAAGTTTGGATTTACTAGAAAATGCTAGAACGGGCAAGAAACACGGATCTCTTTTCTGGCTCTTGGATGAAACCAAGACAGCTATGGGAATGCGTCTCTTGCGAACTTGGATTGATCGTCCTTTAGTGAATCAAACCACTATCACCGAGCGTCAGAATATTATCCAAGTTTTCTTGGACAATTTCTTTGAGCGGAGTGACTTGACTGAGAGTCTAAAAGGTGTTTACGATATTGAACGCCTGGCCAGTCGTGTTTCCTTTGGTAAGGCTAATCCAAAAGATTTGATTCAGCTAGGTCATACTTTGGCTCAAGTACCGGTGATTAAGGCGATTTTGGAGTCCTTTAATGATGAGGCCTTGTCACGTCTTTTACAAGAGTTAGATGCTCTGCCAGAATTAGAGAGTTTGATTCGGTCGGCTATTGATCCAGATGCTCCTGCAACCATTACAGAAGGTGGCATTATCCGTGCTGGTTTTGATGAGACCTTGGACAAGTATCGCAAGGTGATGAGTGAGGGAACCTCATGGATCGCAGATATCGAAGCCAAAGAACGTGAATCGTCTGGTATTACAACACTAAAGATTGATTATAACCGTAAAGATGGTTATTACTTCCATGTGACCAACTCTAACCTTAGCTTGGTTCCTGACCATTTCTTCCGCAAGGCAACTCTGAAAAATTCAGAGCGCTTTGGAACTGCTGAGTTGGCTAAAATTGAAGGTGAGATGCTTGAGGCGCGTGAAAAATCATCAACGCTAGAGTATGATATTTTCATGCGTGTCCGTGAGCAGGTTGAACGCTATATTGACCGTTTGCAATCTTTGGCTAAAGCTATTGCGACAGTCGATGTGCTTCAGAGTCTAGCTGTTGTAGCAGAGACCAATCATTATGTTCGCCCTATTTTCAATGATGAGCATCGTATTGTTATTAATCAAGGCCGTCATGCAGTGGTTGAGAAGGTTATGGGAGTTCAAGAATACATCCCAAACACCATTACATTTGACAGTCAGACCAATATTCAGCTCATCACAGGACCAAATATGAGTGGTAAATCCACCTATATGCGTCAGTTAGCCTTATCAGTAGTTATGGCTCAGATGGGGTCTTACGTGCCAGCAGATAGTATTGACTTGCCAGTTTTTGATGCTATCTATACACGTATTGGTGCTGCAGATGACCTGATTTCAGGGCAGTCGACCTTCATGGTTGAGATGATGGAGGCTAACCAGGCTATTAAGCGGGCGACACCTAATTCCTTGATTATTTTTGATGAGTTGGGACGTGGGACAGCCACCTATGACGGTATGGCTCTGGCCCAGTCTATTATTGAGTTTATTCATGACAAGGTAGGGGCTAAAACCATGTTTGCGACCCATTATCATGAGTTGACAGCTCTGTCAAATACTTTGACACACCTTGTCAACGTTCATGTGGCGACACTTGAAAAGGACGGTGAAGTGACTTTCCTTCACAAGATTGTCGATGGACCAGCCGACAAATCTTATGGTATTCATGTAGCTAAGATTGCAGGGTTACCAGCAGATTTACTGGAACGTGCTGACACTATTTTGACACAATTAGAGGGCGAGACAGTTGCCATCCAACCTCAGGAAAAGTTATTGCCTCAAGAGAAGCCTGCCACTGAAACACATGTCAACGAGCAAATCTCTCTCTTTGATGATTTTACTGAAAATCCAGTTCTTCAAGAGTTGCGTGATTTAGACATTTACAACATGACACCTATGCAGGTCATGATGGCTGTAGCAGATTTAAAACAGAAACTATAAAAGAAGCTTGTCAATTGACAGGCTTCTTGTCTTTTATAGGTGTTTCAATTCTTGATTGAGTTGTTCAATATCCTTTTTCATTTTCCAATAAGAGAAGACCCAAACGAGGAGATAGATAAGGCTAAATTCAATGACTAGCTCCAAGTAGAAAGTTAAACGTAAAGGGAACCATCCGCTGAGGGTAGCTAGTGGAATGAAACCTAGACAGGTCAAGGCGTAGTGAGTGAGAGTTGCACGAAGCAAACTCCATTCAGCTTTACGGAAAATATAACTAGCGACTTCAAAAAGGATGCCGATAGCAAACCAAGTGATGAGGCAGTAGGCCAATACTATAGATCCGTGAACCTGATGTGATGTCATCCATTGCCCAATGGCTGAGTGAGGATTTAGAGGCATGTAGCTTGGCGCCCAGATAAGAGACATAATCATAGATACAGCTAATCCAATAAGGATGCCACTTGTGCCTGATTTAAAAAATTGTTTTTTCATTGTAATTTCTCCTTTATTGCTTTGAGGTAACGGCGTGATGAGTAGGTAGTTTCCTTGTTTTTAAGGTGAATTTCTACGAGGCCGTTAGGGGTGATGTTGAAGCGTTCAATTTCTTTGAGGTTGACAATCTCTGATTGTGAAATTTTGATAAAGTAAGATGGCAGTTTTTCTAAAACTTGATAGAGACGTAAGCCTAAGGGGTACTCTCCTTGAATAGTTTCAGCTAGAACTTGTCGATTTTCGATGTAAATTCTGGAAATAGCTTTGGGTTCGATAAGATAAGTTTCTCCATCTTTTTTTCCTTTGAGTCGGTGGTTGTCATCCAAACTTTCGACAAACTCGACGACTTGCTGAATCTTTGGCGTCCGACTAGGTGCCTGAATCTGCAACGTCTCTTCTTGAAATACCGAGTCAATCTGAACTTTTATTTTCATAACTATCCTTTCTTGTTTGTAATTGAGGAGGCCTCCTCCCTTTCACACCTTTATTAAACACTATTTACTAGTCCACAGCAATAGCGTTTGTCTATGTGGTCCCATATGGTGTCTAAGTGGTTGAAAATATTTTAGAAAACCCCTATACTTAATGAAAACGTACTGACGAGGTAATCACATGAAATCTATAATGAAATGGTTAGCAGGAATTTTTCTTGCCTGCAGTCTGATTTTGAGTTTTTTTACACCTTTTGAAAAGGCACTAACACTGAACCTGCTCTTGCTTTATTTCTTTGTTAAGCAGTTTATGGATTCTACAAGCTCGCCTAAAACCTACCAATGGATTTTCCAAATCATCTACCTCTTGATTTTTTCTGGGCTCATTTGGTTCAACCTTCGTCATGGGGATATGATTGTTATAGCCACAGCCTTATCTTGGCTAACAGTTGTGTGTGAGTTGTGGCTTTATAGTAAGCATAAGTAACAGTCAGTACCAGTGAATTTATCAACCTTTTAGAAGGGAGAAAAAATAATTATGCCAAAAATCATCGAATTGCCTGAAGTTCTAGCCAATCAGATTGCTGCTGGGGAGGTCGTAGAGCGACCAGCTAGTGTAGTTAAAGAGCTGGTGGAAAATGCTATTGATGCAGGCAGCACCCAGATTACTATTGAAGTTGAAGAATCAGGCCTCTCAAAAATTCAAATTACAGACAATGGCGAAGGAATGGCTCAAGCTGACGTGGCTATGAGTTTGCGCCGTCATGCAACAAGTAAAATCAAAAATCAAGGAGACCTCTTTCGTATTCGAACTCTTGGTTTTCGAGGTGAGGCCCTGCCATCAATAGCTTCTATCAGTCATCTTACCATTGTGACGGCGGCTGATGGAGAAGCCTATGGGACTAAACTGGTTGCCAAGGGTGGGGAAATTGAGAGTCAGGATCCTATTTCAACACCAGTTGGAACAAAGATTACCGTTGAAAACTTATTTTATAACACCCCAGCTCGTCTCAAGTATATGAAGAGTTTACAGGCCGAGTTGGCTCATATTGTCGATGTTGTCAATCGTTTGAGTTTAGCCCACCCCGAAGTTGCCTTCACCTTGCTTAATGACGGTCGTCAGTTGACACAGACCTCAGGTACTGGAGACCTCCGTCAAGCTATTGCCGGGATTTATGGTTTGACAACGGCTAAAAAAATGGTGGAAATTTCAAATTCTGACCTTGATTTTGAAGTTTCTGGCTATGTTAGTCTCCCTGAGTTGACCCGTGCGAATCGTAACTACATCACGATTCTCATTAACGGACGTTATATTAAAAACTTCCTGCTTAACCGTGCTATTTTTGATGGTTATGGTTCTAAACTCATGGTAGGACGCTTCCCTATTGCAGTTATTGATATTCAAATTGATCCCTACCTGGCCGATGTCAATGTTCACCCAACCAAGCAGGAAGTACGTATCTCTAAAGAAAAAGAGCTCATGGCCCTTATCAGCTCTGCCATTGCTCAAAGCCTTAGAGAGCAGGATTTGATTCCTGATGCCCTTGAAAATCTAGCCAAGTCTAGTACCAGAGGTGCAACTAAGCCAGTTCAAACCAGTCTCCCACTCAAACAAACCAATCTTTACTATGATAGTAGTCGTAATGATTTCTTTGTCAAACCAGAGACAGTCCAAGAAGATATCAAACCTCTTGTATCGGAGTTAGAGTCCCCAGTTTCATCGGTAGAAAACAAACCGCAACCTTCTGTTAAACAGGCACAACGTTCAGTAGATGAAAGTGATGACAAACACGAAAAACTCGACTATAAAAACAAGTCGAAAATGAAGCGCATGCTTGAAACTCTAGATAATGAGGAAACATCAACCTTCCCTGAATTGGAGTTTTTTGGTCAAATGCATGGAACCTATCTCTTTGCGCAAGGACAAGGCGGACTTTACATCATTGACCAGCATGCTGCCCAAGAACGTGTCAAGTATGAGTACTATCGTGAAAAGATCGGTGAGGTTGACAGCAGTTTACAACAGCTTTTGGTTCCCTATCTCTTTGAATTTTCAGGTTCGGATTACATTAGTTTACAAGAAAAAATGGCTCTTCTTAATCAGGTTGGTATCTATTTAGAGCCTTATGGGAATAACACCTTCATTCTTCGTGAACATCCTATCTGGATGAAGGAAGAAGAGATTGAATCTGCAGTCTATGAGATGTGCGACATGCTTCTTTTGACGAATGAAGTGTCTGTTAAGACCTACCGTGCTGAGTTAGCCATCATGATGAGTTGTAAACGTTCAATCAAGGCCAATCATGCTCTTGATGATTACTCTGCGCGTGACCTCCTAGTGCAGCTTGCACAGTGTAAAAACCCCTACAATTGCCCTCACGGACGTCCTGTACTTGTCAACTTTACAAAGTCTGATATGGAAAAAATGTTCCGCCGAATTCAAGAAAATCATACCAGTCTACGTGACTTAGGAAAGTATTAAAACTTTTTTTCGTCTTACTTTACGAATAGGAACGTTAGATTTATAATAGTGATGAAGACAAGGAATCTTCTAATGTTTTAGCACATCATTGTAGGATGATTGACTGATTTTTAAGTTAGGAGGTGGAGTGATGAGACACCTAACAAAAACTAATAAACACTTTTTACTTGTTGGCTTAACATTTTTAGCGACTAGCTTGATTTTCTATATTTTGGCTTGGTTAGGTCGACCAAGTTTGGAGAATGCCCTAGTAAATGTTTCTAGCATTGCCTTTACTTTAGGCGTTGTAACATATATTCTATTAGGTCTAAAGATGATTACAGATACTTTAAAGACGAGTAGTCATCCTTAAAATGGAGCAAACAGAATCCACTTTCGAGTGGATTTTTTGTTACAATAGTACAGCAGTGCTTGAGGTGACAAAATAAACACTCAAGACAATTATCTTATAAGTATAAAATAACAAAGCAATCCATTGAAGATACGAACGAGAAAGGAAATCACACGCTATGTATGATTACATCAAGGGAACTCTAGTGAAAATTACCGCCAAGTATATTGTTATAGAAGCAAACGGCTTAGGTTATATTGTCACTGTAGCGAACCCATATAGTTTTTCTGACCAGATGAATCAGACTATCCAAGTCTACCTTCATCAGGTTATTAGGGATGACGCCCACCTTCTTTTTGGTTTCCATACTGAAGATGAAAAAGAAGTCTTCCTTAAGCTTATTTCAGTTTCTGGAATAGGTCCGACGACTGCTCTAGCCATTGTTGCTGTAGATGATAATCAAGGCTTGGTGGCTGCCATTGATAATAGTGACATCAAGTACCTGATGAAGTTTCCAAAGATTGGTAAAAAGACAGCTCAGCAAATGGTTCTAGACTTGGCAGGGAAATTTGCAGAGTTACCAACAGAAACGACCAAGACGACACCAAGTCAACCTGAAGGGAATCATCAGTTGGATGAGGCTATGGAAGCCTTGCTTGCTCTTGGTTATAAAGCTGCAGAACTTAAGAAAATCAAAGCCTTCTTCGAAGGTACTAATGAAACGGCAGAGCAATACATTAAATCAGCTCTTAAAATGTTGATGAAATGAGGTAAGTAATGGTCAATCGTTGTCGTTGGGTTCCAACAAACAATAAATTATATTGTGATTATCATGACAAGGAGTGGGGAAAGCCTATTGGTGACGATCAAAAACTTTTTGAGCTGCTTTGCTTAGAAAGTTATCAGTCAGGACTTTCTTGGTTAACTGTTTTAAATAAACGTCAGGCCTTTAATCGTGTTTTTCATAACTATGATATTGAGCGTGTTGCCCAGTTTAGCCTAAGTGAACTTGAAGAAGCGCTTCAAAATCCGGATATTATTCGTCACAAACTTAAGCTAGAAGCAACCGTAAATAATGCCAAACAAGTACTAAAACTCTAAGATGAATTTGGCTCCCTGTCCCATTATTTTTGGCAGTTCTTTGACGGAAAGCCCTTGATAAATAATGTTCCAACATATAAGGACGTCCCATCATCAACTGATTTATCCCAACAGATTGCCAAAAATTTAAAAAAGAGAGGGTTCAAATTTTTAGGACCGACTACTATATATTCATTTTTACAAGCCGCAGGATTTGTGAATGATCATGAAAATAACTGTGACTTCAAATAAATGAGTAGATTTGATTGACAAGACGAGAAAAACATGTTAGTTTATAAACGAACATGTTTTTGAGATTATTTTACGAATAGTAATATAGGTGAACCAATGAAAGCTGAATTGATTGCAGTAGGAACCGAAATCCTAACCGGGCAAATCACCAATACCAATGCCCAATTTTTATCTGAGAAACTAGCTGAACTAGGAATTGACGTGTATTTTCACACAGCAGTAGGAGACAATGAAAACCGCCTACTCTCAGTTCTAGACCAAGCTAGTAAACGTAGTGACTTAGTCATACTTTGTGGAGGACTTGGTCCTACTGAGGATGACTTAACCAAGCAAACACTGGCTAAGTTTTTAGGCAAAGAACTCATTTTTGATGAGGAGGCAAGTAAAAAATTGGACAGTTTCTTTGCTACTCGTCCTAAACACACACGAACGCCTAATAATGAACGTCAAGCGCAAATTGTTGAGGGGGCTATCCCCTTGCAAAATCCTACAGGTCTTGCAGTTGGAGGCGTCATTACTGCTCAAGGGGTGACCTATGTAGTCTTACCTGGTCCACCAAGTGAACTCAAACCTATGGTGAATCAGGAACTTGTTCCAGCACTTACTGAGAATCACGCAAGTCTTTATTCGAGAGTCCTAAGATTCTTTGGCGTTGGAGAAAGTCAATTGGTGACTATTCTGAAGGATTTTATTGTTAACCAAACAGATCCAACCATAGCTCCATACGCTAAAGTGGGGGAAGTAACACTTCGCTTGTCTACAAAGGCTTCTTCACGAGAAGAAGCAGATCAAAAACTAGATGTTTTAGAAAAACAAATTCGTTCTACTAAAACTCTAGATGGCAAATCCTTATCTGATTTTATTTATGGATATGGAGAGTCTAATAGTTTAGCCTTTGAAACTTTCCGTTTGCTTAAGAACCATGGCAAGACTATCACTGCAGCTGAAAGCCTAACAGCAGGTTTATTTCAGGCTAGTATTGCTGATTTTTCAGGAGCCTCACAAGTATTAAAAGGCGGCTTTGTTACTTACAGCATTGAAGAAAAATCTAAAATGTTGGATATTCCCTTGTCGCAACTAGAAGAACATGGTGTTGTCAGTCATTTTACTGCAGAAAAAATGGCTGAAGGTGCCCGAGCTAAAACAGATAGCGATTACGGAATTGCACTTACCGGTGTAGCTGGACCAGATTCATTAGAAGGACACCCAGCAGGTACAGTATTTATTGGTATTGCTGATAGGAATCAAGTAAGGTCAATCAAGGTTGTTATAGGTGGAAGAAGTCGTTCTGATGTTAGATATATTAGTACCCTCTATGCCTTTAACCTAGTTCGCCAAGCCTTATTACAAGAGACAACTTGATTTAAGTTTGTCTTTAACTATAGAAAGAAGAGGAAAATAAGTGGCTAAGAAAACAAAGAAAACAGAAGAAATTACAAAGAAATTTGGAGATGAGCGTCGTAAAGCACTTGATGATGCTTTGAAGAATATTGAAAAAGATTTTGGTAAGGGTGCGGTTATGCGTCTTGGTGAGCGTGCAGAGCAGAAGGTTCAGGTTATGAGCTCAGGCTCGCTAGCTTTGGATATTGCTCTTGGTGCAGGTGGTTATCCTAAAGGTCGTATTATCGAAATTTACGGACCAGAATCATCAGGTAAAACAACTGTAGCCCTCCATGCTGTTGCTCAGACACAAAAAGAAGGTGGAATTGCTGCCTTTATCGATGCAGAACATGCCCTTGACCCTGCTTATGCGGCAGCCCTAGGTGTTAATATCGATGAGCTTCTTTTATCACAACCTGATTCAGGTGAACAAGGTCTCGAAATTGCTGGTAAGCTGATTGACTCTGGTGCAGTTGATTTGGTTGTTGTTGACTCAGTTGCAGCCTTGGTACCTCGTGCAGAAATTGATGGAGATATTGGTGACAGTCATGTTGGGCTTCAAGCGCGTATGATGAGTCAAGCCATGCGTAAGCTATCTGCATCTATTAATAAAACAAAAACAATTGCTATCTTCATTAACCAATTGCGTGAAAAAGTTGGTATTATGTTTGGTAATCCAGAAACAACACCTGGTGGACGTGCTCTGAAATTCTATGCATCAGTACGTCTTGATGTACGTGGAAATACGCAAATCAAAGGGACTGGTGATAAAAAAGACCAAAATGTTGGTAAGGAAACTAAAATCAAGGTTGTCAAAAATAAGGTTGCTCCACCATTTAAAGAAGCCTTTGTCGAAATTATGTATGGTGAAGGGATTTCACAAACAGGTGAGCTTGTAAAAATCGCTAGTGATTTAGGAATTATTCAAAAAGCCGGAGCATGGTTCTCATATAATGGAGAGAAGATTGGTCAAGGATCTGAAAATGCTAAAAAATATTTGGCAGATCATCCAGATATTTTTGAAGAAATTGATCATAAAGTACGTGTACACTATGGTTTGATTGAACCAGATGAAGAGGATAGTGTTGAAGAAGCACAAGTTGAAGAAACGTCTGATGAACTTGTTTTGGACCTTGATTCAACCATTGAAATTGAAGAATAAGTGTAAAAGAGCCGAAGAGCTCTTTTTCTCTTTGATTTAATCTAAGTAAAAAAATCTATGATAATTGAAAAAGTCCCCTTAGATTCAAAATAGGTCGCTAGACCGATTTCTTAAACTAAGGACAATGATAAGATAATAGTATCATGTGACAGAAAGAGAGAATTAACATGATTAAGATTTATACAATCTCAAGTTGTACAAGTTGTAAAAAAGCAAAAACATGGTTGAACAACCATCAACTTCCTTATAAAGAACAAAACCTTGGTAAAGAACCACTTACAAAAGAAGAAATCTTAAACATCCTATCAAAAACAGAGAATGGTGTTGAGAGCATTGTTTCATCAAAAAATCGCTATGCTAAAGCTCTAAATTGTGATATCGACGAGCTCAGTGTTAGTGAAGTGATTGATTTGATTCAAGAAAACCCAAGAATCTTGAAAAGTCCAATCTTAATTGATGATAAGAGATTGCAAGTGGGTTATAAAGAAGATGACATCCGTGCGTTCTTACCGCGCTCAATACGAAATGTCGAAAATTCACAAGCACGCATGCGAGCAGCTCTATAAAAAATGAAAAAAGGAGATACTAGAGATCTTCTTTTTGCTTTCACTTATTGCATAGAAAATAAGTATTGACATTGGTTCACAAACTTGATAGACTAATAAAGTCTCAAGGAAATCGTTCAGTAACTGAAAAAAGTTTGAAAAAAACTTTAAAAAAGTTATTGACAAGACAAGTCAGAGATGATATTATAAATAAGCTGTTTCGGAAGAGGCGGCGAACACAAGAAGTAAAAAAACTTCAAAAAAGTGTTGACAAGTTATTCTAGATTTGCTAGAATATAGGAGTTGTCTTAAGAGAGACAAAGACCTTTGAGAACTGAATAAGAAACCAAGTGCAGGGTTATGATAGAAGAATTATAACCTGTCAATTTACAAGAATAAATCGTCAGACGACGGTAATGAGTTAACGCTCGAACAATTATTAAAGATTTTAATGAGAGTTTGATCCTGGCTCAGGACGAACGCTGGCGGCGTGCCTAATACATGCAAGTAGAACGCTGAAGAGAGGAGCTTGCTCTTCTTGGATGAGTTGCGAACGGGTGAGTAACGCGTAGGTAACCTGCCTTGTAGCGGGGGATAACTATTGGAAACGATAGCTAATACCGCATAACAATGGATGACACATGTCATTTATTTGAAAGGGGCAATTGCTCCACTACAAGATGGACCTGCGTTGTATTAGCTAGTAGGTGAGGTAACGGCTCACCTAGGCGACGATACATAGCCGACCTGAGAGGGTGATCGGCCACACTGGGACTGAGACACGGCCCAGACTCCTACGGGAGGCAGCAGTAGGGAATCTTCGGCAATGGGGGCAACCCTGACCGAGCAACGCCGCGTGAGTGAAGAAGGTTTTCGGATCGTAAAGCTCTGTTGTAAGTCAAGAACGAGTGTGAGAGTGGAAAGTTCACACTGTGACGGTAGCTTACCAGAAAGGGACGGCTAACTACGTGCCAGCAGCCGCGGTAATACGTAGGTCCCGAGCGTTGTCCGGATTTATTGGGCGTAAAGCGAGCGCAGGCGGTTTGATAAGTCTGAAGTTAAAGGCTGTGGCTCAACCATAGTTCGCTTTGGAAACTGTCAAACTTGAGTGCAGAAGGGGAGAGTGGAATTCCATGTGTAGCGGTGAAATGCGTAGATATATGGAGGAACACCGGTGGCGAAAGCGGCTCTCTGGTCTGTAACTGACGCTGAGGCTCGAAAGCGTGGGGAGCGAACAGGATTAGATACCCTGGTAGTCCACGCCGTAAACGATGAGTGCTAGGTGTTGGATCCTTTCCGGGATTCAGTGCCGCAGCTAACGCATTAAGCACTCCGCCTGGGGAGTACGACCGCAAGGTTGAAACTCAAAGGAATTGACGGGGGCCCGCACAAGCGGTGGAGCATGTGGTTTAATTCGAAGCAACGCGAAGAACCTTACCAGGTCTTGACATCCCGATGCTATTTCTAGAGATAGAAAGTTACTTCGGTACATCGGTGACAGGTGGTGCATGGTTGTCGTCAGCTCGTGTCGTGAGATGTTGGGTTAAGTCCCGCAACGAGCGCAACCCCTATTGTTAGTTGCCATCATTCAGTTGGGCACTCTAGCGAGACTGCCGGTAATAAACCGGAGGAAGGTGGGGATGACGTCAAATCATCATGCCCCTTATGACCTGGGCTACACACGTGCTACAATGGTTGGTACAACGAGTTGCGAGTCGGTGACGGCAAGCTAATCTCTTAAAGCCAATCTCAGTTCGGATTGTAGGCTGCAACTCGCCTACATGAAGTCGGAATCGCTAGTAATCGCGGATCAGCACGCCGCGGTGAATACGTTCCCGGGCCTTGTACACACCGCCCGTCACACCACGAGAGTTTGTAACACCCGAAGTCGGTGAGGTAACCTTTTGGAGCCAGCCGCCTAAGGTGGGATAGATGATTGGGGTGAAGTCGTAACAAGGTAGCCGTATCGGAAGGTGCGGCTGGATCACCTCCTTTCTAAGGAAAAACGGAATGTACTTGAGTTTCTTATTTAGTTTTGAGAGGTCTTGTGGGGCCTTAGCTCAGCTGGGAGAGCGCCTGCTTTGCACGCAGGAGGTCAGCGGTTCGATCCCGCTAGGCTCCATTGAATCGAAAGATTCAAGTATTGTCCATTGAAAATTGAATATCTATATCAAATTCCATATGTAATTAATTACATATAGATAGTAACAAGAAAATAAACCGAAACGCTGTGAATATTTAATGAGTTAGGTCGAAAGACCAAAATAAGGTTAAGTTAATAAGGGCGCACGGTGGATGCCTTGGCACTAGAAGCCGATGAAGGACGTGACTAACGACGAAATGCTTTGGGGAGCTGTAAGTGAGCAATGATCCAGAGATGTCCGAATGGGGGAACCCGGCAGGTAATGCCTGTCACTCATTACTGTTAAGGTAATGTAGAGGAAGACGCAGTGAACTGAAACATCTAAGTAGCTGCAGGAAGAGAAAGCAAAAGCGATTGCCTTAGTAGCGGCGAGCGAAACGGCAAGAGGGCAAACCGAAGAGTTTACTCTTCGGGGTTGTAGGACTGCAACGTGGACTTAAAGAGTATAGAAGAACTACCTGGGAAGGTAGGCCAAAGAGAGTAATAGCCTCGTATTCGAAATAGTCTTTATACCTAGCAGTATCCTGAGTACGGCGAGACACGAGAAATCTCGTCGGAATCTGGGAGGACCATCTCCCAACCCTAAATACTCTCTAGTGACCGATAGTGAACCAGTACCGTGAGGGAAAGGTGAAAAGCACCCCGGGAGGGGAGTGAAATAGAACCTGAAACCGTGTGCCTACAACAAGTTCGAGCCCGTTAATGGGTGAGAGCGTGCCTTTTGTAGAATGAACCGGCGAGTTACGATATGATGCGAGGTTAAGTTGAAGAGACGGAGCCGTAGGGAAACCGAGTCTTAATAGGGCGCATTAGTATCATGTCGTAGACCCGAAACCATGTGACCTACCCATGAGCAGGTTGAAGGTGAGGTAAAACTCACTGGAGGACCGAACCAGGGCACGTTGAAAAGTGCTTGGATGACTTGTGGGTAGCGGAGAAATTCCAAACGAACTTGGAGATAGCTGGTTCTCTCCGAAATAGCTTTAGGGCTAGCGTCGATGTTAAGTCTCTTGGAGGTAGAGCACTGTTTGGGTGAGGGGTCCATCCCGGATTACCAATCTCAGATAAACTCCGAATGCCAACGAGATATAATCGGCAGTCAGACTGCGAGTGCTAAGATCCGTAGTCGAAAGGGAAACAGCCCAGACCACCAGCTAAGGTCCCAAAATATATGTTAAGTGGAAAAGGATGTGGGGTTGCACAGACAACTAGGATGTTAGC
>NZ_CAKAKM010000002.1:0-482500 GCF_916619785.1 Streptococcus sp. Marseille-Q3604 | reverse complement strand
GTTCAAATCCTGCTCCCGCAATATGGCTCGGTAGCTCAGTTGGTAGAGCAATGGATTGAAGCTCCATGTGTCGGCGGTTCGATTCCGTCTCGCGCCATTTGTTTATATTTTGGAAGGGTAGCGAAGAGGCTAAACGCGGCGGACTGTAAATCCGCTCCTTCGGGTTCGGGGGTTCGAATCCCTCCCCTTCCATAGTTACGGGCATAGTTTAAAGGTAGAACTAAGGTCTCCAAAACCTTCAGTGTGGGTTCAATTCCTACTGCCCGTGTTAGTAAAGTGGCGAATGTGGTGAAGTGGTTAACACATCAGATTGTGGCTCTGACATTCGGGGGTTCGATTCCCCTCATTCGCCTATATTTTTGGGGTATAGCCAAGCGGTAAGGCAAGGGACTTTGACTCCCTCATGCGTTGGTTCGAATCCAGCTACCCCAGTTATACTTTGCCGGCGTGGCGGAATTGGCAGACGCGCTGGACTCAAAATCCAGTGTCCGCAAGGACGTGCCGGTTCGACCCCGGCCGCCGGTATAAGTTACACTCCTTTAGGAGTGTTTTTTTGTCTATAGGAGTTTATTTTTTATGTCTGATAAATTTCAGCTTCTCTTAAAACAAATTCGTTTTCCTGAGGAACACGATGCTTTTAAAGAAATTAAAGATGGTTCTATCGAAACAGTAAAACTATTTAAATCAAAACGGCAGTGGTTTTTTGTTTTTTCTTTTCCTAGTGTTCTTTCTTATGAGTCTTTTGTGCTTTTTGATAGTTTACTTCATTCTTCCTTCGATTCTTTAGGTGCCAAAGCTTCTTTTGAGATTCGTTTATTTTCTACTTCTTGCGATGATTCTTTACTTGAAGATTATTTTTCATATGCCTTAGATAGTTTAAAAGTTTCTCACTTTTCTATTTATTCTTTATTCTCAAATCTAAAGGTTGAAATTTCAAATAATAGTATTTGTGTTAAGGCTCCAGCGCATATTATTAAAGAAAACTTACAGGATAGATTTATTTCTTTGATTTCTAAATCTCTTTCTCAAGTTGGTTTATCTGACGTATCAATTTCTGTTCTTGAAGATAAGGAAGCGTCATCTTCTATAGAAGAGGCTTATGAAACAAACAAGGTTTCTTTACAAGAACAAGCTGAATCTCAGGCAAGACAGGCTCTTCAATCTATTCTTGAGAGTGCTCCAGCACCGAAACCTGTGAATGAACTGGCCCAAAATTTTGCTGAGAAACAAAGTCAACGGCAGGCTAGTTTTGATAAGGCTGAAATAACGCCAATGGTTGATATTAATTCTGAAGAGAATCGTGTTGTTTTTGAAGGATATATTTTTGATGTAGAGCAACGTGAAACTAAGACGGGTCGAATTATTATTAATTTCAAGGTAACTGATTATACCTCTAGTTTTGCAATGCAGCGCTGGGTCAAAGATAGTGATGAGCTTGCTAAGTTCGATATGATAAAAAAGGGGAACTGGGTAAGAGTTCGCGGTCGTATTGAGAATAATCCTTTCACTCATAGTCTGACAATGAATGTACAAGATATCAAAGAGATTTCGTACACACCTCGCAAGGATTTGATGCCTGAGGGACAAAAGCGTGTGGAATTTCATGCACATACTAACATGTCGACTATGGATGCCATGCCAACTGTGGAAGAGCTTATTGATACTGCTGCTTCTTGGGGGCATCCAGCTGTTGCTATAACTGATCACGCTAATGTTCAGAGTTTTCCTCATGGCTACCATAGGGCTAAGAAAGCTGGTATTAAAGCTATTTTTGGTCTTGAAGCCAATCTTGTTGAGGATAAAGTTCCTATTGTTTATAATTCCCAGAATTTGGAATTAAAAGAAGCTACTTATGTTGTATTTGACGTTGAGACAACAGGCTTGTCTGCTGTCCATAATGATTTGATTCAGATTGCGGCATCAAAAATGCATAAAGGTAATATTATTGAGCAATTTGATGAATTCATAGATCCAGGACATCCTCTTTCTGCATTTACTACTGAGTTGACCGGTATTACTGATAATCATGTTAAAGGTGCTAAACCTTTAGTCCAAGTTTTACAGGAGTTTCAAGAATTCTGTCAAGGAACTGTGCTAGTAGCCCATAATGCGACCTTTGACGTTGGTTTTATGAATGCCAATTATGAAAGACATCAGTTACCAACAATTTCACAACCAGTTATTGATACTTTAGAATTTGCACGAAATCTTTATCCTGAGTATAAGCGTCATGGTTTGGGTCCTTTGACGAAGCGGTTTGGTGTGGCTTTGGATCACCACCACATGGCCAATTATGATGCGGAAGCAACGGGCCGTTTGTTGTTTATCTTCATAAAAGATGTGTTTGATAAGCACGGTTTGACTAATTTGGAACAGTTGAACACGGATTTGGTTTCTGAAGATTCGTATAAAAAGTCTCGTGTTAAACATGCGACACTGTATGTTCAGAATCAAACTGGCTTGAAGAATATCTTTAAGTTGGTAAGTTTATCAAATGTCTCATACTTTGAGGGGGTAGCACGTATTCCTCGTACGGTCTTAGATGAGTATCGTGAGGGAATCATTGTAGGTTCTGCTTGTGCTGATGGTGAGGTTTTTGATACGCTTCTGTCTCATGGTATTGACAAGGCAGTTGAAGTTGCTAAATATTATGACTTTATTGAAGTTATGCCACCAGCGATTTATGCACCATTGATTGCGAAGGACTTAATTAAGGATGAGGTGGCTACAGAACAACTGATTCGAGATCTGATTGAAGTTGCTAATCGTCTGGACAAGCCTGTGCTTGCTACAGGAAATGTACATTATATCAATCCTGAGGATGCGATTTATCGTGAAATCATTGTTCGTGCTTTGGGACAAGGAGCAATGATTAATAGGCCAATCGGTAAGGGAGAAAATGCGAAACCTGCTCCTTTACCTGAAGCGCATTTTAGAACAACGAATGAGATGCTAGATGACTTTGCCTTTTTAGGAAAAGACTTAGCCTATGAAATTGTTGTAACTAATACGCAGGCTATGGCAGATCAAATTGAAGAGGTTGAGGTTGTCAAAAAAGACTTGTACACACCTTTCATTGATCGTGCGGAAGAACAGGTTGCAGAGATGACATATGCTAGAGCGTTTGAGCTCTATGGTAATCCTTTGCCTGATATTATTGACCTGCGAATTGAGAAAGAGTTGTCCTCAATTCTTGGTAATGGTTTTGCCGTAATTTACCTGGCTTCGCAGATGTTGGTTAACCGTTCAAATGAACGTGGGTACCTAGTTGGTTCGCGTGGATCTGTCGGTTCTAGTTTTGTTGCGACGATGATTGGAATTACTGAGGTTAATCCGATGCCGCCACACTATTTATGTCCTAAATGTCAACACTCAGAGTTCATTACAGATGGTTCTTATGGATCTGGCTTCGATTTGCCTGATAAGGAGTGTTCGGAATGTGGAACGGAGTATAAAAAAGATGGTCAGGATATTCCTTTCGAGACTTTCCTAGGTTTTGATGGGGATAAGGTTCCGGATATCGATTTGAACTTTTCCGGTGATGATCAACCATCAGCCCACTTGGATGTTCGTGATATTTTTGGAGAGCAATATGCTTTTCGTGCTGGAACAGTAGGTACTGTTGCAGATCGGACGGCTTATGGTTTTGTCAAAGGTTACGAACGTGACTACAATAAGTTTTACCGAGATGCCGAGGTCGACCGTTTAGCCATGGGGGCTGCTGGTGTTAAGCGAAACACAGGTCAGCACCCGGGTGGTATCGTTGTTATTCCAAATTATATGGATGTCTATGATTTCACGCCTGTTCAATATCCGGCTGATGATGTAACGGCTGCCTGGCAGACGACTCACTTTAATTTCCACGATATCGATGAGAACGTGTTGAAGCTTGATATTCTGGGACATGATGATCCGACTATGATTCGTAAGTTGCAGGATTTATCGGGAATTGATCCCAAAGATATTCGAGCAGATGACCCAGATGTGATGAAACTTTTTTCAGGGACTGAAATTTTGGGGGTTACACCTGAACAGATTGGGACACCAACGGGAATGTTGGGAATCCCTGAGTTTGGGACTAACTTTGTTCGTGGTATGGTCGACGAGACGCATCCGACGACTTTTGCGGAACTCTTACAGTTATCTGGTTTGTCCCATGGTACAGACGTTTGGTTGGGTAATGCACAAGATTTGATCAAGGAAGGTATTGCCACTCTGAAAACCGTTATCGGTTGTCGTGACGATATCATGGTATACCTAATGCATGCGGGATTAGATCCTAAGATGGCCTTCACCATTATGGAACGTGTGCGTAAGGGAATGTGGTTGAAAATTTCTGAAGAAGAGCGAAATGGCTATATTCAAGCCATGCGTGAAAATAATGTTCCAGACTGGTATATTGAATCTTGTGGTAAAATCAAATACATGTTCCCTAAAGCCCATGCGGCAGCCTACGTTATGATGGCCCTGCGTGTAGCTTATTTCAAAGTGCACCATCCTATTTATTACTATTGTGCCTACTTTTCAATTCGAGCTAAAGCATTCGAGCTTAAAACGATGTCTTCGGGTCTTGATGCTGTTAAAGCTCGAATGGAAGATATTAAGGAGAAGCGCCAACGAAATGAAGCGACTAATGTTGAAAATGACTTATTTACGACGCTTGAGATTGTCAATGAAATGTTAGAACGTGGCTTTACCTTTGGCCAGTTAGATCTTTATAAGAGTCAGGCGACTGAATTCCTGATTGAAGGAGATACCTTGATTCCACCGTTTATTGCACTTGAAGGTTTGGGTGAGAACGTTGCTAAGCAAGTGGTTGCTGCGCGTGAAGAAGGGGAGTTCCTTTCCAAAACAGAATTGCGTAAACGAGGAGGTTTATCATCAACCTTGGTTGAAAAATTGGATGAAATGGGAATCCTAGGAAATATGCCAGAAGATAATCAATTAAGTCTTTTTGATGATTTCTTTTAATAGCTAAAGAGAATAGTCATCAATTTTGAGAGAATGGAGTCAGTCTCCGTTCTCTTTTTGTTGTCTTACGAAAACCACTAGCTGTGCTAGTGGTTCCGAAAAGCTTTTAGCGATGTATCAAAAAAAGTCCCCCTAAAGTGTTATATTAGATAAGGTTTCCCGACCACTAACTAATATACTAAAGGAGGACCCCTGATGAGACAGGATAATAATAGTTTAGCACATACTACATGGAATTGTAAGTATCATATTGTTTTCGCCCCAAAATATAGACGTCAGATAATCTATGGGAAATACAAAGCAAGTATTGGTCAAATCTTACGATTATTATGTGAAAGAAAAGGTGTTGAAATTCATGAAGCAGAAGCTTGCCCAGATCATATTCACATGTTAGTGAGTATACCACCGAAACTAAGTATTTCTTCATTTATGGGATATTTAAAGGGCAAAAGTAGCTTAATGATATTTGATCGACACGCAAATTTAAAGTATAAATATGGGAATCGCAAATTTTGGTGTCGAGGCTTTTATGTTGATACGGTTGGGCGAAATCAGAAGCGAATTGAAGAATATATTCGTAATCAATTACAAGAAGACGTGGTAGCAGATCAGCTTAGTCTGTTTGAGGAGTATGATCCGTTTACAGGTGAGAAGAATAAAAGAAAGTAATCTTAAAGAGACCCGCTAGACGGGTCAGCTAGCAAAGGTGGTGCTGAAGGGAAACCATTCGGTAGGCCTTTAGGCCTCGGCCGGTAGCAGAGGCTTTCAGCCGAAGAGCAAGCCACCCGTTCTCACGGGTGGTTTTGACTTAGGGGTCTGCATGTGATGCTAAAAAGCCAAAGCTGAGAAGAAACCTTTTTCTTCGTCTTATGGTATACTGATAGAAAATTATAGTTTCAAGGAGTTAATCATGGTTTTACCAAATTTTAAAGAAAATCTTGAGAAATATGCTAAATTACTGGTTGCTAATGGGATTAATGTGCAACCTGGTCACACAGTGGCCTTGAGCATTGATGTAGAACAAGCAGAGCTAGCTCACCTCTTAGTAAAAGAAGCCTATGCTTTAGGAGCAGCTGAGGTAATCGTTCAATGGTCAGATGATATTATTAATCGCGAGCGCTTCTTGCATGCTGATATGGACCGCATCGAAGAGGTTCCTGCCTATAAAAAAGCTGAGATGGAATATTTGTTGGCCAAAAAGGCAAGTCGCTTAGGTGTTCGTTCATCAGATCCAGGTGCCCTTAATGGTGTAGCTCCTGAACGTTTATCTGCCCATGCTAAAGCTACTGGAGTGGCCTTTAAACCTATGCAGGTGGCAACTCAGTCTAATAAGGTTAGTTGGACTGTAGCTGCTGCAGCTGGTAAGGAATGGGCTAAGAAGGTCTTTCCCGATGCTTCAAGTGATGAGGAAGCTGTAGATTTACTTTGGGACCAAATTTTCAAGACCTGTCGTGTTTATGAAGAGGATCCTGTACGTGCTTGGAAGGAACATGCTGAACGTTTGGATGCTAAAGCACGCCTACTCAATGAGGCACAATTCTCAGCCTTGCATTACCAAGCACCTGGAACAGATTTGACTCTAGGATTGCCTAAAAATCACGTTTGGGAGTCTGCAGGTGCCATCAATGCGCAAGGTGAAGGCTTCCTTCCTAATATGCCAACAGAAGAAGTCTTTACGGCACCAGATTTTCGTCGTGCAGATGGCTATGTCTCAAGTACAAAGCCTCTAAGTTACAATGGCAATATTATTGAGGGAATCAAGGTAACCTTCAAAGACGGTGAAATTGTAGATATCACAGCGGACCAGGGCGATGAGGTGATGAAGAATCTCGTCTTCAACAATAATGGGGCGCGTGCTCTAGGTGAATGTGCTCTGGTACCAGATCCAAGTCCTATTTCACAGTCAGGCATCACCTTCTTTAACACTCTTTTTGATGAGAATGCATCCAACCACCTAGCTATTGGAGCAGCCTATGCTACCAGTGTTGAGGGAGGTGCAGACATGACAGAAGAGGAGCTTAAGGAAGCTGGTCTTAATCGTTCTGATGTACACGTAGATTTTATGATTGGTTCAAATCAAATGGATATTGATGGTATCCGCCAAGATGGTAGTCGTGTACCAATCTTCCGAAATGGGGATTGGGTAATCTAAGTATGATGGAGAATTTATCATGATTGGAAGTATGATAGTTGGTTTTCTAATTGGCCTTATTGCTTCTGCTATATCAAATAGGGGTGAACGTATGGGCTGTATTGGCAAGACTTTTGTTGGATGGCTAGGTGCTTTTGTTGGTCAGCTTCTTTTTGGAAATTGGGGACCGATGTTAGCAGATACTGCTATAGTCCCTTCGGTACTAGGTGCTGTTATCTTATTAGCCCTTTTTTGGAATCGTAATAGTTAGAAATGAAAGAGTTCTGAGGTATTGGTTAGATATCTAAGGACTCTTTTTTCTTATTTTTTCATTTTCATATACCACTTTTAGAAAAACTGTGGTAGAGTAATAAAAACAGCATCTATTTGGAAAGGACTAGAATGAGCGACTTAGATAAAAATATGGCTGTAAAAAGTATGGTAGTTATGCGTAAGGCTTTTCGTACCATCGATGCCAAGGTTTCTGAGACCTTTAAAGAATTTAATTTGACACCAACTCAATTTGGAGTCATGGACGTGCTAAATGCCAAAGGACGTATGAAGATTGGCGAATTAATTGATCGCATGCTTGCTACCTCCGGTAATATGACTGTCGTCATTAAAAATATGGAGAAAAAAGGCTGGCTGACGCGAGAAGCCTGCCAAACAGATAAGCGTGCTTTCGAGGTTGATTTGACGGATGAGGGACGTCGTATTATTCAAGCAGCAATCCCCCCACATCAGCGAGCTATTGAGGAGACTTTTTCCGTTCTGACACCTGAAGAGCAGGCACAGTTGGTAGAGCTACTGAAAAAATTTAAGAATGTCTGAGCATATTTCTTTATATTTCTAATGAAATCGCATATATTACTATGTAGTATTAATTATTAATTGTTAGAAATACAAAGGAAATGTATCATGAAAAACATTCTATTTATCGTTGGGTCTCTTCGTAAGGGATCATTTAACCACCAATTAGCAGAAGAAGCTGAGAAAATGCTAGCTGATAAAGCTAATGTTTCTTATCTTGACTATAGTCAAGCACCTGTTTTTAATCAGGATTTAGAAAGTCCGGTTCTTCCTGTTTTGGTAGAAGTTCGAGAGCAGGTCTTGGCAGCAGATGCAATCTGGATTTTCTCACCGGTTTATAATTTCTCAATTCCTGGGCCAGTAAAAAATCTGCTTGACTGGTTGAGCCGGGCCCTTGACCTATCAGATCCTTCAGGACCATCAGCTCTTCAGGATAAGATTGTAACCGTGTCATCAGTTGCTAATGGTGGTCACAATCAACTTTTTGATGTCTACAAAGAGTTGTTACCATTTATCCGTACCCATGTGGTTGGTGATTTTACAGCGACACGTGTAAATGATACAGCCTGGGTGGATGGAAAATTCGTAGCAACTGAAGAAGTTCTTGAAAGCCTTCAGAATCAAGCAGAGGCTTTGGTTGAAGCCATTAAATAAGAATAACGAATACCCGAGGTTTCTAGCTTCGGGTATTTTTATATGCAACAATGAAAAAAGACACCCTAAGGTGTCCTCGTATTATGAAGGCGGTAGACGGATTTGAACCGACGATCAAGCTTTTGCAGAGCCGTGCCTTACCACTTGGCTATACCGCCATAACAGATACCATTCTATCGAAAAAACAAAGATTCGTCAAGTCTCTTTCATCAAATTGGCTGGTTGATTGTTCAAACTGCCTATTTACAAGAAATATAAAGAGGCTGAAAGACATTCAACCTCTTTATATTTCTTGTAATTGTTGTAGATAGATTACTAACACGTATGTTTTGATTATTGTCTAATCAAGTAATCAAAGGCTCCGATAGCAGCTGTAGCACCAGATCCCATGGAAATAATGATTTGTTTGTAGGCGCTGTCAGTACAGTCACCTGCGGCAAAAATACCAGGGATATTTGTTGAACCAAATTTATCAACGATAATTTCTTGGCGTTCATTGAGTTCAATACCACTGTCTTTGAGCCAAGCAGTACTTGGTACAAGACCAATTTGGACAAAGACACCTTCAAGATCAAGATGTTTTTCTTCGTTTGTATCACGCTCAACGTAACTCAAACCAGTCACATGATCTTGACCAAGAATTTCTTTGGTTGCAACGTTCTTAAGAATGGTTAGATTATCAGTTTTAGCAGCTCGTTCTTGTAAGACTTGATCTGCCTTTAATTCAGGCAAGAACTCTAAGACTGTAACGTGTTTAGTAATACCCGCTAAATCCAAAGCAGCTTCCAAACCTGAGTTACCACCACCGATAACAGCAACATCTTTTCCTTCAAATAGAGGACCATCGCAGTGTGGACAGTAAGTAACCCCTTTATTGCGGAATTCTTCCTCGCCAGGAACGTTGATATTACGCCATTTGGCTCCTAGTGCTAGGATAGCAGTTTTAGCCTGTAGAACGGCACCGTTAGCTAGTGTGACTTCAATAAGTTCTTTCTTCTCAATGCCAGTAGCTAATTGACTTTTGATGATATCAACATTGTAAGATTTTGTATGCTCTTCAACTTGGGCCATTAACTTAGGACCTTCTGTATATAGCGTACCAATCATGTTCTCAATACCAACTGTCTCGATAACTTGTCCACCAAAGGTTTCTGCTAAAAGCCCAGTTTTAAGCCCTTTACGAGCAGCGTAAATTGCAGCACTGTTTCCAGCAGGACCACCACCAATAACCAAGACATCATAGACCCCTTTATCAGCGAAAGCCTCAGCATCAAGTGGGCCGTCCAATTTTTCTACAAGCTGTTCAATGGTTGCACGACCAGAAGTAAATTCTTCTTGGTCTTTGTAAACCGTAGGAACAGACATGATACCTTTGGCTTTGACCTCATCTTGATACATACCACCTTCAATCATGGTGTGGGTGATGTTGGGGTTTAAAACAGCCATTATATTAAAGGCTTGAACAACGTCTGGACAATTGTGACAGGTTAGTGAAACATAAGTTTCTAAATCGATGGTTTTATCAATCTTCTTGATACGTTCGATAATATCCTCATCAACTTTAGGTGGACGACCAGAAACTTGCAAGAGAGCTAAAATGAAAGATGTGAATTCGTGGCCCATTGGTAAGCCTGAGAAAATAACACAACTTTTTTGCCCTTTTTGTGCAATACCAAAACTAGGTTGACGTTTTAAATGTGTTGATTCAAGACTAATGCGGTCAGACATAGCAACAATCTCGTCTAGAAATTCTTTTACTTTACGAGAATTATCATCATCCCCTAAATCTGTTTGTAATACAATATCAGATTCTAGTAAATTTAAATACTGCGCTAATTGTGTCTTGATTTCTTTATCTAAGACCATGGATACCCCCTGGTTGTTAAATTTTACCTACAAGATCTAAGCTAGGAGTAAGTGTTTCAGCTCCTTCTTTCCATTTAGCTGGACAAACTTCACCTGGATGTTGACGAATATATTGAGCAGCACGGACTTTATCAACAAGAGTACTTGCATCGCGTCCAATACCATCAGCGTTAATTTCCATCATTTGGATAACACCATCTGGATCAATAATGAATGTACCACGTTGTGCGAGACCATCTTGTCCAAGAACATCAAAACCTTGTGAGATGTGGTGTGAAGGATCCCCAATCATAGGATAAGTAATAGTTCCAACAACATCTGAGTCATCATGCCAAGCTTTGTGAACAAAGTGAGTATCGGTAGAGACAGAGTAAACCTCTACACCAAGAGATTTAAGAGCTTCATATTGTTCTTGAAGGTCACCGAGTTCAGTTGGGCAGACAAATGAAAAATCTGCAGGATAGAAGCAGAAGACCGCCCATTTACCTTTAACATCTTCATCTGTAACAGTAATGAATTCCCCGTTGTGATAAGCCTGTGCTGAAAATTCAATAATTTCTTTTCCGACTAATGACAAAATAATGTCCTCCTCTATTTTTGATAGCCTAATTATAAACAAAATACTCATCAACCTCAAAGAAAACGATTGCAATTTTAATGAGAGGGGATTTTTCTAATGGTCAGACTGGTTTTAGAGCTTGTCAAATGTCACTTTTTTTGATAAACTATTATAGTTGCGTAAAGTGACAAATACTCATTCTAAGCCGATTGTGGTCTTGTTGCCGCAGGGTGGGACTGCAAGTCTAAAGCTTAGAAGAGGAAAAAACAATTTTTAAGGAGAAATACTCATGGCAGTAATTTCAATGAAACAACTTCTTGAGGCTGGTGTTCACTTCGGTCACCAAACTCGTCGCTGGAATCCTAAGATGGCTAAGTACATCTTCACAGAACGTAACGGAATCCACGTTATCGACTTGCAACAAACTGTAAAAATGGCTGATACAGCTTACGAATTCGTTCGTGAAGCAGCAGCTAACGATGCAGTAATCTTGTTCGTTGGTACTAAAAAACAAGCAGCTGAAGCAGTAGCTGAAGAAGCAACTCGTGCTGGTCAATACTACATCAACCACCGTTGGTTGGGTGGTACTCTTACAAACTGGGATACTATCCAAAAACGTATCGCTCGTTTGAAAGAAATCAAACAAATGGAAGCTGATGGAACTTTCGAAGTTCTTCCTAAGAAAGAAGTTGCACTTCTTAACAAACAACGTGCACGTCTTGAAAAATTCTTGGGTGGTATCGAAGATATGCCTCGCATTCCAGATGTAATCTACATCGTTGACCCACACAAAGAACAAATCGCTGTTAAAGAAGCTAAAAAACTTGGTATCCCAGTTGTAGCGATGGTTGATACAAACGCTGATCCAGATGAGATCGATGTAATCATCCCAGCTAACGATGACGCTATCCGTGCCGTTAAATTGATCACTTCAAAAATGGCTGATGCTATCATCGAAGGTAACCAAGGTGAAGATGCTTCTGCAGATTTCCAAGAAGCAGCTGCAGCTGATTCAATCGAAGAAATCGTTGAAGTTGTCGAAGGTGACAACAACTAATCTTTAAGATTGGTTAGGGCTATATGCCCACTTAAGATACGACAAACACCTAAGGGGCGGGGCTCAGCCCTGCCCCTTAGTTTGATAAAATAAATTTGGAGAAAAACAAAATGGCAGAAATTACAGCTAAACTTGTTAAAGAATTGCGTGAAAAATCTGGTGCTGGTGTCATGGACGCTAAAAAAGCATTGGTTGAAGTTGAAGGTGATATCGAAAAAGCGATTGAATTGCTTCGCGAAAAAGGTATGGCTAAAGCAGCTAAGAAAGCTGACCGTGTTGCAGCTGAAGGTTTGACTGGTGTTTACGTTAACGGTAACGTTGCAGCAGTTGTTGAAGTTAACGCTGAAACTGACTTCGTTGCGAAAAACGCTCAATTCGTTGAGTTGGTAAACGAAACAGCTAAAGTAATTGCTGAAGGTAAACCAGCTAACAATGAAGAAGCACTTGCATTGACTATGCCTTCAGGTGAAACTCTTGAAGCTGCATACGTAACTGCTACAGCTACTATCGGTGAAAAGATTTCATTCCGTCGTTTTGCAGTTGTTGAGAAAACTGATGCACAACACTTCGGAGCTTACCAACATAACGGTGGACGTATCGGTGTTGTTTCAGTTATCGAAGGTGGAGATGATGCTCTTGCAAAACAAATCTCAATGCACATCGCAGCGATGAAACCAACTGTTCTTTCATACACTGAATTGGATGAACAATTTGTTAAAGATGAATTGGCACAACTTAACCACGCTATCGATCAAGATAACGAAAGCCGTGCAATGGTTAACAAACCAGCTCTTCCACACCTTAAATATGGTTCTAAAGCTCAATTGACTGATGCTGTTCTTGCTCAAGCTGAAGAAGATATCAAAGCTGAGTTGGCTGCTGAAGGTAAACCAGAAAAAATCTGGGATAAAATCATCCCAGGTAAAATGGACCGCTTCTTGCTTGACAACACTAAAGTTGACCAAGCTTACACTCTTCTTGCTCAAGTTTACATCATGGACGACAGCAAAACAGTTGAAGCTTACCTTGAATCAGTAAACGCTTCAGTAGTAGAATTCGTTCGCTTTGAAGTTGGTGAAGGTATCGAAAAAGCATCTAACGACTTTGAATCAGAAGTTGCAGCTACAATGGCAGCAGCACTTAACAACTAATTCTAGTTGCTAGATAAAAAGAAAGAAGTTACGTAAATGAATCGTAACTTCTTTTTTGTTGTTATAAAAAAAACATCTGAGCATGCCCCAGACGTTAACAAAGTAATTAATGAGCGAAGGTATTTACACCAAGTAGAAGAGAGAGTGTTCCCATGATGATACCTGCAAGGATAACCCCCAGCATAACGGCAATAACACTACGTTTAAAGTCCCAATCTAGGATAGATGCTGCTAGGGTACCAGTCCAGGCTCCTGTTCCTGGAAGTGGAATTCCCACAAAAAGGAGGAGGGCCCAGAAGACCCCCTTATCTCCGGCAGCTTTTTCAAGTTTTTGCCCACCACTGTGACCTTTTTTAAGACACCAGGTAAAGAAGCCACCAATTAGAGGTTTGTCTGCCCCCCATTCGAGAACACGGCGGGCGAAGAAGAAGATAATTGGAACTGGAATCATGTTCCCAATAACACAAAGAATAAGGGCTTGCCACCAAGGGATACCTGAGGCGATAGCAACAGGAACGGCTCCACGGAGCTCAACCAAGGGAATCATAGAGATTAAGAATGCAATGATGTATTTCATGAGTAACCTTTCATAGAGAAATAAAATAAAGACTAAAAGTCACAAGAGCTTTATCAAGAGTGATAAGACTAATACTACTGCGAAAGTGCTAAAAAGTACTTGTTGGATTAGGTGAGGCTCAGCCTGTCAAAGTGGATCAAACACTTAAAGTTACCTAATATTTTAGTCTTATTTATTGTATCTTATATGGTCTCTAATGACAACTTTAAAAAGCTTTTTGAAGGTATAGTTTCCCATGTGCTGACATTTTTGGTATAATAATAGTCAGTTATAGTCAAATTAGACTGGAGGAATTAAGATGGCAAGAAATACATCAGATAGTATAGAAGAATATATTAAAGAATTGCTGGGCCAGTCTGGAATTGCTGAGATTCAACGCTCGAACTTAGCAGATACTTTTCAAGTTGTACCGAGTCAGATTAATTATGTTATTAAGACCCGCTTTACAGAAAGTCGTGGTTATATTGTTGAGAGTAAGCGTGGAGGTGGCGGTTATATTCGTATCGTCAAAGTCAGATTCTCTGATAAGCACCACATGATTAATGATTTGCTTCAGAACTTAGCGGATCAGCTCAGCGAGCAGGTATTTACAGACTTGATCCAGTTGCTTTTTGATGAAAAAATCATCACAGAACGTGAGGGAAATTTGATTTTAGCAACTGCTAGTGATGATATTTTAGGCGCAGATGCGGCTGCTATTCGTTCGCGTATTCTACGCTCGCTATTACTTAGATTGGATAGAAAAGGAAATTAGATGACGACATATTCAAGAAAAATGCAGGCCATTTTCCATCGTGCACAGCTTGAGGCAGAGCGTTTTGGAAGTCCTTTTCTGGAGACTTGGCATGTGCTTCTGGCTATGGTTGAGGTTCCAGGATCTGTAGCCTACCTAACATTTACTGATTTTGAGGACCGTATTCGTGCGGAAGAGATTGAGACAGCCGCTGTACTAGCGATGGAGAAAAGTCCAAAAGACTTGTCTGAATCAGATATTATCGATTTACGTGCACAGTCACATGCTTTAGAGGCTATGTTGCAAGAGGCAGAGGGAATTGCTGGTGTGACTGGTGCTGTAGAGGTAGGGTCTGAACATGTATTGATGGCCTTTCTCCTTCATAAGGATTTGATGGTTTGTCGTCTCCTTGAAGTTGCTGGTTTTCAATATAAGGATGACAGTGATAAGCCTCGCATTATCGATTTACGACGTTCTTTGGAGCGTTACGCAGGTCTTAGTAAGCAAGACTTGAAGGCCATTCATGACCTTCGTAAGCCTAAAAAATCAAAGGCATCAGGAAATTTTGCTAATATGATGCAGCCTCCCCAATCTTCTACTGGGGAACTGTCAGATTATACCAAGGACTTAACGGCTGTAGCCGAGTCAGGTGCTCTTGATCCTGTTATTGGACGTGAGAAAGAAATTTCACGCATGATTCAGGTTTTGAGTCGTAAAACGAAGAATAACCCAGTTCTTGTTGGTGAAGCAGGTGTTGGTAAGACGGCACTGGCGCTTGGCTTGGCACAGCGTATTGCTTCAGGCGAAGTACCTTTTGAGCTGGCTGATATGCGTATCTTAGAGCTTGATATGATGAGTGTGGTTGCAGGAACACGTTTCCGTGGTGATTTCGAAGAACGTATGAATCAAATCATCGATGAGATTGAAGCTGATGGAAAAATCATTCTCTTTATTGACGAACTGCATACGATTATTGGTTCTGGTTCAGGTATTGATAGTACCTTAGATGCGGCAAATATTTTGAAACCTGCTCTAGCACGTGGAACCCTTCATATGGTTGGAGCAACTACTCAAGCTGAGTACCAGAAGCATATTGAAAAAGATGCAGCTCTTTCTCGCCGTTTTGCTAAGATTACAATTGAGGAGCCAAGTGTACCTGAGGCGATTGATATTCTAAAAGGTCTACGTTCGTCTTATGAAGACTATCATCGTGTAACGATTACTGATGAGGCAGTTGAGACAGCGGTCAAGGCGGCCCACCGTTATTTGACGAGTAAAAACTTGCCTGACTCTGCCATTGACCTTTTAGATGAAGCGAGTGCAACTGTTCAAGGTCGTATTAAAAAAGAAGCCAAACGTGAGATAACGCCTTTGGATGAAGCACTTCTATCTGGTGATATGAAGGCTGCTGTTAAACAATATAAGGCTAACCAAAAAGCAAAATTACCAAAACCTGCCTTGGTAGATGCGAATCAGATTATGCAAACCCTTAGTCGTCTATCAGGTATTCCTGTTGAGAAGATGACTCAGGCAGATAGCAAGCGTTATTTGAATCTGGAAGCAGAGCTTCACAAACGTGTTATTGGTCAAGACGAAGCAGTTTCAGCGATTAGTCGTGCTATTCGTCGTAATCAATCAGGTATTCGTACTGGAAAACGTCCGATTGGTTCCTTCATGTTCCTTGGGCCTACTGGTGTTGGTAAGACAGAATTGGCCAAGGCATTGGCGGAAGTTCTCTTTGATGATGAGTCAGCTTTGCTTCGCTTTGATATGTCAGAATACATGGAAAAATTTGCGGCTAGCCGACTTAACGGTGCTCCTCCAGGTTATGTTGGATATGATGAGGGCGGTGAGTTAACAGAAAAAGTTCGTAATAAGCCTTACTCAGTTCTTCTCTTTGACGAGGTGGAAAAGGCTCACCCAGATATTTTCAATATTCTCTTACAGGTTTTGGATGACGGTGTCTTGACGGATAGTCGAGGTCGTAAAGTTGACTTCTCAAATACCATTATCATTATGACTTCGAACTTGGGAGCGACTGCTCTTCGTGATGATAAGACCGTTGGTTTTGGAGTCCAAGACATTTCTCATAATCACCAAGCTATGCAGTCACGTATCATGGAAGAGCTTAAGAAGGCCTACCGACCAGAGTTTATCAACCGTATTGATGAAAAGGTTGTCTTCCATAGTTTAGAGGAAGAGCAGCTTCGTGAGATTGTCAAGATTATGGTAAAACCGTTGGTATCAGCTTTGGCTGAAAAAGGGATTGACTTGAAGTTCCAACCAGCTGCCCTCAAACATTTAGCTAAAGATGGCTATGATGTTGAGATGGGTGCTCGTCCATTACGTCGTACGATTCAAACTCAAGTGGAGGACAAGTTATCTGAGCTCTTACTAGGTGGCCAAGTAGTTAGTGGACAAACTCTTAAAATCGGCTGCTCGAAAGATAAATTAACCTTTACAGTAGTGTAAAAATCAAACAAAAAGACAGATTACAGGTGTAGTTTGTCTTTTTGTTGTGTCAATAGGAGTCAAGATAGAGTCAATCTTTCTGTAAAGTTGGGGTAAAAGAAAAAGCCGAGCAAAGCTCGACTGTAATGATTAGAGTTTTTCATTGACAAAGTTGACAAAGTGATTCCACCAGACCTTGAGGAAGAAGCTTTTCTTAACTTCTTTACCAGCAACCAGTTCCATGCTAGGCATACCTTGGTTAGGCAAGTAACCTTCTCCTACAAGTGATTTATCTTCAAAGGTAGCCGTTCCAACCTTGTCACTTGAGTTGACAGGGGCTTGAACTTGATTGGTAGTGACTTTAATATGTTTACTATTGTTAGCATCTATTTTTTGGATGATATTAAAGTCAGACTTAGCAACAGCAGTGACTTGCTTAGATTTACCATCAATAACATGGGCTTGACTTTTACCGATGGCTTGTCCTTTTTTGGCAATGGTCTTGCTTTCCCAATGATAGACAACGTAGTTAAGTAGGTCATTTGTTGCAGTGAAACGGGCGTAGTCATCAGTATCTGTATTATCAGCATTCATAATGACTGTGATAATGCTCATGCCACTTTCATTTGAGTGGGCCACGAAGGAAGCACCAGCTAAATCAGTGGTTCCCGTTTTTAGGCCATCCACTCCTTTACGGTAACTAGGTTGTCCCTTAAGCATATAGTTGAAGGTTTTAAGTTTGTTGACACCATCAAAATCAGCTTCAGTTTTTTTAGTGATGTCGAGAATTTCAGGATATTCTTTCACCACGTGTTGTGCAATGATAGCAACATCTTTAGCACTCATGGTATTTTCTTCGTCTGATTTAGAGCCTGGATAGATATTGTCACCTAAGTAAGAATTATTGAGACCAGAGGCATTGACAATCTTGGCATCAGTGATACCCCAATCTTTAAGTTGGGCTTTCATCATGTCGACAAACTTACTTTCGGTTCCTCCGATTTCCTCGGCTAGAGCAATAGATGCACTGTTGGCACTGGAAATAAGAGTTGCGTCAAGAAGTTGTTTGACAGTGTATTTGCGGGCATCTAGTGGAATATTAGATACTCCTGCACTGACAGTTAGTTCAAAGGGGTAGTCAGAAATGTCAACTTTGCTGTTCCATTTGAGGTCTCCCTGATCTACCGCTTTATAAACCATATAGGCTGTTAGGAGCTTGGTAATAGAGCCAATCCCTGTAGAGGTGGTTGCATCTTTTTCATATAAAATTTTGCCAGTATTAGCTTCGACAGCGATGGCATGTTTGGCTGCGGCATCATATCCTTTTTTCTTATCTGCTGCAAAAGCAGGGGCTACGCTTCCCAGACAGAGTAAGAAGGTTATCATAAGCGTAATCAGTTTTTTCATGGTTTGTTCCTTCATGTGTTTTGGATATTTATTATACCACATTTTGAGAGGAACTTAAGGTGTTGAGAAGGGGCTTTTACTTACAGGACTAATTTTTAAGGCAAGATAAAACTACCTTTTGATAGCTAAAAGGTAGTTTTGTGTTTACTTGTTTCCTGTAAAGAAATTAACGATATGGTTCCACCAAACTTTTAAGAAGAAACTTTTCTTGATAGATTGGTTGGCTGTTACAGAAATTTGAGGTGGATCAGAGATGTAACCTGTTCCAACGAGATCCTTATCATCAAAGGTCGCTGTTCCAATAGTGTCACCTTTTTTGATAGGTGCTGTTATAGTTTTTGCTTTGATTTTAACAGTATCATTTTTGCTGTTTATTTTTTGAACGACTGTAAGGTCTGACTCGAGCTTAGCAGAGATGGTTTGACTGTCTCCATCGGCTACCTTAATATCATTTTTCTTGACGATTTGTCCTTTGGTGTTGAGGGTTTTGATTTCCCAGTTTTGAGTCACATAATCTAGCAACTCATTTGTGGCTGTGAATCTGGCAGCTTCATCTTCTCCACCATTATCTGCATTCATGACAACGGTAATCAAACTCATGCCATTTTCATTGGAGTGGGCCACAAAGGATGCTCCTGCAAGTTCAGTTGTTCCAGTCTTGAGTCCATCAACGCCTTCACGGTAGTTGTCTTGTCCCTCCAACATGTAGTTGTGCGTCGTTAATTTGTTGTCACCTTCGAAATCAGTTTCGGTTTGCTTGGTGATTTCAAGTACCTGAGGATAGTCTTTGATGAGGTGGTCTGCAATAATGGCAACATCTAGAGCACTCATAGTATTTTCGTCATCTGCTTTAGAGCCAGGATAGCGGTTATCCCCAAGGTATTTATTGTTTAGGCCAGAAGCGTTAAATAATTTAGCATCTGTAATGCCCCATTCTTTGAGTTGGGCTGTCATAGTGTCAACAAAGGCACTCTCTGATCCTGAGATTTTTTCAGCTAGAGCAATAGCGGCACTGTTAGCGCTGGAAATGAGGGTGGCATCTAGGAGCTGTTTAACAGTGTATTTTCGGGAATCTAGTGGGACATTTGAAACTTCTGAATCAACGGTTAAGTTGAAAGGATAGTCTGAGATATCGACTTCAGTGTCCCAGGTAATTTTTCCTTGGTCAACTGCTTTATAGACCATGTAGGCTGTTAGGATTTTAGTCATTGAAGCCACACCATCAGGAGTAGTGGCGTCCTTTTCATAGAGGACTTTCCCTGTAGTTGCTTCGATAGCAATCGCATGTTTAGCGGAAACATTGAAGTTATCTGTCTGTTCTTGTGCTAGAGCAGGTGTTACTAGGCCTAGTAAGATTAAGGCAATCATAATGATGTGTTGTAATTTTTTCATAGTCATTCCTTTGTCTCTCATAAGTGTTTATTATATCACAAAACGACTTAAATATCTGAGAGAAAGGGAGACTTGGGTGCTAACTTATGCCGGAGCTCTGCCATTTTTGACTATATTATGGTAAAATGAAAGTTATATCAAATGAATGACATAAAGTTGACCGGTTCGTTTTTGTAAGGGCTGGTCATGGATAAAAAGAGGGATCAAACATGGCTAAACAAACTTTTGAGATGACCTTTGCAGGACGCCCGCTTGTCGTTGAAGTTGGGCAGGTAGCTAAGCAGGCTAATGGTGCTGTCGTCGTGCGTTATGGAGATACAACGGTATTATCAACAGCTGTTATGTCTAAAAAGATGGCAACGGCAGATTTCTTTCCTTTACAGGTTAATTACGAGGAGAAAATGTATGCAGCTGGCAAGTTCCCGGGGGGCTTTAACAAGCGTGAGGGTCGTCCTTCAACAGATGCCACGTTGACTGCTCGTCTCATTGATCGTCCTATTCGTCCTATGTTTGCGGAGGGCTTTCGTAACGAAGTTCAGGTCATTAACACGGTTCTCTCTTATGATGAGAATGCTAGTGCTCCGATGGCGGCTATGTTTGGGAGTTCTTTAGCTCTTTCTATCTCTGATATTCCTTTCAATGGTCCAATTGCTGGGGTTCAAGTAGCCTATGCTGCAGAAGATGTCATCATCAATCCAAGTGCAGCGGATAAGGAAGTTTCACTTTTAGATTTGACAGTGGCAGGTACCAAGGAAGCTATCAATATGGTAGAGTCAGGTGCCCAGGAATTGTCTGAGGATATTATGTTGCAAGCACTCTTGAAGGGACATGAGGCAATTCAAGAGTTGGTTGATTTCCAAAATTATATCGTTGCAGCTGTTGGTAAGGAAAAGGCTGAGGTTGAACTTCTACAAGTTGATGCTGATTTGAAAGTCGAAATCGAAACGGCTTATTATGATCAGTTAGCTAAGGCTGTTCAGGTGGAAGAAAAACTGGCGCGTGAAGCAGCAACCCAGGCTGTAAAAGAAGAGGTCCTCGCTTCTTATCAAGAACGCTTTGCAGAAGATGAAGATAAGGAAACCATTCTGCGTGATGTAGCAGAAATCCTCGAGCAGATGGAACATGCTGAAGTGCGTCGTCTGATTACAGAAGACAAGGTTCGTCCAGATGGCCGTCGTGTGGATGAAATCCGTCCTTTGGACGCAGAGATTGACTTTCTTCCTAAGGTTCATGGTTCAGGTCTCTTTACACGTGGTCAAACTCAAGCCTTGTCAGTTTTGACTTTGGCACCTATGAGTGATACACAGCTTGTTGATGGTTTGGATCCAGAGTATAAGAAACGTTTCCTTCACCACTATAATTTCCCTCAGTATTCAGTGGGTGAGACAGGGCGTTACGGTGCACCAGGTCGACGTGAGATTGGTCACGGAGCCTTGGGTGAACGTGCCCTTGCTCAGGTTCTCCCAAGTGTCGAAGAGTTCCCTTATGCTATCCGTTTGGTAGCAGAAGTCTTGGAGTCAAATGGTTCTTCCTCACAAGCTTCTATTTGTGCAGGAACCTTGGCTCTTATGGCTGGTGGTGTACCGATTAAGGCACCTGTTGCAGGTATTGCCATGGGACTTATCTCAGATGGTACTAACTACACTGTCCTAACTGATATTCAAGGTTTGGAAGATCATTTTGGAGATATGGACTTTAAGGTAGCTGGTACACGTCAAGGAATTACAGCTCTTCAGATGGATATTAAGATTTCGGGTATTACACCGGCCATTCTCGAAGAGGCTTTGGCTCAAGCAAAGGTAGCTCGTTTTGAAATTCTTGATGTTATTGAGTCAGCAATCGCTGAGCCACGTCCAGAATTGGCACCAACAGCACCTAAGATTGATAGCATTCAGATTCCTGTTGACAAGATCAAGGTTGTCATCGGTAAAGGTGGCGAAACTATTGACAAGATTATCGCTGAGACTGGTGTCACAATTGATATTGATGAAGAAGGTCTTGTTCAGATTTTCTCTAGTGATCAGGATGCCATTAACCGTGCTAAAACCATCATCTCTAATCTTGTACGTGAAGCTAAGGTTGGTGAAGTTTACACTGTACCCGTTGTGCGTATTGAAAAGTTCGGTGCCTTTGTCCACCTTTTCAATAAGACAGATGCTCTCATCCATATCTCAGAACTAGCTTGGGAACGTACTGAGCATGTCGAAGATGTGGTTAAAGTTGGGGGTACGGTAACTGTTAAGATTATCAAAATCGATGAAAAAGGACGTATCGATGCCTCAATCAAGGCCTTGCTTCCTAAGCCTGAAAAACTTGAGGATGGGGAAAATGGAGGAGAGTATCGTCACCGCCGTCGTTCTCATCATAAACCACGCCACCATAATGAAAGTGGTGAAGCACCGAAAAATCCTGATAAATCAGAAACGAAAGAACAGGCAGAAGAATGACAGAAAATCAAGAATTGCAAGCTTTTGATGAAACTCTAAAAGAATTTTTAAAGGAACCAGACCACTTTTTGACTAGTCTGGCTTTGGTTAATCATCTACAACGTACTCCCGTCTTGGCTGCCCAAGACCTCTACGCAGTTGAAGTGGAAGGAAAG
Organism: Streptococcus sp. Marseille-Q3604; assembly: GCF_916619785.1. Lineage (NCBI taxonomy): Bacteria > Bacillati > Bacillota > Bacilli > Lactobacillales > Streptococcaceae > Streptococcus > Streptococcus sp. Marseille-Q3604. The sequence goes on along the minus strand of NZ_CAKAKM010000002.1, from coordinate 460,139 downwards.
AAGGTTGTTCCTGTCTTCACCAACGAACAGGACCTACAATCTTTCAAATCTACTCAAGAGAGTGCTCGAGAGCAAACTTGGGTAGAACGTTCGAGCTTAGATGTTTTAACACAACTGGTTCAGGCAGAGCTTTTTGGTCTTGCTTTCAATTTAAAAGAGGATGGTGACTTCTCGAATACCACTCTTTTTGCAAGCAGTGAACTCATCCAGTTTATCAACTATTTCACTCAGACCCTTAATAATCTTTTGGGCGAGGAAAATCAAAAGGCAGATCCTAAAGATAAGATTTATCTTGTTCCAGCCTTCATTCATAAACGTGAGGAAGATGGCCAGGATGACCGTCTCTTTGCGACCATGTCGAATGCAGAGGGACAGAGTTATGTGCCTGTGTTTACGAACTTAACGAGCTTTGCAAAATGGTACGGGAACGAGACTTTTGGCCTACCTTTCCGTAAGGCTAAAGGGACGATTTTGCAATGGCCACTGTCAGAAATTTATCAGCCTTCAACAGGTGAAAATGAGTTGGATAAGGTTCAAGGTATTGTCATCAATCCGTTTGATGAGCAGCCTGAGTTAGTCGACTGGTCTTATTTTGAAGGGGATAGCGAGTAGACCTAGTGTTGGTAGCTTTCCACTTTAAAGAATAATAGGCCACAGCAAACAATAATAACAATAATGATGTAAGGAGTGACCTAAATGGGTTGGTGGAAAGAAAGTATTGATATAGTAAAGAAAAATGACCCGGCAGCTCGGACGAGTCTAGAGGTTCTTTTAACCTACCCTGGATTAAAAGCCTTGGCTGCCCATCGTATCTCACATTTTCTCTGGCGCCACCATTGTCGACTCTTAGCGCGTATGCATAGTCAGTTTTGGCGCTTTTGGACTCAGATTGAGATTCACCCAGGGGCTCAGATTGCTGAAGGTGTCTTTATTGACCATGGCTCTGGCCTTGTCATTGGTGAGACAGCTGTTGTGGAGAAGGGGGCTATGCTTTACCACGGTGTCACTTTAGGTGGTACTGGTAAAGATGTCGGAAAACGTCACCCAACCGTTCGTGAGGGTGCCTTGGTTTCAGCCCATGCTCAGGTCATAGGCCCTATTGAGATTGGAAAGAATGCTAAGGTGGGGGCGGCAGCCGTGGTTGTTGCGGATGTCCCAGAAGATGTTACAGTCGTTGGTGTTCCTGCTAAGGTTGTGCGTGTTCATGGTCAAAAGGATGAAGAAGTTATCCACGATATTGAAGAAGGCCGTGAATACTATAGTGAAAAGCTAGAAGACCTTCTAAAAGCAGCTAGCTTCCACTCATCACGTCTATAAGGAAAGGAAACGATGAAACTCTTTAGTTCAAAGGTGACTCGATTGACGGTTGTGGGTCCTCTTGCTCTTGTTTACATTGCTTTACATAGAGCAGACTATAGCATGGCCGCCTTATGGTTTTGCATTGCTCTTTTATGGGCCGGTCTGGTTTTTAAGCAACGACACAAGTGAGATTTGAGTAATGAAAAAATTCTTCAAGGACAATCCTTTTTTGGTCTTCTATATAGTTGGGAGTTTTCTTTCAGCTATGTCTCTCTTGGCTCAAGGTCAGCTAGTTGCGGCTATTTGGATTATCATTCTCGTTATACTCTTGTGTTTGTACCTAAACCATATCAAGGATAAAAAATAGTTTCCAGTTAATTGAAAGGAATCTCAAGTGATTAAAATTTATGATACGATGACGCGTTCGCTCCGTGATTTTGTACCTTTGACAGAAAATGTTGTCAATATGTATGTCTGCGGACCAACAGTTTACAATTATATTCATATCGGAAATGCCCGTTCAGCAGTAGCTTTTGATACTATTCGTCGTTATTTTGAGTATTGTGGCTATACAGTCAACTATATTTCCAACTTTACGGATGTAGATGATAAGATTATCAAGGCAGCTAATGAAGCTGGTATTTCAACTAAGGAATTGTCGGACAAGTTTATCGCGGCCTTTATGGAAGATACCGGACAACTTGGCATCAAACCAGCGACACAAAATCCTCGTGTTATTAACTATATGGATGAAATCATTGCATTCGTGTCGACCTTGGTTGACAAAGGATTTGCCTATGTCTCTGAAGGTGATGTTTACTTCCGAGTAGCTAAGTCAAACAACTATGCTAAATTGGCTAACAAGACCTTGGAAGATCTTGAAATTGGTGCAAGCGGACGTACGGATGCTGAAACAGAACGTAAGGAAAATCCTCTGGATTTTGCCCTTTGGAAAGCTGCCAAAGAGGGAGAAGTTTCTTGGGACAGCCCATGGGGACCTGGTCGTCCTGGTTGGCACATCGAATGTTCTGTAATGGCGACTGAAATCCTTGGAGATACTATCGATATTCATGGTGGAGGGGCAGACCTTGAGTTTCCACACCATACCAATGAAATTGCCCAATCAGAAGCCAAAACTGGCAAGACCTTTGCTAACTACTGGATGCATAATGGTTTTGTCAATGTGGATAATGAAAAAATGTCAAAATCCTTGGGTAACTTCGTGACCGTTCACGATATGCTTCAAACGGTTGATGGTCAAGTGCTTCGTTTCTTCCTAGCGACACAACAGTATCGTAAACCAATTAACTTTACAGAAAAAGCTATCCATGATGCTGAAGTTAATCTTAAGTATTTGAAAAATACCCACAGTCTTCCGTTGACAGAACAGGTGAATCAAGCTGAGTTGCAAACTTATCTTGACACCTTCCAAGAAGCTATGGATGATGACTTTAATACGGCAAACGGAGTGACTGTTCTGTTTGACATGGCCAAATGGATTAATTCAGGCAATTATGATCAAACCGTTAAGGATGCTTTTGAAAAAATGCTCCAAGTCTTCGGTATTGTTTTCGAAGAAGAAGTCCTTGATGAAGATATCGAAAAACTCATTGAAGAGCGTCAAGCGGCGCGTGCTAACAAGGACTTTGCGACTGCAGACCGCATTCGTGATGAGTTAGCTGCTCAAGGTATCAAACTTCTTGATACCAAGGAGGGCGTGAGGTGGACACGTGACTAAACATCTTGATGTCAACCTTCTTAACGGCATTGCTCTCGCCTTTGAGGGAGATGCTGTTTATTCCTTGTACATTCGCCGTCACCTGATTTTTCAAGGTCAGACCAAGCCAAATCAACTGCACCGTCTAGCTACACGCTATGTTTCAGCTAAGGCCCAGGCTAGTCTCATTGAAAAAATGCTAGAGCAAGAGCTTTTGACTGAAAAAGAGCTAGACATCTATAAAAGAGGGCGTAATGCGAATAGCCATACCAAGGCTAAAAATACAGATGTTATTACCTATAAAATGTCAACAGGCTTCGAAGCAGTCATGGGCTATCTTCATATGACAGAGGATATCGCTCGCTTAGAGGAACTGATTGCTTGGTGTATTGACGAAGTTGAAAAAGAAATCTAAAAATTCTGCCGAGAGCAGGATTTTTGTTATTGTCTTACGAAAACCACTAGCTGTGCTAGTGGTTCCGAAAAGCTTTTAGCGATGTATCAAAAAAAGTCCCCCTAAAGTGTTATATTAGATAAGGTTTCCCGACCACTAACTAATATACTAAAGGAGGACCCCTGATGAGACAGGATAATAATAGTTTAGCACATACTACATGGAATTGTAAGTATCATATTGTTTTCGCCCCAAAATATAGACGTCAGATAATCTATGGGAAATACAAAGCAAGTATTGGTCAAATCTTACGATTATTATGTGAAAGAAAAGGTGTTGAAATTCATGAAGCAGAAGCTTGCCCAGATCATATTCACATGTTAGTGAGTATACCACCGAAACTAAGTATTTCTTCATTTATGGGATATTTAAAGGGCAAAAGTAGCTTAATGATATTTGATCGACACGCAAATTTAAAGTATAAATATGGGAATCGCAAATTTTGGTGTCGAGGCTTTTATGTTGATACGGTTGGGCGAAATCAGAAGCGAATTGAAGAATATATTCGTAATCAATTACAAGAAGACGTGGTAGCAGATCAGCTTAGTCTGTTTGAGGAGTATGATCCGTTTACAGGTGAGAAGAATAAAAGAAAGTAATCTTAAAGAGACCCGCTAGACGGGTCAGCTAGCAAAGGTGGTGCTGAAGGGAAACCATTCGGTAGGCCTTTAGGCCTCGGCCGGTAGCAGAGGCTTTCAGCCGAAGAGCAAGCCACCCGTTCTCACGGGTGGTTTTGACTTAAAGGCTATAAAAATTGTAACAGTTAGCCAGAGTTTTAACATTTAGATTATTTGAGAATCAAAGTAATTCAGCGTCTTGATAATGAAAAATAAGATGAAACTAATATTTAGCACCTTGAAAATGAGAAAGTTAAGGGGTGTCTGACACGTGTAAAACCCCGATATTATAGCGTTTTTTAATAAAACTAATTTGACAGAAAGTAAAAAAAAAGTCTATAATATTAATAAATGAGGCCATCTAAAAAATGAGGAGGTGAATGGAAATAGCTAAGAAAAAAGTTTTCTATACAACTTTTGCTGCTTTGATTTTATCTAGCTTTACGCTTCAAACAGGTAAAGCAGATGAAGTTCAGGTAAAACCTGATGAAGCTAAAATAGATTATGTTAATAGTGAGGCACCGGCTCCAGTTGCTCCTCAGGCTGATTTTTCATCAGTAGGAGCTAAGGCAGAGCCAGCGAGTCAAGTAGGTTCAGTAGTGACCTCAACATCACTGATGGTTGTCTCTTCAAGTGAGACAGATGAGGGGCTTCTTGAGGTACATTCTCAAGTTGATATCGTGGAGACTAGCGTTTCTACGACGACACCTCATTCAGAAGAGGCTCGTGCCCAGGCTTTTGGTGAGGATCGATCAGTAGCGGCATCTGAACGAGGAGATGCAAACCCAACATCTGATTCTGAACAAGCAAAACCAAATATTGTGCTTACTTATGATAAGTCTCGTGAGGCTACAGCGACTGCAGAGTCTCAAGCTGTGACTTCAATGTATAAGAGTGAAAGCACCCTATATACATCTGAACTTGCTGGAAATACACATGCAGTTATTGAAAAATCAGAGTATTCTTCACTGGATTCTCATACGACATCTGTAAGTGCGACTCCTACTAGCCAAGCTATTGCAACTTCTGAAGTCGCTTCTGAGTCTGCAAGTACTGCAAGCTCTCTTGCATCTACGGCTCCAGAAACGAGTCAGTTAAATAATAATTCAGAAGATAGCTTAACTGTCCTTACGGTTGGCTGGAAAGATTCATCATCAACTTCTGAGGTCTTTAAAACTTCTGAAGTGGTTTCTATGTTGCAAAGTGAGAGTTTGACCTATTCGTCAGAGGTAACCTTTACGGATGGACTCATCTCAGAAATCTTAGCGACTCCAATCACTTCTGAAGTATATACCGTTGTTCCAAAACGAGACAGTACTGGAGCGCTTCTTGAAGATCAACCTGCTGTTACAGGGAATACAGATATTCTTTATTTAGCACGTGGTGAAATCTTTAACGTCAACTTTGATGTTAACAAGATGGAAGGTAAGAAGATTAAGGGCCTTAATCTAGTCCTTGATGGCAAACAAATTCATCATAGCTACTTTGTTGAAGGAACTCTGGATGAGGTCAATGCTGGTTTGAGTGCCTACCATTTGGCAGAGCAAACGACTGGTATTCATAAAATGACCTTTGAGTTGATTGATACGAATAACAATATTCATTACCTGACACAGACTTTTAGCGTCTTCAATGAAGGCGAGCGTCCAGTGACACCGGATAGTTACCGTAGGAATCAGTATTCATCAACAACGACAACAACGACTGTACCGGTTACTTATAATACCAGTGCAAATAGCTACACTGAAACCGCCAATCATATACAAGCTACGGCTGTCAATGAGTTGGCTGAGACAACTAGAGCGCTAACACAGCAATTGGCAGAACAAATTGCTGAGGTTTTGAGTGGTTGGTCTTCAGCGATTTCTGGAAATAGTTCAACAAGCACAGGTTCAATTGATATCTTCCAAGCAGCAGGTAAAACCATTACTCAAGCTGCGAGAAAGATTGCAGAATCAATCTCAGATCCAGATACAATTGGTAAGCAAGCTTTGGCTGCTGCAACTGTTGTTCTCGTTCTTCTAGTGCTTTACCTAGCAGCAATTACATTTATTTAACATGCTTTGCCCTCGTAAGAGGGCTTTTTTTATGATAGAATTAGCTTATGAAAACAACTAAAGAATTAAGTCTAGACATTGTTTATGGTGTGCATGCCGTAACAGAGAGTCTGGAAGCAAATACTGGAAATAAACTCTATATTCAAGATGATCTTCGAGGAAAAAATGTTGATGCCATTAAGGCCTTGGCAGCTGAAAAGAAGGTTTCCATCTCTTGGACACCTAAGAAAACCTTGTCTGATATGACAGGTGGAGCTGTGCATCAAGGTTTTGTTCTTCGTGTGTCAGAGTTCGCTTATTCTGAGCTCTCAGTTATTATGGATAAGGCTGAACAAGAGGAGAATCCTCTAGTCCTCATTTTAGATGGACTCAACGATCCTCATAACTTTGGTTCTATCCTACGTACAGCTGATGCTACTCAGGTGACAGGAGTTATTATTCCTAAGCATCGTGCTGTGGGGGTAACACCTGTCGTTGCCAAGACATCAACAGGGGCTGTGGAGCATATTCCCATTGCCCGAGTGACCAATCTTAGCCAAACTCTTGATAAGCTTAAAGAAGCAGGCTTCTGGGTATTTGGTACGGATATGGATGGCACCCCATCTCATAAATGGAACACAGCTGGAAAGGTTGCCCTTATCATTGGTAATGAAGGTAAGGGAATCTCTGCTAACATCAAGAAACAAGTGGATGAGATGATTACTATTCCTATGAGTGGTCATGTGCAGAGCCTTAATGCCAGTGTGGCAGCTGCAGTTCTCATGTATGAGGTTTATCGAAACCGATTGTAACTATGAAAAAAAGAATACTTCTAGTTGATGGTTATAATATGATTGCCTTTTGGCAAGAAACCCGTCAACTCTTTAAGACCAATCAGCTTGATCAAGCTCGTGAAACCTTGCTTCGTAAGCTCAATCATTATGCTAACTTTGAACATATTGATATTATCTGTGTGTTTGATGCTCAGTTTGTTCCAGGGAGTCGTCAACGTTATGATCAATATCGTATCAGTGTCATTTTTACTGAGGAAGATGAGACAGCAGATAGCTATATTGAGCGCGCAGCATCTGAGATGAATACTGTTCAAAATCTAGTTGAAGTAGCAACTAGTGACTTAAATGAACAGTGGGCTATCTTTTCACAAGGAGCTTTACGTGTTTCGGCGCGTGAGTTGGAAGAGCGTGTCAATACCGTTAAGTCTGATCTAGACAAGATGTCGGCACATATTGACTTAAAGACACCAAAACTACGTCCATGGGACGATGCGCAATTAGGGAAATTACAGGACCTTTTAAATGAAATAGAATAGAGGGACATATGACATTTAACATTTTGACAGATTCCACAGCAGATCTAGATGAAAAATGGGCTCAGGAGAATAAGATAGAGCTCGTTGGTTTGACCATTACGCTTGATGATATTGCCTATGAGACCGTTGGTCCTAACCGTTTAACGAGTGACCGTCTCTTAGAACGTATGCAAGAAGGCAGTCAGCCAACCACAAGCCAGGTGAATGTTGGTCAATTTGAAGAGGTTTTTCGTCGTCATGCTAAAAATGGTGATGCTCTTCTCTATATTGCCTTCTCATCAGTGCTTTCAGGTACTTATCAAAGTGCTGTTATGGCACGTGACATGATTTTGGATGAATACCCAGAAGCTATCATTGAGATTGTAGATACTCTGGCGGCAGCAGGTGGGGAAGGTTATCTCTCTATCTTGGCGGCAGAAGCTCGTGACCAAGGTAAGAGCTTATCTGAAACAAAAGCCATGATTGAGGACATTCTGCCACGTTTACGGACCTATTTCTTAGTTGATGATCTCTATCATCTCATGCGTGGGGGTCGCCTTTCTAAGAGCTCAGCCATTATTGGTAGTTTGATTAATATCAAACCCCTTCTTTGGTTGGACGCTTCAGGCAAGTTGGTTCCTCTGGCCAAAATCCGTGGACGCAAAAAGGCCATTAAAGAAATGGTCCTACAAGCTACCCAGGATATTGGACATAGCACAGCAATTGTTGCTTATGCCAATGATATTGAAGCGGCGGAGAATCTAAAAGAACAATTGTTAGCAGTTGACGGTATTGAGCAAGTTCTCATTATGCCACTTGGACCAGTCATCTCTACCCACGTCGGACCAGATACCTTAGCCGTCTTTACGATTGGTAAAGAAGCTAGATAGAAAAAGTGTCAGATAGGATTTCCTATCTGATTTTTTGTTTTCGGAAATGATATATTAATAGAAAATAAAAAGATAATCCATACAAAATGAATGATATATTTGACATGGTGTAAAATAATGCTATAATAAATCTAGAAAATGGAGGAAACAAAATGAAAAAGTCACAGAAAAAAGTAGCTAGCACGATGGATGAGCGTGCTCAGTTGATCAGCGGAGAATCTTCTGCTAGAGGTTATTGGGTAGCCATGCTTGGTATATTTGTAACGATTATGGTTGCTAGCAAGACACACTCCGTCGAATTAGTGCAGTCACTATTAATCATCACTTTCTTTGGTTCTATGTGCCTAGTATTAGTTCACAGCGTATCACGTAATGGGCATCCATGGTTGCTAGACAAAAAACTTGAAAAGAAGATGTTCGTATTATCCTGGGGCATGCTACTTATTGGCATTTTTATGTCGCTAATTGGTCTATTAAGTTTAGTACAATCGTTTAAGATGGGGAAGAATCTTATAAGTAGTGTGGCATTTATGACATTGGGTTTGACTCTTATTTGTGACGGATGGGTTATCATTAAAAGAATCAAGAAGAACCGTCTGGAAGAACTAGAAGACGAAGAATAGGATTTTTGAATGAAAAATTTAAAAATGAAGTCGGCACGTGTGGCAAAAGACCTCACTCAACAAGGCTTGGCAGATGCTATTGGAGTATCTCGTCAGACCATCTCAGCTATTGAAAAAGGTGATTATAACCCTACTATAAATCTGTGTATTGCTATCTGTAAGACGCTAGATAAAACCTTAGATCAGCTTTTTTGGGAATCTGAGGATTAGTTTTGATCTCTTTAGTGGTTATTTAGGCATGATTTCTAGTCTTACACCTTATAAAATGAGAGACTAAAAAAATACAAAAAATAAAAGAAAAACACCTCCAAATGACTTGCCTTGGACGTGTTTTTTTGATATTATGTTAAACGGTATTGTTTACCCCATTTGAAAGGCCCCGGAACCTTCCAAATACTTTTCGATGGGAAGGAACACCCATCACTCGTAAACAAAAATCGAACTATATATAGGAGAAATCATGAACAAAACAACATTTATGGCTAAACCAGGCCAAGTTGAACGTAAATGGTATGTCGTTGACGCAACTGATGTGCCACTTGGACGTCTTTCTGCAGTAGTTGCTAGCGTACTTCGCGGAAAAAACAAACCAACTTTCACACCACACACTGATACAGGTGACTTCGTAATCGTTATCAATGCTGAAAAAGTTAAATTGACTGGTAAAAAAGCAACTGATAAGATCTACTACACTCACTCAATGTACCCAGGTGGATTGAAACAAATCTCAGCAGGTGAACTTCGTTCTAAAAATGCTGTTCGTTTGATCGAAAAATCAGTTAAAGGTATGCTTCCACACAACACTCTTGGACGCGCACAAGGTATGAAATTGAAAGTCTTCGTTGGCGGTGAGCACACTCACGCTGCACAACAACCAGAAGTACTTGATATCTCAGGACTTATCTAATTCTAAGAGGAAAGGAGCACTAATATAATGGCACAAGCACAATATGCAGGTACAGGACGCCGTAAAAACGCCGTTGCACGCGTACGTTTGGTTCCAGGTACTGGTAAAATCACAGTTAACAAAAAAGATGTAGAAGAATACATCCCACACGCAGACCTTCGTCTCGTTATCAACCAACCTTTTGCAGTTACTTCAACTGAAGGTTCATACGACGTACACGTTAACGTTGTAGGTGGTGGATACGCTGGTCAATCAGGTGCGATCCGTCACGGTATCGCTCGTGCACTTCTTCAAGTAGATCCAGATTTCCGCGATTCATTGAAACGCGCTGGACTTCTTACTCGTGATGCACGTATGGTTGAACGTAAGAAACCAGGTCTTAAGAAAGCTCGTAAAGCTTCACAATTCTCAAAACGTTAATCAATACGATTATATCAACGTTTCAAGACATTCAAGAGATTTCTCTTGGATGTCTTTTTTTAGCCTAAAAACTAAAGTTCACCCCAAAATTCACCCCATATTCACCCCATATTCACCCCATCATTATTTTAAGCTACGAAATGCGATGTCACCTACAGTCTGATTGACGGTATCTTTAGTATTAACATAAATCTTTGTAATTTCTTTGTCACTATGAGTTAGGGCTTCTGAAATTATTTCTAACGAAACCCCAGCTTGTTTTGCGAGTGTCGCACCAGTATGTCTTAGTTTGTGTGGGGAAGCTGGTGCTAGTTCAGGGTGCCTGCGTCTGACTGATTTCATTCTATAATTCAGATAATCTATATGGAGTGGTAAGTTAATATTGTTTGAACGATCATTATAGGTGAAAACAAACTGTTTTTGATTTTGTCGTAGACCAAATAGCTTAAGTTCTTCTTGTTGCTTCACTTTCCAATTTGCTAATAATTCCATCAATTCAATTGGAGCCTTAAAGAGAGTTTTTTTGTTGCCTTTTGTTGATTTTATATTACCAAAACGGTCTAAAGCCTGTTCTATGAGTATTTCTCCAGTAGAAAAATTAATGTGTTTCCATTGTAGAGCATAGCTTTCTGATTTTCTATCAGATAAAAAGAATGTCGTATAAAAGAGAGTGTAGTCTTTTAGGTCAACAAGTCCTTTCTCTAAGTCTGTGTCAAAAGCTTGTAGCCATAATTTCAGCTCTTCTTTATCGAGAGAAAGATCCTCCTCTCTTTTACTCTCTCTAAGGAGAATCTTTTTATTAGCTTTAATTCTACTGATTGTTTTTCGGAGTTTATTTGATGGAATATATTCAAGTTCCTCAGCCCAATCGAAAACAGAATTTACATAGCTCCTAATTACCTTGAAATTAGCATAGCTATTTGCCTTGGGAGTAAGTAGTGATAGTACAAGTTGTTTATTATTAATTAAATATTCTATTGAGTAACTTCCTAAAATTGGAATAATATGTAATCTGAATAGATTTTCTGTCTGAAATACAGTTGCTTTGGTTGGAGGTTTTAGAGTAGTAGTAGTTTGACCTGCTTTATATGGTTCTAGCCAAATTTCTTGGTAAAAGTCTTTGAATAATATACTTCCTTTATCTTTAGATAAAGTAGGTGTTTTACCCGCTCGTGCATTTTCAATATCAATAGCTAACTTTATTTCTGCTTCTTTTGCTTCTCTACGAGTTTTAAACCGTTTCTCGTACCGTCTTCCCATACCAAGTTTTCCTTGGACTTCGTCAGGAATGTAGACCCTAAGCCTATATGAACCATTCTTTGTTTTCTTTATAGACATATTTACCTCCTTATGCGCTGATTTCTAATCTTGTCATCCATTGATTGATACTTTCCTTGTTAAAACGAATAGATTTTCCAATTCGGATATAGGGCAGTCCCATTGCGATCCAAATATCAAGTGTATTATTAGAGACTCCTAGATAGTTACAAGTCTGTTTTTTGTTTAGAAAAGGGCTATCAGCCCCAATATCTTCTTTAAAATGATGAATTTCATTCTTTAATAGTGTTGCAATCATTTGCTGAATTTCTTTTGTTTGTTCTTGTGGTAATTGTACTAGCATATATTATTCTCCTCTCAAAAATAAAAAAGAAGAGTAAAATACTCTTCTACTGTCAAAAAGATTAATTCTTTTTATCTGTTTGTGTTTTGATAAGACCTAGCAAAGCAAGCCCAGATATTCCGAGTGCCCATTGTTTGCATGTATTACGACATGAATCACAAATTGGTATTCTTGTAGGTGATGAGATTGTTTTTTTACAAGTTTTACATTCCTTCGTTTTTAGTGTCATTTTTTTTCTCCGTTTCGATTTTTGCTGTTTCAGTATTACTTAAATTAATGTTACTAGCTTGTTGGAATTCAATTAATTTAGTATTTACATTAATAAATAAGTCCCTATTGTTTTTTGAGTAGCTGTAATGATTATGAATTAATTCTAACAAACTTACTTTTGGGATACTATTATTCTTTATCCATTTTGATTCTTTTACATAAGGAAGTTTTTTTGCTAGTTCTTTCAAAGAATTTGTTTTGTATGGAATATTTTGTTTAGAAACTAATTCCATCGAACCTTGAAAAGATAGTAGCCGATCATGGGCCATCCCCTCATTATTTAGTGTTAAATCGATATAAATTTGTATACCAACAATTTTAGTCATAATTTCTATGTCGTGAAGTAAAAAATCAGCATGCTTTTGTAAAGAAGATTGAAGGTATGTCGGTTGGTTGATTTTCTTAATAATTTCATCTCTATTTGAAATTATATCGGATTTAATAGCACTTACTGATTCTTCAAATAATGTATTTGCCTTCTTTAGTAACTTAACTTTTTCTCTGAAATCTTTGCTATTGTTAGCTTCTATAACTTTTGTTCGAGCTGAAAAAAATGGACGTAGTATACTATTGTTTCGATCCCATCTAATCTGATAATCTTGACTTTCTTTGATATCTAACAGTAAGTTATAGATTTGTTTAAGTTGAGCTTGAGCGATTAAATCATTAGGAACTAGATTTTCGTTGTTATTGGTCGCTTTCCTTAATGTCAAATCTTCAACACGATTCTTATGATCAGTTGTGTCTACAATTACAGCCCTAAGATTTCCCTCTACTTTTCTAGATTCACCAATTTTATAAGTGCCGTCTTGAAGTTTTGCTTTGGTCTCAGGAGTTAGACTGTCAAAGTCAACCTCATATAGAGTAGCATTATTGGAGTCTAGTATTTTAGTGTTAGGATTAAGATATTGGTTTGAAAAGTTGAATAAGGCGTTTCCCTTAGTATCAAATAAGTTTGAGATATCAAAGGGGAAACTTTCATCAATTATGTTGGGGGGAGCTTGTTCAAAAGGGCTGCTTATTTCAAAGATATTATGTGATTTGATATCTGTCTTATTTTTAAATAAATCAAAAGATTGTAAATTTTTTTTGATTGATTCTTCTTTTTGTTTTTCTGATTTAGCAACTTCGTTCATTAGATCACCTAGTCATTTTTGTATTAATTATAACATTTAGTATTGATTTTACACGTATCTACACTAAAAATATTAAAAATTAATATTATTAAAACTATCATTAGTGTCCAATAACATAACTAAATTGTTTTGCTGTTTCTGCATCAAAAGTGCGGTAGCTAACGACTCCTAGTCCCTTGACGTTTGATTCAGAGATAAGAATGGAGCCATCTGATTTGACTTGTTCCACAAAGGCAATGTGACCATAGGTTGGATCTGCCCCAGCTTGTCCTGGGCTAAAAGATAGTGCGGAGTGTTCGGTTGGGGTATGAGTTGTCTGATAACCAGGGGCATTCATCCATTGGCCACCATTTCCCATATATTCTCCAAAGCTAACACCGACCTCTTTTCCTCGGTTATAGACAAACCAGGTACATTGTCCCCAGGGATAAGACAGTCCTGTATAGCTTGAGGTATTGATTTCTTTGGTGAGGCTATAGTCTTGTGGGACATCCCCAGTTGTGACACCGCCTCCGTCTCTCGTTTTTCCTGTCGTTTGTTCAGGGGCTTTTGGTGTGCCACCATGCTCATCGATATAAGTATCGAGTTTTTGCATGGCTTCAGCACGCCTTTTTCCTGAGCCAGAGGTATCGGTGAAGTAGACTCCACCATCTGTTGACGTATTGAGAGAACCGCTCGCAAATTTTTGCGCTTTGTCATCTTGGACTTTGAAGGTTTCATTTTTATTGCCAATGATGGTCTGATTGGTGAGTCCAACAACGGCTACTTCATCGTTAAAATTATTGGCGTTTTCTGGATTAGAGTCAAATGCCCCAAAACCAAACATGTTGGAACCAGGATTTGTCGCAACTCCAGCTGTTCCAAGTGAGCTTTCATTTAAGGCAATCGCTACAATGGCACGAACATCTAGATTAGACTTAGCCTCCCAATCTAGGAGCTTTTTTCCATTGATGCGTTTCTTGTCATAGGAAATTCCTAAAGTATCTAAAAAACCGTCCAATTGCTCTGCTTTAATACCATAGCGATGAACGAGTAAATTATGGGTATAGGGGTCTCCATTTGACCAGTGGTCCGTGTAGGTTGCCCCATTTGGTGATTGAGAAGAGCCACCAGTGCTACCTCCTCCGACGGCTCCCATAATGATGATAATGATAAAGACAGGAAAAAAGAGAGGAATAAGACTAGATAATAGATACCATTTTAGTTTTTTCATTGGCTCTCCTTTCTACTTAATGTCTGATATAGGCTGTAAATAGAACAGTCCCAAAGCGCCATTTGGCATCTAAGACGACGGAATGGGCTTTTGTTTGTGCAATGATTTGGTCTTTATCTTTTTTTGAGACTGGAAATAAAAGAAGGAAATCGACGGAGCGTTTCCCTTCTTGGTAAGCCTTAAAAAGTGTTTCTTCAAGCATTCTTGGAAAGGCTGTTCTTGAGCGTATTTTAGTATTCATTCTATTCTCCTCTCAATTGGTTTAGGCGTTGTGTTAAACGATCTCGTCGCTCGATATTGGCTCTTATTTTATCGTCTCGTGTCATGGTCTTACGATAAGCACGGGTGAAGGCATTGGAACCTTGGGCTTTATACATGGCTTGAGGATCCTTGTAAGCATCCAATCTACGTTCTAGGGTATTGATACGGTGTTGTTTGAATGGCGAAATCCACTCTTCTTTGAGCGTTTGGAATTCGTCTTCTGAACTAGGTATTACTTCTGACATGATTGGTGAGTCACTTGGAGGTGTTGGGCTCTCTTGTTCAATTGGCTTGAAGTTATCAGGTGGTGTCTGTGTTGGAGGAATGATTGGTTCTGGAGATTCTGGCGTTATTGGAGCTTCTGTTGGACCAGCTGGCATGACTGTCTCTGGTTGGCTTGGTTCTTTACGTGTGAAGAAGGAGCCTGCATTTTGGAAATGGCTCTTGGCATTCATCATTACTCCAGTCCCAAAACCAGCACCAGCCAATGTAAAGTTTCCCAGGTGTTGAGCTGTCGCAAGGCTTCGTGTTGGGACCTGTGAAGCAACCTCTTTGGTCTTTGTGACGCCATGTTCCACTTTAGTCCCAATATCTGTCGCAACCATTCGAGCTTTGGAGCCAAGAATAAATTGGAGGAGTTGTCCTTTAAATCTCCAAATGAGGAAATAAATGACACCTTTAGAAACTACCGATACTAAGAGTTTGAAGACAAGACCAAATAAGAGAAGGGAAGGTAAGGTTTTTAGAACACCATCAAACCCATTTGTGACCAGGTTTTCTATCATTTTTTCAATATAGAAAATAAGGAGTGTTAAGAGAGTTGTCATTGCTGGAAAAATCAAGCCTCCAAACATAACTTTAAGCACCCCAAAGACCAACTCTTGCATCCTTGGAACGAAAGACATGAGAAGGACTACTGGAAAAAGTAGAATCATGGTGAGGACAAGGATTTGAGCCACCACATTTAAGAGCTGGATAAGAATAATGGGGACGGCTAATACAAAGGCTTCTACAATTTTAAAAATCACATAGAACATCCGAGTGAAGATGAAGTCTGGCATAGCTGATACCCAACGGTTCTTTTCACCATCATCGTTGGCTCCGTCTCCTAAATCATCTAAATACTTGGAACGGTCTTTGGCTTTGACTGCCTTAAAGTTGCCATTCTTATCACTAGTCCCAAGAACTTTACTATCGTCAAAGGCTTCTTCTTTCCCATCTTGACTGTTCTTGTATTTTCCATTTTCTTGGCCAGTATTGACAAAGACATAGGCTTTATAGGACGTTTCTGCAATGTAGCTATCTGACATCGATTTTCCAATTTTAATGGACTTGTCTTTGGCATAGTCCACCTTAATGCCTGCAATCTTTTTGGTAACATCTTTAGAGACGTTATTAACGGTATCAAGGAGATAGAGACCACCAGAAGTTCCAGCAACAGTCCCAAAGTACCCCAGAGCTAATAGGAGTACTAGACAGACGTGGAGGAGTGTTCTTGAAAAAGAGCCTTTTGAGAAGAAATACTGATAGAACAGGTAGAAAGCTAAAACCAAAAGCAAGGTGCCTACAAGTGATTTGTTGGTAATGTTACCAGTATTAGAGCCCGTAAATCCGTGCCAAATACTGCTTGCTCCATGAAAGACATAGGTTTTATAGGTGGCGTAGAGATCAATCTTTTCTAGAATACGAATGAGGAGGGAAAAGAAGCCAACGACGGCATTGAGAATGAAAAAGAAGAGGTTAACGAAGAGTTCATTAATCAGAACCCAAGCTCCATTAAAGGAGCCAAAGTTGGTTGGTTCCATGTAGGACTTTAGGGAGAAGATATCCACTCCCTTTAGCTTGGCAAAAGCTTCTTGCATTGGTTCACCTCCTAACTAGCGTATTTATTTTCAAGACTTGAAGAGACTGTTGCTTTCATAGGTTTTAGAAGCATATCAATATCTTCAAAGAGATTGTGGACGGAAATCATATTGAGATTACCGTAGACATCGTAGTAAAGGCACTGACCAGAAATCATATTATCAATCCATTCGAGGTTACTTTCAGTGACTTCAAGATTGACGTGTCTGAGGATATCTTCACGTTCAGATTTTTCATAGAAGGCAAAGATGGTCCCAAATCCAGTCGTGTCATCGTCATTTTCTGCATCATGCACAGATTGTGTAATCAGTGCTAGGGTATTGTTTTTAGAGCGTCCAATACGTCTCATATTTTTGATAACGGCTTTTCCCTCTGCGGACTTCATGAGAATCCAAGCTTCGTCAAAGAACTCAATGGTATCTTCATTTTCATTGCGTTCGCCAAAGTGGGTACAGAAGGCCCCAAGCGCAAACATGAGAGCAATGGAGTTTCGTTCGTGGTCTGAAATCTTTGTGGAGTCATCCTTTGGGAGCTTGAGGTTATTGACTTCTAGGATAGTGACTCGGGACTCATAGTTAAGTCCTGGGGTTGTGCCATCTGAGAAGGCGAGTTCCAAGATGGAGTTTGTCACAATGGACGTCAGATAGCGCCCAACGGAGGCAATCTCAGAAGAGGAAGCCTTTCTTAAGACTTCTAGGACATGTTTAAACCCGACGTTCTCACCAGCTACTCGACGTTCCACGATAGCATTGATGGCTTCTGTGATGGCTGTTTTCTGGTCCATCGTCACGTCATCGACAGCTTGTAGTAGAAACTCGAGCATGTTCTTTGCGACCTCTACAGCTTGTTCCTTATCAAGAACCACAATGGGGTCTAGGACTCCGTGGTTTGATGGCAGTGAGCTATCTAGTGTTACAAAGTTAAAGTGTTCAATCTGTTTTTTTCGTTCAGGGTAGCGTCGTGCAAATTCAGGAGAGTTGATTACTTCCTGATAGTGATTTCTGAGTTCTCGTTTGGGGTCAATATAGAGGGTTTTGACATTTTGTAAAGCCACACTTAAAAAGATAATCTGAGCGAGGAAAGATTTTCCTTGTCCTGTCGCACCCGTAATAATGATATGTGGGTTCTTGGTAATCTTTCCAGCGATATCTTCTTTATTACCGACTGTGGCATTGTAGAGGACGATGTTTTTAGAGGAATCAATGGCTTTAGCGATAGAGTCCCAACGTCCCGTCCAGTTATCCACTCGGCCGATATACCAACCGATACGGTTCCCTGAGGATGTATTGGTAAAGGGCATAAGTTCTGAAAATCCACGAGCTGTGACCATATGTGTCCAAGTGCGTGTTTTCTTTTGGAGGTTTTCCCCGTAGAGTAGGGCTTGAAAGAGGTAAGGACCATCTTGAGAGGCTTCACTGATTTCAACACCCATATCATCAAAATAGTTGAGAACTACTTGTCGTCTTTGACGAAGTTGATTGACACTAGAAGCAGAGACGATGAGATAGGCGCCATATTCGATGATATCTTCCTTGTTTCCGACTTTCTTCATCAAATCTTTTAAAGAGATAGAGCCCATAATGATTTCATCTTGTTGGACGGTGTCTGTGTTTTCAGCTTCTTCCATGATGTTTCGATAACGGGTATTGGAGCGTCCCATTCTCCCCTTGATTTTGTTGGTATCAATAAATTCTGCTTTGATACGCAGTTCTACGGGAAAGTTCAAGCGTTGGACGAATTCGCCTAGGTGAAAGCCGTTGAATTGCACAGGAAACTTTCCAACAGGAAGAATGGTCACAAAGGAAGACCCATAAGGACTTTCGAGCTTGAGGAAGCCTCCTTTTAGGACTTTAATTAGGGTATCTGTGATGTTAAATTGGGAGCGATTAGCGAGGACCTCCTTCTTGTAGTGGGGAATGTAGCGGAGGTATTGCATCCGCTGGTAGTAGAAGAGCTCTTCATTGGTCAGACGTTTGGCACGTAGGACGGAAAAAGCTTGGAAAATAGTGAATTCGTCACTTCTGTAATCGTCATACCAGGTAGGACTCAATGCGTATTCGTAGCCAAGACCTTTTGCGATTTTCTCCGAGAACTCATTAAAACTCTCATAGGCCAAGTCTTTCACCGTTGCCCCTTGATTTTGTTTGCGTAAGATCACGCCCACAACCCAATCAAACTGATAAGGAATTTCCATTTCATCTGTGAGACGGTCAACCGTGTAAAGAAGGAGCTCTTCTCCCAGTTCACGGCTATCATCTGCCAATGCTTCCGAAAAGTCCCTCATTTTCTCTTCTAAGAGATAGTCTTTGGGAATGAGTGAAATCTCAAAGAACTTGTTTTTCTGGAGCTTTTTCATCATCTGAGCAACTGTAATCTTGTGTTTGCCCTTTTTCTCTTCATCTGTAATGGTGATGGGAGTATTGGGAATACGGTAATAGGCTACCACCGTTCGATCTTTTTTGAGGGCTAGATTTTCATGGGTTTCCCTAATAGGATAGGTTAAGGTAATACTCATAGGACCTCCTCTTCTATAGATTTGTTTTTTCAAAGACAATTTCTTCTACAGGCTCTATGCGGTCTTCATGGTAGATCGCTTTTTTATTGAGCTTGAAATCCCAGAAGTAAATCAGGTAGTCTCCGATGAAAACGTGCATCTTCTTACCGTGTGGTTCGTACTCGGTGTAGAATTTAGCAAGTTTATAGGGGAGGTACCAATAGAGCAGTAGTGAAATAGAGTGTGTGAATTTTGCGAGGGGAACCAGGATGAATCCTCCAAAGAGCAACATCGCTACAAAAACGAAGGTAAAGACAATGAAAAAGGACAATTGCATCGGTGTTGCGAAGTACCAGAGGCGAGTCCCTTTTTTTGTCTTGATTTCCTGGATCCAATAGGGGGCGTTTAAGCCCTTACTGTAGTCATAGAGTCTTTCGTCAGCCATACTTAAAGTCCTGAATCAATACCAAAGAGTCGTAGGAACCAGCCGACCACTTTTAGGATATCTTGTCCTTTTGCGATTGAGACGATGACGGCGTAGAACCCAACAACTGAGAAGAGTTGAAGCCAAGAACTGTTTCGCCAAGCTTTGATAGCTAACAAAACAGCGATAGCGGTGAGAATCCAAATCCCATCGCCTTGGAGGAAGGTACGTAGATTGTCTGTATTCATAGAGTTCTCCTAATCTTTATCGTTTGCGTAGTTGAGAGGAATGGTGTGTTCTAGTTTTGTGACATAGTAGCTCTTGTCTTTTTCTGAGAGGGTGAAGGTGAAGTTTTCAGAGTGTGTTGTTCCTCCTACCTCAAAGGTTGCTTGGACATAGGCAATGAGACTAGCCCCATCTTTCTTAAGATAGGTATAGTCAATCGTTTTAAAGGTGGTGTTGGCTACGATAGCAACGTTCTTGGCAATGAGGTTGAGGTTGTCTTGGTTAGTGGTATAGTTGGTAAAGAAAACCTTGAGAAACTTTTCAACCTTCTTGTGTTGACTGTCTGAGACGTGGTCATTAGCTGTGAGTTGGAGTTGATCGTCTTCGCTAAAGTGTCCAGCTTGTGAAGAGTCAATGGCTGAGAACCAAGGGAGTCCAGAAACGTAGTATTTCCCTTCTTTTTCATCAAAGGGAATATTAAATCCCGTTACCAGTTCTTTTTCCTCGGTGTCTTTGTCATGTTGGATGATTTCCTTGTATTTGACCTTGTAGGTGGCTACCTTGCCTTCTACCGTGACTAATTGTGAGTAGAGCAAGGTACTTGGATTACGCACTTGGCCTTGTGCTTTGACATCTGGGACGAAATTATAAAAGCTGTTAAGGTGTTCGACTTGTGCTTGTTGTTTATCCCCTTCTTGTGGTAGGGTGAAGTAGGCGTAGACATAGTCATTGAGGTAATACTGGAGCTTGTAGTCATACTTACGATTGGCGTCCACAGGTTGTGTTTTCTGTTTTTGACTTGCTTCCACTTGAGCTTGTAGTGTTCCCACTTTATTTGAGAGCGTGATGGCACGGATGGCACCCGTAAGACCAACAAAAAGGAGGAAAGCAATTCCTCCGATAACAACTAGATTGACGGTCTTTTTCGTAGTGACTTTTAGCTTTGGTGGGCCACCCTTTTTCTCCACCTTTTTAAAGTTTGAGAGGTATTCCCTTGCTTTTAGTAAGTATCGTTTAGCTTTTATCATAGGTCCTCCTTCTAGAGACTAGCGAGTTCAATGAGTTTGGAACCTTTGGCATAGAGGCGCTTATTAGCCTTTTCAATCTCACTGTTGATGTAGTAGTAGCCTCGTAACTCATTATGGAGTTGTTCGACTAACTCAGGTTTTAGGTCTTTGGCTTCTTCTTTTTTAAGAAGAGCATTTAGTTCTCCAGCCTTGGTCCAAGCTTGTTTGTAGTCTTTCTTTTTGAGTAATTCTCCGAGTTCGTTGGTAACTTGTCCAACTTTGGTTTCAAAAATCGTTTTAGTAGCCATATCAATTTCCTTTCTAAATGTGTCGTGATTGTTTTTGATGGTCTGTTGAATATAGGCAATGAGAGAAGGACGCATCCGTTTATTGAGAGTCAGAACCTGACCGTCTAGTGTGAAACAGGCATGTTCATAGTCGTAGAAGCCCCTATCATCTGGAAGTTTTTCGGTACATCTTCCAGCACATTCATAGTAGAAGTCCTTCCCTTTCCTAAGGAGGATATACATTTTCCAGAACTCCTGATCAGGAAGAAGGAGGAAGTCTGCTTGATAGATTTTTTTGAGCATGAATTAGCCCTCTAGGAGGTCCTCGTAGCCTAGTGCCTGGTAAATAAAGTCTGTATCAAACCAAAGCCAATCATTAATTTGAGTGTCGGTGGGGGTATCCCCGGAAAAGAGGTCTTCACAGATAGTGGTTAGGGTATCTATCCCACCACGTTCACGGACAGTGTTTAAGGTACTTAGTCCACCAGACCAGGCTTTAAAGTTGTTTAGTGAATTGATTTCGACTTTGTATTCCATAAGGGATTTCCTTTCTAGTGTTCATAGTGTTTGTTGGTTTTGAGGAGTCTTAAGATAGCCTCCCCACGATCAGTAATTTCACCGCTATTTTGAATCATCTTCATGTATTCTGTTTGCATGATTTTGTCTGCTTCAGAAACGAGTGCAAGAGAATTTGCGACTTGATAGGTTAACCAGCGAATGGTCCGTTCGATACTATAGGGCTGTGGACTGGTTGAGAGTTTCAAGGGTTCGACCCCTCCAAAGAGTCTTTGCCATTTTTCATCGGGCTTATAGGCTCCAAAACGGGTGACACCATCATAGACTTGGATTTCCTTGTTCACGATACCTCTTGCGATTTCTCCGAGATCCACACCGTTGATGTATTCCTCCACAACCCCTTGGGCTTTCTGGTCTGAAAAGCGTAGTTCGTAGCGGTTCCAGATACCAAAAATCTCCAAGGATTCTTCCAAGGAGATATTTTCCATACGAGCGATTTCGTATCGCTTTTCATAAAAGTTGAAGTAGAGCTGACTTTGTCGGCTCCCAAAGTAAAGGGAAAGACCGTGATTGGCTTCCATGTCCTCGTTATCGGTGAAGGATCCCCCACCTGTGATATTCCATTTTCGAATGGTATCTAGGACAATTTCTTTGGCATAGAGCTTCTCAATGAGCTTTGGGATTTGGACATGTTCCTCCTCGTGCCCATAGCCTTTATAGAGTTCGTCTAGAGCGATATCGAGGCGTTTTACCCTGACATCCTGGTAGGCATAGAGAATAGTTTGAAGAAAGGTTTGCCAAGAAATCCCCTTGTGTTCTAAGAGGAGTTCCATCTCCCGACAGCCCTGACCAGAGAGTTGAAGACACGTTTGGTAGTTATTGGTCGCAGACTTATCAAAGAAATCGAAAATCCAAATGTTTCCTCGTTGCCACAAGTGGGTATAATTCATGAGCCGTGTTTCTTGGTCGGTAAATTCGCTTAAGTGACAAAAAAGAAAGTTCTCACAGAAAGCCTCTAAATCTCGTAGACTTGGGAAGGCTAATCGTAAATAGTCGATGTGAGCCCTGAGATTGTTTTTGTGACACTCCTGATAGTAACCAAGTTTTTCTTTGAGTTCTCGGAACTTGTCAATGGTGAGTCCTCTTTCTCCTGATTCATAGGAGCGGTAAGTTCTTACGGGTAAGTCAACGGCTTGTGCAAAGGCTTTTTGGCTGAGGCCTGTTTGTTTTCTGAAGTTTTTGATCTGAAAGGGACTCATTTTAGTCATTCATGGGAACACCTCCTTTTGATTAAGTGACACACTTTTTGGACCAAAGTGACACACTTTCTAAATCTTGAAAACTCAACTCCCACAAGGAATGAGGAGGGGTGGACGTGGCACTTTGGCCAAATGTAACCCCCCTATTAGAAATCGGGGGTTGAAGTCTCATCATGGCCTAGGAACTTCGGGCTACGGTCTGCGCCTGACCTGTGGTCAGGCTTGCCCTTGCCCTTGTCCTAGCCCATGATGACTAAGCACCGCTTCAACGGCTCTTGGATAAGATTTGCGTCCCTCCTCCTCAAAGTGGATAAGAATTTCAAGAAGGAGCTCTTCTTGAAAAGGGTCGACTAGAATGGCAGAGTCCGATCGTTCAAAATCAATCCCCTGTTCTTGTAAGAGATAAACGATCTTTCGAAGTGTCGCCATTTTAAGGTCCTGTTCCTCCGCAAATTCTTTGAGCGGACGTTGGTTAGTATCAGTGTTTAGAGTATCTTCATCCTCTATTGATTCAATCGTTTCTGGTTGAGGTCGGACTTCTTCAAAAACTTCAAATTCTTCGCCATCATATTCCATAATAGGGATTTTTGCGTAGGCATCATAGAAAGAGAAGCCTTGATCAAGTGGCACGTAAGGGGAGAAGAATTCGCCAGCCAAGTCGCCATTATTAGCGATATAGCCTCGACCTTTAACCTTGACGCCATTGATTTCATCGAGCTTTTTAAATTCTTTGGTTTTGTTAGCATCTCCAAACATCATGTCGTAACCCGTTGATTCCAAGTGACCAACTGAGAGACGCTTCATAAAGTTATCTCGAAGAGCTGTTTTGATAAATTCTCCATCAGGCCGTTGCATGGCAAAGATGATAAAGACGCCAGCTTGACGCCCTTCTAGGACGAGCTGAGAGAGGTATTCCATGAGTTCCGACTGAAGGCTATAGTCACGGTCAATCTTGGCCATAAGGGCTGCCCACTCATCGACAAGGATGAATTTGGGTGTCATGCCGTAGTGCGTAAAGTTCTTCCCAGCTTGAAATTTGGGTGAGGTAGACATAAGCTCGTAGCGTTTTTCCATGAAGGCGACGTTTTCTTTAAAACATTGGATGATATCTTCTTTGCTTGTATAGACACGACCATGAAAGACGGGAATCTTTTTGAGTCCAGCTAGGTCAGAGTTCTTTGGATCACAGATATCAACAAAGCCAATCTTAGCGAGTGCATAGATAATAGTCATAAGGACTACGGTTTTACCGCCACCAGTTCCTCCACCAATGAGTAGGTGAGGCTCTTCAATATAGTCCCAAGTGACGTCTGTCATAAGTTGGAGTTTAGATCCCTTGACCTCGACCTCGTTAATGGTGATACGGCTATCAATGCGGTTGATAGCAATGTCATAGGTGATAAACCGTTTATCGAAGGTTTTATTACGAAAGTCCCCATTAAACATGACTTCAAGAGTCGACCCAAGATTGAGAAAACGGTCCTGAAATTTATTGCCTTCTAGAATAAAATGGACTTCAATCTTGTAGCGAGACTGTTTTAAATATACTTGAGGAAGGATAATCTTTTCAATCGTTTTGTTTTCACGCCTGATATTTTTAATCAAATAGAGGTTGTTTTCGATCAGGAAGCGAGACAAAATCCGTAGGCTATTGAGCTTTTGGAAGAAGACGATTTTCTCGTAACACATGCGATTCAGTAGGTAAGCCACCAAACAAGAAGCAACAAGGACACCCCCGATAAAGTAAACTTGTGGTAAGGGATGGTCCTTCAATTCTTCTAGGTTAAGATAGCAATAATGTCCAATAGCTAACAAAGAAGGGAACCACCAGATAAACCAGGTAATTCCCCTAATATGACGATAAAAGGCCCTAACTCTTATCCCACGATAGGTAAAGAGTTTCATAGTGCATCACCTCCTAATTATCCTTTTTGTTGTCTAGAGGTTTGTTTTCCTTGATAGGTGTCCCTCCATTTTTTTTCTTGATTTTAGAAGCAAAGAGCTTATAAATATCATTGCGGTTAACGTGAGTATGGGTGATCACAATATCTTCTAGCTCTACCTCTTCTCGGTATTTAATCCCAAGGTCTTCAATTTCAGACTGAGCCATATCAGCAATGGTGAAAAAGAGAGTTTCGTGCTGGACAGAAGAATGAATTGCCACAACAATCCCACGGATTTCTCCAGTGTTAACTTGAACAAATGAGCCATCAGGGTTGCGTTGGGTACGGTCTTCTTCAAAGATGATATCAGGGCCTTCAATGCCACGGAAAGATAGTTTTCCAAGGACTTCAGGCACATTAAGACCATCTGTAATGACACGATAGGTCTTGTCTGCAATTTGTAGTTTTTCTCCGTAGTTTAATCCGATTTTAGCCATATGTATTTCTCCTTTACTTTCTTATTTTTTTAGGACTAATTTTTCCGCAAAGACATTGAGAGCTGGGGCAACTGAATTACCGTTTAGAGCCGTATCTGAGAGAAAAATCGGATTGATTGCTTCTACGAGAGCATCTTCTGGGAAGACCGTTGTAGAAGCAGGTGTGATAACGTGGAAGGCCCCATGTTTTTCGCTATTAAGAATATGACGTTGGTATTTACCTTCTTTGCCAAAGATAAAGCGAGGGGCATTCCCTAGTTTTTCATAGTAAGCAGGGCCGATAAAGTCAGGTTTCATGACAAGTGTTTCTGGAATCATAGATTTTTCCTTTCTGATTTTGAGCAAAAGAAAAAGAGTTAAGCTAGTTGCTTCACTCTTGAGTAATAGTGGGTAAATAATTTACGTTTAAACTGTCGACTATAGAACTGAATATCACCGCTAGGATAGCTATTTCTACGGGCTTCTTGAACTAAATGGTCTAAGTCAAGAAGAGCTTGTGTATAGAGTTTAGCTTGTAGTTTAGGCGAGTAGCTAAACATGCCATAGGTGAATTCATAGTTATCGTAGAGGCGTTTACATTGTAATGCGAAAAAAGTTTGTCATAGGGTTCTCCTTTATTGTAAGCGTAAAAAAGCTACTAAGATAAAAAAGACTTAGTAGCTTGAGAGTAAGTCCATCTCAAAAGATAGACAGCAGTAAAGAAAAGTTGTTTGGTTGGAAAGATTCCTCTTTCCACGGTGGCAACGTTTAGCAAGGTGCTTTGCGTCAATTACCATCGCTTGCCCGGCCAATCTCTTCAGGTAGTCATTATCATGCCCATAAGATTCTCTTACGCCTTTTGGTGAAGCCAGTTCACTTTACTATTCGGAAAAGTGCTAAAGTCCGAAATGCGTGTGGATCCACAAAAATAGTTATTTTTTGTTTTATATCCCAACTTCAACCATGAACGGACTTGACTTTACCTATCAAATAGATTACAATAAAGATACGAAGTTTAGTGTAGTTTGATAGTCAGTCCTCTGGTTGTCAGACGCACTTTTTTATTCAATTTTCAATGATCGTAATGCCTTAGTTGATTGGCGTTATTATTTTTAAAACCAATATAACTAATAGCTATATTTAGATTATATAACCATAGGTTATATTTGTCAAGGGATTATTGGAAAAAATTTAAATTTTTTGAGGAAGTAAATATGGGGTTCTCGGAACGCTTAAAAGAATCACGAAAACAAGCTAGATTGACCCAAGTTGAAATAGCTGAAAAACTAGGAATTTCGCAACCAGCCTATGCTTCTTGGGAACGTGGGACTAAAAAACCAACCCAAGAAAATCTTGTTAAGATTGCTCAAATTTTAAACGTAACAATTGATTATTTAGTTGGTAACTTTGATGAAGAAATTACGAATAATAAGTTAGAGGATATTGAAATCCTCTTCCGTAAAAATTCAGAAGGCTTAACTGATGAAGAGAAATCTCTTTTCAGACAAGAGTTAATTGCCTTTATGGAGGAACGGAAAAAGCTCTTTGAAAAGGATGACTAAAGACAATGGGACTAAAAGAATTGAGAAAAGCAAAAGGAATTACAGGAATACAGCTGGCAAAAGAACTCGGAGTCTCTGAAAGAAGTATCATAAGATGGGAGAAAGAGGGACTTAGAAACGCTAGTTTTAAACATGTTGTGAAGATATCGCAGTTATTCGAAGTGGATTTGAATGAACTAGGAAATAGGAGTGAAATCAATGGGTAATGATAGATTTTATGAGAAGATTTCTGAAAGAATATCTCAGTCAGATGAGTACTTGAACTTACGAAATACTTTAAAAGAGTTGACTCAAGAAATTGAGGGGACTATTTATGTTATTGAGAACCCCCTATATAGTTTGAATGGTCAACAATCAGAAGATTCATCTGGATCGTTCTCTATTTTAATACCGAAAACGAATATTATCTTTACACATTTGAGTAATGTAAATGAAGATGATTTTGATGACTACGTTGGTAATTATATAGATTCTATAACAACTCTTAGTGAAATGTTTGAATTTAAAAAGAAAGTAGGGAATAGCCGTAGATGGAATCATCTAATTACTGATGATTTGGAGATTTCACAAATAACAAAGCAAGTAATAAGTGATTATTGCGTCGAAGGTGATGATAATGACACTTTAAAGATTTTAGTATCCTTGATTACAGGATCTATCAATACCCCTGATAAGGGAGGACCTGTTGAAAATTTACTAGATGCTGTAAAGAAAAGAATTGTACAATTTGATGGGGATCAGACAAGATTTGTTTATGATAATCTGAAGAAAAAAAGAATTTCAATTCAAGGACTAGCTGGAACAGGTAAGACGGAACTTTTGTTTCATCGTCTAGTGAATTTGTATACGCAGACAAAATCAAATATAGCCTTCACATGTTATAGTAAAGTACTTGCAAATGATATTGCTAAACGAATTCCTGTCTTTTTTGATAGAATGAAAATATCAGAACGTTCAGATATTGATGAACGTGTTAAAGTTATGAGTAGTTGGGGATCACTGTATAATCCAAATTCAGGTTTTTATCGTTATATTTGTGCAAAGTATAAAATTGATTTTATCAATTTGAATGATTCAGGTTATATGGGGTTTGATGGTGTTTGTAGACTTGCTGTTGATCAAATAAAGAAACTACAACAATTGGGAGATTTTGAACCGTGTTTTGGTTATGTGCTAGTAGATGAAGCACAGGATTTTCCGGATTCTTTTTTTGAACTCTGTCAGTTGGTTGCCTCGGAACAAGTAATTCTTGCAAGTGATATTTTTCAAGAAATATTTAAACGCAAATCAAAAACGATACAAAAACCTGACTTTACACTAAATAAAGTTTATCGTACTGATCCGAGAAATTTTATGTTTTCACAGTTTTTAGGTTTTGGGATAAAAGATAAACCAATAATAAAATGGTTGGAAGATGATGCTTGGAAAACTTCTGGATATACGATTAAAAAAGATGAAGAAGGCAAGAATCAGTTTTATAATTTTAGCAGAGAACCACTTAATCGATTTAGCGATATAAATAGTGATACTGTTGTTCCCACTAAATTATTTTTAAAGAAAGATAATGATTCAATAGTTTCTTTAGTGAAGCAAATTATAGCTGATATAAAAATAAAATTTCCAAATGTCGAACCTGGCGATATTGGTATAGTTTTCTTATCAAAACAAAATATTGGGTATGAATTAGCCAATATGGTTAGTACAATGATTATAACCGAATTTGGTTGGAGAACTCAAAAAATTTATGAAAGTAAAGATAGGACTCGACGACAAAAGAGGGTTTTTATAAGTAACCAAAATAATGTTAAAGGGTTAGAATTTTCATTTTTAATTGGAATTGTACTTGACAAGATAACTGATGATGTAAATGTTCGAAATACAGTATACATGATGATGACAAGATCATTTCTAACTTCATATTTAATTCTAGGTTCATCAAACAGTCAAATATATCAAGAGTATAGTCCATTATTAGAGGAGATTTTAACTACAGGAACAGCAAAAATAAAAAAACCATCTTCAGAAGAAGTTATCAATGAAGAAGATTTAAAAAATATGGTTGAGAGTTCATTGACATTTGAGCAGAAGGTAGAAAAAGTTCTAAATGAGCTTGGTTTGTTAAATTCAGTTAACCTAAAACAAGCGAAGAATCTTGTAGCTGTTTTAAATGGTGATACAACAGCAACAGTAAATGAAATTCAAGAAATAATCGAAACTAATAGGAAACATTTTGAATGAGTAAATGTTGTACATTCTATATTGATAGAGAATTAAGTTATTTATTATCAAAGCCATTTCGGAATAGGAAAGATATAATACTGATTCTTCTAAAAACTGTCGAAAAATTACTGACACCTAATTCTCTTACCTTGCAACAACGCATAACTACAGAAGAGTCAAGAGATGTTTTTAAAGTGTTTCAACCTGATACGAGTGGGGAGAGTCAGCAAAGAGTATTCTATTATAATCTATATGAAGATGATAGCTATGCAGAAATGTATACAATACATTCTTTTCATTTTCCATTCACGATCAATGTAGAAGATGATCCTATTTTAATACGTTACAAACACTCGAGTATTGATAAGGAAATTAATGCCTATTTTCTATCAAGGTTAACCTTTATAATTAATCTAATTGATAGTGGCGACTATGACTGGGGAGATACTTGGTTGAATGAAATGTTGGAAATATATTATTCTACAAACGGAGAAGATAATAGAGATCTCTTTTATATGGTTAATGATTTACTATCAATGGATTTTGGATATATTCGTTATGATAATGATCCCAAGCATGAGAAAGAAAATCATCCTAGACATCACTTTGATATAAATCTGGATAAAAGAGTAACATTTAAGATAGGTCTAACCGAGTCGCTAAATATCGATAATTTTGCAAAAATAATTGATAATAATAGTGAAGTGAAATCAATTAGATAATTTATACTGTTTTTGAAGTGAAAGTAGACATTCGTCTACTTTTTTTATATAATAAATTTAACTAAATGGTTAAATTTTGTATTTCCAGAGAAAAAAGGAGGTACAAGTTGGAAGATTTGTATGTAGAGACTCAACAAAGAGCTAAGCAACTACTGTATCAATTGATAAAGAATAAAGATATTCCTTTACTGAATTATACCTTTCGCTTTTTCTTTGACTATTATGTAGGAGAAAATGAAATCTTGGTGCTTCCCCACCACTTTTCAGGTCGAAAAATTGAGGGATTGACAGTCATTGATGAATTGGGTGTTAGTATTTCTTACGAAGCAGAAAACCCAATTACAAAACAAAATTTTACGCTTTGTCATGAGCTGGGACACTTCCTTTTAAAACATGAAGGTGGCTATTTTGCAGAGTCAGTTGATAGTAAGGATAGTCAGATTGAGAGAGAAGCTAATATCTTTTCAGCGTTTATACTTATGCCAGATATCGTTCTTCTTTCTAAAATTTATTATGCTTGCCATACTTTTGAAGAAGTCCAAATCTCATTAGGAGTGTCTAAAGAGGCTCTTTCTTACCGTCTTATTGATTTGCTGAGAGAATATCATCTTGGATTGGAAGCAGAAATTAGAAGAGCAGTCGACGAGTACATTGGTGGTCAAAATACCAGTATTCACCATTGTTTTCACAAGATAAAAGATCAGATTGCGGATGACTTTAATCAGTACCACACCTCTCCGATTGAGTCAGTTATTCAGAAATTGAGCAAGAGTGGTTTTGTAACCAGTGAGGAAGTTTCTGAGCTATTAAATCAAGATTTGTGGTCAGAGATTATAGAAAAGGAAAAGTATGTCAAGATTTGGTTGCTGTACAACAAAGGAAAAAGTATTGCTTATGCTTGGGATAAGAGCAAGTTATCTGAAGAACAAGCCAAAAAGAAAGCAGAGTTTAAATTATTATTGATGTGAGGTGAGAGTATGTATCAGCCAGAGAAATTAAAAGCAAGGCGAAAAGAGTTGAAAATGACACAGCTTGATTTAGCCAATAAACTCGGTATTTCTATTCCAGCAGTATCATATTGGGAGCGTGGAGTAAAGGAACCGACTGAAGATAATATGAAACTATTGGAGAAAATATTAGAGGTACCCAAGGGCTATTTCACTGAGATTGATATTGTCCGTTATTACAACATCCTGTCCCCCGAAAACAAAGAAAAGGCAACACACTACGTCAAAGCTCTAGCAGAGAGTGAGCAGGAAAAAATTGTTTCTATCACAGAAAAGCGGATTGCCTATCGTGTATACGAAGAAATGTCAGCTGGTATTGGATCTGCAATCTATGACGATAAAAATTATGATATGGTTTATTTCACCGAAGAGTTAGCCCATGACTTTGCTTCTTGGGTGTCTGGAGACTCTATGGAACCTAAGTATGAAAATGGTTCAGTGGCCCTAATTCGAGAAACAGGTTTTGATTATGATGGAGCTGTCTATGCAGTTGTTTGGAATGGTAAGACCTATATCAAACGAGTTTATCGTGAAGAGGAAGGGTTACGGTTGGTTTCTATCAATCCTAAGTATAAAGATATGCTAGCTCCTTATAAAGATGAACCACGTGTTGTCGGTCTGATTGTGGGAAACTTTATGCCTTTGGAGGATTAGGTTATGGGGTACTTTGATTACTCGAGAGAACCTCAAAGTGATATTGCCTTTATTGATATGAAGTCCTTTTATGCCAGTGTTGAGTGTGTAGAGAGGGGTTTGCACCCTCTAAAAACGTCTCTATGTGTTATGAGTCGAGCAGATAATTCAACAGGGCTTATTCTAGCATCTTCTCCCATGTTCAAAAAGGTCTTTGGAAAATCCAACGTAGGGCGTTCCTATGACTTACCTTTTGATATTCAGACAAGAAAGTTCTCCTACTATAATGCCAAACGACAAGGATTACCAACAACCCCTGAATACGTTCGCTATATTGAAGAATGGGCGAAAGTGACAGTAATTGTACCACCACGAATGGATGAGTATATCAAGGTCAATATGCAGATACAAGAAGTCCTAAACAACTACGGTAGCCCAGAGGACATTTATCCCTACTCTATTGATGAAGGCTTTGTAGACTTGACCTCATCCCTAAACTACTTCATTCCTGATAAGAATATATCCCGTAAACATAAATTAGATATGGTGTCTGCTAAAATACAAAAGGATATTTGGCGAAAAACTGGTATCTACTCCACAGTGGGGATGTCTAACGCAAACCCTTTATTAGCCAAGTTGGCTTTGGATAATGAAGCTAAAAAGACTCCAACTATGCGTGCTAACTGGTCTTATGAAGATGTTGAGTCCAAAGTCTGGGCTATCCCTAAAATGACTGATTTTTGGGGAATTGGAAATCGTATGGAAAAACGTCTAAATAATCTAGGTATCTATTCAATCAAGGATTTGGCTAATTTTAATCCCGATATCTTGAAAAGTTCATTAGGTGTTGCAGGAGTGGATCTTTGGTTTCATGCTAATGGTATTGACGAAAGTAATGTTCATAAGCCATATAAGCCTAAATCAAAAGCATTAGGGAATTCACAGGTTTTACCACGTGATTACACAAAGCAAAGAGATATTGGAATTATCATGCGTGAGATGGCGGAGCAAGTCGCTATCCGACTTAGAAGAGCCCACAAGAAAACAATGTGTGTCTCAATCTCTTTAGGCTTTTCAAAATCGGAAAACAGGCGTTCGCTCCAGGCACAGATGACTGTTGAACCAACTAATAATACAGATACATTGATAAACCATGTCTTGGAATTATTCCATAAAAAATACACTTCGGGAGCAGTCCGAAGTGTAGCCGTTAACTATTCAAAGTTTGTAGATGAGTCTTTTGGGTTCATCTCCCTATTCGATGATGTCGAACAAATAGAAAAAGAAGAAAGGCTCCAATCAGCGATTGATAATATCCGAAATGAGTTTGGTTTCACTTCCCTTTTACGAGCTAATGCTTTAGAAGAAGCATCCAGAAGTCGAGCACGAAGCAAACTCATTGGTGGACATTCAGCTGGTGGATTAGATGGTTTGAGATGATTGATAGAAGTTATCTCCCTTTTCAATCTGCTAGGGAGCACCAAGACAGAGGTATGGCTAAATGGATGGGTTTCTTCCTATCTGAGCATACAACTTCACTTGTAGATGAACGTAACAAGGTAGATTTATCAACTGACCTGACCATGGCAGATAAGCTCATGCTACTAGGTCAACTCTATGTAGGCAAACTCAGAGCTAGATTAGTTGTCAAAAGTAAGCAACAAAGGCTTTCACTGTATGGCGAAGTTGTCGGAGTATCGTCATCAGATATTTCCTTTAAAACTAAGGATGGATACCAACGAATCAATATTGATGATATCCTGCGTATCAATCTAACAGAAGAGGTTGAGTATGAGTAGAAAAGAATTGTATGAAGATAAATTGCAAATTGACTACTTCTCAGATAGCTATATCAAGTTTGAAGAAGATTTCCAAAAATATTCAGCTATGAATACTCCACTTACTTTTCTCATTGATGACATACTTCGAACCATGGCGATGAATCAGACAAACTACTTCAGGTTGAATAAGGAAAATGCCAAGGATGGACGAGATCATTATTTTTATTTTGAAGTGAGAGTAGAAAATCAGTTCAATCAGGTGAGATTTTTTAAGTATATTCGACATGAATTTATTAGAATATAAAAATTCAGAAAAAAGAAGAGGTTTTGCCTCTTCTTTTTATTGAAACATGTTAAAATAGTTATAAGTTTTGAATATTTTGTAAAGAATAGTAAACTGCTCTTGCAATATGCCAAGCCATGACAGGAGGGACAGCGTTACCAATAGCTTTATAGGCTGAAGATGCACTAGTGGTAAAGTTGAATGAGTCAGGAAATGATTGCAATCGAGCACACTCCCGGACACTCAGTCTTCTCCAGGTCTCCATATCATCAGAATGGAGTTCACCATTTATATTACGATAGTGTGCTTCTATGTTACCATGATGTTCAGCTCTAATGGTTGGAGAGGGTCTATCTGGAGAAATTTGATTGTTTCCTTGCATTTTTTTACCTGGGTAGAATTTTGCCTTGGATATATCTCGTATTGTATGATTAGGGATAGTAGGATCATTGATCTTATCCCAAATATCATCAATCCCATCTAAAGAAGTTCGCCATGGACGACCAGTCTGCGTCCCTGTTTCATCAAATAATTGTAAGGGATAGTATTGAGACGATAGGTCACCTAGGTCACTTCGTATTCCGAATATTATTACACGTCGTCTATTCTGTGGAACTCCAAAATCAGCTGCATTTAGAACTTTATATTGTACTGTATAGCCGTACTGTGTAAAATCATCTAAGATTGTATCCAATGCAGATTTATCAACATCTTCTCCGATTTGATTTTTACGTGAATTTCGTATACCGTCCACATTTTCGGCTACAAAAAACTTTGGTCTATAATAATCCAGGACTTTTATCATTTGCAAATATAATTGTCCTCTTGGGTCGCTAAGCCCTCCTCTTTTCCCAGAGTAGCTGAATGTTTGACATGGAAATCCTCCTAAAAGAACATCTATCTCAGGAACTTCTAGGGAATTAGCATTCTCTTTAATTTTGCGGTCGATATCACTTTTATTAAGATCAACAATACTTTTTCTTTCAACACTATGTTCAAAATTTGTTTCATAAACATCTACGGCTTGTTTAAAAATATCATTTGCGAATAATAGATTGAATGGATTTTGAGAATAGACTTCATTTAAGAATTGAAATCCTCCACGAAATCCCAAATCCATTCCCCCAGCACCTGAAAATAAGCTAAGTACATTAAACTTCGGGGTATCATCTGCAATTTGAATATCAAGTGTATTAATTGTATTGGTATTGTCGTGAAAATAAGTCATAGTCATGTAAGTTCTTTCTAAAAAGGAGTATGATAATGAAAATAATCAAACTATTAGACCGTCTATCAGAGGAATTAGAGAATAGACAAAATCTTACAAGTAAGTATACAGTTAGCAATGGCACTAACAACGGCTTTGAAAAGCTAGTCCCAGAGGTGTTAGATACTCTTAAAGATGAGTTAGAGTTTTCATATAATATTTTTTATGGTCATCACTTTCCAGACTTAGAGATTGTGATTGGAAATGAAAAATATGGCCTTGAGTTAAAAAGTAGGAAGAAATCACAGTGGACAACTAATGGAAACTCTGTCTTTGAAAGTATTACAGATGAAGATTATTCGGAAATATATTTATTGTTTGGTAGCTTAAATAATGATGAATCAGCTTATCAAGTGCAATACAAGCCTTATTGGGAAGTTACAACTGGTATTGCTGTTACCCATAGTCCACGATTTAAAATAGATATGAGAGCAGAAATAACCGACTCAGTATTCAAAGATTCAGATGAATATTTCAAATTAAGAGAAATGACAGAGCCTGAGCGTATTGCCTTTTTGCAGGAATATCTAAAAAGAAGTACGGATAAGGCCAAGTGGTATATTCCACAAGAAACTGAATCTGTTAAACCTATCCAGTTTAAAGATTTGACGGAGGAAGTTAGAAATCAGGTGTTGGCCGAAACTTTTGTTTTATTCCCCCATGATTTAATTAAGCGTTATCCTAGTGGGACATTTAGGGGGGAATATGGAAGAAGTACAGAGTATCTACTGGGAGAGTATTTTTACTTCACACCTTCTTTGCGCGATTCATACTCTGCTGGTGGAAGCTTTGAATATAATTCAACTATTTTTCCTAAAGTTATTGAGAAACTGTTATCCTTGAAGGAGAATATAGAGTATATCCTTGACAATGCTAGTCACGATTTTCAAGAGTTAGCATATGATACCTGGGAAGAGCTTGGAGTTGATTTAGACAGGAGTATTTTTCGTAAAAACTATTACCTAGTATTGGATAGGATTGGACAAAGCCATCTAAAAGATGAACTTCAAGAAGCAAACTTGAATAGTCTTTCTGTACTTTATCAACTATATTAATTGTAACAAAAAAAATATGGCGCGTCAATTTACGCGCCGTATCATTTAGATGAAAAATGAAAAAAATATTAAATAATAAAGTGAAGTATCTAAATAATGTACGTTTCTTAACTATCAGTGTATATTCTTGGATAGTGCTAGCTCTTGATATTTCTCTAGGTATTTTAGCTGTTCTCTCATCGAAATCTGGATTTAATTTGGATGGATGGCAACTACGGTTAATGATTGGCATTACAGTAATTGATCTCATTATGAAATATTACAAGGAACATTTGGAAAAGAATACTATTAGCGAACTCAATACTAAATTTTTAGAACAAAAAAAGGAAAATGATTTCATAAAAAAATGGAGGGTATCTCCAGAAGTTATATTTGAATACTTTTGCGATTATATTGAACTTCAAGGGAAATTAAAAGCCACGTTATATGTAGTTGAAGATGAAGAGGTATTTCCTGTCAACAATGGTGTAACTAAGTTGGATTCTCTAAGGTGCGAGTTGGAGATGTCCTATCCAAGAAACCATCTAATACCCGCTTTGGATATAGATTCGTTTGATTTTTTCAAATTAAGACGAAAAGAAGGTTTATATTATCAACCCTTAGAAGACAAAATTGGTTTTTCGAAGGACTTCTCTTCTAAGCATAAAATTGATTCATATGTTTGGTTTGTAAAAATTATTAGAAGTAAGTCAAAGCCAGAAGCTGTGCTATTAATTGAGTCTCAAGAAGAAACGTTTACTTATCACAATAGTGAGGAAACAATCACGGTTGATGTAAATGATAGAGAAAGCGCAGAGCATTTTAGTAATTACATAGATCAATTAGGGGTGTTGGAAACTATAGCTCAAAAAGAGTAATGTATTTTATAATTAAAAAATGGTTTTCATTAATTTTTTCAAGGTACTACGTCACGAGTTTGAACCTCACTCAAAAATAAAATTTATTGTCTAGCTTTGTGTGAGATTCAATTTTTACTCTCTTTTATTCAAAGGTAAGTAGTTCACTTTTTGTTGGCTCGATAATGTCTCGGAAGAAAGATTCGACCTGGCTAATCAGGTAGGCTTTTGCTTGATTTTCTACCTTATTGAGTAGTTCATTAAATGAATTCAGATTCATTAGGTCTGATGCTGTGATATTGAATTTTTTCGATTTACAAAGAGAGATGATTTCATTCCCAAATACCTTTATTTCATCGGTATATTGGTTATGAAAGACATTCTTTTGAATCAGGATTTCGAAATTTCTGACGAAAACATAAAGATTTTCGTATAGATCATCTAAGTTTGTCATTATTATATCTCCTTTTAGTTATATCCATTTTCTTTTAAAGCTTTATTGTATGCTTCGCTATCTTTTTTATAATAGGTTCGTTCAGTACCAGTCAAATTAGTAGTGATCGTGCTATTTTTGAGCTCATATTTTACTGTAGAGTTAGAGACATCACTTCCCGATAACTCAAAGGTACTGTTTGCTTCATCTACTGTAAAAGTGTCCGCTTCTCCTCTTTGGATCGTACCCTTACCGTCTTTAATAGTAAAGGCAGGTTCGTTTCGTTCACTAGAGATCCAATAATAGTCCCCATCTAAAGATTGTTTGTTTTGACTAGAGCAAGCGACTAAAATGATTGTAGTTAAAGCTAAAAGAGTAATACTTATAAATTTCTTCATGATAAAATCTCCTTTCTTTCAATTTTATCAAGGTAGTATTACAAGAGCGAAACAACGAGTTTCCATTATAGTGGTAAAAGTGGAAAATATCTATTATAACGGAATTCGAGTTTCGAGAAAATAAGTATTTTTCGGAAAATCGTTGTTATGGTGAAGATTATTTATCTAAATTGGTTGGAATATTCAAGTAACTTAATATAGGTTGGTAGCCTGTGAACCTCAATTTTTTCTAGGTATTTAAAGCCTGCAGGGGTGAATGTGAATAGAATGAAATAGTCGTTACATTCGGTAACGATATATGATTCAAATTTTGGAACAGAGCGACTTCGGTACATTGCTAATTCAATAAAGTCATTTTCTAGAGCTTCTTTGACAACAAGTGTTAATCCATCTTGCTTTATTTCTTGTTTAGTAGAGAACCTATAAGGGAAGAAAAGTAGTAAATTTTTTTCTGTTTCTATTGTATTCAAGACGTCTAGAATATCAATTTCATCACTTAGAGGTTTTTTGTTTTGATTTGCTCGTAAATACAGCATATCATCGAGTGTTAAGGATCTAAATATTTTATGAATCTCGCCAACTCTAAAATTTTTATTCGGTTCTCTAGGTGAGCTGTAAGCTGTTACACCTTTGCATGGAACTGATACGTTTGGGCCAGCTAATCGCAGTCCTCTGAGATAGGATCTTGAAGCTAGAAGTTTAAAGTCAATTTCGTAAGAAGGTGAGGTTGCATCGGGTTCAGAATTGCTTTCACTTAAAGGGTGTTCATATACATGATGTTCTGATTTTTTTTGAAAGAATAGGGATTGATTGAGATATTCCATTAGGAAGTACTCATAGTTTGAATAACTTTCGTTATCAACAAAGTTATTTAATAAAACCGTTGCAGGCATAATATTAGCCTTTAGTTCTTCATATATCATTATTGACCTCCGTTTTCTTCTATTATATACTATAAATATTAGTATTAGTAACGTTTTAGGGGCAAATGATACATTAGTATAATGTGAAGTGATAATTTCCCTGATTCAAACTGATTCATTCAAATTTATTGAAATCTTTTCCGATAGTGGTATTAAAGAATGTTGTGATAGAAGCTTTTTGAAATTAAAAGAAAAGAGTCCTTGTCAAACCAGGTCTTAAGAAAGCTCGTAAAGCTAGCCAGTTCTCAAAACGTTAATTCGTTACTGGACAGCAGAGTACAAACGAAAACACTTTGCAACTTGCAAGGTGTTTTTTTGTATGAGAATTAGCGGTGCGCAATTAGGATAGCTCTAGCGACTTTAGTCGCATAGAGATATGCTATGCACAGTTGCCCCAAGAAAACAAGCGAAGCTATGTTTGATTGGGTGGCAACCACTGCACTCAAAACGTTAATCAATACGATTATATCACCCTTTCAAGACATTCAAGAGTTATCTCTTGGGTGCCTTTTTTTATCAAAAAATCTATAGTTTCCCTGAAATTTCCCTGACCTAATTTTTAAGATTCCTAAATGCAATTTCACCAACAGTTTGATTTACTACATCTTTAGTATTAACATAAGTCTTTGTAATTTCTTTGTCACTATGAGTTAAGGTTTCAGAAATTGCTTCTAGTGGAACCCCAGCTTGTTTTGCGAGTGTAGCAACAGTATGTTGCTTGTGAGGTGTAGCGTGTTTTATCCTAGGATGCCGTCGTTCAACTGACTTCATTTTGTTATTCAAGTTTAAACTCAATGGGCATCAGTGACTCTCCGTCTCTAATACTAAGATGTTTCCTTAAATCAAGGTGATTTTTCAAATTAATATCTCCTACGATAAAAGTTTCATCTTCTTTTTTGATGATTCCAAAACAAGCGAACCAGTCTCCATAACTAGAAATGGGAATCATTTCATCATTAAAAAATGCCTCTATATTTTTTCCATGAAGTGTGTGACGTGGATCAGCAATAACGAGAATATCATGACCAAAAATGAATTCAAATTCTTGTCCTTTTGCTATGTGTTCATCTAGCACTGGGAAAACGATGTCTGTATCTGAATAGTCCAAAATAATATCTTCCGCAATGATATTTTCTTTATTAGTTTGAATTAATAAAATATGAGGATTGTTCATAAAACCTATTTGTGCCATATTGGTTACTCCTCTATTAAAACCTTAGCTATTACAGCCTTATGGTCTGATTCAATAAAATTTTCATGTATTGCTTCTATAACTTGTTGATTTGTCAAAATGTGATCAATATGAGTTCCGCATTTAGGTAGTGTAATTTTACTTCCTTTGGATATCTCTGCAATATTCCAAGCGGAGTATTTATTGACTACATTTTTCCATTTAGTACGAAGGCTGTCCCAATTATATTGTGAAGAAAAATCTTCCTGATAATCGTAAAAGAATCTTTCTGCATCACAGTTTGTATCCCCCAGTAGTATTTTTACTTTGTTACTTGAAAAGAAATTAGTAATTTTTTCCAGAGCAATTTCTTTGTTCCATTGATTAGGTGAACCAGTAGGGATATATACTGAGCAAATTTCAATATTAGAACCTGTTAAGTAACAATTTCTATATTGAAGGGGATTCTCAGAAAGAAAAGGTTGGGACTGTTTAAGACTATATTTTTTTACTATTGATTTTTTAATAAGCAAAGCTGTTGTGATTTGCTTAAAAGAAA
This sequence comes from Streptococcus sp. Marseille-Q3604, assembly GCF_916619785.1. NCBI lineage: Bacteria > Bacillati > Bacillota > Bacilli > Lactobacillales > Streptococcaceae > Streptococcus > Streptococcus sp. Marseille-Q3604. The sequence continues at coordinate 420,082 of NZ_CAKAKM010000002.1, read as the reverse complement.
TATTTTTTAAAGCTAATGGACTAAATAATTTATAGTTTTCCGTATGCTGAAGTTTAGAAAGGTTGTAATTCCAAATCTCTGATATTGAGATAATATCAAAGTCATGATTCAATAGTTTTAGAATATTAGTAGTGTTATTTTGAGCAGAACAATAATCGTTAAAATTTATTTGTATTATTTTTAGCATAAAGTCTCCTTTTATAATTTATTAATCAATAGTAATTCTATTTTTTATAACACCTCCAAACTATCAATGAAATACTATATACTTGATAGTCAAAGGAATAAAATAATATGATAGTATTACTATCATTATTATTTTATTCCAAGTACAGGACTGGAAACATTAGTTCTATAAACATAAGTTTTTTTATCTTCTAGCTGATGTCTATTGAGCATACCTTTATTAAACATAGCTATTAATAATCTAGCAACATTAGGAGATTGCCAACCAAGGTGAGCACCAATCTCTTTAGAAGTATGCTCCGATTCATAGCAAAAAATAACAACATTCATTTCAGATTTGCTCAGATTATTATTTCGCGACAAGCTTCTATAAAGTTCTAGTTCGGTCATTTAAGTTTCATCCTATAATTAATATCAAGTTGATACTATCATATTAAAACTAATAAAGGTATTTGTCAAGTGATAATACTAAAAGATTACTAAATTTATAAGATTATCATTTTAAACAATAGGGCAAACTTGGATATTTTGACTCGATTTATATATTATAATAGGAAGAGTTTGCCCTATTTAGATAAAATACTCTAAAAATAGATGAAAATTTGTTAGCTATGTACTGGTAGAAAATCAAAAAGAAATGGTATTCTGAAGACTATAGAGATTTAGGCAGTTCAAACCAGGTCTTAAGAAAGCTCGTAAAGCTAGCCAGTTCTCAAAACGTTAATTCGTTACTGGACAGCAGAGTACAAACGAAAACACTTTGCAATTTGCAAGGTGTTTTTTTTGTATGAGAATTAGCGGTGCGCAATTAGGATAACTCTAGCGACTTTAGTCGCATAGAGATATGCTATGCATAGTTGCCCCAAGAAAATAAGCGAAGCGACGTTTGATTGGATGGCAACCACTGCACTCAAAACGTTAATCAATACGATTAAATCAACGTTTTAAGCTCATCAAAGCTTTGCTTTATGGCTGCCTTTTGGTAAGGGATTCTGAAAAAAATGACTTAAATGTTATTTGTGTTTTGTCTTCATCTTGAAATTCTTATAACAATGTGATATATTTATAACAGACAGGGTGTGATATATTTATAACATACTAAAAAGAGGTGACTAAAATGAAAATGTCGAAGAACTTAAAGATAATCCTTTATATCGCTAGCGTGCTTATTGTTGTATGTTTAGTATTATTGCTGGGGAATCACCTACCGATTCTAGCGAAAGGTGCTATTATGACGACGGCTTGGCTTCCTTCGTATTTGGTTTGTACGATGCTATCGGTCCTCTCAAAATCAACCTATCAAAAGAAAGAGAAAAAAATGTTTGGGATTACTGCAAAATTATATACAGTGCTTGTATTTCTCTCGTCCTCAATCTATACTATTGGAGTTTGGCTTCTAACTCCTGGTTCTTTGATTAAGAATATAATGTTAGGAATTGGATTAAGTGTTCAATTGTTATTAATGTTTTACTTCTTATTCAAGAGAATTAATGAAGAACCTGATGAACGATTCTATAGAAATATTGCAAAGTCCTCTTCCATTTTGTTTACAATAGCAATCTTTATATTATTGGGAATTGCAACATTGATAGCCGTCTGCAAAGTTTTTGTTTTAAATGCTGGATTTCTTTATATTTTGGTGGCTTTTTTACTCTTATTATTTGCCATTACTTACTTTATCACTGAAAAAAGGGGATGAGATATGGCGAAAGAAAGTAAAATAAAGACTAACTTGAAAGAAGTAAGGGAAGCTTATGGTATGACTCAACAAGATTTAGCAGATCAAGTAGGAATACGGAGAGAAACGATTGTTCACTTGGAAAATAACCGCTACAACCCTTCGTTGGAAATGGCTTTAAAAATAGCACAAGTCTTAAATAAACAAGTGGAAGAACTATTTCGTCTGAAATAAGAGAAGTAAAACAATCCAATTGATTTGTGTATCAGTTTTTGGAAACTTGTTATTCTGAGACGAGGTATTGATAAGAAAGAGTATTTTCAAAGGAGTTATTTTTGACTACATCTTAATTAAAACGCTTTCAAAAATAAGATAATAGTTTATTTTTCAAGCATTTTAACCCAATAATAGAACTTTTTAGGCGGAAATGCTCTCAAAAACGCTAATGTTTCTCTAATTTATTCAGGTTTGAGGTCCTGTATATTATGTAGTTGTCATACAAAAACGCTAAAAGTGCATGAATACATTTATTTGAAAGATAATATTGTTATATACTTCAAACATATTATCAGTAAAGGCTTTTATACGTCTATTAAATATCTTTTGATTTTTAGTCAAAAAACTGCACATAATAATGAATGTATATTTTACAAATTATGCTTTTATATATGATTTGTATTTGTATTTAAACTTAGCAGAGGACATAATAAATTACCTAAAATAACATTAAAATTAAAAATGATTAATTATTACTATTTGGTAACACACCTCAAACCCCCTTTGTTTGTAGGAATTGTAGGATATATTAAAAATTTAAAAAAGTTTTTAAAAATTGTTGACATATCTCTAAATAGTGTTATAATCTATAGATGTCAGGGAGGTCCTGATACTAAATATATAATAATCCATTAGAGGAGAAACAATTATGAAAAAAGTATTGCTTACATCAGCTGCAGTTCTTGCAGTATTCGCCGCAGCAGCTCCTGCATTCGCTAACAACGAAGGTAACGTTCACACAGGAAACCTTGATAACAAAACAGAAGTAACTGGTAAAGACTTCTTCTCAAACGAGACTGATGGTCTTACTCAAGCTGCTAAAGATGGTCTTAACAACGTTGATGCAGATTCAACTAAACAAAAATTTGAAGATGCTGGTGAACACATCGAACCAAAACGTGATGCTAACGGAAACATCATCAAAGACGAATTTGTAGTTACTGATAAAGCTAACGCTAACAAAGACGCTAAAGAAGAAGCTAAAGCTGTTAAAGCTGCAGAACAAAAAGCTCCAGCAGCAGCAAAAGCTGACGCTAAAGCTCTTCCAAACACAGCAGCTGTTAAATAATTAACTGCTATTGCTAAAAAGAATATCACTGGGGCTAGGGCTTCGGTGATATTTTTCTATGGATAAAGAAAAGGATTTGACATTTCATGAGTAATCATAATCGTAAATCTACTGGATCTCGCAAAAAACTGATTGCTGGGATTTCGGCCTTAGTCATTGCTGCTTTGGCTATCTTCCTTGGCTTCCAGTTTATGTCACCAACAGCATCATCCTCTAATGGTGTTAAGAGTGTTTTAACGACTAAAAAAGCAAACACTTATAAAGTTTCAGATGAGGAGAAAGCCTACCTCAAAAATAAATTTGATGGTCTTGAGGCGACAAACCCTGATACTATAGCTTATGTCTATGCACCAGGGACTAAATTGGATGAGCCAGTTGTTCAAACAACGGACAATTCAACCTACTTAGATAAAACATTTGATGGAGGAAACGTTCCATATTTGGGAACGGTCTTCATGGATACAGACAATAAGAAAGATTTTAGCGATCGTTTGACTTGGCTCTTCGGTCATGCTCGAGGAAGTAAGGTTGCTGATAGTCGTATGTTCAACGATGTTAACTACTATAGTGATCAGTCATTCTTTGACAAACACAAATATGTTGTTATTGAGACGCCTCAACGTAAGTATTATTATGAAGCGCTTGCTATGGTAATTGTGCCTGAAGACACAGCTTTCTATCGTACATCATTTGAAAGCGATAAAGACTTTAAACAACAGTTGGATATTATCTATGATCAAGCAAGTGTTAAAAACAAGGATTTGAAGGTTAGTGCTTCAGATAAATACCTCGTTCTTTCTACTTGTCGTGAGGAAGATGAAACGATTCGTGCCAATCTCTACTTGCGTCAAATTCCAGATTCTGAAATGTCTGATTTTGTAGCTAAACATGGTAAAGATTTGGAATACACACCAACACGTTAATCATTAACAGAACTCTACTTCAGTATGAAGTAGAGTTTTTATCTTGTCTAAGAAAACTGACCTTTTCAATCGTCGTGGAATTGAGATGTAACCGTTTATTAATCTTTTTTATCATCAATGGATAAGTTTTTTTGGTACACTAGAAGTATGAAAAAGGAGAGTATTATGAAACAGAGCCAGGCTAAAAAGCGTGACAATGCGATGACTAATAAGATTTTGATGGGGTTAATTGCTCTTGTCTTAGGTTTGCTTTTTCTTGAGATTTTAATTGTTCATAGTAAGAACGAACAGCAAAAGAATGCCTCGAACCAGGTACAGACAGCACGTATCATGGCTAATGGGGACTTGCTCTATCACGACGGTCTCTATATGAGTGCCCTGCAGGCAGATGGTAGCTATGATTTCACGGAGAATTTTACTTATGTGAAGCCGTGGTTAAAGCAGGCTGATTTGGTTTTGGGTGATTTTGAGGGAACTATCAATCCTGATTATCCTTTGTCAGGCTATCCTCTGTTTAATGCTCCTCAATCAGTGACCGCAGCTATTAAGGATGCTGGCTATGATGTTATGGATTTGGCTCATAATCATATCTTGGATTCTGGTTTAGAGGGAGCTTTTACAACAGCTGATGCTTTTAAAAAAGTAGGAATTGATCCTGTTGGTGTTTATGAAAAGCCGGTGCGTGATAAGGCACCACTCCTCATCAAGAATGTTAATGGTATCAAGGTTGCAATACTTTCCTATGCTTATGGTTACAATGGCCTAGAGTCGAACTTAACGGATAAAGAGGTTGCAGACCACTTATCGAATTTGGATGAAAAACGTATGAAAGCTGAGATTCAGCGTGCGGAAAAAGAAGCAGATATCACGGTTATCATGCCTCAGATGGGTGTTGAGTATCGTTTGGAACCGACAGATGAACAGGTTAAACTCTATCATAAGATGATTGATTGGGGTGCCGATATTATCTTTGGAGGTCACCCCCATGTGGTTGAGCCTTCAGAGGTGGTTAAAAAGGATGGGCAGCAAAAACTTATTATTTACTCAATGGGGAATTTTATCTCTAACCAGCGCATAGAGACTATGGATGGTGTGGATAGTGCAGAGTGGACAGAGAGAGGTGTCTTAATGGATGTGACCCTTGAGAAAAAGAATGGTCAAACCACGATTAAGACAGCTCAAGCACATCCGACTTGGGTTAACCGTACGCCTAAAGGAACAACTTCACCAGAGGGGTATCCTTTGTATACTTACCAAACTTATATTTTAGAGGATTTCATTAAAGGTGGTAAATATAGAAATAAACTAGATGAAGAGACCAAAGAACGTATCGATACTGCCTATAAAGAAATGAATGCCCATGTTAATTTAAAATGGAAATAAAGCTAAGATATCGCCTAAATTTGGCGGTATTTTTTGTTTATCGACAAGTTACCAACAGACTTATCCACAGGTGTGGATAAGTCTGTTAACTGTGTTGAATATTGATTTTTCAAGGTTTTAAAAGAAGGAAATTATTTAGGTTGTGAACAAGTTTATCCACAGGTAGTTGGGTCAAAGAGAGGATGTTTTTATAAACAATAATGATTAAATGTTGCTGAAACATTCGTCTTTTTCAAGAAAAAAGAGGCATTTTTCATAAAAAATAGCATTTTTAATCAAAATATGCTAAAATTATACAAAATAAAATGATGGAGGCTTCTCATGAAAGCAATTATTACAGTTGTAGGTAAGGACAAGGCAGGTATTGTTGCGGGTGTTGCGACTAAGATCGCAGAACTTGGTTTGAATATTGATGATATCACTCAAACAGTCCTTGATGAATTCTTTACCATGATGGCGGTTGTATCATCGGAAGATAAGAAAGATTTTACACACCTACGTGCTGAATTAGAAGCTTTTGGTGAATCATTGAACGTCAAAATTAACATCCAAAGCTCAGCGATCTTTGATGCGATGCACAACTTGTAAGATAGGAGTAGTTTAAAATGGATATTAAACAGGTTACAGAAACCATTGCCATGATTGAGGAACAGAATTTTGATGTTCGTACCATTACCATGGGAATCTCACTCCTAGACTGTATCGATTCAGATATCGATAAGGCAGCGGAAAAAGTATATAACAAGATTGTATCTAAGGCTAAGGATTTGGTAACTGTTGGCGACGAGATTGCGGCTGAACTAGGTATTCCGATTGTTAATAAACGTGTATCTGTTACTCCGATTTCAATCATCGGTGCGGCAACAGATGCTACAGACTATGTACCTTTTGCGAAGGCGCTTGACCGAGCAGCTAAGGAAATCGGCGTTAACTTTATTGGTGGTTTCTCTGCGCTCGTTCAAAAGGGTTACCAAAAAGGTGATGAGATTCTTATTAATTCTATTCCACGTGCGCTTGCAGATACTGATTTTGTCTGTTCGTCTGTCAACATTGGTTCAACAAAGACCGGTATTAACATGACAGCAGTACGTGACATGGGACGTATCATCAAAGAGGCTTCTGAGGCAGATCCAATGGGCCCAGGTAAATTGGTGGTCTTTGCTAATGCGGTTGAAGATAATCCATTTATGGCAGGTGCCTTCCACGGTGTTGGTGAGGCTGATGTTGTAATCAATGTTGGGGTTTCAGGTCCAGGTGTTGTGCAACGTGCAGTTGAGAAAGTTCCAGGCGAAAGTTTTGATGTTCTAGCTGAAACAGTTAAGAAGACCGCCTTCAAAATCACACGTGTTGGTCAGTTAGTTGGTCAAATGGCCAGCGAACGTCTTGGTGTCGAGTTTGGTATTGTAGATTTGTCTCTTGCGCCAACACCAGCAGTTGGTGATTCAGTAGCCCGTGTACTTGAAGCGATGGGTCTTGAAGTTGTTGGTACGCATGGTACTACTGCAGCTCTAGCTCTTCTTAACGACCAAGTTAAAAAAGGTGGTATCATGGCATGTAACCAAGTTGGTGGTTTGTCAGGTGCCTTTATTCCAGTTTCTGAAGATGAAGGTATGATTGCTGCGGTTCAATCTGGTCATATCAACCTTGAAAAATTGGAAGCCATGACAGCTATCTGTTCTGTTGGTCTAGACATGATTGCTATTCCTGCTGATACGCCAGATACAACAATCGCGGCCATGATTGCTGATGAAGCAGCTATCGGTGTCATTAACCAGAAAACAACAGCTGTTCGTATCATTCCTTATGGTAAGGAAGGTGACATGTTGGAACTTGGAGGTCTTCTTGGTTATGCACCAGTAATGAAAGTAAACAAGGCTTCATCGGCTGATTTCATTGCGCGTGGTGGTCAAATCCCGGCTCCTGTTCACAGCTTTAAAAACTAAGCGGATGATAAATGCTTTGCCAATTGGTAAGGCATTTTCTGATGGTCTCGCTGGCTAGATAGTCGAGGGGATTTGTGCTATAATGAATTCAAAAATGACGGAAAGAAGGGGCGCTATGAGTAAGGTTAAGTTGTATATTGCTAGACACGGCAAAACGATGTTTAACACCATTGGTCGTGCACAAGGTTGGTCTGATAGCCCTTTGACCCCGTTCGGTGAAGAAGGTATTCGTGAATTGGGGGTAGGTCTGAAAGCAGCAGGTATCCCTTTCAAGGCTGCATATTCTAGTGATTCAGGTCGAACGATTCAAACTATGGATATCATTTTACGTGAGACGGGTTTAGAAACTATTCCTTATAAACGTGACAAACGTATTCGTGAGTGGTGTTTTGGTAGTTTAGATGGTGGCTATGACGGTGAACTTTTCTACGGTGTGCTACCGAGAACAGATGCTTTTCAAGGTAAGGATTTGCATGAGGTAACTTATCCTGAGCTTGCACAAGGTATCCTTGATGTGGATACGGCTGGTTGGGCAGAGCCTTGGGAAGTGCTCAGAAAACGTATTATAGAAGGGTTTACAGCTATTGCTGAGGATCTTGAGAGGTCTGGTGGTAATGCTATCGTTGTTAGTCACGGTATGACCATTGCAACCTTTGCTTGGTTAATTGATCCTTCTGTCGAGCATCCTTCATTGGACAACGGTTCGGTTACTGTTGTTGCTTATGAAAATGGTAAATTTACATTAGAAGCACTTGGCGATATGACTTATCGTCAGGTTGGGCGAGAGATAATAGAAAAAGAAAATGGTAAAAAATAACTATCCAAGTCGCCGTCAGGCGAAAAAGCAGACCAACTGGTTTTTGGTTATCAGTAGTGTCTTGATTGCAGTTCTTTTAGTTGTAGCAGGACTTTATTCAGTATTTGGTGTCAGTCGTACAGTCCAACAAACCGGTGGATCGTCAATAACAAAAAGTAGTAAACAAGCTACCGATGCGACTCGAAGCAAGGATGCAAAGGGACTACCTGATGTATCGCCTAAAGACTGGCAATTGCTTTTGGTAAATCGAGATAATAAGTCTAAAGAACTTAATCCTGAGATTGCTGATGTCGATGGTGTTTCTGTAGATGCGAGAATTGCTAAGAATGTTAAGGAGTTTTTAGCAGCTGCTCAAGAAATTGATCCAAGTTACCACTTGATATCAGGTTATCGTAGTGTTGCTTATCAGACAGAACTTTATAACAGTTATGTTCAGCAGGAAATGGCTGCTGACCCAAGTTTGACGGAGTCTCAGGCGGAGAAAAAGGTTCAAACCTATTCACAACCACCAGGAGCGAGTGAACACCAGACGGGTCTTGCGATTGATATGAGTACTGTAGATAGCTTAAATGAAGCAGATCCAGATACAGTAGCTAAAGTTAAAGAGTTAGCGCCGAAATATGGCTTTGTTCTTCGTTTTCCAGATGGTAAAACATCGTCAACAGGTGTAGGTTACGAGGATTGGCATTTCCGCTATGTTGGTAAAGAGTCAGCAGAGTATATGACTGAACATAATCTTACTTTGGAGGAATATTTGGCATTATTAAAGGAGAAAGCTAAGTGAGACGACGTTTTAAACTAAAAGCCTTCATAACCTTAGTTGCTGTTTTCGCTTTAGGTATTGTCTTACCTTTGATTCTTCATGTCTCTACAGATGATAATGCTCGTTCGGTAAAGGTTGCTTACACGCAGCAAGAGTTTATTGAGACCTTAGCTCCAACAGCTCAAAAGATGTCCAAAAACTATGGTGTGCCTGCGTCTATTCTCCTTAGTCAAGCTGCATATGAGTCGAATTATGGTAGCAGTCTTTTATCTGTTAAATACCATAACATCTACAGTCTGGCAGCTCAGCCGGGTCAAGAACGTATTCGTTTAAAGGATAGTATCTACAGTAAAGGGAAATGGCAATACCAAAAGGTGGATTTTGCAGTTTTTAAGGATTGGTCAAGTTCTATGATGACTTATTTAGAAGAACTTCGTCAAGGAACGTGGGGCGAGTCAACCTATAAAGAGGTGGCAGGAACGACTAGTTATAAAGTTGCGGCAGAAAAACTACAAGCTGCGGGTTTTAGCAGTGATCCAGATTACGCCAAACACCTCATATCTATTATTGAGACCTATCATTTGTCAAAATATGATCGATAAGATTAGAGCACCTCGGAGGTGCTCTTTTTTGCTTCTCTAGGTCTTGAGATGTATTTTTAGCACTCTCTCAAAAAGAGTGCTAATTTTTGTCTTACGAAAACCACTAGCTGTGCTAGTGGTTCCGAAAAGCTTTTAGCGATGTATCAAAAAAAGTCCCCCTAAAGTGTTATATTAGATAAGGTTTCCCGACCACTAACTAATATACTAAAGGAGGACCCCTGATGAGACAGGATAATAATAGTTTAGCACATACTACATGGAATTGTAAGTATCATATTGTTTTCGCCCCAAAATATAGACGTCAGATAATCTATGGGAAATACAAAGCAAGTATTGGTCAAATCTTACGATTATTATGTGAAAGAAAAGGTGTTGAAATTCATGAAGCAGAAGCTTGCCCAGATCATATTCACATGTTAGTGAGTATACCACCGAAACTAAGTATTTCTTCATTTATGGGATATTTAAAGGGCAAAAGTAGCTTAATGATATTTGATCGACACGCAAATTTAAAGTATAAATATGGGAATCGCAAATTTTGGTGTCGAGGCTTTTATGTTGATACGGTTGGGCGAAATCAGAAGCGAATTGAAGAATATATTCGTAATCAATTACAAGAAGACGTGGTAGCAGATCAGCTTAGTCTGTTTGAGGAGTATGATCCGTTTACAGGTGAGAAGAATAAAAGAAAGTAATCTTAAAGAGACCCGCTAGACGGGTCAGCTAGCAAAGGTGGTGCTGAAGGGAAACCATTCGGTAGGCCTTTAGGCCTCGGCCGGTAGCAGAGGCTTTCAGCCGAAGAGCAAGCCACCCGTTCTCACGGGTGGTTTTGACTTGGTTTTTTGGGTTGACATGTTCAAGTTTAGGTGTATAATAGAATCATAAGTTAGCAGTCGATGCATTAGAGTGCTAACGAATAGAAATGAGGTGACATCGTGATTACGCAAAGGCAAAACACTATTTTGAATTTGATAGTTGAGATGTTCACTCGTACACATGAACCGGTTGGTTCTAAAGCATTACAAGAATCAATTGATTCGAGTTCAGCGACTATTCGTAATGACATGGCCAAGCTAGAAAAAATGGGCTATCTTGAAAAAGCTCATACTTCTAGTGGGCGTATGCCAAGCCGAGCAGGTTTCCAGTATTTTGTCGCTAATTCTTTGAATCTTGATACGATTGATGAACAAGATGTTTATCAAGTGGTTAAAGCTTTTGACTTTGAAGCTTTTAAACTTGAAGATATCTTGGATGCAGCGGCAAAGCTGCTGGCAGAAATGACAGGATGCACAGCAGTGATTCAAGATGTGGAACCGACACGACAACGTCTGACTGGATTTGACATTGTTCATCTATCCAATCACGACGCTTTAGCGGTTCTTACTCTAGATGAATCTAAGCCTGTGACAGTTCAGTTTGCTATTCCAAAGAATTTCTTGTCTAGTGATTTGGAAATTCTTCATAAGCTTGTTCAAGAACGTTTTTTGGGAAACACTGTCTTAGATATCCATTACCGATTGAGAACTGAGATTCCTCAGATTGTGCAAAAGTATTTCAAGATAACAGATAATGTTCTAGATTTGTTTGATTATATCTTTTCACAACTTTTTAAGGAATTGATTTTCATCGAAGGTAAGGTTGCATCACTGACCTATGCCGACTTAAAAACCTATCAATTTTTGGACAATCCACAACATGTGGCACTTGAGCTTCGATCAGCTATCTCCGATGATGAAGTGACCAAGATTTCGGTTGCAGAATCAACTGAAGAAGCGCTTGCAAATGTCACAGTTATGAGTCATAAATTCCTGATTCCTTATCGTGGGATGGCGCTCATGCATGTGATTGGCCCAGTTGAAATGGATTATCGTCGCATGGTTAGTTTGGTCAATGTTATTAGTAGAGTTTTGGTTATGAAGTTGACGGATTATTACCGTTACCTCAATAGTAACCATTATGAAGTTAGCTAAGATATAACATTTAAAAAGTATAGAAAGAGGTGTATGCCTTGACTGAAGATATTAAAAAAGAAGAAGTGAAAGAAGAGGAAGCTACGGGGACAACTGAAGAAGTTGTAGAGGAAGTAAGCGAACCTTCTGAACTTGAAGAAGCCCAAGCGCGTGCCGAAGAATTTGAAAACAAATACCTTCGTGCCCATGCAGAAATGCAAAACATTCAGCGCCGTTCTAATGAAGAACGTCAACAATTGCAAAAGTATCGTAGCCAAGATTTGGCAAAAGCAATTTTGCCATCACTTGATAACCTTGAACGCGCTCTTGCCGTTGAGGGCTTGACTGATGATGTCAAAAAAGGTTTGGAAATGGTGCAAGAAAGTTTAGTGCATGCTCTTAAAGAGGAAGGGATTGAAGAAATTCCAGCAGATGGTGATTTCGATCATAACTTCCACATGGCTATTCAAACAATGCCTGCAGATGATGAACATCCAGCAGATACGATTGCACAAGTTTTCCAAAAAGGGTATAAACTCCACGAACGCGTCTTACGCCCAGCTATGGTAGTTGTATATAATTAATTGAAAACTTGTCCGAAATGACAGAAAACTATGAATGAAAGATAAAAAAGCAAAATAGAAATTAAGTAAAAAGGGGAAAAACATATGTCTAAAATCATTGGTATTGACTTAGGTACAACAAACTCAGCAGTAGCAGTTCTTGAAGGAACTGAATCAAAAATTATCGCAAACCCAGAAGGTAACCGCACAACTCCATCTGTTGTGTCATTCAAAAATGGTGAAATCATCGTTGGTGACGCTGCAAAACGTCAAGCAGTAACAAACCCAGATACAATCATCTCTATCAAATCTAAGATGGGTACTTCTGAAAAAGTTTCTGCAAACGGTAAAGAATACACACCACAAGAAATTTCAGCAATGATTCTTCAATACTTGAAAGGTTATGCTGAAGATTACCTTGGTGAAAAAGTAACCAAAGCTGTTATTACAGTTCCTGCTTATTTCAACGATGCTCAACGTCAAGCAACTAAAGACGCTGGTAAAATTGCTGGTCTTGAAGTAGAACGTATCGTCAACGAACCAACAGCAGCAGCCCTTGCTTATGGTTTGGATAAGACTGATAAAGAAGAAAAAATCTTGGTATTCGACCTTGGTGGTGGTACATTCGACGTCTCTATCCTTGAACTTGGTGACGGTGTCTTTGATGTATTGGCAACTGCAGGGGATAACAAACTCGGTGGTGATGACTTCGACCAAAAAATCATCGACCACATGGTTGAAGAATTCAAGAAAGAAAATGGAATCGACTTGTCAACAGACAAGATGGCTCTTCAACGTTTGAAAGACGCAGCTGAAAAAGCTAAGAAAGACCTTTCTGGTGTTACTTCAACACAAATCAGCTTGCCATTCATCACTGCTGGTGAGGCTGGACCTCTTCACTTGGAAATGACATTGACTCGTGCGAAATTCGATGATTTGACTCGTGATCTTGTAGAACGTACGAAAACTCCAGTTCGTCAAGCCCTTTCAGATGCAGGTTTGAGCTTGTCAGATATTGACGAAGTTATCCTTGTCGGTGGTTCAACTCGTATCCCTGCCGTTGTAGAAGCTGTTAAAGCTGAAACCGGTAAAGAACCAAACAAATCAGTTAACCCTGATGAAGTAGTTGCCATGGGTGCTGCTATCCAAGGTGGTGTTATCACTGGTGATGTCAAAGATGTTGTCCTTCTTGATGTAACTCCATTGTCACTTGGTATTGAAACAATGGGTGGAGTCTTCACAAAACTTATTGACCGCAACACTACAATTCCAACATCTAAGTCACAAGTCTTCTCAACTGCAGCAGACAACCAACCAGCCGTTGATATCCACGTTCTTCAAGGGGAACGCCCAATGGCAGCAGATAACAAGACTCTTGGACGTTTCCAATTGACTGATATCCCAGCTGCACCTCGTGGTATCCCACAAATCGAAGTTACTTTCGATATTGATAAGAACGGTATCGTATCTGTTAAAGCTAAAGACCTTGGAACTCAAAAGGAACAAACAATTGTTATCCAATCTAACTCTGGTTTGACAGATGAAGAAATTGAAAAGATGATGAAAGACGCTGAAGCAAATGCTGAAGCAGATGCAAAACGTAAAGAAGAAGTAGATCTTCGTAACGAAGTTGACCAAGCTATCTTTGCAACTGAAAAGACAATCAAAGAAACAGAAGGTAAAGGCTTCGACACAGAACGTGATGCTGCTCAATCAGCCCTTGATGACCTTAAGAAAGCTCAAGAATCAGGCAATCTTGATGACATGAAGGCTAAATTGGAAGCTCTTAACGAAAAAGCTCAAGCTCTTGCAGTTAAACTTTACGAACAAGCTGCAGCAGCACAACAAGCTCAAGCAGGAGCAGAAGGTGCACAAACAGCAGATAATTCAGGCGACGACGTTGTAGACGGAGAGTTTACGGAAAAATAAAATAGTCCACTGGACTATTTTATCCCGAGCTTGAAAATCAGGAGAGCGAGGTAGTTAAGAATGACTAATTACTAAAGTGATTGTCATTCTACGGCAATCGCTATGGCGACTTGCCTAAACGCCCCACTAGTTCAAAAACAAAGTATAATCGACTTTGTTTTTGAACGTCGTAATGATAAAAAGAAATCCAGAGGTTGCAACCCAGCCTCTGTTTTTCGGTAAAATAGAGGATGTTGCGTATGAAAAAAGTACTTTGTATCATTTATCCTAATTTTTCTCTTTATGAGATAACCACTTTAACAAGTACTTTAGCCCTGTCTTTTGACGTAACAATTGATTATGTGGCTTCAGAACATTCGATAGTTATATCTGAGGATGGCTTACCCTGTCAACCGACCAAAACATTGGATCAAATCCGTATAGAAGAGTATTCTTGTGTGATTTTGCCAGGAATGGTTAATATTGGACCTGCTCTACAGGATGAAAAATTGATATCGTTTTTGAGGGAGCTTGGTGAGCAAGATGTCTTAATTGCAGCCATTTCTTCAGCCTCCCTTTTATTAGCCAAAGCAGGCTTGTTGAAGGACGCGAAATTTACAGGTGGAATTTGGCAAAACTTCTTTGACTATTTTGAATTTCTTCCTCGTGAGAATTTCCAACCGAAAGTGGTTGTGCAAGATAAACAGATCATTACGGCTATAGGATTCGCACATCAAGAGTTTGCAAGGAAAGTGATTCTAAGTCTAGGGTTGGCAGAAAATACGGGCAACTATTTTAAAGAAAAAAACGAGTACTCTGAAGAGGATTTGTTATTTACTCTATCAGATGAAGAGTTTGATCAAGTGAAGCGAAGTATAGAAAACACCCTCTAAAGATTTACATAAAAATTATAGAAAGGAACAAAGAGTGTTCGAGAAATTGAACACGAGCGGAAAGCTTGGAAATTAGATAAACCTCCTAAGAAATCAGGATTTCTTGTCGGTTTCCTAAATTTCAGTCGCTTTCTGTTCGCTCTTAGTATCTTGTATGAACAATACCGAATATTACGATCGTCTTGGGGTATCTAAGGATGCCTCTCAAGATGAAATCAAACGTGCCTATCGTAAGATGTCTAAAAAATACCACCCAGACATTAATAAAGAACCAGGTGCGGAAGAAAAATATAAAGAGGTCCAAGAGGCCTACGAAACTTTAAGTGACGACCAAAAACGTGCAGCCTATGACCAATACGGACCAGATGGTGCGAATGGTTTTGGTGGTCAAGGAGGCTTTGGTGGCTTCGATGGTGGTGCAGGTTTTGGTGGTTTTGAGGATATCTTCTCTAGCTTCTTTGGTGGTGGTGCTACTCGTAACCCAAATGCTCCACGTCAAGGTGATGATCTTCAGTACCGTGTCAACCTAAGCTTCGAAGAGGCGATTTTTGGTGCCGAAAAAGAAGTGCACTATAATCGTGAAGCGACATGTAAGACATGTTCAGGATCTGGTGCAAAACCTGGAACAAGCCCTGTAACTTGTGGTCGCTGTCATGGTCAAGGGGTTATCAATGTTGATACGCAAACACCACTTGGTATGATGCGTCGTCAAGTAACCTGTGATGTCTGTCATGGAACAGGTCAAGAAATTAAAGAGCCATGTCAAACTTGTCATGGAACAGGACATGAAAAACAAAGCCACAAAGTATCTGTCAAGATTCCAGCAGGTGTTGAAACAGGTCAACAAATCCGTCTTGCTGGTCAAGGTGAAGCTGGTTTCAATGGTGGTCCTTATGGAGACCTCTTTGTAATCATCAATGTTAATCCAAGCGATAAATTTACGCGTGATGGATCAACAATTTACTATACACTTAATATTTCCTTTGTCCAAGCAGCCCTTGGTGACACTGTCGAAGTACCAACGGTTCACGGAAATGTTGAGATGACCATCCCAGCAGGAACTCAAACAGGCAAAACTTTCCGTCTAAAAGGAAAGGGTGCTCCACGTCTTCGAGGAGGTTCACAAGGAGACCAACACGTTACAGTTAAGATTGTAACTCCTACGAAGCTAAATGATGCTCAAAAAGAAGCTCTCCTTGCATTCGCCAAAGCAAGTGGTGATGAAAAAATCGCACCACAGAAAAAAGGTTTCTTCAATAAAGTAAAGGATGCCTTAGAAGATTTATAAAGGAAGGACGCTTGATGCGTCTTTTTCTTTACGCCAAAAACTGTATGGGGTCAGTTGGCGATTGACCTACTTTTTATCCTTAAAAAAATCTGATATGATAATTCTATGGTTAGATACAAAGCGACAATTTCCTATGATGGTACACTTTTCTCAGGTTTTCAAAGACAACCAAATGCACGTTCCATTCAAGAAGAACTTGAAAAGACTCTCTTACGGTTAAATAGCGGTACACCTGTCACCGTTCATGGAGCGGGTCGTACAGATGCAGGTGTTCATGCCTATGGACAAGTTATCCACTTCGATTTGCCTCAGGAGCGGGATCCAGAGAAGTTACGTTTTGGTTTAGATACGCAATGTCCAGATGATATTGATGTTGTTAGTATCGAACTTGTATCGGAGGAATTCCATGCACGATACAACAAACATAGTAAAACTTATGAGTTTCTAGTAGATGCAGGGAGACCTAAGAACCCCATGATGCGTAATTATGCCACCCACTATCCTTATCCTTTGAGTTTAGCTCCTATGCAGGAGGCTGCTAAGGATTTGGTTGGTACACATGATTTTACAGGCTTCACAGCTTCAGGAACTTCTGTAGAAAATAAAGTACGCACAATTACACAAGCTAGTGTATCTATCGATGAGAAAACTGGATTTTATATCTTTACTTTTTCTGGTAATGGTTTTCTCTATAAGCAAGTTAGAAATATGGTGGGTACCTTGTTAAAGATTGGCAATGGCCGCATGCCTGTTTCACAAGTGAAGACAGTGTTGGAAAGTCGTGACCGTAATCTTGCAGGACCAACGACAGCTGGTAATGGTTTGTATTTAAAGGAGATAAGATATGAGTGATGAATTGATTTTAGCGATTTCGGGGAATGATATTTTTAGTGGTGGTGGACTTCATGCAGATTTAGCGACATTTACCACAAACAAACAGCATGGATTTGTGGCCCTTACCTGTCTAACAGCTATGACTGAGAATGGTTTTGAGGTCATTCCGGTTGATGCTAATGTTTTTAAACAACAACTTGATTCACTAAAATATGTCCCCTTCTCAGCAATTAAAATTGGTTTGTTGCCTAACGTTGAGATTGCAGAATTAACGTTGGATTTTGTTAAAAATCATTCTGATATTCCAATTGTCTTGGATCCCGTTTTAGTATGTAAGGAGACTCATGACGTTGAAGTTTCTCAACTACGTGATGAATTGGTTAAATTTTTCCCTTATATCACGGTTATCACTCCGAACTTACCTGAAGTCGAACTGCTTATAGATAGAAAGGTCAAGACTCTTGATGATATGAAGCATGCGGCTAGCTATCTCAATGAATTAGGAGCTAAGACTGTCGTTGTCAAAGGTGGAAACCGCTTGGATGGTAATAAAGCGATAGATGTCTTTTATGATGGAGCAGATTACAAATTGTTTGAGGAAGTTGTGTTGGATAAAAACAATACCGGTGCAGGATGTACATTTGCTTCAAGTATAGCTAGTGAATTAGTTAAAGGATGTTCAGAAACAGAAGCTGTAGCAAATGCTAAAGCCTTTGTTTATGAATCAATTAAACAATCAAATGAATTTGGAGTAGTTCAATATGCAAAATAAGAAAACAAAAGAGCTAACATTATTAGCTATCTTAACGGCTTTATCAGTGACCTTTGGATTCGTAGCTAAAATTCCGACTCCAACAGGACTTTTAACTTTGGTAGATGCAGGAATCTACTTCACAGCCTTTTATTTTGGGAAGAAAGAAGGGGCAATTGTGGGAGGACTATCTGCATTTTTGATAGATTTGCTATCATCTGCTCCGCAATGGATGTTTATCAGTTTATTAATTCATGGTGCACAAGGTTATTTTGCTGGCTTTAAAGGGAACTATCGTATCCTGGGCCTTCTGATTGCAGCAGTTGTGATGGTGGGTGGCTATGCACTTGCTTCGGTATTTATGTATGGAACAGGAGCTTCAATCGCAGAAGTAATTCCTAATTTCTGCCAGAATGCCCTTGGCGTAGTTGTTGGATGGGTATTGTATCAAGGATTCAAAAAAGTTCAATCTAAAAAAGGTCAATAGATTTACTAAAACCCTATTGACAATCACTAAATTGGGTGTTAAGATATAAAAGTTGTCTTAACAGACTTGCCACAAACTTGAAAAGGTTCCAAAACTTTAAAAAAGTTATTGACAAGATAAGTCAGAGATGATATTATAAATAAGCTGCTTCGGAAGGGGCGGCGAACACGAGAAGTAAAAAACTTCGAAAAAGTGTTGACAAGTTATTCTAGATTTGCTAGAATATAGGAGTTGTCTTAACAGAGACAAAGACCTTTGAGAACTGAATAAGAAACCAAGTGCAGGGTTATGATAGAAGAATTATAACCTGTCAATTTACAAGAATAAATCGTCAGACGACGGTAATGAGTTAACGCTCGAACAATTATTAAAGATTTTAATGAGAGTTTGATCCTGGCTCAGGACGAACGCTGGCGGCGTGCCTAATACATGCAAGTAGAACGCTGAAGAGAGGAGCTTGCTCTTCTTGGATGAGTTGCGAACGGGTGAGTAACGCGTAGGTAACCTGCCTTGTAGCGGGGGATAACTATTGGAAACGATAGCTAATACCGCATAACAATGGATGACACATGTCATTTATTTGAAAGGGGCAATTGCTCCACTACAAGATGGACCTGCGTTGTATTAGCTAGTAGGTGAGGTAACGGCTCACCTAGGCGACGATACATAGCCGACCTGAGAGGGTGATCGGCCACACTGGGACTGAGACACGGCCCAGACTCCTACGGGAGGCAGCAGTAGGGAATCTTCGGCAATGGGGGCAACCCTGACCGAGCAACGCCGCGTGAGTGAAGAAGGTTTTCGGATCGTAAAGCTCTGTTGTAAGTCAAGAACGAGTGTGAGAGTGGAAAGTTCACACTGTGACGGTAGCTTACCAGAAAGGGACGGCTAACTACGTGCCAGCAGCCGCGGTAATACGTAGGTCCCGAGCGTTGTCCGGATTTATTGGGCGTAAAGCGAGCGCAGGCGGTTTGATAAGTCTGAAGTTAAAGGCTGTGGCTCAACCATAGTTCGCTTTGGAAACTGTCAAACTTGAGTGCAGAAGGGGAGAGTGGAATTCCATGTGTAGCGGTGAAATGCGTAGATATATGGAGGAACACCGGTGGCGAAAGCGGCTCTCTGGTCTGTAACTGACGCTGAGGCTCGAAAGCGTGGGGAGCGAACAGGATTAGATACCCTGGTAGTCCACGCCGTAAACGATGAGTGCTAGGTGTTGGATCCTTTCCGGGATTCAGTGCCGCAGCTAACGCATTAAGCACTCCGCCTGGGGAGTACGACCGCAAGGTTGAAACTCAAAGGAATTGACGGGGGCCCGCACAAGCGGTGGAGCATGTGGTTTAATTCGAAGCAACGCGAAGAACCTTACCAGGTCTTGACATCCCGATGCTATTTCTAGAGATAGAAAGTTACTTCGGTACATCGGTGACAGGTGGTGCATGGTTGTCGTCAGCTCGTGTCGTGAGATGTTGGGTTAAGTCCCGCAACGAGCGCAACCCCTATTGTTAGTTGCCATCATTCAGTTGGGCACTCTAGCGAGACTGCCGGTAATAAACCGGAGGAAGGTGGGGATGACGTCAAATCATCATGCCCCTTATGACCTGGGCTACACACGTGCTACAATGGTTGGTACAACGAGTTGCGAGTCGGTGACGGCAAGCTAATCTCTTAAAGCCAATCTCAGTTCGGATTGTAGGCTGCAACTCGCCTACATGAAGTCGGAATCGCTAGTAATCGCGGATCAGCACGCCGCGGTGAATACGTTCCCGGGCCTTGTACACACCGCCCGTCACACCACGAGAGTTTGTAACACCCGAAGTCGGTGAGGTAACCTTTTGGAGCCAGCCGCCTAAGGTGGGATAGATGATTGGGGTGAAGTCGTAACAAGGTAGCCGTATCGGAAGGTGCGGCTGGATCACCTCCTTTCTAAGGAAAAACGGAATGTACTTGAGTTTCTTATTTAGTTTTGAGAGGTCTTGTGGGGCCTTAGCTCAGCTGGGAGAGCGCCTGCTTTGCACGCAGGAGGTCAGCGGTTCGATCCCGCTAGGCTCCATTGAATCGAAAGATTCAAGTATTGTCCATTGAAAATTGAATATCTATATCAAATTCCATATGTAATTAATTACATATAGATAGTAACAAGAAAATAAACCGAAACGCTGTGAATATTTAATGAGTTAGGTCGAAAGACCAAAATAAGGTTAAGTTAATAAGGGCGCACGGTGGATGCCTTGGCACTAGAAGCCGATGAAGGACGTGACTAACGACGAAATGCTTTGGGGAGCTGTAAGTGAGCAATGATCCAGAGATGTCCGAATGGGGGAACCCGGCAGGTAATGCCTGTCACTCATTACTGTTAAGGTAATGTAGAGGAAGACGCAGTGAACTGAAACATCTAAGTAGCTGCAGGAAGAGAAAGCAAAAGCGATTGCCTTAGTAGCGGCGAGCGAAACGGCAAGAGGGCAAACCGAAGAGTTTACTCTTCGGGGTTGTAGGACTGCAACGTGGACTTAAAGAGTATAGAAGAACTACCTGGGAAGGTAGGCCAAAGAGAGTAATAGCCTCGTATTCGAAATAGTCTTTATACCTAGCAGTATCCTGAGTACGGCGAGACACGAGAAATCTCGTCGGAATCTGGGAGGACCATCTCCCAACCCTAAATACTCTCTAGTGACCGATAGTGAACCAGTACCGTGAGGGAAAGGTGAAAAGCACCCCGGGAGGGGAGTGAAATAGAACCTGAAACCGTGTGCCTACAACAAGTTCGAGCCCGTTAATGGGTGAGAGCGTGCCTTTTGTAGAATGAACCGGCGAGTTACGATATGATGCGAGGTTAAGTTGAAGAGACGGAGCCGTAGGGAAACCGAGTCTTAATAGGGCGCATTAGTATCATGTCGTAGACCCGAAACCATGTGACCTACCCATGAGCAGGTTGAAGGTGAGGTAAAACTCACTGGAGGACCGAACCAGGGCACGTTGAAAAGTGCTTGGATGACTTGTGGGTAGCGGAGAAATTCCAAACGAACTTGGAGATAGCTGGTTCTCTCCGAAATAGCTTTAGGGCTAGCGTCGATGTTAAGTCTCTTGGAGGTAGAGCACTGTTTGGGTGAGGGGTCCATCCCGGATTACCAATCTCAGATAAACTCCGAATGCCAACGAGATATAATCGGCAGTCAGACTGCGAGTGCTAAGATCCGTAGTCGAAAGGGAAACAGCCCAGACCACCAGCTAAGGTCCCAAAATATATGTTAAGTGGAAAAGGATGTGGGGTTGCACAGACAACTAGGATGTTAGCTTAGAAGCAGCTATTCATTCAAAGAGTGCGTAATAGCTCACTAGTCGAGTGACCCTGCGCCGAAAATGTACCGGGGCTAAAACATATTACCGAAGCTGTGGATACCTTTATAGGTATGGTAGGAGAGCGTTCTATGTGCGAAGAAGGTGTACCGTGAGGAGTGCTGGAGCGCATAGAAGTGAGAATGCCGGTATGAGTAGCGAAAGACAGGTGAGAATCCTGTCCACCGTAAGACTAAGGTTTCCAGGGGAAGGCTCGTCCGCCCTGGGTTAGTCGGGACCTAAGGAGAGACCGAAAGGTGTATCCGATGGACAACAGGTTGATATTCCTGTACTAGAGTATATAGTGATGGAGGGACGCAGTAGGCTAACTAAACCAGACGATTGGAAGTATCTGGCCAAGCAGTGAGGTGTGATATGAGTCAAATGCTTATATCTATAACATTGAGCTGTGATGGGTAGCGAAGTTTAGTAGCGAAGTTAGTGATGTCACACTGCCAAGAAAAGCTTCTAGCGTTAATTATACTCTACCCGTACCGCAAACCGACACAGGTAGTCGAGGCGAGTAGCCTCAGGTGAGCGAGAGAACTCTCGTTAAGGAACTCGGCAAAATGGCCCCGTAACTTCGGGAGAAGGGGCGCTGACTTATGGTCAGCCGCAGTGAATAGGCCCAAGCAACTGTTTATCAAAAACACAGCTCTCTGCTAAATCGTAAGATGATGTATAGGGGGTGACGCCTGCCCGGTGCTGGAAGGTTAAGAGGAGTGCTTAGCGTAAGCGAAGGTATGAATTGAAGCCCCAGTAAACGGCGGCCGTAACTATAACGGTCCTAAGGTAGCGAAATTCCTTGTCGGGTAAGTTCCGACCCGCACGAAAGGCGTAATGATTTGGGCACTGTCTCAACGAGAGACTCGGTGAAATTTTAGTACCTGTGAAGATGCAGGTTACCCGCGACAGGACGGAAAGACCCCATGGAGCTTTACTGCAGTTTGATATTGAGTATCTGTACCACATGTACAGGATAGGTAGGAGCCTATGACCTCGGGACGCCAGTTTCGAGTGAGGCGTTGTTGGGATACTACCCTTGTGTTATGGCTACTCTAACCCAGATAGGTTATCCCTATCGGAGACAGTGTCTGACGGGCAGTTTGACTGGGGCGGTCGCCTCCTAAAAGGTAACGGAGGCGCCCAAAGGTTCCCTCAGAATGGTTGGAAATCATTCGCAGAGTGTAAAGGTATAAGGGAGCTTGACTGCGAGAGCTACAACTCGAGCAGGGACGAAAGTCGGGCTTAGTGATCCGGTGGTTCCGCATGGAAGGGCCATCGCTCAACGGATAAAAGCTACCCTGGGGATAACAGGCTTATCTCCCCCAAGAGTTCACATCGACGGGGAGGTTTGGCACCTCGATGTCGGCTCGTCGCATCCTGGGGCTGTAGTCGGTCCCAAGGGTTGGGCTGTTCGCCCATTAAAGCGGCACGCGAGCTGGGTTCAGAACGTCGTGAGACAGTTCGGTCCCTATCCGTCGCGGGCGTAGGAAATTTGAGAGGATCTGCTCCTAGTACGAGAGGACCAGAGTGGACTTACCGCTGGTGTACCAGTTGTTCTGCCAAGAGCATCGCTGGGTAGCTATGTAGGGAAGGGATAAACGCTGAAAGCATCTAAGTGTGAAGCCCACCTCAAGATGAGATTTCCCATGATTTTATATCAGTAAGAGCCCTGAGAGATGATCAGGTTGATAGGTTAGAAGTGGAAGTGTGGTGACACATGTAGCGGACTAATACTAATAGCTCGAGGACTTATCCAAAGAAAGTAACTGAGACATATTGACAACGATTTGGTTTCTTGATACAGTATAGATATTCAATTTTGAGTTGAGAATACTCAGAGTTAAGTGACGATAGCCTAGGAGATACACCTGTTCCCATGCCGAACACAGAAGTTAAGCCCTAGTACGCCTGATGTAGTTGGGGGTTGCCCCCTGTTAGATACGGTAGTCGCTTAGCGTTTATCCGCCATAGCTCAGTTGGTAGTAGCGCATGACTGTTAATCATGATGTCGTAGGTTCGAGTCCTACTGGCGGAGTATAATTCTCATTGCTAGACCTAGGTCTAGCTTTTTTTGTTTTACGAAAACCACTAGCACAGCTAGTGGTTTCGAAAAGCTTTTAGCCGAAGAGCAAGCCACCCGTTCTGATATGCCCCCTGTCAAGTAGACAGGTTAAATATCTAAAAAGTGTCTGTTTTTGAAGGTCAGTCGTACAAAATAAATGTACGGCTGTTTTTTTATGCAGACCACTTAGACTTGTACTTTTCAATTTTGTTATTCTTAGCGATTGGGTATGACAAAGGATGTTCTGATGATAAGGCAACGTTTCTTACTTCTAGAGGCGTTTTACAGTCATACCTACTTTGTGGACTCTCTTGACAGTAAAATCGGATATAGTCTTTGATGGCATATCGGAGGGAGGCCTCATCTGAAATCTCATACATCTGATACATTTCCGATTTTATAATTCCCCAAAAACCTTCTATTGGTCCGTTATCAATACAATGGCCTACTCTTGACATGGATTGAACCATATCAGTATCTTTCAGCTTTTTTTGAAAGTTCTTATTGGTATATTGAAACCCTCTATCGCTGTGAAATATAGGCTTAGCTGTGGGATTTTTTTCAATAGCTTTGTTAAATGTTTTGAAGACTAGCCGATTGTCATTTCGACCACTTATGACAAAAGCAATAGGATAACGGTCATATAAATCAAGTATGGCACTAAGATAGAGTTTCTTATGAGAGTTAGGAATCTTAAACTCTGTAACATCTGTTACCCATTTTTTGTTCGGAGCAGTTGTATAGAAGTTTCTTGCTAACTTATTTTCTACAGTCTCTTCAGGCTTAGCAGTCTTGTATTTTTTCTTTTTCTTACGGATAATGGCGTGAATATCGAGTGTTTTCATAATTCGGTGAATTCTCTTTCTCGAGTAATTCGTATGATTGAAATGATTGATCCATTCTGTCATTCTTCGATATCCCAAGATATGCGAGAAACGTTCGTCATATTCTTTAATTAATTCCGCAATTTCGCTGTTTAATTGTTCTTGTTCTGGAACTATTCTATGTTTCCATTTATAAAATGCAGACCTCGTAATGCCGAGCTGATGACACATCCAGCTAATGCTCCACCCTTTATTGGTGTTGAAGTCTTCGATCGCTAAGTATTTTGATTCGTGGCGCTGTTTGCCTAGCCTCACATCCTTCCGAATTCTTTCACTTTTTTTAAGAGTTCAACAGCCATATCCTTTTCTTCTAACTGACGTTTTAAGCGCACATTTTCTCTTCGTAAACGTTCTAATTCATCAACCTCATCATCTAGTTTGTGATGACCCCTTTTGTCAACTAAACCTTCTTCACCATCACTATCATACTTTTTCACCCACGAATACACTTGGCTATAAGAAACATCATAAAGTGACGCCGTTTCCTTATAATTGCGATTGTGTTCAATACAATAGTTGACAATCTCTTTGCGTTCATCAATAGTGGTTTTACGTCTTGTTTTTGCCATATAGACCTCCCGTTTTGGATTGTAATCCTTAAGTTCTATATTGGCATTATACATCCTAATCCACTTTCTTAAAAGTCCTGAAGAAATATCATACTGATGACCTAAATCAATAGATGAAGCCTCACCACTAATACATTTTTCTACAAGTTCCATTTTAAATTCTTTTGAATAGGAACGGTTTTTTGTTTTCTTTGTGAATCCTAAAATCCCATATTTTTTATAGATGGCAGCCCAATCTTGAATCGTCCTTGTGGAAATATGGAGACAGTTACATATCTCAGATTTGGAACGATTACCATTAATATAATCGAGACAAGCTTGTTCTTTCTCGTATGGGGTGAACCTTTCTCTTCTAGACATAAAAATACCTCTTAAGTAGATTTTAGGTATTTACCTTGTCTACTTAAGAGGTATCATATCATTCTCACGGGTGGTTTTGACTGATCTGTTTGTCAACTGTAGTGAGTGGCGAAAAGCTAATATCTAGAGAGGATATAGTGGTATAGGGTAATCTAGTTTTGTTTAAATCTGGAAATGAGTGACAGTTTCAAAAACAAGGGAAACCTTAATATTTTACTCTTTATTTCCGATTAATTCTGTGGTATTCTTAATAAGTCTTATAAGTTCTTCCTAATGATGGTTTGGTCGCTTTTCATTATAGTTCTTATGGGTTTTTTGTGTATACTCAAAAAGCTCTATAATCTCTACAGTGGTTTTTATCCACTTCAGAAATTATAGAGCCTATCATTTTTATAGTGACATATATGTCGCTATTTTATTTCTTATCTATCTCTTATAATAGGTTTTGTAATTAATTTAATTACAAAAATTATATCTATTAATAGGAGGTTTAATGGAACAAGAAGTTTTTGTTCACGCATATGAAGTTGTAAGGCCGATTGTACTTAAGGCTAGTAGACAATATTTCATCCAACTTTGGGACCAAGCTGATATGGAGCAGGAAGCAATGATGACACTTTATCAGCTTTTAAAAAAGTTTCCTGAGTTAGCGTCTGATGATGATAAGCTTCGACGTTATTTCAAAACTAAGTTTAGGAATAGGTTGAATGATGAGGTTAGAAGACAGGAGTCTGTAAAACGACAAGCTAATAGACAATGTTATATCGAAATTTCAGATATTGCTTTTTGTCTTCCGAATAAAGAGTTAGATGCGGTAGATAGGCTTGTTTATGATGAGCAGCTTAATGCTTTCCGTAATCAGTTGTCTTCGGAAGATGCTACTAAGTTAGACCGTCTGCTAGCTGGAGAATGTTTTAGAGGTCGAAAAAAGATGATCAGGGAGTTAAAATTTTGGATGGTAGATTTTGATCCTTACAATGAAGATGATTAATTCTTAATATAGAACCTTGACTAGCATTATTGATTAATATGAATAAAAAACACTTCGAAAGTAGATTTATCTTATCTATCTTTTGAAGTGTTTTTAATGTAATGAATTTATTTTACTGCTATAGGGTTTCCAATGAATCTTGGAAGTTCAATGTTTTCTTTGATTAGAGCTTCTTGGTAAAGTTTTAAGAAATCAGCATAGATATGAGTTTGTTGTCCATTTTTCGTAAAAATATCAATACGAAATACTAGTTGTCCAGAAGGAGTTGTGCTTAATCCAATGATATTTGGAGCTCCACAGATTTGAGGATAGTTTTCAATGTTTTCTCGATTTACTTCTTGTATGATGCTTGTCACCTTATTGATATCGGTTGACGGATAGACTGGGATATCAATTTGAGCTCTCATGTCCCCTCGAGATTTGTTAGATACAATTGTGATATTTCTGTTAGGTATAAAATGGAGGGTTCCATCAAATCCTCGAATTTGAGTAGTTCGAATACCTACGGTTGAAACAAGGCCTGTAACGGCTCCTACTTCAACTGCGTCACCGACTTCAAATTGGTTTTCTAACAATATGAAAAAACCATTAACGACATCAGATAGGAAGCCTTGAGCTCCTAGACCAAGAGCAACCCCAGCAAGTCCTGCCCCAGCAAGGAGGCTAGATACTGGGACCCCAAGGATACTAAGAAGACAGTAAACAAGGAAGAAGTATAGCACGTAGTTCATGCAATTGTGTAGTAATCGTTCAATGGTTTTTTGTCGAGCAGGCGTTTGAATTGTCCAAGCTAGAGAGCGTCCCACTGTATGTTTAAAAAGGAAGTTGATAATCTTCTTACTAAGAAGAAAGATGATGAGGAGAATAAGGAGTTTAATCCCTTTCGTAATGAGTACCATTAGGGTCTCTTCAAAATTAAATTGTTGGATGTATCTTTGTAAAATATTCATAGCTCTAGTTTATCAAAATTTTGATAAAGTAGCAGTTTCTAACGATTTTCTTGTGATTAAATTGGATAAAAAAACTTTTAAAAGGCTTTGAAATATGGTAAACTAAACTGTATCTATAAAAAATTTTAAGGAGAATGACTACATGTCTGTATCATTTGAAAACACAGCCACTAACCGTGGTGTGGTGACATTCACTATCGGTCAAGATAAAATTCAACCAGCTTTGGATCAAGCATTTAACAAGGTTAAAAAGAATTTGAACGCTCCAGGCTTCCGTAAAGGACACATGCCTCGTGCCGTATTTAACCAAAAATTTGGTGAAGAAGCTCTTTATGACGATGCTTTGAATGCAATTCTTCCAGCAGCTTATGAAGCAGCGATTGCTGAACTTGGTCTTGATGTTGTTGCACAACCAAAAATTGATGTAAAATCAATTGAAAAAGGTCAAGATTGGACACTTACTGCAGAAGTTGTTACAAAACCTGAAGTAAAACTTGGTGCATATAAAGATCTTGAAGTTTCAGTTGAAGCTTCTAAAGAAGTTACTGATGAAGAAGTTGATGCTAAGCTTGAAAACGAACGCAAAAACTTGGCTGAATTGGTTGTTAAAGAAGGTGCAGCTGAAAATGGCGACACTGTTGTTATCGACTTTGTTGGTTCAGTAGACGGTGTTGAATTTGATGGTGGTAAAGGTGAAAACCACTCTCTTGAACTTGGTTCAGGTCAATTTATCCCAGGTTTCGAAGACCAATTGGTTGGAGCAAAAGCTGGTGATGAAGTAGAAGTTAAAGTAACTTTCCCAGAAGACTATCAAGCTGCTGACCTTGCAGGTAAAGCTGCTGTATTTGTTACTAAAGTTAACGAAGTTAAAGCTAAAGAAGTTCCAGCTCTTGATGATGAGTTGGCTAAAGATCTTGACGATGAAGTTGAAACTCTTGACGAGTTGAAAGCTAAATACCGTAAGGAACTTGAAGCAGCTAAAGAAATCGCATTTGATGACGCTGTTGAAGGTGCTGCACTTGATTTGGCTGTTGAAAACGCTGAAATCGTTGAATTGCCAGCAGAAATGGTTGAAGACGAAGTTCACCGTGCTATGAACGAATTCATGGGTAACATGCAACGTCAAGGTATCTCTCCTGAAATGTACTTCCAAATCACTGGTACAACTCAAGAAGATCTTCACAAACAATATGAAGCTGACGCTGACAAACGTGTGAAAACTAACCTTGTTATCGAAGCTGTTGCTGCTGCTGAAGGATTCGACGCTACAGAAGAAGAAATCCAAAAAGAAATCAACGATCTTGCAGCTGAGTACAACATGGAAGTATCACAAGTTTCTGCACTTCTTTCACCTGAAATGCTTAAACACGATATCACTATGAAGAAAGCTGTTGAAGTTATCACAAGCACAGCAAAAGTTAAATAATATGACTAAAATCAAGTTTCTGTTGAGACTTGATTTTTTCTTCTATAAATACTTTGACTATTGACTCTTTTTAGCGTAAAATAAAAGGTAGCGAAAAATTGATTGCTGAGCTATTTCTGATAGAAACTAGCTTGAGTAAGAATGAAGGAGAACCACTTTGGAACTAGACGTATTTGCTGGACAAGAAAAAAGTGAATTATCAATGATTGAAGTGGCCCGTGCTATCTTAGAAACACGTGGTCGTGATAATGAAATGTATTTCAATGATTTGGTCAATGAAATTCAAAATTACTTAGAAAAATCGGATGCTGATATCCGCAATGCTTTGCCATTCTTTTATTCAGATTTGAATACGGATGGAAGTTTCATTCCACTAGGTGATAACAAATGGGGCTTGCGTTCATGGTATGCAATTGATGAAATCGATGAAGAGGTCATCACATTGGAAGATACTGATGAAAATGCACCAAAACGTAAGAACAAGAAAGTTAATGCCTTCATGGATGGTGATGAAGATGCCATCGATTATAATGACGATGATCCAGAAGACGAGAACTTTACACCTGATTCTGATAGTCTTGAATATGACGACGATAGCGAAGATGATGAGAAAGCCGAAGTGGAATCTTATGACTCTGAGCTGAATGAAATTATTCCAGATGATGATTTGGATGATGTTGAGTTGTCAGAAGAAGATGATGACGATGACTATGAGGATGAGTCAAACGACTAAGTTTTCATTGACAAATGGTCTTGGATAGTTTAGACTATTTATCGGGCACCTCTTTTGAAGAGGTCATGATTAAGGCTCCCAGAGTAAAACTCTTGGGGGTCATTTTTGTTTTCAGTCATTTACTGGACTTGTCTAAGGTGAGGTACTTTGTACGGCTCCCATCAGGTACTAGGGAAGGACTATCGTGATTATCTGAGTGGGTAATCAATCTGCTATCTGTAGTTGTTTTGAATTATATTATAAGGAGTTAACATGACAAAATATATTTTCGTCACTGGTGGTGTGGTATCTTCAATTGGTAAAGGGATTGTAGCTGCAAGTCTTGGGCGTTTGCTTAAGAACCGTGGTCTTAAGGTTACGATTCAAAAATTTGATCCTTATATCAATATTGACCCAGGAACAATGAGTCCTTACCAACACGGTGAAGTTTATGTCACTGATGATGGTACTGAAACTGACCTTGACCTTGGTCACTACGAACGTTTTATTGATATCAATCTTAATAAATACTCTAACGTGACTACTGGTAAGATTTATAGCGAAGTTTTGCGTAAGGAACGTAAAGGAGAGTATCTTGGTGCGACTGTTCAGGTGATTCCGCATATCACAGATGCTTTGAAAGACAAGATTAAGCGCGCAGCGACAACAACTGATTCAGATGTCATTATCACTGAAGTTGGTGGTACGGTTGGTGATATTGAAAGTCTTCCATTCCTTGAAGCTCTTCGTCAAATGAAGGCTGATGTGGGCTCTGACAACGTTATGTATATCCACACAACGCTTCTTCCTTATTTGAAGGCTGCTGGTGAAATGAAGACAAAACCAACGCAACACTCTGTTAAGGAATTGCGTGGTTTGGGTATCCAACCAAATATGTTGGTTATTCGTACAGAACAACCTGCTGGTCAGGGAATCAAGAATAAATTAGCTCAATTCTGTGATGTTGCACCTGAGGCTGTTATCGAATCACTCGACGTGGAACATATCTATCAAGTGCCACTTAATATGCAGGCTCAAGGTATGGATCAAATCGTTTGTGATCATTTGAAACTGGATGCTCCAGCTGCAGATATGACAGAATGGTCTGCTATGGTTGATAAGGTGCTTAACCTTAAGAAAACAACTAAAATTGCTCTTGTTGGTAAGTATGTGGAGCTTCACGATGCTTACTTGTCAGTAGTTGAGGCACTTAAACACTCAGGTTTGGCAAATGATACTGCCATTGATATTGACTGGGTCAATGCTAATGATTTGACTGCTGAAAATGTTGCTTCTCGTTTGGCTGATGCTGATGGTATTATTGTTCCTGGTGGTTTCGGTCAACGTGGTACTGAAGGTAAGATTCAAGCTATTCGTTATGCACGTGAAAATGATGTGCCAATGTTAGGTGTCTGTCTCGGTATGCAATTGACATGTATTGAGTTTGCTCGCCACGTTCTTCACTTGGATGGCGCTAATTCAGCTGAGCTTGATCCAAATACAAAATATCCAATTATCGATATTATGCGTGATCAAATTGACATTGAAGACATGGGTGGTACTCTTCGTCTTGGTCTTTACCCATGTAAGTTGAAACCAGGTTCTAAGGCAGCTGCAGCTTATGGCAATCAAGAAGTTGTTCAACGTCGTCACCGTCACCGTTATGAATTCAATACTAAATTCCGTGAACAGTTTGAGGCTGAAGGTTTTGTATTCTCAGGTGTGTCACCAGATAATCGTTTGATGGAAGTTGTAGAACTCCCAGACAAGAAATTCTTTGTGGCAGCGCAATACCACCCAGAATATCATAGCCGTCCAAACCATGCTGAAGAACTTTACAGTGCCTTTGTGACAGCAGCGGTTGAAAATGCTAAATAATTATCTAAGACAGAGTGGGATAGCCTACTCTGTTTTTTATTGGCTCCTTTTATGCTAAAATAAAGGGAATAATAAGAAAGAACGAGGAAAACAAATGGCTAAATTTGGCTTTTTGTCAGTATTAGAAGAAGAACTGGATAAGCACTTGGACTATGATTTTGCGATGGACTGGGATAAAAAGAATCATGCTGTGGAAGTAACGTTCATCCTAGAAGCGCAAAACAGTAGTAATGTCGAGACTATTGATGATAAGGGTGAAGTGTCTGATGAAGATGTCATTTTTGAGGATTACGTGCTCTTTTACAATCCAGCAAAATCACGTTTTGATGAAGAGGACTACCTAGTGACAATTCCATATGAACCTAAGAAAGGTCTATCTCGTGAGTTTCTGTCCTATTTTGCGGAGACCTTGAATGAGGTGGCAACAGAAGGATTGAGTGACTTGATGGATTTTCTATCTGATGATGGACCTGAGGAATTCGGTTTGGTTTGGGACAAAGAAGCTTTCGAAAAAGGGAAAGCTCAACTTGAAGAGAAGGAATTTTTTGCTTATCCAAGGTATTAAAGGGAGCGAAAAGGGATGGATGCTTATTTAAAAGATCAGTTCGATTTTACAGGTGTTAAGGCTGCCTTACTCGTAGAGCAAAATATTTTGGTCATTCTCAGAGATAATAAGCCAGATATTCCTTGGCCAAATACATGGGAGTTGCCAGGTGGTGGAAGAGAAGGTCAAGAAACACCACTTGAGTGTCTTCAACGCGAAGTCTGGGAGGAGCTGGGATTGGCTCTGAAAGAGGAATCGATTATTTGGTTGAAAATCTACCCTAGTATGTTGGATAAAGATAGGTCAGCTGTTTTTGTGGTTGGTCAAATTAGCCAAGAGCAGTATCGTGAGATTCGTTTTGGTGACGAGGGACAGGGATTTAAACTAATGCCTATAGAGGATTTTATAAAAGCAGAAGGTGTCATTCCCCAGTTGCAGGAACGCTTTAAAGACTATTTAGTAGGAAAGGAAACGGAGAAATAAATGGACAAATGGCAAGAATTAACGATTGAAGTTAATCGTGAGGTCGAAGAGGCGGCATCTAATATTTTAATTGAGTCTGGGAGCCAGGGTGTGGCTATTGATGATAGTGCAGATTATTTGGAAAATGCGGACCGTTTTGGGGAACTTTATCCTGAGGTTGAGCAGGTTGAAACGGTTAAAATTACGGCTTATTATCCAGAGTCAGCAGATATCGAGGCCATTACTAAGCAGGTTAATGAGCGTTTGGCTGAGTTGACGGATTTTGGTCTTGAAACGGGAGATATTCACTTGGCTACTCAAGAGTTGGTTGAAGAAGATTGGGCTGAGAATTGGAAAAAATACTATGAACCAGCACGAATTACCCATGATTTGACCATCGTACCGTCATGGACGGATTATGAGGCATTAGAGGGGGAAAAGATCATTAAGTTGGATCCTGGTATGGCCTTTGGGACAGGAACACATCCAACGACTAAGATGAGCCTCTTTGCCTTGGAGCAGGTGCTTCGTGGTGGTGAGACGGTGATTGATGTGGGGACTGGTTCAGGAGTCCTCTCGATTGCCAGCTCTCTGCTTGGTGCCAAGGAAATCTACGCTTATGACCTTGACGATGTAGCGGTTCGAGTGGCACAGGAAAACATTGATATGAATCCTGATATGGAAAATATCCACGTTGCTGCGG
This sequence comes from Streptococcus sp. Marseille-Q3604, assembly GCF_916619785.1. Lineage (NCBI taxonomy): Bacteria > Bacillati > Bacillota > Bacilli > Lactobacillales > Streptococcaceae > Streptococcus > Streptococcus sp. Marseille-Q3604. The sequence continues at coordinate 386,889 of NZ_CAKAKM010000002.1, read as the reverse complement.
GAGATCTTTTGAAGGGTGTGACGCAAGAAGCTGATGTTATCGTGGCTAATATTTTGGCGGACATTCTCATTCATCTGACGGAAGATGCCTACCGTTTGGTTAAGGATGAAGGTTACTTGATTATGTCAGGGATTATCTCTGAAAAATGGGATATGGTGCGTGAATCGGCTGAGAAAGCAGGTTTCTTCCTAGAAACTCACATGGTTCAGGGAGAGTGGAATGCTTGTGTCTTTAAGAAGACAGATGATATTTCAGGTGTGATTGGAGGCTAAATGCAACAGTATTTTATAAAGGGGAAGGTTGAAAATCCAGTAATCATCAAAGACAAGGATACTGTGAAGCATATGTTTAACGTTATGCGTTTAACAGAGGATGATCAGGTTGTCTTGGTTTTTGAAGACGGTATCAAGCGTCTTGCGCGTGTGACTGACCGTGAGAATCACGTCTTTGAAGTGATTGAAGATTTAACTGATAATGTCGAGATGCCTGTATCTGTAACCATTGCCTCAGGTTTTCCCAAGGGAGATAAACTGGAGTTGGTGACACAAAAGGCAACAGAGCTTGGAGCTCAGGCTATTTGGGCCTTCCCTGCCGACTGGTCTGTGGTTAAGTGGGATGGTAAGAAGCTAGCCAAGAAGGAAGATAAGCTTGCCAAAATTGCTCTAGGAGCTGCAGAACAATCCAAGCGTAATCGTGTGCCAGAAGTCAGATTGTTCGAGAAAAAAGGGGAATTTCTATCAGAATTAGATAATTTTGATAAGATTTTTATCGCCTATGAGGAAACAGCCAAAGCAGGTGAGTTGGCTACTCTAGCTCGTGAGTTGGCTCAGGTAGAGAATGGTCAGAAAATTCTCTTTATCTTTGGACCAGAAGGTGGTATTTCTCCGTCTGAGATTGATGCATTTGAAGAAGCTGGTGGCGTTAAAATTGGCCTTGGACCGCGCATTATGCGGACGGAAACCGCTCCTCTCTACGCTTTGAGTAGTGTCAGTTATGCCTTGGAATTGAATAAGTAAGAGAAAGTTGGCCTTGTTCCAACTTTTTTTGTATTTGACACTTTTAAGCTAAGATTGCATCGAGCCATTAGTTTTGTATGACAAATCGAGCATTTCTAAAAAAGTTGATAATCTTATTTAGATTTAATATAATTGTACTATCTTTATAAAAGGGGAAGATTTTTAATGAAAACGAATCGTTATGTGACTCAATCTGCCGTGGTTTTGGGCCTTTTTGCTCTTTTGACTGTGCCACAAGTCCTAGGTCAAGCTGATGAGGCAACGGCACCAGTACCAACTACTTCTACAGAAACTGTGACAGATAGTGGAGCTGCTACCGTATCAGTACAAGGAACTGCGGGAACAGCTGTTCAAGGAGGAACAGAGACTGTATCTCCTACATCAACAACAGTAGCGACAAATGCATCTGCAGAGTCATCAGCTAATACCTCGACGGCCCAATCAAGTCAAGAAGCCAGTGCTGTTTTGACGAATGCCAATCAGGTGACACCAGCGGTGCCAGTACAGGCTGAAACTGTTACAGAGCCTGCTCATGAGGGGCAGACCGTTGATATGCAGATTTTGTCAACAACAGACCTTCATACCAACTTGGTTAACTATGATTATTATCAAGATAAGCCGTCTCAAACAGTTGGTTTGTCTAAAACTGCTGTCCTTATCAAAAAAGCCCGTGAAACTAATCCCAATACGGTCTTAGTGGACAGTGGGGATACGATTCAGGGAACTCCTTTTGGGACTTATAAGGCTTTGATTGACCCTGTTGCCCAAGGTGAGACTCACCCTATGTACAAAGCCTTTGAGATGCTGGGCTACGATGCCGAAACACTTGGAAACCACGAGTTTAACTATGGTCTAGAATTTTTGGATCGTATGGTTAAGGCTGCTAAGATTAACATTATCAATGCCAATGTGCGTAATGCTCAGACAGGTGACTACTATTACAACCCTTTTAAGATTGTTAACAAGACCTTTACTGATACAGATGGCAAACAGGTAACGCTAAAAATCGGTATTACAGGTGTCCTTCCAACACAGATTTTGGTTTGGGATAAGGCCAATCTTGAAGGTAAGGTAACTGTTGACGATCCAATGGAGGCTGTTAAGGCTATCGTTCCTAAGATGAAGGCTGCAGGAGCTGACTTTATCCTTGTTGCTGCTCACTCTGGTATTGGTGACAATGAATACACTAAGAATGAGGAAAATGAAGGTTACCAAATTGCTGGTATCGAAGGTGTTGATGCTGTTGCGACAGGGCATTCTCATGCGGATTTCCCAAATGGGGATGGTACAAGTTTTTATGCGAAATACCCTGGTGTAGATGATGTCAATGGTCTCATCAATGAGAAACCTGTGGTTATGGCTGGTAAATTCGGAGATCATCTAGGCATCATGGATGTCAAATTGACTTACACGGATGGTAAATGGAAAGTTGTTAACAGTAAGGCCAAGCTTGAAAAGATTGATACTAAGTCAGATGTTGCGGACAAGGATTTAATTAATATGGCTGCTCATGACCATAATGGAACAATCAACTATGTTCGTAAGGAAGTTGGTGAGACTACTGCACCAATCACTAGCTACTTTGCTCAGGTTCAGGACGATCCATCTATTCAAATCGTTAATAATGCACAACTATGGTATGCTAAAAAACAAGTAGCTGGAACAGCAGATGCGAATCTTCCACTCCTCTCAGCTGCAGCACCTTTCAAGGCGGGGACTCGTGGGGATGCGACCTACTATACCGATATTCCAGCAGGACCATTAGCCATTAAGAATGTCGCGGACCTCTACCTCTACGACAATGTTACTGCCCTACTCAAGGTGACTGGTGCACAAATAAAAGAATGGTTGGAAATGTCTGCAGGACAGTTCAATCAAATTGATCCTAATAGCAAAGAGCCACAACAACTCATTAATAGTAGCTATCGCTCATACAATTACGATGTGATTGATGGGTTGACTTATAAGTTTGATTTGACACAACCTAACAAATACGATCGTGAAGGTAAGTTGGTTAACCCAGATGCTAGTCGTGTTCGTGACTTGACTTATCAAGGTAAACCCATTGATTTGAATCAGACTTTCCTTGTCGTGACTAACAACTATCGTGCGACTGGTAACTTCCCTGGTGTTAAGGATGCTGCAGAAAAACGTCTCCTCAATCTTGAGAATCGTCAGGCAATCATTGATTATATCGTTAGTGAGAAAACGATTAACCCAACTGCTGATGGAAATTGGAGTTTCGTTCCTAATATTACGAATGCAGATATCCGTTTTGCCTCATCTGACAATGCACGTGCCCACCTTGCTGGTCAGGATGCCATTAGTTATGTAGGACCATCAACACAAGCAGGATTTGCAGAGTACCGCTTGGTTGTTAAGGAAAAGGCAAATCAAGTTGAGGATACGACTAAGAAAGAATCGGAGAAGTCACCAAAAGGTGTTGAGATGGCAGACCAAACTAAGCATGTGAAGCCAAATGATACTGCAGTCACCAGCGTGGCTAAACCTGCTCCAGCTATCCAGTTGTCAAACACTCAAGTCGTTATTTTGCCTCAAGCTCAAGTACAAGAAACTCAACCTTCCAGCTCAGCCAAGAGCTTGCCAAACACTGGTTCAGACGAATCTATGTCAGCAACTTTAACTGGTATGGTTCTTATGACCTTGGCTGGATTCTTTGGAATCAAAAAACACGAAAAAAATTAAGCAAAGGAAAAAGCCCCTATTAGGGCTTTTTTGCTGTAGTTTTAGAGTTGGTTAAAGTTCTTTTGTGCTTCTAGAATAATAGGTGCCAGACGTTCGATATCAGACTGTGTGCCACGAAGCTCAAAGTCTCCCAACATTGGGAAGCCAAAACGTTGACTGTACTGTTTGGCAGTTAGGCAGTACTGGTTATTGAAGTTACGGTTACCAGAACCGATGATACCAAAGCAACGTTTGTGGTTATCATGGGCTGCGATAAAGTCACCCAGTGGATTGGTTAGGATTTCGACATCTCCATTGTCCACGCCATTTCCACCTTCAAGGTAGGTTGGCAAGAGTGCGACAAAGGGTTCATCTACTTGGAAGGTTTCATGATTAAGCTCTTTAATATTGATTTGGCGACATTCAATCCCGTGGTTGAGGGATAGGTAGTCAGACATACGTTTGACAAAGCTTTGGGTATTGCCACTTAGACTAATATAAACGAGGGTAAGTTGAGACATAAGCGTCCTCTTTCTATCTATATCTTGTGTTTGCTCAATCATTCTAACACAAGATGTTGTGTTTTTCAAGTTGGCTCCTTGCAGTTAATAATTGCCTAACTAGCTCTTTTTCTTTACTTGTAAAAGTGATAAAATAAAGGTTATTAAAAGAAGCGAAGGAAGAAATCATGGCTAAAGATAAAAATGTAACAGGAGAAGAAATTTTAGACATTTGCTCGGCCTACATGTCAGCAGATGATTTGAAATTAGTTGAAAAAGCCTGGCATTATGCGACAGATGCTCATAGTGGGCAATCTCGTCAGTCAGGAGAACCTTATATTATTCACCCTATTCAAGTGGCAGGTATCCTGGCAGACCTTCATCTTGATGCAGTGACAGTAGCCTGTGGTTTCTTACACGATGTCGTTGAAGACACCGAAAAAACGCTCGATGATTTGGAAACGGATTTTGGTACGGATGTACGAAATATCGTAGACGGTGTTACTAAGCTTGGTAAGGTTGAGTACAAGTCCCACGAGGAGCAGTTGGCTGAAAACCACCGTAAGATGCTTATGGCCATGTCTAAGGATATCCGTGTCATCTTGGTTAAATTGGCCGACCGTTTACACAATATGCGTACCCTAAAGCATCTTCGTAAGGATAAGCAAGAGCGCATTTCTCGTGAAACCATGGAAATCTATGCTCCTTTGGCTCACCGTCTGGGTATCAGTCGTATCAAATGGGAATTGGAAGATATGTCCTTCCGTTACCTTAATGAGGTGGAATTCTACAAGATTTCTCACATGATGAAGGAAAAACGTCGTGAGCGTGAGGCACTTGTGGACGAGATTGTCGATAAAATTAAGACCTACACAGCTGAACAAGGACTTGTTGGTGATGTTTATGGTCGTCCAAAGCATATCTACTCTATTTATCGTAAGATGCGCGACAAGAAAAAGCGCTTCGATCAAATTTATGATTTGATTGCCATCCGTTGTGTCATGGAGACGCACAGTGATGTTTATGCCATGTTGGGATACATTCATGAGCTCTGGCGCCCCATGCCTGGCCGTTTCAAAGACTATATTGCCAATCCTAAATCCAATGGTTACCAGTCTATCCATACAACGGTTTATGGACCAAAAGGACCTATTGAAATCCAAATCCGTACCAAGGAAATGCACCAAGTTGCCGAATACGGGGTTGCAGCTCACTGGGCTTACAAGAAAGGGATCAAGGGCAAGGTAGATTCGAAAGAGTCCGCTTTGGGAATGAACTGGATTAAAGATCTTGTTGAACTTCAAGATGCCTCAAATGGTGATGCTATGGGATTTGTAGACTCTGTTAAAGAGGATATCTTCTCAGAGCGTATTTATGTCTTTACGCCAAATGGTGCTGTTCAGGAATTACCTAAAGATTCAGGACCTATTGACTTTGCCTATGCTATCCATACCCAAGTTGGAGAGAAGGCTACAGGTGCTAAGGTTAATGGTCGTATGGTTCCCTTGACTGCCAAACTTAAGACAGGTGATGTGGTTGAGATTGTCACTAATGCCAATTCTTTTGGTCCTAGTCGTGACTGGATTAAGATGGTCAAAACAACTAAGGCCAGAAATAAAATTCGACAATTCTTTAAGAATCAGGATAAGGAAGCCTCTATTACCAAGGGTCGTGAGCTTTTGATTGCCTACTTCCAAGAGCATGGCTATATTGCCAATAAGTACCTAGACAAGAAACATATTGAGGAAATTCTCCCTCGTATGAGTGTGCGTAGTGAAGAAGCTCTCTATGCCGCTGTTGGCTTTGGCGAAATTAGTGCTGCTGCTGTTTTCAATCGTCTGACAGAAAAAGAACGCCGCGAGGAAGAGCGTGCTAAGGCAAAAGCTGAAGCTGAAGAGCTAATGAACGGTGGCGAAGTTAAGACTGAGAAGAAAGAAGTTCTTAAGGTTAAGAGTGAAAATGGCGTCATCATTCAAGGTGCCTCTGGTCTCCTCATGCGTATCGCTAAGTGCTGTAACCCAGTACCTGGAGATGAGATTGAAGGTTACATCACCAAGGGCCGTGGAATTGCTATTCACCGTTCAGATTGTAATAATATCAAGAGTCAAGAAGGTTATGAACAACGTTTAATCGAAGTAGAGTGGGATGAACGTAATGCTAATAAATCTTATTTGGCTGAGATTGACATCTATGGCCTTAACCGTTCTGGTCTGTTGAATGATGTTCTTCAAATCTTGTCAAATACGACCAAGAGCATTGCTACGGTCAATGCACAACCGACTAAGGACATGAAGTTTGCCAATATTCACGTTAGCTTTGAAATTGCAAACCTTATTGAATTGACTGGTCTTGTGGATAAGATTAAAATTATCCCTGATGTTTACAGTGTTAAACGTACGAATGGTTAAGGAGTTACTGCGATGAAGATTGTAATTCAGCGTGTGCAAAGTGCCTCTGTGGTTATTGAGGATTGTACAGTTGGCGCTATTAAGCAGGGACTCTTACTCTTGGTTGGAGTTGGTCCCGAGGACACCAAAGAGGACCTAGAGTATGCAGTTCGTAAGATTGTCAATATGCGCATTTTTTCAGATGAAGATGGCAAGATGAATCTTTCTGTTAAGGATATTGGCGGCCAGATTTTGTCGATTTCTCAGTTTACGCTTTTTGCAGATACGAAAAAGGGGAATCGACCAGCATTTACGGGTGCTGCAAAGCCCGACATGGCTAGCCAGTTCTATGACGATTTCAACCAATCCTTGTCAACTCACGTTCCTGTAGAAAGAGGACGCTTTGGTGCAGATATGCAGGTTAGTCTGGTTAATGACGGACCTGTGACCATTATTTTAGATACTAAAAATCGATAAACAAACCATTTCTCGCCTTGTGTGAGAGGTGGTTTTTTAACTCTCATCGTATGGGCAATTTAGGTGCTCGATTTTCATTATTTGGGATTTATTTTTGTTATTTTAAGTAGGCTTAACCAAGTGAATGTTTAATGAAATTAGAAAATGTTGTTCTCAAATTTCTGAAAAAACCGACCATTCATGATGAAAAAATTACCGTTTACGAGGATTGCCGGAAATTCCCTTGTCTTACAAAAAAGATTAAGTTAACATTAGTTTCATAAGAAACACCAAGCGATTTTTATGAAACTAAAAAATAACTCGAGTTTACAGCATGCAAATACAAATAGTGATAATTTGAAACGCCGAGGTGATTTAAACTTTTTTAGAGGGATAGAGAGATGTCAAAGAAAGTAGCGTCAAATAAATTACTATCAGGTTTGTTTGTAGCCGGCGGTGTCCTAGGGATGAATCATGTCGCCAAGGCAGATAACATGGTCAGTTCAGAAGCAACAAAACCAGTCATTACGACTGAAGCAGATAACTTGGTGGTGGTACCAACGGAGACAGTTGCTCCAGTTGCGACAACAGAAGTAGGTCCATCATCTGCCGCTGTTGCGACAGATACTGCAACAACAGCAACAGCTTCTACAATATTTTCACAAGCTGTGTCAGCAGAGAGTGCTAGCTCAGAAATGCTTGTAGCCAGTGAAGCACTAGCTCCTGAGTCAGCTGCTGTGGAAACCATCACATCATCATCTGATAATGCTACTGAAGCAGGACGCCATTCAACTGCTCAAGTGACACCAGTTACAGAAGTGACAGAGCAAAACTTAAATGGTGATGCTTACTTGACAGATCCAGAAACAACAAAAGCTGCTTATAGCAAGACAGATGGTGATATTAACTATTCTGTTGTTGTGTCTAATCCAACTGCAGAAACTAAGACGATGACTGTCAACTTGACACTTCAACATGCTTCGGAGATCATCGGTCAAGATAACGTTGACCTTACGCTAGCGGCAGGAACCTCAGCTAAGGTTTCAAACTTGACAGTAGCGTCAGAGTGGTTGACAAACAATACAGGTTACTTGGTGACAATCAGTGTCAACGATAAATCAGGTAGTACTTTGTCAAGCAAGCGTGCTGGCTTGTCTGTTGAAGATGATTGGACAGTTTTCCCACGTTACGGTATCGTAGCAGGTTCGCCAACGGATCAAAACAGTATTCTTGTTAAAAATCTTGAAGCCTACCGTAAAGAGCTTGATCTCATGAAGTCTATGAATATCAACTCATATTTCTTCTATGATGCTTATAGTGAAGCTACAGATCCTTTCCCAGAAGGTGTTGATAGCTTTGTTCAAAAATGGAATACCTGGAGTCATACTCAGGTTGACACTAAGGCTGTTAAAGAATTGGTTGACCAAGTTCATAAGTCAGGTGCTGTTGCCATGCTTTATAACATGATTTCAGCAGATTCAAATCCAAAGAATCCAGCCCTTCCACTTGCTGCTTTGGCTTATAACTTCTACGATAGCTTTGGTAAGAAGGGTGAGCCGATGACTTACACTATCGGTGATAACCCAACTCAAGTTTACTATGATCCGGCTAATCCAGATTGGCAAAAATACATTGCGGGTGTCATGAAATCAGCTATGGATCGTATGGGCTTCGATGGTTGGCAAGGTGATACAATTGGTGACAACCGTGTGACTGATTATGAGCACCGTAACAGCTCAGACGAGGCTGACTCATACATGATGTCTGATTCATATGCGTCATTTATTAATGCTATGAAAGACCTCATTGGTGAAAAGTACTACATCACAATCAATGATGTCAATGGTGGTAATGATGATAAATTAGCCAAGGCACGTCAAGATGTTGTTTATAATGAGCTCTGGACAAACGGTGGTTCAGTTATTCCAGGACGTATGCAGGTTGCCTATGGCGATTTGAAAGCACGTATCGATATGGTACGCAATAAAACTGGTAAATCACTTATCGTTGGTGCCTACATGGAAGAACCAGGTATTGATTATACTGTTCCTGGTGGAAAAGCAACTAACGGTGCTGGTAAAGATGCCCTTGCTGGTAAGCCATTGCAAGCTGACGCGACTCTTCTCGTAGATGCGACAGTAGCTGCAGCCGGTGGCTATCACATGTCCATTGCAGCCCTTGCCAATGCTAATGCAGCCCTAAACGTCCTTCAAAGTGCCTATTACCCAACTCAATACCTCAGTGTGGCTAAGGACACTATTCGTAAGCTTTACAATTACCAACAGTTTATCACTGCTTATGAAAATCTTCTCCGTGGTGAGGGTGTGATTAACAGCACTCAGTCTGTGTCTACCAAGAATACTGCTGGTGAAATCCTTTCTAAGGATGCTCTAGGTGTGACAGGAGATCAAGTTTGGACATTTGCTAAATCAGGAAAAGGTTTCTCAACTGTTCAAATGATTAACATGATGGGCATCAATGCGGGCTGGCATAATGAAGAGGGTTATGCGGATAATAAAACACCGGACGCTCAAGAAAATCTCACAGTTCGTCTTAGTCTAGCAGGTAAAACAGCCCAAGAAGCAGCTAAAATTACTGATCAAGTCTATGTGACGTCACCAGATGATTGGGCAACTTCAAGCATGAAGAAGGCACAAGCAAGTCTTGAAACAGATGAAAATGGTCAACCAGTACTTGTCATTTCAGTTCCTAAACTAACGCTTTGGAACATGCTCTATATCAAGGAAGACACAACAGCAACACCGGTAGAACCAGTTATCTTGAAACTAGTTACTAACCAAGCTGGTAAGAAAGCAGACAATACCGTAACATCTGAAGCAAGCTCAGAAACAGCTAAATCCGAAAATACAACAGTAAACAAAGGTTCAGAGGCTCCAACTGATACGAAACCATCTGTTGAAGCTCCTAAACTAGATGAAATAACTAAACCAGCACCAACAGTTGACGAGTTAGTAAACTCAACAGCCTCATCAGAAGTAGCAGAAAGCACAACAGTGTCATCGAAGGTCTCAGAAACTGATATTATCTCAGAAGCATCAACTTCCGAGACTTCAGCATCTGAATCAGAGAATTCAATCAGCACAGTCGTTTCAGAATCAGAAGTAGTTAAAGAACCAGCTGTTTCATTGACAGAATCAGAAAGTCAAGTGAGCACTTCAGAAGTGACTTCGGCAATTTCAGAAACAGTGAGCACGTCTGAGGAAGTCATCCTTGATGGACTATCAGAAAACATCAATAGTTGGAATAGACTCTCTGCAGCTCCTCGCGTCTCAGAAAACTTACCAAGTACTTCTGAAACGATTACAGAAGCAGCGTCACTCTTTAGCAATTATGCAAGATATTCAGAAACAGCAAGCTCAGAATCTCACTCTATGGTAGCAGCTTCTTCAGCAGCTTCTATTGAAAAATTAGCAGTATCAATCTTGAAAGATACTGAGGGTGGCTTGTACGATGCAACTACAATCAGAAATATTGTTGAGATGATTGATAGCATTACAACAAATGTTAGCTATACTCGCAGTAGCCGTCAAGACCTTAACAATACAGCTTCGTCAGATAACACTTACAGTGGTAGTCAAGATCTTAACCTTGCAAGTAAGACAACGACGCAAGCAGGTGAAAAAGGAACAGCTGAAGATCTTAAGGCTACAATTGCTAAAACAGCAAAATCTCACAAGTGGGGAGAACATGCTGTAGCTATCCTTACAGCTATTGTCCTTGCAGGTGCGGCAACCCTTGCAGCTCTTCGTAACTTCTTGATGTCAAAAAAAGTTGATAAATAATAAGTAGAACTCTTTGTGTAAACAAGGAGTTTTCTTTATACTGGCTGCTATTTTTTCTGAAAATTGTGATACAATAGAAATAGTTTGAATATTGTGTCAAAGGAGAGCCAATGATTACTGCAAATGATATCGTAAAGGCTAATGAAGTCTTAAAAAACGTGGTGGAACGCACACCACTAGATTTTGATCGCTACTTATCTGAAAAATACGGGGCGACTATTTATATTAAAAAAGAAAATATGCAAAAGGTACGCTCTTTCAAATTGCGAGGAGCCTACTATGCTATTCATCAATTGAGTGATGAGGATAAGGCGCGTGGTGTGGTTTGTGCATCAGCCGGAAACCATGCTCAAGGGGTTGCCTACACTTGTAACGAGATGAGAATTCCGGCAACCATCTTTATGCCAGTAACAACGCCTCTCCAAAAAATTGGTCAAGTCCGTTTCTTTGGTGGCAAGTTTGTAACAATCAAATTGGTGGGAGATACCTTTGATGCCTCTGCTCAAGCAGCACAGGAATATACCAAGTCTGAAGGCATGACTTTCATTGATCCATTTGACGATTATAATGTCCAAGCGGGTCAAGGAACAGTTGCTTATGAAATTTATGAGCAGGCTCAAGAGGAGGGTGTTTCCTTCGATAGTATCTTGGTTCCAGTAGGTGGTGGAGGCCTTATCTCAGGTGTGGCTACTTATATCAAGGATGTGGCACCATCTATGGAAGTTATTGGTGTTGAGGCTAGTGGTGCTCGTAGTATGCGTGCTGCCTTTGACCGTGGTTATCCTGTAAAACTCGAAGAAATTGATAAGTTTGCGGATGGGATTGCTGTTCAAAAGGTAGGTGTCAAGACCTATGAAGTTGCACGTAAATATGTTGACCGTCTCTTGGGAGTTGATGAAGGCTTGATTTCAGAAACCCTAATTGATATGTACTCTAAGGTTGGTACCATTGCAGAACCCGCAGGTGCAGCATCAGTAGCAGCTTTGGAAGTGATTAAAGATGAGATTAAAGGAAAAACCATCGTCTGCATCATTTCAGGTGGTAACAATGATATTAACCGTATGCCAGAGATGGAAGAACGTGCGCTTATCTACGATGGCATCAAGCATTACTTTGTGGTTAACTTCCCACAACGTCCTGGTGCCCTTCGTGAATTTGTAAATGATATCTTGGGACCAAATGATGATATCACTCGTTTTGAGTACATCAAACGTGCTAATAAAGGAAAAGGTCCAGTTCTCATTGGTATCGCTCTTAGTGACAAGAACGATTATGATGGACTTCTCGAGCGTCTTTCAGCCTTTGACCCAAGTTATATCAACCTTCACGGTAACGAAACACTTTACAATATGCTTGTCTGAGGACAGGTTTACATAATGAAAAAAGAACTGACAAAGTCGGTTCTTTTCTACTTTAACTCAGCTATACGGAGGCACTAAGGCCTTATCTTCAACTTAAAACCTCAGTAGCAATACTGAGGCTTTCTTTATTCGATAATCAAGAGTCCATCTTTAATGGCGAATGGATTGTCTTTATTGATGCGGTCGTAGAACATGATACCGTTAGTATGGTCGATTTCATGTTGAACAACAATTGAGTTGTACCCACGGAGCTTAACACGTTGCTTTTCGCCCTCTTTGTTGTAGTATTCAACAGTTACTCGAGCATGACGAACCACATAACCAGGAACGTCGCGGTCGACTGAGAGGCATCCTTCTCCATCACCCAAAGCAGCATCCTGAACAGAATGGGCAACTACTTTAGGGTTGTACATGATTTCTTGAAGGCTATATGCTTCTTTTGGTGGATTACCTTCAGCGTCTTCAGGGTTTGGAACGAGAACCGCGATAATGCGTTTTGAAATATCCAATTGTGGGGCTGCAAGACCGACTCCCCCACGAAGCCCCATTTTTTCAGCAATAACAGGATCTTGTGAATTACGAAGAAACTGCATCATTTTTTCACCTAGGATAATGTCTTCGTCTGATAGTGGGAAGGTTACATCTTCAGCGACAGCACGCAAGGTTGGGTTTCCTTCGCGAATGATATCATTCATATCAATCATATGGCTGGCGCGGATAATTTTGGTTTGAGCGTCCATTTGTTTACCTCTATTTTCTTTGATTTACTTGTTTATAACTATAGCACAAAAGGGTTGAAAATTAAACCATCAAGGGTTAAAGTGAGGCTTTTTCTAATCGATAAAAGCCAGTTTTTCCAAGGTTTGTCGTTGCAAAATACGATAGGTCTTAAAAGCTTCTTTTTCAATAATTCCTTGATCGATAAATTGTTTGATGACTCGTTGCACATGGCGATAGCTAGTCCCAAAACTGGCAGCTAGGATAGATGGTGATAGTTGAAAAACACCTTCTTCCTCAATACTCAACATATGAGTAGCCAGACGCTCTTTGACAGAGTAGCTTGCATTTGTTGAGGCAGTAATACCCTGTTTATGCAGTGCCATGGCTAGGTTATGCCCAATTTGATAGAGAAAAACGGGATCTTTGAGGAGCTCTTCTTTATTATTTAAAGGGAGCTGAACTGCTTGAACCTCTTCTAAAGCAATGACTGATGACCCTGCTGGTTGATTGGTCATGAGTTCTACATCTCCAAATATTTGTGGTTGGTTAAGCATTTCTAGGATATGTTCTTTACCATTGAAGAGAGAACGCACAATTTTTACCTTTCCTGACAAAATGTAGGTTAGCTCTGTGATAGCTTTTCCTTGGGTACAAATATAATCATTCTTTTGAAAGGTGACTTTCTGTAATTGGTAGAGGTAGGGGGGTGGAAAGACCTGATCAAGTTGAGGTCTTATGGCATGATTACGCATACATCTCCTTTTTTAGGACCTAGGTCCTATTTTTTAAAGTCTCCTTAGATTATAATGAAAAAATAACTATCAGACAAGTAAGGAAAGGATGTTCTAATCCCTATATTATGACACGAATTTTAGAAAAAATGAGCCTACTTGGGCTATCCTTGCTCTTGATTTCGGCCTTTTCGATTTCAACAGCGCTACCACCTATGTTGGACTACTATAGCCCAACCTTTTCTGCCGCGCAAGTGGAGCTTTTAGTATCTGTCCCTTCATTTTCCGTAGTAGCGATGCTCTTACTTAATTCATTTATTGACAAAAGGTTAAGTGATAGACAGCTAATTGTGACTGGATTGCTTTTACTTAGTAGTGCTGGGATTTTTCCTTTTTTTGTACAAGCCTATCCTCTTGTCTTACTGTCACGTATTGCTTTTGGGATGGGGATTGGCCTTATCAATGCTAAGGCGATTGCCATCATCAGTCAACGTTTTCAAGGTAAAGAACGGGTTCAGATGTTAGGTATTCGTGGCTCCATGGAGTTGATTGGTGGAGCTTCGTGTTCTCTTTTGGTTGGTCAACTATTGAAAATCCATTGGACCTTTGCCTTTCTTATTTATGGTCTTGGTTTTGTGATTCTGACCATGTACCTCCTTTTTGTGCCAACGATGGATCAGGTGGAGAGGAAGCAGATTACAAAAAGTAAACAAGGTCTAAACAAAAAAGACCTTAGTATGATCCTTAGCATGGCCCTTTTAGCAGGATTTGTCATCTGTATTAATTCTTCGATTAGTTTGCGCGTGCCTCTATTTCAGGTTGCTGGTAAGACCATTGCGAGTGGGCAATCAGCTTTAGTACTTAGTTTAGAGCAGGGAATTGGAATTGTAGCTGGACTAAGTTTCGCTTCTCTTATAGGATATTTTAAGAATCATCTTTTGCATATAGTGATGTTTTTATTGGCGGTTTGTCTCTTTGGGATGTCAGTGGCTAGTAACTTACCGATTTTGATTTTATCCTCAGTTGGTGTTGGTTTCTTCTATAGTACTGTTTTGACAATTATCTTTAACCGACTTTCTGAGCGTATTGCTAGAAATCTGTTGAACAAAGCGACAGCCTATGTCCTCTTGGGGTGTAACCTAGGGTCTGCCCTCTCTCCTTATGTTTTGAAATTATTGGCACTTGTATCTCCAAGTTTTAGTTGGATTTTCCTAGCCTATGCTATAGTAAGTTTCCTACTTTTCCTTGGGTTTTTGATGAAATCAAGAATGACAAAAAAAGTCTAAGATGTAGAAATCTAAACAGCGAATCTTGTGATTGACAAAGATTAGTAGATAAGCTAAAATAGAGAGGTCGTAAAGACAAACCAACTCTTTCTTGGTTTTAGGAGAGCCAATCCTAAGACTCGGATGGAGCAAAAAAAGGAGAAAAAACATGGCAATCTCAAAAGAGAAAAAAAATGAAATCATTGCTCAATACGCACGTCACGAAGGTGACACTGGTTCAGTAGAGGTTCAAGTTGCTGTCCTTACTTGGGAAATCAACCACCTTAACGACCACATTAAACAACACAAAAAAGACCACGCTACTTACCGTGGTTTGATGAAAAAAATTGGTCACCGTCGTAACTTGTTGGCATACCTTCGCCGTACAGACGTTAACCGTTACCGTGAGTTGATCAGCTCACTTGGACTTCGTCGTTAATTCAAGATACAAGTGCTTAGGCCTTGTTCAATTGAATACACGAAAATAGAACTGCTCTATGATGGGTCAGTTTTTCTTTTTCACTAGGATTTTAGCCCGAGTTCAGAACAGCTCTCTAGATTTAGAGGGCTGTTATTTTTTTGGTTTATGTTCAATCCCCAAGATACAAAGGCCGTCAAAAGTACAAAGCAAAAATAGGAAAATTGACGAAGAAATTTTAGCTTCTAGGAGATTTTATCTTTTTTGCCAAGTGCTTAGGCCTTGTTCAATTGAATACACGAAAATGGAACTGCTCTATAATGGGTCAGTTTTTCTTTTTCACTAGGATTTTAGCTCGAGTTCAAAACAGCTCTCTAGATTCAGAGGGCAGTCTTGCGGTATTCATCTAAGAATTCCTTATGATGATTGATCTATAGAGCCAGTAAAAGACCTCCAGATTTAATTCTGGAGGCTTCTCTATCTTAAAATCTTTTTGATAACTGTTTGAAATTGAGGGAGTTGATGGATAGCGGTTCCGACAAGGATACCTAGCATATTTAAGGCGATATCTCCTAAATCAAAGACTCCCAAATGTCCAAAATACTGAATGGATTCGACGGTGAAAAGGGTCAGGAGACAAAGTAGGAGATTACTCAATCGTGAAGAAAAGAGGAGTCCCAGAGGAATGAACATTAATAGGTTCATGGTGGGAACGAAGTGGCTTCCCCAGTATAATTCCCGAGCGAAGGAAAGGGGATTAAGTGAGAGACCTTGGGTACCAATGTTTTTCAAGAAAAGTAGGTAGAAGAGAGCAAGAAAGTAAATGAAGTAGAGTAGGAGCAGTGTCTGTTTTTTCAGCTGTCTGGTAAGAAGGAGTTTCAAAAAAGCATAGACAAAGTAACTAAGTAGGACTATGATGACTAGGTTGAGTAAGACTTGGAAGTAGGAGCCATAATGGGCGATGTAATGAACGTACTGTTCGAGATGACCCCTATAAAACCAATAAGACAAGCACAGTGATAGGCTTCCTAGTAAGATATTACTCAATGTTTTTAATGTTTTTGCCACTTTGCTCCTCCATTTGCATATGATGAGTACACATTATATCAAAAAAACGTTTAAAGAAAGTTAAGAAACTGTAACGAAGTTTTGATAGAATGGAAAGATAAGGCAGAATCAAAGACTAAAAAAGGACTTTGAAACAGCAACTCTACTTTTGACTAACAATTTAATGGTTTTTGTAAACAGGCTATGAAAGCTTATAAAATAATTAAATTTAAAAAATTAGGAGTCAGCATCTTGTTTCAGGATTATTAAAATGTTATTATATAGTAGTGAATTTTTAACATAAAAAGGAGTTCGTCTTATGAATAAAAAGGTTTTGGCGACAGCTGGAATTGCAGCACTTGCAGTTTCTGCTACAGTTGCTAAAGCTGATGAGGTAACGACAAACGATCAAGCCTCAACAACAGCATCAGTATCATCGACAGCTACACAAGCTGTCCCAACTCAAGCCCAAGTTGAAGCGGCTAGAGAACAAGCCAGCGCTGCAAATCAAGCAGTATCGCAACAAGAGTCAGTAGTTGCTAATCATGAAGCAGTTGCCAACCAGGCTCAAGCAAATCTAGCGACAGCAGATGCTAACTTGCAAAAGGCACAAACAGCAGCCGATGAAGCAAGCCCAGAAACTATTGCTGCCGCTCAAGGTCAAGTAACTACTGCAGAAAATGCGGCTAAGGAAGCTAAGTCAGCAGTCGAAACAGCTCAATCAGCAGAAAAAACTGCCAAAGATGCAGCAGACAAACAGCAATCTGTCGTTAATACAGATCAAGCTAATGTCAATGCTAAAGCTAGTGAAGTTGCTAATGCTCAAAAATCAGTAGATGCTGCTAAAGCAGCTCTTAATGGTTCTAGCGCTTCTGAGGCAGCTTCTAACCAAGCTAAAGCACAATCAGTTTTTGACGCTGCAACAGTAGCTGAGAAAAAAGCTCAAGAAGAATTGGCAGCCGCTCAGGCAGCTGATAAAGAAAAAGCTACTGCTATTTCAGCTAAAGAAGGTCAATTGACTGTAGACCAAAATGCAGCAAACCAAGCTAAAGCAGCCTATGAGACTGCTCAAACAGTAGCTAATGAAAAGGCAGCTGCTCTTGCAGCCGCTGAAGCAGCTAAGAAAAAAGCAGAATCTTCAACAACTTCAACAGCTAATGTTCGTCAAAAATTCTCAGTATCACAAGAGTATGTTAATGCCCTTAAGATTCATGAGTCTAAAACAGCGACAGCAGCAGAAATAGCTCAAGCTGAACAAGTCTTGAAGAACGTCAATAAACGTGATCGTGGTAACAATAGTTATCAAGACAATGAAGCAGATAAAAATGTTAAAATTAGTGATTTGAATAATCTTAGTGAAGCTCAAATTACAGATTTGTCATTGTATGCTTCAAGTTTGATTAACCAAATTCGTACAGCCTTTGGTACAACTCAAACATCTGTTTCAAAAGGTAGTGTTCTTGCAGCTGATCGTGTTTCAGATGGTTATGTAGCAGATAACTGGGGTTGGGAAGCTATTACCCATAAACGACATGATAGTGCGGCCCTTGACCGTGCTGGTAAGTCATTTAATAGTGTAAGTATTGGTGAAAACCTTAATACATGGCAAGGGTTGACAGGACCATTTACACTTAACGACATTAAGAAATATGTCTACGAAGCTATGCTTGACTTCATGTTTAATGGTAAAGAGTGGAACCATGCTCGTTCTATTTCTGGACTTACAGCAGATGGTGGTGAGGCCTACATTGGTACAGACATCAGTGTTGTTGCCGGTGCCTTTAACGTTCATGTAAACAATGTCAATAAAAATTCTATCGCTTCTGATAGTAGCTTTGACACAACTAAGATTGCTAACCCATATGTAGGTAACTCATCTCAACCATCTCCAAATGCAAACCTAGCAGCTGCAAAAGCCGCTTATGAAGCTGCTAAACAAGCTAACGATCAAGCTCAAAGTGATTTGGCTAGCAAGAAATCTGCTTCTGAGTCAGCAACTCTTAAACTTAAGAATACTCAATCAGAACTTGCAGCTCTTAAAGCGACTGCAAGCAAGTTGGCAGCTGCTCAGAATAACCTTTCTGAAAAACAAGCAGCCCTTGCAACTGCTAAATCAGAATTGGAAAAAGCTAATGCTGCAGTTGAAAATCTTAATGCTAATGCACAAGAAAAAGCAGCAGCCCTTAGCAAAGCTCAAGCAACTCTTGATGAAAAACAAGCAGAGCTTCAAACAGCTAAAGATAAACTTGCGACAAGTTCTGCGACCTTGCAACGTTTGACAAATGCATACAACGCTGCTAAGCAAGATACTGCTAAGAAACAAGTAGCATTGACACAAGCTAACCAAGCTTTGGCTTCTGCTAAGAACCGTGTAGCAGCTCTTACAAATGCTTCAGCTAACCTAGCTAAGGCTAAGGCAGAACGTGCAACGGCCTTTGCTAAATTTACTGCGGCGAAAGGTGCTCTTTCAACTGAACGTGCGAAACTGGTTGAATTGTCTGCTAAACGTGATAAATTAACGAGCGAATACACGACTGTTCAAACAGCTTTCGATAACTATATGAAAGCTAAGGCAGACAAAGAGCTTCAAACACAATTGGCTAAAGAGTATGCTAACATCATCTCTAAAGGTCTTACACCAGTACCTGTTTACGATGTAGATGGTAAAGTTGTTGCTTTCACAACACAAGAAAAAGCAGCTCAAACGGTGGCTCAAATTCCTGTAAATTATGGTCAAGCAAAAGCAGAGAAACAAGCTCCTGTACAAGAAACAGACAGCTTGCCAGAAACAGGTGAGTCAACTGCAGTAGGATTCAGTCTTGTAGGTCTCTTTATGACACTATTGGCCTTCCTTGGTTTTGTTGACAGACGTACACGTCGTAACTAATCATAGACAAAAAAACGGCAGATGCCGTTTTTTTATATATTTGAGAATCTAAAAAAAGTTAAGGTCGAAACCTTAACTTTTTCGTTTTTAACCCAAGAAACGTTTGAGGAATTCCTTGGTACGTTCTTCTTTAGGATTTTCAAAGATTTGTTCTGGGCTACCTTGTTCAGCGATTACTCCTTTATCCATGAAGATGACACGGTCTGAAACATCACGTGCGAACTCCATTTCATGGGTAACGATAATCATGGTCAAACCAGTTTCAGATAGCTCCTGCATAGTCTTGAGTACTTCCCCTACCATTTCTGGGTCAAGGGCTGAAGTTGGCTCGTCAAAGAGGATGGCTTCTGGATCAACAGAGAGGGCACGGGCAATGGCCACACGTTGTTTTTGTCCCCCTGAGAGTTGTTTTGGTTTAGCTTTCCAGTATTGTTCCCCCATACCAACTTTCTCCAAGTTAGCTTTGGCGATACTCTCAGCTTCTTTACGGTCACGTTTGAGAACGGTTGTTTGAGCTACGATAGCATTTTCCAAAACATTAAGGTTTTCAAAGAGGTTGAAAGATTGGAAAACCATACCGAGTCTTTCACGATAGGTAGTGAGGTCGTAACCTTTTTCAAGGACATTGTCTCCATGATAGAGGATTTCACCACCTGAAGGTGACTCGAGTAGGTTAATAGAGCGAAGGAAGGTTGATTTCCCTGAACCTGAAGAACCAATAATTGAGATAACTTCACCTTTCTTGACGCTGAGGGAGATATCTTTGAGGACTTCGTTTTTTCCGTATGATTTTTTGAGGTTTTTAATTTCTAAAATCGTTTCAGTCATTAGTGAACCCCTCCTTGTGTGTAAGTATCTTGATCCAAACGGCGTTCTACATAACGCAAGATGCGTGTCACTGTGAAGGTGAGGACAAAGTAGATTGCTGCGATAACAAAGAATGTTTGGAAGTATTGATATGTTTGACTTGCAACAGTGTTACCTGCGAAGTAAAGTTCCACAACAGAGATAACGTTCAAAACAGAGGTATCCTTGATATTGATAACGAACTCATTACCAGTAGCTGGCAAGATGTTACGGATAACCTGTGGAAGAACAATCTTACGCATGGTTTGACCATGGGTAAATCCAAGAGCAGTTGCAGCTTCAAATTGTCCTTTATCTACAGCGAAGATACCACCACGAACGATTTCACTCATGTAGGCTCCGGTGTTGATAGAAACGATGAAGACAGCTGCTAGGGTACGGTCAATGTTGATACCAAAGGCCTGGGCAGTACCGTAGTAGATAACCATAGATTGTACAATCATTGGCGTACCACGGAAAACTTCGATATAGACATTAAGAACCCAACCGAAGAGTTTTTGGAGCAAGGCTACAAATTTATTAGCAGCTTTAGGAGCTGTGCGGTAAACACCAATCATAAGACCGATGAAAGTACCCACAACTGTACCAATAATTGAGATAAGAAGGGTAATTCCTGTACCACGTAAGAATTGTGGCCAGTTCTTAGCGATGATAGCGCTCATCTGACTAAAGAAGTTTCCTTTTTTAGCCTCATCAGTCTTATCTGCAGGTTGGATGGCAATGATGTGATCCATCAGTTTGACACGTTCCTCTTGGCTGATTCCAGCAAGGACCTTATTGACTTGTTCCATCTGCTGGCTGTCTCCTTTACGAAGACCGACGGCCAAGGATACGTCATCGTCTGAAACCTGGAAACCACCATCTTTAAGCGTAATCATCTTATATTTTGAGCTAGCTTCTTCGGCAGTTTTTGCTTCAGGACGCTCTGAAACATAACCATCGATGATACCAGATGCAAGGGCTTGGCGCATAGCACCGAAGTCTCCCATAGCTGTTTGTTTGCTGACGTCTGGGATTTGGTCAATCAAATTATAGAGATAAACCCCTTGTTGAGCTGTGATTTTAGCATCCTTGAAGTCTTTGAGACTCTTAGCGTTGGCATAATCACCATCAGAGCTAACAACCATAACAGGCTCACTTCGGTAGTAGCTATCTGAAAAGTCAATTTCTTGACGACGTTCAGCTGTTGGACTCATACCAGCGATAATCATATCAATCTTGCCAGAAGTGAGGGCAGGAATCAAACCTGTCCAAGCTGTTTTGACCACCAAGGGTTTCTTACCTTGGGCTTGAGCAATTTTTTTAGCGATTTGCACGTCATAACCGTTGGCATACTGTTTAGTACCTTCGATTGGAACGGCTCCGTTTGAGTCATCGTCCTGCGTCCAGTTGAAAGGTGCATAGGCAGCCTCCATACCGACACGGAGATACTCGTCTGCTTGAGCGCTTGATACCCCACCAAAAACGAGGAGGAGCGCTGCAAAGCAGGCTACAATAATTTTTTTCATTGAAACAATGTCTCCTATAAAAATGTCATACCTTACTATTTTACAGGAAATTAGGACCAATGACAATAAGTTGGGATTAGAAAAACAATCTCTATATCAAGATTGTCTTCAAATACAAGTTGTAATTTGATATAATGGGAAGGACAATTTGGAGCCCTGATCATTTTTGGTGTGATGGGGCTAGCATTTTAAAACGGAGATAATTATGCAAACGGCACAATTTATTATTGAATTACTAAAAGCAGTCTTTCTTGGGATTGTCGAAGGAATCACAGAGTGGCTACCTATTTCATCTACAGGTCACTTGATTTTGGTTAATGAATTCTTGAATTTGAGACAGAGTAAAGATTTCATTGATATGTTTAATATCGTAATCCAACTTGGTGCTATTCTTGCGGTTATGGTCATCTACTTTAAACGCTTGAATCCCTTCCAACCTGGTAAGACGGCACGTGAAGTGCAGTTGACTTGGCAACTTTGGCTTAAAGTGGTCATTGCCTGTATTCCTTCAGCCTTCTTTGGGCTTCTTTTAGATGACTGGATGGAGGCTCATCTCAGTAATTTCTTTGTAGTAGCTATCATGTTGGTGGTCTACGGGATTGCCTTTATTTGGATTGAGGACCGCAATCGACGTGTAGAGCCTAAGGTAACGGATTTGGCACGTATGTCATACAAGACAGCTTTCTATATTGGTCTTTTCCAAGTCTTGAGTATCATTCCAGGGACAAGCCGTTCAGGTGCTACTATTCTTGGAGGTATCATCGTTGGTACTAGTCGTAGCGTAGCTGCTGACTTCACTTTCTTCCTTGGTATTCCAACCATGTTTGGTTACAGTGGCCTTAAGGCAGTTAAGTACTTCATTGACGGAAATACTTTGACAGGTGGACAAGTAGCTATTCTCTTGGTAGCTAGTGTGACAGCCTTTGTTGTCAGCTTGTTCGTGATTCGCTTCTTGATGAATTACATTAAGAAACATGATTTTACAGTTTTCGGAAAATACCGTATCGTACTTGGTATTATTGTGCTTCTCTATGGAGCTGTTAAACTTATTTTTGGATAATTACTTTTAAGTAAACTGAAAAGGACTTCAATTGGAGTCCTTTTTATCTGGTTTTGAAATCATTTGTGGATAAGTTTTCCAAAGATGAGATAAGCCAGCAACCATAGGACTAGTCCACAAGTTAAGAAGCTAGCTAGGATTTTCAAGAAGTCCACGACATTATGCAAGGGATACCATCCGGACAAACAGAGGATTGGAAGGATGGTAACACACATGATAGAGAAGTGGAGCAGTGATTGCTGTTTGAGCGATAAACGGTTATCGTCGTAAATGGGAGCAGTTGCTAGTATGATGGCGACAATTAGCCCCGTAAGAAAGGTAGATTTGTTTACTTGATGAGGTTGCCCCGACAAGTAGAGAAGGAGCGTCAATAAACTCGATATTCCCCCAGCAATGCTAGCTCGTAGCCACCCTTTTTTGTAGGCAGTCATGGTCATCACCTCCACGTATAGGTTCACTTTTATTATACAACTTTCTGGGGGAGATGACAGGTATTAATAGGGAAATACAAGGTTTTGTTAGCATTGAGAAGTTTTTAGAAACCCTATCCTAAATAAGACGCAAACTTGCTCAGAAATTGCTATCTCTTGGCTTTTCTAGTATAATGAAATAACTACTCGTGCGAGGTTTTTTACATATGGAAATGAAACAAATAAGCGAGACAACTCTAAAAATCATGATTACCATGGAAGATCTTGAAGAACATGGTATGGAATTGAAAGATTTCTTGATTCCCCAGGAAAAAACAGAGGAATTTTTCTACACTGTCATGGATGAGTTGGACTTGCCTGATAACTTTAAAAATAGCGGGATGCTGAGCTTCCGTGTCACGCCACGCAAGGACCGTGTGGATGTCTTTGTGACTAAATCAGATCTTAAGGAAGACCTTGATTTCAACGATTTGTCAGATATGGACGACTACTCAGGGCTTTCTCCAGAAGAGTTCCTCAAGGCTCTTGAAGGTAACTTTATGGACAAGGGGGATATCGAAGCACACCATAAGCTCGAAGAACTTGAGAAGACCTTGGAAGAAGTTGATAAGGCTATGACAGAGCCTACCAAGGAAGTGGCTGAAGAAAATATTCGTGAAGACTATACCCACTATGTCTTGGCTTTCTCTGACTTTGATCAAGTAGTGACCTTTACACAAGGGCTGAAGGATGTGCCTGTTGAAGGTTCTGAGCTTTATAAACTTGGGGATGTCTACTATATGACAATCCTTCTTTACTTAGCTGATGAGCCTGATTATTACGCGAACAATATGTATGCGCGTTTTCTTGAATATGCGAATGTGGCAGACCGAACACGTGCCTACCTGCAAGAGCATGCAACAATTTTGATGGAAGAGGACGCCTTACCGGTACTACAAGCAACGAAATGGAGCTAAGACATGCCTTGGACCATTAACTATATATTCGTTTTGATTGGGACCTTTTTGATCGCCATTGTGGCGACCCCTTTGGTACGCTCTTTGGCCTTACGTGTCGGAGCTGTTGACAATCCCAATGCAAGACGTATCAATAAAAAGCCAATGCCTAGTGCTGGTGGTCTAGCTATTTTGTTGGCCTTTGTACTAGCGACCTTGGTCTTTATGCCTATGATTATTCATAAGGATATCTGGCATGTTTCCTACGTCAGGTACATCTTGCCGGTTGTTGTGGGGGGATCTGTCGTAGCTCTGACTGGCTTCATTGATGATATCTTGGAATTAAAGCCTCTACCTAAGATGCTTGGTATTGTCATTGGAGCTGTCATCGTTTGGGCTTTTACAGACTTCCGATTTGATAGCTTTAAGATTCCATTTGGTGGTCCCATGATTCATTTTGGGCCGGTCTTGACCTTGATTTTAACGGTGTTATGGATTGCGGCCATCACCAATGCCATTAATCTGATTGATGGTTTGGATGGCTTAGTTGGAGGAGTTTCTATCATTTCCCTTATGACTATGGGGGTGATTTCTTATTTCTTCCTCTATGACACTGATATTTTCTTGACCATGACTATCTTTGTCTTGGTGGCTGCCATTGTGGGATTTTTCCCTTACAATTATCATCCAGCGATTATCTATCTAGGTGATACAGGGGCGCTCTTTATTGGCTTTATGATTGGTGTCTTGTCATTGCAAGGGTTGAAAAATGCGACAGCAGTGGCTATTTTGTCACCTGTTATTATCCTTGGAGTACCTATTGTTGACACAGTGGTGGCTATTGTCCGCCGTAAGTTGTCAGGGCGCCCAGCTATGGAAGCTGACAAGATGCATTTGCACCATCGCCTCCTAGCTATGGGCTTTACTCATCGTGGAGCGGTTCTAGTGGTCTATGCCATCGCTATCCTCTTTTCATTGATTGCCCTCTTGTTAAATGTTTCTAGCCGTCTTGGTGGTATTCTCTTGCTCTTGAGTTTACTTTTGGGAATGGAAATTCTGATTGAAGGGCTTGAGATTTGGGGCGTTGGTCGAACACCTCTCTTTAACCTCCTGAAATTTATCGGAAATAGTGATTATCGCCAAGCAACCCTGTTAAAATGGAAGCAAGGGCGAAAAAATTAAACATTTGAAAAGCCAAGTAATGGCTTTTTTGTTATAATGATTCTAATTAAGGAAAATGGAAGTTCTATTTTTGTTTTCCAGAAAATAGCAAGACTATTTTCAAAAAAAATAATGCAAATTAGCGAGCGACTGCTCGCTGTATATATGAAAAAGGAGTATACAATGTCTGTACTTGAAATCAAAAATCTTCATGTTTCTGTTGAAGATAAAGAAATCTTGAAGGGTCTTAATTTGACTCTTAAAACTGGTGAGATTGCTGTTATCATGGGTCCTAACGGAACTGGTAAATCTACCCTTTCAGCTGCTATCATGGGTAATCCAAACTATGAAATCACAGAAGGGGACATCCTTTTTGATGGTGAAAGTATCCTTGACTTGGAAGTTGACGAACGTGCACGTCTAGGTCTTTTCCTTGCTATGCAATACCCAGCTGAAATCCCAGGAATCACAAATGCTGAGTTCATCCGTGCGGCTATGAACGCTGGTAAAGAAGATGACGAAAAGATTTCTGTTCTTGATTTCATCACTAAATTGGATGAAAAGATGGAATTGCTTGGTATGCGTGAAGAAATGGCTGAGCGTTACCTTAACGAAGGTTTCTCAGGTGGTGAGAAAAAACGTAACGAAATTCTTCAACTGCTCATGTTGGAACCTAAGTTTGCTCTTCTCGATGAGATTGACTCAGGTCTTGATATCGATGCCCTTAAAGTGGTTTCAAAAGGGGTTAACGCTATGCGTGGCGAAGGCTTTGGTGCCATGATTATCACTCACTACCAACGTCTCTTGAACTACATCACTCCAGATGTCGTACACGTGATGATGGAAGGTAAAGTGGTTCTTTCAGGTGGTCCTGAATTGGCTGCTCGTCTTGAGCAAGAAGGTTATGCGAAAATCGCTGAAGAGCTCGGTTACGAGTACCACGAAGAAGCGTAAGTCTGTTACTCGAAATAACTAGAAAAGGAGTAACCTATGTCAAAAGAATCTATTATCGCTTTTTCACAAGCAAAAGCAGAGCCACTTTGGTTGCAAGACCTTCGTCAAGCAGCCTTTGATAAGCTTGAAAGTTTGGCTCTTCCAAAAATTGAGCGTGTAAAATTTCACCGTTGGAATCTCGGTGATGGAACGATTACTGAAAATGAACCATCAGCAAATGTACCTGATTTTACAGCGCTTGGAAACAACCCTAAATTGGTCCAAGTAGGAACAAATACTGTACTTGAACAATTGCCAGCTGACTTGATTAGTCAAGGTGTGGTCTTCACAGACCTGACGACTGCTCTTGAGGAAATCCCAGAAGTCGTTAAAGCCTTCTTTGGTAAGGCTGTAGCCTATGATGAGGACAAATTGGCAGCTTATAACTATGCCTATTTCAACAGTACAGCGGTCCTTTACGTACCAGATAATGTTGAAATTGACTTGCCAGTTGAAAGCTATTTTTACCAAGATGGAACTTCAAATGTTCCATTTAACAAACACGTTTTGATCGTGGCTGGTAAAAACAGTAAATTGACTTACCTTGAGCGCTTTGAAACGCTAGGTGAAGCGACTGAAAAAGCTAGTGCCAACATTTCAGTTGAAGTCATTGCTCAAGATGGTGCACAAGTTAAGTTTGCTGCTATTGACCGTTTGGGCGAAAACGTCACAACTTATATTAGTCGTCGTGGTCGTATCGGTCGTGATGCCAGCATTGACTGGGCTCTTGGTATCATGAATGAGGGCAATGTTATTGCTGACTTTGATAGTGACTTGATTGGTAATGGAAGTCATGCCAATCTTAAAGTTATTGGTCTTTCATCAGGGCGTCAGGTTCAAGGAATTGATACTCGTGTAACTAACTATGGTAACAACTCCGTGGGACATATCCTACAACATGGTGTTATTTTGGAACGTGGTACCTTGACTTTCAATGGTATTGGTCACATTGTCAAAGGTGCTAAGGGTGCTGATGCACAACAAGAAAGCCGTGTTCTAATGCTTTCTGACAAGGCACGTTCAGATGCGAACCCAATCCTTTTGATTGACGAAAACGAAGTTACGGCAGGGCATGCTGCTTCAATCGGTCAGGTGGATCCAGAGGATATGTATTACCTCATGAGTCGTGGACTTGATCAAGACACTGCAGAACGTTTGGTTATTCGCGGTTTCTTGGGAGCGGTTATTACCGAAATTCCAGTTAAAGAAGTACGCGATGAAATGATTTCTGTAACTGATACAAAACTAAACAAACGTTAGGAACTATCGACGCAGATAGTCTAACCTATAATATATCTAGATAGGGAGATAAGATGTCAGCTTTAGATGCCTATAAGATTCGACAAGATTTTGCCATTTTAGATCAGGTAGTTAATGATGAACCTTTGGTATACTTGGATAATGCAGCAACGACCCAGAAGCCTCAAGTCGTTTTGGACGCTCTCATGGCTTACTATCATGAGGACAATGCCAATGTTCACCGTGGTGTACATACCTTGGCTGAGCGTGCAACAGC
The DNA here is from genome assembly GCF_916619785.1 of Streptococcus sp. Marseille-Q3604. Taxonomy (NCBI): domain Bacteria; kingdom Bacillati; phylum Bacillota; class Bacilli; order Lactobacillales; family Streptococcaceae; genus Streptococcus; species Streptococcus sp. Marseille-Q3604. The sequence continues at coordinate 359,142 of NZ_CAKAKM010000002.1, read as the reverse complement.
TACTTACGAAGCTAGTCGTGAAAAGCTTCGTCAGTTTATCAATGCTAAATCAACCAAAGAGGTCCTTTTTACCCGTGGAACGACGACAGGTCTTAACTGGATTGGTCGTTTTGCAGAGCAGGTTCTTGAGCCAGGAGATGAGGTGGTTATTTCAATTATGGAACACCACTCGAATATCATTCCTTGGCAGGAAGCTTGTAAGAAGACGGGGGCTAAACTTGTTTACGCCTACTTGAAAGATGGCCAATTGGATATGGAAGATTTGGCCAACAAGATTACTGAAAAGACAAAATTTGTCAGTCTAGCTCAGGTTTCTAACGTTTTAGGCTGCATCAATCCTGTCAAAGAAATTGCCAAGCTCGCCCACCAAGTTGGTGCCTATATGGTGGTGGACGGTGCCCAATCGGCGCCCCACATGGCCATTGATGTTCAGGATTTGGATTGTGATTTCTTCACCCTTTCTGGACATAAGATGTTAGGTCCAACAGGGATTGGGGTTCTTTACGGCAAGGAAGAGATTCTTAACCAGATGAAACCTATTGAATTTGGTGGTGAAATGATTGATTTCGTTTATGAACAGGAAGCCACTTGGAAGGAATTGCCCTGGAAATTTGAGGCTGGTACACCTAACATTGCGGGGGCTATTGCTCTTGGTGCTGCTGTGGACTACCTCTCTGCTTTAGGTATGGAAAATGTTCATGCTTACGAGCAGGAGTTAGTAGACTATGTTTTGCCTAAACTTCATGAGATTGAGGGATTGACAGTCTACGGTCCAGAGAATCCTAGCCAGCACGCAGGTGTTATTGCCTTTAACATTGATGGGCTTCATCCTCATGATGTGGCGACTGCCCTTGACTATGAAGGAGTAGCAGTGCGTGCAGGTCACCACTGTGCTCAGCCTTTAATCAATCATTTAGGTATCTCATCAGCTGCCCGAGCAAGCTTCTATATTTACAATACTAAAGAGGATTGTGACAAGCTTGTAGAGGCAATTCTTGCGACGAAGGAGTTTTTCAATGGCACTCTCTAGACTAGATAGTTTATATATGGCTGTTGTGGCCGATCACTCTAAGAGCCCTCACCATCATGGTGTTCTACCTGATGTGGAGCAACTTCAACTGAATAATCCGACTTGTGGAGATGTTATCAATCTGTCAGTAAAATTTGATGGTGACGTGATTGAAGACATTGCCTTTGCTGGAGATGGTTGTACTATTTCTACAGCGTCATCAAGTATGATGACGGATGCGGTTATTGGTAAAACTAAGGCAGAGGCTTTGGAACTAGCGGAGATTTTCTCTCTTATGATTCAAGGAGATCATAAAGATGAAGATAAGCTAGGTGAGGCTAAGCTCTTGGCGGGGGTTTCTAAATTTCCACAACGTATCAAATGTGCAACACTCTCTTGGAATGCCCTTAAAAAAGCTATAGAGAGAAGTGAGCTTTAGGAAGTCAAGGAGCAGTCAGTCTCCTTGCCCAAGCAAAAAGGAAAACGAATCAAACCTTTAATAAAGGAAAATACTATGACTGAAACAAATGAAAAAGTAGAACCAAAACCCATTGATTTGGGAGAATATAAATACGGTTTCCATGATGATGTGACACCAGTCTTTTCAACCGGAAAAGGAATCAGTGAAGACGTGGTCCGTGCCATGTCTGCTGAAAAGGGGGAACCTGAGTGGATGCTTGAATTCCGCTTAAAATCATTGGAAACCTTTAACAAAATGGCCATGCAAGAGTGGGGTCCAGACCTTTCTGGTATTAACTTTGATGACCTGACTTATTTCCAAAAGGCATCAGACAAACCTGCTCGTGACTGGGAAGATGTTCCTGAGAAAATCAAGGAAACTTTTGAACGTATTGGTATCCCAGAAGCAGAGCGTGCTTATCTTGCTGGAGCCTCAGCTCAGTATGAATCAGAAGTGGTTTACCACAATATGAAAGAAGAGTACGACAAGTTGGGGATTATCTTTACAGATACGGATTCAGCTCTTAAAGAGCATCCAGAACTCTTCAAGAAGTACTTCTCAAAACTGGTTCCGCCAACAGATAATAAATTTGCAGCCCTTAACTCAGCCTTCTGGTCAGGTGGTACCTTTATCTATGTCCCTAAAGGCGTTAAGGTGGATATTCCGCTTCAAACCTACTTCCGTATCAATAACGAAGCAACTGCTCAGTTTGAACGTACTCTTATCATCGTTGATGAAGGTGCCAGCGTTCACTATGTTGAAGGATGTACAGCGCCAACTTACACAACTGCCAGCCTTCATGCGGCTATCGTTGAAATCTTTGCACTTGATGGTGCCTACATGCGCTACTCAACTATCCAAAACTGGTCAGATAGCGTCTACAACTTGGTAACTAAACGTGCTACGGCTAAGAAAAATGCGACTGTTGAGTGGATTGATGGTAACCTTGGAGCCGAAGTAACTATGAAGTATCCATCTGTTTACCTTGATGGAGAAGGTGCGCGTGGTACCATGCTTTCAATCGCCTTCGCCAATGCGGGTCAACACCAAGATACAGGGGCTAAGATGATTCACAATGCACCGCATACATCATCATCTATTGTCTCTAAATCTATTGCTCGTAATGGTGGTAAGGTTGACTACCGTGGACAAGTCACTTTCAACAAGGATTCTAAGAAATCGGTATCTCACATCGAATGTGACACCATCTTGATGGATGATTTATCTAAATCAGATACTATCCCATTCAACGAAATCCATAACTCACAAGTTGCTCTTGAACACGAAGCTAAGGTTTCTAAGATTTCTGAAGAGCAACTCTACTACCTCATGAGCCGTGGACTTTCAGAACAAGAAGCAACAGAGATGATTGTCATGGGATTTGTGGAACCATTTACCAAAGAACTTCCAATGGAATATGCTGTTGAGCTTAACCGCTTGATTAGTTATGAAATGGAAGGATCAGTTGGGTAAAAACTCTGATAATCTAAAGGGACCAGACGGTCCTTTTTGTTTTGCTTGAAAAATCAAGAAATGAGCTCTAGATTAATGTTAGGAAGGGAGTAATTGTAATAATCAGAAAGCGTTTACAACTGATATTTAAAAAGATATAATAGATTTGAATAGTAAGTAATGGAGGGGACTAATATGGGAGTATATAACAGTGACTGGCTACTCAATCAGATTCGTGGGACAGCTAATGTTGTCAGTAAGGCTTTTAAATTTGAGACTCTAGATATTGATTTAGGTCAGGTGGAGGACGAGCAAGGTCGCACTATTGATGGAAATGACTACATTGACGACTTGTTAATCCATGAACAGTATGATCAGGCAACTACCTTCATTCATAGTCAACTCAAGCGTTTGACGACTAATGACTATAATCTCCTTGTCAGTGTCTATATGGAGTATTTGGAGAATTTGCCACCTGTAATAAGGCAGAAACACCATTTTGACGAGAGGAAAATAGCAAGTTTGAGGGAAAAGCTGTCCGAATTTTCATGGTAATTTGCTAGAGAGAGTGGGAGAGGAAACGCCAAGCGTTTACGACTTTTCCACCCTCTTTTTTGTGTTATAATAGAGTCACTATGGATAAATTAATAAAAACAATTTCAGAATCAGGTTCTTTCCGTGCTTATGTTCTTGATAGCACAGAAACAGTTAGAACCGCACAAGAAAAACACAATACATTATCATCATCAACAGTTGCTTTGGGGCGTACCCTTATTGCCAATCAAATCTTGGCTGCTAACCAAAAAGGTGAGAGCAAAATTACGGTTAAAGTTATCGGGAACAGCTCTTTTGGGCATATCATCTCTGTAGCTGATACCAAAGGACATGTTAAGGGCTACATCCAAAATCCAGGTGTGGACATCAAGAAAACAGCAACTGGTGAAGTCTTGGTGGGTCCTTTCATGGGACAAGGGCAGTTTGTTTCTATCATCGATTATGGAACTGGTAATCCCTACACGTCATCAACACCACTTATTTCTGGTGAAATCGGTGAAGACTTTGCCTACTATTTGACAGAATCTGAGCAAACGCCATCTGCTGTAGGTCTTAATGTACTTCTTGACGAAGAGGACAAGGTCAAGGTTGCTGGTGGCTTCATGCTTCAGGTCTTGCCAGGAGCTAGCGAGGAAGAAATCGCTCGTTACGAAAAACGCATCCAAGAGATGCCAGCCATTTCAACGCTTTTGGCGTCTGATGACCATATCGAAGCTCTCTTGAATGCCATTTATGGGGATGAACCTTTCAAACGTTTGTCTGAAGAGGAGCTTAGCTTTGAGTGTGATTGCTCACGTGAACGTTTTGAAAATGCCCTCTTGACACTTGGTAAGGATGAACTTCAAGCCATGAAAGACGAGGACCATGGTGCTGAAATCGTCTGTCAATTCTGCCAAACTAAGTATGAATTTTCAGAAGCTGACTTGGAGGAACTCATCAATGACTAAACTTAATTCGTCCTTCATGATTGGAAATGTAGAGATTCCTCATCGTACAGTATTAGCTCCTATGGCAGGTGTGACCAACTCGGCCTTCCGTACCATTGCCAAGGAATTTGGTGCTGGTCTTGTGGTTATGGAGATGATTTCTGAAAAAGGGCTCCTCTACAATAATGAGAAGACCCTCCACATGCTTCATATTGATGAGAATGAGCATCCAATGTCTATCCAGCTTTTCGGTGGTGATGCTGAGGGCTTGAAGCGTGCGGCTGACTTTATCCAGACCAATACAAAGGCTGATATCGTTGATATCAACATGGGTTGTCCGGTCAATAAGGTAGTTAAAAATGAAGCTGGTGCCAAGTGGCTCAAGGATCCAGACAAGATTTACCACATCGTCAAGGAAGTAACGTCAGTACTTGATATTCCTTTGACTGTTAAGATGCGTACGGGTTGGTCAAATAGTGATTTGGCTGTGGAAAATGCTCTTGCTGCTGAGTCTGCAGGTGTTTCTGCCCTTGCCATGCATGGTCGTACCCGTGAGCAGATGTACACAGGTCACTGTGATCATGAGACTTTGGCCCGAGTTGCTAAGGCTATCACTAAGATTCCGTTTATCGGAAATGGTGATGTTCGTAGCGTTCAAGACGCTAAGCTCATGATTGAAGAACTTGGTGTAGATGCCGTTATGGTTGGTCGTGCAGCCATGAATAATCCTTACATTTTCACGCAAATCAACCACTTCTTCGAAACAGGAGAGGAGTTGCCAGAACTTCCATTTGATAAGAAATTGGACATCGCCGAAGATCATCTCAAACGTTTGGTAGACCTTAAAGGTGAAAAGATTGCTGTCCGTGAATTCCGTGGTCTTGCACCACACTATCTTCGTGGAACAGCAGGAGCAGCTAAGGTTCGTGGCGAAGTCTCACGTGCCGAGTCTGTGGCTCAGGTCGAAGAAATCTTTGCGACTTTACGATAAATCTATATCTGATGAAAACTTAACCAGCTTGGTTAGGTTTTTATTTTACCTTTATTCTTCCTTGATAGTGATGATAGCCCATCACCAATCTTTTTCTTTGTCCTCCCTTGCAAAATCTCTGTGTTTTCGATATAATTAACTGGTTAAGTAAATGGAGAAAGCAATGCTAGAACTAGAAGAACAAGTCAATCAATTGATTAATCAAATCGTGCTCAAGTCTGAAAATCAGCATGAGCTCCTTATTGGGCAGTGCCGTAGTCAAGTCAAATTGACTAATACTCAGGAACATATTCTCATGCTTTTGGCTGAGGGTCGCAAGACTAATTCGGAGTTGGCAAAGACCTTAAATGTCAGTCAGGCTGCTGTTACCAAGGCTGTTAAAACCTTGGTCAAAGAGGGTATGTTGGAGGCTAAGAAAGACAAGGATGATGGGCGCGTGACCTACTTTGTCTTGACACAAGAGGCTCAACCCATAGCTCAGGAGCATGAGGAACACCACCAAGAGACCTTGGGGGTTTATCGGTCTGTATTGAATCAGTTTGATAATCAAGAGCGTCAGGTTATTGGACGTTTCTTGACAAAATTAGCAGAAAAAATTGAGGAATAAGATGCGCTATATTACAGTTGAAGGACTGAGCTTCCAGTATGATGCGGAGCCCGTTTTGGACAATATTCACTATCATTTGGATTCTGGGGAGTTTGTAACCCTGACTGGGGAAAATGGAGCGGCCAAGTCAACGCTTATCAAGGCTACCCTCGGAATTCTCAAGCCTAAGAAGGGAACTGTAACCATCTCTGAAACCAATAAAGATGGTAAAAAGCTTCGTATGGCCTATCTTCCCCAGCAAATTGCCAGCTTTAATGCAGGTTTTCCGAGCACGGTCTACGAGTTTGTGAAGTCTGGCCGTTATCCTCGTCAGGGGTGGTTTCGTCGTTTGACGAAGCACGACTTGGAACACGTTCAACGTGCCCTTGAGTCTGTAGGTATGTGGGAAAATCGTCACAAGCAAATTGGGCGTCTCTCAGGTGGCCAGAAGCAACGTGCTGTTATTGCTCGTATTTTTGCCTCAGATCCAGATATTTTTGTCTTGGATGAGCCAACGACGGGTATGGATGCAGGGACAGCTAATACTTTCTATGAACTCATGCACCACTCGGCTCACAAGCATGGCAAGTCGGTCTTGATGATTACCCACGACCCAGAGGAAGTCAAAGAGTACACAGACCGTAATATTCATCTGGTTCGTAATCAGAAATTGCCTTGGCGTTGTTTCAATGTTCATGAAAAGGATGGAGAGGAGCACAGACATGATTAGTGAATTATTAGCCTATGATTTTATGCAACGTGCTATTCTCGCCGTGATTGCTATCAGCATCTTTTCTCCGATTTTGGGGCTCTTCTTAATTCTTCGTCGTCAGAGTCTGATGAGCGATACCTTGAGTCACGTGTCCCTAGCTGGGGTAGCTGTTGGGATTTTCTTGGGACAATCAACCACTTGGATGACCCTTGTGGTTGTGGTTATTGCCGCTTTGGTTTTGGAATATCTCAGGGTCAGTTACAAGCATTATATGGAGATTTCAACGGCTATCCTCATGTCAATGGGATTGGCAGTGGCTCTTATTCTTAGTAACAAGGCGGGTAGCAGTAGCATGAGTCTGGATAGCTATCTTTTTGGTTCTATCATCACCATTAGCTCTGAACAGGTCTATGCCCTCTTTGTTATTGCGGCTATTGTACTGGTCTTGACCTTACTCTTTATTCGTCCTATGTATCTTTTAACCTTTGACGAGGACACCGCTCATGTGGATGGCTTGCCAGTTCGTCTCATGTCTCTCCTCTTCAATATTGTGACAGGGATAGCGATTGCCCTGATGATTCCAGCAGCAGGGTCACTTTTGGTTTCCACCATCATGATTCTTCCAGCAGCTATTGGTATGAAAATAGGTCAAACCTTTAAATCTGTCATTTTCTGGGCTATTGGTATTGGTTTGGTTGGCATGCTCTCTGGTATTTTTATTTCCTATTATTGGGAAACACCAGCTAGTGCCACTATTACCCTTATCTTTATCGCCTTCTTTGGTCTGGTATCAATCTTTGAACCTCTCTTAAAAGCAGAATAGATAATAGAAGAAAAGGGCTTGAGAAATCAAGCTCTTTTTGTGATATACTAAAATGGTTTTTGAGAGAAGTTAAAATAAGAATGGTAGCTTTCTAGGCAGAAATGATGATTATATTTCTCTGGTATCCATTATCATTTGTAATAGTAACAAAAAAGGAGAAAACATGGAAATCTTTCTAACGAGTATATCGGGAATCCTAGTCATTTTGGGTATGATTTTAGTGGGATTCGTAATGGGTGAAAAAGGCTGGTTTGACGACAAGTCACGTGGTCTTATAGCTAAGCTAGTCACTCAAATTGCCCTTCCTTGTTATATGCTCTATACGATTACACAGCGTTTCACAGCGGCAGACCTACTTAAAATGTTGCCGGAATTGCGTTTTCCTACACTTTCTATGGTGATTTTACTCGGGATTGCGACAGCGGTGGCTAGAATTTTTGCAGTGAAAAAGGAGCGTCGTGGTCTCTTTATTTCCATGTTTTTTAATTCGAATACCATTTTTGTGGGGCTCCCTATCAATCAAGCCCTCTTTGGCGATGCTAGTATCCCCTATGTTCTTATCTATTATATGTGCAATACAACCTTTTTCTGGACCTTGGGGACCTACCTCATCCAACGTGATGGGGAAGGAGACGCTGAATTTGATTTAAGAACAAGTCTGAAAAAAATCTTCTCCCCCCCTCTAATGGGCTTCGTGTTAGGCCTTATTATTGTTATCCTCCATATTAAATTACCAAGCTTTTTAGCCAGTGACTTGCAGTATTTAGGTAGTTTGACGACTCCTTTATCTATGATTTTCATCGGTTTGTCAGTATCCAATGCAGGTGTCAAGCAGTTGGTTCTTAAAAAGGACCAGTTACTGATTTTGCTGGGACGCTTTGTGGTTGCTCCTCTCTTGATGGCTACCATCGTATATTGGGCACCCCTCCCAACTTTGATGAAGCAAGTTTTTATCATCCAGTCGGCTATGCCTGTCATGACCAATGCTCCAGTTGTTGCTAAACTATATGGGGCTGATAGTGATTACGCTGCTGTCATGGTTACTGAGACTACCCTTGCTACCATGATTGTTATTCCAATTTTGATGGTTCTTATGGCTTAAAAAAAATCAAGTAACCCCGGTTTTTCTGAGTTTTTTTAAATTTGTAAAAAAATTCAAAAAAAGTTTACGAAAACGCTTTACAAATCATCAAAAGGTGCTATAATAATTGTATAAGTTATGCAAACGTTTGCATCAAACATAGGAGGAAATGAAATGAATAAGCTAAAAGAAAAATTTGGCTTTGAGTTCTGGCAAAAATTCGGTAAAGCCCTCATGGTCGTTATCGCGGTTATGCCAGCAGCAGGTCTCATGATTTCTATCGGTAAAACGATTGCCATGATTAATCCAAACATGGCACCACTCGTTATTACTGGTGGATTTCTTGAGCAGATTGGTTGGGGGGTTATTGGTAACCTTCACATCTTGTTCGCCCTTGCCATTGGTGGTAGCTGGGCTAAGGAACGTGCAGGCGGTGCCTTTGCGGCAGGTCTTGCCTTTATCTTGATTAACCGTTTGACTGGTTCAATCTTTGGTGTTACTTCAGATATTCTTGCTGATAAGGCTGCAACAGTTCACACCGTTTTTGGTCAATCAATTAAGGTGTCTGACTACTTCATCAGTGTTATGGAAGCTCCAGCCCTTAACATGGGTGTATTCGTAGGTATCATCTCTGGTTTCATCGGAGCTACTGCCTTCAATAAATACTATAACTTCCGTAAATTGCCAGAAGCTTTGTCATTCTTCAATGGTAAACGTTTCGTACCATTCGTAGTTATTCTTCGTTCAGCTATTGCAGCTATCGTTCTTGCTATCGTATGGCCAGTTATTCAATCAGGAATCAATGGTTTTGGTATGTGGATTGCCAGCTCAAAAGAAACTGCTCCAATCTTGGCACCGTTCTTGTTCGGTACATTGGAACGTCTTCTCTTGCCATTTGGTCTTCACCACATGTTGACTATCCCAATTAACTACACTCAATTGGGTGGTACTTATGAAGTCTTGACCGGTGCTGCAAAAGGTACTAAGGTATTGGGTCAAGACCCACTCTGGCTTGCTTGGGTTACTGACCTTGCAAACCTTAAAGGTTCAAACCCAGAGCAATATAAACACGTTCTTGAATCCGTTACACCAGCTCGTTTCAAAGTTGGTCAAATGATTGGTTCATTTGGTATCTTGATGGGTATGGTGGTAGCTATCTACCGTAACGTTGATGATGATAAGAAACATCAGTACAAAGGTATGTTGACTGCAACTGCGCTTGCAACATTCTTGACAGGGGTAACAGAGCCTATCGAGTATATGTTCATGTTCGTAGCTACTCCACTTTACATTATTTACGCATTTGTACAAGGTGCTGCCTTTGCAATGGCTGATATCGTTCACCTTCGTGTTCACTCATTCGGTTCTATCGAATTCTTGACACGTACACCACTCGCTATTAACGCTGGTTTGGCGATGGATATCGTTAACTTCATTTGGGTAACTGTACTCTTTGGTGTTATCATGTTCTTCATCGCAAACTTCATGATTAAGAAATTTGATTACGCTACACCAGGACGTAACGGTAACTATGAACAAAACGATGATGCTCCTGCAGAATCTGCTGGATCAGCAGGTGCTGGAACAAGCTCAGCAAGTTCACAAGTTATCAACATTATCAACCTTCTTGGTGGACGTGCTAACATCGTCGATGTTGACGCATGTATGACTCGTCTCCGTGTTACTGTTAAAGACGCTGAAAAAGTCGGAACTGAAGAACAATGGAAAGCTGAAGGAGCTATGGGTCTTGTCATGAAAGGACAAGGGGTTCAAGCTATCTATGGTCCTAAAGCAGACGTATTGAAATCTGATATCCAAGACGTTCTTGATTCAGGTGAAGTTATTCCTGAAACACTTCCAAGTCAAATGACTGCTGTTCAAAAAGCAGAAGCTAACTTCAAAGGTGTGACTGATGAAGTGCATTCAGTTGCTGATGGTCAAGTTATCAACATCGAAGATGTTAAAGACCCAGTATTCTCACAAAAAATGATGGGTGACGGCTTCGCTGTAGAACCAGAAAACGGTAAAATCGTTTCACCAGTAGCTGGTAAAGTGACAAGCATCTTCCCAACTAAACACGCTCTTGGTTTGGTAACAGATAATGGTCTTGAAGTTTTGGTTCACATCGGACTTGACACTGTTAGCCTTGAAGGTAAACCATTCGACGTTAAAGTTACTGAAGGTCAAACAGTTGCTGCAGGTGATCTCTTGGTTGAAGCAAACCTTGATGCTATCCGTGAAGCAGGTCGTGAAACATCTACAGTTGTTGTCTTTACAAATGCAGATGCAATCAAATCAGTTAAAGTAGAACATACAGGTAAATTGGCTGCTAACGCTCCAGTTGCAGAAGTAGAACTTTAATTTGCTAAACGATAAACAAGCAGACAGCCCTTGGGCTGTTTTGTTTGTAAATGACCCTATGTCATTTCTAGATGCAAGTCAGAAGAGGGATAAACTTATGAAATTTCTAACTTTAAATACCCACAGTTGGATGGAAGAAGATGCTGAAGGAAAATTCCAAACCTTAAAGGAACAGATCCTAAAGGCTAAGTATGATATTATTTGCTTCCAGGAAGTTAACCAAGAAATAGAGACTTCTGTTGTAGACACGGATGCTTACTATCATGCACTTCCATCAGCAACACCAATCCACCAAGATCACTTTGTCCGTCTTCTTGTGGAAAAGTTGGCTGAAGAAGGGCTTCAATACCATTGGACTTGGGCCTATAATCACATTGGTTATGATCACCTTAATGAAGGGGTTGCCGTCTTGTCACGTCAACCATTGACAGCGAGTGAAATCTTGGTTTCAGATGTTGATGATCCAACTGACTACCATACACGCCGTGTAGCAGTTGCTGAAACTACTGTAGATGGCCGAGAAGTTGCTGTTGCTAGTGTTCACCTTTCATGGTGGGACAAAGGTTTCCAAGAAGAGTGGGCACGTATTGAGGAACGTTTCAAAGCTATTGGGAAACCGCTCATCCTAGCAGGTGACTTTAATAACCCAGCAGGTCGCGAAGGGCATCAAGCCATCTTGGCTAGCTCGCTCAATCTTCAAGATAGTTTTGAAGTAGCTAAAGAAACAACTGGTAGCTATACAGTTGGACCAGGTATCGATGGCTGGAAGGGCAATGAAGAGCCTTTACGTATCGATTATGTCTTTGCAAGCCAAGATTGGACAGTAGAGCGCCTTAGTGTGATTTTTGACGGCAATAATCAACCTTTGGTAAGTGACCACTACGGTCTTGAAGCAGAATTAACATTTAAGTAGAACTGTATCCTATTATGACCTAATAAGGGTAAAAAACATTGTCAAAAGACAAATAAAAGAGTAAACTAGAAGCTATAATTGAATTTTTATAAGGAGAGACTAATGGCTCATATTACATTTGATTATTCAAAAGTTTTGGATAAATTTGTAGCACCACACGAAGTGGACAACCTTCAAGCACAAGTAACAGTAGCAGACGAAATGATTCGCAAAGGAACTGGCCCAGGGGCAGACTTCCTTGGATGGCGTGACCTTCCAGAAAACTACGATCGTGAAGAATTTGATCGTATCTTGAAAGCTGCTGAAAAAATCAAAGAAGAAAGCGATGTTTTGGTTGTTATCGGTATCGGTGGTTCTTACCTTGGTGCCAAAGCAGCCATTGACTTCTTGAATCATCACTTTGCTAACCTTCAAACAAAAGAAGAACGCAAAGCACCACAAATTGTTTACGCTGGTAACTCAATTTCATCAACTTATCTTGCAGACTTGCTTGAGTATGTTGAAGATAAAGACTTCTCAGTTAACGTTATCTCTAAATCAGGTACAACAACTGAACCAGCTATCGCTTTCCGTGTTTTCAAGGAACTCCTTGTTAAGAAATACGGTCAAGAAGAAGCAAACAAACGTATCTACGCAACAACTGACCGCCAAAAAGGTGCAGTTAAAGTTGAAGCAGATGCTAACGGTTGGGAAACTTTCGTTGTTCCAGATGACATCGGTGGACGTTTCTCAGTATTGACAGCTGTAGGTCTCTTGCCAATCGCAGCTTCAGGTGCTGATATCAAAGCCCTTATGGAAGGTGCTAACGCTGCACGTAAAGAGTATTCTTCATCTAAAATCTCTGAAAACGAAGCTTACCAATACGCTGCACTTCGTAACATCCTTTACCGTAAAGGTTACACAACTGAAATCTTAGCTAACTACGAACCATCACTTCAATACTTCTCAGAATGGTGGAAACAATTGGCTGGTGAATCTGAAGGTAAAGACCAAAGAGGTATCTACCCAACATCAGCAAACTTCTCAACAGACTTGCACTCTCTTGGACAATTTATCCAAGAAGGTACACGTAACCTCTTTGAGACAGTTGTTCGTGTGGAAAAACCACGTAAGAACGTGATTATCCCTGAATTGGAAGAAGATCTTGATGGACTTGGTTACCTCCAAGGTAAAGATGTTGACTTTGTTAACAAAAAAGCAACAGACGGTGTTCTTCTTGCACACACAGATGGTGATGTGCCAAACATGTTCATCACTCTTCCTGAACAAGATGCCTTTACATTGGGTTACATCATCTACTTCTTTGAAATTGCTATCGCCCTTTCAGGTTACTTGAATGCTATCAACCCATTCGATCAACCAGGTGTAGAAGCATACAAGAAAAACATGTTCGCCCTTCTTGGTAAACCAGGATTTGAAGAACTTGGAGCAGAACTTAACGCTCGCTTGTAATTCTCAGATAAGATCAGCTTTGGCTGGTCTTTTTTTATCCATTTGTAAGCTAAAACTTTCCATTGATTATTTCTTGTAGGTTAATTTACGAATTTTTATTTTAAACGTTTTGGACTGGCTAGTTGGGCTTTGTGGCTCTTTAATTTAGAAATGATTGCTGTTATAATTAGTTCAAGCATAGGAGGATGGATCATGATTGGACCTGTTGAAATGGGTGCTTTGTTGAAAAAAATTCGTTTATCAAAGAATTTGACATTGAAAGAACTTGCTAGTGATTATTTATCAGTATCTTTCCTATCAAAATTTGAACGTGGAGAATCTGATATCTCATTATCTAGATTTTTTCTTTTGTTAGATAAATTGGATGTCAGTATTGAAGAGTTCTATGGTATTTTATCTCAAGATAATCCAACTCATACTGAAAAGTTATTAGAAAGTGCTAGTAAGGCTTATTATCAAAACGATATTTTATTGTTACAGAAGTACGCTGGAGAAGAGCGTCATAAATTTGAGCTCACACAAGACAAATCATTTCTCTATAACAGTATTATGCTAGAATCTTTTTTGGTAAGTGTTTCAAATAAAGAAGTTGATGAAAATAAGGTAAGGGAATTAACAGACTATCTTTTTAGCATTGAACAATGGGGAAAAAGAGAGTTAATCATATTAGGAAATAGTATGTCGTTTATTTCCACCCAGACACTTAATGTTTTGACCAAGGAGATCGTGTATAGAACTAGACTTTTTGGAAAGAGCGACTCAAATCAAAGAATTCGACTTAGTCTTCTTATTAATGCAGCTTATGAATTTTTACGACGTGATGAATTAGATTCTGCGAAATACTACTTAGATTTAGTCAATGATAGTGGAATTCCTGAGGTCCTCTTATATGAAAGACATGAGTTGATATTTGTAATGGGAACCTACTTGATAAAGTCAGGTGAAGTTACTGAAGGGAGAAATCTAATTGAGGGGTGTTTAGAAACTCTTAGGACTTTAGGTGCGGAAAATTTATTGCTTACTAAGGAATCAGAGTATCAAGAGTTGCTAAATTCCACTATATGACAATTTTATAGAGTGAGTTGAAAAATAGAATAAACTAAAACCATAGTACAATATCACTATGGTTTTTAATTTTCAATGGATATATGGAGTTCCAATGTATTCAATTTATCCAACTGACTAAATACCAAGGTGATTTAGATTGTGAGGAAATCTATGAGAACCTATATTCTTAAATACAAATATGAAAATTTAGTTCATATCTTACTGCTAGCGTTGAATGCTGCTATTTTCGTGAGTGCTTCGGTAACCTTGGCTTTAATGACTAATCAGCTGGTATCGAAGCGAATCCAATCCTTTTTAGCTTTATTAGGTTTAGAGGTAGGGCTTTACGTTATTTATTTAGTTTTAAATTATATTATTGCTGTAAATCAAACAAAACTAATCCAGAAAATGACTTTGTCTATTCGTCAGTCTTATCTTAGTAAAATTATTCACCATTCTTTTAGTGAATTCAGAAAGAGTGATATTGGAGAGCATCTCTCTGTATTAAATAATGATATTCAATTGATTGAATCAAATGGCTTTACAAGTATTTATACCCTTTGTTCAACAGTATTCACTACTTTGTTTTCAATTATTGCCTTATTAAGTTATGATGTAAGGATTGTTCTGTTAGCCATTTTTTTAACTTTGTGTCTGACCTATCTTCCCAAACCATTTACCAATAAAATGCAGAAATCAATGGAGAAATTTTCCCAAGCGAATGAGGAACTTGTTTCTGGAGTAAGCGATCAGTTATATGGATATGCGGATGTTTATTATGCCAGTCGTAAACAGATATTTCTTAGACAAGTAAGGTCCATTGTTGAGGAATATATTGTACAAAAAATTATTTTTACAAAAAGAAATACTAGCACTGAGACGCTGATGGCTTTATTTTCAGTTGCCGCTCAGATGTTGATACTTCTTCTAACTGGCTTGTTAATTATTTTTGGGAATATTGCCGTAGGTACCATTGCTTCTGTGGGTCAGATATCAGGTAATATTTTTAACTCTCTATCTACCATTAATCAGCTGCAAGTGACAATTAAGTCTGTCGATCCTATCTTAAAAAAATTTCACGATTATCCAGAGGATCCAAAGACTTGCATAGCGACTATTCAGGATGTTCGTTTTGAGAATGTAAGTTATCATTTTGGAGAGAAGGGTATTATTAAGGGATTCACTCAAACCTTTAAAGAGGGAGGTAAGTACGCTATTACTGGATGCTCAGGAAGTGGGAAGTCCACCCTGCTTAATATGCTCCTAGGAAATCTTAAAGATTATAAGGGAAAAATCTTGTTTGAGAAATTGGAGTTAAAAGAGATTGATGAGAACTCAATCGTATCTAATTGTGCCTATGTTGGGAGTCAAACTCATATCTATAATGACACCTTGAGGAACAATCTAACTCTTTGGAATGAAGCCATTACTGATACGCACATCAAGGAAGCTCTTGAAAGAGTTAATCTTTTATCTTTCCTAAGTCGTATAGATGAGCAAGTAAGTGACGGTAGCTTTTCGGAGGGTCAAAAACAAAGAATAGGCCTGATAAGAGCGTTTTTAAAAGGAAGTTCGGTTGTGATTTTTGATGAAGCCACTGCAAATCTTGACCATAATAATGCTACTCGTATTGAGCACCTATTATTAAGTGATCCTAATATCACTTATATCACAGTTACCCACCATCTAATAAAGGGAAATGAACCATATTTTGATGAGATTATTTGCTTGGGAGAGGACGCTGAGTAAATGTTTGATATGATAAATGCTTAGGATTTATTTCAATTTTACTAACGGCAGTCAAAGTGCTATAATGTAAGGGATTGTGAATTTAGCGTGTTTTGCTATTTTCAAAAAAGAAAAAAACAAATCAGAGATGTCAGAACATCTCTTAGAAGAGGTGAATCCCATGGGACGTAAATGGGCTAATATCGTTGCTAAGAAAACTGCTAAAGATGGTGCAAACTCAAAGGTGTACGCTAAGTTTGGTGTTGAAATCTATGTAGCTGCTAAACAAGGTGAACCAGATCCAGAATCAAACTCAGCTTTGAAATTTGTTTTGGAGCGTGCTAAACAAGCGCAAGTACCAAAACACGTTATTGATAAGGCCATTGATAAGGCTAAAGGTAACACAGATGAAACTTTCGTTGAAGGACGTTATGAAGGGTTTGGGCCAAATGGTTCTATGATCATCGTAGATACTTTGACTTCAAACGTTAACCGCACAGCTGCTAACGTACGTACTGCCTTTGGTAAAAATGGTGGTAACATGGGTGCATCAGGTTCTGTTTCATACATGTTTGATAAAAAAGGTGTTATCGTTTTTGCAGGTGAAGATGCAGACGCAATCTTTGAACAATTGCTTGAAGCTGATGTAGAAGTTGAAGATGTAGAAGCAGAAGATGGTACTATCACTGTTTATACTGAGCCAACAGATCTTCATAAAGCGTTGGAAGCTCTCCGTGCTAACGGACAGGAAGAGTTCCAAGTGACTGAACTTGAAATGATTCCACAAACTGAGGTTACTCTTGAAGGTGAAGACCTTGAAGTTTTCGAAGGACTTATTGATGCGCTTGAAGCAGACGATGATGTTCAAAAGGTTTACCACAACGTAGCAGATATGTAGTCTCATTCAACACTTTCCTCACGATGGAAAGTGTTTTTGTGTGGTCTGTCTAAGGATTTGTCTTGCTTGTCCTGACTTAATCTGATATAGTAGTAGCCAAGTGAATTATTGGAGGAATACGAAATATGAATATGATGCTAGTTTTGGCCATTTATGTGGTCGCTATTGTTGCTTATGTGGCTTTCAGCCGTCGTCGCCAAGCAAAGGCACAGGAAGACCGTTTTGCAGGCCTTGCTAAGGGTGCTGAAGTTGAAACAATCGGTGGTTTGATTGCTATTGTTGATGAGATTGACAAAGAGAATAACCGTATCGTTTTGGATGCAGAAGGTGTTTTCTTGACTTTTGATTTGAGTCGTTCAATCATGAAAGTGATCACACCAGCACCAACTACAGAAACAGCAGAAACAACTAAAAAGACAATTATCGAAGAAGATTCAGCAATTGAGTCTTCTGATGAAAAGTAAGATGTGTATTTGAGACTAGGTTAAATCCTGGTCTTTTTGCGTTTTCTAATCTTATCGGTATTAAAAGCTGTTCAGAACCCCTGAAAATGTGGTAAAATAAAGGGTAAACTATATTTAGAGGATATTCCATGTTTAAATTTAGAAAAAAATCTCATCAAGAGGTTCTAGACAATATTCCCAACCATATTGGTATTATTATGGATGGAAATGGCCGTTGGGCTAAAAAGCGTCTACAACCACGTGTGATGGGGCATAAGGCTGGGATGGACGCCTTGCAAAAGGTAACTATCGAAGCATCACAACTTGGAGTTAAGGTATTGACCGTCTATGCCTTCTCAACTGAAAACTGGTCACGCCCACAAGATGAAGTGAAATTCATCATGAATTTGCCAGTTGAATTTTTTAACAAGTATGTACCAGAATTAGACAAAAACAATGTTCGTATTTTGACAATCGGAGATAACAGTCGTTTGCCTAAGGAGACTTTAGATGCTCTTGAAAAGGCAGTTGAGCAGACGAAACATAATTCCGGTTTGGTTCTTAATTTTGCACTGAACTATGGTGGTCGTGCGGAGATTGTATCTGCTGTTCAAGCGATTGCTAAAGAGGTTGAAGCAGGAAAACTCAGTCCTGAAGCTATTGATGAAGATCTCATTGCTAAGCATTTGATGACAGAT
Source organism: Streptococcus sp. Marseille-Q3604 (assembly GCF_916619785.1). NCBI lineage: Bacteria > Bacillati > Bacillota > Bacilli > Lactobacillales > Streptococcaceae > Streptococcus > Streptococcus sp. Marseille-Q3604. The sequence continues at coordinate 341,007 of NZ_CAKAKM010000002.1, read as the reverse complement.
AAATTGCCTTACCTCTATCGTGATCCAGATTTAATTATCCGTACGAGTGGCGAGCTTCGTCTTAGTAATTTCTTACCTTGGCAATCTGCCTATAGTGAGTTTTACTTCACAGATGTTTTCTGGCCAGACTTTGACCAGCAGGGGCTACGTCAAGCCATCTCTGACTACAATAAACGTCACCGTCGCTTCGGTGGTGTCTAGAAAGGACCTCTCATGCAAGAACGTTTAATTGGTGGGGGTGTGGTAGCAGCCATTTTCCTCCCATTGCTCTTTATCGGCGGTCTTCCTTTCCAACTTTTAGTTGGGGCTATGGCCATGGTTGCGGTGTCTGAGATGCTTCGCATGAAGCACTTGGAGATTTTCTCTATCGAGGGTATTTTATCAATGGTGGCAGCCTTTATCTTGGCTGTACCGATTGATCGGTATTTTATCAGTCTTCCAACAAATGCTAGTGTGACAGGTTTCGCTGTTATTTCATTTTTGATTCTAGCGGGGACTGTCCTTAATAGCGACCACTATTCTTTTGACGATGCAGCTTATCCAATCGCATCTGCCTTTTATGTTGGTTTTGGTTTCCAAAATCTCATTGTAGCACGTTTGGATAGTTGGGAAAAGGTTCTCTTTGCCCTTTTTATTGTTTGGGCAACGGATATTGGGGCTTACCTCTTTGGTCGTCAATTTGGTCAAAATAAGTTATTGCCAAAAGTATCACCAAATAAGACTATTGAAGGTAGTGTCGGTGGTATCTTATCAGCAATCATTGTGGCTCTTATCTTTGGTTTGATTAACCACGGAGTTTATGCCCCTCATAACTTCTTCTGGTTGCTTATCTGTACGATTCTCTTTAGTATTTTTGGTCAATTTGGTGATTTGGTTGAATCAGCTATTAAACGTCACTTTGGCGTTAAAGACTCAGGCAATCTCATTCCTGGGCATGGTGGTATTTTGGATCGTTGTGACAGCTGGATCTTCGTTTTCCCAATCATGCACTTCCTAGGACTTTTTTAAGAGTGGGGGTGTCTAGATGAAAGCTATTATTACCTTTTTACTGATTTTCTGTGTGATTGTCGTTTTCCATGAGTTTGGTCACTTCTTTTTCGCCAAACGTTCAGGAATTTTGGTTCGTGAATTTGCCATTGGTATGGGACCGAAAATTTTTGCACACACTGGTAAGGATGGTACCGTTTATACTATCCGTATTCTCCCTTTGGGTGGTTATGTCCGTATGGCTGGTTGGGGTGAAGATACAACTGAGATTAAAACAGGTAGTCCTGCTAGTCTAACGATTGGATCAGATGGTAAGGTAAGACGTATCAATCTTTCGGATCGCCAGGTTGACCAGACGGCTTTACCTATGAACGTCACTGCCTATGATTTGGAAGATAAGTTAACCATTACAGGTCTAGTCCTAGATGAGACCAAGACCTATGAGGTTGACCATGATGCCACTATCGTTGAGGAGGATGGTACAGAACTTCGTATCGCTCCTAAGGATGTCCAATATCAAAATGCTAGCATTTGGGGACGCTTAATTACCAACTTTGCTGGTCCTATGAATAACTTCATCCTTGGGGTGCTTGTCTTTATTATCTTAGCCTTTGTTCAAGGTGGTGTTCAAGACACATCAACCAACCGTATTCAGGTGGCTGATGGTGGTGCTGCTCAGGTAGCAGGCTTGAAAAATGGTGATGCCATCGAGGCTATCAATAAGGACAAGGTTACTGATTGGGACAGCTTGAAGGAAGCATTGACAGAGAATACTCAAAAATTCTCCAAAGGTGACAGCCTTTCTGTGACGGTTAAGAGAAGTAACGGTCAGGAAGAAACGGTCTCTGTTAAACCTAAGGAGAGTCAAGGTAGCTACTTTTTGGGTGTTTCTCCTGCCTTAAAAACAGGTCTAAAAGATAAGATTTTTGGTGGTTTCCAAATGGCTTGGGAAGGGGCCTTCAAAATTCTCGTGGCACTCAAGGGGCTTATCACCAACTTTAGTTTGAATAAACTTGGTGGACCAGTTGCCATGTTCCAGATGTCTGCCCAGGCTTCAGAAAGTGGCTTGATTTCCATTCTTAACCTTATGGGGATGCTCTCAATTAACTTGGGAATTTTCAATCTTATCCCAATTCCAGCCCTTGACGGTGGAAAAATTGTTATGAATATTATTGAAGCCATTCGTCGTAAACCACTTAATCAAGAAATTGAAAGCTATATTACACTTGCAGGTGTTGCTATCATGGTTGTTCTTATGATTGCAGTCACTTGGAATGATATTATGCGTGCTTTCTTTTAATTAGAAACAAAGAAACGAAAGGAAGTCTAAGGGACTTGACCCAAGGGCCAGCCTCCTTAGTATGTAAATGATGAAACAAAGTAAAATGTTGATTCCAACACTTCGTGAAATGCCAAGTGATGCTCAAGTTATCAGTCATGCTCTTATGGTACGTGCGGGTTACGTGCGTCAGGTCTCTGCTGGTATCTATGCTTATATGCCATTGGCAAATCGTGCTATCGAGAAATTCAAAACTATCATGCGTGAGGAGTTTGAAAAAATCGGTGCGGTTGAAATGTTGGCGCCAGCGCTTTTGACAGCAGATTTGTGGCGTGAGTCAGGCCGTTATGAAACTTACGGTGAAGACCTTTATAAACTAAAAAACCGTGATAAATCTGACTTTATCCTCGGTCCAACTCACGAAGAAACGTTTACAGCCTTGGTTCGTGATGCAGTTAAATCATACAAACAATTGCCACTTAACCTCTACCAAATCCAATCAAAATACCGTGATGAAAAACGTCCTCGTAACGGTCTTCTTCGTACACGTGAATTTATCATGAAGGATGCTTATAGTTTCCACCAAAACTATGAAGATTTGGATGTAACCTATGAAGACTACCGTAAAGCTTACGAGGCTATCTTTACACGTGCTGGCCTTGAATTTAAGGGAATCATCGGTGATGGTGGTGCCATGGGTGGTAAGGATTCTCAAGAATTTATGGCGGTTACTCCTGAGCGTACAGATCTCAACCGTTGGGTAGTTCTTGACAAGTCAATTGCTTCATTGGATGAGATCCCAGAAGATGTCATGGAAGAAATCAAGAAAGAATTGACATCATGGTTGGTATCTGGTGAAGACACAATTGCCTACTCTACAGAGTCAAGCTATGCAGCTAACCTTGAGATGGCAACAAACGCCTACACACCAGCGACTAAGGTTGTGACTCAAGAAGAAGTGACTCGAGTTGAAACGCCAGACTGCAAGTCAATTGATGAAGTCGCTGCTTTCTTGAATGTTCCAGAAGAACAAACCATCAAGACTTTACTTTTCATCGCTGATGATGAACCAGTAGTGGCTCTTCTCGTTGGTAATGATCAGGTTAACGATGTGAAGTTGAAAAACTACCTTGCAGCTGATTTCCTCGAACCAGCTACGGAAGATGAAGCACGTCAAGTCTTTGGTGCTAACTTCGGTTCCCTTGGTCCAGTTAACCTTCCTGAAAATGTTCGCATCGTTGCGGACCGTAAGGTTCAAGATGTGGCTAATGCGGTTGTTGGAGCTAACGAAGATGGTTACCACTTGACAGGAGTTAACCCAGAGCGTGACTTCAAGGCAGAATACGTGGATATTCGTGAAGTTAAAGAGGGTGAAATTTCTCCAGACGGTCAAGGTGTCCTTCAGTTTGCGCGTGGTATCGAGATTGGTCATATCTTTAAACTTGGGACACGTTACTCTGAAAGTATGGGTGCTAACGTTCTTGATGAGAATGGCCGTGCTGTTCCAATTATCATGGGATGTTACGGTATCGGCGTTAGCCGTATCTTGTCAGCTGTGATTGAACAACATGCACGTCTCTTTGTTAACAAGACACCAAAAGGTCAATACCGCTATGCATGGGGAATTAACTTCCCTAAAGAATTGGCTCCATATGATGTTCACTTGATCACAGTTAACACTAAGGATGAAGAAGCCAATGCTTTGACAGAACGTTTGGAAGCAGCTCTTATGGCTGAAGGTTATGATGTCTTGACAGATGATCGTAATGAGCGTGTCGGTTCTAAATTCTCTGATAGTGACCTCATTGGACTTCCAATCCGTGTTACAGTTGGTAAAAAAGCTTGCGAAGGTGTTGTTGAAGTTAAAATCAAGGCAACTGGTGATACTATTGAAGTTAATGCCGATAACTTGATTGAAACACTTGCTATCTTAACAACAGAACAAGATGCTTAAGATTAAAAAATCTTTTCTTGCTGGAGCAGGAAGAGATTTTTCTTTTGCAGTGATAATGATAAATTGAGAGAAAAGAGAGTAAATTCCAATTTGACAGAATTGTCTAAATAGTGTAAACTTAAAACTATCATAACTACGGAGGCATCACATGCTTAATAAAGCGACCCATTTGGGAAATCTTAAAGCTTTTTATTACTTTAGTTTCTTTAGATAGGACGTTTGTGTTTCAGGATACAAGCGTCAGTCAGTTTGTATCTATGAAGCTAAAGCATTTTGTGATGGATTAGCCGATTAGATGAATAGGTCTAACCGGTGACATAAGCTAGCCTATGCTAGTCAAGATGCAGAAAACCAGTTGGGCCTGTCCTAACTGGTTTTTTCATACCGTGGTCTATTTTTAGTTTTCTTTTGACCTTTAGATGTCTAAAAAATGGTGAATTCTAGCCGACTTTTTATAAGGTCAAAAGGTGATGGTCTTTGGACGACGGACTTTAGGATCTGATGAAGCGATGTAAGGTCTAATTTGCTTGCTTTTGACCCTATCGTCTCGGAAAAAGCATAAAAGAAAATTGGAAATAGATAGAATAAAAAATAGAGGTATACAAGATGAAGAAATTCTTGGTCAGTATGATGGCTGTTATCACAGCTGTCCTCTTGGTAGCATGTTCCAATGCTTCTAATAAAGATTTGGTTCACGTCGGTGTGCTCCAATATGTTGAACATCCTTCCTTGTCAGCGACACGTAAAGGGTTCATTGAAGAACTCAAAGAGGAAGGTTACGTCGACGGTAAGAACATCAAAATCGATTATCAGAATGCACAAGGAGATCAGTCTAACTTGCAGACGATTTCTCAGTCGCTTATTGAAGATAATGATGTCATGTTAGCTATCGCAACCCCAGCAGCCCAGTCTTTGAGTAGTTTGACAAAGGACAAGCCAATTCTCTTTACAGCTGTTACAGATCCAGTTTCAGCTAAATTGGTTAAGTCTATGGACAATGTTGGAGGAAATGTGACAGGGACAAGCGACATGTCACCAATCAACAAACAAGTCGAGTTGTTGAAAAAGGTCCTTCCAAATACTAAAAAAGTTGGGATTATGTACACGACCAGTGAGCGTAACTCAGAAGTTCAGGTTGAAGAAGCCAAGAAATACTTCAAGGAAGCTGGTATTGAAACGGTTATCAAAGGAATTTCATCAACCAATGATATCCAAGATACAGCCAAGAGCTTGATGAGTCAGACCGAAGTCATCTTCATCCCAACTGACAATACCATTGTTAGTGCTATTAATACCTTGGTAGATCTTTCTAAAGAGACTAAGGTTCCAGTTGTTGGTAGTGACGCTGGTAGTGTAGAAAAAGGTGTCCTGTTCACTTATGGAACTAACTATGAAGCGCTTGGACGTCAAACAGGTAAGTTGGCAGGCCGTGTTCTCCGAGGTGAGAAGGTCAAGGATGTCGATGCAGAGTATCCTAAAACACTTAATGTTGTGGTAAACCATGACATGGCTAAAGAACTTGGCATTGATGTTTCTAGCATTAGTGACGAGGAATCTAAAGCATCAACGCAAGATGACAAACCAATTTCTAAAAAAGATAAGGGTGTCATTAAGATTAAGGTCAATAAGTCTTCTAAAAAAGGATTTTCAAATGTGGTGCTAACAGCCATCTCTCAGGGACTTCTCTGGGCTATTATGGCTATTGGGGTCTTCATTACCTTCCGTATTTTGGACCTTGCTGATTTGACAGCTGAGGGGGCCTTCCCACTTGGTGCTGCTACGACAACTATCATGATTATCCGTGGAATCACCCCAATCTTTGCGACTCTAGGTGGTTTTGTTGCTGGTATGCTTGCCGGAGCGGTGTCTGGCTTTATGCATACGAAAATGAAGATACCAGCACTTTTAACGGGGATCATTACCTTAACAGGGCTCTATTCAGTTAACCTTTTGGTTCTTGGAAGTGCCAATGTCTCTCTTTCAGGACACAACACGCTGGTGACTATGGTGATGAATCTTGGTCTATCTAAGCTGAATGGTGTGATTCTATTAGGACTGATTTTTGTTAGTCTGGTAGTACTTATGTTGGTTGTTCTCCTTAATACACAGGTTGGACTTGCTCTTCGTGCAACAGGTGATAACCTTGCCATGGGTGAAGCCAATGGTATCAAGGTTGACCGCATGAAGATACTTGGCTACATGATTTCTAATGGTTTGATTGCCCTATCAGGTGCCCTCCTAGCTCAAAACAATGGCTATGCGGATATGAATATGGGTACTGGTACAATCGTAAATGGCTTGGCTGCAATCATCTTAGCCGAAGTTATCGTCAAGTATCTACCACTTGGCAAACGCCTCTGGTCAATTGTCGTAGGTGCTGTTCTCTACCGTTTGGTCTTGGTTATTATCCTTGCCATGAACGTTGATGCTCAAATGTTGAAATTGGCTTCAGCCATCTTGCTTGCTATCATCCTTTATGTGCCAGAAGTACGACAAAAATTGAAAATTAGACCTAACAAATCCTTGACTCTAGGAGGTGACAAGTAATGGCTTTACTTAGTTTACAACAGATTCATAAAACCTTTGAAAAAGGCACGGTCAATGAAAATCACGTCCTTCGTGGTTTGGATCTCGACATTGAGCAGGGAGATTTTATCTCTGTCATCGGGGGAAATGGTGCTGGTAAATCAACCTTGATGAATTCAATTGCAGGTGTTCTTAGCATTGATGAGGGGGATATCTTGTTAGAGGGGCAATCTATTAAGAAAGCATCTGTAGATGAGCGCTCTAAAGACATTAGCCGTGTTTTCCAAGATCCTCGAATGGGGACAGCGACAAACCTTTCTATCGAAGAAAATATGGCGATTGCTTATCGTCGTGGTAAGAAACGTAGCTTTTTTAAAAAGTCTATCACTGAAAGCGAACGTCAAGTCTTCAAGGAAGCCTTGGTAGATCTTGGTCTTGGTCTTGAGAATCGTATGAAGACCGATGCTAATTTCTTGTCAGGTGGACAACGTCAGGCCTTGACACTTGCTATGGCAACCTTGGTTCGTCCAAAAATCTTGCTTTTGGATGAACATACAGCAGCACTAGATCCTAAGACAAGTGACATGGTCATGAATTTGACACGTAAGATTGTTGAAGAACAAGAATTGACAACCCTTATGATTACCCATAATATGGAACATGCTATCGAATATGGGAACCGTCTGGTCATGCTCTATCATGGAAAAATCGTCGTCGATGTGCGAGGTGAAGAAAAGAAAAATCTCACTGTTGCAGAACTTATGGACCTCTTCCACAAAAATAGTGGACAAGTCCTCAATGATGATGCCTTGGTGCTCGGTTAACAAACAAAAAAAGAAACTATCCAAAGTTCAGATTTTGGGTAGTTTTTTCTTGACTATTTTTGACCAAGTGCTAAAATAAATATATAGATTAGCACTCGTGGTTTATGAGTGCTAAAAATAACGTTTCACACGTTACTAATAATAAATAACATTTGGAGGTAATTGGTATGGCATTGAAACCATTGGGCGATCGTATCGTTGTCCGTTTTGAAGAAACAGAAGAAAAAACAGCTAGTGGCTTTGTATTGGCAGGAGCTAGTCATGAAGCTACAAAGACTGCTGAGGTTTTGACAGTAGGTGAAGGAATCCGTACTCTTACTGGTGAATTGATTGCACCTAGTGTTGCAGCAGGCGATAAAGTTCTTGTTGAAAATGGTGCAGGTATCAATGTTAAAGACGGAGATGATTCCGTTTCAATTATCCGTGAAGCAGATATTTTAGCAGTCCTAGCTTAGGTCTATGCTAATCAGATATAAAGTAAGATAAAGAAGGAGTAACTATGGCAAAAGATATTAAATTTTCATCAGCTGCACGCGCAGCAATGGTCCGTGGTGTTGATACTTTGGCTGATACAGTTAAGGTAACGCTTGGTCCTAAAGGTCGTAACGTGGTTTTGGAAAAAGCTTTTGGCTCACCTCTTATCACTAATGATGGTGTGACAATTGCTAAAGAAATTGAACTCGAAGATCACTTTGAAAATATGGGTGCTAAGCTCGTCAGCGAAGTGGCTTCAAAAACGAACGATATTGCCGGTGACGGAACAACTACAGCCACTGTTTTGACACAAGCTATTGTCCGTGAAGGTCTCAAAAATGTAACGGCTGGTGCTAATCCAATCGGTATACGTCGTGGGATTGAAGCAGCTGTAGCTACAGCCGTGGAAGAGCTTAAAGCCATTGCACAACCAGTTGCTAACAAGGAAGCCATTGCTCAAGTCGCAGCGGTTTCATCACGTTCTGAAAAAGTTGGTGAATACATTTCAGAAGCTATGGAACGTGTGGGTAATGATGGTGTTATCACTATTGAAGAGTCTCGTGGTATGGAGACAGAACTCGAAGTGGTTGAAGGTATGCAGTTTGACCGTGGTTATCTTTCTCAGTACATGGTTACTGATAATGAAAAAATGGTCGCTGACCTTGATAATCCATTTATCCTTGTGACTGACAAGAAAATTTCAAATATCCAAGATGTCCTTCCACTCTTGGAAGAAGTGCTTAAGACAAGCCGTCCACTTTTGATTATTGCTGATGACGTGGATGGTGAAGCTCTTCCTACACTTGTTCTTAACAAGATTCGTGGAACTTTCAATGTAGTTGCTGTTAAGGCTCCTGGATTTGGTGACCGTCGTAAAGCCATGTTGGAAGACATTGCCGTATTGACAGGAGCAACTGTCATTACTGAAGATCTTGGTCTTGAACTTAAGGATGCAACTATGGCAGCACTTGGTCAAGCTTCGAAAGTAACTGTGGATAAAGATAGCACAGTTATCGTTGAAGGTGCAGGAAGCGCAGAAGCGATTGCTAATCGTGTTAACCTCATCAAGTCTCAATTGGAAACAACAACATCTGAGTTTGACCGTGAAAAACTTCAAGAACGTTTGGCTAAATTGTCAGGTGGGGTTGCAGTTGTTAAGGTTGGTGCGGCCACTGAAACAGCCCTTAAAGAAATGAAACTTCGTATCGAAGATGCTCTTAACGCTACTCGTGCCGCTGTTGAAGAAGGTATCGTAGCAGGTGGTGGTACAGCACTAGTTAACGTCATTGCTAAGGTTGCTGAACTTGATCTTGAAGGTGACGATGCTACAGGACGTAACATTGTCCTTCGCGCCTTGGAAGAGCCAGTTCGCCAAATTGCCTATAACGCTGGTTATGAAGGATCAGTTATCATCGATAAATTGAAAAACAGCCCTGTTGGTACAGGATTTAACGCTGCTAACGGTGAATGGGTAGATATGGTTGAAGCAGGAATCATTGATCCAGTTAAGGTAACACGTTCTGCCCTTCAAAATGCTGCTTCTGTAGCTAGTCTTATCTTGACAACTGAAGCAGTCGTTGCCAACAAGCCTGAACCAGAGGCTCCAGCAGCGCCAGCTATGGATCCAGGAATGATGGGTTACTAAGAGTTTAAAAGCAAAAGAAAAAACCTAGGAAAAGTTGAGAAACTTTTTCTGGGTTTTCTTTTTTCAATTAATTGTTCCTAATTACTGAAAAGGGTTAAATGTATTAGAACTTCCTTGTTGACCTGCCATTTGCATCATCATTTGTTGCTGTTTGATACGTTCTGCTTCCTTATTCATATTGATAGAAACAACAAGAAGGATGACCCAACCGAGGAATGTCCAGTTTAGGAGGATAGATAGGACGAAGATTAGCCATTTCTTGTCTGTTTTATTGAGGAGGGCTGGCAAGATAAGAAGTGCTATAGACGGTAAAAGAATAATTAGACTTACACAAGCTGAAAACAGCCCCGCCACAACATTGTCATCAAGAACTCCAAGAAGAAGTAATCCAAGGGCCCAAAAGATGGCTGGGATGCTAGCAATGGCTAACATAATGAGATTGGTTTGGGTTTTCTTGTCTTGTTTCTTCCAAGTTTCGTTTAGATTTTTACTTGCTTGTTGGAAAGTTTCACCAGTTTGATTTGCAAATTGGTTAACAGTCTGACTGGCTGTTTCTACAACAGGTTTAATTTGTTCCTGGAAGGTATTTGATTGATTTTCTTGAGCTAGGTTAGTCGCTTGAAAAGTCCCTTCTTCATCTACCGCAGTGTTAGCGAGTGGTTCTTCAGCAACGTCATAGCTGTCGACCTCTTTTTCGGTAGTTTCTACAACCTCTTTTGATGGTACGGGTTCTGCGGGCTCAACAACTTCTGAGCCGTTCGTTGTCTCAACAGTTTCTTTTTGTGATACGGTTTCTGTTACTTCGACATTTGGTTTGGGAGTTTCTCGGACAAACTCACCTTTTTTAGCTGCTTCAGCCATTTCTTGAATACTTGGATTACGACCATTAACTGCTTGGAAAAAATCAATCCAATCTTGTTGATTCATGTGTATAACCTCCGTTGATTTTGATTATAAATTTTGACAATTACAATTATAGCAATAGTGTAAGGAATCCGCAATGGGAGTCGAATAGAAGTGTTTACTTTATTTTCTGATAATCTTCTTATCACTAAAGATGGGAAAGAGAAAGAAATAGGTTAGGACATAGACCACTAGAGGATATATCAGTGGATTATAGTCCCAGGCTCCTTGCCAATCTAGGTGTAAGAGTCTAACACTAGCGCGTGTTAGGCCTGTGCTCCAAGCTTTAAGGCCAAATGGTCTTAGGATTAAACTGAGTGGTGTTGGCAGATGTAGTAGGTAGACACCGTAGATAGTCACTAAAAGTAAGAGATACAATCTAAAAAAACGCTGGTGGTAGAGCCACAAGCGTGTAAAATAGTTTTTCATTAGCCAATAACTGCAAATAGTTTTTGAGCGTTTGATTGGCGAGTAGCATCCATGATAAGGAACCAGTCGACGATAGTCCAAATACTACAACCACCAAGTGTTACGAGTTTACCAACACCAAGACCAACTTGTCCCAATATAAAGCGGTCGATTCCAAGAGAACCACCAAAAAGTGAGATGACAAGCATCATTGTAGGATCTTGGAAGCTGATTGAGTAAAGCATTGAAAGTTGTTGTTCAGGAAGTGCCTCAAGACGTTGGCGGATGTACTGAACTTGTTCTGTTGGGAAATACTTGGCGTTAATTGCTAGCCATTGATCGACTGGATTCATAAATTAAATACCCCTCAAATTTTAAATGATATGTAAAGGATAACATAATGTCCAGGGATATTCAAGGTGGTCAAGGCTTTTGAAGTTAATAAAAGCAACTTATTTGCAAGCTTCCACTGTGTCATAACTAGAGGATCATTAGGATAATCCTTTCGCACTATGCTTGAGAATGAGCCTACTTCTATTATTTGTGATTTCTTAACCCTTGTTCAAAACTGTCTGAGCTCGCCTTAACAGTGATTTTGTCGAGTGTTAAGGGATGGGTGAAACTAAGAGTGTGAGCGTGGAGCATGAGTCGAGATGCGGGGCGGTGGCTATAAAGAGGGTCCCCCAGAATGGCATGCCCATGGTGGGCCAGATGCACACGAATTTGGTGGGTCCGGCCGGTTTTTAGTTGACAGTTGACCAGACTAGCTCCTTTGAAGGCTTTGAGGCGCGTGATGGTTGTATAGGCAACCTGCCCTTTTCTAGGATCAACCACTCGTTTTCTACGGTCATGGCGGTCGCGTCCAATCTTGTCTTTGTACACAGTCTCCTTGGTCTGAAATTTACCTTCAGCCAATGCCCAGTATTGACGCTGAATCTTCTTATCTTCCAAGAGTCTATTGAGAATAGGGAGAATAAAAGGATTTTTTGCGAAAAGCACAGCTCCACTAGTTTCCATGTCTAGTCGATGAACGACGTAACAGGTTTGCCCACAATAGGCTGAAACATGGTTAAGTAGAGCAATTTCTGTGGGTTCATTACCATGCGTCTTCATTCCTTCAGGCTTATTGACCACGATGAGATGCTGATCCTCATAAAGAGGCTCTACCAGACTGGCATTTCCCATAGGGATAATTTTTTCAGGGTAGTCCTCTGTATCAAAGGTCAGGCTAATCTTATCGCCTTTTTCAACAGGACTCTGCCAATTAATAGCTTCTCCATTGATGAGGACGTGCTTTTTCGTGCGTAGGAAATGACGAATCTTACGAGGAATGAGGAGCTTAGTTTCTAGCAAGTCTTTGACAGTCGTTGCAGGATAAGGATTGATAATTTCTACGTGTAAAGTCATGGTTTCATTATATCATGAACGTTTAAAAGAGGACAGAATCTGTAAAAACTTGGTATAATAAGGTTATGACATTTTTTGATAATCTAAAAAACAAACTTTTTAAAGAAGAAACTAGCGGAAAGGGTAAGGAATCCCAGCCTGCTGGAAAATCGAAGGATTTACAAGATAAGATAAAGGGATTGTTCGCTAAGAAACCTGATGAGGTTGAACAAGCCGTTGAAGACTTGGATATGTCTCAGGAAAGTAAAGAGACGTCACGTTATCAACGTTCTAAGCAAAAGAAACCTATTGATACCACCAAACCCCTAGGTAAGGTTCAGGCCTTCTTGAGCAAGTTTACGCTTTCGCCAAGAAATCCTATTCGCCGTTTCTGGCGTCGCTATCATATTGGGAAAATTCTCTTTATCATGCTAGCTGTGCTAGTTCTGACAGTAGGTTCCTACCTTTTCTATATTGCCAAGACGACCAATGTTTCAGACCTTCAAGATGCCTTGAAAGCCACTACGGTTATCTATGACAAAGAAGGCAATCAAGCTGGTTCTTTGTCAGGGCAAAAAGGAACCTATGTGGAACTAGACGCTATTAGTGATAGCTTGGAGAATGCTGTCATAGCAACTGAGGATCGTACCTTCTATAAAAATAGCGGAGTTAACGTCAAGCGATTCCTCCTGGCTATTGTGTCCATGGGGCGCTTTGGTGGTGGTTCAACCATTACCCAACAGTTGGCTAAAAATGCCTTCTTGACTCAAGAACAGACTGTTACTCGTAAGGCCAAGGAATTCTTCCTCTCTTTGGAATTAACCAAGAAATACAGCAAGCAAGAAATCCTTACTATGTACCTCAATAATGCCTACTTCGGAAATGGGGTTTGGGGTGTTGAAGACGCCAGCCAAAAATACTTCGGGACAAGTGCTGCCAATCTAACTGTTGATGAAGCAGCGACCCTCGCTGGTATGCTTAAGGGACCTGAAATTTACAACCCAATCGATAATATCCAAAATGCGACCAACCGTCGAAATACTGTCCTCGCCAACATGGTTGATGACAAGAAGTTGAGCCAGGCCGATGCCGACAGTGCGGCAGGAGTTGATATGGCTAGTCGCCTGGATGATACCTATCAAGGGACTGGCGATGACTACAAGTATCCGTCTTACTTTGATGCTGTCATTGAAGAAGCTACGAAAACTTATGGTTTGAGTGAGGATGAAATCGTTAAAAATGGTTACAAGATCTACACAGAGATGGATGCCAACTCACAAGCTAATATGCAACAAACCTACGAAAATACCTATCTCTTCCCTACATCAGAAAGTGACGGTAGTACAGCTCAGTCCGCTAGTGTGGCACTTGATCCAACAACTGGAGCGGTACGTGGTCTAGTAGGTCGTGTGGGTGGTACTAGTGATACAACCTTCCGTAACTTTAACTATGCAACTCAAGGGAAGCGTAGTCCTGGATCGACCATCAAACCTTTAGTGGTCTATGCCCCAGCTCTGGCTTCAGGATGGAGCATCAATAAGGACCTTCCAAATAAACCAATCGACTATAACGGCTATACTCCAACCAACTACGGTGGTGTTGAGACAGAGGATGTGCCCATGTATCAAGCTTTGGCCAACTCCTACAATATCCCAGCAGTTTACCTCTTTAATCAAATCGGTATTAAAAAGGGGATTAGTTACGGTCAAAAATTTGGTCTTAACTTTGACAATGTTCCGGAAGAACTTGGAATTTCACTTGGTGGTGGTGTGACAGCCAGTCCTCTTCAAATGGCTCAGGCTTATGCGACCTTTGCTAATGGTGGTGAGATGAATACAGCTTATTTCATCACTAAAATTGAAAATGCCAGTGGTGACATTATTGCTACCCATAGTAAGAAATCTAAACGTGTTATCAGCCAGTCAGTAGCTAACCAGATGACCAGCATGATGCTTGGTACCTTCTCAAATGGTTCTGCTGTGAATGCCAACTACACAGGTTACACGATGGCAGGTAAGACAGGTACTGTTCAGGCTGAATTTAACAAGGATTTGACTAGTGACCAGTGGGTGATTGGTTATACTCCTGATGTGGTTATGACGACCTGGATTGGTTTTGATAAGACTGACGAGAGTCACTACCTAACAGGAGCTAGCTCGGGAACAGCTTCGACGATCTTCAGTTACATCGCTGCGGATGTTTTGCCAAATACACCAGGTACTGAGTTTACCGTTGAAAATGCCTATGCAGCTGATGGTCAAACACTAGACTATACGGCAGATCCAAATGACTCGCGCAATAGCAGTAACAAGTCATGGACAGACAAGGCATCAGACGTTGTGAATGACGTTAAAGATCAAGCAAGCAGCCTTTGGGATAAGATTACAGACTCCTTCTCAGGTCTATTCAGATAGCTTGTCAATTGCATTTAAAAGTGGTAAGATAAAAAGAACGGAGGCGTTATGGCACAGAAAAAAGCAAGCCTAGCGTGTGCTGAATGTGGGAGCCGAAACTACTCAATTAATGTGAGTAGCACTCCCAAACCAACACGGCTAGAAGTTAACAAATTTTGTAAACATTGTAAAAAATACACCTTGCATAAGGAAACAAGATAGGAGACACCGTGAGACAAACTGGAAGTATTTTCAAAGTCTTGAAAGACACGACTTGGCCAGACCGTAAACAACGCTGGCACGATTTTATTTCAGTTCTTGAGTATACTGCGTTCTTCACTGTCATCATCTATGCATTTGATGAATTGTTGAGTCGCGCTATGTCAGCACTGATTAACTTTTTCTAAAGAAAACACAAAAAGAGTGGGAATGCCTGCTCTTTTTTGTTATAATAAATGCAGATAAAAGCGAGAACGAGGGCCACCAGGCTTTTTTATTACGCTTTGAATTAAACCATAGACATTCATTGACATTTAACACTCGAAGCTAGAAGATAGCTAGCCGAAGGCCGAAGGTGTTTAAAGGTCATTTAGAAAAAAGAAAGGAATCCTAAAATGCTAGATTCATTCGACAAGGGCTGGTTCGTCCTTCAAACCTATTCAGGATACGAAAACAAAGTTAAAGAAAACCTTTTGCAACGTGCCCAAACTTATAACATGCTTGAAAATATCTTGCGTGTTGAAATCCCAACTCAAACGGTCAATGTTGAGAAAAACGGTAAAGTTAAAGAAGTGGAAGAAAACCGCTTCCCTGGTTACGTTCTTGTTGAGATGGTAATGACAGACGAAGCCTGGTTCGTTGTCCGTAATACTCCGAACGTTACTGGTTTCGTTGGTTCTCACGGTAACCGTTCTAAACCAACACCACTTTTGGAAGAAGAAATCCGTCAAATCTTGATTTCAATGGGTCAAACCGTTGATGTCTTTGATACTAATATCAAGGTTGGTGACGTGGTTCAAATCATCGATGGTGCCTTTATGGGTCAAGAAGGCCGTGTTGTAGAAATTGAAAACAACAAGGTTAAAATCATGATTAATATGTTTGGTTCAGAAACAGCTGCTGAACTTGAACTTTACCAAATCGCTGAACTTTAAGATAGACAAAAAGAGGTTGGGCTAAGAGACTTCAACCTTGGAAGACTATCTCATTAAACTTGAGGGGAGAGGATAGAAGCTAGATTTTTGAAATTTAGTTCTGTGTCACTCCCTTTTTTTCTAACGGATGATGATGAATTACAAACGATTTTACGATAGGATTAGCGCTCCTTTGCGTTCTTACGCTAAGGTTTTAGAAGAGTTGAATAAGCTTATAACTAGGACTTTTTACCTGCTTTTTCCTATATTTCTTATTTGGGTTTGGCTAAGGAATGGTTGGTTTGTTCTCTCTACGACAGTGCTTATTATGGGGGGAGGCTTTTTCCTTCTTTCTCTTGGTCGTAGCCTCTATAATCGACCACGTCCATACCAGACCTGGGCTATTCAACCCCTTATTAAGAAGGACAGTCTGGGTAAGTCCTTTCCCAGTCGGCATGTTTTCTCAGCGACTGTCATTGCTATGTTGGCACTGATGCTTAACCCCTGGCTAGGTGGGGCTATGCTTTTTCTGGCGGGGGCTCTAGCTTTTTTGCGCGTGCTAGGTGGTGTTCACTATCCTAGTGATGTTTTGGCAGGCTATGCCATTGGGATTCTTATAGGTCTCCTTCTTTATCTTTAGAAAATTTGGGTCTTCTTCGAGAGAGGAAGGCTTTTTTCGTTGAAAAAGGAAAGGCACCTCTAGGGCACCTTTCCTTTTGTTCTAAAATTTGAGTTGGCGATTAAAGGTTGTTCCCACCATTAGATATTAGCTTAGTTTAGGACATGTTTTCTAATAGCTTGAGCGACACCATGCTCATCATTTGAAGCAGTTACTAAGTTTGCAGTTTCCTTAACCCCTTCAGGTGCATTGCCCATAGCAATTCCTAGGCCAGCTAGAGCTAGCATAGGACTATCGTTGAAGTTATCTCCGATGGTCATGACTTGTTCAAGAGGAAGGTCATAATATTTGGCAAGCTCAAGGAGAGCATGTTCTTTAGAAACATGTTTGGCAGTGACTTCAAGGTAGTTATCTTTAGATAAGTAGAAGGCTGTCTGTGGAAAATCCATACTTAGGAGTTTTTGGTGGAGGTCCTGGATAACTTCAGGGTCATCAATCAACAATAGCTTGTGGATAGGTGGTTCTGAGTCTGAGACCGTGTCTTGCAGTTCCTTAATGATAGGAGATTCACCCGTGATACTTCCTTCCAACTGAGACCATTTGTCTAGTTCGTTGGTGATCCAGTCCTTGCCAGAGTAGATATTCACAGAGACACTTGGATAATCTGTGGATAAGTAGTTAAGAAGTTCTTGGATTTCAGCTTTATCCACAGGGTGTTGTATGATAGTACGATCCCCCTCAAGTACTAAGGCACCGTTGTAGCAAGCGATGGGATTGTCATGAAGTCCCAGTTTATGAGCAATTGGTTGCATCCCTAGTGGCGAACGGGCAGAAGCTAAAACAAAGGGAATATTTGCCTTTTCAAGCTCTGGCATTACCTCAATCAGTTGCTCATCCACCTGGTGGTTACTAGTGAGAATAGTGCCATCAATGTCACTGATAATCAAACGAATATTACTCATAATCGCTATCCTTTCCATCGTATAAAATCGTTACTTTATCTTTAAGAGACTCGACCAAATCAGGATCAGGTTCTTTATCTGTAATCCAGTAGTCAAAGTCTTCAATTTTGCTCAAGATATATTTGGAGTGCTTTTCATATTTATCAGATTCAGCAATAAGAATCTTGGTTCTAGCAGCTTGCATGGCCAGTTGTTTGACAGCAACGTCTTCTTCATCTTCATAGCTGACCACTCCTTGACTGAGACTAGCCGCTCCGAAGAAGGCTAAGTCAAACTGTAGATGTTGCAAGAGCTGAGTTTCGTGAAGCGAATAGTAGAAGCGGTTTTTGCTGTAAAATCTTCCTCCCAAGAGATGAAAGTCGATTCCTTCTTTGCCACTTAGGACCAAGGCATTGTCCAAAGAGTGGGAGTAGACAGTGACGCTTTTAGTCAATTTTTGTGAAACTTCAAGCATCAAGGTAGAGACATCGAAGAAGAGAAGAGATTGGTCTTTGACAAAGCTAAGCGCTAGGTCTGCCAATTTTTTCTTGTCTTCAGTGAGTTCTTCCTGACGTTCTTGGAAGCCAAGAACAGTGGTATTTTTAACTGGAAGAATGCCACCATGGGTACGCTGAGCCAAATTCCTCTGGCTGAGGCAGTCGAAATCTCTTCTGACGGTATCTTTGGAAACACCCAATGCGTCAACCATTTCCTTGACAGAAAGGCTTCCTCGCTCTTCCAAGAGTGTTAATATTTTCTCTAATCGTTGTTCCTGATACATGTGTCACCTTCTTTCTGATACTAGTATAGCATCTTTTTGCTTTTTTGCAACACAAAAACGCAAAAAAACTTAAAAAGAATGAAAAAGATGCAAAATAGGCTCAGGTGAATTTGCCTCTTAAAGTTCCCTTATCATCTTTAAAAATCCTTCAAAAATGCTATAATAGAAGCATTACGAATATTGGAGAGAAACCATGAGTTTTTACAATCATAAAGAAATCGAGCCTAAGTGGCAAAAATACTGGGCTGACAATCACACTTTTAAGACAGGAACAGATGCCTCAAAACCTAAGTTTTATGCGCTTGACATGTTCCCTTACCCATCTGGAGCGGGTCTTCACGTAGGACACCCAGAAGGCTACACAGCGACTGATATTCTCAGCCGTTTCAAACGTGCGCAAGGCTACAATGTCCTTCACCCAATGGGATGGGATGCCTTTGGTTTGCCTGCAGAGCAATATGCCATGGATACAGGGAATGACCCAGCGGAATTCACAGCAGAAAACATTGCCAACTTCAAACGCCAAATCAATGCACTTGGCTTCTCTTACGATTGGGACCGTGAAGTCAATACTACAGATCCGAACTACTACAAGTGGACGCAATGGATCTTCACCAAGCTTTACGAAAAAGGTTTGGCTTATGAAGCTGAAGTACCAGTAAACTGGGTTGAAGAATTGGGAACAGCTATCGCCAACGAAGAAGTTCTTCCTGATGGAACGTCTGAGCGTGGAGGCTATCCAGTTGTCCGCAAACCAATGCGTCAATGGATGCTTAAAATCACTGCCTATGCTGAGCGTTTGCTCAATGACTTGGATGATCTTGATTGGCCAGAGTCTATCAAGGACATGCAACGCAACTGGATTGGTAAATCAACTGGTGCCAATGTCACTTTCAAAGTAAAAGGGACAGACAAGGAATTCACAGTCTTTACGACACGTCCAGATACTCTTTTTGGTGCGACCTTCACTGTTTTGGCGCCTGAGCATGACTTGGTAGATGCCATTACAACACCTGAACAAGCTGAGGCTGTAGCTGACTACAAACATCAAGCCAGCCTTAAATCAGACTTGGCCCGTACAGACCTTGCTAAGGAAAAAACAGGGGTTTGGACTGGTGCTTATGCCGTCAACCCTGTCAATGGTAAAGAAATCCCAATCTGGATTGCTGACTATGTTCTTGCCAGCTACGGAACAGGTGCTGTTATGGCCGTACCTGCCCACGATGAGCGTGACTGGGAATTTGCAAAACAGTTTGACCTTCCAATCGTAGAAGTCTTGGAAGGTGGAAACGTTGAAGAGGCTGCTTACACAGAAGATGGCCTTCACGTCAACTCTGACTTCTTGAACGGTCTCAACAAAGAAGAAGCGATTGCTAAAATCGTGGCTTGGTTGGAAGAAAAAGGCTTTGGTCAAGAAAAGATCACTTACCGTCTTCGTGACTGGCTCTTTAGCCGTCAACGTTACTGGGGTGAACCAATCCCAATTATTCATTGGGAAGATGGTACTTCAACAGCTGTTCCAGAAAGTGACTTGCCACTTGTCTTGCCAGTAACCAAGGACATTCGCCCTTCAGGTACTGGTGAAAGCCCATTGGCTAACTTGACAGACTGGCTTGAAGTGACTCGTGAGGATGGTGTCAAAGGTCGTCGTGAGACGAATACTATGCCACAATGGGCAGGTTCAAGCTGGTACTACCTCCGCTATATCGATCCACACAATACTGAGAAATTGGCTGATGAGGATCTCCTTAAACAATGGTTGCCAGTAGATATCTATGTGGGTGGTGCAGAACACGCCGTGCTTCACTTGCTTTACGCTCGTTTCTGGCACAAATTCCTCTATGACCTTGGTGTTGTACCGACTAAAGAGCCATTCCAAAAACTCTTTAACCAAGGAATGATCTTGGGAACAAGCTACCGTGATCACCGTGGAGCTCTTGTGGCAACTGACAAGGTTGAAAAACGTGACGGTTCATTCTTCCATGTGGAAACAGGAGAAGAATTGGAGCAAGCACCAGCCAAGATGTCTAAATCCCTCAAGAACGTTGTCAACCCAGACGATGTGGTGGAACAATACGGTGCTGATACCCTTCGTGTCTATGAAATGTTCATGGGACCACTCGATGCTTCAATCGCTTGGTCTGAAGAAGGATTGGAAGGAAGCCGTAAATTCCTAGACCGTGTTTACCGTTTGATTACAAGTAAAGAGATTGTTGCGGAAAACAATGGCGCTCTAGACAAGGTTTATAACGAAACTGTTAAATCTGTCACTGAGCAAATCGAGTCTATGAAATTCAACACAGCCATTGCCCAACTCATGGTCTTTGTCAATGCTGCCAACAAGGAAGATAAACTCTATGTGGATTACGCCAAAGGCTTTATCCAATTGATTGCCCCATTTGCGCCTCACTTGGCGGAAGAACTCTGGCAAACAGTCGCAGAAACAGGTGAGTCTATCTCTTATGTTGCTTGGCCAACATGGGATGAAAGCAAATTGGTTGAAGATGAAATCGAAATCGTCGTTCAAATCAAAGGTAAAGTCCGTGCCAAACTCATGGTTGCTAAAGACCTTTCACGCGAAGAGTTGCAAGAAGTCGCTCTTGCTAACGAAAAAGTCAAAGCAGAGATTGATGGCAAGGAAATCGTGAAAGTGATTAGTGTCCCTAATAAACTCGTTAACATCGTCGTTAAATAACGAGTTTACTAGCTCTATCTGCCACCTTCAATAGTCCACTGGACTATTGAAGCCAACTAAACTCGTTAATATTGTTGTGAAATAAAAATAAATCCTTCGGAGCTTAGTTCTGGAGGATTTTTTAGGTTCAGCTTGACAGGAAATAGTAGTTTTGTTAATGTTATTAACAAAAAGAGGGACACTATGAATAAGAAAGAACTGCATAAGTTTAATAATCGTTTTAACAGCTTTGCTTTAGCTTTTGAACAGTTGAAAAAGGCTCAGCATAGGAACAGTATTGATAAATCAATCACTATTAATGAAGTCCATTTGATTGACCTAATAGGTCGCAATCAGCCTGTGAATCTAGTGAAATTATCTGAGTTACTTGAAGTATCTAGGAGTGCCATTACTCAGAGTGTTAGACGTTTAACCAAGAAAGACCTCGTTTCTTTTGAATTTGCACCAGATAATGAAAAAAATAAATATCTGATATTATCCCAAAAAGGGGTTGACGTTTTTAACATTCATAAAGAGCAGCAAGAACATATTGAGACAGCTATTTTTTCAGTTTTAAAAAACTATAGTGAGGAGGATCTTCAAATGGTTATGAAATTGATGGATGATGTTGAACAGGTATGGCAAGAATTACCGTGGTAAAAATCACGGTAATTTTAAAACTATATTGTTAATTTCATTAACAAAAAGAGGAAGATATGAATATAAAAATTGAACTGATCTCAGAGTATGATTTAGCAGACGAATCTTTTAATATTGTCATTAATGGTTTAAAACCAAGAGAAACCTATCGAGTCGAAATGTATTTATCCGATTATTATTGTATCAATGCTCCCATGCTTTTAGCTCATGATGTTTTATGGAAATCAACAGCGACTTTTGTATCAGATAAGAATGGTATTATTGATATTTCACAAACTCCATCTTGTTCTGGCTCTTATGAAGATATTGCAACAATGGGGTTATTCTTTAATGCCAAACCCTTGACCAATAGGAAAAAGAAACTTCCAAACTCTCTTTCTAAAATTCCCTTATTAGATCACTTTTTTGTGGAAATCAAAATTATACAAGGTAATACTGTCGTCGCAAAGAGAACTTTCACAAGACATTATATGAGTTCGCAAATTAGTCATCAAGATATTTACGGGAAACATTTTCAAGGGAGACTCTTTTATGATAAAAAGGCAATAAAAGCACCAGCATTGATTATTGTGAGCGGTAGTGAAGGAAGGATTGAAAAGGCACAGAATATAGCTCAGCTTCTATCTTCTAGAGGTTATATTTGCCTAGCAGTTGCCTACTTTGGTTTAGAGGGGTTGCCAAAACATTTGGAACGTATTCCTTTAGAGTGCCTTGTGGAAGCAAAGGATTATCTACGTCAGCATCCTCAAGTAGATAGTGAAAGAATTGGAATCTATGGACGGTCTAAGGGAGCAGAGTTAGTTTTAGCTGAGGAGAGCATTTTTAATGACGTTCAATGTTTGGTACTAAATTCACCCTCTGATGTGGTGTATGAAGGGATAAAAGGAAAATGGAACTCCCATACTTCTTCTTGGACGTATTTGCAAAAAGAACTTCCTTATCAAAAGTTTCGACTTAGAGATTATCTGTTCAGCAAACTTTTAAAAAAATCCTTCCCTAAAGATTGCTCTGCTAGGATAGATATTGGTCAAATGCACTCACCAATCTTATTGCTCGGAAGTACTGTTGATGAAATATGGGATGCCTCGTCAGCAATTGATGATATTGTTTCATATTATAAAGGACCCCACATTACATTTAAAAAATACCATGAAACAGGTCACATGTTGACAGTGGCTTATCAACCAAATCATCGCTATCGAAAAGATTGGCGTTTATTGATGAAAGAGAGTAAGGATTCTTGGTTGGCTACAATTCATTTTTTTGATAGGCATTTGAAGAAGCAATAACATAAGATTATAAATATGCTATAATAGTCCCAACTAAGATAAAAACACAGTTCTGGTTGGTAGTCCAGACGTAGGCAATCCTATCAGTAACCTTCCTCCTTGGTTGTCCATTCTTAGGGATAGATATAAGGAGGTGCTGTCGTGGAAACAATTTCAATTGGATTGACAGTTTATTTTGAAGATGGATTTTGGCATGGTTTGTTCGAACAAGTGTATCGAGAATCTTATCAAGTTTGTCGTGTGACATTTGGTCAGGAGCCAAAAGATGATGAAATTCTAGAGATTTTACAGACTCAGTTTACCCAATTATCTTTTAGTCCAGAGACTGCAGCTAAGCAACATGTAAAAATTAAGAATCCTAAACGATTACAGCGAGCTGTGAAGAAACAAGTAAATCAGAAAGTTTCTTCCAAGTCGAAAGAACTATTGCAGTTGCAGTACGAGGAAAGGAAAAAGATTTCAAAACATCAATCTAGTGTCCAAAAGCAATTGCTCAAACAAGAGAAATTTGAACGCAAACAGCAAAAACGAAGAGAGAAGCATAAAGGACATTAATGTGTTTCTCTTTAAAGAAACAGCTCTTTTCTAAATAGAAAGGAGCTGTTTTACTAGTATTGAAGAATAGATTTTAACTGTTTCCAAATCTAGTTACTTATCGCCAAAAGGTTTACCGATGATAGTTTCAAATTCAGGACAATACTTACTTGCCTCAAATTCAATGACATCATATTGGGCAACCTCATTTTGATAGAATGGATCGTGTATAATGATTTCTTGAACAGCTTCTTTATTTTTAGCTCTCACGAGAATGATACCGCCGGTTCTTGGATTTTTCCTTCCAGATGCGATAAATAGACCTTTTGCATAATACTGATTCAAAAAATTTATGTGTTTTTCTAAGTATTTTTCAACTGCATCAAGGGGCTTAATATAGGTAAGATTTACAATAAACATAAGTGACTCCTTTAAAATGAATGATAAATAGATTATAATACTCTACAAACAAATTGAATAGTAGGCACATTTTTGTAAGGAGAAAAAATGTTAACAAATAAAAACTGGAATTGCAGTATGTCTCGGGTCTTAGATGTGGTTGGTGGGAAATGGAGAATGAATATATTATGGGTTATAAACAAGCATAAGAAAGTTCGTTTCAATCAATTGAGAAGAGAAGTTGAAGGGATTACAACTATCAGTTTGACACGTGGACTAGATGTTTTAATAGAGAACCAATTGGTTGAGAAATATGATTTTGAAACTATGCCACTTCATACAGAATATGGGCTGACAGAAAAAGGCAAGTCACTGATGCCGATTTTAAAGGACTTGAATCAATGGGGAAAAGAATGGCTGCAATAAATTTTCTCCTCATTTTAATCTCTTCCATCTCGCCACTCATCTCTTCATTTTGACCACTTATCCCCAAAAGCCGTTTAAAAAACGGCTTTTTTGCTAGACTGGTTCTATCAAAAGGAGAGAGAACATGATATTACAAGCTAAAAACATAAGCAAACGGTATGGGAACCACCTTGTTGTTGATAATATTCAATTACAATTTAAAAGAGGGACTTTCAATGCGATTCTAGGACCAAATGGGGCGGGGAAATCAACGACAATTTCCATGTTGATTGGTTTGAAACAACCAACGCAAGGTGAAATCATCTATGAACCAGGGACTAAAATTGGTGTGGTCTTCCAAACCAGTGTTTTAGATGAGATGCTGACGGTTAGGGAAAATCTGACTATTCGTGCGAAACAGTATAAAGGCTTAAAACCCGATCGTGTGTCTGATCTCATTGGTCGGCTAGGGCTATCAGCTTTTCAAAAGCAGAAATATGGGACGCTTTCAGGTGGCCAAAAGCGTCGGGTTGACATTGCACGTGCTCTGCTCTCACAACCAGATATTCTGTTCTTAGATGAACCAACGACAGGTCTGGATATCCAAACTCGGAAGTCTATTTGGGATTTGCTCTATCAATTGCAGAGAGAAGAGGGAATGACCGTTGTACTGACCACGCATTATCTTGACGAAGCAGATGAAGCTGATCAGATTTATATTGTGGACCATGGGAAAGTGATTGCTCAGGGATCGGCATTAGATATTAAGAGCCAGTATGCAAAAAATATCTTGAAGATTCGTTTCAAGGAGATGCAGCAGATAGAAAGTCTTAAAACTTCGGGAATGTCAGTGGAGCGACAGGGACCATTAGAGTATGTTTTTCAACCTGAGAGTGAAAGGCAAGCCATTGATTACCTGGCGCAAGTTAGAGATAGAATAGCCCATTTTGAGTTTCGTCCAGGGACCATGGATGATGCCTTTATTGCACTTACAGGAAGGGAGGTTCGCTAATGCTAGCCTTACTAAAGCGAAATTTTCTATTGTACTTCAGGAATCGTTCAGGAGTTTTCTTCTCTCTGTTGGGTGCCTTGATTTCCTTTATTCTTTATATTATTTTTCTTCAAAAAAATCTAACAGATGCTTGGAATCAACTCCCCAATAGTGGTCCTTTGTTAAATAATTGGTTGATGAGTGGGACGCTGGCTGTGACAGGGATTACGACGAGTCTGGCTGCCTTGACTCAGTTGGTAAAGGATCGTGAACGTCAAGTAGATCAGGATCTTTATTTATCGGATCAAGGAAAGTGGCGGTTACCATTTTCGTATCTAACGAGCGCAATCATCATCTCTTTTTTCATGCAGGTCCTTATGTATGTGCTGATGTGTGGCTATTTTAGAGAAGTGCCAAAATTATCCATACTACCCGAACTTCTCCTCATTATGCTGCTTAGTAGCCTGCTTTCTAGCTTAGTGAATGCCATTTTTGTTTACTTTTTCCAATCCGTAGACAGTCTTGGAAAGTTTGCGACCATAGTGGGGACAGCTTCTGGTTTTTTGGTAGGAACTTATGTACCTTTGGGCGTTCTACCTGATTTTGCACAACTACTAATGAAATGTACCCCAGCAACTTATATTGCATCACTTTATCGGCAAGTACTCATGAAAGAAACATTAACCGAGACCTTTAAAGGTCAAGATAATCTTCTTCAAGAGTTTCAAGAAAAAATGGGCGTTCAGCTCAAGTGGCAAGGTTTGTTGACAAAGGAAAATACTTACCTTATAGTGTTAGGAGGTATTCTTCTAGCAAGTATTCTTTGGATTGTTTTAGTGAAAAGAACTAGTCAGAAAAAATAAGTGAGAGTTGGAATAGGAATGAAACTTCGTTTTGAAGAAAAATCGGATATTTCGGCAAAGGATCCCTGTGTGGTCATCCAAGCAGAGCGATTGTCTGATCAAGCACGAGAGGTAATGGATTATCTCGAACAATTTTCAGTTGTAAATCAAGTGGTGATTCCTATTAAAACGGATGATCATTTGGTTATGGTAAAAATTGATGACATTATCCTAGCTGAGATTGATAAGAATGTGTTAACGATTTATACCGTAAACAATACCTATACGATGAGAGAGACACTGACAAACTTTCAGCATCGCATCAATCGTCGAAGTTTTTTACAGATATCACGTCATGCTGTTATGAATATAGACCATTTGGAGTCCCTATCAGATAGTTTTTCTGGCAATATGATGGCTAAAATGACAGGTGGAGTGAAGTCCAGTGTCAGCCGAAAATATGTCAAATCTTTGATGGATTATTTAGGGGTCTAGGAGGAACCAATGAAACGTTTAATTGCTTATTTTGTATCCGGCGTGAGAACGGGATCGTTCTTTTACCTTGCATTCCTTTTACTTGGTCAATTATTTCCCCAGCTTATCTATCCCAAAGTTAATGTAGGAAATATTTTAGCCCTCTTTATGATGAGTGGTTTGATGGGAATGCTCTCGTGGATTTTGGAAGAGCTTGACCGCATATCGTATAGGCTTAGAATAATCTTGCATTTCTTGTTGACGGCGATTGTACTTACAGTGACTTGCCTACTATCAGGCTGGTATGAGGCTTTAACGAACCCTGCCATCTGGATTATTTTCATTTCCGTTTATAGTATTATCTGGCTTTATCTCATTTGGAAAATGCATATGAGAACACAGCGTATTAATCAAGCTTTACTGCATCGTCGAAGCCAGAAAAAGAAAGAAAAGTAATAAATTATAGTAAACTTCAAAAAAATACTATTTTTCCTCTTGACCCTCACGCCACGTCATAGCCTATACTCTTAATCAGAGAGGAGTTCTAATGAAATCTGTAAAAGAAGTGAGCCAACTATCAGGTGTCAGTGTGCGCACCCTTCATTATTATGACGAAATTGATTTGCTGAAACCGTCAGTTGTGGCTGAAAATGGTTACCGTTACTATAATCGCGATGCGGTTGTCCGTTTGCAAGAAATATTGCTTTACCGTGAGTTAGACTTTCCTCTCAAAAAAATTAAGGAAATCGTAGGTCAACCAGGTTATGATAAAGTTCAGGCGCTTAGGGATCAGATTAAGCTCTTAGAGTTGAAAAAGTCCCGTTTAGAAGCCGTCATAGCCCATGCCAAGGCCTTACAAATGGAGGAAGAAGAAATGTCATTTGAAGCGTTTGATCAAAAAGCTGTGGAAGCCTTTCAGGAAGAGGCTCAGGCTAGATGGGGTCAGACAGAAGCTTATCAAGCTTTTGCGGCTAAGGAAGAGGAGTCCTTCCCTGAAGTTACAAAAGAGATGACTGCAATCATGTCTACCTTTGGACAGCTCAAGGAGTATAATCCTGGTGATGATAGTGTTCAGGAGCAAGTAAAGGTGTTACAAGATTATATTAGTCAGCATTTTTATCCATGTGACCAAACGGTATTAGCTGGTCTAGGTCAGATGTATCAAACAGATAATCGCTTTTCTAGTTTTATCGATAAAGTCGGAGGAAGAGGTACTGCCGACTTTATCGCAGAAGCTATTCGTATTTATTGTCAATAAACTAAAGCCAAAGTCCCTAAGACTTTGGCTCTTTTCATGCCATAGTGACATTTATGTCACTATTTTTATAATCATTTAATGCTTATAATTAATGTATCGTTTTAGAAGGCGATTAGTTAACCGTTTCTGCTATTTTGCTTGAAATTTTCTTGCATATAAGCGGAGTAAAGTTAATCAAATTCTAATCCAAATCAAATTTACGGAGGAAATCATGTCCATTTTAACCATCGACCACATCTCAAAGTACTATAATCTCGACGGTACGAACCAAGAGCGCGCTTTGAACGATGTTACACTTGAGATTGCACCAGGAAAGATCACTGCTATCTACGGTCCATCTGGCTGTGGTAAGACCAGTCTGCTTAGTATTATTAGTGGTCTGGATAGTCAGTATCAAGGAAATCTTTATTTCAAAAATCAAAACATGCGAGATTTTTCAGAGCGTGACTTGACCTATTTTAGAAAGGCTCATATTGGCTTTGTCTTTCAAAATTTCAATCTTATCCCTCATCAATCAGTCCTTGAAAATGTCAAGATGCCTCTTTATGTTAAAAATATGACTGATAAAGAGATGGCCGAGATTGCGGAGAGGGAGCTTAGCCGTCTTGGAATCGGAGACTTTATCAAGAAAAATGTTAAGCAGCTTTCTGGTGGGCAAAAACAACGTGTGGCCATTGCCCGTGCCCTAGTCAATAATCCAGAAATGATTGTGGCTGATGAACCGACAGGTTCTCTTGATTCTCAGTCTCAGGAAAATGTTCTCGAAATTTTTAAAGAGCTAGCTGAGGCAGGTAAAACTGTGATTATTGTAACCCATAACCCTGAAGTGGCGGATTATGCGGATGTTGTCATTAAAATGAAGGATGGTGAAGTCGTTGAAACAATCGAAAAATAAGGGGTTGACCCTCAAGAATAAACTCAAATTGTCATTGAACAACTTTATGGAACGTAAGTGGCGTAATCTTTTGATTGCGACGGCAACTTCCATTGGTTTTATCGGTGTCTTGATTTCCTTTGGTTTGGGAAATGCTATTGTTGGTATGATTAATGACAGTACCGATGGTGGCAATATTCCATCCCAGATTCAGATCAGTCTTAGTGCTAAATCAGCAGCCAGAGGGGTTCTAAATGCGGATGACGAGAAGTTTATTCGTAGCCAGATTAAGAGTGATGACATTAAATATTTGGAGAGTCCCTTCGGAATGAATATGGCAAGTCTTACCCTTGATGGTAAGACCATGGATTTCAGCAAGGACCTTCCTAACTATTCTCAGGTTATTAGTCTCTACAAGAACACAAAAATCTCTACATCTCGCAATGATAAGGATAAAATTTCAGCTGGGAAACCTTTTAAATCTGAAGATGAAAAGGGCTTAACCCTTCCGATGAGTTTTGTCAAACGCTACAACCAAGAAACAGGGAAGAAGCTCAAGGCTAAAGACTTTATCGGTAAAGAGATTTCAGCTCAGATTGTTGAAAATACTTCTGAGGGAACTAAAGTAGCGGATGTCAAGACTAAGATTGTCCGTATTGTTGATGACAGCGAGGATGCTGAAGAGAGCAATAGCTATATGCCAGCTAAACAATTGGAAGAATTGCTCAAAGAAAATGGCTTTACCAAAACAGTCTCTTACATGCTTTTGGAGCTCAAAGATCCAGCCAAGACTAAGGAAGTCACTAAAAAATTGCAGAAAAACAAGAAGTATCTGGTTCTTTCACAGCAGGCCATCCTAGATATCATTATTAAATTCATCCGTGTGATCCAGGCCCTCTTGATTATCCTTTCGTCACAAGCTATCCTAGTTTCAGCTGTTATGATTGGAATTATCATCTATATTAATATTATGCAACGCTCAAAAGAGATTGGTGTTATGAAGGCTGTCGGTTATCTTAATCGTGACGTGAAAGCTATCTTTGTTTATGAGGCCCTATGGATTACGGGTATCTCACTAGCTCTTGCCCTCCTTGTATCGCAGGGTATTGGAAGCTTAGCCAACATGATTGTTTCACATCTCTACCCAAGTGTCAGCAAGGTGTTTGACCTAAATCTGACCTCAATTCTCATCATGTTTGGCTTCTCACTCTTGATGGGCTATGTGTCAGCCTACCTTCCAGCCCGTAAAATCAGTAAAATGGACCCTGTCGAGTCCCTAAGATATGAATAGAAATAAAGAGTAGTCTCCTCGGGCTACTCTTTTTTGTCAAAACAAGCATTAGAAAATTCGGAAAATCCAAACAATAATTAACTTTCTGAAAAGTGGAGACAATTGCTCAAAAATGCTATAATAGTCAACATATACAGGCTATTAATAACAAAAAAAGAAGTACCTATTCGATAGGAGGAATTCCATGTATAAAGATGACAGTTTAACCTTGCACACTGACTTGTATCAAATCAATATGATGCAAGTTTACTTCAACCAAGGTATTCACAATAAAAAGGCCGTTTTCGAAGTTTATTTCCGTCAACTTCCGTTTAAAAATGGCTTTGCTGTATTCGCAGGTCTGGAGCGTATTGTCAACTATCTTGAAAATCTGACTTTCTCAGAAACTGATATTGCTTATCTGAAAGATTTAGGTTATCCTGAGGATTTTCTGGATTATCTAGCCAACCTAAAACTCGAGTTGACTATCAATTCAGCACTTGAGGGTGATTTGGTATTTGCTAATGAACCGATTTTCCAAGTGGAAGGTCCCTTGGCCCAGTGTCAGCTTGTAGAGACTGCCTTGCTAAATATCCTCAATTACCAGATTCTTATTGCTACCAAGGCAGCTCGTATTCGTTCTGTCATTGAGGATGCTCCTCTGCTGGAATTTGGGACACGTCGTGCACAAGAGATGGATGCAGCAATCTGGGGAACACGTGCAGCCGTGATTGGTGGTGCTGATGCAACGTCAAATGTACGTGCCGGCAAGATTTTTGGAATCCCGGTTTCTGGGACTCATGCCCATGCTCTTGTTCAAGCCTATGGCAATGATTATGACGCTTTTAAAGCCTATGCATCTACTCATAAGGATTGTGTATTCCTTGTAGATACCTATGACACCCTTAAGATTGGTGTTCCGAATGCTATCCGTGTCGCTAAAGAGCTAGGTGATAAGATTAATTTCTTGGGTGTTCGTCTTGATTCAGGTGACTTGGCTTATCTATCGAAGCAGGTCCGTAAGCAACTGGATGCAGCCGGGTTCCCTGATGCTAAGATCTATGCTTCAAACGACCTTGACGAAAACACCATCCTCAACTTGAAGATGCAAAAGGCCAAGATTGATGTCTGGGGAGTAGGTACTAAGCTTATCACCGCCTATGACCAACCAGCCTTGGGTGCTGTCTACAAGATTGTTTCAATCGAGGATGATCAGGGAGTCATGCATGATACTATCAAATTGTCCAATAATGCTGAGAAGGTTTCAACACCAGGTAAGAAGCAAGTTTGGCGTATTACGAGTCGTGCTAAGGGCAAATCAGAAGGTGACTATATCACTTTCGCAGATACGGATGTTAATGCTTTAGATGAAATTAATATGTTCCACCCAACATATACCTACATCAATAAGACTGTTCGTGATTTTGATGCAGTGCCACTCTTGGTCCCAATCTACGACAAGGGGCAACTGATCTATGACTTACCAAGTCTTGATGAAATCAAGGCTTATGCGACTAAGGAATTGGACGAACTTTGGAATGAGTACAAGCGTGTGCTTAACCCTCAAGATTATCCAGTTGACTTGGCTAAAGATGTCTGGGATAACAAGATGACCTTGATTGATAATGTCCGTAAGAAAGCCCATGACTTGTCAGAGTAAAAGGAGAAATTATGACTTTGCAAGAAACTATTATTGCTCAACTAGGCGTTAAACCTAGCATTGATCCAAAGGAAGAAATTCGAAAATCCGTTGATTTTTTGAAGGCCTACATGCTCAAACATCCATTCCTTAAAACATATGTTTTGGGGATTTCAGGAGGTCAAGATTCTACATTGGCTGGTCGTCTGGCACAACTTGCGATTGAAGAGCTCCGTGCAGAGACAGGAAAAGACTATCAGTTTATCGCCATTCGTTTACCATATGGAGTTCAAGCAGATGAAGATGATGCCCAACGTGCTCTTGCTTTTATCAAGCCAGATGTGAGTCTTACGGTTAATATCAAAGAGGCTGTTGATGGTCAGGTTGCTGAACTTGCCAAGGCAGGTGTCACCGTTTCTGACTTCAACAAGGGAAATATCAAGGCCCGCCAACGTATGATAACCCAATATGCGGTTGCTGGTGAAAATAGTGGGGCAGTTATCGGGACAGACCACGCCGCTGAAAACCTTACAGGCTTTTTCACAAAATTTGGTGATGGTGGTGCAGATATCTTGCCACTCTTTCGTCTAAACAAGCGTCAAGGTGCAGCCCTTCTTGCAGAACTTGGTGCTGACAAGGCCCTATATGAAAAAGTGCCAACAGCTGATTTGGAAGAGGACAAACCAGGAATCGCTGATGAAGTGGCACTTGGAGTGACCTATCGTGAAATTGATGACTACCTTGAAGGTAAGGAAGTCTCAGCCAAAGCTCAGGAAACGATTGAGTCTTGGTGGCGTAAAGGTCAACACAAACGTCACTTGCCAATCACTATTTTTGATGATTTTTGGAAATAAGAGGAGAAATGAGTTATGATCAAAGCTTATATTGATTTTTGGAAGCGTGCCTTTGACTTTAGAGGCCGTTCGACTCGTCCAGACTACTGGTGGGCTTACTTGGTTAATGTCATTATTATTACTATTCTTACTGTTTTTTGTGTTCTTATTCCTTTCTTCAGTAATGTTGATCTTAGTGACCCAGCTCTGTTGAATAATTCGACTGAACTGCAAAAAATAATTATTACCTATGCTTGGCCACTAATGCTTTTTAGCTTAATTGAACTTATCCCTCAATTGTCTCTACAAATCCGTCGTTTGAGAGATGCAGGATTTCATCCGGCTTGGGTACTTCTAAGTTATATAGGTCTTATACCAATCTTGGCTATCTTCTCATTGATTGGAAGCATTGTCCTCCTTATCATGTCTTGTCAACCAACGAAACCAGCACCTGAAACGCAGTTTGATAAAGTGGAATAAGATTGTCATAACCCTAGGTTTAACCTAGGGTTATTTTTAAATTGAATTTTCAGAAATTAGTGATAAAATAGAGAGGAATAAGGCTTAAAAGGAGGAATCTTATGACTTCACTATCAACAGATTTCACAGATAAACTATTTGCAGACTATGAGGCCAATGCCAAATACAGTGCTATCGAAAATGCTGTAACTCACAATGGCTTGCTCAAATCTATCGAAACACGTCAATCAGAAGTTGAAAATGACCATGTTTTCTCAATCGATTTGACTAAAGATGAGGTGTCTAACCAAAAGGCTTCAGGACGTTGCTGGATGTTTGCGGCACTAAATACTTTCCGTCATAAATTAATCTCAGACTTTAAATTGGAAAGTTTCGAACTTTCTCAAGCCCACACCTTCTTCTGGGACAAATATGAAAAATCGAACTGGTTCTTGGAACAAATCATTGCTACAGCAGATCAAGAGATTGGCAGTCGTAAGGTTAAATTCCTTTTGGATACCCCACAACAAGATGGTGGACAATGGGATATGGTCGTATCACTTTTTGAAAAATATGGTGTTGTGCCAAAATCAGTTTATCCAGAATCTGTAGCTTCAAGCAATAGTCGTGAGCTTAATCAATACCTCAATAAGCTTCTTCGTCAAGATGCTCAAATCTTGCGTGATTTGATTGCTGGTGGTGCTGATCAAGCTGCTGTTCAAGCTAAGAAGGAAGAGCTTCTTCAAGAAATTTTCAATTATCTTGCCATGACTCTTGGTTTACCACCACGTCAGTTTGATTTTGCCTACCGAGATAAAGATGACAACTATCAATCTGAGAAAAATATCACACCACAAGCTTTCTTTGAAAAATATGTGGGTCTAAAACTCAGCGACTATGTGTCAGTCATCAACGCTCCAACAGCTGATAAACCTTTCGGGAAATCTTATACTGTTGAGATGTTGGGTAATGTAGTAGGTGCACCAAGTGTTCGTTATATCAACCTCCCAATGGACCGTTTCAAAGAGCTTGCAATTGCACAGATGAAGTCTGGAGAAACTGTTTGGTTTGGTTCAGATGTTGGTCAAGTTTCAGACCGTCAAAAAGGTATTCTTGCAACTAATGTTTATGACTTTACAGCTAGCATGGATATTAACTTGACTCAAGATAAGGCAGGACGTTTGGACTACAGTGAATCTCTCATGACTCATGCCATGGTATTGACTGGGGTTGATTTGGATGCCGATGACAAACCTGTTAAATGGAAGGTTGAAAACTCTTGGGGAGACAAGGTTGGACAAAAAGGTTACTTTGTCGCTTCTGATGCCTGGATGGATGAATACACTTATCAAATCGTTGTCCGCAAAGACTTCCTTACAGCTGAAGAATTGGCAGCCTATGAAGCAGAGCCACAAGTACTTGCTCCTTGGGATCCAATGGGAGCCCTTGCTTCAAAATAAGACAATACATGAAAACACTGGAAATTTTCCAGTGTTTTTTATAGTTTCTTTAAAATCTATCGGTAAAAAAAGAGTTATCCAATCAGATAACCCTTTTTATTTCTTATTCTTCTGCTGTAGCAGTGTTTGAATTTGAATGTTCAGAGCCATTAGAAGAGGCCGATGTCGATGGATTTGTTGAAGCATCAGGACCGTACTGTTGACTATCTTGTGAACTTGATGAGTCACTGCTTTGGCTTGAGTCTAAACTTGATGATGAGCTAGATGTTCCAAGTGATCCTGTGTAAACATTTGATGTTGAAGAACCAGTAAGGAAGACATAGCTACCATTATTATAAACACCGCTAGGCATATCGAAATCTTCAGAACCCGCACCATACATCTGGTTAAGGTAGCTACTTGTTACACCATAGATTTGTTTAGCGATATCAAGGTCTGAATCATGAAGTGGTGTTTTACGATTTTTATAACCTGTCCAAATCGCCATAGAATACTTGGTATTGTAACCAACGAAATTTTCATCTGGAACCATAAGATAAGCATAGACGCCACTTTCTTTTTGTACCTTGTAGTATTCATCGTCACCATAGTTAGATGTACCAGTCTTACCAGCATTGAATGTACCAGGGACATAAGCTTCAGTCGCTGTATCACCTGTCATTACTTGTTTCAACATGCTTGACATCATGTAAGCTGTTTGTGGCGACATGGCCTCGACACCTTTAGAATCAAATGATTTTGTTGAACCGTCTTCAAATTTGATTGATTTAATGTAAGATGGTTTATAGTAAGTACCGCCATTTGCAAAGGCTGCATAGGCCGCAGCCATTTTCTCGCTTGATGCACCATACTTAGAATCTGATGATGATGTTGAAGATGAGATGGCATTGGAGTAGAACATTTCTGGATACTCAATACCTAAATCCTTCAAGAAGGACTGGGCATAGTCCAACCCAACAGCTTGAAGAGCTTTAACGGCTGTTACGTTACGTGATTGTTGAATCGCATAAGTCAATGAAATGCTTCCGTAATACTTACGGTCCCAGTTGTAAATTGGTGTTGAAGAACCTGGGAAATTGTAAGGATTATCGTAAACAGTCGTACCAGTGTTTGTATAAACACCTTTTTCAATAGCAGGAGCATAGTCAGTGATTGGTTTCATTGTAGAACCCCAGTCACGGTCTGTTTGAACAGCTTGGTTGGTACCAAGTGCAATGTTTTCGTCTTGGTGACGTGAACCCAATTGGGCAACGACACGACCATTAGTAACATCAATAATAGTAGAAGCAACTTGGAGACTATCGTTTGGATAGTATACGTAGTCGTTAGTATTATAGACGTTCCAGATATATTTTTGAATATCTGGATTAAGGTTAGTGTAGACGTCGAGACCTGCTGAGTAAATATCAGCGTTGGCATCGGTAGATACTTGTTCAATAACTTGTTTGATGTAGTTATCTAAGTATGGCTCATAGCTAGCTTTCTTCGTAAGTGGAAGAAGGCCATCTGATACATCAGTTGCTTTAGCTTGCTCGTACTCTTCTTTAGAAATATTCTTGTCTTCATACATTTCGTCAAGAACAGTGTTACGACGTTCTTTGGCAGCATCTGGATTAGCATAAGGGTCATATTGTGTTGGTGCTTGTGGAATACCAGCAAGAAGAGCTGCTTGGGCAACAGAGAGGTCGCTCAAGTCCTTACCAAAGTAAGATTTAGCTGCAGTCTTCATACCGTAGTAACCATTACCCATATAAACCTTATTAATATAGAAGGTCAAGATTTCTTGTTTAGTGAATTGACGCTCCATTTGGAGTGACAACCAGATTTCTTGTGACTTACGTTTAAGGGTTTGGTCAGAAGTGTTAGTTGAGAAGTAAGCCAACTTAATCAACTGTTGGTCGAGTGTAGACCCCCCTTGGGTGCTGCTACGACGAAGGTTGTTAACAGCTGCCCCCATGATACGGTAGACGTCAATCCCACGGTGAGTGAAGAAACGTTTATCCTCGATAGAGGTGATGGCATTAACTAGAGTTGTTGGAATTTCATCTGTTGATGCACTCTCACGTTTCTCGGCTCCCAAGTCGGCAATAAGACTACCATTAGCGTCGTAAATCTTACTTGAGTTTGTTGATTGCAGTTTGTTCTCGGTAAGTTTAGGAACGCTGCTAACATAGTAGGCAAAGAGGCTACCACCAGCGATGACACAGACTACAAAGAAAGTAAGCAGTCCAATAAATCCGTATTTTGCAATACGCCAGCCCAAACTTTGGTCTGAAGCGGCAGAGCGTTTTCCTTTGCTATAGCGAGAAGAATCTGAACGCTTGACCTTGATGTTTTTAGCACGTTTAGTCAAACCGTTAAGTGATTCTTTAAAGTTGCTGAAATTAAATTTAGCCATTATGTGTTACCACCTAATAATTTTTCAATGATTTCTAAGTAAGGAACTTGAGGATAAGCTACTTCTGCAATTGCATAGCCTCTTTTTTTGATATAATCAAGAGGCATTGATTTCGTCCCTTTATCAATCTGATAAAAAGCGATTAAGTCTTTGGCAGGCAGAAGGTAGGTTTCCTTAAGCGTCGAGAAGTGAAGTAGCACGAAGCAGATCCCATCTTGACTGATGACCTGAGACATGTGCTCAATTTGATGCGCATGAAAGTTTTTCATAGGCATGGATGTCTTTTGTCGTGTCTCTTTGGCTTCAAAATCAATGTAGTATCCTTTGTAAACGCCGGAGTAGTCGGTAGTAGAAGCTTGTCTAAAGTAAGCTTCTACAATCTTCGCCCGTGAGCGTTTGGGATAATCGACTTTGACAATTTGAACAGGGGTAGGTTTTTTATGAATAACGGCTAAACCACGCGACAAATAGTAATCATTAGTCGCGTTAATAGCAGATTCAAAGCTCATCCCCCGATTGGCAAAGTCAACTCTATTTGATTTTTTAGGACGTACTTGTGCTATCTTACGAGATATCTGATGGGGATAGTTTACCATTTCTTTCCCTTCTTCTTTATAAGATATGCATAAAGACTATTTTATTATACCATAAAATGAATGAGGAAAACAACAAATGACATCACTACTGGTAACTGGCTATAAGAGCTTTGAACTGGGTATTTTTAAAGACAAGGATTCTAAAGTAACCATTATCAAGAAAGCAATCAAACGTG
This sequence comes from Streptococcus sp. Marseille-Q3604, assembly GCF_916619785.1. Lineage (NCBI taxonomy): Bacteria > Bacillati > Bacillota > Bacilli > Lactobacillales > Streptococcaceae > Streptococcus > Streptococcus sp. Marseille-Q3604. The sequence goes on along the minus strand of NZ_CAKAKM010000002.1, from coordinate 303,523 downwards.
ATTTGAAGCGTTTCTTGGATGATGGTGTGGATTGGATGATTTTTACTGGGAACCTCGGTTTTGAATTTTGGGCACTAGAAGTAGCCAAAGAACTTCAAAAAGACTATCCTTTGAAGTTAGCGACCCTCTTCCCTTTTGAAACGCATGGTCAGAATTGGAATGAAGCGAATCAAACAAAACTAGCGGCCTTTAAGCAGGTTGATTTTGTCAAGTACAGCTTCCCTACTTACCAATCTCCAGCACAGTTTAAACAATTTAATCAGTTTCTCATTGACAATACAGATCAAGCTTATTTATTTTATGAACCTGAAAATGAAACAAATCTGAAATATTTTTACGGTATGATGTTAGAAGCAAGGGGTTATCCCGTATCTAGACTGACTTTTGATGACCTCAATGAAGTCATGTCGGAATAGGATATAATTGAATTTTAAACTTGCATTTTTATCTTTTTTTCTGTATCATAAAAACATTAGACAGTAAAGTATTAGTAAGTTAGATAAGACAAGTATTGGAGAATAAAAATGGCTAAGATTAATTTAACGCCCAAGAAAATCTACGAACAAGAATTTAAAACAAGCATGCGTGGATACGATAAAAAAGAAGTTGATGAGTTTCTAGACGATGTAATCAAAGATTACGGTGTCTATATTGCTCTAGTTAAGGAATTGCAAGAAGAAAATGCAAAACTGAAGGCTAAGACTTCATCAGCTCCTGCTAGTCGCCCAGCATACGCAAGTGCGACAAGTGAGCCATCACGTGCGAATGCCAATGTTGCTTCGGCTTCAAACTATGATATCTTAAAACGTATCAGTCGTTTGGAGAAAGAGGTCTTTGGAAAACAAATCGTCGAATAAAACTGGTTTGTGCAATTTTTGGATAATCGCATGGTTGCTAGTCTTCCATGAGGAAAGTCCATGCTAGCACTGGCTGTGATGCCAGTAGTGTTTGTGCTAGGTGAATTAATAAGCCTAGGGACTTGATTTTCAAGTTACGGCGAGTGAACTGGCTAAGTCTTCGGATAGGTTTTAGTAGCTCTGAAAGTGCCACAGTGACGGAGTTTTTAGGGAAACCTAAAAAGTGGAACGCGGTAAACCCCTCAAGCTAGCAACCCAAACTTTGGTAGGGGCATGGGATGGCTGGAAACGAACGGACCATCCTGACTGCTTTGCAGTAGACAGATGATTATCGAAGGAAGTGGTACCTAGTCACTTCTGGAACAAAACATGGCTTATAGAAAATTGCATATAGGTGAGGCTGGGACACATGTCTCAGCCTTCTTTTAGCAGGAATTCTCTCTTTTACAACTATATCTTCTAAAGAAAAGAGTGGAAAAATAAGCCATCAGTTAAAAAAGTTTGTACTCTTAACAATGAGATAAAAGGATGACAATGAAAGAAACATTTACATTAGTAGCAACTGCAGCAGCAGGTCTTGAAGCTGTGGTTGGACGTGAATTGCGTGAGTTAGGTTATGACACTCAGGTTGAAAATGGTAAGGTGCGTTTCCAAGGCGGTGTTCGTGCAATTGCTGAAACCAACCTTTGGTTGAGAGCAGCAGACCGTATCAAGATTGTAGTGGGTGAATTTCAAGCACGTACTTTTGAGGAACTCTTTCAGGGAGTTTTTGCCTTAGACTGGGAAAATTATCTTCCGCTAGGTGCAAAGTTCCCAATTTCTAAAGCTAAATGTGTGAAATCAAAGCTTCATAATGAGCCATCTGTTCAGGCGATTTCCAAAAAAGCTGTCGTTAAGAAATTGCAGAAGTATTTCCACCGTCCAGAAGGAGTGCCTCTTCAAGAAACAGGAGCAGAATTTAAGATTGAAGTTTCTATTTTAAAGGATAAGGCTACAGTTTTGATTGATACCACAGGTGCTAGTCTCTTTAAGCGTGGCTATCGTACTGATAAAGGTGGGGCACCTATTAAGGAAAATATGGCGGCTGCTATCCTTGAACTTAGTAACTGGTATCCGGATAAACCGTTGATTGACCCGACTTGTGGTTCAGGGACCTTCTGTATTGAGGCTGCAATGATTGGTATGAACATTGCGCCAGGATTTAATCGTGATTTTGCTTTTGAAGCATGGAATTGGGTGGATAAAGATTTAGTACAGTTGGTACGTGATGAAGCAGATAGCAAGGCAAACTATGATGTTGAATTAGACATTATGGGTTGTGATATTGATGGCCGTATGGTTGAGATCGCAAAAGCCAATGCTCGTGAGGCAGGTCTTGAAGATGTTATTAAATTGAAACAAATGCGTTTACAGGACCTGAAAACAGATAAAATCAATGGTGTCATTATTTCAAACCCTCCTTATGGTGAGCGTTTGTTGGATGACAAGGCTGTGGATATCTTGTATAATGAAATGGGTCAAACTTTTGCGCCACTTAAAACTTGGAGCAAGTTTATCTTGACCAGCGATGAACAATTTGAAAGCAAATACGGTATGAAAGCCGATAAAAAACGTAAGCTTTATAACGGGACCCTCCGTGTTGATTTGTATCAATATTTTGGTGAGCGTGTTCGCCGTTCTGAGGCTAGAAAGGTAAATTAAACGTGTCAGAAGATAAAACACAAAATGGCTATGAAGGTAGCCAAGAGCTAGATTTCCAAGATGCCAAGGAAATGACAGTCGGTGAGGCTGTCCGCAAAGAAGCTGAGATTAATGCTGGTGTAACAGAAACAGATAGCATTTTGGATAAGTATATCAAGCAACACCGCGAAGAAGTTGCCTCACAAAAATTTTCAAAGAAAATTGAAGCTGATGGCGACACATCACCTTTGGATGCTTTTATTCAAAAGCAACGTCAGGAGTTTGCGGATTCAGGTTTGATTGGTCAATCAATGGCTAATGAGTCAATCAACTCAACAACAGCTACTGAAGAAGTAACACCGGTCACATTTGGTTTTGGTGCTACAGATAACAAGGCTGATGAGACTCAATCTCATATTGACAAGCAGTTGCCAAATGCTCCTGTTGAACCTGAGGTTATTGCAGAACCAGAAAGTCAAAGTTCTGAAGTTATCATTACGTCAACGAATGCTGATCGTTTCATCACGTCAGAAACAGAAAAATTTGACCTTGGTGATGCACTCGCTGATTCATCTACTTCAACTAATCAGCCAGCCTATAACGATGCATTGGTAGATAATATTGATGATAACAATCCTTTGATTGCTAACATTGATAATCCAGAACCAAAAAATCCTGCTGTTGCCAATATTGACGATACTGAGCCACAAGCTTCAAAACCTTTGTTGGATGATGCTGCTATTTCAGACACTATTGATTTGGCAGCTATTGCATCAACAGTGGCAGGGGTAACTGGAGCAAAAGCTGATGAAGAAAAGACAACACCAAAAGTGTCTATGGCAGTTAATCGCCCATCTGCAGAAGACAGAATCTCTTCAGAGTCTATTTCACCATCGCATAAGAGTGCCTTTGATGGTGACATTCCAGTTTACCGTCGTAAAGGTGTTGTTATCGGTGCTCTAGCAGTTCTTGCTTTAGCTATTATCGGTGGTAGCTATGCTCTTTATAAAGGAACACATAGCCAATCGGCGAAAACAACAAGCACAGCTTCTTCAGCAGTGACATCATCATCAAGCAAGGATACGTCAGCTGCTGATAATAAGGCCTTTGAAGAAATGTATAAGAATTTCTTCACAGATGACGAGCAAACAAAACTCGCTAATGATCAATTTGGTAAGTTATCAAATTTGGAAAAACTGCTCAAGAAATTGGAGAAAACCAAGTATTATGATGCAGCTAAGAAAAAATATGATAACTTGAAGAAACAAATTGAAGCTGTACAAAAGATTAACAGTCAGTTTGAGTCAGATGCTCTTGTAGATGGTAGCTATAATGCCTCTATCGCTGTTAAATCAGATGCCAACTTTAATAATCTTCCAGAAAGTGTAACAACAACTGGGAACGCGAGTCTCGATAGCACTATTCAAGAAGCTATTAAGGGTGGTAAGACTCAACTTGAAGAAAAAGCTAAGGCTGCGAGTGCAACGTCTGCAGCGACAGCTTCTGAAAGTGTTAATACTGCTAGTCCTGCTGCACCTTCAGGTGATAACGCATCTGGAGCAGCTTCTAATGGCGGTGGTGCGGCCGCATCAAATACTTCTGGAGCGCAAAATGGAGCAGCTAACTCAGCAGGTTCAGCAGGTTCAACTGGTGCGACTGGAGGAACTACTGGTGGCTCAGCTGCAGCTTCAACAGTTGTAACACGCGGAATCACAAATTATAACCCATCAATCCTTCAACGTGACCGCTCACGTGTGCCTTATAATGCAAACGTAGTAGCAGATACAAGTAACCCAGCTTGGACATGGGCTGATGGTGTTCTTGATAAGATCATCAATGACTCACATTCACGTGGTTACTTCTCAGGAGATAACTTCATTCTTGAGCCAGTTAATATCATCAATGGTAATGGTTACTACAACTTGTACCTTCCAGATGGAACTTATCTCTTCAGTATCAACTGTAAGACAGGTTACTATGTTGGTAATGGTTCAGGTCACTCAGATAAACTTGATTACGAATAATAATCTGCGACACTCCTTCGGGAGTGTTTTTTTGTTTTATCTTGGTGAAGGCCTAGTTTATAAGGATTTTGTGCTATAATAGAGGGATAAGATAGGGGTGAATACTATGGCAAAATTGATGCCGGGTAGAGTCCGTAATGAGGGTATTGAACTTTTTGAAAAGGATCTCATTACCATTCATCAGGTCTCAGAAACTCAGTTGGATACAACAGTTGACCAACATCATTTAATTTATGCACTCAACGATTCTGAAATCACGTGTGACTGTGATTATTTCTCTCAAAAAGGCTATTGTCCCCATTTGGCAGCGATTGAGTATTATCTAAAAAACGATAAAGAAGGCCAGCGTCTCTTGGCAGAATTGGAAGAGGAACAAGAGTCCTCTCAGGGCCAAGAGCGAGGTCACTCTTTTGGTGGCTTATTTTTAGAAGGTCTTTCCCTAAATGAGGATGATACTGTTAGATATAGCTTGATGGTAGAAGGAGAGGAATCGACCTTTGGTTCAGAGATTTGGTGGAGTATACGTTTACGTCGCTTACCAGATGAACGTTCTTATGTTATTCGAGATATTCCTGCCTTTCTCAAACTTGTAGAGGCTGAGGGTTATTATCAGATAGGTAAGAACTATTATGAACCCCTATCGCTTATTCAATTTGACCAGGCTTCACAGGCATTTTTAGACTTCTTAGGACGGATGATTCCAGATGAAGCCAAGACTAATTTAGACTTTATTTTACCGAATAATGCACGTCATCTTTGTCTCCCCTACGGTTTTTTTGAGGAAGGTTTGAGACGGATGCAAGATTTGGATGGCTTTAGGTTTGAATGGGAAGGAACCGAATATCACCGACTTTTGGTTGAGGATTTGACTGCTGATGCCCATCTCTTCTCGTTTGATATTTCTGTCGAGCCTAAGATGATTGAATTGACTGTTGCTGAGAAGAATAGTCAGGCCTTTTTTAATAATCGTATTCTCTTTTATCAAGGTGTTTTTTATCGTTTGAATCGAAAACAACAAAAACTTTTGGTTGGTTTACGCTCTCTTCCAATCGGAAGCGATTTGAATAAGCATGTCAGCTTTAATCTCGATGAACAAGCCATCTTGGCTGCTAGTCTTTTTGATTTTAGGACTATGGGACCAGTTAAAGCTCCTAAAGCCTTTAATATCAAGGATTTTACACCGAGATTTCACTTTGACCTGAAAGGTGACAGTGAGGTTATACTTACATTAGCCTTTGATTTTGATGGTTTCCTAGTCCATAATCGACAAGAGTTGAGTCATTTAGGATTTACGAGTAACTATCGTCATGAGCAGGCTGTTTTCCGTTTGATGGCTAAGCATGAATTCACCCCTGATTTTCAGTCATCTAAACGATTAAGTAGCAGTCAAGAGCTCTATGATTTCTTTACGAATACTCTAGCAGAATTTGAAAATACAGGGACGGTTCTGATTGGGCAGGAGTTGCGTGACTTACGGGTTGAACAGAGCCCACAGGTTCAGGTAGAGCGTCAGGGGAATTTATTAGATATTTCCTTTGATTTTTCAAGTCTTGACGATGAAGATGTGGATCATGCTTTAGCAGCTTTGATGGAAAGTTCGCCCTATTTTATCAATCGTAGTGGTCAGTTGATTGTTTTTGACGAAGCGACGCATCGTATTAGTGAGAGTCTCAAAACTCTAAGAGCTCGATATTCAGGGCAAGGTCACCTAGAACTAAATCAATTGACTGCCTATCAATTAATGGATGCTCTTTCAGAAAGTGATTCTGTTCGTTTTTCAAAAGATTTCCAACTCTTAACGCAACATTTGAGTAAACCAGAGACCTTTGATTTGCCAACTTATAAGGTAGAAGCTGACCTTCGTCCCTATCAGGAAAAGGGTGTTCAGTGGCTATCTATGTTGCATCACTATGGTTTTGGCGGTATCTTGGCCGATGATATGGGGTTGGGAAAAACCTTGCAGACCATTGCCTATCTCTCTGCACATTTAGAAGAAGAGCAACGAGTCTTGGTTTTGTCACCATCAAGCCTGATTTACAATTGGCAGGATGAGTTTAAAAAGTTCGCTCCTCAGTTAGATGTAGCGGTTTCTTATGGACTCAAGCCAAGACGTGATGACATCATTGCTGAAGACCACCAGATTATTATTACAAGCTATGCTTCCTTCCGTCAGGATTTTGATGCCTACAAGGCTGGTAAATATGACTATCTCATTCTCGATGAGGCTCAGGTCATGAAGAATACACAGACAAAGATTGCCCAATATCTACGTGATTTTTCTGTTCCACATTGCTTAGCACTATCTGGAACGCCTATTGAAAATCATTTGTTGGAGATTTGGTCTATTTTCCAAATTATTCTACCAGGACTTTTACCGGCTAAGAAAACTTTCCTTAAGTTAACACCAAAGGAAGTGGCTAGGTATATTTCTCCCTTTATTCTAAGACGTAGGAAAGAAGAGGTCCTTCCTGATTTACCAGATTTGATTGAAATCACTCACCAAAGTGAATTGTCAGATGCTCAAAAGGCTATCTATTTAGCGCAATTGCAACAGATGCAGCAAGGTTTAATTTCTGCAAGTGATCAGGAAATCAACCGTCGTAAGGTGGAAATTTTGTCAGGAATTACCCGCTTACGACAAATCTGTGATACCCCAGCTCTTTTTATGGACTATGCTGGAGATAGCGGAAAATTAGATAGCCTAAGAGAGTTGCTTAGTCAAATTAAGGAATCAGACCACCGTGTTCTTATCTTTTCACAATTTCGTGGGATGTTAGATATTACAGAGGGGCTCTTACAAGAATTAGGTATTTCCTCTTATAAGCTAACAGGGTCAACGCCATCTGATAGTCGTCAAGAGATGACCAGAGCCTTCAATCAAGGAAGTCGAGATGCCTTTTTGATTTCTCTAAAAGCAGGAGGAGTGGGACTGAATCTAACTGGTGCTGATACGGTTATTCTGATTGACCTTTGGTGGAATCCAGCGGTAGAATTGCAGGCTATTAGTCGTGCGCATCGTATAGGTCAGGAACAAAATGTCGAAGTTTACCGTTTGATTACAAGAGGGACTATTGAAGAGAAAATTCTTGAGCTTCAAGAAGGCAAGAAGAACCTTGTAACAACCGTCTTGGATGGTAATGAAAGCCGTGCCAGCATGACCGTTGAGGATATTAAAGAAATTCTTGGTATTGCAATATCTTAATTTGTTACATTTGATATTTGAATACTAATACGTGAAAATGCTACTAGGCAAATCTTTTGAATTAGGCTATAATAGAATACTGCAAGACGTATCTTCACATTCCCGATTGTTTATATTAAGATACGCATCATCTCGAAAACGAAAGGAAGTCTTTTATGCATCGCCAAAGACGACAATTTCCGCTGATTCCAGACGGGGAATCTTGCTTGCAAGAACCGGTCTCTATGCGCCTATATGAAAATGAAGATTTAATCACAAATATCCGTGGCCCTTACCAAGATAAGGACTACAATGATTTGTTGCCGAACTATGATTTCTTGTCAGCTAAGCCTAGCAATCGTAAGCAGGCTTCAAAACGAGTGGAGACACAAGAAGCTGGCATGACTTATGCAGAGGAAGCCCGTGAAAAGGCTAAGCGTGATGTCCGTGAGAAACGCCAAAAATTCCTCCGCCAAGAAGTTCAACAAACCAAACATACTAATAGCCGTCAACTAACTGCTAAGCCTAAGGTAGAAGCTAAGCCAAGCTTTGAGGCTACTGTTGAGCCAGCTGCTGTAACAACGGATAAAGGGCCAGTGACAGCATCTATCTTGGGAGCTCCTGTAAGTGCTATCAAGCGAACTTTAGCACCTAACGGGAAACACTCAAAAATCCATCACTTGGCAAATCGTCTGCAACAGGATTCTTACATCTTGGCAGAAGTGGCTCCAACCTATCAACAGCCTAGTAACCCATCTCGTAAGAACGTCAAGAAAAATAGCTATGACTTCTTGAAACGTAGCCAGGTTTATAATTACCCAGAACGTCAAACTTACCGTGAACACCGAGTTGCTCAAGAATTAAATTTGACGCATTTAGAAGACGCAAACTAATCGCAGTGCGATTGTAAGGAGAAACTATGTCAAAAACTTATCATTTTATTGGAATTAAAGGATCTGGTATGTCAGCTTTGGCTTTGATGCTCCACCAAATGGGACACAAGGTTCAAGGTTCAGATGTGGAAAAATATTACTTCACTCAACGTGGTCTTGAGCAAGCAGGTATTCCTATCCTTCCTTTCGATGAAAAAAACATCACAGAAGATGTTGAATTGATTGCTGGAAATGCCTTTCGTGAAGACAACAACGTTGAAGTTGCTTATGCGATTAAAAATGGCTACAGCTTTAAGCGTTATCACGAGTTCTTGGGTCACTTCATGGATCAATTCACTAGCTTTGGTGTGGCAGGTGCACATGGTAAGACTTCTACAACAGGTCTCTTGTCACATGTTATGAAAAATATCACAGACACGTCATACCTTATCGGTGACGGAACTGGTCGAGGTTCTGCTAATGCACAATACTTTGTCTTTGAGTCTGATGAATATGAACGTCATTTCATGCCATACCACCCAGCATACTCAGTCATCACTAACATTGATTTTGACCATCCTGATTACTTTACAAGTATCGATGATGTGTTCTCTGCCTTTGATGATTATGCTAAGCAAGTGCAAAAAGGACTCTTTGTTTACGGTGAGGATCCACACCTTCGTAAGATTACAGCCAATGCGCCAATCTATTACTACGGTTTCGAAGAAAATGATGACTTTATGGCAACAGACATTGTTCGTACAACGACAGGTTCTAATTTCAAGGTAAAACACGATGGACAAATTCTTGGAGAATTCCATGTGCCAGCCTATGGTCGTCACAATATCTTGAATGCAACTGCGGTTATTGGGAACCTCTATGTAGCTGGTTTCGACATGGACTTGGTTGCAGAACACCTTAAAACTTTCTCAGGTGTTAAACGTCGTTTCACAGAGAAAATTATCAGTGGTACTGTTGTCATCGATGACTTTGCTCACCATCCAACTGAAATTATTGCAACGCTTGATGCAGCACGCCAAAAGTACCCATCTAAAGAGATTGTTGCTATTTTTCAACCACATACCTTCACACGTACCATTGCTCTTCTTGATGAATTTGCTGAAGCTTTGAACGAAGCAGATGCTGTTTATTTGGCGCAAATTTATGGTTCAGCGCGTGAAGTTGATCATGGTGATGTTAAGGTTGAAGATCTTGCTGCTAAGATCAATAAACCGGCCAAAGTGGTTACAGTTGAAAATGTCTCACCTCTCCTTGATCATGACAATGCTGTTTATGTCTTTATGGGAGCTGGGGATATCCAACTTTACGAACGCTCGTTTGAAGAGCTCCTAGCAAGCTTGCAAACACACATGTAATATATTAAGGGCTGTAGCGATTTCGCTCAGCTCTTTCTCTTAATAGAAAGGAATTTAGTATGCTTATTCGACATGCCCGAGAGGATGATTGGGCTGATGTTGTCCGTATCGAACAAGATAATTTTTCACCTGAAGAGGCTGCAACTCCAGAGGCTATTGCGGAGCGTTTAAAGACGATTTGTGATACCTTTCTAATTGCTGAAATTGATGGCGTTGTAGCTGGCTACATTGAAGGGCCTGTGATTGCGGAACGTTATCTTACAGATGACTTGTTCCATAAGGTGGTTCCTAATGCTAGTCAAGGAGGCTTTATTGCAGTTACTAGTTTGTCTATCTCCAAAGATTTTAAAGGGCAAGGGATTGGTACAGCCTTGATTGCAGCGCTTAAGGATCTAGCTATCGCCCAAAAACGCCAAGGTATTAGTTTGACTTGCCATGATTACCTGATTGCCTATTATGAGATGAATGGCTTCACTGATGAAGGAGAATCAGAATCAAATCATGGCGGTAGCACTTGGTATAATATGGTTTGGGAGAATCCAGAAACCCATTGAATTCAGTGTTACGTTACTGTGACAAAGGACCAATTGATTTGCATTAACTGACTTTTTAAGATATAATGGCGTTTGTTACTATAGAGGAGGTATGCCTTGACGGACAAGTTTAATGAACACTCGGAATCTGCTGAAGATAGCCTAAGCTTTAAAGATCAGATTCTTCGAGATTTACAAGAAGCAACATGGCTCCGTTCTCTTCGCGAGGAGGAGCATAATAAAAGTGCAACTATGCCCGAGACACCACGTTCAACGTCAGCTGAGAGCGCTACAACACATAGTACCTCAGCGTCCAATAAAGTAAGTAACCAAGATTTTAGTTCACATTCTGTTTCTCATAGTGCTTTCGCTAAATCTATGACTTCTGAGACGGCTCAAGATTCTCAACAAGATAGTGTTGGCTTGTTTTCTGTTTCTCAAGCTGAGTCTTTAGTGTCTGATGCTCATTCAAATGAAGCGTCTATTTCTAAAGAACCTATTGAGGAGGAGAAAAAGGTAAATATTCCTCAGGAGACTGAAACGTCGAAACGTCGTTTTAAACGTCCAGTTTGGGAAACTAGCCTTAACGAAGCATCTGAAGAGGAGTATATTCCTGCAGATGTTGCCAAGGAGCTCATTGAAGCTAAGTCTAACGAAGCTATTTATACAGACCCTAAAGAATTGGAGGCCAAATTGACCTCAGAACGTCAAAAAGAAGCATTCTTGCAGGAACATCATGCAACAAGTGACCAAGCGTCGCAAGAAAAGGTTCAATCAGAGCTAGTGGCTGATGGTAATGAGGATGATGAGAGTATTTCTCTAGAACCCTCTGGAAAACCTAAGAAAAAGAAAGGTAAGAAAGTGAAGAAGAAAAAGTCTTCGCCAAAAGATGTTAAACAGGCTGATATTGTCGACGAAGAGCCGATTTCACGTTCTAACCGAAATCACAAACGCAATAAAAATAACCGTCGTGCTGGTAAAATTGCAAGAAATATTATTATCTTCTTGCTACTTATCTTGTCAGTAGCTGCATTCTTTGGTTATCGTTATGTTAGTGATGCTGTTGGCGCAAAAGATGTTAATTCAACTAAGTTTGTTAGTGTTGAAATTCCTGAAAATTCAGGTAGCAGTTATATTGGTCAACTATTGGAATCAGCTGGTGTCATTAAGTCTGGTAAGGTCTTTAATTACTATACCAAGTTTAAAAACATCTCAAATCTGAAAAGTGGTTATTACAACCTTCAGGCTAGCATGACTATGGATGAAATTATTGAGGCACTTCAGAAAAAAGGAAGTGATAAACCTCAGGAGCCATCTCTTGGTACGGTCTTGGTCAAAGAAGGATACACCATTGATCAAATTGCTAAGGCAGTTGAAGTTAATTCCTCAGCGAAAAAAGGCAAAAAAACATCAACTGGACTTAAGGCAAAAGATTTCTTGAAGCTGATGAAGGATGATGCTTTCATTACTAAGATGAAAGCGAAGTACCCAACCTTGTTGGCCAACCTTCCGAATTCTACGGATGCTAAGTATGTCCTAGAGGGGTATCTGTTCCCAGCGACTTATAACATTCATGACGATACGACGGTGGAATCTTTGGCAGAGGAAATGTTGTCAACGATGGACACCTACCTATCACCTTACTATGCGACGATTTCATCTAGCGGGCACAATGTTAATGAAATTTTGACCCTAGCTTCTCTTGTGGAAAAAGAAGGAGCTACAGATGACGACCGTAAAAATATTGCGAGCGTCTTCTATAATCGTCTTAACTCAGACATGGCTCTACAAAGTAATATTGCAGTTCTTTATGCTCTTGGAAAACTTGGTCAGGAAACGACCTTGAAAGAGGATGCAACTATTGACACAAACATTGACTCCCCTTATAATGATTATGTTCATAAGGGGTTGATGCCAGGTCCTGTGGACAGTCCTAGTCTGTCTGCAATTGAAGCGGTTATCAATCCATCATCTACCAAGTACATGTACTTTGTTGCAGATGTAACTACTGGTAATGTTTATTTTGCTGAAAGCTATGAAGAGCATCAGCATAACGTTGAAACTTACATTAATAGCAAACTAAAAGATAAATAGTCTGATTGGCTCATTAAAATCAAGCAAACAAAGAGTGATTTTGAAAATAAAGCCAAGGGCTCAAAAAATAGGAAAGAGAAAAAAATGGCAGAAAAAACATATGTAATGACACAAGCGGAGAAAGAACAACTTGAAGCGGAATTGGAGGAGTACAAACTCGTCCGTCGTCCAGAAGTTGTAGAACGTATTAAGATTGCACGTTCTTATGGTGACCTTTCAGAAAACTCTGAGTATGAAGCAGCCAAAGACGAGCAAGCCTTTGTTGAAGGACAAATTCAAATTCTTGAAACAAAAATTCGTTATGCAGAAATCGTTGATAGTGATGCTGTTGCTAATGACGAAGTTGCAATTGGTAAAACTGTTGTTGTTCAAGAAGTTGGTACAAACGACAAAGATACTTATCATATCGTTGGTGCAGCCGGTGCTGATATCTTCTCAGGTAAGATTTCAAATGAAAGTCCGATTGCTCAAGCCTTGATTGGTAAGAAAGTTGGCGACAAAGTCGCTATCGAATCACCAGCAGGTAGCTACTCTGTGGAAATCCTTAGTGTAGAAAAAACAGCCTAGGTGACTGTTGGAATTAAGGTGTTCAATATTTGAAACTAGTGGGAGTGAGACAAAACAGTCGTTCTGTCGCACTCCTTTTTTGCTTGTTGGCGCTATTAGGAATTAGGTTAGTCTGAATTAGTCTATAAGAAAAGCACTTTTGGAAAATTCCAAGAGTGCTTTGTAGCTTATTTACGATTTTGCTTACCGGCGTTACGGTTTTTCTTTGGTTTGCTCGCAATTGCTTGAGTATTTTTTGGTGTCACATCTTTACGCTTGCTTGGTGTTGTACGAGGTGCTTTTGGAGGGTTCTTTTTGAACTCTTCAGCAACTTTTTCTTTCAAGCGAGGTTTGATGATGTAGTTGGTAATCAACTGTTGGATAATAGAGAAGATACCACCAACGAACCAGTAGAGGATTACGGCTGCAGGTGAGCTAATACCAAAGAAGATCATCATGATTGGCATACTGTACATCGTCGCTGCCATTTGTTTACGTTGTTCTTCAGGAACTTGTTGAATAGACAACCAAGATTGGAAGTAGTAAAGCGCTGCGATGATGATAATCAATGGGAAGTCACGGTGACCAAGGTTAAACCAGAGGAAGTTATCCTTGAGTACACCAGGAGTGTAACGTGCTGCATAGTAGAGTGCTGAGAAGAATGGGAACTGAATCAATAGAGGAAGACAGCCGACACCGCCCATCAAGCTTAGACCGTTTTCACGCTGAGCTTGCATGAGTTCAGACTGGGCAGCCATTTTTTCTTCTTGAGTTTCAGCGTTGCGCAAACGTTCGTTAATTGGTTCTAAGATAGGCGCAAGGTATTCACGTTTTGCTGCTTGGTAGGCTGCGCTACGAGATTGGTGAAGACCAAGTGGCAAGATAATCAAACGAACAATGATGGTTACGAAGATAATGCCAAGACCAAATCCCAGATTTAAATTATGTGCGAAGTAGGTGATGACGTGGCTCATAGGGCGACCAAGTAGGTTCCAAACCCAACCAGTAGGATTACCAGACTTATCAAGGCTCACACATCCTGATAGGAAGAGAAGCATGCTGGCAGCAAGTCCCATCAGGGCTAGACGTTTTTGATTTTTATTCACAATATCATTCCTTTTGTTTTTTAGTTATACTTGTCTATTTTACCTTTTTTTAAGGAAGAGAACAAGTTAAAAACGGAGCTCCGACCTTAATTAGCCATGCGAAAATCGCTGTAATTAGGGAAGTTAGCCATGGTCACATCGACATAGGTTACTTTAGACCATTTTGAAGGTCCCTTTCGAACTTCTTGAATAAATTTAGCTAACTTAGAAGGGTTATCTGACTGAGCTAGAATTTCAACAGTACCGTCGTCATTATTCCAAACCCGACCGCATATATCTCCAATATCTAGTGCTAGAGCATAGGTTGAATAACGAAAACCAACACCTTGGACTCTTCCTGAGACTAATAATCGTACTTTTTGCATGGTCCATGACCTCCTTTTGAAAGCTCTTTCTTTTAGTATAATCCTTGCTATAAAGTCGGTCAAGTCCAAGATTTATCAGGGGATTTCTGCTATAATGAGTGTATGGAAATCATTCAATCAAAGCAAAATGCTAGCATTAAGTCTGCTAGAAAATTATTGCAGCGTAAGCACCGTAAAACTAGCTATCTTTTAGAAGGATGGCATCTTTTTGAGGAAGCAAAGGCAAGCGGTGCCGAGATTCTTCAAGTTTTCGTACTTGAGGAAATGGCTGATCGTGTGGCTAATATGTCTAAGGTTAAGTTGGTTAGTCCAGAGGTGCTTAAGGAACTCTGTGAAACTCAGACACCTCAAGGGATTGTGGTAGAAGTTGCTAAACAATCTCAAGCCTTGCCAAAGTCTCTCTCAGGGAAGTATCTTCTCTTGGAGGATGTTCAGGACCCTGGTAATGTAGGAACAATGATTCGAACAGCAGATGCCGCAAGTTATGACGGAGTATTTTTGTCGGATAAATCAGCTGATATTTATAATCAGAAGACCTTGCGTTCTATGCAGGGAAGTCATTTCCACCTTCCAATCTATCGTGGACCAATTCTTGACATGGTTGAGGCTTGCAGAAAACAAGGTATACCCGTCTTAGCAACAACTCTTTCCGATGTTTCCGTTGACTATAAAGCAGTTAAGACAGATGGCAACTTTGCCCTAGTGATGGGAAATGAGGGGCAGGGAATTAGTCAGGAAATGGCTGAGTCTGCTGATCAACTCGTACATATTAGCATGCCAGGTCAGGCGGAGAGTCTGAATGTTGCTGTTGCAGCAGGAATTCTCATGTTTAGTCTCTAGGTCTCAAGGATGATTTTAGGAGAAAACAACTGACTTTTAAAGTAATTTTAAGTACTAGTGGTATAATGAAGAAGCATTAGAAACATTAATGAGGTATTATTATGAAACGACCAGAAGATGATAAAGAATTCATGGAAGTTGTGGGACATTTGATTTCTCATCCACGTTTTCAAAAATTGGATGGGATTGTACAACACCATCATTCGACACGTTTAGAACACTCGGTTAATGTTAGTTACACCAGCTATAAGATTGCTAAAAAATTTGGCTGGGATGCCAAGAGCACAGCTCGAGGTGGTCTCTTACATGACTTTTTCTATTATGATTGGCGAGTGACTAAATTTAACAAGAGTCATGCTTGGGTACACCCACGTATTGCTGTTCGTAATGCCAGAAAGCTTGTTAATCTGAATAAAAAAGAAGAGGATATTATCCTCAAGCATATGTGGGGAG
This sequence comes from Streptococcus sp. Marseille-Q3604, assembly GCF_916619785.1. NCBI lineage: Bacteria > Bacillati > Bacillota > Bacilli > Lactobacillales > Streptococcaceae > Streptococcus > Streptococcus sp. Marseille-Q3604. The sequence goes on along the minus strand of NZ_CAKAKM010000002.1, from coordinate 287,596 downwards.
CAACGATTGCGCCGCCGAAGTATAAGGAATCTTATATTGTTACTATGGTGGATAAGTATTGGGCGGTTAAAGAAGCAGCGACACCCTTACGAAATCGAATCAAAAATCGTAAGTTTTTCCGTCGCAAGACTCTACAAAGCCACCACCAATAATTCATTATTTTTAGGAGATAACTATGGAATCAAATGCAATTTATACAACTAGTGATGCGGGCTTGAACCGCTTTTTCGGAAAGATTTATGGTCTTGTCGGTATGGGAGTGGGACTTTCAGCAGTCATCTCTTATCTGATGCTCTTCCCTCTTTCGCATCTTTTTGTCAACATTCTCATGAATTATTCTTGGGTTTACATGGCGGCACTCTTTTTAGAGTTTGGTTTGGTCTTTTTGGCTAGTGGTGCTGCAAGAAGGAATACACCTGCGGCTCTACCTTTATTTTTGGTTTATTCTGCTCTGAATGGATTTACACTTAGCTTTATCATCGTACAATATACGCAAGCCATTGTTTTCCAAGCTTTCCTTAGCACTGCCATTGTTTTCTTTATCATGGCACTTATCGGAGTTACCGTTAAGCGAGATCTATCAGGCATGGCCAAGTTCCTTATGGCAGCCTTGATTGGGATTATTGTGGCTAGCTTGATTAATATTTTCTTTGCAAGTAGCATGATGAGTTTTGTGATTAGTATTGTATCAATTCTTATTTTCTCAGGTTTAATTGCCTACGATAACCAGATGATTAAGAAGGTATATTATGGTACCAATGGTCAGGTCACAGATGGATGGGCAGTTTCTATGGCACTTAGTCTTTACTTGGATTTCATTAACTTATTCTTGAATATCTTGCGACTCTTTGCTAGACGTAATTAGTAAAAAAATCAGCCAGATGGCTGATTTTTTTAATGTCTAATAGTTCTTTGTAAGTGTTCCTTGTTGCCCTGTGTATGCATAGAAGAGAGGGTAGTGTTCCCAATTTCCTACATAGTTTTCTTTATCTGGGAAGGCCCACTTGTCGTCTTTTTTGGTAAGCTCGACTGAGTAATTATCAAAGATATTTGTCCCTTCAGTCTTTGGTGCTGATGGGTTTACTTCTTTGATTGAATTCGGTAGGTAAGTTTCCATGTAGAATTGTCTTGTCAGTTGGTCGACATTTCCAGCGTTAGCACCATTGCTTTGTAGGTAGTTTTTAAGTTCGTCTGTGAGATTTGGGTGATTAGCACCATAGGCATCGTCTGCAGCTTTCATACTGATAGTTGACATGCTGACATTGAATTCTGCCTTATCTTTAGCGACGATAATGTTGTCAACAGTGTAGCTGCCGCGTTCACGGTTAGCTGTTTGAACCCAACCAAAAACTTTTGGAACTTCATCACCGGTTGGTTTGATGTTATCAGTTGCATCATAGCTGTATTGAAGGCTATCTGAGAAATATTGGTTAAGTTCGCCCTTAGCTTTGTCCAAGTCGTTAGAAACAAATTTGCTGTAGTCTTTGCTTTCGCCACCTAGAAGAACTGCGTTGAAATAAGCATCAACAGCCTTTTTAACATTGATAGTTGTTTTACCATCGAAATCTTTTAGGTTAGTAGAAACAGTTTGTCCTTCTGTCTTCTCATCCTTTGATTCAAAATAGAGTTTATAGCTTTCGTCGTTGTTAACTTCGAAAAAGAGTGAGACAGTTTTGTAGTCGTCAGCTTCAAGCTTTCCAAAGTCATCTGTAGCATCCTCTACGTTCTTATTTTTGTTGAAGAGAGTAGGGAGGTCACCCTTGTCGATCTTGCTTGCTGTGACTTTTTTACCATCTTTATCTTTGAGGTAGAATTGTTTAGCAGATGTTTTGAGCTCATTTTCCATATCTTCCGAAGTATTCTCGAGTTTGAATGAGACTTCGACTAGGGTTTGGTCATCCTTGAGCTTGAGGTCGCTTCCTGACATATAGACAATATCGTTAACAGAAAGCTTAGCATCAAGTTTTGGCTTGGCACATGCTGAGAGCGTTAAGATGGCTGCTAGAGCAAGAGCCCCAGAGTAAAGATATTTTTTCATAAATAATCCCCCGTTATTTTATTTAGGTTATAGGTCTATTGTATCATGAAATATGCCTTGAGATTATTAGAAAATTGGGTTTCAAGCCTTTTCTTATGCTATAATAGGATTACTATTGTAAAAAAAATGGAGAATAAAATGACAAAAACACCTTTTATTGCAGCTGATAAACTTGAACAAATCACTGCAGAATTTCCCACACCTTTCCATCTTTACGATGAAAAAGGTATTCGTGAAACAGCAAGTGCAGTTAATGCAGCTTTTTCGTGGAATCCAGGTTTTAAAGAATTCTTTGCTGTAAAGGCCACACCTAATCCAGCAATCCTCAAAATTTTGAAAGAAGAAGGGTGTGGTGTCGATTGTGCGACCGATACAGAGCTTGTCATGAGTAAGAAAATTGGTTTTGATAGTAGCGCGATTAGCTTTACATCTAATGATACACGTGCTGAAGAGTTTGTTTACGCGCGTGATATTAATGCGACAATTAACCTTGATGCTTACGAAGATATCTTTTTCTTGGAAGAGGCTGCAGGGCTTCCTGAAACCCTTTCTTTGCGCTTTAACCCAGGAGGTGTCTTCTCTCTTGGTACTGATATCATGGATCATCCTGAAGAATCAAAATTTGGGATGACTAAGGAACAACTCTTCAAAGGTTATGCCTACCTTAAAGAAAAAGGAGTGAAATCATTCGGTTTGCATGCTTTCCTAGCGTCAAATACAGTAACGAATGAGTACTATCCAACCTTGGCTGCTCAACTCTTTGAATTGGCGGTAGAAATCAAGAATGAACTTGGAGTTAGTCTTGACTTTATCAATTTATCAGGTGGTGTTGGGGTAGACTACACACCGGCTAATAAGCAAAATGACATTGCTGTTATTGGTGAAGGGGTTCATGCTAAATTTGATGAGATCCTTGTTCCGAATGATCTTGGACATATCAGTATTTACACTGAACTTGGACGTTTCATGACAGCACCTCATGGCCTTGTTGTTACTAAGGTTCTTCATATTAAGGAAACTTATCGTCGTTATGTTGGTGTAGATGCTTCTGCGGTTAACTTGCTTCGTCCAGCTATGTACGATGCCTACCACCACATCACGAATATGACTAATCCAGATGGTGACATTCAAGTAGTTGATGTGACAGGTTCTCTTTGTGAAAATAATGATAAGTTTGCTAAGAACCGTGAATTGCCAGAAGCTCGTATTGGAGATACCTTGGTTATCCACGACACAGGTGCACATGGTTTCTCAATGGGTTACAACTATAATGGACGTCTTCGTTCTGCAGAAATTCTCTACCAAGAAGATGGAACGGCTCGTATGATCCGCCGTGCAGAGACGATGAATGATTACTTTGCTACTCTTGATGGTTTTGATTTTGACATTTAACAAAAAATAAGCTAGGCCTTAAAGGACCTAGCTTATTTTACTTTAATGATTACAGCTTCAAGAATGATATCGGCTAACTCCTCAGGGGATTCGACACAGCCTTCTCTGAGCCAGAGTGTTAAAATGGTAACAATAGTGCTAACATAAATCTCCAATGAATATTTGGCAGGAATATGATAGCTTTGTTCCATGAGCTCTGTAACATTTTCGATATCAGAGTTAAGGATGGTCTCGATAATGAATTCACGAATCATCTCATTGATGTTTGGAATGTGTGTCATTAAGGTGAGACAGAGTTTTTGATTTTCCTTAAGATATCCTAGCATTTCAGTAACAACACCCTCTTGGTAGGTCATGTCTTCCTGAAGAATACTTGAAACTTTATCTAAAATCTTTGAGAAGGTTGTTTCAACCAAATCTTCTTTATTTGAATAGTAGTAGTAGAAAGTTGGTCTGCTGAGATTTGCCTTCTTGATGATGTCTGTGATGCTGATTTGTTCGAGTGAACTCTCTTCTAAGAGTTCAATAAATGCGTTGACAATTTTTCGTTCGGAAATAGTTGCTTCCTTGAGCATAAATAAACCCCTTTATATAAACATAATAATAATTCCACAACTTATATAATAACCTATTTTTTTTCTAGAAATCTTACAAGTCCTTTACAGTTGTAAGTGAAAAATACTGAAACTCTCATTTTATCGATATTTTAAACGAAAAAACTATTTTTCTATACGTTTTTAAGAACCAACGTCTTATTTGTCAGTAGGGTCCATTTTTGCTATAATATAAGGTAAATCAACGTTATAGGAGAATTAAATTTATGAACACCGTCCTTTGGATTATTCTTGTTTTTGTAGCCCTTTTAGGTGGTTTTTATGGAGGCGCATACTTTGCCCGCAAACAAATGGAGAAAGAATTGGCTGAAAATCCTCGTTTGAATGTGGACGCTGTTCGTACCATGATGTCGGCTGCGGGTCAAAAGCCAAATGAAGCAAAAGTGCGTCAAACATATAACCAAATTATCAAACAACAAAAACAAGCACTTGCAGATAGCAAGAAAAAGAAAAAATAATGGTGGGGAGCTGGGACGTGAATCTCAGCTTTTTACATGTAACCTAGGGGATAAGGAGGCAAGATGGATAATCGACCTATAGGATTTTTAGATTCTGGTGTCGGAGGACTGACGGTGGTACGTGAACTTAAACGTCAGTTGCCTCACGAGTCTATTGTTTATATTGGTGACTCTGCTAGGGCGCCATATGGTCCTAGACCAGCAGAACAAATCAGAGAGTATACCTGGCAGTTGGTTAAATTTCTTCTGACCAAAGATGTAAAAATGATCGTTATTGCTTGTAATACGGCAACAGCAGTAGTTTGGGAGGAAATCAAAGGAGCCTTGGATATCCCAGTGCTAGGTGTGGTTTTGCCTGGTTCTAGTGCTGCCATTAAGTCTAGTCAATCGGGTCATATTGGCGTCATTGGGACTCCTATGACGATTGCCTCTAACATCTATGAACAAAAAATTAAGCATCTGGCACCACAAATGAATGTCTTGAGTTTATCTTGTCCTCGCTTTGCTCCTATTGTTGAATCCAATGAAATTAACTCAAGTGTGGCTAAAAAGATTGTTTATGAGAGCATGGCACCTTTAGTCGGTAAGGTAGATACCTTGGTTTTAGGTTGCACCCATTACCCGCTTTTACGTCCTATCATCCAGAATGTAATGGGGCCAAGTGTCAAGCTAATTGATAGCGGAGCTGAAACAGTTCGTGATGTTTCCGTTTTGCTCAATTATTTTGAAATTAATCGTAGCCGTGAAGTCGAAGACAAGACGGAAGAATATTACACCACAGCTAGTGTGCTTGGTTTTAAAGAAATCGCAGAACAATGGCTGGGTGAAGAAGTTGCTGTCCAACATGTCGATTTGGACAAGGAGTTAGAAAATGACTAAATCAATTTTAGAATATAAAGACGAACAAGACTGGTATTTGGCTAGTTTTGGAAGCTACAATCACTTGACTTGTTTTGGTGGTGATGATGCCTATGAACAATTTGTTGACCTTTTCCAAGCCTTGACTAACGTTTTGGCTGTTAGTGGTTTCCAGTTACATATTGCTAAACATTCTTCAGACCTTCGCTTGGTATCCTTTATTTTGGATTGCTTGAAAGAGCAAACTGGTCATGACTTAGCTGTTACGCAACATCAAGGGGCCTTGGTAGTTAGTGAAGGAGATAAGCTTGTCTATGTTCATGTGCCTAGAGAAGGTGTCACCTTGAGTGATTTCTTTGGTTCTGATAACAAATCAGATTTTGGTGATGTCCTATTGATTGCGACACGCAATGAAGGAAAAACTAAGGAATTTCGTAAACTGTTTGGAAAACTAGGCATTAAGGTAGAGAATCTTAATGATTATCCAGACCTTCCTGAAGTTGCTGAAACAGGTATGACCTTTGAGGAAAATGCACGCTTGAAGGCGGAAACCATTTCTGAATTAACTGGTAAAATGGTCCTCTCAGATGACTCTGGTTTGCAGGTAGATGTTCTTGGAGGTTTACCAGGCGTTTGGTCTGCACGCTTTGCAGGCCCTGATGCCACAGATGCTGAAAATAATGCTAAATTATTGCACGAGCTCGCTATGGTGCTTGATGATAGCAAACGTACGGCGAACTTCCATACAACCCTAGTTGTTGCAGCACCTGGACGTGATAGCTTGGTTGTTGATGCCGACTGGAAGGGTTATATTGGCCGAGAACCTAAAGGTGACAATGGTTTTGGTTATGATCCTCTCTTTTTAGTTGGTAATACGGGTAAAACAGCAGCAGAGCTTTCTGCAGAAGAGAAAAATGAACAATCTCACCGTGGACAAGCTGTTAAGAAACTTATGGAGGTCTTCCCAACATGGCAGAACAAACAATAATCGTAATGAGCGACTCCCATGGAGAACGTGATATTGTAGTAGATATAAAAAATCGTTATCAAGGGAAGGTAGATGCTATTTTCCACAACGGAGATTCTGAGTTAGAATCAAGTGATCCTGTTTGGGACGGTATCCATGTGGTTCGTGGTAACTGTGATTATGATTCAGGTTATCCAGAACGTTTGGTCGTTAAACTTGGTGATGTGATTATTGCACAAACACATGGTCATCTTTATGGCATTAATTTTACCTGGGACAAGTTGGATCTTTGGGCGCAACAAGAGGATGCAGATATTTGTCTCTATGGCCACTTGCATGCGGCAGCAGCTTGGCGAAATGGTAAGACGGTGTTTATCAACCCAGGTTCTGTTTCGCAGCCACGTGGGCCTATCCATGAGAAACTTTATGCTAAGGTGATTATAAATAGTGCAAAAATTCGTGTGGAATATTATACACGTGACCATGAACTTTATTCAGAACTTACACAGGAATTTGAACGATGATTGCTAAAGAATTTGAAGATTTTTTGTTGGCTCATTTAGATAATTATTTAATTCCATCAGATCAGGTTGCTATTTTTATTGATAGTCATAACGCTAATCATGTGGTTTTGCTTTTGACGAGTAACGGTTATTCGCGCGTTCCCGTTTTGACTAAGGATAAGCATTATCTTGGGACCATATCTTTGACAGATATTAAGCGTTATCAAGATGAACATAACTTGCAAGAGTGGGAGATGGTTAACCGTGATATCGGGCCGATGACATCAGATGTCGTGGAAACAGTGGAAGATAATGCTAATCTAAACGAGGTAATGCATAAACTAGTTGATAATCCTTTCCTTCCTGTGGTTGATAGCCAAGGTATTTTCAAAGGAATTATCACACGAAAATCGATTCTAAAGGCGGTTAATAGCCTCTTACATGACTTTACACATGACTATATCATCATTCCAAAAACAACTGACAACTCAGATCACTGATTTTCTGGCTACTAAGGTCATTTCAGAGAGTTCAAAGCAAGCTTATACTTATGATCTTAAGCAGTTTGCAACTTTGATTTCAGGACAAATTGATGAAACCACTTTAAAGCTCTATGAAAACCAACTCAAGGAATGGAAGCCATCTGTACAAAAACGTAAGCGCTCTGCGGTCAATCAATTTTTGCTATATCTCTATCAAAAGGGTGAATTAGCGAAATTTTTCAAACTATCAGAGATGGTAACGCCACCTTCTCAGGAGGATAAGTTGCAGATACTGGATCTTTCGTCGCTTTACGAGGGACGTGAAGGGGCTGGGAAACTGGCCTGTCTGCTGATTCTAGAGTTGGGGCTCTTGCCTTCAGAGATTTTGGAGTTGGACTGGTCCGATATCGACTTGGATTTTGGTGTTGTAACTGTGGCCAAGGGAACAACTAAGCGTGTTCTTAGACTTGAAGCAGGTTTGAAACAGTATTTGTTGGCTATTAAAGATGTGAACAGTCAGGGATTGCTTTTGGGTAAGGTCTATACTCGACAATGGCTGTATAAGCAAATCCAGACTTATGTTAGTGACTGTGGCTTATCGAATGTGACTGCTCAAGTCTTGCGTCAGCAATTTATTCTTAGACAAATTGAAAAGGGAACGGGCGCCTTTGAACTTGCTCGTTTACTGGGACTAAAAAGTCCAGTGACCTTGGAGAAATACTATAAAATCTAATGGATATTAAGTTAAAAGATTTTGAGGGGCCACTGGATTTGTTGCTCCATCTGGTTTCTAAGTATGAGGTAGATATTTACGATGTCCCCATTGTTGAGGTGATTGAGCAATACTTGGCTTATTTGGCAACCTTGCAAGCCATGAAGCTTGAAGTTGCTGGGGAATATATGCTTATGGCTAGTCAGCTCATGCTGATTAAGAGTCGTAAGCTTCTGCCGACAGTGGTGGAAGCTGAGCCAGAAGCAGATGATCCAGAACTAGAGCTCTTGAGTCAGTTGGAAGAATATGCACGCTTCAAAGCAGCTAGTCAAGAGTTGGCTAAGCAGCATGAAGTGCGGGCTCAGTATTTTTCAAAACCAAAAGTTGAATTAGTTTATGAAGATGTGACGCTGAATCAGGATAAGACCATTCAAGACATTTTCTTGGCTTTTTCAAAAATCATGACTGAAAAGCAAGAAGAAATTCGCCGAAACCACACGACCATTGCGCGTGACGATTATAAAATTGAAGACATGATGCTGATTATTGAGGAAGCATTTGGCTCAAAAAATGAGCTATATCTGGATGAACTTTTCACAGATGCTAAAGATATGAATCAAGTAATCACCCTCTTTTTGGCAACTCTTGAATTGATTAAGGTACATCGCATATCAGTACAACAGGAAACAATTTTTGGCACAATCACACTAAGAAAGGAATGGACGAATGAGTAGTCACTTAGCACGATTAGAAGCTTTACTTTTTGTGGCTGGTGAAGATGGTCTTAGTCTACGTACTATGGCACAGCTTTTGGAAATGCCAGTGACGGGTCTGACTCAGTCTTTGGAGAAATTACAAGCTAAGTACGAGGCAGATGAGGATTCAGCTCTGTGTTTATTGGAATCATCAAATACCTATAAGTTAGTGACTAAACCAGATTTTGCAAGTCTCCTTCGTGACTATTCTAAAACGCCTATTAACCAGAGTTTATCACGAGCGAGTCTTGAGGTCCTCTCTATAGTTGCGTATAAACAGCCCATTACTCGTGCTGAAGTCGATGACATTAGAGGTGTTAATTCGAGTGGCGCTATTGCTAAACTTCAGGCCTTTGATCTTATTCAAGAGGCTGGTAAAAAGGATGCTGTCGGTCGTCCTAACCTATATGCGACTACTGATTATTTCCTAGACTATATGGGCATTAACCGTTTAGACGAGCTTGTGGCGATTGATCAACTAGAACTTGAAGATCAAGAAACGAGTCTCTTTAGGGAAGATGCTTCAGAGGAGCTTGAGGACTTGGACAATTAAGAGTAAAACTTGTTGAAACTAATCATTAAAAATAAAGAAACATAGCAGAGATGCTAGGTAGAAAGGATATAGCTTAAGCTGTAGAAAAAGAATGCGAATTAATAAATATATTGCCCACGCTGGTGTGGCCAGCCGTCGTAAGGCTGAGGAACTGATTAAAGAGGGCCGTGTGACCTTAAATGGTAAGACCATTACGGAATTGGCAACAATTGTCAAAAATGGTGATATTGTAGAGGTAAATGGTAGCCCAATTTATAATGAAGAGAAGGTCTATTATCTTCTTAATAAACCACGAGGGGTTATTTCTTCGGTATCTGATGAGAAAAATCGTAAGACGGTGATTGACCTCATGCCCCACGTTAAGGAACGTATCTATCCTGTTGGTCGTCTTGACTGGGATACGACGGGGCTTCTTATTTTGACTAATGATGGTGACTTTACCGATAAGATGATTCACCCACGTAATGAGATTGACAAGGTTTATTTGGCGCGTGTCAAAGGTATTGCAACCAAGGAGAACCTTCGTCCTTTGACTCGTGGTGTTGTCATTGATGGTAAGAAAACAAAACCAGCACGTTACAATATTATCAAAGTAGACCATGAAAAGAACCGTTCAGTTGTTGAATTGACAATTCATGAAGGGCGTAACCACCAGGTTAAGAAAATGTTTGAATCAGTGGGCTTGCTTGTTGATAAGTTGTCACGTACGCGTTTTGGTACCCTTGATTTAACAGGGCTTCGCCCAGGTGAATCACGCCGTCTGAATAAGAAAGAAATCAGTCAGCTTCATAACGCTGCTGTCAATAAGGTTAAATAATGAAAAGATTTCTGATTGCCTTAGTAAGGGCTTATCAGAGATGGATTTCTCCCCTATTTCCACCCTCTTGCCGTTTTCGTCCAACTTGTTCGGTTTATATGATCCAAGCAATAGAAATGCACGGTTTAAAGGGAGTTCTTATGGGAGTTGCCCGTATCTTAAGATGTCACCCTTTATCAGAGACTGGCGATGATCCGGTGCCAGATTATTTTAGTCTAAAACGTAATAAAACTCCTTTGGATAAATGAATCCAAAGGAGTTTTTCTATGCTTAAGTTTTTGACCAAGTTTTTGGCAGGAAGAGGAGTAGTAAAGGATAAATTTCCAAACGTCCTGCAATCATAGCAAATCCCATGATAAGCTTAGACAAAGGACTGAAAATAGCAAAGCTATCACTCGTTCCAAGTAAAGGTCCAATATTGTTAAAGGTTGAAGCAGCAGCGCTTGTCACAATCAAGAGGTCTTGATTATCCAGTGACAAAACAGTGACTAAACTTAGTATAATGAGTACATATACAGCTAGATATTTAAGAACACTGTGCTGGGTTTCTTTATCGAGAACACTTCCATTAATATGAAGTGACAGGATACGATTAGGATAGAGGCTAGCCAGAGTCTGATTTCGTGCAATCTTAGCAATAATCATAGCACGGATAACCTTGAAACCACCGGCAGTAGAACCTGCTGATCCCCCGATAAACATCAGGAGGAGTAGGATATACTGAGAAAAGAGTGGCCATTTGGTAATATCCGTTAGACCAAAACCGGTTGTTGTGATGATAGTTGACACTTCGAAAAATGAGTATTTGAAAGAGTCAGCCAAATTGTGGTAAATCCCAAAAATATTGAGGAAAATCAAACCTGTTGAAATAGCCACAATCGCAAAGTAGGTACGTAGTTCTTCATCTTGGAAGAAAAACTTGATTTTGCGAAGGAGGATATAGAAATAAAGGTTGAAGTTAACTCCAAAGAGTAGGGTACCAACAGTAACCACATAGGTAATCAGATCACTGTGGTAATGGGCGATAGAGTCATTATAGACAGCAAATCCCCCAGTACCTGCGCCCCCCATAGCAGTGATGATACTATCAAAGATTGGCATACCGCAAAGCCAGAGAATAACAGCAAAAATAACAAACATAGTCAGATAGATGATGTAAAGAATCTGAGCTGTATTTTTGAGCTTGGCAACGACTTTACCAAATACTGGACCAGGCACCTCTGCACGCATAACCTCATGGTGACCATTTTTACTGTTGTTCATGATGGCTAGGGCAAAGACCAATACCCCCATCCCTCCAATCAAGTGGGCGAAGCTTCGCCAGAAAAGTAGGGAGTGGGTAAGTACTCCAGTATCTGTAAGAATAGTAGCCCCCGAGGTTGTGAAACCAGAGCTCATCTCGAAAAAGGCATCAATGACACTTGGGATCTGACCAGCAAAGACGAAGGGCAATCCTCCAAAGAAGGACCAGAGCACCCAACAGAGGGCTACAATAAGCATTCCTTCTTTGGTGTAAATATGGTAGTTCTTTGGTTTAAAGAGAGTACCAAGCATCCCGAGAAAGAGGAGAATCCCCATCGTACCCAAGATGCTGGCAAATACTTTAGCATCTTCTTGATAAATAAGAGCGACGATAAGTGGTACAACCAAGAGAGCAGCCTCAATCAGTAGGAGCTTGGCAATAAGAAAACGGACAATAGATCGATTCATGGCAACTTACCTCTTCAACAAGTCGTAAATGTGAGTTACATTTTGTAAGAGTGTAACGACCACGATTTTATCCCCAATAGCGAGTCTGTCTTCTCCCGTTGGGAAAATAGATTTTCCATTGCGGATAATAGCAGCGATAAGGACACCGTTAGCAAATTCAAGCTCAGAAAGTTTCTTTCCGGCGATTTTGTTATTTTCCTTAATTTGGAATTGCAAGGTTTCGATACGACCATTAGCCACATGGTGAAGGGCATCAAGACTAGAGTCTTTGGCATTAAAACGCCCGCGTACAAAGTGCATTACAGTGTCAACAGCGATACTCTTAGGAGTGACAATTGTTGTTGTCTCACGTGGATCGATAATCTCTAAGAGACTAGTACGGTTAACCTTAGTAATATTCTTGTGAATACCAAGGCTTTCAAGGAACATAGAGGTAATGATATTTTCTTCATCTACTCCGGTTAGGGTAGCTACGGCATCATAACTGGCTGCACTTTCCTCGAGAAGAAGGTCTTTAGCAGTACCGTCACCTAAGATAACAGAAACTTCAGGGAAGACCTGACTAAAGGTTTGCGCACGGTCCATTTTTTGCTCAATCAATTTGACCTTAATACGATTGTTTTTCAAGATATTGAGCAAGTAGTAGGAGATGCGCCCAGCACCAATCAACAAAAGTTTTTTGATGCTTTTTGGCTTGATGTAACTGTGGAAAAGTGCCATATCAACACGTTTACCAGTGACATAAATCTTATCCCCAATTTGCATAGTAGCATTTCCATCTGGAATGATGAGTTCACCCTGACGGTGAATCGTACAAACTAGAATATTGCCGAATTTCCTACGGAATTGTTCCATTGTCATACCAGATAATTGGCTATTTTCAGTAACTTTAAATGCCATAAGAATAACGCGTCCATTAGCAAAAGTTTCAACTGATAGGGCGTTTGGAAATTCAACTGTATTGGCAATATAGCGAGCTGTTAAAAGTTCAGGGTTAACTACTAATGAGAATCCAAGAAAGTTCTTGTCTTTGAAATAAGCATTAGAGTATTCTGGGTTACGTACGCGAACAACAGTTTCTTTGGCACCCATTTGTTTAGCCAGAACCGCTGAAATCATGTTCACTTCATCTTTATCGGTCATTGCGATAAAGACGTCACAGTTGCTAACCTCGGCTTGTTCCAAAATTTTAAAATTAGCCCCATTTCCAGCAAAGCCCATAACATCATAGCGTTTGCTGAGGCGTTTGAGGACCTCTTCCTTTTCTTCAATTAAAATAACATCGTGCTTCTCTTCAACAAGAGAACGACAGAGTGCGGTACCGACCTTACCGGCACCTACGACAATAATACGCATGAGTTACCTCCAAATAATCATTACTATGATACTCTATTTTAGAGGAAAAATCATCCTTTTCAGCTAGCTTTATCAACTATTCCTATTTAAGTAAATAAAGGTGAAATTTTTCTTTAAATAGTATTGACTTTTAGACCAGAAGTGCTAAAATATATTCAAAGATTCGTTATTTTAAATCTAACCTGTCATGATTTAAGCTAATGAACGTCCACAACCATGTCGTCTGCTGAGCTTGACTCCGGGCGACATGGTATTTTTTATGTCTAGGAGAATTGAGATGTCACGTAATCATATTGTCTTGTTTGAACCTCGTATTCCACAAAACACCGGAAATATTGCACGTACCTGTGCAGCGACTAATAGCCCTCTTCATATCATCCGTCCTATGGGCTTTCCAATTGATGACAAGAAAATGAAACGTGCAGGTTTAGACTACTGGGATAAGCTTGACATCACTTATTATGACAATTTGGCAGATTTCATGTCTAAAAATCGAGAGGGGCGTTTGCATTTAGTCACGAAATTTGCGGATAAGACTTATTCAGAAGAGGCCTATGCCAATAGTGAGGACCACTATTTTATGTTTGGTCGTGAGGATACAGGCCTACCTGAAGATTTTATGCGTGAGCATCCTGAAAAAGCTATTCGTATTCCGATGAATGATGAACATGTGCGTAGTCTAAATGTGTCCAACACTGTTTGTATGATTGTTTATGAAGCGCTTCGTCAGCAACAGTTCGAGGGGCTAGAGCTGAGTCACCGTTATCAGCACGATAAATTAAAATAGATACTTCATTTTGTTTTAAAAGAATAATTATAGTCATTGACTATCAACAGATTAGAAATCCATAATTTGAAAACCTTGTCACCAAGGTTTTTTTATGTTATCCTTAAAAGGTCTTCAGGGCAGGGTGAAACTCCCGACCGGCGGTGATTCTTTGGATAAGTCCGCGAGCGCAAGCTGATGAGGTGTGATTCCTCAACCGACAGTATAGTCTGGATGGAAGAAGACCAGTCTTTTTGCGTAGGCTTTTTTTGGCATGGGCAAATCCATTGGGAACTTCTTTCAAATTGTTAAAATTTGGAGGAATTTTTTTATGATAAACACACGTAAATTGGCTTACATTGCCATTTTATCTGCAGTTTCATTCTTGTTGCTTTATTTTTCATTTCCATTGATTCCAGCAGCAGATTTTTTGAAGGTTGATTTTTCAATCCTTCCTGTTCTTATTGCCTTGGTCATCTTTGATTTTAAGAGTGCCATCGGTGTTCTCTTGCTTCGTTCATTGTTGAAGCTCTTGCTAAACAATGGTGGTCCAGGATCAATGATTGGACTTCCTATGAATTTTATTGCTCTAGGCGTCTTTGTTTGGGGCCTAAGCTATTTTTGGAAGAAAAATCAAACAAGCAAGAATTATATTCTTGGTTCTGTTTTAGGAACTGTTTTGCTTACAGTTGCTATGGTTATTCTTAACTATATTTATGCAGTACCACTCTATGCTAAATTTGCCAACTTTGATATTGCGCAATTTATAGGTCTCTATAAATACCTTTTCGCTATGGTAGTACCTTTCAATTTACTTGAAGGATTGATTTTTGCGCTAGTCTTTGCTTTGATTTATGCTCCACTTAAGTCTATTCTAGTAAAATTATAAATATGAAACACAAACACACACATTATATTTATGCTTCTTTTGCCTTATTGTTATTTGTTGCTCTCGGTTATATGGTTAAGTTCTATCCTGAAGCCTTGACAGGATTTGATAGCAACATTCAAACTTGGGTTCGAGGAGGCTTACCAGCAGGATTGACACGCTTTTTTAAAACTATTACCATACTTGGGAATACGCCTGTACAGGCTATTATTGCAATCGTAGCAGTCATCTGGCTTTATCTACGTCAGTATAAATCAGAAGCTATCTTTGTGGGAGCTAGTGGGCTTCTCGCTAGTATCTTGATTGTAAGTTTGAAGTATATTTATCAGCGTCAGCGTCCATCAATTACGCATTTAGTGCATGCTAGTGGTTATTCTTTCCCTAGTGGTCATTCTTTGGGAACTTTTATGATTCTTGGAGCAATTGCCATTGTCCTTGCTCAGCGTTTGGAGAAAAAAGAATCTAAAATAGTAGTTTATGCTATTACTGGGCTTCTGATTTTCCTTGTTGGACTTTCGCGTATTTATGTAGGAGTTCATTATCCAACAGATGTTTTAGCTGGCTTTACCTTAGCCTTTGGTTTGCTTAATGCGATTTATCCAACTTATGATCGCATTCGCTTTGAATGGCGATTCCAAAGTAAACAGAAATAAAAAAACATGTAGTTTTAAACTGCATGTTTTTTTGGTACAAAGGAAGGTCTTTCCTATATAAAATGTATAAAAATAGCTTATTTTCACTATTGTTCTGTTAAAAATGCATTAACTGTATATTAATTATATTACAATTATGATATAATGTTTTTAAAATTTCGAAATAAAGGAGTGTCTCTTGAACATAAAAGACAGCATTGGACTAAGAATCAAAACTGAGCGTGAACGCCAGCAGATGTCACGTGAAGTGCTATGTTTAGATGGTGCGGAATTGACTGTTCGTCAGTTAATTCGCATTGAAAAAGGGGAGTCGCTCCCGTCTTTGGATAAATTATCTTATATTGCAAAACGTCTAGGAAAAAATATGACCGATTTATTGGATCATGATAATATTACTATCCCTGACGAATACTACGAGATGAAGAATCGTCTGATTAAGTTTCCAACGTATAGAAATCCAGAAAGAATAAAGGCTAAACTTGCCTTAATTGAGGAGGTCTATGAGAAATTCTTTGAACTTCTCCCAGAAGAAGAATTGTTAACTCTAGATATTTTGGAAAATATTTTGAGTTTTACTAGTTGGGAAGAGAGTCCTAAAGTTGAGGAGATATATGAAGACTTGTTTGAACAAGTCAAAAGGAAGAGGAAATTCTCAACTAACGATTTATTAGTTATTGACTACTATTTCTTCCATCTTTATGGAAGAAAACAGTATGATAAAAAACTTTTTGAAAGAATCGTAAAGAGAGTATTAAATCAGGAAATTTGGACAGATGATGTCTATAATATTGTTTTATTTAACGATTTGATGGCTATCGCTGCTTTGAAGATTTTTCACAATTCCTTCTCAGACTTCTTAACAGTTGTGGATAAAGCCTTAGCTGTTATAGAAAAATCACAATTCTATAGCTATAAACCTAATGTTTTTGTTCTCAAAGCCAAATATGAACTTCTGCATAAAGGAAACAAGAAAGAGGCTGCAGAAAATTACGATAAGGCCATAATGTTTGCTTCCGTTTTAGAAGACTCGGTACTAGAAGAAAGTATAAAGGCAGGTAAAGCGGCAGATGGTTTATAGAAATGGTGGTGACATAAATGTCACTACTTTTTTAATGGTTAAATGTTTACTATAGAAACATAAATAACAGTTAAAAGGAGTTTTATTTTGAAAAAACTAAAATTATTTACACTATTCTCACTACTTATCACTATCTTGCCTTATTTTGCAGGTTGTCTTTAATAAGGAGTCACCATGTCAAAATATCCATATATTTCACAGGTTGATCAGCGTGATTGTGGTGTCGCTGCCTTGGCCATGATTCTTAAACACTATGGTTCATCTTATAGTTTAGCTTATTTGCGAGAGTTGGCTCAGACTTCTCGTGAAGGTACTTCTGCGCTTGGTTTGGTGGAAGCGGCTAAGCAGTTGGGTCTTGAAACTCAGGCTATTCGTGCGGATTTAGACTTGTTTAAACAAGAAAACCTATCTTATCCTTTTATTGTACATGTGGTTAAAGAAGGTGGGCTGCAGCATTATTATACGGTGTTTGGTCAAATCAAGGGGCAGCTTGTTATTGGTGATCCAGATCCTAGCAAGAAGGTCATTAAAATGCCCTTAGAGGAATTTGCCAAAGAGTGGACGGGAGTTGCTCTCTTTTTTGTTCCAGGAGAAACCTACACTAAATACAAAGAAGACGTGCCGGGGCTTCTTTCATTTTTACCAATTTTGTTTCGTCGTAAGGGATTGATTGCAGTCATTGTCTTGCTGAGTTTTCTAGTGACCCTTGTTAATATTATTGGTTCTTATTATTTGCAAGCTATTATCGACCGCTTGATTCCTCAGGGGGCATATAATCTTCTGACCATGATTTCGCTAGGCTTATGTATCTCTTATCTTGCTCAACAAGTTTTTACTTTTTTCAAAGATTATCTTCTACATCGATTGGGTAATTACCTGTCCATTGCTGTCATTCTTCCTTATATCAAGCATGTCCTTTCCCTGCCTATTAGTTTCTTTAGTTCACGTCGTACTGGTGAAATCACGTCACGTTTTGGGGATGCTAACACTATTATCGATGCTCTAGCTTCAACGATTTTATCGATTTTCCTAGATGTGACCATTGTGATGACTCTAGCTGTGGCTCTTATTGTACAAAATCAGTCACTTTTTTTGATGACTCTCACGGTAGTTCCTCTTTATGTTTTAATCATTGTGGCATTCTATAAGCTTTTTGAGAAAGAAAATTATCAATTGATGGAGGCAAATAGTCAGGTCAATACCGCTGTTATTGATGATTTGCGAGGTATTGAAACCTTAAAATCCTTGAGGGTTGAGGAAAGACGCTATCGGGAAATTGAGGTGAAATTCCATGACTATTTGAAGAAGTCCTTGTCTAAGGCCAAGTGGCAATTAACGCAGGATGGGTTAAAGACAGGGGTTCAGTTAGTTTCCAATGTCTTTATCCTCTGGTATGGGGCACAATTGGTCATGGAAGGGCAACTATCTGCAGGTCAGTTGATTACCTATAATATGTTGCTGAATTATTTTACAACTCCTTTAATTAATATCATCAATCTCCAATCTAAAATTCAGCAAGCCAAAGTCGCCAATAATCGTCTTCAAGAAGTTTATGTTGTGGACAAGGAAGAAAAAGGAAAACTTAAAGAGTTATCTTTTAAACAACTTGCTTTTAAAGGAGTCAGTCACCGTTTTAGTTATCAGCAAGAGACTCTTAGTAAGATTGATTTAACGATTCATAAGGGTGAGAAAATCGCCCTCATGGGTAAAAGTGGATCTGGAAAAACGACCTTAGCTAAAATGTTGTCAGGTTATTATACGAAATCTAGTGGTCATGTAACCCTAGATAAAGATGCTATTAGCCATGCGGAGTTGCGTCAAATGGTGACTTACGTTCCCCAGCAGACCTATGTGTTTACGGGGACGATTTTAGAGAATCTTCTATTAGGATTTGAAGGAGAAGTTGACGAGAAAAAGCTTATTAAAGTTTGCCAACAAGCTGATATCTTAGAGGATATTCAAAGAATGCCACTAGGCTTTCAGACCCAAGTATCTGAAGACGGTGGTTTGTCTGGCGGTCAAAAACAAAGATTAGCTATAGCAAGGGCTCTATTGTCCAAACAACCTATCTTGATTTTTGACGAAGCTACCAGTGGTCTCGATAGTGATACTGAAAGCAGGGTCATGGCTAATCTTGCTAAGATTAAACGAACAATGATTTTTATTGCTCACCGCAATAGTGTACGTCAACATGTCAGTCGTGTAGTGACCATGGTGAGTGGCCAGATTGAGTCAGACAGTGCTAATTTCAATCCATTCCAGTTTATTTAAAATAATCTTCCTATTATATATGTAGATAACTTAAGAAGTCTAAATTTTCACATCTTGCACCTATCTTATTAATATAGTATACTGGTAACAGACTATTAAGAGGTGTAAACATGTTAGAGGCATATAAAAATTTTTGGTTAGGCTATCTCGATTTTTATGGTCGTACAAAACGATCAGACTATTGGTGGGTTGTCTTGATTAATGGAATTATCGGTAGTTTGATTTTCCTACTGATGGACTTACTTGGGGAAACAAGAGCTGCTGGCTTTACATTGACAGCTTTCATTCTATTTATAGTAGCAACGGCGCTTCCGACCATTTCTATGCAGATTCGTCGTCTACGTGATGCCAATTTCAATGTTGCTTGGATTGTATTAAAAGCGACACCACTACTAGTAGTACTTTGGGTGATGTATGCCTTTCCTACAAGAGATTCAAAATAACTCCAATATAAAAAGGGTGAAACTAGTTAATCTAGTTCCACTCTTTTTTCTTATAAAATAAAGCTACCTAAGAGGCTAACCAAGGTGAAGCTGATAGTTGCATAAAATACAGCGAGACGGGTCGCCTGGATAGGTTTATAAAGTCTAATAAGTGTTAGGACACACCAAATAAAGAGTACTGTGACAAACCAACCTGATAGTAAGCGACGTGGCGTTACACCATAGAGTGCTATATAAACGCCAAAGAGTTTCCAGCCGGCGATAAGGGCAAAGAGGCTAGCAAAAGTAAAGAGTAGGGTACTCAACAAACGAAGCCCCTTGTGGGTGAAGAAGTTTTCTTTAGAAAAAATGTAAAGTCCAGCTAGGATTCCCAAGTTAAGAGTAGAGACTCGAATTAATTGCCAGAAGCCCTGAACAGCAATATGTGAGGCTTGATGAGCTGGAATGTTGACTTGGTTGAGAGAAAGGAGTTCTCCCATTTGACTAGTGGCAGTTAATATGAATAGGGCATAAGTAAGGCAGAGGCTTCCGAGTACGATATAAGCTGCTACTTTTGGAAACTGACGGGTTGTTTTAAGACGGCCTTCAAATCGTTTTTGACTAAGTGGCTTTTCTTTTGCCAAATAGGTTGCACCGAGTTGAGCAAAAAGTCCTAGAGCCAGAGGGATACTGGTTATTAAACGAGAGAACAATAATCCGTTATCCTTGAAGGTGATAGTGAAATCAAGTAGAGTAGCAAGTGTCTGGAAGAACTGTTGCCAAAGTTGTCCGAAAGAAGGCAAGACCTGACTAAGCTGACTAGCAGCGAATACAGTCAGTATCAAGGCAATCATGATACTAATGAGAATCATCCATTTGTGGTTCTGAACTGCGTGCTTTTCTTCTTCAGAAAGCTCTTGTTTAGGTGCTGTTTTATAGAGTAGTGTCCAGGCTCCGATAAAGAAATATTTCAGTGGGAAGATGCAGCTAGTGTATATGAGGTCTAGCCAAACCATAATTCCCAAACGGTCTTGACTACTTTGTCCAGTACGTGCCATTAAGTAAAGGAGGATACTCGCATGAAGGCAAAGAATCTGAGCGCTCCCCCAGTTGTCGTGCAGACCCCAAAGACTAATTTGTAAACCTTGTAGTAGACTAGTGACCATAAACATTGCCGATTCAAGTCGCATTCCCTTTGCTTTTCCACCTAATAGACGACAGCCCAGTTCAATCGTACTTATCAAGACAACGGTTGCTGGAAAGGCAAAGGAAAAATGGGTCAAGTAAGTGACATATAGGAAGCAGGTCACGAGACAGGCGACAATCAGTCCCTTAATTTTCCAAATGTCTTTTGGTGAAAAATATTCCAAGAGTTTCTTGGTTTTGGTTTGAAGACTAGTCTTTTCGTCGGAATATTCCTGGGAGACTAGCTGTAAATTAGTAGTATAGTTATTTGTTTCCATCATAATTCTCCTTTTGGATGTTAGTCCAAAAAAGACTTTATCATAAAAAATGTTCGATTTTGACACCAAACTGTAAAATTACTAAAAATAGGTCTATGGACTTAGGTCTGGAGAATGAGTTGGAAAAATAGGTGAGTAAAAAATATTATGCTCACATTGAATGATAGATTGTACGGGCTATATTGTCAGAAACTGTCAAATGCTAAAGATAGTTTTTTAGAGATTAACTGTTTGTTTATCTGGGATTGAGCAAAGGACTTCTATCGAGAATCACCAAAGGTGATGTCATTTTTTGACACTATATGTTAGATTGCCTACCATCTAAATGTTGCAAAATTTCTGAAAATTCGTTGACATGTGTTTTCAAAGTAGTATGATAATAACATAAAAAAACTTAGGAGGTTCTTATGTTAGGTGTCATCCTACTCTATGTTGGTATGGTTTTGATGAGTAATGGACTCCATCGTTTAGAGGGTATTCCTGATAAATCAAATGTTGTCATGAATATCTTTACGGGTGGTCTGGGTTTGATTCTCAACATTATTGTCATTGCTTACGGAGCTTGTACAGGGCAAGGCGCTGAATGGTTTTATGGTAGCGCTACTGGTCTTTTATTTGCTTTCACCTATCTTTACTCAGCGATCAATACGATTTTCGATTTTGATCAACGTTTGTATGGGTGGTTTAGTTTATTTGTGGCAATTAATACGCTACCAGCAGGGATTCTTTGCTTAACATCTGGATACGGTGGTAATGCTTGGTATGGTATTATTTGGTTCTTGTGGGGTATCCTATGGCTAACTGCCTTTATTGAAATTAATCTTAAGAAGAATCTAGGAAAATTTGTCCCTTACCTAGCTATTTTTGAAGGAATTGTAACAGCTTGGATTCCAGGGCTTTTGATGCTTTGGGGCAAGTGGTAAGCATTGATTTAAGGAGGAAAAACGATGCAATTGACAATGCGCGAGCAGGAAAAAATGATGATTAGCCTTGCGGCTATGATTGCTCAACGACGTAAAGACAAAGGAATCAAATTGAATCATCCAGAAGCAGTTGCTTTAATCACTGACTATGTGCTTGAAGGTGCAAGAGAGGGTAAAACTGTTGCCCAACTGATGGATGAAGCTCGCAATCTCTTAACACGTGAAGATGTTATGGAAGGTATTGCAGAAATGATTCCAATGATTCAAGTTGAAGCTACTTTTACGGACAGTACAAAACTGGTTACTGTTCATGATCCTATTCAGTAAGGAGAAGTGTAATGATTCCAGGTGAATACCATGTGGCGAGTGAGCCAATTGATTATAACGGTGGTTACGAAGCCATTAGTCTTGAAGTGAAAAATGTGGGTGACCGTGCTGCTCAAGTGGGTTCTCACTACCATTTTTATGAAGCAAACGAAGCTGGTCTTCAATTTGATCGTGAAAAGGCGCGAGGCAAACGTCTAGATATTCCAGCAGGTACAGCCATTCGTTTTGAGCCAGGTGAAACGAAAACAGTACAACTTATTGACTTTGGAGGGAAACGTCGTATTTTTGGTTTCAATAACAAGGTCAATGGTTTCTTAGACTAGAAAGAGGACAAATCGATGAGTTTTAAAATGGATCGTGAAGAGTATGCTCAACACTATGGACCAACTGTAGGGGATAGCGTACGTCTTGGAGATACCAATCTTTTTGCAGCCATTGAAAAAGACTTTACTGTTTATGGACAGGAATCTAAGTTCGGTGGCGGTAAAGTTTTGCGTGATGGTATGGGTGTTAGTGCTACGGAAACACGTGACAATCCATCAGTTGTTGATACCATTATTACAGGTGCAACCATCATTGACTATACAGGTATTATTAAAGCAGATATCGGTATTCGTGATGGTAAGATTGTTGCTATTGGTCGCGGTGGTAACCCAGATACAATGGACAATGTGGACTTTGTTGTGGGTGCTAGTACAGAAGCCATTGCTGCAGAAGGTTTGATTGTGACTGCTGGTGGTATTGACCTCCACGTACATTATATTTCTGCTGACCTTCCTGAATTTGGTTTGGATAATGGAATTACGACCCTCTTTGGTGGTGGTACTGGTCCCGCTGACGGTAGTAATGCAACAACATGTACACCAGGTAAATTCCATATTACTCGTATGTTGCAAGCTGTTGATGATATGCCTGCTAACTTTGGTTTCCTTGCCAAAGGTGTTGGTTCTGAGACTGAAGTGGTTGAAGAGCAAATTAAAGCTGGTGCAGCAGGAATTAAGACACACGAGGACTGGGGTGCGACTTACGCAGGAATTGATAATTCCCTTAAAGTTGCGGATAAATACGATGTATCTTTTGCGGTCCACACCGACTCTTTGAATGAGGGTGGATTTATGGAAAATACTTTGGAATCTTTCCAAGGTCGTACCGTTCATACCTTCCATACCGAAGGTTCTGGTGGTGGGCACGCTCCAGATATTATGGTCTTTGCAGGTAAGGAAAATATTTTGCCATCATCAACTAACCCAACTAACCCATATACTACAAATGCTATTGGTGAGTTGTTAGATATGGTTATGGTTTGTCACCACTTGGATCCAAAAATCCCAGAAGACGTATCTTTTGCCGAATCACGTGTTCGTAAACAAACTGTGGCTGCAGAAGATGTTCTTCACGATATGGGAGCCCTTAGTATCATGACTTCAGATGCCATGGCAATGGGACGTGTCGGTGAAGTAGCAATGCGTTGTTGGCAACTAGCTGATAAGATGAAGGCTCAGCGTGGTCCACTTGAAGGGGATTCAGAGTTTAACGATAATAACCGTATTAAACGTTACGTGGCTAAATATACAATTAACCCTGCCATCACCAATGGTATTGCAGACTATATCGGTTCTGTAGAAGTTGGTAAATTTGCAGATTTGGTTATCTGGGAACCAGCTCAATTTGGTGCAAAACCTAAGTTGGTGCTTAAGGGTGGTATGCTAACTTATGGTGTTATGGGTGACGCTGGTTCAAGTCTTCCAACACCTCAACCACGTATCATGCGTAAATTATATGGTGCTTACGGTCAAGCGGTTCATGAAACAAATCTTACATTTGTTTCTCAATATGCTTATGATCACGGTATCAAAGAAGAAATTGGTTTGAATAAGATTGTTCTTCCTGTTAAGAATACGCGTAACTTGACTAAGCGTGATATGAAGCTTAATGACTACGCTCCAAAAACAATCCGTATCGATCCACAGACCTTTGATGTCTTTATTGATGATGAGTTGGTTACTTGTGAACCAATCCATACGACATCATTGTCTCAACGTTATTTCTTGTTCTAAGGAAGACGCTATATAAATGAGGCTGGAATTTTTCCTCCAACCTCTTTTGTATTTTATAGCCATAACGTTTTTAGTGCTTTATTAAGTTGCTATATGAGTTTGATGCTAGATTTTTAAAATGTAATAGAAAAGGAAAAAGTATGATTTTTACAAAAGTAGATGCTCTTGTTAAAGATATCGATGTGGACAAATACCATATTGAAACAGTCATTCTTTCGAGCGATGACCTTAACAAAAAAATTATTCGTGTGAAGAGTGATCATGGGAATGAATTTGGTATTCGTCTTGATAAGGGACAAAAATTGCAAAATGGCTCTGCCTTTTTTATCGATGATCACCATGTCCTAGCTATTGGTGTTGAGTCACAGGATTTGATTGTCATTTCACCTAAAGATATGGATGAAATGGGAATCACAGCTCATATTCTTGGGAATACTCATAAACCGATTGAGGTGAAAGATGCCAAGATTTATTTAGAGGTTGACCCAGTTGTAGAGCAAGTCTTGACTCAAAAAGAGATTGCCTACACGATTGAAGAAGTGGTCCTTGATAAGCCCCTACGCCATGTGAATTTAACTGCCCATGAACATTAATCCTTTTGCTAATGTGTCTTTGCAAGATTATCTTGAAATTGTGCAAATTGTCGATTCAACCTTTCCAATTGGATCGTTTAACCACTCTTTTGGGATGGAAAATTATCTGCGCGAAGACACTGTAACAGATGATAAAGGTTACGAAGAGTGGCAAGAAGCCTATTTAGCTAGTCAGTTTAAATATGGTGAAGGTCTTGTAATCAAACTGGTTTATGATGCTATGGCTACAGACAACTTAGAGCAGGTTTGGCATTATGATAATGTCTTGACAGTTTCGACGCAAGCGCGTGAAACAAGACAGGGGACTAAAATGATTGCTAAGCAAATGCTTCGACTCATTCAAAGGCTCCATGCTATTCCGGTATTGGATGACTATCAGTCCAAAATACGTAAGGGTGAGGTCTTTGGCAATCCAGCTATTGTCTTTGCGCTCTATGTCTTTAACAAGGGCTTGGGATGTAGTGAAGCTATTGCACTTTATGGCTATAGCGTGATTTCGACGATGGTTCAAAATGCTGTTCGTGCCATTCCACTTGGACAGTTTTCTGGACAAGAGATTGTTTTACGTAGCTTTTCACAATTAGAAAAAATGACACAAGAAATTCAAGAACTGGACGCGTCCTACCTTGGGGCCAATACGCCTGGTCTTGAATTAGCTCAGATGAAACATGAAACACAGGTATTCCGCCTATTCATGTCCTAAAATATCAACAAGGTTGAGAGGAAAAAACAATGACAAAACGTACTGTAATTATTGGAGTTGGTGGACCTGTTGGTTCAGGTAAAACCCTTTTGCTTGAGCGTCTTACACGACGTATGTCCGACTTAAATTTAGCAGTTATTACTAACGATATCTATACAAAAGAAGATGCTCTTTTCTTGGCTAAAAATTCAAGCTTAGATGAAGACCGTATCATTGGTGTAGAAACTGGTGGATGTCCTCATACTGCTATTCGTGAAGATGCTTCTATGAACTTTGAAGCGATTGAAACTCTTCGAGAGCGCTTTAACCATGATTTGGATGTTATTTTCCTTGAAAGTGGTGGGGATAACTTGGCTGCGACCTTCAGTCCTGATTTGGTTGATTTCACCATTTATATTATTGACGTTGCTCAGGGTGAAAAAATCCCACGTAAGGCTGGTCAAGGGATGATTAAGAGTGATTTGTTCTTGATCAATAAGACTGACCTTGCTCCTTATGTTGGAGCCAACCTAGACCGTATGCGTGAAGATACCCTTCATTTCCGTAACGAAGATTCTTTCATTTTCACAAATTTAAATAATGATGACAATGTTAAGGAAGTGGAAGAATGGATTCGTAAGAATTTCCTACTAGAGGACTTGTAAGATGACACAAGCATACGATGGCTTTGTCCATCTTGGATTTTCAAACCGAAATGGTCGTACAATTTCCCACAAGAAATACCAAGAAGGTAACTCTCGAGTATCAGCGGATAATTCAGATGCCAATGGTGTTCCTTACTATTTCCTGATTAATATGGGTGGGGGCTTTGTCGAGGGTGAGCAGTATCAAGTGACCATTGATGTTAATAAAGATGCTCATGCCTTGGTAACAACCCAAACACCTACCTATGTTTACAAGTGTGAAAGAGGACAGTTGACGCAACAACATACGTCCATCACACTTGAAGAAAATAGCTATTTGGAGTACATGGCTGATGAAGTCATTCCCTATTTGAAATCACGCTATTTCCAAACAAGTCGTATTGATATGGATAAGTCTGCCCACTTGATTTATTCAGATGGTGTGACGGCAGGTTGGTCTCATGAGGATTTGCCGTTTCAATACCATTATTTTCGTAATTTGACACAAATCTACCAAGATAATGAGCTTGTTTATAGCGATCAGACCCTCTTAGAGCCTCAGAAACAAGATATGTTTAAACTTGGTTATTTTGAAGGCTGGCGAAATTATAATAGTTTGGTAATGGTGTCACCAAATATTGACGAGGCTTTTGTTAAGGCTTTGCAGAAGCACTTAGAAGATCTGAATTTAGAGTCTGATTTTGCTATTTCATCCTTAGATATCCCAGGTCTGGTGTTACGTATCTTAGGAAAAACTGCTGAGGATAATCGTCGCGTCATTTATGCCTGTGCAGACTATTTTAGACAAGAAATACATGGATTAACCCCTTTGAATTTGAGAAAAAATGATATGAGGAGATAAAAAATGCATATTCCTGAAAATTACCTAAGCCCTACGACTTGTGCGGCAATGGGGGCAGTTATGTTGCCTATTTGGTATAAGGCCGTCAAGGAAGTAAAGGTTAAAGTTGATACGGATAAAAAAACGATTCCTATGTTGGGAATCGGGACTTCCTTGTCCTTCCTTATCATGATGTTTAATCTTCCAGCCCCAGGTGGAACGAGTGCCCATGCTGTTGGAGCAGTGCTAATTGCTATATTGTTAGGGCCTTGGGCTTCCTGTTTAGCAGTTAGTGTGGCCCTGGCTATGCAGGCCTTGCTCTTTGGTGATGGTGGAATCTTGGCCTTTGGTGCTAACGCCTTTTGTATGGCCGTTGTTATGCCATTTGTAGGTTATGCTGTTTATAAACTCTTGAATAAGTGGACAAAGAACAGGATAATTGCCAGCTTTTTTGGAGGTTATATTGGGATTGTAGCTGCAGCTCTGACTGTTGCAGTTTTACTAGGAATTCAGCCCATTCTCTTTAAAGATAGTAGTGGTAATCCGCTTTACAACCCATACCCTTTGAGAGTGACACTTCCAGTAATGGGCTTGACTCACCTCCTCATCGGTCTGGTAGAAGGATTCTTCACAGCTGGTGTTCAAGAATTCATTGAACGTTTGAATATTGATAATACTCAGGAACTAACGACTAAAAAACTACGTCCTTTATTGCTCTTTATCCTAGCCTTGATTATCCTAACACCACTTGGTTTATTGGCGACGGGAACAGCTTTTGCGGAATGGGATGTCAAAGAGTTGGTAGAAAAATTGGCTCATTATCATGTGGAAGCCCAAGCGCCAAAAGGAATGTTGAATGGTTTCTCATTCAATGCCCTCTTCCCAGATTATAGTATCGCAGGTGTTCCAGAAGTCTTGGGTTATATCCTGAGTGCTGCTTCTGCTGTTTTGATTTTCTTCATCCTCTATCGCTTGATTTTCGGTAGAAAGGTTGAAAAATGATTCTGCCAGAATGGATGTCGGAAGAGCGCCCTGTAGTCACTAAAGTCGGTAGAAATAACTTTCTTATACGGAAT
Source organism: Streptococcus sp. Marseille-Q3604 (assembly GCF_916619785.1). NCBI lineage: Bacteria > Bacillati > Bacillota > Bacilli > Lactobacillales > Streptococcaceae > Streptococcus > Streptococcus sp. Marseille-Q3604. The sequence continues at coordinate 259,696 of NZ_CAKAKM010000002.1, read as the reverse complement.
CGTCACCATCTGGAAGCTCTTCTTCAAAAGTTTGAAACGCATCCTTTAAAAGTAGTATCAGTCTTTCATCCAACAGCTAAGGTTTTACTTCTCTTTTTCTTACTTATTTCAGTGGGAATTAGCCGAAATCTCACAGTTTTGTGGATTCTAGACTTGTTTTTAGGAGCTGGGGTGGCTTTTCTGCCACATTCTATTTTAGTAAGAACCTTGAAAAAGACCGTAGTGTTGTTGATTTTTCCTTTAGTTCTTTATCTACCACATCTCTTACTTAGCGGAGGTCAATCGCTCTTTCTTTTTAGACTTCCTTTGATTGCTGTAGCCATTGCTTATTATTCAGAGACGAGTACAATAAGTGAGATGTTAGCGGCATTAAAAGGGTTGCATTTTCCGGATCTTGTTCTGCTCCAGTTAGATATCACCATAAAATATATTGATGTCTTTGGAAAACAATTGATGGATTTGCTCAAAGGGATTGAAGCGCGAAGCTTTGGTGGCAATCATCGTTTCCGGATTGGAAGTAATATCTGGGGAATTTTATACCTTAAAGCTATTCGCTATGGTGAGGAACTGACTCAAGCCATGGAAGCACGTTGCTTTGTTGGTGAGTATGTCAAGTCATCACAGTCATTCATATGGAAAGACTGGCTGGCCTTGATAAGTCTAGTAGCAGTGATTTTAGGACAGATTCTGTTAGGAGGATGAGATGTTTCAATTGAATCAAGTGGCCTGTGCCTATGAACAAAAAAAGGTCTTTACTGGTCTTGATTTGGAGATTAGACAAGGGCAATATGTGATGTTGATGGGGGAAAATGGAACTGGAAAATCAAGTCTTATCAGTTTATTAACCGGCTTTAAGCAGGCAGAATCTGGACGCATTCTTTTCTTAGGTAAGGACCTCAAAGAATGGCTGAAGGACAAACGTCAAAAACGAGATTTTTATAGCCGCCTCGGAATCCTCTTTCAGGATGTGGATAGTCAATTATTTAATAGTACTGTCTATGATGAGATTGCTTTTGGTCCTCGTCAGCTAGGTCTGACCGAAGAAGAAGTCTCACAGCGGGTCCAAGATACACTATCCCTGCTGAAAATTGAAGATTTAAGGGATCGCGTTCCCTATCAACTGTCTGGTGGAGAAAAGAAGAAAGTGGCCTTTGCCAGTATCATGGTAACGAATCCAGATGTTTATATTCTTGATGAACCCTTCAATAATCTTTCTAAAGAATATGAAGAATTTTTTAGGGAACTTCTACATGAACTTCATTCAGCTGGGAAAACTATTATCATGTCTGCTCATCACTTTAAGCACCTTCATCATGAAAAGGCTGATGTTCTTCTTTTTGAAGATGGTAAGGCTGATTTCTTTCCTGCCCAGGAAGTGCTCAATAACCAGCAAGTGATTGAGCGTTTGTCACATTATTAACAAATATAAGTAGAAAATCGTTATTGGTTTTCTGCTTTTTTCTTGTCAAACAATTGAAATTTTGAGGTGATAGTATTTTCTTATCACCTTGATTATGTTTAAGTATTAGTTAAGCTTGGTGAATTCTGTTACAATAAAAACAATCAATCTCAAAGGAGAGTATTATGAAACTTAAAAAAATTCTTGGAATTACAGGTGTAGCCATTGCTTCAGTAGCTTTGCTTGCTGCATGTTCATCTAAATCATCAAAAGAAGCCTCTAAATCTTCAGGTGCTAAAGAAACAATTAACTTTGCCACTGTTGGGACAACAGCACCATTCTCATATGAAGAAAACGGTGAATTGACTGGTTACGATGTGGAAGTGGCCAAAGCTGTCTTCAAGGACTCTGACAAATATGAAGTGAAATTCCAAAAAACAGAATGGTCTTCAGTCTTCACAGGTCTTGACTCAGCTAAATACCAAATGGCTGGGAACAATATCTCTTATTCAGAAGAACGTGACCAAAAATACCTCTTCTCATATCCAATTGGTACCACACCAGCTGTTTTGACTGTTCCAAAAGATAGTAATATTAAGAAATATGATGATATTGCTGGACATTCAACGCAGGTTGTTCAAGGAACATCGACAGCGACACAATTAACTGAATTTAACGATAAACATTCAGACAAGCCAGTTGAACTTAACTACACAAACGAAAATATTACACAAATGTTGACAAGTTTGAATGAAGGCAAGTACGACTTCAAGATTTTTGATGCACCAACTGTTAATGCAATCATCAAAAACAATAAATTGAGCAACTTGAAGACGATTGAACTTAAATCTGATCAACAACCATACATCTACTTCTTGTTCGCAGATAACCAAAAAGACCTTCAAAAATTTGTAAACAAACGTTTGGAAGAACTCCAAAAAGATGGTACTTTGGCTAAGTTGGCTGAAAAATTCCTTGGAAATAAAGATTATATTCCAACTAAAGATGCTTTGAAAGTTCCTAGTAAAAAATAATAAGGAAGGCTGGGAGTGATTCTCAGCTTTTTCATATAATTAAAATCTAGGGCGAGTTATAGTTAAAAACTATAGATATATACAATTATAAACAATTTGATACAATTCTCATCCTATGGGATAATAATTTTATACTTAAAACAATTAAAGGGAGTTCGTTATGAAACTTAAAAAAATTCTCGGAATTACAGGATTGGCAGTCGCTTCAACAGTAGCTTTGGCTGCTTGTGGTGCTGGTGGTAATAAATCAGCTAAAGATGATAAAACTTTGACAGTTGGTATCATGACTTTGGATGATACAACTGAGCCATTGTGGGATAAAGTCAAAGAATTGGCTAAAGACAAGGGTGTTACTATCGAGTTGAAAGAGTTCACAGACTACAACCAACCAAATGAAGCCCTTAAAAACGGTGAAATCGATGTTAATGCTTTCCAACACATTTATTTCTTGAACAACTGGAACAAAGAAAATAAAGGTGATGTTGTTGCGGCAGCTGACACACTTCTTAGCCCAATCCACCTTTTCTCAGGTACTGAAAACGGAAAAGCTAAGTATAAAGATGTTAAAGAGCTTCCAGAAGGAGCTACAATCTCAGTACCTAACGATGGTACAAACGAAAGCCGTGCTTTGACACTTCTTCAAACAGCTGGTTTGATTAAGTTGGATGTTAAAGATGGTGAATTGGCAACTATCAAGAACATTTCTGAGAATCCAAAGAAATTGGACATCAAAGAAATCTCAGCTGAACAAGCTGCCCAAACGCTTTCATCAGTAGATGCAGCGGTTGTTAATAACTCATACGCACAACAACAAAACGTTAACTATGATACAACTCTCTTCCAAGAAGAACCAAGTCAAGATTTGAAAGATTGGGTTAACGTCATTGCAGCTAATAAAGATTGGGAAAAATCAAATAAAGCTGATGCTATCAAGACTTTGATTAAAGCATACCAAAACGATGAAGTAGCACAAATCATCTATGATGCATCTAACAAGGTTGACCTTCCAGCATGGAAAGGTGCCCCAACACAAGATCAATTGAAAGCTAATTCAAAGAAATAAGCTAAAGACAGAGGGCGTGTGAGAGCACGCCATTTTGTCGTGTATGAAGGAGACGATTTGATGGCATTTTCAAGTGAAGAAGAGCAGTTACGAAAATTTCGTAACGATGAAATTGCTCAGCACTATTTTGAAGTCTTGCGGACTTTGATTTCTAAAAAATCTATTTTTGCTCAAAATATTGGTCTCTATGACGTGGCTGCTTACCTTGGTGAGATTTTCTCTGGTGTTGGTGCAGAGGTGACAATTGACGAGACCTATACGGCACCATTTGTCTTGGCAAAATTCAAGAGTCCAAATCCAGATGCGAAAACAATTATTTTCTATCAACACTATGATACGGTTCCTGCGGATAATGATCAGCCATGGACAGATGAACCTTTCCGTCTGACAGTTCGTAAGGGCTACATGTATGGTCGTGGTGTTGATGATGATAAGGGGCATATTACAGCTCGTTTGACAGCCCTGCGGAAATATATTCGAGAGGTTGGCGACCTTCCTGTAAATATTACGTTTATGATGGAAGGGGCTGAAGAATCTGCATCAACTGACCTTGAAAAATATTTGGAAAAATACCGAGATGACCTTCTTCCAGCAGACCTATTGGTTTGGGAGCAAGGAAATCGAAATAGTAAAGGTCAATTGGAAATCACAGGGGGCAACAAGGGGATTATTACCTTTGACTTGTCTGTCGAGAGTGCTGATGTTGATATCCACTCTAAATTTGGTGCAGTGATTGAATCGGCTTCGTGGTACTTGCTCAACGCTATCTCAAGCATGAGAGATGATCAGGGACGTATCCTTATCGACGGTATCTATGAAAAGATTGTCCAACCAAACGAACGAGAGATGGATCTTATTGAAACTTATGCCATTGAAAATGCAGATAGTCTTCGTAAGATTTACGGCTTAAAACTACCCATTTTAGAAAGTGACCGCCGAGCTTTCTTAAAAACTTACTATTTTGAACCTGCCCTTTCCATTGAAGGCATTTCAACAGGTTATCAGGGGCAAGGGGTTAAGACTATCTTACCAGCCCAAGCCAGAGCTAAGATGGAGATGCGTTTGGTCCCTGGCTTGACGCCTGAGTACGTTTTGGAGTGTATCAAGGCACACCTCAAAAAAGAAGGATTTGACCGTATCAAGGTGACCTTCACTCTTGGTGAAGAAAGTTATCGTAGTGATATGTCTGATCCAGCTATTGTCAATGTTATTGAGTTAGCAAAAGGCTTTTATGAAGAAGGCGTTGCTGTGCTTCCAACGGCAGCAGGTACAGGGCCTATGCATATGATTCATCAGGCTTTGGGTGTTCCTATGGCAGCCTTTGGTATAGGAAATGCCAACAGTCGTGACCATGGTGGGGATGAAAATGTCAGCTTAGCAGATTACTACACCCACATTGAACTAATTAAGGAGTTAATTGCAAGTTATGAGTAATGTCATTATTGATTTGAAAAATATTGATATCACCTTTACGCAGAAACGCCGCACTATTCAAGCGGTTAAGGATGTGTCTATCCAGATTGAAAAAGGTGATATTTACGGAATTGTTGGTTATTCAGGGGCTGGTAAATCTACCCTTGTGCGTGCGATCAATCTTTTGCAAGTGCCTACAGCTGGTAAAATCACTATCGGTAAAGATGTGACTTTTGCAGATGGTAAGGTCCAATTGTCGACAAAAGAATTGCGTCAGAAACGTCAAACGATTGGGATGATTTTCCAACACTTTAACCTTATGGCTCAAAAGACGGCTTATGAAAATGTAGCCTTTGCCCTTCGTCATTCTAAACTAAGCAATGAAGAGAAAGACAAAAAAATTCGCGGTCTTTTGGAATTGGTTGATTTGGCTGATCGTGCTGAAAACTATCCTGCACAATTATCAGGTGGTCAAAAACAACGTGTAGCGATTGCCCGTGCCTTGGCTAATGATCCTGAAATCTTGATTTCAGATGAGTCTACATCAGCTCTTGACCCTAAAACAACTAAGCAAATTCTTTCACTATTGCAGGATTTGAATAAAAAACTTGGGTTGACAGTGGTTATGATCACCCACGAAATGCAAATTGTTAAAGATATTTGTAACCGTGTTGCCGTTATGCAAAATGGTCAACTTTTGGAAGAGGGCAGTGTACTTGATATCTTCTCAAATCCTCAAGAAGATTTGACACAAGAATTTATTGAAACTGCAGCAGGGATTGAAGATGCCTTGGCTAAGATTAATGCACAACCTTTGGTAAAAAACTTACCAAGCTCAGCCCTTCTCGTTCAACTTAAATATGCTGGTTCTTCAACAGATGAGCCGCTCTTGACCGAACTTTTCAAAGAGTACGGAGTTTCAAGTAACATCCTTTATGGTAACGTTGAGATTCTAGGTGATACTCCTGTTGGTGAATTGGTCGTTGTCTTGGATGGTGAAGCGGATCAGGTTCTTGCTGCTCAAAAAGCGATTGAAAATGCAGGTGTCAGCTTGCAAGTACTTAAGAAAGGAGCCCAATAATGGCAGATTGGATTCAACAAAACTTTCCAGATATTTATCGTATCGGTATGCAGGGGGTTAACTCTTGGCCAGACGCCATCTATGCGACTCTCTACATGACGGTTATTTCCTTCATCATTGGGGGACTTCTTGGTCTTGTTATGGGACTCTTCTTGGTATTGACAGGTCCTCGTGGAGTTATTGAAAATAAATTTGTTTTCCAAATCTTGGATAAAATCACTTCAATCTTCCGTGCCATTCCTTTCATTATCCTCTTGGCGATTTTGAAAGGATTCACTTACTTTATCGTGGGGACTAACCTCGGTATGACAGCGGCCTTGGTTCCATTGTCAGCTGCAACTTTCCCATTCTTTGCACGTCAAGTACAGGTGGTACTTGCAGACCTTGACCGTGGTGTTATTGAAGCAGCACAAGCTAGTGGTGCAACACTTTGGGATACGATTAAGGTTTACCTTAGTGAAGGTCTACCTGAGTTGGTTCGTGTATCAACCGTAACTCTGATTTCCCTAGTCGGTGAGACTGCAATGGCCGGTGCTATCGGTGCCGGTGGTCTTGGTTACATCGCCATCTATTATGGATATAACCGTTCAAGTACATCAGTTACCATTTTGGCAACTTTCTTGATTTTGATTTTGATTTTCCTTATCCAATTCTTGGGTGATTTCTTGACTCGTAAATTGAGTCATAAATAGGATTTGAGAGCCTGTTTGCTACAGGCTTTTCTCATGTCTTGACGATTTCAGATATTTATCATAGTATGGAAGCTATCGAATGCTTTATGGTTGAGCTAACCATAAAAAAGGAGTTAATGAGTTATGAAACGTTTTATTTCAACTTGGAATAGAACCAGTCTAATTAAGCGTATTGCCATTGGTGTGGTAGTGGGTGCTGTGCTTGGTTTGCTTGTTCCTAAGTTTACGGTTATTGGTCTCTTAGGAGACATGTTTGTTGGTGGTTTGAAGGCAATTGCTCCACTTTTGGTCTTTGCCTTGGTTGCCAATGCCCTTTCCCAAACGCGAGAAGGTCAACAAAACAACATGAAGACAGTTATTGTTCTTTATCTCTTTGGGACCTTTGCGGCTGCTTTGACAGCTGTTATCTCTCACTATATTTTTCCAATTTCTCTGAAGTTGGGAGCAGAGGCGGCGACTAAAGCGACGGCACCTCAAGGTGTGGGAGAAGTTTTTAAAGATTTATTGCTTAAGATGGTGGATAACCCTGTCAATGCCTTGGCTCAAGCTAACTATATTGGTGTTTTGGTATGGGCAGTTGTCTTTGGTTTCGCCATGCGAACAGCTAGCAATCACACGAAAGATTTGCTTAATACCTTGGCAGAAGTGACGTCACAAATCGTTCGTTGGATTATCAACTTAGCCCCATTTGGTATCCTTGGTCTTGTCTTTAATACTATTTCTGAGAATGGTGTTGGTGTTTTGGCAGATTATGGTGTCCTAATCCTTGTTTTAGTGGGAACAATGGCCTTTGTTGCCTTGGTTGTTAATCCAATCATTGCTTTTGTGATGATGGGCAAAAATCCTTTCCCACTGGTTTTCCGTTGTTTGAAAGACTCTGGGATTACAGCCTTCTTTACTCGTTCATCAGCAGCCAATATTCCAGTTAACCTTCAACTTTGTAAGGATCTTGGTTTGAATCCTGATACCTATTCGGTTTCTATCCCTTTGGGGTCAACTATTAATATGGCTGGAGCAGCCGTGACAATCAATGTCTTAACGCTTGCTGCAGTAACGACTTTGGGAATTCAGGTCGACTTTGCGACAGCACTCATTCTTAGTGTGGTTTCAGCTATTTCTGCTTGTGGTGCCTCAGGTATTGCTGGAGGATCCCTCCTATTAGTGCCAGTAGCATGTAGCCTCTTTGGTATCTCAAATGATTTGGCCATGCAAGTTGTCGGTGTCGGCTTTATCGTAGGTGTCATCCAAGACTCTTGTGAAACAGCCCTTAACTCTTCAACAGATGTTCTCTTTACAGCAGTAGCAGAAAAGAGCCGTTGGAAGAAAGCATAGCTAATTGTATAAGGTCGGCCTATTTGGCTGGCTTTTTGATTTTAGAGAAAACATAGTCAAAGACTATAGCTAGCTCAAGAATCTATCATCTTTAAAAAGCCCTTAAAATATGGTAAAATAAACCGTTCAAAGAGAAAAGGTAAAACATTTATGACTAATAATTTATTGGTGCTTCAATCAGACTTTGGTTTGGTTGACGGTGCTGTTTCGGCCATGATTGGTGTGGCCCTTCAGGAAGAACCTAGTTTGGGAGTTCATCACCTGACACATGAGATTACTCCCTACAACACTTTTGAGGCTTCCTATCGTCTGTTTCAGACCGTTGAATACTGGCCTGAGGGGACAACCTTTGTTTCGGTAGTTGATCCGGGTGTAGGTTCCTCACGTAAAAGTGTGGTTGCCTTAACAAAGACGGGGCAATATATCGTCACACCAGATAACGGGACACTTTCTTATATCAAGAAGGTTGTTGGTATCGAGGCTGTTCGTGAGATTTCCGAGGTTGAGAATCGTCGTAGTAATACAGAGCTTTCTTATACCTTCCATGGTCGTGATGTTTATGCCTATACAGGTGCCAAATTAGCTTCTGGTCATATCAGTTTTGAAGAAGTTGGTCCTGAGTTACCTGTGGATAAAATTCTAGAACTTCCAGTGGTTGAAACCATCATAGAGGATAGTTTGGTTCGTGGGGCGATTGACATTTTGGACGTCCGTTTCGGCTCTCTGTGGACCTCTATCACACGTGATGACTTTTACGCGTTGGAACCAAACTTTGGTGATCGATTCGAAGTGACTATCTTTAACAATGATATGTTGGTCTACCAAAACCAAGTTACCTATGGGAAATCTTTTGCGGATGTTCGTATCGGTCAGCCAATTATTTATATCAATTCCCTCTATCGTGTTGGCTTAGCCATTAACCAAGGGTCTTTTGCCAAGGCCTATAATGTTGGTGTAGGGTCTAACTGGCACATTGAAATTAAACGTTTAGGAGATTAAAGTAAGATTATGAAAAATAATTCAATTCGTACAGTAGTTGCGACAGGTATTGGTGCAGCACTCTTTATTATCATTGGTATGTTTGTTAATATCCCTATTTTTGGGAATACTAGCATCCAACTTCAGTATGCTGTTCAAGCCCTATTCTCAGTGATTTTTGGGCCTATTACAGGTTTCTTTATGGGCTTCATTGGCCATGCGCTTAAAGATGGCATCCAATACGGAAATATCTCATGGGCTTGGGTACTTGCAAGTGCTATTACAGGTCTTGTAATTGGTCTATTCAACAAAAAATATGATGTGACAACTGGCAAGTTTTCTTTGATGAGTATGATTTGGTTTAACCTAGCACAAGCATTGGCCCTCCTTATTGCCTATGGTATCGTTACTCCTATTGGTGATAGACTCCAATTTGCACAAGCCTGGTCATACCTTTATGCACAAAGTTTTGTAGCTGGCGTAGCTAACTTTATTACAATTGCAATTGGAGGAACCCTCCTTCTTGCAATCTATGCTAGCTCACGTACACAATCTGGTAGTCTTACAAAAGACTAGCATGAATCATAGGAGAGTGGGACTGTCAGTTTGTTTTGATACCTCCTCTCTTTTTTAGTAGAAACATGGATAAATACATTAGTTTTAATCAGTTTACATTTCAATATGATGCGCAAGCAGAAGCGACGCTTAAAGATATTAGCTTTGATATTGCCAAGGGCGAGAAAGTCCTCATCTTAGGTCCTTCTGGTAGTGGAAAGTCGACCCTAGCTCAGTGTCTCAATGGTATCATACCTAATATTCATAAAGGTCAGGCACAAGGCCAGGTAAGGATAGATGGTCAGGATATTTTCAAACAATCTATCTATGATAAGTCACAGTTGGTATCGACGGTATTGCAGGATCCAGATGGTCAGTTTATTGGCCTAACAGTAGCCGAGGATTTGGCTTTTGCTTTGGAGAATGATTGTGCTGATCAAGGTGAGATGAAAGATAAGGTAGCCCTCTGGGCTGAGCGTCTAGACTTGACCTCTCTTCTGAATCACCGCCCTCAAGATTTATCAGGTGGCCAAAAGCAACGAGTCAGTTTGGCTGGAGTCTTGATTGATGAAAGTCCTATTCTTTTATTTGATGAGCCTCTGGCAAATTTAGATCCTAAATCAGGACAGGAAACCATTGACCTCATTGATAAGATACACAAGGAGGTAGGAGCTACGACGATTATTATTGAGCATCGCCTAGAAGATGTTCTTTATCGTCCCGTTGACCGCATTTTATTGGTCAATGATGGAGAGCTCCTCTTTAATGGTAGCCCAGATGAGCTTTTATCGAGCACACTCTTGTTAGAAAATGGGATTCGCGAACCTCTATATGTGACGGTTTTACGTCAGTTGGGATTTAACACAAGGAGTACACAAAATCTTAGTCAATTAGATGCTTTAGACTTATCTGACCTTGCTCTGCCAGACAGAGTTTTGAAAGATAAAAGAGACAGTTCGAGCGATTCTATTTTGAAGGTTGAGGGGCTTAGTGTTTCCTATGGGGATAATCCAGCAATCATAGAGGATCTGTCCTTTAGCTTGAAAAAAGGTGAGCGACTAGCGATTGTCGGAAAAAATGGGGCTGGGAAGTCGACGCTTGCCAAGGCTCTATGCGGTTTTGTTCCTAGTCAAGGAAAATTAACTTACAAGGGGCAGGATGTTAGTCAGGATAGCATCGCTGAGCGTTCAGAACGTATAGGCTTTGTTCTACAAAACCCAAATCAGATGATTAGCCAAACTATGATTTTTGATGAGGTGGCTCTTGGTTTGCGTTTGCGAGGAATTGAAGAGGCTGAGGTTGAAGAGCGTGTTCATGAGGTCTTGAAGACTTGTGGTCTCTATAGTTTTCGTAACTGGCCCATTTCTGCGCTTTCCTTTGGTCAGAAAAAGCGCGTGACCATTGCATCTATCTTGGTTTTGAAACCTGAAATCATTATCCTGGATGAGCCAACGGCTGGTCAAGATTACAAGACTTACACAGATATCATGAATTTCTTGGACAGTCTTCAGAAGCAAGGTCATACGATTGTGATGATTACCCATGACATGCAGCTCATGTTGGAATATAGCGACCGTTGTCTCGTTGTGGTTGAGGGGAAAGTCATTGCAGACGACAACCCTGTTACAATTCTTAATCAGAAGGATTTACTAGAGTCAGCTAATCTCAAGCAGACCTCTCTTTATACTTTGGGTCAGAAATTGTCAAGTGATCCAGTAGAAGTAACCCAGTATTATATCGAAAAAGGAGGCCCTAATGTCTAATCGTTTAATTGGTTATCAGTCAGGTCAAGGTTTCCTCTATGATTTGTCTGGGGCAAGTAAGATGCTTTTCTTTATCTTGGTTTCAGTTGCCTGTATGGCAACCTATGACCCCCGCTTTATCCTAGCAGTAGGCGTACTTTCCATTTATCTCTTTTATTTGGCTAAGATTCGTTGGCGAGATATTTCTTTCGTTGTTAAGATTATTGGATCCATTGCTCTCTTTAATTTACTTATGGTCTACCTTTTCGCACCCGGTTATGGTGAAGAAATTTACGGGGCTAAGACAGTTATTATTGAAGGCTGGGGACGTTTCTATCTAACCAGTCAGGAGCTTTTTTACCTTGCAAATCTATTGCTTAAATATTTTTCAACGGTTCCTCTTGCCATCCTATTTCTCATGACTACCCATCCGAGTCAGTTTGCGGCTAGTCTTAATCAGATTGGGATTCCTTATAAATTTGCCTATTCCGTTAGTTTAACCTTGCGTTATATTCCAGATGTCCAAGAAGAATTCTTTACGATTCGTAAGGCTCAGGAGGCTCGTGGTTTGGATTTGTCGCAAAAGGCGGGACTGGTCAAACGTATTCGCGGGAATCTCCAAATTGTTCTTCCACTAATTTTTTCATCTCTCGAACGAATTGATACCATATCGACAGCCATGGAGTTACGACGATTTGGTCGCTACAAAAAACGTACATGGTATGTTCATAAATCTTTGATGAAACAAGATTACCTTGTCATCCTATCAGCTATCGTTATATTGGGGATTAGTATTGGATTAATTTTCTTCAATCATGGTCGTTTTTATAATCCATGGGGATAATGTTCTTAGCATAGAGAGAATCTGCCATTAAGCATAATAAAAAACGTTCCCGTCTTGTCCAGATGAACGAGATTGGAACGTTTTTTTGTTATTTCAAATAGCCTAAATAATCAAATTTTTCTAGTGTCCGATTGTCGGCGACAACTAGGATGATTCCTTCGTCAGGTAGTTTCTTACTTGGGTCAAAGTGAGTGTTTAACTTGCCATTTTGCTCATCTCTAAAACCAATAACGTTGACGTTATAATTTTGTCTTAGATTTAATGTATGCAAAGACTTTCCAGCCCATTCTTTTGGAATTTTAAGTTCAATTAAAGCCACGTCGTCCTCTAAATGAAAAACATTTGAAATGTTATAACGGAGGATGTTTGAAGCCAAGTCTTTTGCTGTGCTACGCTCAGGAGTGATGACCCAGTTGGCCCCCATTCCGTAAAGGACTTCCTCATAATTGTTATTCATAGCTTTAGCAATAATATTTGTAATGCCAAGTTTTTTACATTGCAGGAGCGCCAGTGCAGAAGATTCTAAGTGTTCTCCAGTTGCAATAATGACCGTATCGCAAGTATCAATACCAGCAGAACGTAGAAAGTCAATGTCAGTAATGTCACCAACAGCGGCCTTAGTCACCTGATCAGCAAGGGAATCAATTGTTGTAGAGTTATTATCTAAGGCGATAACGTCTTGTCCAAAAGAGGAGAGTTCGGTTGCAATGGTTTGTCCAAAGATTCCCAAACCGAGGACCCCAATAATTTGTGTTTTCATATAAAATCCTTTCAGAATATTGTCAATGAATAAAATTGTTTAGCCAACTGAAATATCAGTTGGGGCATAAGAGACATGCTTTTCTTTTTTGGTCATCAAGCTCAAGAGAACAGTGATAGGTCCAACACGGCCAATGAACATCAGAGACATGATAACGAGTCGTCCTAGAGTATTTAGATTAGGGGTCAAATCCATTGAAACACCAACGGTAGCAATGGCTGACACACTCTCAAAAAGTAGGCCTAGGGGCGATAGTGTAGGATTAGTCTCCAGCAAAATAACATAGCCGACAAAGAGCATTGTTAGGAAAAAGAGGATAACTGTGAATGCTTGCAAAACAGTCTTATTAGATATAATACGATTTCGAAAAACAACGCTCGAGTTACCAGATAGCTCTGACTTAAAAAGCAGGAACATGATAGTGGCAGTTGTCACCTTGATACCACCCGCAGTTCCTCCAGGACCACCCCCAATAATCATTTGAATCATAAAAAGAAGATTTGTGGAGAAATCGACATTGGTATAGGAAATAGTTGCAAAGCCAGCGGTACGCATGGTTACAGTCTGAAAGAAACTCACCAGAAGTTGTTGCCAGACATTGAGAGTACCGATTGTCTTAGAGTTATCCATTTCCAGTAACCAAGCAAGTAGTGTTCCTCCCAAGAGGAGACAGCCTGTACTTATAAGAACAAGACGGCTTTGATTGCTGAAAGGTCTACAAGCTAATTTCCAATTCCTTGGACGATCTTTAATATAACGTCGCAATAGTTGAATCAAATCAATCCAAACTGCAAATCCCAAACTTCCAGACATAATGAGAAAAGCTACAGCAAGGTTAATGGTTGGATTGGTTGCATAATCCTGTAAACTGTTAGAACCTAAGTTGTCAAATCCAGCATTACAAAAGGCAGAGACAGCTAGAAAGAGACTATTAAAAATGCCGTGACCAAGTCCAAAACGAGGAATGAAATCAGTCATAATCACAAGTGCTGCTAAAGCTTCAATAGAAAAAGTAATTTTATAGACCTTAAAAAGATAAGCTTTCAAATCTTTTTGGTTATCCCTGCTAAGTGCGGATTGAAGGAGATCTTGATCACTCAGTCCTAATTTATTTTTCAGGGTATAGGTGCTAAAGGCTATAAGAGAGACGAGCCCAAGTCCTCCCGTCTGCATGAGAAGCATAGAGAAAATTTGACCGAGACCATTGTAAGCCTTACTGACCGGGACAACAGAAAGTCCAGTTACACAGACCATTGACACAGTATTGAAGAGATGATCCAGGTAGCTTGTTTCTGGACTATTAGCATAGTGGCTTATGGGAAGGCTAAGTAAAATACTTCCCACTATAATGACAAAGACAAAGCTGAGCACCAGCTTTTGCGTGACAGAAAGACGATTGATCAATGAAAACCTCCGAGTTATCATAAGAGTAAATAATAATCCAAGGAGTAAGACACCTCCTTGGATAAACGTTATAGCGGCTTCTTGTTAGGAATTCCAGCACGACGTGGGTACTTATTAGGGGTTTCTTTTTTCTTATCGACAATAGTGACATTACGTCCATCCCCATTTGGCAGTCTGTAGTTCTCGTTGAGAATAGGCTTGGCAAAAAGCGAGTTCAAGGCATTTTTAGCATCGGCTAACTCTTCATCAGCTGCTGCAGCTTTAAGTGCAATAAGTTGTCCACCAACCTTCAAGAAAGGAATGGTCAATTCTGAGAGAACCTGCATGCGTGCGACGGCACGGGCAGTAACAATATCAAACTGAGCACGGAAGGCCTTGTCTTGTCCAAAATCCTCTGCACGTCCATGATAGAAGTGAACACCGCTGAGCTCAAGTTCATCAGCCAAGAGATTGAGGAAATTGATGCGTTTATTAAGAGAGTCGATGATAGTCACATCAAGCTCAGGGCAAAGGATTTTCATAGGGAGACTTGGAAATCCAGCTCCAGCTCCGATATCCAGAAGTCGAATACTTTGATTTTTAATATGCCCTTGAAGAACAGGAGCCAAAGAATCATAGAAATGTTTGAGGTAGACCTCGTCTCTTTCTGTGATTGCAGTAAGGTTGATCTTTTCGTTCCATTCTACCAAAAGTTCAAAGTAGCGTTGGAATTGGTCTTTTTGTTTTTGGCTGAGATCGAACCCCAGTTCTTTCAGAGCCTTGTAAAAATCTTCAGGTGTCATTATATATTCCTTTTATCTAGTTTCAATGCTCTTATTTTACCATAATTAAGAGCTTTCATCTAACTCTATAGGACAGATGGAAACTGGGTCCGAGTAAGTTCCTCATTAGCTTTGAAAAAAGTTCTAAGTTTAAGAAATATGTAATATTAAAGGTGTTATTTTTTCTTAAAAATTTGATATAATACTAATTAAGTCTAAAATCATAATCATGCTCTCTAATGAAAAGTGAATGTAGGGGATTATGGTCTTGTGGATTGAAAATAGATCCCTATGGGGAAATTTAAATTGAGGATTAAGAATGATTTATCTTTCAGAAGTTAGAAAGTCTCCAGAGGGGCTCGCCTTTACCGAAGCACCTTCTTTGTTGGAGTCTATTAAAGAACGCTATGATCAAGTTTTAAATCTTGAACAGATTCAAGCAAGTGGTCAGGTAGCCTATGATAATGGCTTGTACCTTTTGGACTATCAACTTAGCTATGATATTACCTTGCCATCTAGCCGTTCACTTGAACCTGTGACACTTAGCTTTAACTATCCGGTTTCAGAAACCTTTATACAAGAGGCAGATGCAGCTCTTCAAAAGGAATTAGTCGAAGAAAATCTAGTTCTTATCTTGGATGGGGATACCATTAATCTTGATGAGAGTATTCTAGATAATATTCTTCTTAATATTCCTTTGAGAGTACTAACACCTGAGGAAGAATCAGGACAAATTTCGCTCTCAGGTAATGACTGGGAAGTCTTGTCAGAAGAGGATTTTGCCGCACTTCAACAGGAGAAAAAAGAAGCAAGTAATCCCTTTGCCCAATTGAACGGTCTATTTGACGAAAATTAATTCAAAAAAATAAACTAAAAATGTTTGACAATTTTAAAAAACTGTATTATTATATCATTAGAAGTTAATTTTCGGATTTATTTATAGGGTAAATCTACAGACTTTTTAAGGGAAATAGAAGTCAAAAAATTTTAAGAAAGTGGTAAATACTTATTATGAGCAAACGCATTTTGATTGTTGAAGATGAGAAAAACCTTGCTCGTTTTGTCTCTCTTGAACTTCAACACGAAGGATACGACGTTGTGACAGCAGACAACGGACGTGAAGGACTTGAAATGGCACTCGAGAAAGATTTCGATCTTATTCTCTTGGACCTTATGTTGCCTGAGATGGACGGTTTTGAAGTAACACGTCGTCTCCAACAAGAAAAAGATACTTATATTATGATGATGACAGCCCGCGATTCAATCATGGACATTGTTGCTGGTTTGGACCGTGGTGCTGATGACTATATTGTAAAACCTTTTGCGATTGAAGAACTATTGGCACGTATTCGTGCAACCTTCCGTCGCCAAGATATTGAAGCTGCTAAGAATGCACCAGCTAAAGCGTCAACTTATCGTGATTTGAAATTGGATGTTCAAAACCGTACAGTTGTTCGTGGTGATGAAGCAATTCCATTGACAAAACGTGAGTTTGATTTGTTGAACACACTTTTGAGCAATATGAACCAAGTGATGACCCGTGAGGAACTCTTGCTTCAAGTTTGGAAATATGATGATGCAATCGAAACAAACGTTGTAGATGTTTATATTCGTTACTTGCGTGGAAAAATCGATGTTCCAGGTAAGGAATCATACATTCAAACAGTGCGAGGAATGGGTTACGTTATCCGTGAAAAATGAGTAAATTACAAGATAAATTATTTGGTAAAGTAACCATTAGAAAAAAGTTGACCATGACAACTGCTGTGGTCTTCTTTCTTGTATTGTCGATGTTCACTCTGGTTGTTGTTTTCTCGGCCAATACGCTTCTTTTGCAACGTGAACGTCAAAATGTAAATAACACAATTTCGAAAGTTGTTACTTATATCGAAAAGGACTGGGATTCTGATGAAGAGTTGAGTCCAGAACCGCTTTTAGCGGCCCTTTATTCGCCTAAAAATATCTATGCATCAATCATTAATGGTGTGCTTTCTGAAAAGCACTCTTTGGATGGTCAAGTTGCAATTTCTAATAAATTATTTTCTAACCAATCTGTTTTTGTTTATGACAAAAAGGGAACGTTTATCTTTACTTCTGAGGAAAACACAGACTCTCCTCCAGGCATGTCTGAAGTAAACAAACTGAAGTCAGTGTCCTATAAAGGAAAGCGTGGTTTCTTACTACAAGTTCCAATTTACGGTAAGGATAAAAAGACCATCGTTGGTTATGCCCAGATTTTCCATGATTTGGAATTCTACTATGCTCTGAAAGAGCGTTTGATTTTCTTATTGATTTTCCTAGAAGTGGGGATGACGGTCCTAGTTATCGCAGCAACTGTGGTTGTCTTGACATCTATTCTTCGTCCGATGAGACAGTTGCACGAAACGATGGGAGTTATCACCGATTCGCCAAGTGATTTGGAACTTCGTTCTAAGATTGAAAGTCACGATGAAATTGGTGATTTGGCGGTTAACTTTAACCGTATGATGGATAAAATCCAAGAAAATAATCAGATGCAGATGCGTTTCTTGAGTGACGTCAGTCATGAATTACGTACGCCGATTGCGGTTATCAAGGGCCATATGGACCTCTTGCAACGTTGGGGTAAAAATGACCCTGAGATTCTTGAGGAGAGTCTTGAGGCTGCAAGTCACGAGGCCAACCGTATGACGATTATGATTAATGATATGTTGGATTCTATCCGTGTCAAAGGATCATTTGAAAATCATAGAAATGATACGTGTGATTTGAATTCTTCAATCCGTACGGTTATTGGTAACTTCCGTGTCTTGCATGAAGATTACCAATTCTATCTCAATGATTTTGAGAGCTCAGAGCGTCCAGCACAGATTTACAGCCAACACTTTGAACAGGCGATTACTATTTTGATTGATAATGCGGTCAAGTATTCTCCTGTTAACAAGGAAATCCAGGTTACAATTAAGGCTCTAGAAGATGAAATGTTGGTACAAGTACAAGATAATGGTGAAGGGATTTCTAAAGAAGATATTGAGCATATCTTTGAACGTTTCTATCGTTCAGATAAGGCACGTAACCGTACGACAACGCAATCTGGTGTCGGTATTGGTTTGTCAATCCTTTACCAAATTGTGGAAGCTTATCGCTGCCGTATCGATGTTAGTTCTGAACTTGGTGTTGGAACACGTTTCGACCTTTACATTCCATTTGCGGATGGAGAAACGACGACACCTCAACTTGAGCTTTAAATCAATTTATAAGAGTCTTAGAGTGATTCTTGGTCGTGAGCGCGCCTCGTTTAGAGCGTGCTTTTTGTGTGTTTTTATGGTAAAATAGAGTACCGAATTTCAAAGATTGGTGGTGAAGTGCATGCGTTGTCCAAAATGTCAACATAATAAATCTAGTGTTATCGATAGCCGTCAGGCAGAGGATGGGAATACCATTCGTCGTCGTCGTGAGTGTGATTCTTGTCATGCTCGTTTTACAACTTTTGAGCGTGTGGAAGAAGTTCCACTTTTGGTTGTCAAAAAAGACGGTACTCGTGAACAATTCTCTCGCGATAAGATTTTCAATGGTATCTTGATGAGTGCTCAGAAGCGTCCGGTTTCTAGTGAGGATATCGAAAATGCCATCACCCGTATTGAGCAAAATATTCGCCGTAACCATGATGGAGAGGTTGATAGTGATGTCATTGGGAATTTAGTGATGAAAGAACTCGCTGACCTTGATGAAATTACTTATGTACGTTTTGCTAGTGTCTACCGTTCTTTCAAAGATGTTGATGAGATTGAAGAGTTACTTCAAGAAATCACCAAGACTGTACGTGCGAAAAAAGAGTCTAAAAAATGAGACCTATTGAAGAATTTGTCTATGTTGGTAATCAGGTTATCGTTCCCGATCAGGCAAGTTTAATGCGTTGCTATTATCCCATTATTGGGAGTGAGGGATACGCTCTCTACCAGTATTTCGTGGCTTTTTATGACAATGGTAATCGCCGCCATAAGTTTGCGGCTATTCTGAATCACCTTAACTTTGGAATGCAGCCCCTTCAAGAAGCACTGGCGGTTCTGACAGCAGTAGATCTCTTGGCCTTTTACCAGTCACCTCAAGGGTTTTATGTGATAGAGCTTAAGTCTCCCTTAACAATTGAGCAGTTTCTAAAACATGCCGTTTATAGTTCACTTCTCGAGCAAAAGATTAGTGAACCAGCAGTAGACGCTTTGAAACCGGTAGGTCTCCAAGGATTGCAAGATTTATCTAAACGTTTTTCGGATGTTTTTACCGATGAGCGTTTGGCTCAAAAGTCTGTGTCTGAAATCAAGCCTAAAAATTCATTTGATTTAACTAGTTTTAGGAATCGGATGCAGGCCGATGGTCTTGTCTTTACAGATGAAAAGACAGATGTGCCTGAAATATATAAATTGTCTGAGACTCATGGCATGAATTGGTATGATACCTATCTCTTAGCTAAAAAGACAGCCGTCAACCACCAGATTATTGTCAAGCGTATGCAGGTGCAATTAGAGCAGGCACAAACTCAAAAATTGGGTGGTGACTCTGCTTTGACGGAGACTGAGAAAAAAATTCTTAAAGCGGTTAGGTCCGAAAAGCCTATAGATTACTTACAGGGTGCCAAAGGTCCAAGCGGGACTGTTACTAATTCTGAGAAGCAGATTCTCACGGATTTAGCACAAAGAGGCTTTATGGATGAGGTTATTAACCTCATGGTTGCTTACAGTTTGGGACGGACACGTTCGACGAATGTGAATCGAGAGTATATCTCTAAACTTGCTAACGACTTTGACTTTAAGAACATCCTCACTGCTGAACAAGGGCTTTTAGCTTTGCGTAGTGGTTACGACAAGAAATCACAACAAGCAAAAGTTGATTCTAAGAAGAAAACAAATGTGCCGAGCTGGAGTAATCCAAATTATGATAATCAAACCAGTCAGGCTGATCAGGCTAAGTTGGATGAAATTCGACGTCGGGCTTTGGCAAAACTAGAAAAAGGAAAGGAGTAGCCTATGGAAAGAGTTGGACAAACCCTAAACCGAACAGGGCATCATGGGTCTGGCAATGCAACAGATTTAACGAAGCAAATTTTGGCGGATCCAAGAGTGGTTAGCTTTATTCAAGAGCATAGCCTAAGCCAGGATGAAATCAAACGTAGTCTTCCTAAGTTTAATCAATTCCTGGTGGAATGCCGTAAGGTCAAAGAAGGTGATGCCTCCTATATTGCTAAAGGGTATGAGCCGATTCTGACCATGAATGAAGGCTACGCTGATGTGACCTATAAGGAGACGCGTCAGCTCAAAGAGCAACAGGAACAACAGGCTATCGCTAAACGGATTAATTTGGTGAGTCTGCCTCAGTCTTATCGTAAGATTACCTTTGCGGATATTGCTCTAGATGATGTGGCGCGTGTGAATACCTTTGAGAGTCTCGTGGATTTTGTGGCGAATTACCCTAGTCCAGACCAGAAAGGCCTCTACATCTACGGGGACATGGGGGTTGGAAAATCCTTCATGTTGGCTGCTATGGCTCATGAACTTTCCGAAACCAAGAAGGTTGCGACGACCATTATTCATTACCCATCTTTTACCATTGATGTTAAAAATGGAATTAAGGACGGTTCTGTCAAGGAACAAATAGACGCTGTCAAACAAGCAGAAGTTTTGGTTCTAGATGATATTGGTGCAGAGCAATTTTCTTCTTGGATTAGGGATGATGTTTTGCAAGTCATCCTCCAGCATCGTATGATTGAAGAGCTGCCTACTTTCTTTACGTCTAACTATAGTTTTGCGGATTTAGAAGCTAAGCTATCCAATGGACGTCAAGGAGACGAGACTTGGCAGGCCAAACGTGTGATGGAGCGTATTCGTTTTCTTGCCAAAGAGGTTCACTTGAAGGGTGTTAATCGCCGCTAAGTTGAATCTCATAATGATAAAGAATAAGAGAGTTTGCTTCCCTTGGTGGAAGTGAGACTGCTAAATGAAGAAAGGAATCCCTATTTTTATCAGGGACTTAAACATATGACATTACCTACAGTTGCTATCGTGGGTCGCCCAAATGTTGGGAAATCGACCCTATTTAACCGAATTGCGGGTGAACGTATCTCTATCGTCGAAGACGTTGAAGGGGTAACACGTGACCGTATTTATACCTCTGCTGAATGGCTTAATCGCCAGTTTAGCTTGATTGATACTGGTGGTATCGATGATGTTGATGCACCATTTATGGAACAAATTAAGCACCAAGCTGACATCGCCATGACTGAAGCTGACGTTATTGTCTTTGTCGTTTCAGGTAAGGAAGGCGTGACAGATGCGGACGAGTACGTTGCCCGTATTCTTTATAAGACCAACAAGCCAGTTATCTTGGCGGTAAATAAAGTGGATAACCCTGAGATGCGTGCAGATATCTATGATTTCTATTCTCTTGGTCTTGGTGATCCCTATCCAGTTTCATCTGTTCACGGTATCGGTACAGGGGATGTTCTCGACGCTATCGTTGAAAATCTCCCAACAGAAGTTGAAGAAGAAAATCCAGATATCATCCGTTTCAGTTTGATTGGACGTCCAAATGTCGGAAAATCAAGTTTGATTAACGCCATTTTGGGGGAGGACCGTGTAATTGCTAGCCCAATTGCTGGTACGACTCGCGATGCCATTGATACAAACTTTGTGGATAGTGAAGGTCAAGAGTATACCATGATTGACACCGCTGGTATGCGTAAATCTGGTAAGGTTTATGAAAATACAGAGAAATACTCTGTCATGCGTTCTATGCGTGCTATTGACCGTTCTGATGTTGTCCTTATGGTTATCAATGCCGAGGAAGGTATCCGTGAGTATGACAAGCGTATTGCTGGTTTTGCCCATGAAGCCGGTAAAGGGATTATCATCGTAGTTAACAAATGGGATACGATTAAGAAGGACAACCATACTGTTGCTAACTGGGAAGCGGATATCCGTGAGCAGTTCCAATTTTTGAGCTATGCACCAATTATCTTTGTATCGGCTGAAACTAAACAACGTCTTAACAAGTTGCCAGAGATGATTAAACGCATCAGTGAGAGTCAAAATCGTCGTATTTCATCGGCTGTCTTGAATGATGTTATCATGGATGCCATTGCCATCAACCCAACACCAACTGACAAAGGAAAACGCCTTAAGATTTTCTACGGCACACAAGTTTCGGTTAAACCACCAACATTTGTTATCTTTGTCAATGAAGAAGAGCTTATGCACTTCTCATACATGCGTTTCTTGGAAAATCAAATTCGTCAGGCCTTTGGTTTTGAAGGAACACCAATCCACTTGATTGCTCGTAAACGTAAATAAAAAAGAGACCAACCAGAATAGAATCTTTATGGGTTGGTCTTTTGTCATTGTAAGGAGAAAATGATGTTAGAAAATATTAAAGCTTATTTATCTAAACAAGGGGTTAAGTATATCAAACCTGAAAAAGCGGGTCCGCATCAAGAAGAGATGGAAGTGCTCAAGGCACTTGGTCAAGCAGCTCGTAAGGAAATGCAGACTTTGTCAAAAGTTTTAGAGGAGCGTTTGGCACCCCTTAAGATGGATCGTGTCAGTAATTGGGCCAATCAGGCACAAATATGTCGCCCACACTTTTGGTGCTATTATAGGGCCCCTGAGGACAGTTTAGACGATGTTGCCATGGCGATTCGCCTTTATGGTCAGCCTAAAAAATGGGGGATTTCAGTTGAGGTTAGCTTTGTCGAACGGAAAAAATCAGATACCACACTAGCGAAGCAACATAAGGTCCTAGACTTACCGATTGCCCCCTCTCTATACTATTTTGCCCAGGAAGATGGTGTCAGTCATCGTGTAGAAGGAACTGAAGAGAATCGTCAGATGCTTAAAGCAGCAGTTAGAGATGGTCGTATCCGCAAGGTATTGGTTAAGTATGATGTGGTAGTGACTACTAGTAAAACTATGGAAGAGTTAGTAGAAGAGCTTGCTGATGGATTTGATAAGTTGAAACCCTATTTCGAGAAAGCTAATAAAAACTAAAAAATCTCCAGGTTCTTTCTGGAGATTTTCCTTGTTATTTTGGTGCGATTACTTCAGCACCGCCCATATAAGGACGAAGAACTTCAGGGATAGTTACTGAACCATCTTCGTTTTGGTAGTTTTCAAGGATAGCAGCTACTGTACGTCCAACAGCAAGTCCTGAACCGTTGAGGGTGTGAAGAAGTTTTACTTTACCATCAGCTTCGTCACGATAGCGGATTTGTGCACGACGAGCTTGGAAATCTTCTGTGTTTGAACATGAAGAAATTTCGCGGTAAGTGTTTTGTGCTGGAATCCAAACTTCCAAGTCGTAGGTTTTAGCAGCTGAGAATCCCATATCGCCAGTACATAAAGTGATGACACGGTATGGCAAGTTAAGTTTTTGAAGGATATTTTCAGCGTTAACTACCATTTTTTCCAATTCATCGTATGAGCTTTCTGGTTTTGAGAATTTGACCATTTCAACCTTGTGGAATTGGTGAAGACGGATCAATCCACGTGTATCACGACCAGCTGAACCAGCTTCTGAACGGAATGAAGGGCTCATGGCTGTGAAGTAGATTGGCAATTCTTTACCATCAAGGATTTCACCGCGGTAGTAGTTTGTCAAAGGAACTTCAGCGGTTGGGATAAGGACGTAGTCAGTACCGTCAAGCTCGAAAGTATCTTCCTTGAATTTTGGATATTGACCAGTACCGAACATTGAGTCGTGGTTAACCATGTAAGGTGTGATCATTTCAGTGTAGCCTTCTTTAGCGTGCTCATCCAACATAAAGTTGTAAATCGCACGTTCCAATTTTGCTCCAAGTCCTTTGTAGAAAAGGAAGCGGGAACCAGTGACTTTAGCACCACGTTCCCAATCTAGGATACCAAGGTCTTCCCCAAGATCCCAGTGAGCTTTAACTTCAAAATCAAAGTCACGAGGTGTTCCCCAACGGCGAACTTCTACGTTTTCGTCTTCGTCAGCACCTACTGGAACAGAGTCGTTTGGTGTATTTGGGAGTGTCACAACGATGGCATTAAGCTTTTCATCGATAGCAGCAAGTTCGGCATCAATTTCCTTAATTTCTGCAGAAACTTTTTGCATGGCTGCAATTTGTTCTGAAGCATCTTCTTTGTTACGTTTAGCTTGAGCGATACCATCTGAAGCGATATTACGTTGAGCTTTGAGTTCTTCAGATTTGATAAGAAGCTCACGGCGTTTAACATCAAGCTCTTTAAGTTCATTTAAAGTTTCAGCAGCAACCCCACGTGTAGCCAATTTTTCGGCAAGGGCATCGAAGTCGTTACGAATACGTTTTACATCTAACATAAGTTCCTCCAAAAAGTAAAACACTCCAGTGAAAGTGTTGGAGTGACATGAGCCACGGTTCCATCCAACTTCACAGGAGTGCACTTGTTTATGTTTTTAATTATTAGAAACGGTAGAATTTCGTAGGTTAACCCTACCTGCTCGCAGCAACCGCAGGCTTTCTGAAAGGATCTAGCTAGTACTTATCCGTCTGTTATATTATACAAAAATTATGATTTTTTGGCAAATAAACCTTTGATACGAGCACCAATGGTTTGGATGAGAGTAGGTAATTTAACAACTTTTTCATTGCCAAGATGTTCCCTAGCAATCTTTAGAATCTTCCCAGAATCTTTAGAGGCAAAGAGGAATTTGCTCTTGTCGGTTAAAATTTCAAAATGACGGCTAACTTTACGCCCGGAGACATTGGCTCCAATTTGTTCAATTTCTTTCCATGGAATTTGGACGTAGTCTTCAACATTGGCATCTGCATAAAATTCGAAAGCAACATCCCCAACTAAAATTTTTCCAACCTTACCTCCAACACCTAGATAAGAGACTCCAGTGGTATGGAACTCAACGGTTTTATTCTGCGATTGTGCCATGCTCTCCTCCTGTAACAATATTCATTTCATTATACCATAATAAAAAGAAGGTTTCGGCCTTCTTTTTATTGATCTTTACTTACATCAAGCCCGTAACGTGTGCCAAGACACCGATGACAAATAAAGCAATAATGATTAGGATTGGAGATACTTTCTTCTTAAGCAACCACATACAAGCAAAAGTAAGAAGCAATCCCATCAAACCAGGAATTAATGAATCCAAGTTATCTTGGAAAGTTGTTACTTTTGTAGGTGTTTGAGAAAGTCCTTGACCAACTTGAGCGAAGGCTTCTTGAATTCCTTTAAATCCATCAGGAAGTTTATCCCAGTGGATATAGGCTTTTTCGTCTAATTTGACAGAAGAAACATTGAAGACAAATTTAATAGATACCCAACGTTCTACCAAGACAGCAAGGATAAACATCCCGAGGATAGAAGCTCCTTTAGTGATGTCTTGCAAGATTCCACCAGACATATCTTTGGTAATTTCAGAACCTGCTTTGTATCCGAGTTCTTGAGTATACCATAAGAAGGCCATACGAATTGCATTCCATGCGAAGAAGAAGATAATTGGACCTAGGATATTACCTGACAAAGCAAGGGAAGCTCCAAGTGCTCCAAGGATTGGACGAACTGTGAACCAGAAGACTGGATCTCCGATACCAGCCAAAGGTCCCATCATACCAATTTTAACCCCTTGGATAGCAGCATCATCAATAGCAGCACCGTTTGCTTTTTCTTCTTCCAAAGCAAGGGTTACTCCAAGGATTGGTGCAGCAACATATGGATGAGTGTTGAAGAACTCCATGTGACGCTCAAGAGCAGCCGCTTGGTCTTCTTTGTTAGTATAAAGTTTTTTGATAGCAGGAATGAGTGAGTAAGCCCAACCCAAGTTTTGCATCCGTTCATAGTTCCAAGAACCTTGCAAGAAGGTTGAACGCCACCAAACTTTTTGACGATCTGATTTAGATAGTTGTAATTTTTCAGTCATGATAGTGTCACACCTTTCTTAATAGTCTTCGAGAATATCGCCGATTGGGTCGCCTGAACCAGATGAATTTCCGCCACCATTTCCGCCACCTTGTTTAGAAAGGTTGAGGTAGATGAAGGCAATAGCGACGCCGATAGCACCAAGAGCGATAAGTGTCAAATTACTAATAGCTGCAAGTGCAAAACCAATAGCGAAGAATGGCCAAACTTCACGGCTTGCCATCATGTTGATAACCATGGCATAACCAACAGCTACAACCATACCCCCACCGATTTGCATACCATCAGAGAGCCATTTTGGCATTGTTTCAAGAGCAGTTTTAACGGTATCAGCAGGGATCATCAACAAGAGAGCTGCAGGAATCGCGATACGAAGGCCTTGAAGAAGAAGTGCTACAAAGTGCGCACGTTCAACTCCTTTGATATCCCCTTTTTTAGCAGCGGCATCAGCAGTGTGAACCAAACCAACAGAGAGGGTACGCACGATCATTGTCAAGAAAAGACCGGCAACGGCAAGGGGGATGGCGACCCCTTGTGCAACAGCAATCCCTTTGGCAGTGAAGTCACCACCAAGAACCATGATAATTGCAGCAGCAACAGAGGCAAGAGCAGCATCCGGCGCAACTGCAGCACCGATGTTAGCCCATCCTAGTGCGATTAATTGAAGTGATCCACCAAGCATGATACCTGCAGTGAGGTTACCTGTAGCAGCACCGATAAGGGTACATGCAACAAGTGGTTGGTGGAATTGGAATTGGTCAAGGATACCTTCAAGACCTGCTAAGAAGGCAACAACAACCACTAATATCATAGAAATAATAGACATGTTAAAAATCCTTTCGTAAGTAATCGATTATTGAACGTTAGCTTTCTTGATAAGGTCAAACAAGTCTTTCTTAGAATCGTTTGGAACCTTACGGACGTCAAATTCAACGCCAAGGTCACGTAATTTTTCGAAGCAAGCAACATCGTCTTTATCCATAGACAAAACGTTGTTAACCATTGTTTTACCAGTTGAGTGAGCCATAGAACCAACGTTAAGTTCTTTGATTGGTACGCCACCTTCGATAGCACGAAGTGCGTCTTGAACAGTTTCGAACAAGATAAGCGCATGTGTGTTACCAAAACGTGGGTCTTTAGAAGCATCAATCAATTTTTGAATTGGGACAACATTTGCTTTCACACTATTTGGTGCCGCTTGCTTAATCAACTCTTTGCGAAGTTCATCTTTAGCAACTGAGTCTGAAGCAACGATAATTCGATTTGCTTTTGAATCAGGAGTCCAAGCAGTAGCGACTTGTCCATGAAGTAGACGAGTATCGAGACGAGCAAGGTTAATCTTGAGTTTACCATCTCCGATGACTGTTCCTTCTGGAATAGCTCCTTGAGGTGCAGCAGCTTCCGCAGGAGCTGCAGTTGTTTCCTCAACTGGATTTAGCTCCTCTGGAAGTGCCTTGATACCACCCTTAGCTTCCTTGATGATATTAGCAGCAACTTGCTCTGCAGTAGCGTTAGCATCCATCATACGTTCAGTGTATGCTTGGATTAGCATTGGCAAGTTTAGTCCTGTGATGATAGCAATCTTGCGATCTGGATTTTCTCCAGCAATTCGGCTGGCTTGGTTAAATGGTGAACCAGACCAAAGGTCAGCCAAAACAAGAATTTCATCATCAGCATCGAATTGTGCAATGGCGTCGTTGAAGTGAGCGTACAAATCATCAGGACCTTCACTTGGCATGAAAGTTACGACTTGAACTTTCTCTTGGTCTCCAAAAATCATAGAGCCTGATTGGTGGATTCCTTCAGCGAACTTACCATGGCTGGCAATAATAATACCGATACCCATTCGTGTTCTCCTCCTTATAAATTATTTTTTCCTAGGCTTAAAAAGACTATCTCCGATTTTTTTCAAGACGCTAAAAAAAGCGTCTCTCAATCTTTTTAAACATAAGAAATCAAGAACAATTATATTGTAAAACGCTTTCACGTAAATGTCAATAGCTAGTGAGATAAAATTTCAAAAGAAGTCAATTTCTTTCAAAAATGAGCAAAATATTATAAAAAGATTGCCCAACCATTAGATTGGGCAATCTTTTTATAATATTCGGAGATTATTTCTTCTTGACAATGAGTCGGAAAAGATTCTTAAAGCCTTGTTTGAGAACAACGATGAAGCTAGGTGCTTTTCTTAAACTTTCTCGAGGAATTCTTTTTTGAATTTCTTTCAAAGTTATTCGGCTTTTTCGACTGGCAAAACGGAAACGTCCATTTTGCTTAGTACGGATTTCAAAGCGTGGGATGAATTTACCACCGAAGTAGACATCGGCAATCACATAAGTGATTTCATCCCAAGGAATTTGAACGTAGTCTTGTAACTTCGTATCATTGTAAAATTCGAAAGCCTTATCTCCGACCATGATATTTCCGTAAATAGGCCCTTCACGAAACCAAGTTCCCTTAGTTGTGTGAGCCATTTCGGTATTGAGCGATTTAACCATACCTTGCTCCGATTAGAGTACACCAATAATGTGGAGCACAATAGCTAGAACAAAGATACCCAAAATGATAACGATTGGAGAAACTTTTCTCTTAAGAAGGTACATACAGAGGAAAGTCAAACCAAGGGCAGCAAGACCAGGAATCAATTGGTTCAAGTTATCTTGCAAGGTTGTCACCTTGTTGGCTTCGAGTGATTTACCAGCAGCTTGTTCTAGGAAGGCTGCTTTAACACCGGCAATACCTTTTGGAAGTTTATCCCAATCGATATAAGCACCTTCTTGTTGTTTAACAACAGAGACAACTGGTGTGAAGGTAATGCTTACCCAACGTTGGATAAGAGAACCGATAACGAACATCCCCATCATTGATGCGCCACGAGTTACTTGTTGAAGAAGGTTACCTGACAAGTCGTCTGTAATCGCAGTACCAGCACGGTAACCGAATTCTTGAGTATACCATTTAACGGCAGCTACCATAACGTTCCAGAGAACGAAGAAGACGATTGGGCCTAGGACGTTACCTGAAACAGCCAAACCTGCTCCTAGTGAAAGGAAGATTGGACGAAGGGTAAACCAGAAGAGAGGGTCACCGGCACCTGCAAGAGGTCCCATCATACCGACCTTAACCCCTGAGATAGCAGCATCATCGATCTCAGCACCGTTGGCACGTTCTTCTTCCAAGGCAAGTGTAACCCCAAAGATTGGGTTAGCCATGAAAGGTTGTGTATTAAAGAATTCCAAGTGACGCTTAAGCGCAGCAGCACGTTCTTCTTTAGTTTGATAAAGTTTTTTGATTGCAGGAATAAGGGTGTAAGCCACACCACCGTTTTGCATACGTTCATAGTTGAATGAAGCTAAAAGGAAGTATGAGCGCAAGAAAGCTTTGAAACGATCTGCTTTTGTTAATTTAATTTTTGAATCAGCCATTTTCTTTCCTCCTAATTAAAAGTCTTCCAGAATTTCACCGAGGGGATCACCTGATCCTCCATCATTTGAAGAACCATTTGAACCACTAGCTTCAAGTGCAAGGTACATAACGGCAAGACAGAGACCGATGATACCCAAGCTAATCAAGGTCAACTCTTTGAGGGCAGCCAAAGCAAAACCAAGGAAGAAGAATGGCCAAACTTCGCGACTAGACATCATGTTGATAACCATGGCATAACCAACGGCTACAACCATACCACCACCGATTGTCATACCTGATTTTAACCATTCAGGCATAGCTTCAAGACCAGATTGTACGAGGTGTGCAGGAATCAAGAGCAAGAGGAGGGCAGGGATAGCAACACGGAGACCTTGAAGGGCCATACCGATAAAGTGCCATCTTTCAACACCAGCGATATCAGCAGCTTCTGCACGGCTATCCATAATATGAGCGATGAAGACAGTTGCTGTACGGACAACCATTGTCAAGGCAAGACCGGCAACAGCCAAAGGCACCGCAAGGGCGATGGCAGGACCAATCCCTTTAGTTCCTTGACCACCCAAGATAAGGATGATTGTAGAAGCTACAGCGGCAAGTGAGGCATCTGGTGCCATGGCAGCACCAACGTTAGCCCATCCCATAGTGATCAACTGTAAGCTACCACCCAACATTACGCCGAGTTCGAGATGACCAGTAACAAGACCGATAAGGGAACAAGCCACAACTGGTTGGTATGTTTCAATTTGGTCGTTAACTGAGCTACAACCGATGATGAAAGCAACAATTACGACTAAAATAATTTGTACTAAACTCATTTATGCATCCTCCAAAATTATTTCTTCTCTGCTAATTTAGTTTCAGCTGACTTAATCAAGGCATCAACGTTTGCTGGGCTATCACTTGGTACCCCACGAACGTCAAATTTGACACCCAATGATTGCAACTCTTTGATAGCATCCACATCTGTTTGGTCAAATGAAAGAGCCTTAGTAACGTTGACTTTTCCTTCTTTATAAGCTGAAGAACCAAGGTTGATTTCTTTAACATCAACACCTGCTTTAACAGCAGCAAGAGCATCTTCAACAGATTCAAAGAGAAGCATAGCACGTGTATCTCCAAAACGTGGGTCATTGTTTGCTTTAACCATGTTTTTAATTGGGATAACGTGAACTTGAACACCAGATGGAGCGGCTTGTTTAATCATGTTTGTACGAAGTTTATCATGACAAACAGTGTCTGAAACAACGATGATACGGTCTGGGTGAGTTGAGTGAGTCCAACCAGTCGCAACCTGACCGTGGAGGAGACGTGTGTCAACACGAGCCAAAACGTATTTGATTTTTCCATCACCAAGTACTGTTCCTTCAGGAATGGTACCTTTAGGAACAGAAGGCTTAGCGTCGGCTGGTTTAGTGTCTTCTTTAGGAATAAGGCCTTCTGGAAGGACTTTAACGCCTTCTTTTGTTTCCTTATAAATGTTAGCGACAATCTCTTCAACCCCAGCATCAGGAGCTACCATACGTTCCGTATATGCTTGGATAAGCATTGGCAAGTTGAGTCCTGTCACGATAACCATCTTGCGATCAGGATTTTCTTCCTTGATACGGCTTGCCTGGTTAAATGGTGACCCAGACCAAAGGTCTGCAAGGACAAGAATTTCGTCGTCAGCGTCAAATTGAGCGATGGCATCTTTGAAGTGAGCGTACAAGTCGTCAGGACCTTCATTTGGCATGAAAGTAACCACTTGAACTTTCTCTTGTTCACCAAAAATCATAGAACCTGATTGGTGAATACCTTCAGCGAATTTACCATGGCTAGCAATAATAATACCGATACCCATTAGTGTTCTTCCTCCTTTTATATATTGCTTCTTAGGAATAGAAAAATGATTATTGGTATTATCATTCATGACATGAAAATGACAACAATATTTTTTTAGTCCCTCGAAAATTAGAACAATCTAATTGTAAAACGTTATCATAGATTTGTCAATGCTTTTCGTAACAAAAGTGTCATAAAATTGAAAAAATATCAAATTATCGCAAATATACTTTCTTTTCAGACAAAAAGAGTTAGATATAGTTTGAAGCTATATCTAACTAGAAGAAATGGGATTAAGAAAAAATGAGATAAATGCTTGTAATAGCTATTAATGGCTGCTATAATTTCTTCAATTAGCTATTTAAGGTTAAATCTATAAGAAAAGAGGACCTCCTTATGTCAGATTTACTAAGTATTTATAATGAATTGCAATCTAAGAAATGGGTTGACTTGACCCACAAAATTAATGCAGAAAGTCCACACTTTCCAGCTCTCCCAGCTTTGAAACAAGAAGACCTTTTCACATTAAAAGATGGTTTCCATGTTCAAAAATTTACAGTAGTTGGTCAATACGGAACGCATATTGATGCACCGATTCACTTTGTAGAAGGTGGTCGTTGGTTGGATGAGATTGCTCTCAAAGATCTTCTTTTACCACTCTATGTTATCGACAAGTCTAAAGAAGTTGCTGCGAATCCAAACTTTATCTTGAGCAAACAAGATATCTTAGACTTTGAAGCAGAACATGGACAAATTACTGAAGGGGCCTTTGTCGCTTTTCGTAGTGATTGGTCGAAGCGTTGGCCAGATCAAGATGCTATGCGCAACCTTGATGAAAATGGGGTTCAACAAAGTCCAGGGTGGAGCCGTGAAGCTCTAGAATTCTTGATTCATGAACGCCATGTTAAGGCTGTGGGTCATGAGACTTTTGATACAGATGCTGGTATTCCAGCAGCAGAACATGGCTTGGTTAACGAATACTACCTCTTGGAACAAAACATTTATCAGGTAGAAGTCTTGAATCAATTGGATCAAGTTCCAGCTGTTGGTGCTTTGATTTCGATTGCATTTCCTCACTGGGACAAGGCGACAGGTTCCCCAGTGCGTGCAGTGGCTATTTTACCTTAATCATAAGAAAAAACACCGAAGAAATTTTCGGTGTCTTTTCTTATTTATAAAAAGAGTTCCTGGAGTTTGCGAGCAACGCCATCCTCTTCATTAGTCCACTCAATTTGTTCGTTAGCGTGGGGGAGAAGAACAGAGCTAGCATTTTTCATGGCATAACCAGTTTTAGCAAGTTCCAACATCTCTGTGTCGTTGTGTTCGTCTCCAAAAGCAATCAAATCATCCGTTGATTTGCGCATGGCCTTAAGTAAGTAGTTTAGGGCGTAGGCCTTGTTTATGCCTTTAGGCGAAAATTCCAAAATATTAAGCGGTCCACCCCAAGAATCAACTTCAATTTCTTCCTTGAAGTCCTTCTTGATGTCATCGGCTAGCTGGTACTTATCTTCGTGACGAGTTTGCATAAGAAGAGCATTTGGGTTGCGTGTAATTTTTGCTGGTTCCAAACGCATAGCCTCAATAATTTTATCAACACCAAAGAGTTGTGGTTGAATACGCTCTGGGTGATTCATAGTGATATAGAAGTGTTTTCGATATTCACTAGCCAGAAAATCCATCTCTAATTCATCATGGCGTTGTAAGAGGCTAATCAGATATTTCTTATCTAATTTAACCGAATGCTCATAAGCCCAGTCTTGGTCTGGAAGATTGGTCAAAGAGCCGTTAAAGGTGATGAGGGGTGTTTCTAACCCTAGTGTTTTGTAATGGTCAATAGCCATACGATAAGGACGACCTGTAGCAATAACGACTTGGTGTCCTTTGTTTTGTACGTCTTTAATCGTTTTTTGTGTAAATTCTGAAATAGTTCCATCTGGGCGCAAGAGCGTTCCATCAAGATCTAGTGCAATCAATTTTTTTGTCATGTTCCTATTATAGCAAAAATCTGTCCTTTGTTGGTGATTAAGAAAGAGCTTTCTAAGAACGTTCGGTTTTTCATAAGAAAAGTCTCAGGAAATAAACCTTGCACCGTCAAATAATTTCATGTAGAATAGTAATGTTGCATTCTACGTGAGAATGTTCCGAAATTATTCGGATTTTGACAATATTTTTTATTAAGGAGTCTAAACTTTCATGGAAAAGTTTTTCAAATTGAAAGAACATGGTACTGATGTCCGTACAGAAGTGACTGCCGGATTGACAACTTTCTTTGCCATGTCTTACATCCTCTTTGTTAACCCAGCGATGTTGGCCCAAACAGGAATGCCTGCACAAGGTGTTTTCTTAGCAACAATTATTGGTGCGGTTGCAGGGACATTGATGATGGCCTTTTATGCCAACCTACCATACGCTCAAGCGCCTGGTATGGGGCTTAATGCCTTCTTCACCTATACAGTGGTCTTTTCTTTGGGGTACACTTGGCAAGAGGCCTTAGCAATGGTCTTTCTATGTGGTGTTATTTCATTGATCATCACAGTAACTAAAGTACGTAAGATGATTATTGAGTCTATTCCAACAGCCCTCAAATCTGCTATTTCAGCAGGTATCGGTGTTTTCCTTGCCTATGTTGGGATTAAAAATGCTGGTTTCTTGAAATTCTCAATTAATCCACATACCTACACTGTAGCAGGTAAAGGTGCTGACATGGCTAAGGCGTCAATTACAGCTTCATCGTCAGCTACACCAGGTTTGGTTGCTTTCAATAATCCAACTGTAATTGTAGGTTTGATTGGTCTTGCGATTGCGATTTTCTTTATTGTTAAAGGTATTCGTGGTGGTGTTCTTCTTTCAATCCTTGTAACGACTATCATTGCTATCTTTGCTGGTGTCGTTGATCTTGGAAGCATTGACTGGCACGCAGCTAGCTTGACATCATCTATTAAAGATCTTGGTCAGGTCTTTGGTGCAGCGCTTGGATCTAAGGGATTGGGATCACTCTTTGCAGACGTTTCTCGTTTGCCTGGTGTCTTTATGGCTATTCTCGCCTTTTCATTGACTGATATCTTTGATACTATTGGTACCTTGATTGGTACTGGTGAGAAGGTTGGTATCATTGCTTCAACAGGTGATAACAACGAATCAAAAGCTCTTGACCGTGCTCTTTACTCTGACCTTGTTGGTACAAGTATTGGTGCCATTGCAGGGACTTCAAACGTTACAACTTACGTTGAATCTGCAGCAGGTATTGGTGCTGGTGGACGTACTGGTTTGACAGCTCTTGTGGTTGCTGTACTCTTTGCCATTTCTAGTTTCTTTAGTCCAGTGGTGTCAATCGTTCCAAATGCAGCCACAGCGCCTATTCTTATTATTGTAGGTGTTATGATGCTCTCTAACCTTAAGAGTGTGGATTGGGAAGACTTGTCTGAAGCTATTCCTGCCTTCTTCACTTCTATTTTCATGGGATTCTCATATAGCATTACTTACGGTATCGCAGCTGGTTTCCTTACTTATACTTTGGTCAAAATCGTCAAAGGTCAAGCTAAGGATGTCCACTTTATTATGTGGATTTTGGATATCTTGTTTATCCTTAACTTCATCAGTATGGCTGTATTCTAAAGCTTGAAAGTTAAAAGTTAAAAGTCTGTATATTTGTCAGGCTTTTTCTTTTGCGATTTTATCTGGGGAATGTGAGAGAGTTACTATTGGTTAACTTTTGAAACTATAGTAAGTTTTACAAAAACATTTCTAATCTATGAGTGGTTGATGTGGTTAAAATAAATTGAAAATTAAAATACACATCTTAACTTCTTACTTAAATGATTCAATATTTATAAGTTTCTACTGTATTTTTACAGTGGATTCTAGTCCATATTTTTATTTTTTGATATAATGAAAACATGATTTACAGTCAAAATGAAGAAGAATTGATTAGTATCGGCCAAAAGCTAGGTCGACTGCTCGATTTTGGAGATATAATTGTTCTCTCAGGTGATCTGGGAGCTGGTAAAACGACCTTAACTAAGGGAATTGCCAAAGGTTTGGATATTTCACAGATGATAAAGAGTCCAACCTATACTATTGTAAGGGAGTATGAGGGGCGACTGCCACTCTATCATTTAGATGTCTACCGCATTGGTGATGATCCTGATTCTATTGATTTGGATGATTTTCTGTATGGTGAAGGTGTGACAATCATCGAGTGGGGTGAGCTCCTAGACGAGAGTCTGTTAGGTGATTATCTCCTAATTTCGATATCTCATCATGGAGATGGACGTCAGTTACTTTTTGAATCTTTCGGTCCTAGAAGTAAGGAGATTCAGGAGGAAATGGTAAATGGCTGAGCAAGAATTAGTCATTGAGGAAGCTCAAAGAGAGGATGCTGCCTCTCTAGCTCGTTTACTAGAGACTGTAGCCTTGGAATCGGATTTTCTAGCACAAGATGATAGAAGTTCTATACTGAGTGCTGAACAGTTAGCCACTTATATTGAAGGTCATCAGCATAGGCTTAATGAGATTTGTTTGGTGGCGAAATTGGGTCATGAGGTCATTGGTGTTTGTAATGTTACCTCTGATCAAGATACTAAGACCAGTCATATTGGCGACGTATTTATTGCGGTTTCTAAACCCTACTGGGGGAATGGTGTTGGCCAGTTTCTTATGGAAACAATGATTGACTGGGCAGATCATACACCAACTATCCGCCGCTTAGAGTTGACGGTTCAAGCACGTAATGAACGGGCGGTTCATCTCTATCAAAAATTCGGATTTGACATTGAAGGCACTAAGAAACGTGGTGCAAGAACTAAAAATGGAGAATTTCTAGATGTTTACCTTATGGCTAAACTCATAGATTAGGAAAAAACATGAAACTTGGACGAAAAATTTTATTGATGTTGTTGGCGATTTTTGCAACGACAGTAGTAGCTGCTGGTATTTACCTAACGACAACTTATAATTACGCCACAGGCGAATTGTCAAAAACGTTTAGGGCTTCTAAAGCAACTTCAGGGAATAGTAAGGCTATTCAACAGACTAAGCCTATAACTATTCTCTTGATGGGGGTAGATACAGGATCTAAAGAACGTAAGGAAACCTGGGAAGGAAACTCTGATACCATGATTTTGGTAACAGTGAACCCTAAGACTAAGAAAACAACCATGACCAGTTTGGAACGTGACCTTTTGACAGATATTGAGGGGTCGGGTGAAGCAAAACTAAATTCAGCCTATGCTGAGGGTGGTGCTGACTTGGCTATTTCAACCATTCAAAAGGTTTTAGATATTGATATTGACTATTATGCACTGATTAATATGCAGGGTATGATTGATTTGGTAGATGCTGTTGGTGGTATTGAGGTAACGAATCATTTTGATTTTCCAATTTCGATTGCAGAAAATGAACCTGAATTTCAGGCAAAAGTTGAGCCTGGAACCCATAAAATCAATGGTGAGCAAGCTTTAGTCTATTCACGTATGCGTTATGATGACCCTGATGGTGACTATGGTCGCCAAAAACGTCAACGTGAGGTTATTCAAAAAGTTGTAGCTAAGCTCTTGAAGATGGATTCTATTGGTTCTTACAAGAAAATTTTGTCAGCTGTAAGTTCAAATGTTCAAACCAGTATCGATCTTGGTGATACCAATACTTTGCGTAGCTTGATGGGTTATAGTGATGCCCTTAAAAATATTAAGTCATACCAATTGGCCGGTTCGGATGCCATGATCAATGGTGGAAGCTACCAAGTAGCTTCAACTGAGGATATTCTTAAGGTACAAAACCGTATTAAGAAGGAAGTCGGTAAGAAGAAAGTTTCTGAATCTAATCTTAAGACTAGTTTGGTTCTCTATGGTTCTGGTAGCTCTAACTATGGCTCAGATGATTTCGTTAATTCTAAAGGAAGTGCGGCTTCGAGTGAGGCATCTTCAAATTATGAGGCTGGGCCATCTGAGGCAGCAGGTGGTGGATCGGTAAGTACCTACAATGGAGGCACTACCTATAGCAATAACTATAGTGAAAACACAGGTAATTATGTTCAGGAACAAGGTACGACAACCCCTACATACAATAATAATGGATCGGGTGTGACTACTTATAGCACTGTTCCAGCGGCGCAATAAATAAGGTTGGGTGATTCCCAACCTTTTTGCTTTGAAATGATAGCAATATGGTTATTCCTTGCAATGGCTTTTGAGCTATGCTATAATATAGGAAAATAACGAAAGAGAGGCGGAGTAGAAACTTCGTCTCTTGTGTGTGTAAGGAGGTCATAATGTCGCAAAAAATTATTGATCTCGTGACGGCAGTCGTAGCTCCAGCTATTCCTGAGCCATACGAACTGGTCGATATCGAGTACGAAAAGCTTGGCGGTGACTATGTCTTGTCAGTTTTGATTGATAAGCCAGGAGGTATTACTGTAGAAGATACTGCAGACTTGACTGAATTTATCAGTCCCCTCTTGGATACTATTCAGCCTGATCCTTTCCCGGATCAATACATGCTGGAAGTTTCTAGTCCAGGGTTAGAGCGTCCCTTAAAAACCAAAGAAGCTTTGACAAATGCTGTTGGTCAATATATCAATGTTAGTCTTTACAAGGCTATTGATAAGATCAAGATTTTCCAAGGTGACTTGGTGGCCTTTGATGGGGAAACCCTAACAATTGATTACCTTGATAAGACTCGCCATAAAACTGTTGAGATTCCCTATCAAACAGTTGCTAAAGCTCGTTTGGCAGTCAAACTCTAAAACTATTAGTGTAAATAAAGAAAGGATGCCAGTTTTGGCCTTTAGAGGTTAAAACAACAAAGAATATGAGCAAAGAAATGCTAGAAGCCTTCCGTGTCTTGGAAGAAGAAAAACACATTAACAAGGAAGACATCATTGATGCCGTGGTTGAATCGCTTAAGTCAGCCTACAAGCGTCGTTATGGTCAGTCAGAATCAGCTGTAGTTGAATTCAATGAAAAAACAGGTGATTTTCAAGTTTATACCGTTCGTGAAGTTGTAGACGAAGTCTTTGATAGTCGTTTGGAAA
The DNA here is from genome assembly GCF_916619785.1 of Streptococcus sp. Marseille-Q3604. NCBI lineage: Bacteria > Bacillati > Bacillota > Bacilli > Lactobacillales > Streptococcaceae > Streptococcus > Streptococcus sp. Marseille-Q3604. The sequence continues at coordinate 221,460 of NZ_CAKAKM010000002.1, read as the reverse complement.
TTAGCTTGAAAGATGCCCTTGCTATCAGCTCTGCTTACGAGCTTGGTGACAAGATTCGTTTTGAAGAGTCAGTCGATGAATTTGGCCGTGTTGCAGCGCAATCTGCCAAACAAACCATTATGGAAAAGATGCGCAAGCAGATGCGTGAAATCACTTATAATGATTATAAGCAACATGAAGGTGAAATCATGCAAGGAACAGTTGAACGCTTTGACCAACGTTTCATTTATGTCAATCTTGGAACGCTCGAAGCTCAATTGTCACGCCAAGACCAAATTCCTGGCGAAAGCTTTAAGTCACACGACGTCATCGATGTTTATGTTTATAAAGTTGAAAACAACCCTAAGGGTGTTAACGTCTTTGTAAGCCGTAGCCATCCAGAATTCATCAAACGTATCATGGAACAAGAAATTCCTGAAGTATTTGATGGAACTGTAGAAATCATGAGCGTGTCTCGTGAAGCTGGTGATCGTACCAAAGTTGCTGTTCGCAGTCATAACCCTAACGTTGATGCTATTGGTACTATCGTTGGTCGTGGTGGAAGCAACATCAAGAAAGTTGTCAGCCGTTTCCACCCAACACGTTTGGATGCTAAGACAGGAATTGAAGTTCCTGTTGAGGAAAATATTGATGTTATTCAATGGGTTGAAGATCCAGCTGAATTTATCTACAATGCTATTGCACCGGCTGAAGTGGACTATGTTCTCTTTGACGAAGATGATAGCAAACGTGCGACAGTAGTTGTACCAGATAACAAATTATCTCTTGCAATTGGTCGTCGTGGACAAAACGTTCGTTTGGCAGCTCATTTGACTGGTTACCGTATTGACATCAAGTCAGCTTCTGAATATGAAGCACTCGAAGCTGAAAAAGCTGAGGCTGCTACTGAGGAAGTTGTTGACGAGATTGTTGCAGAAGATGCTACACCTGTTGAAGTCACAACAGAAGAAGTAATTGAAACAACAGAAGCAGAATAAGAAGAACATAGAGGTGTTTGATGGCTAAAACACGAAAAATACCTTTACGCAAATCAGTTGTCTCAGGAGAAATCATTGATAAACGTGATTTGCTCCGCATTGTAAAAACTAAAGATGGTGAGATTTTCATTGATCCAACAGGAAAGAAAAATGGCCGAGGTGCTTACATTAAACTAGATAATGAAGAAGCTCTCCAAGCTAAAAAGAAACGTGCTTTTAACCATAGTTTCTCAATGGATGTTCCTGAAAGTTTTTATGATGAACTCATTGCTTATGTGGATCACAAGGTCAAAAGAAGAGAGTTAGGTCTTGAATAACACAGAAAAATTGTCAAATATGTTGGGACTGGCACAAAGAGCTGGAAAGCTTATTTCTGGCGAAGAACTTGTCATCAAGGCAGTTCAATCAGGACAGGCGAGACTAGTTTTTCTTGCCAATGATGCTGGTAGTAACGTGACTAAAAAGACGACTGATAAATGTAACTACTATAATATAGAAGTCTCCACAGTGTTTAACGCACTGGAATTAAGCATGGCTATTGGTAAACCAAGAAAAACGGTTGCTGTAGTTGATGCTGGATTTTCAAAGAAAATGAGGACTCTTATGGACTAAAGAATAGGAGGACATCACGTGTCAAAGAAACGATTATATGAAATCGCAAAAGAGGTTGGTGTAGAAAGCAAGGTTGTTGTTGCAAAAGCTCAAGAACTTGGTCTTTCTGTGAAGAGCCACTCCTCATCAGTTGAAGAAGCTGATGCTAATCGTATCACTTCAAGTTTAAAAGGGGGAACAGCTAAGGCTGAAAGCAAGCCAGCTCCTAAAGCGACACCAACTCCTAAAGAGGAAAAGGTAGCGCCTAAGGTTGATAAGGCACCTGTTGCCAAATCAGCTCCAGCTAAAGAAGTATCAAAGGCTGAAGTCAAAGAAGCCCCTGCGACTCCGAAAAAACCACAAAGCCGTAATTTTAAGGCAGAACGTGAAGCACGTGCCAAGGCAGAAGCAGAGCGTCGTCAAAATGGCGGAGGCCGTGACAACCGTAATCGTAACCGAAATCAACAAGGAAACGATCAAGGTAAACGTCAGAATAATGATCGTCGCAACCAAAATGGAAATGGTCAAGGTAACCGTAACAATGGAAACCGCGATAACAATAGTAATCGTGACCGTAATTTCCAAGGTAAACAGCGCAATGATCAAGGTCGAAATAAACGTAACGATGCTGCCCGCAACAATCAGGCAGGTCCACGTATTGACTTTAAAGCGCGTGCAGCAGCCTTGAAAGCAGAGCAAAATGCAGAGTATTCACGTCAAAGTGAAACACGCTTCCGTGAAGAAAAAGCTGCAGAGCAACGCCGTGCGAAAGAGCAGGAAAAGGCAAGAAAAGAAAAACAACAGGCTGAAGTCGCTGCTCAAAAAGCAGTTGCTGAAGCTAAGCCAGCTCCTAAGCCAGCACCGGCTGCTCAACCAGCTCCAGCTGCGCAAGCACAAGATACACGTCGTAAAAAGGCACGTCCAGATAAATCACGTGATAATCGTCGCGAGAATGAAGATGGACCTAAGCAAACAAGAAATAATAAGTGGAATAATCAAAACCAAGTGAGAAATCAACGAAATAGTAACTGGAATAAAAACAAAAATAAAAAAGGTAAAAATAACCGTGGTAATTCAGCTCCAAAACCAGTAACAGAGCGTAAATTCCATGAATTACCAAAAGAATTTGAATATACTGAAGGCATGACGGTTGCAGAAATCGCAAAACGTATTAAACGTGAGCCAGCTGAAATCGTTAAGAAACTCTTCATGATGGGTGTTATGGCAACTCAGAACCAATCTCTTGATGGGGATACTATTGAGTTGTTGATGGTTGACTACGGTATTGAGGCAACCAAGAAAGAAGAAGTCGATAATGCTGATATCGAACGTTTCTTTGTTGACGAAGACTACCTCAATAAAGAGGCTATGGTAGAACGTGCACCAGTTGTTACTATCATGGGACACGTTGACCATGGTAAAACAACCCTTCTTGATACCCTTCGTAACTCACGTGTTGCGACTGGAGAAGCTGGTGGTATCACACAGCATATTGGTGCCTACCAAATTGAAGAGGGTGGTAAGAAAATCACCTTCCTTGATACTCCTGGACACGCGGCCTTTACATCTATGCGTGCCCGTGGTGCTTCTGTTACAGATATTACTATCTTGATTGTAGCTGCGGATGATGGTGTTATGCCACAAACTATTGAAGCCATCAACCACTCTAAGGCTGCTGGTGTTCCAATCATTGTTGCGATTAACAAGATTGATAAACCAGGTGCTAACCCAGAGCGTGTAATCGGTGAATTGGCAGAGCATGGCGTTATCTCAACTGCATGGGGTGGCGATAGCGAATTCGTTGAAATTTCAGCGAAGTTTGGTCAAAATATTGAAGAATTGCTTGAAACAGTTCTTCTTGTGGCTGAAGTGGAAGAACTTAAAGCTGACCCAACAGTTCGTGCCATCGGTACCGTTATTGAAGCGCGTTTGGATAAAGGTAAAGGTGCGGTTGCAACCCTCCTTGTTCAACAAGGTACCTTGCATGTTCAAGACCCAATCGTTGTTGGTAATACCTTCGGACGTGTCCGTGCTATGACCAATGACCTTGGTCGTCGTATTAAGACTGCAGCACCATCAACCCCAGTTTCAATTACTGGTTTGAACGAAGCGCCTATGGCGGGTGACCATTTTGCCGTTTATGAAGATGAAAAAGCAGCTCGTGCAGCCGGTGAAGAACGTGCCAAACGTGCCCTTATGAAACAACGTCAACAAACACATCGTGTTAGTCTTGATAACCTCTTTGATACCCTTAAAGCTGGTGAATTGAAGACTGTTAATGTTATCATTAAGGCCGACGTACAAGGTTCTGTTGAAGCCTTGGCAGCATCACTTCTCAAGATTGATGTTGAGGGTGTTCGTGTTAATGTTGTTCACTCAGCAGTAGGTGCTATCAACGAATCTGATATTACTCTTGCGGAAGCTTCAGATGCTGTTGTTATCGGATTTAACGTTCGTCCTACACCACAAGCACGTCAACAAGCGGAAACTGATGAAGTTGAAATTCGTCTTCACAGCATCATCTACAAGGTTATCGAAGAAATCGAAGATGCCATGAAAGGGATGCTTGATCCTGAATTTGAAGAAAAAGTCATTGGTGAAGCTATTATCCGTGAAACCTTCAAAGTTTCTAAAGTCGGAACAATCGGTGGGTTCATGGTTACTAGTGGTAAAATCACTCGTGACTCAAGTGCCCGTGTGATTCGTGATGGTGTCGTTATTTTTGATGGTAAATTGGCAAGCTTGAAACACTTTAAAGATGACGTTAAAGAAGTCGGAAACGCTCAAGAGGGTGGTTTGATGATTGAAAACTATAACGATATTAAAGTTGATGACGTTATCGAAGCTTACATTATGGAAGAAATTAAACGTTAATTTTGTTAGCTTTTAAGAAAGCTTACTTAGGAGACAAAGCTAGGTCATCTGGCCTGGCTTTTGTTCCATCATAATAAGAGAGAAAGGATAAGACTATGGGAAATTCATTTCGTGTAGACCGTGTTGGTATGGAAATCAAACGTGAGGTCAATGAAATTCTTCAAAAGAAAGTTCGTGACCCACGTGTGCAAGATGTCACTATCACAGATGTGCAAATGCTAGGCGATTTGTCAGCTGCTAAGATTTTTTACACTATTCATTCAACCTTGGCCTCAGATAACCAAAAAGCACAAACTGGTCTTGAAAAGGCTACTGGGACAATCAAGCGTGAACTTGGTAAAAAAATGACCATGTATAAGATTCCAGATTTGACCTTCATTAAGGATGAGTCTATCGAATACGGTAATAAAATTGATGAAATGCTTCGTAATTTGGAGCGTAAAGACTAAGAAAAAATTCCTGTCAGTTATGGCGGGAATTTTGCGTTATAATAGAATAAAAAGGAGGACTTCAATGAAAGTAACGGTCTATTTGGGAGCTAATATGGGTGACAGTCCTAGCTTTAAGAAAGCAACAATTGCCTTGGGTCAGTGGATTGCTAAAAATGGGCATACCCTAGTCTATGGTGGCAGTAAGATGGGACTTATGGGAGTTCTTGGTGATACGGTTTTGGAAAATGGTGGACAGGCTCATGGCATTATGCCACAATTCCTCAAAGATAGGGAGATAGCTTATGAGGGGTTAACCTCAATGACAATAGTAGAAACTATGGCAGAACGAAAGACTGCTATGCTAGAGCAAGGAGATCTCTTTATCGCCCTTCCAGGAGGTCTAGGGACACTGGAAGAAATCTCTGAAGCCATTGCAGCTGCTCGAGTCGGTAAGTTGGACAAACCCTGTGTTTTCTTCAATCTCAATGGCTATTATGATGCTATGAAAACGATGCTAGATACCATGGTTGCTCATGATTTTTTGGAGGCTGAAACAGCAGCAAAATTCCTCTTTACAGATGATTTTTCAGAAATTGAAGCTTTTGTCCAGTCTTATGAACCACCTCAATTGAGACGTTATAGGTAACTTTATATGATAGGTTAGCTCTCTAAGTTTAAAAGGAGAGCTTTTTTGATGGAGAGACGTTAGTAATTATTTTTTTCTTTTAAATTTCAGAAAATTAACTAAAAACCTCTTAACAAAAATGATAGATTTGTATATAATAGTGTTTGTAAATTTAATCATTTAACAAATTTTCCTCATCATCTGTGAGTAATATCCATGAATACTTAATACCCCTCTTGGTTAGGAAAACTTTGCCAATCATTTATTTTTATGGGGAATGTGGGATATAGGATGAAATGGAAGGAATGATAAGTATGTCTATTATGGTTAAACATGTGAGTTTTGATGACTATCAAAAAACACAGACAAACTATAAAGATGCCAACTTTTTACAGTCAGCTGAGATGGCTAAGCTTCAGCTAAGCCGTAATCATATCGGAGAAGTAGAGGCTCTGGTTTTTGAAAGGGATGGCCTGCGGATAGGTCAAGCCATCGTTGTCTATAGAAGAAGCTTTCGTATCTTTAGAAAAGCTCTCTTGTTTCATGGACCCTTGCTAGATTACAATTCTATAGCTGATTTGACAGACCTTCTAGAGGCCTTGATACTCTACTTAAAAAAGAAAAATATTGCATCACTTTCTATCCATCCCTATCTTACCGATCTTATTAGGAATGAAGAACTTGAAATCATTGAAGAAGAAAAGGTTGATGAGGTCTCCAAGGTATTTGAAAAATTAGGTTTTGAGCAGTATTTAGATCCAGAACAGGCTCTAGTTGTTAATCAGATGTTTGTTAAACCAATTGACACGTTTACGACTTCTGATGAGATGCTCTCAGCCTTCTCACCATCTTTGAAGCGAGATTTAAAAAAATTCGCTGCTTTGAATGTCAAAGTTGAAGAACTACGTGAGGACAATCTCAATCAGTTTTATGACATCCTAGTTCGGACAGCAGAGAGAAAAGGATTTTCAGTTCATCCATTGACCTATTTCCAAGATTTGAAGAGGAACTTTGGAGAATCTGCAAAGTTTATGTTGGCTTATTTGGATTGTCCAGCTTATTTGGCTTATCTTGATGAGAATATTAAATCTTTTGAAGCTAAGATTCAGGCTTTAAAAGATGGCCCACAGAAAAAACGAACCAAGGGTCAGATTGCGGATGCCGAAGATCAGCTTAGAAGTTACTATAAACGTTTAGAGCAATTTAAGACCTACCAAGTCACTGGTGACAAATTACCTCTTTCGGCTTATCTTTTTATGGATTATGGCTCAGAAGTCGTCAGCTTTTACGGTGGGAATGATGAAGCCTATCTTAATTTTGGTGGAGCAGTTCTTCTTCATTGGGAAATGCTACGATATGCTAAGCGTGAGGGGAAAGAACGGTTTAATTTTTATGGGACAATCGAAACTGAAGCGGCAAGTACTGGAAAAGGGAATTTTAACTTCAAGCGTCAGTTTGGTGGGCAATTAGAGACTCTTGTTGGCTCTTTTGATAAAACCCTAAATCCTTTCTATGATATTTTTAAGAAAACACTAGGTAAAGACTAGTTCCTTGTATAGAAAAAAGTCAATTGAGGTTAAATTCATTACCTCAATTGACTTTTTGTCGTTTACAAATATTTTTTAGCGACTTCAATATCGCCAGCATAGTTATCACGTTTACCATTTACGATCTGGAAGGCATCGGCACCTTTACCGGCAATAACCACAGCATCTTTAGAGTCTGTAGTCTCAGACATTGCTGTTTTAATAGCTTCCTCTCGATCAACAATGATACGAACCTCGCGACTGATGTGGCTAGCAATTTCCTGACAGATAGCAAGAGGATCTTCCTTGTTAGGATCGTCGGCTGTTAGGATGACATCAACATCGTGGTAGGTATTGAGGACATGTCCAAAGTCTTTACGACGGCTTTCACCTTTATTTCCAGGAGCCCCTAGAATTAGACTAATACGACCATCTTGATGGCTAGTTACGACTTGTAAGAGCTTATCTAGGCTATCCCCATTGTGAGCATAGTCAACAAATGTCTTAGCCCCATTAGTTTGGGTTAGAACCTCCATACGCCCTGGAACAGAGGTTTGAGCGATTCCTTCCTTGATGTCTTGAAGGCTAGCTCCGAGACGTAGGCAGGCTAAACCTGCAGCCATAGCATTGTCCTGGTTAAAGTCACCGATAAGTTGGATATCATAGTCACCGGCTAATTTCCCACTTGCCTTAAAGCTAAAACCTGAGCCATGTTTAACAGCATTGTCGGAGTTTTTACCATAGAAGTCATGCTCTTTATCCGCAACTTCCTCAGCGATGAAATCAAAGTGATCCATACCGCTATTGACGATAACAACTCGACTGTTTTCCAAGAGGAGACGCTTATGGTAGAAGTAGTCCTCAAAGGTTGGGTGTTCAATAGGCCCAATATGGTCTGGGCTGATGTTAAGAAAGACACCTACATCAAAGGTCAATCCATAGACACGCTTTGTCAGATAGGCTTGACTTGAGACTTCCATAATCAGATGGGTCATGCCATTATCAACAGCTTCAGCCATCATACGGAAAAGGTCCAAACTCTCAGGTGTTGTTAAGGTAGACTTGAAGAAGGTTTTTCCGTCTAGTGTCGTGTTCATGGTTGAAAGCATAGCAGGTTTATGACTTTGCTTGAGAATATTGAAGGCAAAGTAGGCTGCTGTTGTTTTCCCTTTTGTCCCAGTGAAAGCCAGCAATTTAAGCTTGTCTTGAGGGTATTGGTAGAAGGCCTGAGCAACGAGGCTCATAGCCTGCTTAATATCTGATACGATAATGGCAGGTATTCCCACTTGATAATCTTTCTCAGCCACGTAGAAACTCAAGCCAGCTTTGACAGCATTCTCTAAAAATTCAGGCTTGAAAGCAGCTCCTTTGGCAAAGAAGAGGGACGATGGTGTGACATCACGACTATCATAAGAAAGATGATCAAAAGTCACCCCAGTCCATGAATAGTAGTAGTTGTCTTGGTCGATAATATCTCTAAAATTATGGTCCTTTTTAAGAACCTCTAGAACTTGTTCAATAGTAATCATAGTTCCTATTTTAGCCTTAATGTTCTTGTTTTACAAGTCACAGCCAAAAGTTTATAATAAACTAGATTATATTTTATTCTCTAGAAAGAAAGTTATGACTGAAACTAAAACTGATACACAGCAGCAGCAGATGCTAAGAGGGACGGCATGGATGACAGCATCCAATATTATCAGTCGTCTATTGGGGGCACTCTACATTATTCCTTGGTATGCTTGGATGGGTAAACAAGGTGACCAAGCCAATGCCCTTTTTGGTCAAGGGTATAATATTTATGCTCTTTTCCTCTTGATTTCAACAGCAGGTATTCCAGTCGCAATTGCCAAACAGGTGTCTAAATACAACACACTTGGAAAGATGGAGACGAGTTTCTTCTTACTCAAGCGTATCTTGTATTACATGATTGGTCTCGGACTTATCTTTGGCGTTTTCATGTACTTTGCTTCGCCGTGGATGTCTTACCTTTCTGGGGGAGACGAGGATCTGGTTCGCGTCATGCGTAGTCTTTCTTGGGCAGTTGTTATTTTCCCATCGATGTCTGTTTTACGAGGCTTTTTCCAAGGCTTTAACAACATGAAACCTTATGCCTTGAGTCAGATTGCGGAACAGATTATCCGTGTTATTTGGATGCTGTTGGCGACCTTCTTCATCATGAAAATTGGGACAGGCGATTATGTGACAGCAGTTGTCCAATCGACTTTTGCCGCTTTTATCGGTATGTTGGCTAGTTATGGGGTGCTTTTCTTCTACCTTTGGAAGGAGGGTAAACTCAAGAGTCTTTTTGGCAAGCAGGCTGTTCATCCGGATATCAATCCAACTGCAATTGTTATTGAAACCTTTAAGGAAGCCATTCCTTTCATTATTACTGGGTCAGCAGTTCAACTTTTCCAGTTGATTGACCAATGGACCTTTATCCGTACTATGGAGAAGTTTACAAGCTATAGCAACAGTCAGCTTCAGGTTCTCTATGCTTACTTGTCTTCAAACCCAAGTAAGATTACTATGATTTTGATTGCTGTAGCTATCTCCATTGCTGGGGTTGGGATTCCACTCTTGACTGAAAATATGGTTAAGAAGGATCTTAGGGGAGCAGCTAAACTGATTATTAATAACTTACAGTTGCTTTTGCTCTTTATTGTTCCTGCCATTGTAGGATCAGTGATTTTAGCTAAACCACTTTATACAGTCTTTTATGGTGCGCCAGATAGTCAGGCCCACTTGCTCTTTGTAGCCAGTCTGATTCAAGTTATTTTCTTGGCCTTGTATAGCGTTTTAGCACCAATGCTTCAGGCAATCTTTGAAACCCGCAAAGCTATCAACTATTTTGCGATTGGGGTTTTAGTTAAGGCTATTCTACAGCTGCCATTGATTATTTTCTTAGGAGCCCTTGGCCCGGTTATTTCAACAGCCATCGGTTTAGGTGTTCCAATTGCTCTCATGTATAATCACCTCCACACTGTTACGCACTTTAGTCGTAAGACAGTGTTTAGAAAAGCCTTGCTCATCTGTATCCTTACGGTACTCATGGCTATTCCAGTTGCGATCTTCTATTGGTTGTTCCAGTTTGTATTGTCACCAACAAGCCGTATGGGTAGTGTGATTTACTTGGTCATTGGAGGAGGCCTTGGAATCGGTGTCTACGGCGTTCTTGCTCTTGTAACTCGTATGGCTGACCAACTACTTGGTGCCCGAGCTGCTAGTCTGCGTGCTAAATTACATATTAAATAAAATCTAAACCAAGTCATGTGGCTTGGTTTTTTTCTTTTCAACCTTTTCTGAAAAAGGAGTATAATAGGGGTGAAAAAATGAAATCGTTTTAATGATTTAGAATCGAGGAAAGGATTATGGTTGATTCTAGACAAGAACATATAAAATTAGGGACCTATCCTCCCGAACAAGTTTACCAAGTCTTGCAGACAAGCCCTCAGGGTTTGAGCTCACAAGAGGTTAAGGAGAGGCAGGCGACGTATGGCCCTAACCAATTGAAGGAAAGTAAGAAGGAGCCTATTTGGCTGACCTTTTTCAGACATTTTACTAGTCTTATGGCACTCTTATTGTGGGCTGGTGGCTTTATCGCCATGCTTTCTCATAGTTTAGAGTTGGGGATTGCAATTTGGTTGGTCAACATTATTAATGGTCTCTTTAGCTTTATTCAAGAATATAGGGCGAGTCAGGCTACGGCAGCTCTTAATAAGCTTCTTCCATCCTATGCGCGAGTTCTTCGTGATGGTAAGGAGGATAAGATTCTAGCTCAGGACTTGGTGCCAGGTGACTTGGTTTTCATTGAAGAAGGAGACCGTATTTCTGCAGATGGACGCTTGGTCGCTGTGACAGATTTGCAGGTTAACCAGTCTGCCCTCACTGGTGAGTCTAATCCTATTTATAAGTCAGATCAAGCAGATTTGACTCCCGACAAGACTGAGTTAGAGTATGACAATATGGTATTTGCAGGGACTACTGTCTCTTCTGGTTCTGGACATTTTATAGTATCTGCTATCGGGATGAAAACTGAGTTTGGACAGATTGCGGATTTGACACAGAATCTTGCTCAGGAAAAGAGTCCCCTTCAGAAAGAATTAGACCATTTGACTAAACAGATTTCAGTTATTGCGGTGTCTGTAGGTCTCTTCTTTATGGTGGCAGCGACTCTATTTGTCCATCAGCCTTTGTCTCAAGCCTTTATTTTTGCATTGGGGATGATTGTGGCCTTTATTCCTGAAGGACTTCTTCCCACAGTTACTCTATCTTTAGCCATGGCCGTTCAGCGCATGGCTAAGGACCATGCTTTGGTTAAGAAACTGTCTTCGGTTGAGACGTTGGGAGCAACTTCTGTTATTTGTTCGGATAAAACAGGAACTTTGACGCAAAATGCCATGACGGTTAACCACTTGTGGACCTTGTCAGACAGTTATGAGGTCACTGGGCTAGGTTATGCATCAGAAGGACAGATTGAGCAGGAAGGACGACCTGTTTCTCTTGAAGAAAATGAGCTTCTTAATCGTTTGGTCCGCTTCTCTCATTTGGCTAGTAATGCTCAAGTTGTGGCTCCTAGTGCTGATAATCCCAATTTTACAATTTTAGGTGATCCAACTGAGGCTTGTCTTAATGTTCTCGCCGAAAAAGCAGGAATTAATTTAAATGACAATCATACTTGGGCCCCTCGCCTCAAGGAAATCCCCTTTGATTCTGATCGTAAACGGATGACGACAGTGCATAAGCTTGAAGTAGGAGTGGATGGCAGTCAGCATATTTCTATCACCAAAGGTGCTCCGAAAGAAGTGATGGAGCTTTGCTCAGACTACTATGATAATCAAGGAATGATTAAATCATTGACGGCTACGGAGCGTCAGGCTATCATTGCGGCTAACGACCAGTTTGCTCGCGATGGTTTACGTGTTTTAGCAGTGGCCTATAGACCTTTAGACAGTGAGCATATTGGAGAAGACAAGTGGGACATGCAGACCTTGGAGGACAATATGGTCTTTCTAGGCTTGGTTGCCATGAGTGATCCGCCACGTCAGGGTGTGCGTGAAGCCATTGAAAAATGCCATAGAGCTAGTATTCGTATTATCATGGTGACAGGTGATTATGGTTTGACAGCTCTTAGCATTGCTAAGAAAATCGGAATTGTACAAGGAGACGATGCGCGTGTTGTTTCAGGCCTTGAACTAGCTGGTATGGATGACAATCAGCTTAAAGAAGCTCTTAAAGGCGAAATCGTTTTTGCTCGTGTGGCTCCTGAACAAAAATACCGTGTGGTCAATGCCCTTCAAGAGCTTGGTGAAGTTGTCGCTGTTACTGGTGATGGTGTTAATGACGCCCCTGCCCTTAAAAAAGCTGATATCGGTGTAGCTATGGGGGTATCAGGAACTGATGTTGCCAAGGAATCTGCAGATATGATCTTAACAGATGATCATTTTGCTTCTATTGTTCATGCTGTCGAAGAAGGTCGTGCAGTTTATAGAAATATTCAAAAATTCCTGACTTATATTTTTAATTCCAACACGCCAGAAGCCGTACCCTCTGCTTTCTTCTTGTTCTCTTTGGGACGCATACCTCTTCCCTTAACGGTTATGCAAATCCTAGCTATTGACTTGGGGACAGATATGGTACCTGCTTTGGGATTGGGGGTTGAACCACCTGAAGAGGGCGTTATGGATAGACCGCCAAGACGTCTTTCAGATCGCTTGCTCAATCGACAATTATTGATTAAAGCTTTTGTCTGGTATGGACTGATTGAAGCAGCCTTAGCTATGGGGGCTTTCTTCCTTAATTATTGGGTTAATCAAGGTAATTTAAACCATTTGGCCAGCTCAGGTCCTCTTTATCGAGAGGCAACCACTATGACCTTAGGTGCTATTATCTTTACCCAAATTGGTATGGCTATGAATAGTCGTAAAGGTAGAGGGTCTATATTCCAAGTTAATCCATTTGCTAATCGTATTATTAGCTTAGGGATTGTTTTAGAAATTGTCCTCTTTATCCTCCTGTCTTACGTGCCTTTCTTCCACACGTTATTTAACACTGCACCTATTGGACTTGATGATTGGCTCTATTTACTTGCTTGTCCGTTTGTTATTATGGCTTTGGAAGAAATCAGATATCGCTTATTTGATAAAAAGTAAGTCAGTGGCATACCTTAGATTGAAGCAAGACTTTTAAATCATTTCTTAGCGCCTGAAACGATAATGTTTCAGGCACTTTTTGATGCTTGAAAACCTACTTTCGAAAATCTCAAAAATTGGGCTTATTTTAAATTAGAGTCAGTATCTATCTGTCTTTTTAGGTTATAGAAATAAACTATAACTAACTATCAAGAATCCGTATGATGAACTTACCATTATTTTCAGAAAATAGTGATAAAATAGAGGTCATAGATATGGAGCATATCCACTTTACCATGTAGAAAGGGCACATTATGACACAAGAATATCAATTAGAAACCGTTTTGGCACACGCAGGAATCAATTCGGATGAAGCAACAGGAGCCTTGGCTTCACCAATTCATTTTTCAACAACTTACCAACATCCAGAATTTGGCCATTCTACTGGTTTTGACTATACACGAACTAAAAATCCAACACGCGCAACAGTGGAAAAAACACTTGCAGCTATTGAAAAAGCAGATTATGCTATTGCGACAAGTTCAGGGATGAGCGCCATTGTTTTGGCCTTTGAAATTTTCCCAGTAGGCAGTAAGGTTGTAGCTGCACGTGACCTTTACGGAGGTTCTTTCCGTTGGTTTAATGACAAGGAAAAAGAAGGGCGTTTCTTTTTTGAATACACTAATACAGAAGACGAGATGATTGCGGCTATTACAGAAGATACCGATATTGTCTACATCGAAACACCGACAAACCCACTTATGATTGAGTTTGATATTGAAAAAGTGGCCAAAATTGCTCATGACAAGGGTGCGGTGGTGATTGTTGATAATACTTTCTATAGCCCAATCTATCAAACCCCGATTACTCAAGGTGCTGACATCGTTGTACATTCAGCTACTAAATATCTATCAGGGCATAATGATGTTTTGGCTGGTGTTGTTGTGACCAGCAACCAAGAATTCTACGATAAACTTTATTATAACCTCAATACTACTGGTCCTACCTTGTCACCATTTGATAGCTATATGCTCATGCGTGGTCTTAAAACCTTAAAACTTCGAATGGAGGCATCGACAGCCAATGCTCAAGAAGTTGTAGCTTTCTTAGAAAAGTCACCAGCTGTTAAGGAAGTCCTCTATCCAGGCAAGGGTGGTATGATTTCCTTCAAAGTGGCTAATCAAGACAAGATTCCTACCATTATCAATTCTCTAAAGGTCTTTACCTTTGCGGAGAGTCTAGGTGGTGTCGAAAGCTTGATTACCTACCCAACGACACAAACCCACGCAGATATTCCAGGTGATGTGCGTGCTTCCTATGGTTTGACAGACGACTTGCTTCGTCTTTCAATTGGTATTGAAGCAGCACAAGATTTGATTGCTGACTTGGAAAATGCCCTTAGTCTTTAAGGAGTTATCTATGACACGTTATGATTTTACAACACAACCAAATCGCTTGGATCAAAATACCATGAAATGGCACGAAGCCGAAAGTAATCCAGAACTACTTGAGCTTTGGGTTGCTGATATGGACTTCCTACCTGTTCCTGAGATTAGGGATGCAGTTATCAACTATGCTGAGACACATATTTTTGGTTATCCTTATCCAAGTGAAGAGCTTTATCAGTCCATCATTAATTGGGAAAAAAATCAACACGGTTACGTCGTTGATAAAGAGAGTATTGTTCTCATTGAAGGTGTTGTTCCAGCTATTTCAACGGCTATTCAAGCCTTTACCAAAGAAGGTGATGCTGTTCTCATCAACACACCAGTTTATCCACCTTTTGCTCGTTCTGTCCGCTTGAATAATCGTCGGTTGATTGAAAATAGTCTTGTTAAGGTTAATGGCCATTTCGAAATTGATTTTGAACAATTGGAACGTGATATCGTCGAGAATGATGTTAAACTTTATGTTTTCTGTAGCCCACATAACCCGGGTGGGCGTGTCTGGACTAAAGAAGAATTGACTAAGGTGGCAGATTTGTGCCAGAAACATGGTGTCCTCTTGGTATCTGATGAAATCCACCAAGACTTAGCTCTATATGGGAATAAGCACATCTCTATGAATACCATTTCAGATGCTTACAAGGACTTTACCTTGGTGCTTAGTTCGGCTACTAAAACCTTTAATATTGCTGGTACCAAAAACAGTTTTACTATCATTGAAAATGAAGACTTACGTAAAGCCTTTAAACAAAAGCAATTGGCAAATAATCAACATGAAATTCCAACCATTGGTTTGATTACAACCCAAGCAGCTCTGACCTATGGGCAACCTTGGTTAGAGGAATTGAAAACTGTCTTTGAAACTAATATTGACCTTTTAACCAAGGAACTTAGTGAAAAGACTAATATCAAGGTCATGAAACCTGAGGGAACTTACTTGGTCTGGCTTGATTTTTCAGCTTATGATCAAGACCATAATGAGCATGGACGTTTGCTTAAAGAAGAAGCCAAGGTAGTGCTAAATGACGGTATTACTTTTGGTTCTGAAGGAGAAAAACATTTCCGCTTTAACGTAGCTACGCCAACTACAGTTGTTGCAGAAGGAGTTAAACGTCTCGTTTCTGTCTTTGGAAAATAATAAAAGTGATGCGAACAGCATCACTTTTATTATTGTTATGAGTGTACATCGTAGATTTTCAAGTTTAATAGAAGATCTTTCTGAGTGGAGAAGACCTTGACATCCTGCCTGCCAGAGGTATTAAATCTGGCTAGAGTGTAGGTTTGGCCATTGGGGAAGAAAATTTCCAAGCTACGATTGTCTGTAATAAGCGTTATAGTGATATTATCAGTTTCCTTATAGTGACTGTCAGCTTTATAACCTTGACCGTTACCTAAGAGACCATCGTAATAGTAAGAAGAGGCAGTTTGACTACCATCCATGCTGTTATTCAGTTCGGCAGCATAGGCAGAGACCTGATAGGTACCACTTGTTATTTGGTAGGCGATTTTAACGTAATCAGAGCCTTGCCAGATATCAATGTAGATATAGCCTCCTTCTTTCTTAATATTTGAAAAATGCAGTTGGTAATATCCTGCACTATTTTTTCCAGCAAGATCAAGAAGGCCATTAGCATTCTGATTGTGACTTTTATCAATCCAAGGTTTTCTATTGTCACTGGTGAGTGGCCTTTGACTCGAAATGTTGCCGTTTTGATTTTTGAGGGTTAATTGTTCATTTTTATAGAGGGGGGCGGACTGAATAATACCGTCTTTATCCAGTTGTAGCTTTCTGGGTGTAGCGTAAAATCCGATAGTTTTTAGAAAATCACTCTTGGCCTCTTGGTCACTGTGAATGCCTGACGTGAAGTAGTTCCAATTACCAACCCAGCCAAGACTGATAAGGTTATGGTTGCTTTCTTCAATTCGATCGCTTCCAGTGAAGTTAGCGCCATAATAGTCTGAGCCTTGATCTAAGCGTTTTGTTTCTGTATCTACAATAAATAAGCCGTTACCATCTAAATGCCCTACAGTATAGTAGGTTCCAGTTGTTTCGCCTGAAGCTGTATCCTTAGCTCCAAAAAAGAGAACTTGCTTTTCCTGACCGTCAGTTGTTGTCATTGTTTTGAGAATGGGACACTCGATAGGAGCGTTGTCCTGCCAGTTACGCTCCTTAAAAAATGTTTCGGGTAGGATTTTGGAGTCTCCCTTGCTATCTGCTTTGGTCCAGTTGATACCATCTTGAGATTGATAAACACCTAAGGCGTCACCTTCAGCGACATACATGAGTAATTTGTCTTTGAAGTGGAAGACATAAGGATCGCGGAAATCTTTACCGTTATAGGAGTGTTCCTTTGTCAATAAAGGTTTACCATCTTTTAAAGCTTTAGTAAAGCTAGCTCCCTTGTCGTTTGACTCACTAGCATAGATTGCCTGGCTTCCATCATCCATGAGTCCAGTAAAATAGGCGACAGGTTCTTCGTTTTGGATACCAGAAATCCCCTGACTATCTGTGACTACACTCCCTGTCCAAGCAGAATGCCATCCTTCTTTAGAGTCACCCCCCTTTGCTGGTATAGCAGTCTCTTGTTTACTATAGGTGATAAAATCTTTAGTCGTTGTATGTGTCCAATCTTGACCGTTGGGTCCAAAAGGATCAGTAGCCCCATCCACAGAGTGTAGAAAATAGATATCATAGTAATTTTTTTCTTGATTCCACACGATAGTCTGTAGGTCGTTAGACCATCCTTTATGAGATGCTAGATGAAAGGTTTGACTCACAGAAACCTTATTTGTTTTTTGGGAAGGATTGTTAGCGTTCTCATTTTTTATTATAAAAACAAAAAATAAAATTAAAAAAACGAGAGCTAAAATTAGAGGTGAATATTTTGATTCCATATAGTGATATTTCCTGATAAAATTACTTATTTTGTAGTTATTATTTTAACAAAAAAATAGTTTTTTACAAAAAATATCAATTTGTCATTAAAAAAAGATTGGAATTTAGATTAAAAAATGATAGAATAAAACATGTAAAAACCTAAAAGGAGAGTTTTATATGGATAGTACAGTTAATTCACAGTCAAATACAGTAGCACCAAAGCAAGCAGAGTGCAAAAAGATGCGTTATAGCATCCGTAAGGTTGCCGCAGTAGGGGCAACATCAGCACTTGTTGGTACCTTGGCATTTTTAGGTGCCACTCAGGTAAAAGCTGATCAAGTTACAGAAACAGCACCAGCTGTAGCTACTGCGACAGCAACACCAGAAACAAGCACAGCATCTCTAACGGTAGCCAGTGAAACAGCAATAAGTGTGGCAACTTCAGAAGCAGTTGAATCTTCAGTTGCACATTCAGAGGTTACAACTACACCAGTTACAGAGACACAACCAAGCAACACAACTCCATCAGTAGTCGAAGAAAAGGCGTCTAGCACAGTAGTGACATCTTCATCAGATGCAACAACACCTTCATCAACAGTTGCTGCGGTTTCTGCTCCAGCTCATACATCAGAGGCTGCAGTAGAAGCACCAACTTCAACAGCAAGCTCAGAAACAGCTGATACACATACTGAAGTAGCCCTTAAACCTACTGAAAACAGCGCTGCTAATGCAAACCTTAGCAAACTTAACGGTCGTATCAAGTCTATTGTTGAAGATAATATGACCTCAGATCAAATCGTTGCCTTGACTGAGGAAGAAATTAAAGCACTTAATAAAGTTGACTTTAGCGATGATGCTATCAAGGGTACAGGTACTAGCTTGACTTACCGTAACTTGAAAGATATCGTTGCTAGCTTCTTGAAGCAAGACAGCAAATTGGCAGTTCCTTACTTTAAAGCAGATACAATCATCAATATGCCTGCTTTCAACACTGTTGATGCCCAAACGATGAAAAAAGAAGAAATCGACGTTTGGGATTCTTGGCCAGTCCAAGATGCTGAGTCAGGTGTAGTAAGCAACTGGAACGGTTATCAGTTGGTTATCTCAATGGCCGGTGCACCAAATAAAAACTCAAACCACATTTACTTGCTCTATAGTAAATACGGAGATAATGACTTTACGCATTGGAAAAATGCGGGTCCAATCTTTGGTTATAATGCCCTTGAAGATGACCAACAATGGTCAGGTTCAGCGACGGTAAACTCTGACGGTAGTATCCAACTTTACTACACTAAGAATGATACTAGTGGCGGTAAATTGAACTGGCAACAATTGGCTAGTGCTACACTTAACCTAGCTGTTGAAAACGACGAAGTTGTTATTAAGTCAGTTGAAAATGACCACATTCTCTTTGGTGGGGATAACTATCATTATCAAAGTTATCCAAAATTCATGAGTACTTTCAACGATGACCACAACCACGATGGAAATCCAGACCGTACAGATAACTACTGTCTTCGTGACCCACACATCATTGAAGATAACGGTAGCCGCTACCTTATTTTCGAATCAAATACAGGTGACGAAAACTACCAAGGCGAAAAACAAATCTACAACTGGTCAAACTATGGAGGAGATGACGCCTTTAACCTTAAGTCATTCCTCAATATTGTCAATAATAAACACCTTTATAACCTTGCTTCATGGGCAAATGGTTCTATTGGTATCTTGAAACTTGACGACAATGAGAAAAATCCATCTGTAGCTGAACTTTACACACCACTTGTTACTAGCCACTTGGTTACTGATGAAGTAGAACGTCCAAGTGTTGTTAAGATGGGTGGCAAGTATTACCTCTTCACTGCTTCACGTATCAACAAATCTACGGATGCTGAAGGTACTGTAGCAGCGCGTGAAGCTGTCGGTGATGACGTTGTCATGCTTGGATTCGTATCAGACAGCCTCCGTGGGAAATACCGTCCACTTAACGGCTCAGGTGTGGTCTTGACAGCCTCTGTTCCAGCTGACTGGCGTACATCTACCTATTCTTACTATGCGGTTCCTGTTGAAGGATCATCAGATACTCTTTTGGTAACTTCTTACATGACTAACCGTGGTGGTATTGCTGGTGCTGAGAATAAATCGACATGGGCTCCAAGCTTCCTCATTAAGATGAATGAAGATGATACTACAGAAGTTCTTCCTAAGATGACCAACCAAGGGGACTGGATTTGGGATAAATCTAGTGAAAGCTTGGTACACGTGGCCGATCAAAACAGTGCTAAATTGCCAAATGAGGACTATAACGTAGATTATTATGCAGTGTCAGATTATGGTCTTAAACCACATACTTATCCTACAGTTGATGGTTCACCGGGCGTTTCTGAAGCTCGCGGTGTCTTAACTGTAACTGTTAAAGATGGTGAAGACAAGAAATCAGATAAATCAGAAACACCAGTAAATCCAACAGAAGGTAATCATTCTGTTGATGATAAGTCTAACAAACCAGATACACCTTCTAAACCAGCAGACAATAATCAACCATCAACTAATAAAGAAGATAAACCAGCAACGCCGACGAATCCAGATTCTCCAGTTCGTAATCCGTTCCCTTATTTCACAGACCGCCCATCTAATGATAATAATTCATCAGATGATCATCATGTAGAGGTTCCTGCGAAACCTTCAACAGAGAGTTCTGTGGGTGACCGTCGTCCAGTAGCTCAAGCTACAGAGATTGCGTCACCAGTACCAGAGGCTATTGTAGCAACTGGACCAACTGTTTCAACGACTCCTGTTAAAGAAGAGTCTGTCACTGAAACAGAAGCTCCAAAACCAGCTAAGTCTGAAGAGGAAGTTCAGTCTCACGGAGTCGCTAAAGCTGATGAAGTAACTAAGTCTGATGAGTCAAGTAAAGACAACAATACTAAAGTTGCTGCCAAACTTGCTACGACTCCTAAGACACCAAGTGATTCAGAAGGTTCAAAGAGCAACATTCTTTCAATCTTGGCGACTATCTTTGCAGCAATTGCAAGTCTAGCTCTTCTTGGCTATGGTTTGGTCACAGGAAAGATTCATTTGCCTAAAAAATAATCCTTTTCAAAAACGTTTGCAGTAAAGCAAGCGTTTTTTTTGCCTTTTTGATATAATGGAGTGAATATAAAGCAAAGGAAGAAACTATTATGGGTAAATTTCAAGTTATTTCACATCCACTGATTCAACATAAACTTTCAATCCTCCGTCGTGAGGATACTTCTACTAAGGACTTCCGTGAGCTAGTTAATGAAATTGCTATGCTCATGGGTTACGAAGTGTCTCGTGACCTTCCTCTCGAAGAGGTTGAAATTCAAACACCAATTACTAAAACTGTACAAAAACAACTTTCTGGTAAGAAATTGGCGATTGTTCCAATTCTTCGTGCGGGTATTGGTATGGTCGATGGTTTCCTTAGCCTTGTACCAGCAGCTAAAGTTGGTCATATTGGTATGTATCGTGACGAGGAAACTCTTGAGCCAGTTGAGTACTTAGTTAAATTACCAGAAGACATTGATCAACGTCAGATCTTTGTAGTAGATCCAATGCTTGCGACTGGTGGTTCAGCAATCTTGGCAGTAGACTCACTTAAAAAACGTGGTGCAGCTAATATCAAGTTTGTTTGCTTGGTTGCAGCACCAGAAGGTGTCAAAAAATTGCAAGATGCTCACCCAGATATCGATATCTACACAGCATCTTTGGATGAGAAACTTAATGAAAACGGTTATATTGTTCCAGGTCTTGGAGATGCAGGTGACCGTCTATTTGGTACAAAATAGGTTGAAAAAGGGAAAATTTCCCTTTTTTTACTAGATTAATAAGTTTCAAGTGAAATTGTTTTAGAGTGATTTAGCACTCTTTTGAAAAGAGTGCTAAGAATGATGTTTTTTATTTGACCTAATTTGACTAAAATCATATAATAGCATCAAGACAATATTAAAAGGAGGATTCATATGATTCCTGTAGTAATTGAACAAACATCACGCGGTGAGCGTTCTTATGATATTTACTCACGTTTGCTCAAGGATCGTATCATCATGTTAACAGGTCCTGTTGAAGATAATATGGCAAACTCAATTATCGCCCAACTCTTGTTCTTGGATGCTCAAGACAACACAAAAGATATCTATCTTTATGTTAATACACCAGGTGGATCAGTTTCGGCAGGTCTTGCCATTGTTGATACAATGAACTTCATCAAGTCTGATGTTCAGACTATCGTTATGGGGATGGCAGCATCTATGGGAACAATTATCGCTTCAAGCGGTACCAAAGGTAAACGTTTCATGTTGCCAAATGCAGAGTACATGATTCACCAACCGATGGGTGGTACTGGTGGTGGTACGCAACAAACAGACATGGCTATCGCAGCTGAACATTTGCTCAAAACGCGTAATAACTTGGAGCAAATCTTGGCGGATAATTCTGGACAGCCAATTGAAAAAGTTCATGTAGACGCTGAACGTGACAATTGGATGAGTGCCCAAGAAACGCTTGAATATGGCTTTATCGATGAAATCATGGCTAATAACCAATTAAAATAGACTGAGCTTGTCTTAAATAAAAGTCAGATGCAAATCGGTTGTATAAGGACCGTTTCATCTGGCTTTTTGTGTTATAATAGAAAACATGTTAATAATCAATGAGGAGTTGCTTGCTATTGATCAAGCTATAGATTGTCTTGTTTCGTATTTTCTAAAGCTACCTGAGGTAGAGAATTATCGTTTGAAACGCCAGAAATTCGAAAATGACAGAGAACTTCAAGAGCAACTCTTTGCATTTCAAGAATTAAAAGATAGCTATGATGATGCTAAGTCGTATGAGGCTTTTAGACCAGATGTGAGAGAGTTGAAACGTCAGGTTTTGAGAATGAAGCGTCAAATTGATTTAAACGAGGTGGTTATTGGCTATCGTCAGACAGAGTTTGATTTACAGTCTATTTTAGCCAATCTTGGTGAGGAGATTGCCCAAGCTGTTTCAGACCAGATTTTTATTGATACTGGGCTACCTCTTGCCCCTCATAAACCACATCATAAAAAGGGAGACACTAACATAAAGGAGAAGATGAGTCATGATTAAGCGTCAAGGCATTATTGTTTATTTATACTACAATAGAGACTTACGTAAAATTGCCAAGTTTGGGGATGTTGTCTACCATTCTTTTAAGATGCGTTATGTGCACCTTTATGTAGATGAGGATAAGGTCGAGGATATTTTGAAAGAGCTCGAAGGAATGAAAGCAGTAAAAAAAGTTCTGCCTTCCTATTATCCTGAGATTGATATGGACTTTGTGGGGAGTCTGGAACGTTATGACACCTCAGTCCCTGAACCGTTTAAGAACTTTTCTCTTTAATAAGAGAAAAGTTTTTTTCTTTTTAAAGAGTTATTCTTAAAGTAATGGAAACGATTACTGGGACTAAAGCTTAGTTGAGTGTAGTTGACAATTGTCTGATAATTCTGTAAGCTATAAGGTGGACTTTTTTAAGAAAATATTAAGGAGAAATCTTATGTCTAAAAAGATCACACTTATTGTGTTAGCCTTTTTTGCATCCATTTTCTTGGTTGCCTGTGGTAAGTCACCAGATGTGACTGCTAATGCCAATGGTACTAAGATTGGGGATACTATCAAAATCGGTGTTAACATGGAGTTGACAGGTGCCGTTGCGGCCTATGGTAAGGCAGAGCAGAATGGTATTAAGTTGGCTGTTGATGAAATTAACAAAGCTGGTGGCGTTGATGGCAAAAAGCTTGAACTCGTCACAAAAGATAATAAATCTGAAAATGCTGAAGCTTCAACATCTTCAACCAACTTGGCTATTCAAAGCAATGTAAATGCTATTGTTGGTCCTGCGACATCAGGTGCCGTTGCTGCGGCTAGCCTCGTATCACAAAAAACAGGGGTTCCCTTGTTAACACCTTCAGGTACGCAGGATGACCTTACGGTAGATACCAAAGGTACGAAGAAATTCGTTTTCCGTACAACCTTTAAAGATAGCTACCAAGGTAAAGTTTTGGCAGCTTATTCTTACAATAATTTGAATGCTAAGAAAGTAGTTCTCTACTATGATAATGCTTCAGATTATGCCAAAGGTATTGCGGATGAGTTTAAACGTGAATATAAAGGTCAAATTGTTACGGAAGCTACCTTTGCTTCAGGGGACAAGGATTATCAGTCAGCCTTGACTAAGTTTAAAGACCTTGATTACGATGCGATTGTAATGCCTGGTTACTATACTGAGACTGGTATTATCACTAAACAAGCACGTGACTTAGGAATTGATAAACCTATCCTTGGACCTGATGGATTCAGTGATGCGAAATTTACTGAGCTTGCAGGTAAAAAGAATGCCTCAAACGTCTACTATGTATCAGGATATTCAACACAAGTTGCACTTTCTGACAAGGCATCAGGTTTCATCGAAGCGTATAAGAAAGCTTACAAAACTGAACCAAATATGTTTGCTGCTCTAGCTTATGATTCTGTTTATATGATTGCAGAAGCATCAAAAGATGCGAAAACATCAGTTGATATTGCTGATAACTTAGCAAATTTGAAAAACTTTGTCGGGGTTACAGGTAAAATGACGATTGATAAGGATCATAACCCTATTAAAGCAGCTCTTATGGTTAAAAGAGATAATGGTGAAGAGGTTTCAGCGGAAGCTGTTGAAATTGAAAAATAATCTGTTATCTATACTAAAAATGAACTAGAAAGTTTGGTTATATATGTTTTTTGAACAACTTCCCCAACAACTAGTCAATGGTATCATCTTGGGTAGTATCTATGCCCTACTTGCCCTTGGATATACCATGGTTTATGGGATTATCAAATTGATTAACTTTGCCCATGGAGACATCTATATGATGGGTGCCTTCGTTGGTTACTATGCGATTAATAGCCTCGGAATGAATTTCTGGGTTGCCCTTGTCTTTGCTATGCTTGTCTGTGCGATTTTAGGGGTTGTCATTGAGTTCTTGGCTTATCGCCCACTCCGTAATTCGACACGTATTTCTGCCTTGATTACGGCTATCGGTGTCTCATTCTTCCTTGAGTACATCATGGTTCTCTTTGTAGGTGCAGATACACGTTCATTCCCTCAAAAGATTGCAATTAAGACTTATCATCTTGGATCAATCTCTGTAACAAATGTGCAATTGCTTATTTTGGTAGTTGCCCTTGTCCTTATGGTTGCTCTTCAATTGATTGTTAAAAAGACTAAGATGGGTAAAGCTATGCGTGCCGTATCTGTAGACAGTGATGCAGCTGAATTGATGGGTATTAATGTTAATAATACTATCAGCTTCACTTTTGCTCTTGGATCATCACTAGCAGGGGCAGCGGGTGTCCTTATTGGTCTTTACTATAACTCTATCGAACCTCTTATGGGTATGACACCAGGTATTAAAGCCTTTGTTGCTGCCGTTCTTGGTGGTATCGGTATTATCCCTGGTGCAGCACTTGGTGGATTTGTTATCGGTATTTTGGAGACATTATCAACTGCAATTGGTTTGTCAAGTTACCGTGATGCCATCGTTTATGGTGTCTTGATCGTTATCCTTTTGGTTCGCCCAGCGGGTATCCTCGGTAAAAATGTGAAAGAGAAGGTGTAAGACATGAAGAAAAATCTAAAAGTAAACCTTATTTGGTTTGGTCTTATCATTGGACTCTTCCTTATCTTGAAAGGTCTTGAACTTTCAGGTATCATGAACCTTTACTACATTCAAATCTTAATGGGGATTGGAATCTCAATCCTTATGGGACTTGGTACTAACCTGGTTCTTGGTTTCTCAGGACAATTTACACTTGGACAAGCTGGTTTCATGGCAATTGGTGCCTATTCATCAGCTATCATCACTGGTATGATGCCAACATATGACGGTTTCTACCTCTCAATGGTTGTCGGTGTCATCATCGCAGCTATTGTTGCCCTTATCTTTGGTCTACCTACCCTTCGTTTGAAAGGGGACTACCTTGCCATTGCGACTCTTGGTATGGCTGAAATCATCCGTATCATTATCGTTAATGGTGGTGAATTGACTAATGGTGCCGCTGGTTTGACAGGTATCCTTCCTTATACAAGTTGGCCTGTAATTTATTTCTTTGTGGTAATCATTACAATTTTGGTACTTAACTTCTTGCGTTCAGCAACTGGACGTCAAGCAATCACTCTTCGTGAAGATGAAATTGCTGCTGAGTCAATGGGTGTTAATGTCACAAAAATGAAGGTTCTTATCTTTGTTATTGGTGCCATGATTTCAGCGATTGCTGGTTCACTTTATGTCAGCTACATCGGTACAGTCGTGCCAAAAGATTTCACTATCATGAAATCAATTGATTACCTTATCATTGCCGTTCTTGGTGGTCTTGGATCTATCACAGGTACTATCATTGCCGCTGTTGTTCTTGGTATTATCAACATGTTCCTCCAAAACGTTTCAAACCTTCGTATGATTATTTACGCCTTGGCTTTGATTCTTGTAATGCTCTTCCGTCCAGGTGGACTTCTTGGAACAAAAGAACTCTATCTCTCAAAATTCTTCAATAAATCTAAGGAGGGCAAATAAAAATGGCACTTCTTGAAGTTAAAAATCTAACTAAAAACTTCGGTGGTTTGACTGCCGTTGGTGATGTTTCAATGGAACTCAATGAAGGTGAGTTGGTTGGGCTTATCGGACCGAATGGTGCTGGTAAAACAACCTTGTTCAACCTTTTGACAGGAGTCTATGAGCCAAGTGAAGGAACGGTTACACTTGACGGTACAGTCCTAAATGGTAAAGCACCTTATAAAATCGCTTCACTCGGTTTGTCACGTACTTTCCAAAATATCCGTCTTTTCAAAGACATGACTGTACTTGAAAATGTTCTTGTTGGTTTGTCAAATAAGCAACCTTCAAATTTCTTTGCATCTCTTTTGCGTTTGCCTAAGTACTATTCAAGTGAGGAAGAGTTAAAAGCAAAAGCTATGGAACTCTTGGCTATCTTCAACTTGGATGGAGAGGCAGATACACTTGCGAAAAACTTGGCTTACGGACAACAACGTCATTTGGAAATTGTTCGTGCGCTTGCAACAGAACCAAAAATCCTTTTCCTTGATGAACCAGCTGCGGGTATGAACCCACAAGAAACAGCTGAATTGACTGCTCATATTCGTCAAATTCAAAAAGACTTCGGTATTACAATCATCTTGATTGAACATGATATGAGTTTGGTCATGGATGTTACTGAGCGTATCTATGTTTTGGAATACGGACGCTTGATTGCAGAAGGAACACCTGATGAAATTAAGAATAACAAACGCGTTATTGAAGCTTACTTGGGAGGTGAAGCATAATGGCTATGTTGAAAGTTGAAAATCTCTCAATTAAATATGGATCTATTGAAGCTGTTAAAAACGTCAGCTTTGAAGTTAATGAAGGTGAAGTTGTAACTCTAATCGGTGCTAACGGTGCAGGTAAGACATCAATTCTTCGTACAATCTCAGGTCTTGTTCGTCCAACTGAGGGAACCATTTCTTATCTCGGAAATGATATCCATAAAACACCTGCACGTAAGATTGTTGCTGAAGGTTTAGCTCAAGTACCTGAGGGACGTCATGTATTTGCAGGATTAACCGTAATGGAAAATCTTGAAATGGGAGCTTTCCTTCATACAAATAAAGAAGAGAACGCAGCTCTCTTGAAAAAAGTCTTCCAACGTTTCCCGCGCCTAGAAGAACGTAAGAATCAAGATGCAGCGACACTTTCTGGTGGTGAACAACAAATGCTTGCAATGGGCCGTGCCCTTATGAGTCGTCCAAAACTTTTGCTTTTGGATGAGCCTTCAATGGGACTTGCTCCAATCTTTATTCAGGAAATTTTTGATATTATCGAAGATATTAAGGCACAAGGGACTACCGTTCTTTTGATTGAGCAAAATGCCAATAAGGCTTTGTCAATTGCAGACCGTGGTTACGTTCTTGAAACTGGTAAAGTGGTTCTTTCAGGTACTGGTGAAGAACTTCTTGCATCAGATGAAGTTCGTAAAGCCTATCTTGGAGGATAAGAAAAAGCGCCCAAGGGCGTTTTTCTATCGTCTCATACTGATTGTAAAATACTAATTTTTCAGTAAAATATTGCAATCGGTTACAATTTGTGTGGTATAATACAAGTAAGAAATCATTCGGAGGAAAATGAAACATGGCAGTAAAAGATTTTATGACGAAACGTGTGGTTTATATCTCACCAGAAACAACAGTTGCAGCAGCTGCAGATATTATGCGTGATAAAGGGTTGCGTCGTTTGCCGGTAATTGAACACGATAAACTTGTTGGGCTTATTACAGAAGGTACAATGGCGGAGGCTTCACCATCAAAAGCAACAAGCTTGTCAATTTATGAAATGAACTATCTCCTTAATAAGACAAAAGTAGGAGATATCATGATTAAGAATGTCCTCACTGTTTCCAAATATGCTAGCCTTGAGGATGCAATTTATATCATGCTTCAAAATAAGGTTGGAGTGCTTCCAGTTGTGGACAATGACCAAATTTCAGGAATTATCACAGATAAAGATGTCTTTCGTGCTTTCTTGGAAATTTCTGGTTATGGTCAAGCTGGAATTCGTATTGGGTTGGAAGTTCCAGATACTCCACGTGTTTTGGAAAAAATTGCGAACCTTATCGCTAGTGAGAATCTCAACATCGAACGTACAATTGTTGCACCTAAAAATGAAACTGTACTTCGTGTCGAACTCCAAGTTGAAGGAGAGATTGGAATTGATCAACTCAAGAAGGTTTTTGTAGAAGCAGGATTTACAGTTACTGAAATTGCAGAAACAGAAGCAAAAGAGTTAGACTAATAAAAAAGATAAAACAAATTCTTTAGATTTCAGTTATCCCCAAAAATAGAAAGTTTGTAGGAACAGTTCAGTGGAAATGAGATTATTATCCTTGCTATTTCTAGTAATTAATGAACTACAGGCTTGAACTTTATACAATAAAAAGAGGCTAGAACATTATGTTCTAGCTTCTTTTTTATTAGTCTTGAAAATCGTAAAGTGTTGTAGAGAGGTAACGCTCACCATTGTCAGGCAAGAGTGTCAAGACTTTCTTACCTTCACCAAGTTCAGCAGCAACCTTAAGGGCGGCAGCAATAGCAGCACCTGATGAGATACCAGCTAGGAAACCTTCTTGGCTACCCAATGTACGTGATGTTGCGATAGCTTCATCAGAAGGAATACGCACAACACTGTCATATGATTTTGTATCCAATGTGTCAGGAATGAAACCAGTTGAGATACCTTGGATTTTGTGTGGTCCTGGTTTATCACCATTCAAGACAGCAGATTCGTCAGCTTCAATACCGTAAACCTTGATATTTGGATTAGCAGCCTTAAGGGTTTTTGAAACACCTGAAATAGTACCACCAGTACCGATACCAGCAACAAAGGCATCCAAACCTTCTGCACCAAAATCTTCAAGAATTTCTTGACCAGTTGTAGCCGCGTGGACAGCTGGGTTTGATGGGTTGGCAAATTGAAGTGGTACCCAACCGTTGCGTTCAGCAGCAACTTCTTTAGCTTTAGCAATCGCACCCTTCATTCCTTCGCTACCAGGAGTCAATACAAGTTCAGCTCCATAAGCTTGGATGATTTTGCGACGTTCAACACTCATTGTGTCAGGCATTACGATAACAACTTTATAGCCTTTAGCAGCACCAACCCAAGCGAGACCGATACCAGTGTTACCTGAAGTTGGTTCAACAATGGTATCACCAGGTTTAATCGTACCAGCTTTTTCAGCATCTTCAATCATACGAAGAGCAATACGGTCTTTAACTGAAGAACCAGGGTTAAAGGCTTCGAGTTTAACGTAAACATCTGCTGATCCTTCTGGAACAATAGAGTTAAGTTTAATAACAGGTGTTTTTCCAACAAGTTCAGTGATTGAGTTGTAAATTGTCATATTTAAAATCCTCTTAATCTTTGATTGATGGTTTTAAGTATACGACGGTAGGCTCAACTTGTAAAATACATCTTCTTTATCACTGTGATAACGTTTGACTATCAGATAGGGATTTCAACGATTTTCTTTCCAGATTTTTCATAATTAACTTTCCCCTGATAGAATTCGGTTAGTTCCTGACTGAGTCTTTTAATCTCAGACTCTTCGACAAATAAAGTAGTAGAAACATCTGATAAGAAAGTTGTATCAAATTCTTGGAGTCCTTCTTTTTCAAGGAAGTTGGAGAAAACTTGGTACTGAGAGTAGGTTAACTCTACGGTTAGTCCTGTTAATTCCTTGACTTCCACTCGACCAATTTCTTCAATAGCATGGGCAACGCTACCAGAGTAAGCGCGGATAAGACCACCTGCCCCAAGTTTGATTCCTCCAAAATAACGAGTCACAACAGCTACGACATTAGTAAGTCCTTGTTTTTCTAGAACAGTAAGCATAGGCACACCAGCTGTTCCAGAAGGTTCGCCATCATCACTCGAACGCTTAATTTGACCATCATCTCCAACAATCATTGCAGAGCAAGAGTGATTGGCCTTGTGATGCTCTTTCTTTATCTGAGCGATGTACTCTCTTCCTTCCTCTTCACTACTAATACGTTTCAAGTGACAAATAAAACGAGATTTTTTTATTTCTTCTTCAACGATTCCATCGTTGGCAATAGTTTTGTAATCCATAAAAAAAATTTTATCATAAAAAGATGAATTCAAACATATTTTCGAATAGAAAGATATGGTACCTAAAGAATATTATGGACGACTATTTACGAAAGAACAGTTGCCAGTGGACTATCACTCAGAGGCTTTTACATTAGAAAGCATGATAAAGGTCGATAAACAACTTAGATGTAAAAGATGTTACAGTCAGATAGAGGAAGATTGGCAATTACCGGAAGGTCAGTATTATTGCAGAGCATGTATTGTCTTTGGCAGAAACCAAGAAGGAAAAGAACTTTATTATTTTCCTTCAAAAACATCTGAAATTGAATTTCCTGTTTTGAAGTGGTTGGGGGAACTGACTCCCTATCAAGCTGAGGTCTCAGAGAAGCTTTTAGAAACATATCAAAAACAGAAAGACAGCCTCGTACATGCTGTGACTGGTGCTGGGAAGACCGAGATGATTTATAAAATCGTTGCCTATGTTCTTGAAAGTAAAGGTAATGTAGCTATCGCAAGTCCTCGGGTTGATGTTTGTCGAGAGTTATTTCTTCGTATGCAGAGGGATTTTACTTGTAGTATTTCTCTGCTTCATGCTGAGAGTGAACCATATGATGGTAGTCCGCTTGTAATAGCTACCACCCATCAACTACTAAAATTTTACCAGAACTTTGACTTGGTTATCGTTGATGAGGTTGATGCATTCCCTTTTGTAGGAAATGTCATGTTAAATCATGCTGTGGAGCAGGCAAAGAAGGGAACCGGTCGCTATATTTATTTAACAGCGACTTCTACATTATCTTTAGAGGAGCAAGTGCGACTTGGATCTTTAGAAAAGCATCACCTTGCTAGACGTTTCCATGGAAATCCTTTAGTACTTCCTAAATTCTGCTGGCAGGGAAGACTACAAAAATCTCTAATGAGAGGCAAGCTTCCAAGACCTCTTGTTTATCAGATTAAAAAGCAACGTAAATCCAAATTCCCTCTATTAATATTTTTTCCAAATATAGCGATAGGTGAAAAGTTCACTAGCATTCTACAAAACTATCTTCCAGATGAAAAAATGGACTTTGTTTCCTCAAAAAGTGAGGAGCGTTCAGCTACCGTAGAGAAGTTCCGAGAAAAAGAGTTATCCATTTTAGTGACAACAACGATCCTCGAGCGTGGTGTGACCTTTCCACAAGTAGATGTTTTTGTTTGCATGGCAAATCATCACTTATACACTAGTTCGAGTCTTATTCAGATAGGAGGTCGAGTTGGAAGATCTCCAGAAAGACCGACAGGGAAGCTTTATTTCTTTCATGAAGGACTATCCAAATCTATGCTTCGTTGTCGAGAAGAAATAAAAGTTATGAATAAAAAAGGAGGATTTAACAATGAAGTGTCTACTATGTAATGACTGGATTGAATCACTACCAAAATTAAGAGATCTCATTATGTTTAACCAAAGAAAAGAGTATTCTTGCCGACCTTGTAAGCATCAGTTTAAAAACCTCTCAAAAGAAAGATGTCAAAATTGTAATAAAGAGTTATATGGAGATGCTTGTATTGATTGTAAACTTTGGATGAAAAAAGGCTATATTCCTAAGCACCTTGCTATTTATCGATATGAAGAAAATATGAAAGAGTATTTTAGTCGCTATAAATTTATGGGAGACTATTGTCTTAGAAAAATATTTCAACAAGATATTAAAAACAACTTAGAACCATTTTTGAAGAAAGGTTATACCATAGTGCCAGTCCCATTATCGGAAGAACGCTTGGCAGAAAGAGGATTCAACCAAGTTGAGGGATTGATAGAGGGAATTCCCTATCGGGATATCTTTGAGAAAAGAGATATTGAGAAGCAATCCTCAAAAACACGCGAGGAGCGTCTAAGTCAAGATAATGCCTTCTGTCTCAAGGAAGGTATAAATCCACCAGATAAGATTATTATAGTGGATGATATCTATACAACGGGTTCCACTTTATATCAGATGGTTCAACTGTTAGAAGGTATAGGTATTAAAGAAGTTTTGACCTTTTCACTAGCTAGATAATAAAAATCCTTGCAAATTTTCATGAAAAGGATATAATAAAGATAAAGAAAACGCTAACAAGCGAGAAAGAGGTCTTTTATGATTAAATATAGTATCCGTGGCGAAAACATCGAAGTAACTGAAGCACTTCGTGACTATGTTGAAAGTAAACTTAGCAAAGTTGAAAAATACTTCAACGAAGACCAAGAATTGAATGCACGTGTAAATCTTAAGGTTTATCGCGAAAAGACAGCTAAAGTAGAGGTTACTATTCCAACAGGTTCTGTAACACTAAGAGCAGAAGATGTTTCGCAAGATATGTATGGTTCTATTGACCTAGTGGTTGATAAGATTGAAAGACAAATCCGTAAAAACAAAACAAAAATTGCACGTAAGCATCGTGAAAAAGTTCCAACAGGAGAAGTATTCTCAGCTGATTTTAATAACGAACAAGTTGAAGAAGCACCAGCTGTTGAAGTTGTAAGAACTAAAAACATTGAGTTGAAACCAATGGATGTTGAAGAAGCCATCCTTCAAATGGAATTGTTGGGTCATGACTTCTTTATCTATACTGATAGCGAAGATCATACAACTAATGTTCTCTATAAACGAGAAGACGGTAACTACGGTCTGATTGAAGCTAAATAATAAAAAAGGGAAGTAGGTTGAGAAACGTGCTTCCTTTATTTTTTTTTAAAAACCCTATTGACAATAACTAAATTGGGTGTTAAGATATAAAAGTTGTCTTAACAGACTTGCCACAAACTTGAAAAGGTTCCAAAACCTTAAAAAAGTTATTGACAAGATAAGTCAGAGATGATATTATAAATAAGCTGTTTCGGAAGGGGCGGCGAACACGAGAAGTAAAAAAACTTCAAAAAAAGTGTTGACAAGCTATTCTAGATTTGCTAGAATATAGGAGTTGTCTTAAGAGAGACAAAGACCTTTGAGAACTGAATAAGAAACCAAGTGCAGGGTTATGATAAAAGAATTATAACCTGTCAATTTACAAGAATAAATCGTCAGACGACGGTAATGAGTTAACGCTCGAACAATTATTAAAGATTTTAATGAGAGTTTGATCCTGGCTCAGGACGAACGCTGGCGGCGTGCCTAATACATGCAAGTAGAACGCTGAAGAGAGGAGCTTGCTCTTCTTGGATGAGTTGCGAACGGGTGAGTAACGCGTAGGTAACCTGCCTTGTAGCGGGGGATAACTATTGGAAACGATAGCTAATACCGCATAACAATGGATGACACATGTCATTTATTTGAAAGGGGCAATTGCTCCACTACAAGATGGACCTGCGTTGTATTAGCTAGTAGGTGAGGTAACGGCTCACCTAGGCGACGATACATAGCCGACCTGAGAGGGTGATCGGCCACACTGGGACTGAGACACGGCCCAGACTCCTACGGGAGGCAGCAGTAGGGAATCTTCGGCAATGGGGGCAACCCTGACCGAGCAACGCCGCGTGAGTGAAGAAGGTTTTCGGATCGTAAAGCTCTGTTGTAAGTCAAGAACGAGTGTGAGAGTGGAAAGTTCACACTGTGACGGTAGCTTACCAGAAAGGGACGGCTAACTACGTGCCAGCAGCCGCGGTAATACGTAGGTCCCGAGCGTTGTCCGGATTTATTGGGCGTAAAGCGAGCGCAGGCGGTTTGATAAGTCTGAAGTTAAAGGCTGTGGCTCAACCATAGTTCGCTTTGGAAACTGTCAAACTTGAGTGCAGAAGGGGAGAGTGGAATTCCATGTGTAGCGGTGAAATGCGTAGATATATGGAGGAACACCGGTGGCGAAAGCGGCTCTCTGGTCTGTAACTGACGCTGAGGCTCGAAAGCGTGGGGAGCGAACAGGATTAGATACCCTGGTAGTCCACGCCGTAAACGATGAGTGCTAGGTGTTGGATCCTTTCCGGGATTCAGTGCCGCAGCTAACGCATTAAGCACTCCGCCTGGGGAGTACGACCGCAAGGTTGAAACTCAAAGGAATTGACGGGGGCCCGCACAAGCGGTGGAGCATGTGGTTTAATTCGAAGCAACGCGAAGAACCTTACCAGGTCTTGACATCCCGATGCTATTTCTAGAGATAGAAAGTTACTTCGGTACATCGGTGACAGGTGGTGCATGGTTGTCGTCAGCTCGTGTCGTGAGATGTTGGGTTAAGTCCCGCAACGAGCGCAACCCCTATTGTTAGTTGCCATCATTCAGTTGGGCACTCTAGCGAGACTGCCGGTAATAAACCGGAGGAAGGTGGGGATGACGTCAAATCATCATGCCCCTTATGACCTGGGCTACACACGTGCTACAATGGTTGGTACAACGAGTTGCGAGTCGGTGACGGCAAGCTAATCTCTTAAAGCCAATCTCAGTTCGGATTGTAGGCTGCAACTCGCCTACATGAAGTCGGAATCGCTAGTAATCGCGGATCAGCACGCCGCGGTGAATACGTTCCCGGGCCTTGTACACACCGCCCGTCACACCACGAGAGTTTGTAACACCCGAAGTCGGTGAGGTAACCTTTTGGAGCCAGCCGCCTAAGGTGGGATAGATGATTGGGGTGAAGTCGTAACAAGGTAGCCGTATCGGAAGGTGCGGCTGGATCACCTCCTTTCTAAGGAAAAACGGAATGTACTTGAGTTTCTTATTTAGTTTTGAGAGGTCTTGTGGGGCCTTAGCTCAGCTGGGAGAGCGCCTGCTTTGCACGCAGGAGGTCAGCGGTTCGATCCCGCTAGGCTCCATTGAATCGAAAGATTCAAGTATTGTCCATTGAAAATTGAATATCTATATCAAATTCCATATGTAATTAATTACATATAGATAGTAACAAGAAAATAAACCGAAACGCTGTGAATATTTAATGAGTTAGGTCGAAAGACCAAAATAAGGTTAAGTTAATAAGGGCGCACGGTGGATGCCTTGGCACTAGAAGCCGATGAAGGACGTGACTAACGACGAAATGCTTTGGGGAGCTGTAAGTGAGCAATGATCCAGAGATGTCCGAATGGGGGAACCCGGCAGGTAATGCCTGTCACTCATTACTGTTAAGGTAATGTAGAGGAAGACGCAGTGAACTGAAACATCTAAGTAGCTGCAGGAAGAGAAAGCAAAAGCGATTGCCTTAGTAGCGGCGAGCGAAACGGCAAGAGGGCAAACCGAAGAGTTTACTCTTCGGGGTTGTAGGACTGCAACGTGGACTTAAAGAGTATAGAAGAACTACCTGGGAAGGTAGGCCAAAGAGAGTAATAGCCTCGTATTCGAAATAGTCTTTATACCTAGCAGTATCCTGAGTACGGCGAGACACGAGAAATCTCGTCGGAATCTGGGAGGACCATCTCCCAACCCTAAATACTCTCTAGTGACCGATAGTGAACCAGTACCGTGAGGGAAAGGTGAAAAGCACCCCGGGAGGGGAGTGAAATAGAACCTGAAACCGTGTGCCTACAACAAGTTCGAGCCCGTTAATGGGTGAGAGCGTGCCTTTTGTAGAATGAACCGGCGAGTTACGATATGATGCGAGGTTAAGTTGAAGAGACGGAGCCGTAGGGAAACCGAGTCTTAATAGGGCGCATTAGTATCATGTCGTAGACCCGAAACCATGTGACCTACCCATGAGCAGGTTGAAGGTGAGGTAAAACTCACTGGAGGACCGAACCAGGGCACGTTGAAAAGTGCTTGGATGACTTGTGGGTAGCGGAGAAATTCCAAACGAACTTGGAGATAGCTGGTTCTCTCCGAAATAGCTTTAGGGCTAGCGTCGATGTTAAGTCTCTTGGAGGTAGAGCACTGTTTGGGTGAGGGGTCCATCCCGGATTACCAATCTCAGATAAACTCCGAATGCCAACGAGATATAATCGGCAGTCAGACTGCGAGTGCTAAGATCCGTAGTCGAAAGGGAAACAGCCCAGACCACCAGCTAAGGTCCCAAAATATATGTTAAGTGGAAAAGGATGTGGGGTTGCACAGACAACTAGGATGTTAGCTTAGAAGCAGCTATTCATTCAAAGAGTGCGTAATAGCTCACTAGTCGAGTGACCCTGCGCCGAAAATGTACCGGGGCTAAAACATATTACCGAAGCTGTGGATACCTTTATAGGTATGGTAGGAGAGCGTTCTATGTGCGAAGAAGGTGTACCGTGAGGAGTGCTGGAGCGCATAGAAGTGAGAATGCCGGTATGAGTAGCGAAAGACAGGTGAGAATCCTGTCCACCGTAAGACTAAGGTTTCCAGGGGAAGGCTCGTCCGCCCTGGGTTAGTCGGGACCTAAGGAGAGACCGAAAGGTGTATCCGATGGACAACAGGTTGATATTCCTGTACTAGAGTATATAGTGATGGAGGGACGCAGTAGGCTAACTAAACCAGACGATTGGAAGTATCTGGCCAAGCAGTGAGGTGTGATATGAGTCAAATGCTTATATCTATAACATTGAGCTGTGATGGGTAGCGAAGTTTAGTAGCGAAGTTAGTGATGTCACACTGCCAAGAAAAGCTTCTAGCGTTAATTATACTCTACCCGTACCGCAAACCGACACAGGTAGTCGAGGCGAGTAGCCTCAGGTGAGCGAGAGAACTCTCGTTAAGGAACTCGGCAAAATGGCCCCGTAACTTCGGGAGAAGGGGCGCTGACTTATGGTCAGCCGCAGTGAATAGGCCCAAGCAACTGTTTATCAAAAACACAGCTCTCTGCTAAATCGTAAGATGATGTATAGGGGGTGACGCCTGCCCGGTGCTGGAAGGTTAAGAGGAGTGCTTAGCGTAAGCGAAGGTATGAATTGAAGCCCCAGTAAACGGCGGCCGTAACTATAACGGTCCTAAGGTAGCGAAATTCCTTGTCGGGTAAGTTCCGACCCGCACGAAAGGCGTAATGATTTGGGCACTGTCTCAACGAGAGACTCGGTGAAATTTTAGTACCTGTGAAGATGCAGGTTACCCGCGACAGGACGGAAAGACCCCATGGAGCTTTACTGCAGTTTGATATTGAGTATCTGTACCACATGTACAGGATAGGTAGGAGCCTATGACCTCGGGACGCCAGTTTCGAGTGAGGCGTTGTTGGGATACTACCCTTGTGTTATGGCTACTCTAACCCAGATAGGTTATCCCTATCGGAGACAGTGTCTGACGGGCAGTTTGACTGGGGCGGTCGCCTCCTAAAAGGTAACGGAGGCGCCCAAAGGTTCCCTCAGAATGGTTGGAAATCATTCGCAGAGTGTAAAGGTATAAGGGAGCTTGACTGCGAGAGCTACAACTCGAGCAGGGACGAAAGTCGGGCTTAGTGATCCGGTGGTTCCGCATGGAAGGGCCATCGCTCAACGGATAAAAGCTACCCTGGGGATAACAGGCTTATCTCCCCCAAGAGTTCACATCGACGGGGAGGTTTGGCACCTCGATGTCGGCTCGTCGCATCCTGGGGCTGTAGTCGGTCCCAAGGGTTGGGCTGTTCGCCCATTAAAGCGGCACGCGAGCTGGGTTCAGAACGTCGTGAGACAGTTCGGTCCCTATCCGTCGCGGGCGTAGGAAATTTGAGAGGATCTGCTCCTAGTACGAGAGGACCAGAGTGGACTTACCGCTGGTGTACCAGTTGTTCTGCCAAGAGCATCGCTGGGTAGCTATGTAGGGAAGGGATAAACGCTGAAAGCATCTAAGTGTGAAGCCCACCTCAAGATGAGATTTCCCATGATTTTATATCAGTAAGAGCCCTGAGAGATGATCAGGTTGATAGGTTAGAAGTGGAAGTGTGGTGACACATGTAGCGGACTAATACTAATAGCTCGAGGACTTATCCAAAGAAAGTAACTGAGACATATTGACAACGATTTGGTTTCTTGATACAGTATAGATATTCAATTTTGAGTTGAGAATACTCAGAGTTAAGTGACGATAGCCTAGGAGATACACCTGTTCCCATGCCGAACACAGAAGTTAAGCCCTAGTACGCCTGATGTAGTTGGGGGTTGCCCCCTGTTAGATACGGTAGTCGCTTAGCGCAAAGGGAGTTTAGCTCAGCTGGGAGAGCATCTGCCTTACAAGCAGAGGGTCAGCGGTTCGATCCCGTTAACTCCCATAGGTCCCGTGGTGTAGCGGTTATCACGTCGCCCTGTCACGGCGAAGATCGCGGGTTCGATTCCCGTCGGGACCGTTCAAGTAGAAATATTTGAGACTCGTTAGCTCAGTTGGTAGAGCAATTGACTTTTAATCAATGGGTCACTGGTTCGAGCCCAGTACGGGTCATATATGCGGGTGTGGCGGAATTGGCAGACGCACCAGATTTAGGATCTGGCGCTTAACGGCGTGGGGGTTCAAGTCCCTTCACCCGCATTAGAAAAGTTAGCCGGCTTAGCTCAGTTGGTAGAGCATCTGATTTGTAATCAGAGGGTCGCGTGTTCAAGTCATGTAGCCGGCATAAAGATGGTCCGTTGGTCAAGGGGTTAAGACACCGCCTTTTCACGGCGGTAACACGGGTTCGAATCCCGTACGGACTATATTTTTGAGTGACTTAGGTTACTCTTTTTATTTTGTTTCTTTTTTTTATATGTTATAATAGCTTATAATACTATTTTTGAGGTGAATTTATGTCTAAAGTTTTTGTTTTTGGTCATCAAAACCCTGATTCTGATGCAATCGGGTCTTCTTATGGGTACGCTTATTTGAAACGTCAACTTGGAGTTGATGCTGAAGCTGTTGCTTTAGGTACTCCTAACGAAGAAACTGCTTTCGTTCTTGATTATTTTGGTGTTGAGGCACCACGAGTTGTTGAATCGGCTCTGTCAGAGGGTGTTAATCAAGTAATTCTTACAGATCATAATGAGTTTCAACAATCTATTTCAGATATTAAGGATGTTGAGGTTGTTGAGGTAGTAGACCATCATCGTGTGGCTAACTTTGAAACTGCTAATCCATTAATGATGCGATTGGAACCTGTTGGATCTGCATCTTCAATTGTTTATCGTATGTTTAAAGAAAACAATGTTGAAGTTCCTAAGGAAGTGGCTGGTTTGCTTTTGTCAGGTTTGATTTCAGATACTCTTCTTCTTAAATCTCCAACTACACATGCTTCAGATCCTGCAGTCGCAGCTGAACTTGCAGAAATTGCTGGTGTTAATCTAGAAGAATATGGTCTAGCTATGCTTAAAGCTGGTACTAATCTTTCTTCTAAATCTGCTGAAGAACTTATTGATATTGATGCCAAAACTTTCGAATTGAATGGCAATCAAGTTCGTGTTGCACAAGTTAATACTGTTGATATTGTAGATGTTCTTTCTCGTCAAGAGGAAATCGAAGAAGCTATTAATAACTCAATTAAAAGCAATGGATACTCTGACTTTGTCTTAATGATTACTGATATCCTTAATTCAAATTCAGAAATTCTTGCACTTGGTTCAAATACTGATAAAGTTGAAAATGCTTTTGATTTTGTTTTAGAAAATAATCATGCTTTCCTTGAAGGTGCCGTTTCTCGTAAGAAACAAGTGGTACCACAGTTGACTGAAAGCTTTAATGCATAAAATTAGGCCGTCAGGCCTTTTTTTAGTGGTCTGATTAATGGTATAATACTTCTTATGATAATACAATTTAACCCAAATAAACTATGTAAGCAGGCTTTTTTTATGGAAATAGTGAATTATCTATATCTTAATCAGCCTGTGACCCTGAGAGCAATAAAAAGGGAGTTTCCTTTTCAAAAGAATATAGATAAATTAATTGAGGAGTTTGTAAAAGCAGGCTATATTGAACGATTTGAGAAGCGTTACCGTCTATTAATTAATCTAGTGTCGGATTCTTCTACAATTGACTTAGATCAGCATTTTTTTATTGAAGATGATTCTACTTGTTATTTAGAGCTATTAAATCGTAGATTTGTTACTGAGATAAGTAATTCTACTAATGAAGTTGTCATTATTGAACAAACGAGTATCACGAGAGATGATCTTACAATTTCAAACTATTTCTATAAATTAAGAGAAAATCTACCATTATCGGAAGAGCAGAATAGATTATATGATATATTAGGGGATGTTAATCCTGAATATTTTTTAAAACATGTTACGACTTTTCTTTTAAAATACGTTAGGAAGGAATATGCACTTCAAAAAAGGAGGAATATTTTTGTTGATGCTTTAGAATTATTAGGGTATCTTATTCAAGTAGAAGAAGGTCGTTATCTTTTGAATATGGACTTAGATTCCGAAGCATTAGTTTTTAGTGCAAAAAAAGACTAGTATTATTACTAGTCTTTTTTATGACAACTTTAACGATTCCTTAGTTCAAGATAACGTTTGTACCAGATGTTAACATAAGATTGTGAAAATGGCCCCTTACCATTGTTAATCCAATCTACCAAGATTTTAACATGTTCCTTTAAGATATAGTCAATATCAGGAGAGTAATGCATTTCTTTTTTATGTGTTTCATACTCATCTACATCTAGCAATTTTTTTTCACCATCAGCGAAGACTTTGACATCTAGGTCGTAGTCAATATATTTTAGTGCTTCTTGGTCCAAAATATATGGACTAGCTAAATTGCAGTAGTAGGAAATGCCGTTATCCCTAATCATGGCTATAATATTAAACCAGTATTTTTTGTGGAAATAAACAATAGCAGGTTCACGTGTTACCCATCGTCTTCCGTCTGCTTCAGTAACGAGGGTGTGGTCGTTAACGCCAATAACAGCATTCTCAGTTGTCTTTAGTACCATAGTATCGCGCCAAGTACGGTGCAAACTACCATCATGCTTATAACTTTGAATTGTGATAAAGTCGCCTTCTTTTGGTAATTTCATGGCGTCCTCTTTCTACAATAAGGGTTATCCCCACTATTGTATCATAATTTTGTGAAAAGAGGGGAAATTCCTATAAATATTCTCTTAGAGCGGATGCTATGGCATCAAAGTCATAACCTTTTCTGGCTAAAGATTGTGTCAAGCGCTGCTTAAGTTCATAACCGTCGTATTTTTTACTAAATTTTTGATATTGCTTATCTATTTCTTTATAAAGGAGAGCTTGTTCAGTTTCTTCATCTGCTTCAAGTTCTAGATGATCGATTGCTAGTTTACTTTCTTGAAATGAAAAACCTTTATTGATAAGGCTTTGAGTTAATTTATCTTTTAGGGCTTTAGATGGTAGTTTTCCCTGATATTTTCGTAACAGTTTTGCAGCTACTCTAATGGCTATTTCTGAGAAATCAAATTGACTTAAAACATCGTCAATGATCGATTTGTTACAACCTTTTTGAAGCCATTTTTGCTTCAGCACATAGGCTCCTTTATCGCCTGAATTCAGATTTTGTTGAGCTAGACTTTCTAGGAGTTTGTAATCATCAATCCAGTGATCTCTTTTTAGATTATCAATAATTTTTGGAATTATATGAGGGTTTATTTCATGTTTAAAAAGGTAATCTTTTACCTCTTTCTCAGTACGTTGTTTAAAGGAAATAAAATAGAGAGCTAAGTTTTTACCATGAGAGAACTGAGCAAAGGATTTAATATTCTCAAGTTGATTTTTGTCCAGTATCATTTCTTTTGTCAACATGTATTTAACGATGGTATCTTCTGTAACGTAGAGACTCTCTTTTTTGTCTATCTCAAGGAGATAAAGTCTCTTTTTCTTCTCGATTTTTGTGATTTTCATAGTTATTATTATATCAAAATGTTAGAATGGTAGTATGAATTTACAAGTGAAACAGCGTATCCCGCTTAAGATAAAACGCATGGGAATCAATGGCGAAGGCATTGGTTTTTATAAGAAAACTCTAGTTTTTGTGCCAGGGGCTTTGAAGGGTGAAGAGGTGTTCTGTCAGGTTGTTTCTGTTAAGAGAAACTTTGTTCAGGCGAAATTATTAAAGATTAATAAACCTTCTAAGTTTCGTGTCGAACCTGCATGTAGTATTTATGAAGACTGTGGCGGTTGCCAGTTAATGCATCTTCGTTATGATAAGCAATTAGAGTTTAAAACTGACTTATTAGGACAAGCCTTGAAGAAGTTTAAACCGGCTAATTTTGAGTCATATGACATTCGTCCAACAATTGGTATGGAGCAACCACAACATTACCGAGCTAAACTACAATTTCAAACCCGTTCTTTTGGTGGTTCAGTCAAAGCTGGTTTATTTGCGGAAGGGAGTCATCGCCTCATTAATATTGATGATTGCCTAGTTCAGGATGAGCTAACTCAAGTCATCATGAATAAGGTGACAAGTTTGTTAGATAAATACAAGTTCCCAATTTATAATGAGCGTAAAATTGCTGGAATTCGTACTGTTATGATACGACGTGCTTTGGGTTCAAATGAGGTCCAGTTGATTTTTGTAACCTCTAAATCAGTTTCTTTCACTAAATTGGTTAAGGAATTGACGGAAAGTTTTCCAGAGATTGTAACTATTGCTGTCAATTATAATTATTCGAAATCTAGCGAGATTTATGGTCAAGAGACGGAAATTCTTTGGGGGCAAGACGCTATTCAAGAAGAGGTACTGGACTATAACTTTGCTCTCTCTCCTCGTGCATTTTACCAGTTGAATCCTCAACAAACAGAGGTACTCTATGGTCAGGCCGTCGAAGCTTTGGATGTAGGTAAGGCTGAACACCTTATTGATGCTTATTGTGGGGTTGGTACTATTGGACTTGCTTTTGCAAATAAGGTAAAGAGTATTCGAGGTATGGATATTATTCCAGAGTCTATTGAGGATGCTAGAAAGAATGCTAAATCACTTGGGTTGGAGAATGCTCACTATGAGGTGGGTAAGGCTGAGGATATTATTCCTCGTTGGTACAAGGAAGGCTATCGAACAGATGCTCTTATTGTGGATCCACCTAGAACTGGTTTAGATGATAAGCTACTTAAAACGATACTGGCCTACACTCCTGAAAAAATGGTTTATGTTTCATGTAATGTATCTACTTTGGCTAGAGACCTAGTTTCTTTGGCTAAAGTTTATGATGTTAATTATATTCAGTCAGTAGACATGTTTCCTCATACAGCTCGAACAGAAGCAGTTGTGAAGCTGACTAAGAAAATGTGATAAAACCTAACATAAAAAACAAGAAATTTTCCAAATTGTTGGAAAATTTCTTTATTTTTCTGAAAAATAGGAGTATAATAGGCTTATCGATTTTTTAAAGGAGGAGCGTATGAAAAAGAGCTTCATTCATCAACAAGAGGAAATTTCTTTTGTGAAGAATACTTTTACACAGTATTTGATTGATAAACTTGACGTCGTTGAAGTGCAAGGGCCTATTTTGAGTAAGGTCGGGGATGGTATGCAGGATAATTTGAGCGGTATTGAAAATCCTGTAACTGTTAATGTGCTTCAGATTCCTGACGCAACATACGAAGTTGTTCACTCATTAGCAAAATGGAAACGCCATACTTTGGCTCGTTTTGGTTTCAATGAAGGTGAAGGGCTCGTGGTTAATATGAAGGCTCTTCGTCCAGATGAAGATTCATTGGATGCAACGCACTCTGTTTACGTTGACCAATGGGACTGGGAAAAAGTTATTCCTGACGGACATCGTAATATCGCTTACTTGAAAGAAACTGTTGAAACCATTTATAAGGTTATTCGTTTGACTGAGCTAGCAGTTGAAGCACGTTACGATATTGAAGCTATTTTACCTAAGAAAATTACCTTCATCCATTCAGAAGAACTTGTTGAGAAGTACCCTGATTTGACACCAAAAGAGCGTGAAGATGCTATTACTAAGGAATATGGTGCTGTATTCTTGATTGGTATCGGTGGTGTTCTTCCTGATGGAAAACCACATGATGGTCGTGCACCTGACTATGATGACTGGACAACTGAGTCTGAGAATGGTTACCATGGTTTGAATGGGG
This sequence comes from Streptococcus sp. Marseille-Q3604, assembly GCF_916619785.1. NCBI lineage: Bacteria > Bacillati > Bacillota > Bacilli > Lactobacillales > Streptococcaceae > Streptococcus > Streptococcus sp. Marseille-Q3604. The sequence continues at coordinate 177,452 of NZ_CAKAKM010000002.1, read as the reverse complement.
ATATCTTGGTTTGGAATGAACAATTAGGACATGCCTTTGAATTGTCATCAATGGGTATTCGTGTTGATGAAGATGCCCTTAAACGTCAGGTTGAAATTACTGGCGACCAAGATCGTTTGAAATTGGATTGGCACCAAGCCTTGTTACATGGCCTTTTCCCACTAACAATTGGTGGAGGTATTGGTCAGTCACGTATGGCTATGTTCTTGCTTCGTAAGAAACATATTGGTGAGGTTCAAACTTCAGTTTGGCCAGATGCCGTTCGTGAAAGTTACGAAAATATCTTGTAAAAAAAGCACTAACGAAAGTTAGTGTTTTTTGGTTAGCAATAGCTATGCATAATTGATCAATGAATTAGCTATTGGAGTAGATATCATAAGAGCTGGCTTAGTTTTTCTCATAAAGAAAAAACCTATCCCTTGAAGGAGATAGGTTTTTAGATTAATCGCCACTACGGAAAAAAGCATCGTAAAGAGCTCTGACGGCTGCTTTTTCTTGCTCAGTTTCAATTACGAACATAACAGAAACCTCACTAGAACCTTGAGAAATCATTTCTAGGTTAATATGTTTTTCAGAGAGCGCTTTAGCCGCTGTCGCTGTAACACCAATGTGGTCTTTCATATTTTCACCAACAATCATGAGAATTGAAAGGCCATGTTCAATTTCAACTTCATCAACACCGAGTTCACGAGTCAAGTATGAAAGGATTTCTTGTTCTTTGATTGGGGTAAGTTCACGTTCTCGAATAATGATTGAAAGATCATCGATTCCAGAAGGCATGTGTTCCCAACGGATGTTTAAATCTTCCAAAATTTGGAGGACCTTACGTCCAAAACCAACTTCACGGTTCATGAGGTATTTGGTCATATTGATGCTGACGAATTTATCATCGCTCGCGATACCAACGACAGGAACAGTTGCACCCTTATGTTCAAGAATAATACGTGTACCTGGATGGTCTGGATTATTAGTGTTTTTAATAACCAATGGAATTTTACCACGATAGGCAGGGAGAAGGGCTTCATCATGAAGAACCGAGAAGCCAGCATATGCCAATTCACGCATTTCCTTGTAAGTCAACTCTGGAATAGAATGTGGTTCATGAACGACACCAGGATGGGCTGCGAAAATCCCATCTACATCTGTGAAGTTTTCATATAAGTCTGCCTTAACTCCAGCTGCAACGATTGAACCTGTGATATCAGAGCCTCCACGTGAGAATGTACAAATTTGATTATCGGGGGTAACACCGAAGAAACCAGGGATAACAAGAACCTCATCTGATTCACGAAGTTCTTCCAACTTGTCATAAGCTCCTGGAAGGATACGAGCATTTCCAGGTTCGCTTGAGACAAAAATACCAGCTTGGCGAGGGTGAACGTAACGTGCTTCAATACCGTTATTACGGAAATATTCAGCGATTAATTTTGCGTTATTATCTTCCCCTGCAGCTAGGAAAGTATCATAAAGGAAATCGTTGTCTTCAATAGGGAGAGTGGCAAGATCGTTGATAGATTTGGCAATCTTCGCCATTTCTGTTGATTTGAAGCCTAGCTCATCTACCATAGCTTGGTAGCGGTTAATAATCCATTCTTGGTCAGCTTTGACATCAGCACCTTTTGTGTAGTGTTTATAGTATTTAATCAAGGCGTCTGTGACCTTGGTATCTTCATCGTTACGTTTACCAGGGGCTGATACAACGACAAAGCGACGTTCAGGGTCAGATTTTACAATGTTTAAGACTTTTTCTAATTGTGTGGCTGAAGCAAGTGAGCTTCCACCGAATTTGATGACTTTCATAGTTACTCCAAAAATTTTAAATTACTCTACAATTATAGCAAAATTCTGACAATTTGTCACATTGTTTTTAAAAGCGAGTAAGATTTAGTCTGATTATGGTACAATAAGGTAAGAAAAAGGAGGATATCCCGTGGTAGAGGCAATTATTTTTGATATGGATGGTGTCCTTTTTGACACTGAAAAATATTATTATGATCGACGTGCAAATTTCTTAGCTCAAAAGGGAATTTCAATCGACCATTTACCCCCGTCTTTCTTCATAGGTGGAAATACCAAGCAAGTTTGGGAAAATATTCTCAGGGATGACTATGATAACTGGGATGTGCCAACTTTACAAGAAGAGTATAATGCCTATAAACAAGACAACCCCTTACCCTATAAAGAATTAATCTTTCCTGATGTTTTGAAAGTCTTGAATGAAGTGAAATCTCGAGGGTTGAAAATAGGTTTGGCTTCTAGCTCCGTGAAGGCAGATATCCTTAGAGCTTTGGAGGAAAATCATTTGGATGGTTTCTTTGATGTGGTTCTCTCAGGAGAAGAATTTAAAGAGAGTAAACCCAATCCAGAGATTTATCTGACAGCCTTAAAGCATTTGAATGTGGAAGCAAATCAGGCGCTGATTATCGAAGATAGCGAGAAGGGTATTGCTGCTGGAGTTGCTGCAGGTGTTGAGGTTTGGGCCATTAAAGATAATCGTTTTGGCATGGATCAAGGTGCAGCCAAAGGTTTGTTGGATAAGCTTATAGATGTTTTAGATTTATTAAAATAGAAGAGACACCGAGTTAGTTGTAGAACTCGGTGTTTTGATATATCAAATTAAAAAACTCTAAGTTTCTGTTGACCTTTAGATGGACTATGGTATACTAGAAATTAACGATGAATGATTTGATAATCAAATTATCTATTCATCAAATAAAATTGTGATAAAAATATAAAGAACATACGGTTTTCATATAGGAACTAGTTATCGGAGGAATGCAAAAAATGGCTTACGAAACAATTCTTTATAGTGTTGAAGATGGAGTAGCAACTTTAACACTTAATCGTCCAGAAGTGCAAAATGGATTTAATATTCCAGTTTGTGATGAGATTATGGCTGCAATTGAGCAAGCTAAACAAGATGCGTCAGTAAAATTCTTGGTAATCAATGCTAATGGAAAAGTCTTTTCTGTTGGCGGTGACCTTGATCAAATGCAAAAAGCGGTTGCTGTAGATGATGTACAGTCTTTGGTTCGTATTGCTGAGCAGGTAAATGAAATTTCTTTTGCTCTTAAAAAATTGCCTAAGCCAGTCATCATGGTAGTTGATGGACCATGTGCAGGTGCTGCAGCTAACTTAGCTGTTGCAGCAGACTTTACGATTGCATCTGATAAAGCTAAATTCATCCAAGCTTTTGTAGGTGTTGGTTTGGCACCTGACGCTGGAGGTCTCTACCTTTTGACACGTTCAATCGGTATTAACCGTGCGACTCAAATTACCATGACAGGAGAGCCAGTATCAGCTGAAAAAGCCTTGGACTGGGGAATTGCCTACAAAGTTGTTGAGTCAGAAAAACTTGAAAAAACTGTGAGTCAATTGATTAAAAAATTGAACCGCTCTTCAGTGAATTCCTTTAAAGCCATTAAAGAAATGGTTTGGGAATCTGAATTTGCGGGATGGGAAAATTACGCTAAGTTGGAACTTGACTTGCAAAAATCTCTTGCTTTCACAGAAGACTTCAAAGAAGGGGTACGTGCTTATAGTGAGCGTCGTCGACCTAAATTCCAAGGGAAATAGCCACATTTTCTAAAAGAAAAACTAAAGTTTTTTAATCGGGCTTGCGAAATTAGTTTGAGTCTGATATAATTTGAAAGTCAAAGTTTTATTGAAAGGAGTCTGGTGTGAATTACGACAAAATTGATGGCTATCTTGTTGATATTTTTAATAACGTAGTTATTATCGAAGAAGCAAGTTTAAAGAATTCAAAGTTTAACGATGTTTCCCTCAAGGAAATGCATACCATTGATGTGATCGGTACACATCCAGATACGACACCAAGTGCAGTAGCTAAAGAACTCATGCTAACTCTTGGTACTGTAACAACATCTCTCAATAAACTTGAAAAGAAAGGTTATATTGTCCGTACGCGTTCATCAGTTGACCGTCGTGTGGTCCATCTTTCGCTCTCTAAAAAGGGTCGTTTGGTATATCGTCTTCACCGTCGTTTTCATAAATCAATGGTGATGAGGATTACAGAAGGCTTTAACGACGAGGAATTGAAGGTTATGAGCAAGGGATTGGAAAATCTCCACGCATTTCTTGAGGAGTTGAAATAATGGCATTTGCAAAAATTAGTCAGGTTGCCCATTATGCACCTGCTCAGGTCGTGACTAATGATGACCTATCAAAAATCATGGATACTAGCGATGAGTGGATTCGCTCACGTACCGGTATTCAGGAACGTCGCATCTCATTGAATGAGAATACGAGTGATTTAGCTACCAATGTTGCTTATCAGCTATTAGAAAAATCAGGATTAGCTCCTGAGGAACTAGACTTTGTTTTAGTTGCAACGATTTCTCCTGATAGTTCTATGCCGTCAGTAGCGGCTCGAGTTCAAGGAGCAATTGGTGCAGTCAACGCCTTTGCTTTTGATATTACTGCGGCATGTAGTGGGTTTATCTTTGCTTTAGCAACCGCAGAAAAATTGATAAAGTCAGGCGCATACAAAAAAGGTTTAGTCATTGGTTCTGAAGTTCTTTCAAAAACTTTAGACTGGTCTGACCGTACAACAGCTGTCCTCTTTGGAGATGGTGCTGGCGGAGTCCTCTTGGAAGAAACTGAAGAAGAACATTTCTTCGGAGAATCTTTAAATACCGATGGTAGCAAGGGTGGTCTTGAGTCAGGAGCTTCTGCAGTTACCTCGCCTTATTCAGATGAGTCTGATCAGCCTAATCCCTATATGCAAATGGATGGGAAAGCAATCTTTGATTTTGCCGTTAAGACGGTTTCAAAGAGTATTAAGGCCTTGGTTGAAGAAAAAGGTGAGCCTGATTACTTCCTTCTTCATCAAGCTAATATTCGTATTTTGGATATTATGGCTAAGAAAATCGATGTCAGTCGTGATAAATTCTTGGCAAACATGATGTCTTATGGTAATACCAGTGCGGCAAGTATCCCAATTCTGCTTTCTGAAAACGTGGCGAATGGGACCTTAAAATTAGACAGCGGTCAAACAATTCTCTTATCAGGTTTTGGTGGGGGTTTGACATGGGGCAGTCTTATTGTTAAAATCTAGTTATATAAATTATGCACCAGCATAGATTATAAGAAATATATTTATCTTAAAGGAGAAATTAAAATGGCAGTATTTGAAAAAGTACAAGAAATCATCGTTGAAGAACTTGGGAAAGATGCAGAAGAAGTAAAAGTAGAAACTACTTTTGACGAACTTGACGCTGACTCACTTGACGTGTTCCAAGTTATCTCAGAAATCGAAGATGAGTTCGATATCCAAATCGAAACTGAAGAAGGTCTTAACACTGTTGGTGACCTTGTTGCTTACGTAGAAGAAAAAACTAAATAAGCAGGGCATAGAGAATATTCTTATTTGGGATATTCTCCTTTGTTTATACAATTACTTTGATTATTAAACTATTTATTTGATTAGAAAATCGAAAAAAGGTGCAAAATGAAATCTCGTATTACAGAACTGTTAGGAATTAAATATCCAATCTTCCAAGGTGGTATGGCCTGGGTTGCTGATGGCGACTTGGCAGGAGCCGTTTCAAATGCTGGTGGACTCGGAATAATTGGTGGTGGTAATGCCCCTAAAGAAGTGATAAAAGCTAATATTGATAGAGTAAAACAAATCACTGATAAACCATTCGGTGTTAATATCATGCTTTTGTCACCATTTGCAGATGACATCGTCGACCTCGTTATCGAAGAGGGCGTTAAGGTTGTTACAACAGGAGCCGGAAACCCAGGTAAATATATGGAACGTTTCCACGAAGCTGGAATTACAGTAATCCCAGTTATTCCATCGGTAGCACTTGCTAAACGTATGGAAAAACTTGGAGCAGATGCTGTTGTTGCAGAAGGTATGGAAGCTGGTGGTCACATCGGTAAATTGACAACTATGGCACTTGTTCGCCAAGTTGCTGATGCGGTATCTATCCCAGTTATTGGAGCTGGTGGTGTTGCTGATGGACGTGGTATGGCTGCTGTTCTTATGCTTGGAGCAGATGCTGTTCAGGTTGGTACGCGTTTCGCTGTTGCTAAAGAATCTAATGCACACCAAAATTTCAAAGATAAGATTTTGAAGGCTAAAGATATTGATACTGTTATTTCAGCCTCAGTTGTTGGACACCCTGTTCGTGCGATTAAGAATAAATTGGCTACTGAATATAACCAAGCTGAAAAAGATTTCTTGGCTGGTAAGAAGACTCAAGAGGAAATTGAAGAGCTTGGTGCAGGTGCCCTTCGTAACGCGGTTGTTGATGGAGATGTGGAATATGGTTCAGTTATGGCTGGACAAATTGCAGGTCTTGTTCGTAAAGAAGAAACATGTGCAGAAATCTTGGAAGACCTATACACAGGTGCTGCCAAGGTGATTAAAGAAGAAGCTGCTCGTTGGGCAGATGTAAACGTCTAAAAACGTCGAAAGGATTAGGATAGTGACAAAACGTGCGTTCTTATTTGCTGGTCAAGGGGCTCAGAAATTGGGCATGGCGAGCGATTTGTATGCGACTTATCCCGTTGTCAAAGAGACATTTGATACGGCAAGTCGTATTCTAGGTTATGATTTGCGTGAATTGATTGATTCTAACGAAGAAAAACTTAATCAGACACGCTATACTCAACCAGCTATTTTGACAACGTCAGTAGCCATTTATCGCCTTTTGGCAGAAAATGGTATCACTCCTGATATTGTTGCCGGTCTCTCTTTGGGTGAATATTCTGCCCTAGTTGCGGCTGGAGCACTCTCATTTGAGGATGCGGTAGCCTTGGTTGCTAAACGTGGAGAATTCATGGAAACAGCTGCTCCTGCTGGAAGTGGGAAAATGGTTGCTGTCATGAATACAGATCCAAGTTTGATTGAAGAAATCTGTCAAAAAGCATCTGAAAAGGGTGTAGTAACGCCTGCTAACTATAATACTCCAGCACAAATTGTTATTGGTGGTGAAGTTGAGGCTGTTGATTATGCTGTGGAATTGCTTAAAGAAGCTGGTGCTAAACGTCTGATTCCTCTTAATGTTTCAGGGCCGTTCCATACAGCTTTACTTGAATCAGCTAGTCAAAAATTGGCAGCAGAACTTGAGAAAGTGTCATTCAAGGACTTTACGCTTCCTTTAGTAGGTAATACTGAGGCTCAAATCATGAAGTCAGAAGACGTCAAAGCACTTTTGGCTCGTCAGGTGATGGAACCTGTACGTTTTTATGATTCGATTGCCACTATCCAAGAATTTGGTGTAGATGAAGTAATTGAGATTGGTCCAGGAAAAGTCTTGTCAGGCTTCTTGAAGAAAATTGATAAAACCTTACCAACTCATAATGTTGAAGATCAAGCTAGTCTTGATGCCCTTCTTAATGCTTAAAACGAGGTAAACATGGAACTTAAGAATAAAAATGTTTTTGTAACAGGTTCAACACGTGGAATTGGATTAGCTGTGGCACACAAATTTGCTAGTCTTGGTGCTAACGTTGTCCTAAATGGACGTTCTGAAATCTCTGAGGACTTGCTTGCACAGTTTGCAGATTATGGTGTAACTGTTGTAGGTATCTCAGGTGATATTTCTAACGGTGAAGATGCTAAACGTATGGTAGCTGAAGCTATTGAAAAGCTTGGTAGTATTGATGTTCTAGTTAATAATGCTGGAATCACTAACGATAAGTTGATGTTGAAGATGAGTGAAGAAGATTTTGAACGTGTCTTGAAAATCAACTTGACTGGTGCTTTCAATATGACACAGGCTGTCTTAAAACCAATGTCTAAGGGTCGTCAAGGTGCCATCATCAATATGTCATCTGTTGTAGGTCTCATGGGGAATATTGGTCAAGCTAACTATGCGGCTTCAAAAGCTGGTCTGATTGGTTTTACAAAATCAGTGGCGCGTGAAGTTGCGGCTCGTGGTGTCCGTGTCAATGCTATTGCTCCTGGTTTCATTGAATCAGATATGACTGACGCTATTCCAGAGAAAATGAAAGATGCTATGATTGCTCAAGTGCCAATGAAACGTATTGGTCAAGCAGAAGAAGTGGCTGAAGTTGCAGCATTCTTGGCTAGTCAAGAATATCTCACAGGTCAAACCATCGCTATTGATGGTGGTATGACCATGCAATAATTGAATATCAATATCAAAAAAATCATTTATTAGAATATCCATCCGACAAAAGGAGAATATATATGTCTACAAATCGTGTTGTTGTTACAGGTTACGGCGTAACCTCACCAATCGGTAATACACCAGAAGAATTTTGGAACAGTCTTCATGACGGTAAAATTGGTATCAAACCAATTACGAAGTTCGATGCTTCTGAAATTCCAGTCTTTAACGCTGGTGAAATCCAAGATTTCCCGTTCGATAAGTACTTTGTGAAAAAAGATACTAACCGTATGGACACTTACTCACTTTATGCGATTTATGCTGCTATGGAAGCTCTTGAAAATTCAGGACTTAACATGGAAGAAGAAGATCGTGATCGTGTTGGTGTCATCGTGTCATCTGGTATTGGTGGTCTTCAAGAACTTGAAGATCAAATCATTCGTATGCACGAACGTGGGATGAAACGTATCAAACCAATGTTTATCCCTAAAGCACTTTCAAACATGGGTGCTGGTAACATTGCTCTTAAAATTGGTGCTCAAGGGGTATGTAAATCAGTGACGACTGCTTGTGCCTCAGCCAATGATGCAATCGGTGAAGCCTTCCGTGAAATTAAATTCGGTTTGCATGATGTTGTCTTGGCTGGTGGTGCTGAGGCTTCAATCACTAAGATTGGTATTGGTGGTTTCAATGCTCTTACAGCACTTTCAACAACAGAGGATCCAGAACGTTCATCAATTCCATTTGATAAAGACCGTAATGGTTTTGTTATGGGTGAAGGTGCAGGGGTTCTCGTTATCGAAAGCTTGGAACATGCCCAAAAACGTGGTGCTAACATCTTGGCTGAGATTGTTGGTTACGGATCAAACTGTGATGCCTACCACATGACAACACCAACTCCAGACGGTTCAGGTGCTGCTAAAGCAATTAAATTGGCTATCAATGAAGCTGGTATCAAACCTGAAGATGTTGATTATGTCAATGCTCACGGAACATCAACACCTGCTAATGAAAAGGGTGAAAGTGGTGCCATTGTTTCTGTACTTGGTAAAGATGTTCCAGTTTCATCTACTAAATCATTTACAGGTCACTTGCTAGGTGCTGCTGGTGCAGTTGAGGCTATTGCAACAATTGAAGCTATTCGTCATAGCTATGTACCGAAAACTGCTGGTACAAAAGAATTGTCTGACTACATCGAAGCTAATGTTGTTTATGGTGAAGGTCAAGAAGCTGATATTGAGTACGCAATTTCAAATACCTTCGGTTTTGGTGGACACAATGCTGTTCTTGCCTTTAAACGTTGGGAGGCGTAATTCATGAATATTTCTGAAATCAAAGATTTATTGGCTCAATTTGATGCATCAACTTTACGTGAATTTTCATACAAAAATAACGGTGAAGAATTGAACTTGAGCAAAAATCAAACAAGTTCAGTAACAGCTGCCCCAGTAGCTCCTACAGTTGAAGTAGTTGCGCCAGCTCCTCAAGCTCCAGTAGCTCCAGTAGCAGCGCCTACCGCTGTTGAAACTCCAGCAACACCAGTTAAAGAAGCTTCTGCTCCTGCTCAAGCTGCTGAAGGTGAAGTGGTTGAAAGTCCACTTGTTGGTGTGGCTTACTTGTCTCCATCACCTGAAAAACCAGCCTTTGTTTCTGTTGGTGATACTGTTAAGAAAGGTCAAACGCTTCTTATTGTTGAAGCAATGAAGGTGATGAATGAAGTGCCAGCACCTAAAGATGGTGTTATTACTGAAATCTTGGTAGCGAATGAAGAAGTTGTTGACTACGGAAAAGGATTGGTACGCATCAAATGACAATTGATATTAATGCTATTCGTGAAGCTTTACCACACCGTTATCCAATGCTTTTGGTTGACCGTGTGCTAGAAGTTTCAGAAGACGAAATCACAGCTATTAAAAATGTAACGATCAATGAACCTTTCTTTAATGGACATTTTCCTCAATACCCAGTTATGCCTGGCGTTCTTATCATGGAAGCCCTGGCGCAAACAGCTGGTGTTCTTGAATTGTCTAAACCTGAAAACAAGGGCAAACTAGTCTTTTATGCAGGTATGGATAAGGTTAAATTTAAAAAACAAGTGGTTCCTGGTGACCAACTTGTTATGACAGCTAAGTTTGTTAAACGTCGTGGAACAATTGCTGTTGTTGAAGCTAAGGCTGAAGTCAATGGTAAACTTGCTGCATCAGGTACTTTGACTTTTGCTATTGGAAGCTAATGTTTTGTGAAAATCCTTCTGGCGACAGTCGGAAAGGATTTTTCTTTAGATATTGGTCTATCACATAGAAAGGAAATCAACACAGACTATCAAAAAATGTCTGATGTTATCTTGTTTTATGTTTAAAAAATTATTGATTGCCAATCGTGGTGAAATTGCAGTGCGTATTATCCGTGCAGCGCGTGAATTGGGTATCCAAACGGTTGCTATTTATTCTGAAGCGGATAAGGATTCTCTACATACTATGCTCGCTGATGAAGCTATTTGTATCGGGCCTGCAAAATCAACGGATTCTTATTTGAATATGAATCGTGTCCTATCAGCTGCTATTGTGACTGAGGCTCAAGCTATTCATCCAGGGTTTGGTTTCTTGAGTGAAAACTCTAAATTTGCCACTCTCTGTGAAGAAATGAACATCAAGTTTATTGGTCCTTCAGGCGAAGTCATGGACAAGATGGGTGATAAAATCAATGCCCGTGCTGAAATGATTAAGGCTAATGTCCCTGTAATTCCTGGTTCAGATGGTGAAGTCTTTACAGTTGAGGAGGCTTTAGAGGTTGCCAACCGTCTTGGTTACCCAGTAATGCTTAAGGCTTCTGCTGGTGGTGGCGGTAAGGGGATTCGTAAGGTTAACACTGAAGAAGAGTTAGCTCCTGCCTTCGAATCTGCGTCACAAGAAGCTAAAGCAGCCTTTGGTAATGGGGCGATGTATATTGAAAAAGTTATTTACCCAGCTCGTCATATCGAGGTTCAAATTTTGGGAGATAGCTATGGTAATATTGTTCACCTAGGTGAGCGTGATTGCTCTCTTCAACGTAATAACCAAAAGGTTTTGGAAGAATCACCGTCAGTTGCTATTGGTAAGACACTTCGTCACGAAATTGGTTCAGCGGCTGTCCGTGCCGCTAAGGCTGTTAATTATGAAAATGCGGGTACTATCGAGTTCCTTCTTGATGAGAAAACAGGTCAGTTCTACTTTATGGAAATGAACACCCGTGTTCAAGTTGAGCACCCAGTTACAGAATTTGTAAGTGGTGTGGATATTGTTAAAGAACAAATCCGTATTGCCGCAGGTGAAAAACTCTCTGTGACCCAAGATGATATTGAAATCAAGGGACATGCTATTGAGTGTCGTATCAATGCAGAAAATCCTAAGTTCAACTTTGCACCTAGTCCAGGGAAAATTAGCAATCTCTACCTACCTAGTGGAGGTGTTGGTCTCCGTGTAGACAGTGCAGTCTATCCTGGCTATACTATTCCACCTTACTATGATTCAATGATTGCCAAAATCATTGTTCATGGAGAAAATCGATTTGAGGCACTCATGAAGATGCAACGTGCTCTTTACGAGCTCGAAATCGATGGTGTTGTGACTAATGCTGACTTCCAGTTGGATTTGATTTCAGATCGTAGCGTTATCGCTGGGGATTATGACACTTCCTTCTTGATGGAGACCTTCCTACCAGCTTATCAGAATCGTGAGGAATAGAGTTTATGGGATTATTTGATCGAAAAGAAAAGTATATCCGTATCAATCCGAACCGTTCTGTACGTAATGGGATTGATCACCAAGTGCCAGAAGTTCCAGATGAACTTTTTGCAAAATGTCCTGGTTGTAAACAAGCTATTTATCAAAAGGACTTGGGACAAGCTAAAATTTGTCCAAATTGTTCTTATACCTTCCGTATTTCCGCTAAAGAACGTCTCGATTTAACAGTTGATGAGGGATCTTTCCAAGAACTGTTTACAGGGATTAAAACTGAAAATCCATTGAATTTTCCAGGTTATATGGAGAAACTAGCAGCGACTAAGGAAAAAACTGGTCTTGATGAAGCTGTCGTGACTGGTGTTGCAACTATCAAGGGGCAAAAAACAGCCTTGGCCATTATGGATTCTAACTTTATCATGGCTTCAATGGGCACTGTTGTTGGTGAGAAAATCACTAAACTCTTTGAACATGCGATTGAGGAAAAACTTCCAGTTGTTATTTTTACAGCATCTGGAGGGGCCCGTATGCAAGAAGGAATCATGAGTTTGATGCAAATGGCTAAGATTTCAGCTGCTGTAAAACGTCATTCGAATGCTGGCTTGTTGTATTTGACTGTATTGACAGATCCAACAACTGGTGGGGTTACAGCAAGTTTCGCCATGGAAGGTGATATCATCTTAGCTGAGCCACAAACCTTGATTGGTTTTGCAGGTCGTCGTGTCATTGAAAACACAGTTCGCGAAACTTTGCCAGATGATTTTCAAAAGGCTGAGTTCCTTCAAGAACATGGTTTTGTTGATGCCATTGTTAAACGTACAGAGTTGGCTGATACCATTGCCACACTCTTATCATTCCATGGAGGTGTTCAATGAGCGACGTAGCACGTATTTTAAAAGAAGCGCGTGACCAAGGCCGTTTAACTGCTTTGGACTTTGCCCAAGGAATCTTCGATGACTTTATCGAACTTCATGGCGATCGTAATTTCCGTGACGATGGTGCCATTATTGGTGGTATTGGTCGTTTAAATGGCCAAGCGGTTACTGTAGTGGGTATCCAAAAAGGTAGAAACCTACAAGATAACCTTAACCGTAACTTTGGGCAACCTCATCCAGAGGGTTATCGTAAGGCTCTTCGCCTCATGAAACAGGCTGAAAAGTTTGGTCGTCCAGTCGTTACCTTTATCAATACTGCAGGTGCTTATCCTGGTGTTGGGGCAGAGGAACGCGGACAAGGTGAGGCAATTGCACGTAACCTTGTGGAAATGAGCGACCTTAAGGTGCCAATTATTGCCATCATCATTGGTGAAGGTGGTTCGGGAGGAGCTCTTGCCTTGGCGGTAGCCGATAAGGTTTGGATGCTTGAAAATACCATCTACTCTATCTTGAGTCCGGAAGGGTTTGCGACTATTCTCTGGAAAGATGGCTCACGTTCAGAAGAGGCAGCAGAGTTGATGAAGATTACATCAGGTGAGTTGCTTAACATGGGAATCGTTGATAAGGTGATCCCAGAACGTGGTTACTTTACAAGTGAAATTATTGAAGCAATTAAGACAGCAATTGTAGATGAGTTGGCAGAATTAAGCCAATTATCAACAGAGGACTTGCTTGAAGCGCGTTATCAACGTTTTAGAAAATACTAAAAAAACATTGGGATATATCCCAATGTTTTTTAAACGGTATGGCGTTCGAAGGCTTGGTCTGAGATACCTTGTTCAAGGATAAGTTTAGCCCATTCCTTAGCTGAATGAAGACTGTGATCCTTGTAGTTACCACAAGATTCAATGGTAGTTCCTGGAACATCTTCCCATGTAATCTCGTTAGCAATAGCTTCAAGACTAGATTTGATAACTTTAGCAATTTCTGTAGGATCTTGTTTACCCCACATAATCATATGGAAGCCTGTACGGCAACCAAATGGTGAGCAATCAATAAGTCCATCGATACGTTGACGGATCAGTTTAGCGAGTAGGTGTTCGATAGTGTGAAGACCACCTGTGTCAATACTATTTTCATTAGGTTGAATCAAACGGATATCAAAGTTTGTAATGATATCTCCTTTAGGTCCAACTTCCTCAGAAATAAGACGGACATAAGGTGCTTTTACAATGGTGTGATCAAGTTCAAAACTTTCAACAGTAACGTCTTTTGGCATGGTAATACCTCCCTATTCTAATAGAGTTATGATACCATAAAATCAGTTTAAAGTTCTAGTATATATTTGAGAAATCGCTATAAATATGATACACTAGAAGACGGTTTTCTTTAGGGAAACCTTAGAAAAGTTGAGGTAAAGACATGATAAACATGATAATTTTAGTTGTCTTTGCACTCATTGGTTTAGTCGTTGGATATTTAGCAATTTCTATTAAACTTAGCAAAGCTAAGGAACAAGCAGAAACTACCTTGCTAAAGGCAGAACAAGACGCTGTGAACCTTCGTAGTCAGGCAGAGCATGATGCAGATCATCTGCGTGTGACTGCTGAACGTGAGAGTAAGGCTCAACGTAAAGAGTTCTTGTTAGAAGCAAAAGAGGAAGCTAGAAAATATCGAGAAGATATTGAAAAAGAATTCAAATCTGAACGTCAAGAGCTTAAACAGATGGAAAATCGTTTGACAGAACGTGCCACTAGCCTTGATCGTAAGGATGAAAATCTATCAAGTAAAGAACTTGCCCTCGAGAAGAAAGAGCAGAGTCTTGCTGACAAATCTAAACATCTTAATGAGCGTGAAGAGAATGTGACTCAGTTGGAGGCTGAGAAGCAGGCTGAACTTGAACGTGTTGGTCAAATGACCATTGCAGAAGCGCGTGAGGTAATCTTAACAGAAACTGAGAATAACTTGACTCATGAGATTGCAACACGTATCAAAGATGCAGAAGCACAGGTTAAAGATACTGTTGATAAGAAAGCCAAAAATTTGTTGGCGCAAGCTATGCAACGCTTGGCTGGAGATTATGTTACTGAACAAACAGTAACGACTGTCCACCTTCCAGATGACAATATGAAAGGTCGTATCATTGGGCGTGAGGGGCGTAACATCCGTACGCTTGAAAGTCTAACAGGTATTGACGTTATTATTGACGATACTCCAGAAGTAGTTGTCCTTTCTGGTTTCGATCCCGTTCGTCGTGAAATTGCACGTATGACTCTCGAAGCCTTGATTAAGGATGGACGCATCCATCCAGCTCGTATTGAAGAGTTGGTTGAGAAGAGCCGTCAGGAAATGGATAACCGTATCCGTGAATATGGTGAAGAGGCAGCCTACGAAATTGGCGCTATGAATCTTCACCCTGATTTGATCAAGATTATGGGACGCTTGCAGTTCCGTACGTCGTATGGTCAAAACGTACTTCGTCACTCAGTTGAAGTTGGTAAACTAGCAGGTATCATGGCTGGTGAATTGGGTGAGAATGTTGCCCTCGCTCGTCGTGCTGGTTTCCTTCACGATATGGGGAAAGCCATTGACAAAGAAGTCGAAGGTAGCCACGTAGAGATTGGTGCTGAGTTTGCACGTAAGTACAAAGAACATCCAGTTGTGGTTAACGCTATTGCCAGCCACCATGGCGATGTAGAACCTGAGAGCGTCATTGCAGTTATTGTAGCAGCAGCAGATGCTTTGAGTTCGGCTCGTCCAGGGGCTCGTAATGAATCTGTTGAGAATTATGTCAAACGACTTCGTGATTTGGAAGAAATTGCATCAAGCTTTGACGGTGTTCAAACAAGCTTCGCCCTTCAAGCTGGTCGTGAAATTCGTATTATGGTTCATCCAAACAAAATCTCGGATGATGAAGTTACGATCTTGTCTCACAAGGTACGTGAACAAATTGAGAAGAATTTGGATTACCCAGGAAATATTAAGGTTACAGTCATTCGTGAATTCCGTGCGGTTGACTATGCCAAATAAGATAAGAGAGCCGAAAGGCTTTTTTATTTTGCTCTTCATACTGAAAGGGGTATTCTTTTTGAAAATGTAAGAACTTTCTTATCGAATTGCGTCATTTTGGTAGATAAGTATTTTATAATGAAATATTTTGATTTTTTTTGACTGTTTCTAGTTGACAGTTATTAAAAATTTAGTATAATAGATTTTGTAAACGATTACAGAAGGAGAGATTATGCTAAAGTCTGAACGTAAGCAGATTATCTTGTCTCAGTTGAAACAAGATGGTTTTGTCACTTTGGAAAACCTAACTGTTTTGTTAAGTGATACTTCCGAGTCGACGATTCGTCGTGACTTGGACGAGTTAGCGGCAGATGGCCAACTTAAACGTGTTCATGGTGGTGCTGAAAGCATTCATGGTCTAAAGGAAGAAATTGCCAATAGTCAAAAAGCTATTAGAAACGTTCAAGAAAAGGCTCAGTTAGCTGGTTATGCTGCCGATTTGATTAAGGAAGGTGATGTCGTCTTTCTTGAGGCTAGTACAACAAATGAACTTTTGATTCCACATTTGGCCAATCGTCAGGTAACGGTTGTGACTAATTCTATCCATCATGCGGTTAAGCTGGTAGATCTCGGTGTTAGCACTAGGATTGTTGGAGGAAAGGTTAAACATTCAACGGATGCGTCTATTGGAAGTACTGCTCAAGAGCAAATTAGACAACTGAATTTTGATTGTGCTTTCATTGGTGCTAATGGCGTTGATGCTAATTATTTCACCACACCAGACATGGAAGAGGCAGTTATCAAACGGACGGTTATAGCCAATGCGCAAAAAGCCTATGTTCTAGCTGATGCCTCTAAACTTGGTCAGATTACCTATGCTAAGGTAGCCGAGGTCGAGAAAGTAACCATAATTACAAATGCTTCGGAAGAAGAGCTCCTAAAAGAATTAAAAGAGAAAACGAGGGTTATTGAAGTATGATTTATACTGTAACGCTGAATCCATCAATCGACTTCATTGTTCGTATCGACAAAGTAGAGATTGGTGAAGTTAACCGCATGGAGAGTGATGATAAGTTCGCTGGCGGTAAGGGGATTAATGTTAGTCGTATTTTGCAACGTTTAGGTGTTGATAATACTGCAACGGGCTTCATCGGTGGTTTTACAGGACGTTTTGTGACAGATGGTTTGGATGCAGAAGGTATTAAAACCAAGTTTGTAGCTGTGGATCAAGACACACGTATTAATGTTAAAATCAAGGCTGACCAAGAAACTGAAATTAACGGTGCAGGACCTGTCATTAATGAGTATCAATTGGCTGAATTGGAAGCAGTTCTTTCAAGTGTAAGTGCTGATGATGTGGTTGTTTTTGCTGGATCAGCACCAAGCAATCTTGGAAACAAGGTCTATAACAAATTGATTCCACTAGTGCGTGAAACTGGTGCACAGGTTGTCTGTGACTTTGAAGGTCAAACCTTGCTTGATTCCTTGGCTTACCAACCACTCTTGGTAAAACCAAATAACCATGAGTTAGAAGCTATTTTCAATGTCAAACTTAATGGTTTGGCTGATGTTGAAAAATATGCGCGTGAAATCCTTGCTAAGGGTGCACAGAACGTTATCATCTCAATGGCAGGTGATGGGGCTCTGCTTGTCACACCAGAGGCTGCTTACTTTGCCAAACCAATTAAGGGGACAGTTAAAAACTCTGTTGGTGCGGGTGACTCAATGGTTGCTGGTTTCACTGGTGAGTTTGTTAAATCAGGGGATCCAATTGAGGCTCTCAAGTGGGGAGTGGCGTGTGGAACATCTACAGCTTTCTCAGATGACTTAGCGACAATTGAATTTATTAAAGAAACATACAATAAAGTAGAGGTAGAAAAACTATGAAAATTCAGGACTTACTGAACAAAAAAGTCATGTTGCTTGACCTTCAAGCAACTACAAAAGAAGCTGCTATCGATGAAATGATTAACAGCCTGGTTGACAATGGTGTTGTGACTGACTTTGATGTTTTCAAAGCAGGTATTATGGCTCGTGAAGCACAAACATCAACTGGTTTGGGTGATGGAATCGCTATGCCACACAGTAAAAATGCTGCAGTAAAAGAAGCGACAGTACTTTTTGCTAAATCTAATAAAGGTGTAGATTACGAATCACTTGATGGTCAACCTACCGACCTCTTCTTTATGATTGCAGCTCCAGAGGGAGCAAATGACACTCACTTAGCAGCTCTTGCTGAATTGTCAAAATACCTCATGCAAGATGGTTTTGCAGATCGTTTGCGTAAGGTGACTTCTCCAGATGAAGTGATTGCTGCTTTTAATACTGGCGAAGAAGAAGCACAAGCTGAGGAAGCTAAGAAAGCACAAGCTGTTAAAGAAGCAGCTTCAAGCGATAAACCACTTATCGTGGCTGTAACAGCTTGTACAACTGGTATTGCTCACACTTACATGGCTGAAGAATCACTGATTAAAACAGGTGAAGAAATGGGAGTCAATGTTCGTGTTGAAACTAACGGTGCTTCAGGTGTCGGAACACCATTGACTGCTGAAGAAATCAGTAAGGCTGTAGGTGTTATCGTAGCGGCAGACAAGGCAGTTGAAACAGCACGTTTTGATGGTAAAAAATTGCTTTCTAAACCAGTCGCTGCAGGTATTCGTCAACCTCAAGAATTAATCCAAAATATCTTGGATGGTAAGGCTGAAGTCTTCCATGCCGAAAATGCTGGAGCTGCTCAAGAATCAAGTGAGAAATTGAGCCTCGGTGGTGCCTTCTATAAACACTTGATGAGTGGGGTATCACAAATGCTCCCATTCGTTATCGGTGGTGGTATCATGATTGCGCTTGCCTTCTTGCTTGACCAAATCATGGGTGTTCCTAAAGATCAATTGTCACAACTTGGTTCTTACCATGAAATTGCTGCTCAATTCAAAGCAATTGGTGGTGCGGCCTTTGGTTTCATGCTTCCAGTACTTGCAGGTTACATTGCTTACTCTATCGCTGAAAAACCAGGTTTGGTTTCAGGTTTTGTAGCTGGTGCTATCGCATCAAGTGGTGCAGCCTTTGGTGGTGTTCCATTTGGTTCAGGTGGTAAAGCAACCCTTGCCCTTGCTGGTGTATCTTCAGGTTTCCTTGGAGCTCTTGTTGGTGGTTTCCTTGCAGGTGGTGTTATCCTCGTTCTTCGTAAACTCTTGGCAGGTATCCCACGTGCTCTTGAAGGAATCCGTTCTATCTTGCTCTTGCCACTTCTAGGTGTATTTGCTACAGGTTTCTTGATGTTGGCAGTGAATATCCCAATGGCAGCAATCAATACAGGTCTTAATAACTTCTTGTCAAGCTTGTCAGGAAGCTCAGCCGTATTACTTGGTCTCCTCGTTGGTGGTATGATGGCAGTGGATATGGGTGGACCAGTCAACAAAGCAGCTTATGTCTTTGGTACAGGTACTCTCGCAGCAACAGTAACTTCAGGTGGTTCAGTTGTTATGGCAGCAGTTATGGCAGCTGGTATGGTTCCTCCATTGGCAGTCTTTGTAGCGACACTCTTATTTAAAGATAAATTCACCGAAGAAGAACGCAACTCTGGTTTGACAAACATCGTTATGGGACTCTCATTCATCACTGAAGGTGCGATCCCATTTGGTGCAGCTGACCCAGCACGCGCTATCCCAAGCTTTATCGTCGGTTCAGCTCTTACAGGTGCTCTCGTAGGTATGGCAGGAATCAAATTGATGGCACCACACGGAGGTATCTTCGTTATTGCCCTCACTTCAAATGCCCTTCTCTACCTTATCTTCATCTTGATTGGTGCTGTGGTATCAGGTATCCTTTTCGGATTCCTCCGCAAACCACTTGATAAATAAGATATGATAAAACAATCTCGTTGAGTTCGGGGTTGTTTTTTTGTGTCGTAGCAGATTTTTGTCAGGGTACCTATTTTATGATAAAGTATAGGCAGAAATGGCTTATCTAGTAGCTAATACGCTGTATAAAGAAACATAAGAGGTAAAATATGGTAAAAGAATACGATTATATTGTCATTGGTGGTGGTTCTGGCGGGATTGCTAGTGCCAATCGTGCTGCCATGCATGGTGCTAAGGTTATTCTCTTTGAAGGAAAAGAGGTCGGTGGTACCTGTGTCAATGTAGGTTGTGTGCCTAAAAAGGTCATGTGGTATGGTGCTCAGGTTGCTGAAACCCTTCACCGTTATGCAGGCGAGTATGGTTTTGATGTGACGGTTAATAAGTTTGATTTTGCAAGGCTTAAGGCCAATCGTCAGGCTTATATCGACCGTATCCATGGCTCTTATGAGCGTGGTTTTGATAGCAATGGCGTTGAACGTGTCTACGAGTATGCAAGATTTGTTGATCCTCATACGGTTGAAGTAGCGGGGGAGCTTTATACAGCACCCCATATCCTTATTGCAACAGGTGGTCATGCTCTTTATCCAAATATTCCAGGTAGTGAATATGGGATTACTTCAGATGGTTTCTTTGAGTTAGATGAAGTACCAAAATGTACAGCTGTTATTGGTGCTGGCTACATCGCCGTTGAGGTTGCTGGTGTTCTCAATGCTCTTGGTAGTGACACGCATCTCTTTGTTCGTAAGGATCGCCCATTACGTACCTTTGACAAGGATACTATCGATGTCTTAGTCGATGAGATGGCTAAATCAGGTCCGACCCTTCACACGCATGCTAATGCTACAGAAGTAGTGAAAAATGCTGACGATTCTTTGACCATTAGCTTTGACAATGGAGAAACGATTACTGTTGATTGCCTCATTTGGGCTATTGGTCGTGCAGCCAATACCTCTGGCTTTGGTCTTGAAAAGACGGGCGTTGAGTTGACTGAACGAGGTAACATTTATTCAGACGCCTTTGAAAATACATCAGTTCCTGGTATCTACGCCCTTGGTGATGTGACTGGAAAACTAGATTTGACGCCAGTTGCAATCAAGGCGGGACGTCAATTGTCAGAGCGACTCTTCAACAATAAAGCCGATGCTAAGCTTGATTACACTGATGTAGCTACTGTGGTCTTTAGCCACCCAGTCATTGGTTCTGTTGGTTTGACTGAGGAAAAAGCAATTGCTAAATATGGTGCGGAGAATATCAAGGTCTATAAATCTAGTTTCACTCCAATGTATACAGCTCTTGCAAACAATCGTCAGCCGTCAACTATGAAATTAGTAACACTTGGTGAGGATGAAAAAATTATCGGTCTTCATGGCATTGGCTACGGTGTCGATGAGATGATTCAAGGCTTCTCTGTGGCTATTAAGATGGGAGCAACTAAGGCTGATTTTGATAATACGGTTGCCATTCATCCAACCGGTTCAGAAGAATTTGTAACGATGAGATAAAAAGGTGAAGTCTGTCTACCTAAATGGATAGACTTTTCTTTATGTCTGAATGGCCTCAATTGAAAGTGATCGCAAGGAAGTCCCTTGCGAATTTCCATAGCCTTTTTGGCTATGGAAACCATTCATCCAACCGGTTCAGAAGAATTTGTAACGATGAGATAAAAAGGTGAAGTCTGTCTAGCTAAATAGATAGACTTTTCTTTGTGTTCAAATAACAACCTATATTTTGTGTGTAACTGTAGATTGTCTAAATAAAAAAGACCTTTAGGCCTTTCTTTCGTTTAATAAGTAGTTTCTTACTTCTGAGATAAAGTAAAGGGATCCTGTGACAACAAATAGGTCATCAGAATCTGCTGATTCAGCTTTTGCTAGCCATTCTCTATAGTCGGCCACACATTTGAAGTTTTGAGGATAGTCATCCAAGGGCAGTGCTTCAAAAAAGTCAAAGCTGGTTACCGTAATATCATAATCTTTCAGTTCTTCTAGTAAGTTTGCTAAAGGTTTTCGTCTCAGTCCTGCAAAGAGGATGTGGATTTTACGATTGGTAAAGTTATCTTTTAGTACCTGTTTTAAGCTGGCAATTCCTTGAGGGTTATGGGCACCGTCTAGATAAATGTTATTTCCTATCCACTCACTACGACCAGGCCAATGCGTCTCTTCGATTCCTTCTTGGATGCTCTTATCGGTAATCTTAGAAAATGTTTGAGCTAAGAGATGGGCAGCAGTGACAGCTAACCCAGCATTGTTTTCTTGATGTCGTCCTAGCATCGGTAGCTTAAGATCTGGACTTTCCCAATGGTCATAAGAAACTTGGATCGTTTGGTTGTCTTTCGGAAGCAGCTGAATTTCCCTATCAATGACGGCTAAAGGAGCTTGTAGATCATGTGATTTTTGCTTGAAGAAATGTTCAACTTCTGCAGAGACACGACCAAGTAAGATAGGTGTGTTTTCTCGCATGACGCCTGCTTTATGATTGGAGATGTCTAAAAGGCTATTGCCCAAGGTTTCAGTGTGATCAAAGCCAATTGAAGTACAGATGACAAGCTCTGGTGAAAGGACATTGGTCGAATCAAGGCGTCCACCAATACCTGCTTCAATGATAGCCATATCAACCTGTTTAAGGTCGAAGTAGAGGAACATGAGTAAGGTGACCAACTCGAATTCCGTTGGTCGGTCAAAAGCAGTGTGCTCTTCTAAATCGTCAAGAAGAACCTGAGCTTTCTCGACAAGGCTAATCAAATCCTTATCAGGGATTTCTGTGCCGTTTATACTAATACGTTCGTTGAAACGAGTAATATAAGGGGAGGTGAAGGTCCCGACCTGATAGCCTGACTTTGTTAGGATATTTTGTAGGTAGCTTGTTGTTGATCCCTTACCGTTGGTCCCGACAATATGCACCGTTGGAAAGTGAGTCTGAGGGTTTCCGGCTTGTTTCAAAAGCCAACGCATACGTTCGAGTTGAGGGCGACGGCCATTGCCCTTGAAAGAATGGATAAAATTTAGAGTTTCTGTATAGTTCATAGGATTATAGAAAAAAGGCAGGGTTTCCTAGCCTTTTACATGTCTTAGTTAGAAGCGGCGTCACCAGTTGTTACGCCACCAGTAGTCGCATTGCCAGATGTTGTGTCTGCAGTAGCTGCTGATGAAGAGGTAGTCGTATTGCCACCCGTTGTTGTGTCTGCAGATGACGAATAGGTGTTAGTTCCTGCTTGGCTACTTGTTTGTGTTTCTGAATCAGTCGCATTACCATAACTAGATGAAGCGGCGCTTGATTCTTGAGTCTTATTATTGCCTTCTTTGATGACTACAGTTGATTGATTGGCTGATGAATCAGAAGTGTCCTTATTTTTAGAGGCTGTGAAATTCATGATGGTGATTGAAGCCACGATGATTGACAAAATTGTCCCGACGGCAGTAAGGACTTTTTGGAAGGCAGTGAAGCCTTTTGTAACGTGTTCAGTCACCTTTGGGGCAGATTTTTTTTCTTCTTTTGATGAATGATTACGGCGTGAGTAATTTTCAGACATGATGCTCTCCTTAAAAATATTTCGTACTTTCTATTATATGATTTTCTCGCAAAAATTGCTAAAAAAATTATGCTATAATAAATAGTAAATAAAAATCGAGGAAAAATCATGATTTATTTTGATAATTCAGCCACTACGGTGCCTTATCCAGAGGCACTTAGAACCTATCAAGAAGTGGCTACTAAAATTTTTGGGAACCCATCCAGCCTGCACCAATTAGGAACATCTGCGACACGTATTTTGGAGGCTTCTCGTAAGCAAGTTGCGGACCTCATTGGAAAATCAGCCGATGAGATTTTCTTTACGTCTGGAGGAACCGAAGGCGACAACTGGGTCATCAAAGGTGTAGCTTTCGAAAAAGAGCCTTACGGCAAACACATCATTGTTTCTGATATTGAGCACCCTGCGGTAAAAGAGTCTGCCAAATGGCTTTCAGAGCATGGTTTCGAAGTGTCCTATGCACCAGTTAATGAGCAAGGATTTGTGGATGTTGAAGCTCTTGCTGGATTATTACGCTCCGACACGATCTTGGTTTCGGTTATGGCCGTTAATAACGAAATCGGATCAATCCAACCTATTCAAGCTATCTCGGATATATTGGCTGATGAGCCGACGATATCTTTCCATGTGGATGCTGTTCAGGCTATTGGGAAGATTCCTGTATCAGCTTATTTAACAGACCGTGTTGACTTTGCAACTTTTTCTGGTCACAAGTTCCATGCTGTTCGAGGTGTCGGTTTTGTCTACAAAAAGGCAGGGAAAAAGATTACGCCGCTCTTAACAGGTGGTGGTCAAGAAAAAGACTTTCGTTCAACGACTGAGAATGTTGCTGGCATTGCGAGTATGGCTAAGGCCTTGCGCTTAGTTACTGACAAAGAGGCGTTTTCTCTTCCGAAAATTGCCAAGATGAAAAAAATTATCTTTGACGAATTGGCTAAGTATGAGGACATTACTATTTTCTCAGGTGAGGGTGAAGACTTTGCGCCCAATATTTTGACCTTTGGAATCAAGGGTGTTCGTGGTGAAGTTATTGTCCATGCTTTTGAAGAGCATCAAATCTATATTTCAACGACATCTGCATGTTCATCTAAGGCGGGAAAACCAGCAGGGACTCTCATTTCTATGGGTGTTCCGACTAAATTAGCTCAAACGGCTGTACGTATCAGCCTTGATGATGACAATGATATGGGACAGGTAGAACAGTTTCTCACGATTTTCAAGCAGGTCTACGCCAAGACACAAAAAGTGAGATAGCAAGATTTAAGCAATTAAACAAAAAAACTAAATTCAAATTTAAAAGGAAAAGGAATGACACTAACATATTCAGAAATTATGGTTCGCTATGGTGAATTGTCTACCAAGGGCAAAAACCGTATGCGCTTTATCAATAAACTTAGAAATAACATCAAGGATGTTCTATCTATCTATCCAGATGTTAAAGTGACTTTTGACCGAGACCGTGGTCACATCTACCTCAACGGTACAGACTATGAGCCAGTAGCAGAGTCTTTGAAGCAAATTTTTGGTATTCAAGCCTTTAGTCCTGTTTACAAGTTTGAAAAAGATGTCGAGGTCTTGAAAAAGGCTGTTCAAGACATTATGACTGGGCTCTATCGTGACGGTCTTACCTTTAAAGTGACTGCTAAACGTAGTGACCATGATTTTGTTCTCGATAGTCGTGAGCTCAATCTTACTTTAGGAAATGCAGTTTTTGATGTATTGCCTGACATTAAGGCTCAGATGAAGGGCCCAGATGTCAACCTTAAGGTAGAAATTCGTGCTGAGGCAGCTTATATTTCTCACAAGGAAATCAAAGGAGCAGGTGGACTACCTGTAGGGACTGCCGGTAAAGGAATGCTCATGCTTTCAGGTGGGATTGATTCGCCAGTGGCAGGTTATCTTGCACTTAAACGTGGTGTAGATATTGAAGCTGTCCACTTTGCAAGCCCTCCTTATACCAGTCCTGGTGCACTGAAAAAGGCTCAAGATTTGACCCGTAAGTTGACCAAGTTTGGTGGTAATATCCAGTTCATCGAAGTACCATTTACTGAAATCCAAGAGGAAATCAAAGAAAAAGCGCCTGAGGCTTATTTGATGACCTTGACGCGTCGTTTTATGATGCGTATTACTGACCGCATTCGAGAAGAACGTCGAGGTCTTGTGATTATCAATGGTGAGAGTCTTGGTCAGGTTGCTAGTCAGACTATGGAGTCTATGCAGGCGATTAATGCTGTTACATGTACGCCAGTGATTCGTCCAGTTGTCACTATGGACAAGTTGGAAATCATTGATTTGGCACAAAAAATTGATACCTTTGACATTTCCATCCAACCTTTTGAGGATTGCTGTACTATCTTTGCACCTGACCGTCCAAAGACTAATCCAAAAATCAAAAACGTTGAACAATATGAACGTCGTATGGATGTTGAAGCCTTGGTTGAACGTGCGGTTGCGGGAATCATGGTGACTGAAATCACACCTATTGAAGAAGCGCAAGACGAAGTGGATACACTTATTGAAGACTTGCTCTAGTCTAGGAGGATATAGTACTAACATAGTAGTATTTAGGTGCTACTAGAGTTAGGTATGTCCAAAAAGAAATGTCGATGTTGAGCTTTTACCCAGAAAGGAAAATACATGACTGTTTATAACATCAATTTAGGAATCGGTTGGGCATCAAGTGGTGTTGAGTACGCCCAGGCCTATCGTTCTACAATTTTCAAAAACACAGGTATTAAGGCCAAATTTGTCTTTATGGATATGTTCCTGCAGGACAATCTTTCTGATTTGACCCGTAACATGGGGTTTGAAGATGAAGACGTCATCTGGCTATACAGCTATTTTACAGACCTGAAAATTGCTCCAACGACCTATACTGTCAAGGATTTGGAAAAGGAAATCCCTTATGACATCACGCGTCGTGAGATTAATAGCAAGGTGGTTAAGCTCTTTTGTGCCAAGGAAGATATTTTTTATGCAGCCTACTTGCGTAAAGAGGGTGAAGATATCGTTCACCGTGTGGAAAAAGTATCGCGTGGTTGTTTAATTCGTAAAGACTTTTACTCTTACACTAAGATGTTCACGGAGTACTACACCCCTGTAGATAACAAGGCACACCTCTATCAACGTCGTTTCTTCAATGAAGATGGTAGTGTTGCCTATGATGAAATTGTTGATGGTAAGGATAGTGTCTTCCGTTTCCCAGATAAGATTTTGTCTTCTAAGCATGAGTTTATTGCCTACTTTATGTCGCAACTTGGTCTAACTGATCAAGATATCGTTATCTTGGACCGTGCCACTGGCACAGGGCAGGCTGTTTTCCGTAATACCAAACCTGCTAAGCTTGGGGTTGTGGTCCATGCAGAGCACTTTAGTGAAAATGCTGTGACAGACAAGACTATTCTTTGGAATAACTTCTACGAGTATCAATTCAGTAATGCAGATAAGGTTGATTTCTTCATCACAGCGACAGAGCGTCAACGCAGCATTATGCTAGACCAGTTCAACAAATACACACCATTTACACCTAATATCGTAACGATTCCTGTGGGAAGTTTGGATAAACTGAGAGAGCCTGAGGGAGAGCGCAAACCATTCTCAATCATCACAGCTTCACGTTTGGCCAATGAAAAGCACGTAGACTGGTTGGCTAAGGCTGTTGTTAAGGCTAAAGAAAGTCTGCCACAAGTGAACTTTGATATCTTTGGTACAGGTGCTGAAGAAGCTAAGCTTAAGGCAATTATCGAGGAAAATCACGCTCAGGATTACATCCACCTCAAGGGTCACCAAGATTTAACAGAAGTCTACAAGGATTACGAACTTTACCTATCAGGTTCTAAGAGTGAAGGGTTCGGCTTGACACTTCTAGAAGCTGTTGGATCGGGCCTTGGTATGATTGGTTTTGATGTCCGTTATGGGAACCAAACTTTTATCAAGGATAATGAAAATGGTTACTTAATCCCTCGATTTGAAAAAGATGACGAGCTTGCTATTGTGGCTGCCTTGGCAGAGAAAATTGTAGCTTTCTTCAATCGTTCAGATTTAGATCATGTTCATCAAGTCTCTTATGATATCGCAAAAGGCTTTTTGACAGAGGAAATCGAGCAGAAGTGGCTTAACTTAGTAAAGGAGATGACTAATCATGATTAATTTATTTGAGAACTATAGTCAAGGTAGTTGGGATCTCCATTACTCGCTGATTGTTGCTGGCTATGTAAATACAACAGTTTGTCTTTCAGATGATGGCTTTCTGCCTAGTGATGTGACCTCACCTTACCTTTATTTCACTGGTTTTGACAAGGTTCAAGGTTCTGCACTTTACTTTAATCAGGTTCCTGTGCCTGACTACTGGGAAATTTTAGGAACAAATAGCAACGCGGAAATCTTCCGTTTTGATAAGAAACGTGGTCATATTCACTATGCGCATCCTGCTCATCAGCGTCTAGTTAAAGCTGTGGATTGGTATGATGAGTCAGGTCGCCTGCGTGTGACTGATCGCTACAATAATAAGGGGTACCGTTTCTCACAAACAACTTACAATGTTAAGCAAGAAGCGACCATTACTAGTTATTTCACTCCAGACAACAAGGAAGTTATCGTCATTAACCATTTGACCAAAGACGTTATCTTGAATTGGAAAGACAAGGTCTACATTTTCAAAAACAAATCGGAGTTTGTAGTCTTTTATCTTAAAGAAGCTGGTTATGATTTGCGACGTATCCTTTATAACTCCTTGTCAACACCTTTCTTGACAGCTATGAATCTTCCGAATTCTGGTCAAGATGTCCTCTTCTGGCAAGAGCCTATCACTGATTCAGTCCCTGGGAATATGCGCCTCCTTCTTGATAGCAATCACCGTCAAACTAAGATTGTAGTGCAAGAATACACAGCATATACGAATCTTCTAAAGTTGGTTAGTCCAGAGCAGGCTTCTCGCGTGGCCTTTCTCGGATTCATGTATCCATTTGCTCGTCAGAATAATTTCCAAAATCAAGCACTGATCTTGACCAACTCAGATCAGATTGAACACTTGGAAAACATTGTTAGTGAAGTGCCTACCATGCACTACCATATTGGTGCAATCACTGAAATGTCAAGTCGTTTGATGGATTTAGCTAAATATAGTAATGTTAGCCTTTATCCGAATATTACAACAGAACAGGTTAAGCGTCTCTATCAAGAGGCTGATTTCTATTTAGATATTAACCACCAAAATGAAATCCTGTCAGCGACACGTGCTGCCTTTGAAAATAACCTGCTTATCCTGGCTTTCACGAACACAAGCCATGGTCCAGATTATACTGCACCAAGCAATATTTTCTCAGCTATGAATGCTGGGCAATTTAAACAAACCCTTAAAGAAGCCTTGAGCAACCGTGACTTCCTTAGTCACTTGCTTGATCGTCAACGTGAGCATGCTCATGTGGCGACACCAGAAGATTATAAGAAGGTTATTGGTTAGGGAAATGACACTAGAGGTTCGTAATATTTATCCTCTGACACCAACATTCAAGATGGTCGCTTCGCTTTATGAAGCGGCTTTTCCTGTGGAGGAGAGACTCCCACTTTGGCAATTGTCTTGGAACAGTTTGAAAAATGGACAATCTTTCTTGGCTTATTTTGATCAGGGAGTTTTTATTGGTTTTACCTATGCAATCTGTACTGATAACCTGGTCTACCTACTCTTTCTCGCGGTTAAAGAAAGTAAACAGTCTCAGGGATATGGCAGTCAGAATTTGGCACAAGTTAAGAAAAAAGCAGGGGTACGACCGTGTGTGCTTACGATTGAACCTATGGATGAGGAGCAAGTCTCTAATCGGGCTCAACGTTTAAAACGTTTAGCATTTTATGAACGAAATGGCTATCAGGCATTGAATCACTTCTATTTTGAAGGAAGTGAACGCTATCAAATTTTGACAACGGATAAGAGCCTTTCCTTAGTTGGTCTGGAGCGGGCTCTAGCTAAGACTTTCCTAGGAAGATATGGAATAAGAGTTGATTAGGGTAATCGTTACTTTGATAAATTTCAATGAGCAGAATAAGAATAATCAAAATAATTTTTTCTCTTGTCATTAGAGGGAAAAAATGATAGAATTGTAACGTTGACTAAATGCACGTCCTGTGCAACCGCACGACTACTGTTTACAAGTGGGTTCGGCCCCGCAGTACTAGGCGAGTCTTCACAGAGGGAAACCTCAGACACATTAAAAATTTTAATAGGAGGTGCATCATGAGCACATACGCAATCATCAAAACTGGTGGAAAACAAGTTAAAGTTGAAGTAGGTCAAGCGATCTACGTTGAAAAAATCAACGCTGAAGCTGGATCAGAAGTAACTTTTAACGAAGTTGTTCTTGTCGGTGGTGATAAAACTGTAGTAGGTACTCCAGTTGTTGAGGGAGCTACTGTTGTCGGAACTATCGAAAAACAAGGTAAACAAAAGAAAGTTGTTACTTTCAAATACAAACCTAAAAAAGGTAGCCACCGTAAACAAGGTCACCGTCAACCTTATACAAAAGTTGTTATCAACGCTATCAACGCGTAAGTTAGCGACTAATCACTAAGAAAGGACACAATCTTATGTTGAAAACTCTTGAAAACTTGCAACTTTTCGCCCACAAAAAAGGTGGGGGTTCTACTTCCAATGGTCGTGATTCACAAGCTAAACGTCTTGGTGCTAAAGCAGCTGATGGACAAACTGTATCAGGTGGATCAATCCTTTACCGTCAACGCGGTACACACATCTACCCAGGCGTAAACGTAGGCCGTGGTGGTGACGATACACTCTTCGCTAAAGTTGAAGGTGTTGTACGTTTCGAACGTAAAGGTCGCGACAAAAAACAAGTATCTGTATACCCAGTTGCTAAATAATTAAGCTAAAGTCTGCACTTTTGTGTAGGCTTTTCTTTATGAAAAAAGGAGAATCCTATGCCTTTAAATCACTACCAACAAGAAGTAGGGCCAAGTCTAGTAGATGCCAGTCCAGGTAAAATGCCAGATGTTGCTCTATTAGAAGGTCGTTATTGTAGCGTTGAACATTTGACAGTGGCAGAGCATTATGAGGACATTTTAGACTTTTACTTTACTAATCAGATTCTTTCGGATTGGACCTATATGTATGCGGACCCTTTTGAATCTGAAGAAGCTGTACGTCAGTGTTTAGAGGATTATGAGCAATCCCAGAATCCTTATTTCTTTGCCATCAGAGATAAGGCTTCAGGTAAGGTTCTAGGAACCTTTTCACTCATGGCTATTACACCGAAAAATCGCAGTGTTGAGATGGGGCGAGTGATTTTAGCACCTGCCTTACAAAAGACTCGAGCAGCTACAGAAGCTCAATACCTGCTTATGAAATATGTCTTTGAAGATCTTAACTATCGTCGTTATGAGTGGAAATGTGATAGTCTCAACCGCCCTTCTGCCAATGCAGCCATGCGTTTAGGGTTCACCTATGAGGGGCGTTTTCGTAACCATGCTATCTATAAGGGACGTAGCCGTGATACGGACTGGTTCTCGATTATTGACAGTGAGTGGCCAGTACTTAAGAAACGATTTGAGAATTGGTTGTCCCCTGAGAATTTTGATGAACAGGGACAGCAGAAACGTTCTTTGAGGGAATTTTGAGAGACTATGAAAGAATTTATTTGACAGATTTTTAAATTAACTATAGAATGAAATTGTTGTCGTACTTCTTAATTTTTTGCTAGAAAAGAATATTCTAGCTAGAAGGAGAACAGCATGAAAATGGATGCTACAAAAATAACTCTAGCTCTTATTGAGCTTGCGACAACTGCTATTTTGGCTTGGAGAGACATGAAAATTGCTGAGTGCAATAGTCTTAATAAGCGAGTGGAATAGTGATGGAACGTATAGCTTTAAGTTATACGTTTTTTTATTTGGAGGGTGTTATGAATGATTATAAGGCAATTATAGATAAAGCTGTTGATATTTTCTATAATTTTATGATAAAGGAAAGGTTTTACATCTCTGATTCTTTTAAAGATCAAAGAAACATATATAAGGAATTTAATTTACTAACTGAGGAAGAGTTGAACTATAGTATTTTTTATGAGAAGCTTGTATCAGAAATAGAAAGTACGTTAGTACTATATATTATTAATGATTTATTAAAAATGAAAGGAAACAATATTCTTTTATTAGAGAATCAGTCTTTGGCAGACCATGATGTCTATTATTCAAAATTAGGTTTAAATTTACCTTATCGAGATGGTGATGAAAAAGGACGTCTCAATTATGAAGATAATAGAGAAATTTGGAGTATTATTTTTGAGAATAAAGAGAAAGAAATAGTTGCCTTGAAAATATCAACTCAAAACTTAGAAAGATTTAAAGAAGATGATTTGCTAGGAAAACATGGAATATCTCGGGTTCAATTAATAAGTTTAAGAGACACTAATCTTTTTTTAAAAAAATCTGCAATATCAAAGTTTGAGAGTTGTAGTGATGGAGAACTTCTAGAAATATATGAATTGGAGAACTATTTTACAGATATGTTTGGTTCAGAGGTTTGGGAATATTATATCTTGCAAGTGAAGGGAATTATACAGCGAGTGAAACAAGAGGTGGGTTTCACGGTGAATGGAGAATTAAATTCCAAAAATCTTTCTTACCTAAAGTCAACGCTAAAAGAAATTTTCAGGGAGAATGAAGAGATAAAATTATTGGACTTCTTTTTTAATAAGAAGATATATTCAGCTTTATGTGGAGATGAAGATTTTGCAAAATCATTTTTAACTGCTGAGCATCTTTACAGACAAGCAAATGCTAATTCTACTATAGATTATTCAATAATACTAACTGGTTATCTGAAATCTCTAGAGCAACTTTTGTATTTACTTGTAAAAAAAACTATGGAAATTTCAAGAGAAGATTTATGGATAACTTGTTCGAATTCAACTAATCTAAATAAAGGTAATGGGAATTTTCGAAAGAAAAATCGAATAATAAATCGTAAAAGTAAAGGTAGATGGCAGGTTAAACTTATTCCAGAGTGTGAGCGATATTTTGAGGTATCAATGGGTTCATTAGTTTATTGTCTAACAGATAATGCTAAAGCGTGGAGAGTTTCTCAAAGTAATATTGAAAAAATCAGAGAGAGACTTTTAAACTATGCGAAAAAGAGAAGGAATAAGTACTTTCATAAAGAGAATCTATACGACTTGTCTGAAGTTAAAGAGATTCGAAATGAAACTATTAAACTGTTGGTTTTGATATTAGGAAGCTATAGTATTTCAGATTCAATTGAGGGTGACTTGAAACTATTAGGTGCACGAGATTTCGGTTTTGTTGAATTTTACAATAAATTTATTGCTTCTAGTGGTAATCTAAATTATAAATTAGTATTTCGGGACGGTAAAGAACAGACTGTTCTATTATCTTCATCAATTAGTAATAGAGAAGAACGTGTATATGATAAGAATGGGATGTTATTGTCGAAGTTAACATTTATTAAAACTAAGGGTTTTGTTAGTTCTATAAATTTCGGGTATCAGAATTTTGAGGAAAAAGCAATTCAGCAGGATTTCATAACTATTGACAAAGATAACTACCCACTAGAGGTTTATCAGTACGACATCTGTGCTAAGGATTGGAAAAGGATAGTCTAAATACTCATTTTTCTGTCAATAATATTCCCATAATAAAGCATATTTATGCTATAATAAAGAGTAATTGTATCAAGGAGAATATGACTAATGGATTTAATTCGCGAAAAAGTATTTGTTAACCGTTACCACTATGATGTTCGTAACCATGAGTGGGAAAAAGAGAATGGTGTGCCTAAAACAAATGTTGAAGTAACTTTCCAGTTGCACAATAAAGATGAAGAAGCTAACAATACGTCTGTTGTAGCTGTTTTGCAATTTATGATTGTCCGTGATGAGTTTGTTATCTCAGGGATTGTTTCTCAAATGGACCATATTCAAAACCGTATCGTCAATGAACCAAAAGACTTCTCACAAGAAGAAGCAGAAGCCTTGGCTGCACCGCTCTTGGATACGCTTCAACGTTTGACTTATGAAGTAACTGAAATTGCCTTGGATCGCCCAGGTATCAACTTGGAGTTCTAAGATGTCTCTTGCAGTTATTACGGATTCATCGGTTAATCTTCCTGCTGAGATTCAGGGCCATGCTGATGTTTATGTTTTAGATATTCCGGTTATTATTGAGGGGCAGCCTTTTGTTGAAGGAAAAAACTTGGATGTCAATCAGTTTTATGAACAAATGGCAAACTCTGAGGAACTGCTCAAGACGTCACAACCAAATCTAGCTGACTTGGATAACTTGCTTATGGAGTTGGAGGCGGAAGGTTATACCCATGTCATTGGGCTTTTCCTTTCTTCAGGAATCTCTGGTTTTTGGGCCAATAGTCAGTTTTTGATTGAGGACCATGCCAAGTTGAAGATTGCTTTTCCTGATACAAAAATCACAGCAGCTCCTATGGGAGCTATGGTGAGAAACGTTTTGCATTGGTCAGCCCAAGGAATGTCTTTTGAGAACATTTTGAAGAAGCTTGAGGAGCAAGTTGACCAAACGACGGCCTATATTCTTGTGGATGATCTTAATCATCTGGTTAAGGGTGGTCGTTTATCGAATGGTTCGGCGATTTTAGGAAATCTTTTGTCTATCAAACCTATTTTGAATTTTAATGACGAAGGAAAAATCGTTGTTTTTGAAAAGGTGCGTACAGAGAAGAAAGCTGTGAAACGTTTGGTTGCCCTAGCTGAGGAAAATCGTGAAATGGAGCTTAGTATCCTTCACACTAATGCTCCTGAAAAAGCTGAGGAATTTAAAAGACAGCTAGAAGCACAGGGAATTAGCGTTTCAACAGTGGTATCCTTATGTGCCGTAATTGCGACACACTTGGGTGAAGGAGCACTAGTGTTAGGTCTAACACCTAAATTTACCAAATAAGTACTATCCATGTGGGATGGAGCTTGTCTATGATTAAGATCAATAGAGAGGAAAAATGACATGTCTATTAAAGTTATTGTTGCTGGATTTAAAGGAAGAATGGGTTCAACTGCGGTTGAGATGGTCAAGGGAGATGACGAATTGACTTTGGCTGCCTTGCTTGACCCATTTGCGACAGAAAAAGAAGTGGACGGTATTCCTGTCTTCACAGATAAAGCGGATTTGGTTGGCTTTGATGCAGATGTCTGGGTGGATTTCACTATGCCTGCTGTTGCCTATGAAAATACTCGTTTTGCTTTGGAGAATGGTTTTGCACCAGTTGTGGGTACAACAGGATTTACTGAAGTACAAATTCAGGAATTAACAGACCTTTCTAAAGACAAGTCTATTGGTGGTTTGATTGCTCCTAACTTTGCTATTGGTGCTATCCTTCTTATGAAGTTTGCGGCAGAAGCTAGCAAATATTTCCCAGATCTTGAAATTATTGAGCTTCACCATGACAAGAAAAAAGATGCGCCATCAGGTACAGCAGTGAAAACGGCTGAACTTATTCGTGAGGTTCGCGAGACTAAACGTCAGGGAGCTGAGGATGAGGTGGAAACACTTGCTGGGGCACGTGGTGCGGAGTTTGATGGTTTCCGTATTCACAGTGTGCGTTTGCCAGGTCTTGTGGCTCACCAAGAGGTTATCTTTGGTGCCCAAGGAGAAGGATTGACCTTGCGTCACGACTCTTACGACCGCATTTCCTTTATGGGTGGTGTCAATCTTGGGATTAAAGAAGTTGTTAAACGTAATCAGCTTGTTTATGGTTTGGAACATTTACTATGAGATTAAGTTATTTGCCTTCTGAATTTCAGAAGGCTTTACCAATATTAGAGAAAATTAAGGTTGCAGGGTTTGAGGCTTACTTTGTTGGTGGATCGGTCCGCGATGCCCTTCTCAACCGTCCCATTCACGATGTTGATATTGCTTCGTCTTCTTATCCTGAGGAGACTAAACAGATTTTTGAGCGTACGGTAGACATTGGTATTGAACATGGGACCGTTTTGGTCTTGGAAAATGGCGGTGAGTATGAGGTGACGACCTTCCGAACAGAGGACGTCTATGTGGATTACCGTCGTCCGTCTAGCGTGTCCTTTGTGCGTTCATTGGAAGAAGATCTTAAGCGTCGTGATTTTACAGTCAATGCTTTTGCTCTTAATGAAAATGCTGAGATTATTGATAAGTTCAATGGTCTTACTGATTTGGACAACCGTGTCTTAAGGGCTGTTGGTAAGGCTGAGGAACGCTTTAACGAGGATGCTCTTCGTATCATGCGGGGACTACGTTTTGCAGCGAGCTTAGATTTCGATATTGAAGAAAAGACTTTTGAGGCTATGACCAGCCATGCTCCTCTTTTGGAAAAGATTTCGATTGAGCGAAGTTTCATCGAGTTCGATAAGTTGCTTTTGGCACCACATTGGAAAAAAGGGGTTAAGGCACTTCTAGCGACTAAGGCTTATCAGTATCTTCCAGATTTTCAAGAGACAGCAGAGAAATGGCAGTCTTTTGTATCAGATTATGCTGATGACTTTAGATTTACAAGTTCTGAGCAGGCCTGGGCGGCAACTCTTTTGGCTCTCAAGCACGATAATCCACGCTCTTTTCTTAAAAAATGGAAGACATCTGTTAATTTCCAAAAGACAGTTCAGTCCCTGGTTGACATTTTCAATTTCCGTTTGGAGAGAGCTGTGACTAAGCAAGATGTTTATCAGTATGGTAAGGAACTCTTAGAGGAGTCTGAAACCTTGAGACGGGCTCAGGGCTTGGACGTAGATTATGAGCGTATTGCTGAGTTGGATGGTCAGTTGCTCATCCATGATAAGCACGAAATCGTTGTGAATGGTGGCACACTGATGAAGGAGCTAGGATTCAAACCTGGTCCGGACCTTGGTCGTGCACTTAAGGCTATCGAAAATGCCATCGTTGATGGTCAACTAGCTAATGCCGAGGAAGCCATCATGGCCTTTGTTCAAGCTATGAAATAAGTCTAGAGACGTGATAAAAATGACACACCGCTACAGAGCATGCGTAGGATCCGTAGCGGTGTTATTTGTAAGAAGGAAGTAAGATGTCAGATTTTATTGTTGAAAAATTAACCAAGTCCGTTGGAGATAAGACGGTTTTTAAAGAGATTTCATTCATTATCCATGATTTGGATCGTATTGGGATTATTGGTGTCAATGGGACAGGTAAGACAACCTTGCTAGATGTTGTGTCTGAGCGTATTGGTTTTGATGGTGATGTGTCACCTTTCACCAAGGCTAATGGTTATAAGATTGCTTATTTGACTCAGGAGCCAGAATTTGATGATAGCAAGACGGTTCTTGAAACTGTCTTGTCATCAGACCTTCGTGAGATGGCTTTGATTCGAGAATATGAAACCCTTATGGCAGAATATTCTGAGGAGAATCAGGCTCGCTTGGAGAAGGTTATGGCAGAGATGGATAGTCTAGATGCTTGGTCCATTGAGAGCGAGGTTAAGACAGTCTTGTCTAAGTTGGGATTGTCAGACCTCTCGCAAAAGGTCGGGGACCTCTCAGGTGGTCTTCGTCGCCGTGTGCAGTTGGCTCAGGTTCTCTTGAATGATGCAGATCTCTTGCTCTTGGATGAGCCAACTAACCATTTGGATATTGATACTATTGCTTGGTTGACTAATTTTCTCAAGTCTTCTAAAAAAACGGTCCTCTTTATTACCCACGACCGTTATTTCTTGGACAATGTGGCCACACGTATCTTTGAGCTAGACCAGGCTAATCTGATTGAATACCAGGGAAATTATCAAGACTATGTGCGTCTAAAGGCTGAACAAGATGAACGAGATGCAGCAGCTCTTCACAAGAAAAAGCAACTCTATAAGCAGGAGTTGGCATGGATGCGAACGCAACCACAGGCACGTGCGACCAAGCAACAAGCTCGTATCAATCGTTTTAAGGAGCTTAAGGGTGAGGTTCACCAAACGGTTAATAATGACGATCTTGAAATTAACTTTGAGACTAGCCGTATTGGTAAGAAAGTAGTGAACTTCGAGCATGTTGATTTTGCTTATGAAGATGGCAAGCAAATTCTCAGTGATTTCAATCTTATCATGCAAAATCGTGA
Source organism: Streptococcus sp. Marseille-Q3604 (assembly GCF_916619785.1). Taxonomy (NCBI): domain Bacteria; kingdom Bacillati; phylum Bacillota; class Bacilli; order Lactobacillales; family Streptococcaceae; genus Streptococcus; species Streptococcus sp. Marseille-Q3604. The sequence continues at coordinate 140,279 of NZ_CAKAKM010000002.1, read as the reverse complement.
TCGTATCGGTATTGTTGGGGATAATGGTGTCGGGAAATCGACCTTGCTCAATCTGATTAATGGTGACCTTGTGCCTACAGCTGGTGTTCTGGATATTGGTGAGACGGTACGTATTGGTTATTTCTCGCAGCAAATTAAGGACATGGATGAGAGCAAGCGTGTCATTAACTACTTGCAAGAAGTTGCAGATGAGGTTAAGACAACGGTTGGAACAACTAGTATCACAGAGCTCTTAGAGCAATTCCTTTTCCCTCGTTCTACTCATGGGACACAGATTTCTAAGCTCTCTGGTGGGGAAAAGAAACGTCTTTATCTACTTAAGATTCTGATTGAAAAGCCTAATATTCTGCTCTTGGATGAGCCGACAAATGATTTGGACATTGCAACTTTGACGGTTTTGGAAAACTTCCTTAATGGTTTTGGTGGCCCTGTCATTACCGTAAGTCACGACCGCTATTTCTTGGACAAGGTGGCTAACAAGATTCTAGCCTTTGAAGAGGGTGGTGTGCGAGAGTTCTTTGGTAACTACACTGACTACCTTGATGAAAAAGCCTTCTTCCAAGAGCAAGCAGCCCTCTTAGAGAAGGAAAAAGAGCAAGCTAGCGTTAAAGTTGAGAAAGTCAAAGAAGACAAAAAACGCATGAGCTACTTTGAAAAACAAGAGTGGGCGACCATAGAGGATGAGATTGCTGACCTTGAAGCCAAAATCGAAGAGATTGAAGCAGCCATGCTTGAAAATGCTAGCGATTATGGACAGTTAGCCTCCCTCCAACGAGACTTGGATGCTGCTAACGAAACCTTGCTTGAAAAGTATGAACGCTATGAGTATTTGAGTGAGCTAGAAGGATAAGCTCTTTAGTAATCAAAGTATGACAAAAGCCCTGCAGATGTGAACTGCAAGGCTTTTTATGTTTATGTAGTGACTGCTTTCTTCCTACCACAAGCGGAACGAAAAGGAGAGGACAGAGACCCCCGCGAAGATAATTAAGGAAGCTACCAAGCGCCCAATAAGAAAGGCTGAGAAAAACGGAGCACTAAAGAGCAGGAGTCCAAAGACTAGACAAATCAAGGTGATTGATAGGGCAGGTTGACCTGAGAAGCCGAATTGACGTTGGCGATAAGCTTGAAAGCCTTGCGTAAATGCTGAGACAAGAAGCCACCAAGCGATAATGGTTACAGCTACGCCCGAGAGTACCCATGCTGATGTTGATAGCAGGATAATACCAAAAACGATGGAAATGATACTCTGAAGCAGTTGGAAGAAGGAGCGGTTTTCGTTATCTCGTTTAAAATAAACCATGAGACTTGAAACACCAGATACCAGCATCACTAGGGCAAATAGCCAACCAACGATGGCAAGAAGATTTGTAGGATTAGCGAAGAAAAAGACACCCAAGAGTGTAATGAGAATTCCACTAATCAATGTAAAACTTTTCATAGGATACCTCTTATTAATTTTCTTAATACTACTATGTAAGTATCAAATTGTCAAACAAAGACCTTACTTTAGAGTGGCTTGATATGATATGTGTAGGTGGCAGCCTTTCTGGTTCTAGTAGCTACCTGACGACCTGTTTTTTGGAAGAGGTGTTTAAAGCGACGCAAGAAATTTGTGGAATCCATCTTGAGGTAGTCTTCATTGAAGGTACCAAAAAGTTGGCGGTAGGTGGTCAAGGTGTTTTCCTCGGGCATAATGGAAAGGATAGTTGGATAGTATTCGAGTCGTCCCTTGATACGTTCCATAGCTGTTAAGAGAATTTCCCAATGGTCAAAGGCAAGGTCATCATGTGACAGCGTCTTATCACCATCAACAAGTTGCAGTTGACCGTCTATCATGGCAATGTCTAACCAATGCGTAGACGCTGCATCGTCGGCAGCCTTTTCCACTTGAATGTCATTGAAGGTCATGAAGCAGAGGTAAGCCACTGTAATGGTCCACATTCGAGGATCCCGATATGGTGTTCCCACAGTAATGAGTTGCTCAATATGATCAGGATTGAGTGTAATGGATGTTTCCTCCTGTACTTCGCGACAGACAGCTAGATTGAGATCTTCTTGCTCCTGAACGAAGCCACCACTGAAGGCGTATTTCCCCATGAAGGGATGGTTTTTTCGCTTGATAAGTAAGGTTTGGACTCTTCCTTCATAATAGCGGAAGATGACCGAGTCAACGGTCACTGAGGGCTTAACGTACTTATCCATTTCCTCTCGCTGATAGATGTCCAAAAATTCCTTTTCGCTACCAGAGTTTTCGAAGGTTCTAGTCATATGTTTCCTCCATGTTTGTATTGTAAGTTTTAAGTGATGATTACGTTGGATTGGTCTTTTAAATCTCGATGTGTAGACGTTCTTTGATTGCTTTTTTGGCATTGTGGTAGTTGTCCGCAAAGAAGCTGTCACTATTACTATTTTTCCCTAAAATAATGATTTTATCCTTGAATGGTGATAGGAGGTCTAAGAGATGCTTGGTAAACCAGTCACGTGTTTGGCTATCAGCCATAGTCATGTCACGGAAGCCATCATCCACATAGTTTGATTTTGGCAGAATTACAAAAATCAAATCCCATTTTTCACGAGCTTGAGTTACCTGATAGAGCCGATCCAGCATATCAAATTCTTCTTTAGAAATATTTTCTTTCAAATAGTAGTCGATATAAACTTTTGTGACTGTTGAGTTGGTATCGGCAAAGATAAGTCCTGAGTGCTGCCCTTTATCAATGATATCAGAGGTCTGGGCATATTGATCTGTCAGGAGGTGAATATAATCGTTAGTATCTAACTCGTCATCTCGTACATTATACTTTTCTTGATACTCCCTAGCATATTCAAGAGAGCAGGGAGCGTTGTAAGTTCGAGCCAAATCTTTAACAAGAGTAGTTTTTCCACCGCTAGCAGAGCCCACGACAAGGACCTTACGAGTAAAGTGACGACGGAAAGGCTTGGTGATAAAACGCCAATTTTCCATAGGATTGTCGCGAATCTCGGTGGCAGAGATGTTGATAATAGAGCGTTCGATGAGTTCTACCTGAGCTTGAGGATAATAGCGATTGAGCTCGGTCACGTACTCTGGCTCTCCAACATAGAAGGTAATCTTTTCAGGATTATCCGTATTTTTAGAGATAAGCTCTTTGACACGATTAACCCAAGGTACCCATCCCTCGGGATAGGCTGGCATCCCAGCCTCATCCAGTTTATCCACAACGACTAATTCATCATCATAGAAAACTTCTCGAACATAACGGAAACGGCGGTTGAGTGATAGGCCTGCGCGTGTCCCCCGATCTTCTTGTGTGTTGCTGCCACTTACGATGACGAGCACATTGTCATTAGCGCGTTTTGCCTTGGTAATAAGGTCAACGTGCCCAACATGCATTGGAGCGAAAGTTCCAAAAACAATGCCGATGTGCTTTCCTGATAATTGCTTTCTTTTCATAAAAAATGATCCTTTTCAAGATTTAGTAAAATTACTAAATTCATAATAACATAGTTGGAGATCTTTGTAAATGTAAAAATAGTAAATTTACTAAATTGTTTTTAGAATATTTTAGCTTTAAAGTTGAAAAAAAGTTTAAAAAATTTTGGAGAAAAACTAGAAAAATAGAATCCGTTTACATTGTTGAATTGACAACTTTTTAGGAGTAGCTTAAAAAAGATAGATTACTTGTTATGTCATAAAACCTAACATAAAAATCAAAAAAATAGCAGAAAATACTTGACAAGAAGATTCTGAAAATTTATACTATTCATGTAATTAAATTACTAAGGTAATTATTTGAAAGGAAACATTGATATGACAACAGGTAAAGAGTACGTTGCTAGCGTTTTTGAAAAAGTGAAAGCTCAAAATGGCCATGAGGCTGAGTTCCTTCAAGCAGTTGAAGAAGTTTTCGATTCACTTGTTCCTGTCTTCGATAAATATCCTAAATATATTGAAGAAAACCTTTTGGAACGTTTGGTTGAACCAGAACGTATCGTTTCATTCCGTGTGCCATGGGTTGACGATAAAGGACAAGTACAAGTAAACCGTGGTTTCCGTGTACAATTCTCATCAGCTATTGGTCCTTACAAAGGTGGTCTTCGTTTCCACCCATCAGTAAACCAATCAATCATTAAATTCCTTGGTTTTGAACAAATCTTTAAAAACTCATTGACTGGTCAACCAATCGGTGGTGGTAAAGGTGGATCAAACTTCGATCCTAAAGGTAAATCAGATAACGAAATCATGCGTTTCTGCCAAAGCTTCATGACTGAATTGAGCAAACACATTGGTGCAGATACAGACGTACCTGCAGGTGATATCGGTGTTGGTGGACGTGAAATTGGTTACCTCTATGGCCAATACAAACGTCTTCGTAATGAGTACACAGGTGTTCTTACTGGTAAAGGTTTGAACTGGGGTGGATCACTTGCTCGTACAGAAGCAACTGGTTACGGTGCTGTTTACTTTGCAGAACAAATGCTTAATGCACGTGGTGAAAACTTTAACGGTAAAACAGCAGTTGTTTCAGGTGCTGGTAACGTTGCCATCTACGCTATCGAAAAATTGCAAAGCCTTGGTGCTAAAGCTGTAACATGTTCTGACTCATCTGGTTTTGTTTATGATCCAGATGGAATCGACGTTGACTTGTTGAAAGAAATCAAAGAAGTTAAACGTGAACGTATCGTTAAATATGCAGAAGCTCGTCCAAATGCAACCTTCACACCTGCTGGTGGTGAAAAGACAGTTTGGTCAGTTAAAGCTGACTTGGCATTCCCATGTGCAACTCAAAATGAATTGGATGAAACAGATGCAGAAACACTTGTAGCAAATGGTGTATTGGCTGTTTCAGAAGGTGCTAACATGCCTTCAACTTTGGGAGCTATTGATGTCTTCCTTAAAGCTGGTGTATCATTTGGTCCTGCCAAGGCTGCTAACGCCGGTGGTGTTGCTGTATCAGCTCTTGAAATGGCACAAAACAGCGGACGTACACAATGGACATTCGAAGAAGTTGATGCTAAACTTTACGATATCATGAAAGGTATCTACGAAAATGCTGCAGCAGCTGCTAAAGAATTTGGTCATGAAGGTAACCTTGTTGTGGGTGCCAACATCGCTGGATTCCTTAAAGTTGCAGACGCTATGTCAGCTCAAGGTATTGTTTAATTAACAGCCTTGCCCTGATTAATAAGCCTCTCGATAAAATAAGAAAAGAAGCCTTCGGGTTTCTTTTTTTGTTTAGACAGACTTAGGAGGAAGGGGAGTTTCGTACTTTTTTGGTATAATGACCTTGTAAGAAATCTCTTTCTAGAGCAGATTTTTATGAATTAGAATACGAGAGGAATAATTTTGAGTGTTGGAAAGGGTCCCTGTGGGGTAAAAAAGAAGAAGTATACTAATCAGACAATTTTTCTAATAAGTTTCTTAATCAGTATGGTGTCAATACTGCCTATGTTCTTTTTTAGGGACAAGCTTTATGGTGATGATATTGTCTTTCACATTAACCGACTGTTATCTTTGGATACTGTCTGGAAGAGTCCTATCAATTTTACGACTAATGGAGGGACCGGACAATTAATCAATACCTTTTATCCCTGGTTAACTTATTATCCTATTTTCATAATCTATAAGCTGACTCAGTCGGTCTTTGTAGCCTGGATGAGTTTTCAGTTTCTTGTTCGCTTTGTAACTTGTTTGCTTAGTTTTTACGGATTACGTTTATTGAAATATTCTGATAAACAGGTGATGATATTTTCTACCTTTTATCTCTTTTCGGGGTATTTCTTGCACAATTCTTATTACCGGGCAGCCGTTGGCGAAACGTTAGCGATGATTTTTCTACCTCTAGTTTTCGTTGGCGTTCGTTTGATAACTTTTGGAGATTACAAGAAATGGTGGATCTTGACTCTTGGGATGCTTGGTTTAGTTTATTCCCATGTCTTATCGGTCCTTTTGGCTTCTGTTGGGATTTTCTTTGCGGTGGTAACTAGTTTTTGGATTTGGGATAATAAAAAAGAACGTGTCCTAGGATTTCTTAAGGCTACCCTTGTCACTCTTAGTATGTCTCTAGCTTTCTTTGTTCCTATGATAGAGCAATTCAAGTATGTCACTCTACGAACGACTTTTAAACCGCTCCTATCAAAGACTGCTTTAAGTCTGGCAGACAACTGGGAGTTGATTCTAAAAAGTGATTTAAGGACTCCATCAGTTAATCTTCTCTACCTCCTGGGCCTAGTGCTAAGCCTGATTTTTACTAAGCGTTTTGTTAAGGTTAGGGAAGCTAGAATTTACCTTTTTATTTCTCTTATTTTAGCTTTTTTAACCTTGAAAAGTTTTCCTTGGCAGTTCTTACAGTCAAGTCCAGTGTCCAACCTTCAATTTCCTTGGAGATTATGGAGTTTTGCTCTGCTTTTCTTCAGTTTAGCTTTGGCGAATATCTTAGAAAATATTTCTATAAAGGCATCGACAATACTTGTCTTGTTAGGTCTTTGTCTAAATATGTTTCAGATTGTTACTGTTCAAGATAAGATGACTAAAGCAAAGAATATATTGCCAAGTCATACAAAAGTCACGAGAGAAATGCTGGCCAAGGGAACTTATAAAAATATAAATGGGGATTATACCAATAAAGAAGTGCCTTTTGGCTTTGTCTTTGACAAACACCTTTTCTTGGATAATCAGGAAATCAAGCCATTCATCAGCCGTTCTCCCAACGAGCTAGTACTTACGGTGACCAACGAGTCTAAAGAATCTAAGGTCTTGTCGTTGCCAGTTTTCTACTACAAAGGACAAGAAGCAAGGATTGATGGGAAGCGAGTAACCACTTACTTAGCTAAGGAAAAGAATCCAACTAATCTAGTCTTACCAACAGGTAAACATGGTGTTGTTTTGACCTATAGCTATACTACAGTTGCTAAAATGGCAATGAGTGTTTCAACTATTAGTCTTTTGGTTTTTATTGGTTATTTGTATAGAGTGAAGAAAGATAACTAAAAAGGAGCCTGCGGGTTTCTTTTTTTTTGTCTGTTTTACTAGAGGGTGGGCCTTTTGATATAATAGGTCAAGGTGATTTATTTGGAATGAAGACCTTTGGTTCCGATAAAAGAAGGATATATCATTTCATAGTTTAGATAAGAAAAGGGAGTAAATAGATGATAAAAACTATCGTAAAGGATGTCTTTTTCCTTGGACAAAAATCGACAGAAGCGACTAAAGAAGACCTCTATTTGGCTAAAGATTTGCGTGATACATTGGAGTTCCATAAGGATGCCTGTGTGGGTATGGCTGCCAATATGATTGGAGTTAAAAAGCGTGTCATTATCGTCAATATCGGTTTTGTTAATCTAGTCATGTTTAATCCTGTTTTAGTCAGCAAGTCCTCACCTTATCAAACAGAGGAGTCTTGTTTGTCTTTAGAGGGCAGTCGTCCAACCAGACGTTATGAGTCGATTGAGGTAGCTTATTTAGATGAACAATGGATGCCTAAACAGCTAAGTTTTTCTGGCATGCCAGCCCAAATTATTCAACATGAATTGGATCATTTGGAGGGGATTATCATTTAGATAGCCTAGCTCAAGCGTTGTTAGGTTTTAGAGTCTAAAGCCTTAATAATCACGGTTACGGGAGTGAGAGTGGAAAGCAATATTCTTTTTCACTCTTTTTTAGTTCTTATAAGAACTTTTCTTCTTGACAATAGTTCTCATAAGAACTAAAATAGTTTCCATGAGAATTATTTAAGGAGGAACTTGCGATGCATGGAAAAGATCCTTTTAATGAAATCAAAAAATTCATCAATACCATGGAATCTAGAGTGCAAGAGCTAGGCAAAGCTTACGGCGTTGAGCATTTAGCTGGTCCACAAGGGTTTGCCGTCAGGTACTTGTTTGAGAACCAAGATAAAGAAATCTTTATCAAAGATATCGAGAAAAGGCTATCTATATCTAAATCAGTGGCTAGTAATTTGGTCAAACGTATGGAGAAAAACGGTTTCGTTGAATTGGTGACATCGGACAAGGACAAACGCTACAAGTATGTTCATCTGACAGACTTGGGTAAAAAGAAGGCCCAAGATGTTGGACATTTCCGAGAGGCTATCCATGAACAGTTATTAGAAGGCATTTCGAAAGAGGATGCTGAAACAGCTTTTCGGGTCTTTCACCAAATTCATAAGAATTTAGAAAAAAATAAGGAGTAACTTATGTTTAAAATTTTTAAACGTTTGACGACAAAAGAGTTAAGCATGATTATCTTAGCTGTGATATTTGTTTGTTTGAACGTCTATCTAAACTTGAAAATTCCAGACTATATGTCTGATATTACGACACTCTTATCAACTAAGGGAACTAAGGCGTCGGATATTTTTGCCTGGAATACAGATGCCCCAGGGATGCGAATGCTTTTAATGTCATTTGCAGGCTTTATGGCCTCTGTAGTGGTTGGTTTCTTAGCTGCTAGAACAGCGGCAAGTTTTACCACCCGTCTTCGTGATGATATCTTCCATCAGGTTCTAGGTTTTTCGGATGCAGAGATTAAGAAATTCTCAATTCCTAGTCTTTTGACCCGTACGACAAATGATATTACCCAATTGCAGATGGTACTTACCATGGGATTGCAGGTCATTACACAGGGGCCTATCATGGCCATTTGGGCGATTACAAAGATTGCCGATAAAAATGGAAATTGGCTCCTTGCCTTGCTTGTCGCTGTGGCAGTGATTGCCATTCTCATGCTCTTCCTCTTGATTATGGTTATGCCTAAGCAACGCTTGATTCAAACTCTGACCGATAAACTGAACAGCGTAACGCGTGAATCTCTTACAGGAATTCGTGTGGTGCGTGCCTATAACGCTGAAAGTTATCAAGAGGATAAATTTGAAAAGGCCAATACTGATTTGACCCAAAACAACCTCTTTATCGGTCGTTCTTTTGCTTTACTGACACCGGTAATGACTGCTGTATCCAGCGGTTTGACACTGGCTATTTATTGGATTGGTGCGCATCTGATTGAAGATGTTAAGATTCCAACTAATCCAACGAAAATTGCTGGTGCCATGGAAGACAAGGTCCATCTCTTCTCAGATATGGTGGTTTATTCGTCTTATGCCATGCAGGTTGTTATGGGATTCATGATGATGATTGTCGTTTTCTTCCTTCTTCCACGTGCCGTTGTAGCAGCTGGCCGTATCAATGAAGTTCTAGATACCCAATCTTCAGTCTCTTACCCTGAAAATAGTTCTGAAAAACCTAAAGACGTGGGCACTGTCGAATTCGATGATGTTTCTTTCCGTTATTCTGAAACTTCAGAGCCTGTTTTGGAGCATGTTAGCTTCAAAGCTAAAAAGGGTGACACGGTTGCCTTTATTGGTTCGACTGGATCTGGTAAATCAACGCTTGTCAACCTTATCCCACGATTTTATGATGCCACGCAAGGAACTATCAAGGTTGACGGTGTGGATGTACGACATTTTGACCACGAAACCTTGCACAATATAGTCGGTTATATTCCACAAAAGGCTGTGCTTTTCTCAGGTAATATCACGTCAAATATGACAATGGGAACGAGCAATAATAGTCCTCTAGATGACGCTAAGATTTGGGAAGCTCTTGAATTGGCTCAAGGAAAAGACTTTGTTGAAAATAAAGAAGGTCAACTTAAGGCAGAGGTTGCTCAAGCTGGGTCTAACTTCTCAGGTGGCCAGAAGCAACGTTTGGCTATTGCGCGTGCACTTGCCCGTAAGCCTGAAATCTTGATTTTTGACGATTCCTTCTCAGCTTTGGACTATAAGACCGATCGTAAACTGCGTCAAGAATTGTCTGAAAAAACACAAGATATGACCAAGTTGATTGTTGCTCAACGTATCTCTACTATTATGAATGCTGATCAAATCTTGGTACTTGATCAAGGTAAGGTTGTTGGGCAAGGAACCCACAGGGAACTCTTGGCTAACAATGAGGTTTACCAAGAAATTGCTTATTCACAATTGTCTAAGGAGGAGTTAGAAAATGGAAAATAAGCCAAAAACATCGTCCTATAAACGCTTAAAACCCTATATTAAAGGTTTCCCAATTCCCTTTGTCCTTGCGATTGTTGGAGCAATTATTTCAGCAGTCATTACAGTTATTGGACCAGATAAGCTTAAAGAAATTACCAATACTATTACTGAAGGGATTACACCTACCAAAATGGGGACGATTCCAGGTATTGATTTGGATAAGGTGGCAAGTATTGCTATGACCTTGGCTGTTCTCTATGCCATTTCAGCGATTGTGGGTTACTTACAAAGCTTTACGGTTGCGACGGTTACACAACGCTTTTCACAACGTTTCCGTACAGCTATCCAAAAGAAAATCAACAGTGTCCCTCTTAATTATTTCGACAGTCATTCTCAAGGGGACACCCTCTCTCGTGTGACCAATGACGTTGACCTTTTGGGACAATCGCTTAGCCAAGGCTTAGGTACCTTGATTACTTCAAGTGTTCTCTTGGTGGCAGCCATTATTATGATGTTCTACTCAAATGTCACTATGGCTTTCACTGCGATTGGTTCTGTCTTGATAGGGTTTGTTCTAGTAGCCTTCATCATGGGCTTCTCACAACCCCTTTTCAAACGCCAACAAGAAAATTTGGCTAATATTAATGGTTATATTGAAGAAATCTACACAGGTCAAGCAGTTGTAACGAGTTACAATGCCGCTCAAGAAAGCAGTCAAGCTTTCAAGGGGCTTAATGATAAACTCTATAAATCGATGTGGCAATCACAATTTATCTCAGGTATTATGATGCCACTCATGATTTTCATTGGGAACTTTGGTTACGTCATGGTCTGCTTGGTAGGTGCGGTTAAGGTAATCGACGGTAGCTTGACTATCGGTGATGTGGTAGCCTTTATGACCTATGTTCGCATCTTCTCACAACCTCTTTCTCAAATTGCACAAGGGATTACACAACTCCAATCAGCAACTGCAGCCATTGGTCGTATCTTTGAATTTTTGGAAGAAAAAGATATGGACGACGAGTCAGCTAAGACAGCTGAATTGACAGATACTAAAGGTCAAGTTGTCTTTGATCATGTTTCCTTTGGTTATACTCCTGAAAAGACTATTATTCATGATTTTTCAGCTCTTGCTAAGCCAGGTCAAAAGATTGCGATTGTTGGTCCAACAGGTGCTGGTAAGACGACTATTGTTAACTTGCTTATGAAGTTTTATAACATCAATCAAGGCCATATCACCATTGACGGTGTGGATACTGGCGACATGAAACGTGAAACTGTCCATGACCAATTCTCTATGGTGCTTCAGGACACTTGGCTCTTTGAAGGTACTATTCGTGATAATTTAATTTACAACCAAGAAAATATCTCTGACGAGCAAGTTATTGCTGCTGCCAAGGCTGTCGGTGTTCACCACTTTATCACCACACTTCCAAAAGGTTATGACACTTATTTGGATGACTCTGTGACATTATCAGTTGGTCAGAAACAGCTCTTGACCATTGCACGTGCCCTTCTGAAGGATGCCCCTCTTCTTATCTTGGATGAAGCGACATCATCTGTTGACACCAGAACAGAAGAATTGATTCAAAAAGCCATGGACAAACTTATGGAAGGTCGGACTTCCTTTGTCATTGCTCACCGCTTATCAACCATTCGAAATGCTGATCTAATCCTTGTGATGAAAGATGGGAATATTATTGAACAAGGAAATCATGATGAGCTCATGGCAGCAGATGGTTTCTATGCTGATCTTTATAATAGTCAATTTACAGAAGAAGTTGCCTAAACTTTTCTTATAAAATTATAAGATTTTACAAAAAACCATAGAACGTATGACTGTCAGTCATGCGTTTTGTGTTATACTGAAAAAAACAGACAGATTAGGAGATTAAGATGCAATATCGCAAAGCAAGACTAGACGAAGTTCAGGAAGTGGCACAAGTATGTGCAGATGCCTTTGAAGATTATCCCTATCTTTCAATGATTGCCACTAATTTAAAGAATCCTGAACAGTATGAGGAATTTGTCTTAGCCTTGCAGGAAATGTTGGTGCGTTTAGCTATAAAGATGGATTCGTGTTTGGTGGCTGAAAAGGATGGTCGCATTGTTGCGGCAGCTATTTTACAGCATCAGACGATTTCTATGCTTAACTATCTCCAGAACGGAGCGACCAAGCTTTTCCGTTTCATAAGCATCACTAAGTTGTTTAAGTACTTTAATTTTGTTGAAGAGTCTGAAAGACATCTGGAGGATTCTGCAGAATACGATTGGTACCTGATGATGTTAGCAGTAACTCCAGATTATCAAAGAAAAGGTATAGGAAGTCGTTTCTTGCTTGAAGGGGTTGAACCTTTTGTACGTAGTACAGGAGGTCGTAGTCTTGGCTTGATTACCAATCGCGATTACAATGTGCCTTTCTATGAGAAAAATGGCTACAAGCAATGTGGTTACAAGGTCTTGACCTATGAAACACACAAACTAGGCAACTGGCCTTTTGTCAAACCACTTGATGCATAGCCTTGTGTTAATTGAACTTAGATAAGCAAATTGAATCTGGCTTCGGCTGGATTTTTTCTTATTCTTTAAGAGACTCTCATAGCTGGCTCATTCCTTATTTTTAAGCCTATCTATGCTATAATTAAGAAACGCTATTAGAGGAGGTTTATATGTCAACTCCAAGTATTTATGGGGAATATGCACAGTATCTTCCCAAGATTTTACAAGAAATAACAGACCCAATTATTGCGGCTAATATTACTAGCAAAAAAGAAACAGGCTTCAAACTCTATGAGCATTTCATTTCACGAATCAAAGAGAGCGATTCTATGCGTGAAAAGTGTCGTCGGAAAAATTTACCTGAAACCAGCCAGTCTGCACTCAAGGAAATCCGTGACAGTATAGGGATTCGAATTGTTTGTGGCTTTGTCGATGATATTTACAAGACTATCGATGTCATTAAGGCTATCCCTGGCGTTTCTATCTACAACGAGAAAGATTACATTTTAAATGCTAAGCCTAATGGTTATCGTTCATACCATCTCATTTTGGAAGTAGAAACCGAGTTTCCAGATGTCTTAGGAAATGAGAGAGGAACCTATTTTGTTGAGGTTCAGCTTCGGACCATCGCTCAGGATTCGTGGGCCAGTTTGGAGCATCAGATGAAGTACAAGCATGATATCAAGAATCCAGAAATGATTACCCGTGAGCTTAAGCGCTGTGCGGATGAATTAGCTTCATGCGATTTGACCATGCAGACCATCCGTAACTTAATTCAAGAAGGAGGGGACTAGAATGGCTTTGAAAATTCTACTAGCTGAGGATGAGGAAGCTCTTTCTCGAGTTTACAAGGCGGCTCTTGAGCATCAAGGCTATGAGGTGGATCAGGCCTTTAACGGTCAAGAGGCAGTTGACCTAGCCGCACAGAATGCCTATCAAGTAATGATTATGGATATCATGATGCCCATTAAAACAGGCATTGAGGCCCTGAAAGAGATTCGCTCCTTTGGGAATACGACGCATGTCATTATGTTGACGGCCATGGCTGAAGTTGATGATCGTGTGACAGGACTTGACGCTGGGGCAGACGATTACTTGACCAAGCCGATTTCTCTTAAAGAACTTTTGGCTCGTTTGCGCTCGCTAGAGCGTCGTGTTAGTGAGACCTTTACTGCCAAAATTTTGACACTTGGTTCTGTTCGTTTGGACCAAGAGGAGCAGGAGTTAGTAGCTGGGAACGCCATTCGACTTTCAAGCAGAGAGACCAAGTTAATGGCCCACTTCATGCTCAATCCTGCCAAGAAATTAACGACTGAGCACCTTTTTAAGACCATCTGGGATGATGAGGAAGATGTGGACGAATCGATTGTCTGGGTCTATATTTCCTATTTGCGTCAGAAATTGCAAGCCATCCAGGCTGATATCAGCATTCTTGGTGAAAAGGGTGGTGACTTTTGCCTTCTTGCCAATTAGAGAGGAGTAGTGCATGTTTAGACGTTTACGACTTCAATTTATTACGATTGCTTCCTTGGCTATTCTCTTTATCTTGGTTTTTACAGTGGGAATCATCAATACTGTGAGGTCCTTTCAGACAGAACAGGAAATTAGTAAGGTTCTCAACACGCTTACAGAAAATAATGGTAGTTTCGGAAAAACTAAAAAAATTGAGACCGATCAAGGGCATGAAATTCCATTGGATAGTTTTCGTTTTTTCAGTGTGACCTTATCTGGTGATAAAGTGGTCAGTCAGGATACCAGCCATACTTCTTTAATAGATGATGAAGAAGCTGTTAGCTATGCACTTGCAGCTAGCCGTATGACGAATACTCTTGGAACAATTAGAGAAAAAAATATCAATCTGAGTTATCAGGTTAGCAAAGTCAGCAAAAATAAGATTCTTGTGGTCTTCCTGGACACGACCTCTTATTACAATTCTTCCCAAGCCTTGCTCAGTCTTTCTATCCTTTTATCACTGTTTGGGTTTATCTTTTTTGTCGTCATTGTCAGTGCCTTATCAGGAATCGTCATTCGTCCCTTCATTCGAAACTACGAAAAGCAACGACGTTTTATCACCAATGCTGGTCATGAATTGAAAACCCCATTAGCTATTATTTCTGCTAATACGGAGTTACAGGAACTCATGACAGGGGAGAATGAATGGACCAAGTCAACTAATGACCAGGTGGCACGTTTGACCAATCTAATCAATTCTCTTGTGGCTCTATCTCGTCTGGAAGAGCAGCCGGACATTGTTCTTCAAGATGTGGATTTTTCCTATATTACAGAGGATGCAGCCGAGGACTTTAAGGGACCTGTCGTCCGAGATGGCAAATCCTTCGTTATGGATATCGCCCCAGATATCCATGTAAAGGCTGAGGAGAAGTCTCTCTTTGAACTTGTAACTCTCCTTGTGGATAATGCTAACAAGTATTGTGATCCAGAAGGGACAGTTACGGTAAGACTTCGTCAGATTGGAAGAACGCGAAAACGGGCTCGTTTAGAAGTGTCAAACACCTATAAAGAAGGTAAGGCTGTTGACTATAGCAAGTTTTTTGAGCGTTTTTATCGTATTGAAGAATCCCATAATAACAAAGAACACAAAGGTTTTGGCATTGGCCTTTCCATGGCTCAAAGTATGGTCAAATTATTTAAGGGGCGTATCTTTGCCTCTTATAAAAATGACACCATTACCTTTACAGTTATCTTGTAAGGATATTTTTTAAATATTTGACTAGGTGAAAACCCTAATTTATGATAAAATAGTAAGGATGAAGATTTAGTGTTTTCTTTGCAAAAAAAGAGAACATTTTCCTATCCTAATCATAAAAAGGAGTTGCTTGAATAAGCCCCTTAACCACCTTAAAAGGATGGTAATTGACGACTTAGGAAAGATGAATCTCAGCTAAGAATTAAATCATAAAACAAAATAGTTAATAGGGAGAAATCATGGCAGAACCAAAATACAAACGTGTCCTCATTAAGCTTTCAGGTGAAGCTCTAGCTGGTGAACGAGGTGTTGGGATTGATCTTCCAACTGTCCAAGCTATGGCTAAAGAAATTGCTGAGGTAGCGGATTCAGGTATTCAAATTGCTCTAGTTATCGGTGGTGGTAACCTTTGGCGTGGGGAACCTGCAGCTGAAGCAGGAATGGATCGTGTTCAAGCAGACTATACTGGTATGCTTGGAACAACTATGAATGCCCTTGTTATGGCAGATAGTTTGAAACAACTCGGTGTTGATACACGTGTTCAGACAGCGATTGATATGAAATCTGTGGCAGAGCCTTATATTCGTGGTCGTGCCCTTCGTCACCTTGAAAAAGGTCGTATTGTTATCTTTGCAGCAGGTATTGGTTCACCGTACTTCTCAACAGATACAACAGCGGCTCTTCGTGCAGCTGAAATTGAAGCTGATGCTATTCTTATGGCTAAAAACGGCGTTGATGGTGTCTACAATGACGACCCTCGTAAAAACGCTGATGCTGTCAAATTTGATGAATTGACACACGTGGAAGTTATCAAACGTGGTTTGAAAATTATGGATGCCACAGCTTCTACCCTTTCAATGGATAATGACATTGACCTTGTTGTCTTCAACATGAACGAACCAGGAAACATCAAACGTGTTATCTTTGGTGAGCAAATTGGGACAACTGTATCTAACAAAGCAGAATCACACAAGTAAGAAAGAGAGAATTTATGACAAACGCAATTATTGAAAAAGCAAAAGAACGTTTCACCCACTCACACGAGTCATTGGCCCGTGAATTTGGCTCTATCCGTGCAGGTCGTGCCAATGCCTCACTTCTTGACCGCATCACTGTAGAATACTACGGTGCTCCAACACCACTTAACCAATTGGCTTCAATCACGGTCCCTGAAGCACGTGTCCTTTTGATTTCACCATTTGATAAAGGTTCAATTGCTGATATCGAACGTGCTATCAATGAATCTGACCTTGGAATCAACCCAGCTAATGATGGTTCTGTTGTGCGCTTGGTTATCCCAGCACTTACAGAAGAAACACGTAAAGAGTTGGCTAAAGAAGTGAAAAAAGTCGGCGAAAATGCTAAAATCGCTATCCGTAACATCCGCCGTGATGCTATGGATGAAGCTAAGAAGCAAGAAAAAGACAAAGAAATCACCGAAGATCAATTGAAAGCTTTGGAAAAAGATATCCAAAAAGCAACTGATGACGCTGTTAAGAAGATTGACAGCATGACAGCAGAAAAGGAAAAAGAACTCCTTACTGTTTAATCAATAGAAAAATAAGGAGAGTGGGACAGAAGCAAAAGAGCATGGACTATGTTAGCTTCCTTGTCCGACTCTCTTTTTAGAGGAAAAAGATGAATACATTACTTGGAACGATCATTACTGCCCTAGTAACTGATGAAAATGATAAATTTTACTTTGTACAAAAGGACGGTGTGACTTTTGCCTTGTCTAAAGAAGAAGGGAAATACGCCATTGGTGACATGGTGACAGGCTTCGCCTATACAGATAGCAAGCAAAAATCACGTCTGACTCAAAAGGAAATCAAGGCAACTCGCGATTCCTATGGTTGGGGAGAGGTCACTGAAGTTCGTAAGGATTTGGGTGTCTTTGTAGACGTAGGAATTCCAGATAAGGAGATTGTTGTCTCTCTCGATGTTTTGCCAGAACTCAAAGAGCTTTGGCCTAAGAAGGGGGATAAACTCTACATCAAACTCGATGTTGACAAAAAAGACCGTATTTGGGGACTTCCTGCTGAACCTGAGGTCTTTCAACGTATGGCTGGACCTGCTTACGATAATATGCAAAACCAAAAATGGCCAGCCATTGCCTACCGTCTCAAATTGTCAGGAACTTTTGTTTATTTGCCAGAGAATAACATGCTTGGTTTCATCCATCCATCAGAACGTTATTCGGAGCCACGTTTAGGTCAGGTCCTTGAAGCACGTGTGATTGGGTTCAGAGAAGTTGACCGGACCCTTAATCTTTCTCTTAAGCCACGTTCTTTTGAAATGCTCGAAAATGATGCTCAGATGATTTTGACCTATTTAGAGAGCAATGGTGGTTTTATGACACTTAATGACAAGTCATCACCAGCAGATATCAAGGCTACCTTCGGTATTTCTAAGGGTCAATTTAAGAAGGCTCTAGGTGGTCTGATGAAGGCCAAAAAAATCAAACAAGATCAGTTTGGAACAGAATTAATCGGTTAGGAGAAGGCATGAGAAAATCCTTTTATACTTGGCTGATGGCCCAGCGTAATCCCAAATCCAATGAACCAGTAGCAATCTTGGCTGATTTGGCTTTTGAAGATTCAACCTTCCCGAAGCATACCGATGACTTTGAAGAAGTCAGTCGTTACTTGGAAGATCAAGCTAGCTTTTCCTTTAATCTAGGGCAGTTTGACCAGATTTGGGAAGATTATCTAGCCCATTAATAGTGACTAAGTTTACGATAAGCATAATGACTTTTAGCATTTTCTTTAAAAAGTAATTACCATTTGAAACGGGATGAATTGTTACAATTTTTTACAAATATATCAGCTTTTTTTCAATAAATTAGGCTTGTTACAACTAGTTGGTAATTGCTTTAAAGTGCAGTAAATCACCTCTCTTTTGACAAAAAGTGTGGTATTATTGTAGAAGTTAAAATTGTTAAAAAGGAATGAATTATACATGTTATCAAAATCTAAAACAACAAAGGCTCTTCTTTACTCGACCGCAGCACTTTCACTTTTTGCTGCAAGTCACGTACATGCCGATGAAACTTCAAACTGGGCAGCACGTTCAGTAGACCAAATCAAAGCAGATATCGCTGTAAGTGATAACCAACAAACTTATACAGTTCAATACGGTGATACTTTGGGAAGTATCGCTGAAGCAATGGGTATCGATGTGAACGTTTTGGCTAACATCAATCAAATTACAAACATTGATTTGATTTACCCTGGAACAGTCTTGACAGCAACTTACAATTCTGATAATCAAGCAGTCTCTGTTAGAGTTGAAACTCCAGCTTCAGAAACATCAACTACACCTGTAGTTGCAGAAGCTAATTTGACAACTAACGAAGTGACTGTAAATGGTCAATCTGTAGTTGCAGCGGACTTGACAGCTCCAGTTGAAACAGTAAGCACAACAGCTACTCAAGCACCTGCTACAGAAGAATCAACTCAAGCTGTTTCAGAAGTAACAGAAGCTATCGCATCAGCATCAGAAGCACCAGCATACGCAGAAACTGAACAACCAGTTGCTGATGCTATTGATCATGTAACTGCGTCAGCAGAAGCTACACCTGAAGCAGAAACTACTCCAGCTGCTGAAACACCAGCACAACCTGAAGTAAAAGAAGAAGCACCAGCAGCAACGTCAGAAGCGTCTTCAGAAGCACCAGCAACTTCAGAGGCACCAGCAGAACGACCAGCTGCAGAGCCAGCAGCAACATCAGAAGCTGCCTCAGAAGCACCAGCAGCATCAGAGGCGCCAGCAGAACAGCCAGCGGTAGAACCAGCAGCAACATCAGAAGTAGCATCAGAGGCACCAGCGGCTTCAGAGGCACCAGCAGCACAACCTGCATCAACAAATACACTTCCAACGGATCCACACCTTCAACCACAAGCTGAAGCTTTCCGTCAAGATGTAGCAGCACAATTCGGTCTTACTGATATCGGTGGTTACCGTGAAGGTGATCCACAAGACCATGGTCAAGGACTTGCCGTTGACGTTATGGTACCAGTTGGTTCAGAAGTTGGTAATCAAGTTGCTCAATATGCAGTAGACAATATCTCAAATGCAGGTATCTCATATGTCATCTACAGACAACAATTCTACGCACCAGTAGATAATATCTACGGACCAGCCAACACTTGGAACCAAATGCCTGACCGTGGTAGCGTTACTGAAAACCACTATGACCACGTTCACGTGTCATTCAACGCATAATTAAGAATTACAAAAAGTCACGCTTGGCGTGATTTTTTTGATATAATGGATAAAAATACTTAAGAAAGAGGAACTCTATTTGCAAGAGTATTCTGTTGAAATTACCCTAAATCACCCAGATGATGTCTTATCACTTTTTGGAACCAATGAGCGCCATCTAAAACTTATCGAAGAAAACCTAAATGTTATCATTCATGCTCGAACAGAGCGTGTGCAGATTCTTGGAGATGACGAGGAAAGTGTTGAATTGGCTCGCTTGACCATTCAAGCCCTCCTTGTTTTAGTGGAGCGTGGAATGCTAGTCAACACATCAGATGTTGTCGCAGCCTTGACTATGGCTCAAGATGGTTCAATTGATAAGTTTGTTGCTTTATATGAAGAAGAGATTATCAAGGACAATAGTGGTAAGCCTATCCGAGTGAAGACTTTAGGACAAAAGGTCTATGTTGATAGCATTAAAAATCATGATGTGGTCTTTGGGATTGGTCCAGCCGGTACAGGGAAGACCTTTTTAGCGGTTACCCTTGCAGTTACAGCTCTTAAACGTGGTCAAGTTAAACGTATAGTTCTGACACGTCCAGCAGTTGAGGCAGGTGAAAGTCTTGGCTTTTTGCCTGGCGATCTCAAGGAAAAGGTAGATCCTTACCTTCGTCCAGTATATGATGCCCTCTATCAAATTCTTGGCAAAGAGCAAACGACTCGCCTAATGGAACGTGAAATTATTGAGATTGCCCCTCTTGCTTATATGCGTGGTCGTACCCTCGAAGATGCCTTTGTTATCCTTGATGAAGCGCAAAATACAACCATCATGCAGATGAAGATGTTCTTGACTCGTCTTGGGTTTAATTCTAAGATGATTGTCAATGGGGATATGAGTCAGATTGACCTTCCACGTCGTGTTAAATCTGGTCTTGTCGATGCCATGGAGAAATTGAAGGGAATCAAGGCTATTGATTTTGTTCACTTCTCTGCTAGCGATGTCGTACGTCACCCAGTTGTAGCCGATATCATTAATGCTTATGAAAAAGATGCACCTAAGTTTGATCTTGAGAAAAAATCAGAAGAATCAGACCAGGCTAAAGAAGTAGTATCAGGATTGACCGAATACCCAGTCATTGGTGCTGAGGATCTTAAAAAGTAAATAGATGAAAAGAGGTTTGAGAGTATGAGTTCTCAACCTCTTTTTCTTTGGTAGTCAAGTCACAGATTTCCTCTCTATTTTTGGTAAAATAGTATTAAAAAGTAGGCTAATATGAAGGGGAGAGGTATGACTAAGGCAAAAAAATGGAAGATTGGGATTATTGTTTTTCTAGGACTTGTTGCGACAGTTTTGATTGCCATAGGAGAGGGAAGATTTTGGAAGTATCAACAGAACTATATTCCAGATGGTACCTATCAGATGGTAAAATATGAGGCTAAATCGGCATATTCCAATGAATTGATAAATTGGACTGAGCGAGGAGAGAATAATGATAGCTTATATGAGGATTTTATAGTTGTTGAGAATATGAAATCTCAATTTTATTATGTTTTTGTGGGGGATGGGGAACCTTTTGTCTCACCATTTGAGCACGATGAAAAGCTTCCACAGACTTTTGACCCACATACTGGGACTTTGAAACAGGATCTAACAGTCTCTGAATATAAAGCTCTAGTGATTTCTCATATTGATAAGATTTCTAAAAAGGGAGAAGAGTATTCAAAAGTAAAGGAAGTATCTGTCCAAAGGTGTGTAGACGATTATAAAAAAATGTTGAAGCAAAAAAGAACTTATGAAAAGCGACCTAATGGTCTTGTTCTGACTGTTTATGCTGATGATGGACATATTGAGTCGCGTAGAACTTTTAAACGATTGAGCTCAGAGGAAGCCAAAGAGGTCAAAAGTGGTTATGATTGGGATTATGAGTATTCCTTGAAGTATTATAATTATTCAAGGCATGATGGGGATTATCTCATCTGGCGTTGAACTACTTACCGACCAAGTACCTTTTTACTATCGAGAATCATAGCCAAATGTTTTATTAAAAAACCTTACAGTCTTTATGATAATTGTCAAATACTATTTCACCATTTATTTTGGTACAATAGAACAGTAGACCAATAAAAAAGGAGATTATTATGAACCAGCAAGAGTGGATTGAGTACTTTGAATTAGTCAACGGTCGTAAACCAACTCCCGCAGAGTTATCTCAAGCTCAAGCAGCAGGCGAGTTTATCCTTGAACGACCTAATGTCTTTGGAGCAACTGGACAGGCTAATGAGCCAAGAAATATTAAACCAGCTGAACCTGTTATTTCTATGACGCAACAGCCTCAGTTTGCCCAAACAACAGCAACCTTCCAACAAGCCATGCCAGTGAAAAAAGGAATGTCAAAAAAAGCCAAGATTATTCTAGCATCAGTCTTGGGTGCTGTGGCAGTGATTTTACTTTCTGTTGGTGGCTATTCATTATGGCGTTATCAGTCAGGTAAGATTGCGGATGGAACATATGAGGTAGTGGCCTATTCTTATCGTGATGAAGATAAAGATAAGATGGTAAATGCTTTCGATGAATTTGATGATGTCTACTCCTTTGTAGAAGTAAAAAATAATAGATCTAGATACTATTCTTATCTCGAGGACAATAAATCACCTTATGTTAGCTTGTTAGAGTATGAACATGAAATCCCTCAGCAGTTCGATCCATGGAATAAAACTCAGACAGAAGTTTTAACAGTTGAAGAGCTTGAATCTACAGTCAAAGACTTCATGAAAGATATGTCTAAGGATTATTCTTTTTACACTAAAGACGCTACAAAAGAAGCCGTTAAAGAATCTGTAAAATCTTACAAGAAATCTCTCAAAGAAAAACGAACTTACGTCAAAAAAGGTGACGAGTATACGCTATCTACTTATGACAAGGATGGAGAACTTCAATCCCGTGTTACTTATAAGCGTATGAGTAAGGGGGATGCTGAAGAGCGTTGGGATGATTATAAGGATGCAATTAAAGATTATAAGAAAGAATTGAAGACTTATAGTGATCAGTACGACGAGTATAAGGATTACTTTAATTATGGTTATGGAGGTGACTACGGTTATGGTTACAGCGATGACTATGGTAGTGGTTCTAAATCAGGCTCTGACGATAGTAAAAGCAGCAAAAGAGGCATTGATAAAATTTAATCAGCCAATGATGTAAATGAGCAAAGTGGTACAAGAAGGAGAGCTAAAACTCCATCTTGGTACCGCTTTTCTTTTTATGAAAATAGTCAAATAGCTTTGGAGTCTTTTTTCTGGTAGAATGGAAATATCAATGAAAAAGGGGACTTTTATGAACGAAAAAGAGTGGTTAGATTATTTCGAAACAATCAATAATCGTAAGCCGACAGAGGAAGAAATCCAACAAGCAAAAGCTAATGGGGAATTTATTTCTCAAGAGTCTAAGGACGAGGGTGTTAATCCTCAACAATCTCAGTTGAGTGATCAAGTGACACAAGCCGTTTCACAAGTTGCTCCTGCTAAGACAGGCTTGTCTAAGAAAGCTAAAATTATTATTGCTTCTGTGGTGGGAGCGATTGTCCTAGTGGCACTTTCATTTGGTGGCTATGCGTTTATGCACCTGCAAGGTGGTAAAATACCTGAAGGAACCTATCTACTTGAAACTTATCGCTTTTACCATAAAGATAAGAAGAAAATGGTTGATGGTATGGAATCTTTCAAGGAAAGTGGCCTAGAGGCTCATGATTTTGTTAAAGTCAAAGGGAATAATGTTAAATTTTATTTTTATACCTTAGCTGGCGGGAACAATCTGGTTGACTTTACAGACTATGATACTGACGAAGCATACCGTCCAGATGCTTGGTCTAGAACGCTTAAACCAAACATGTCACTATCTGAATATACGAAAGTCATTGACCAGGCAGTAGATAATCAATACAAAATAAGTGAATATCGAACTAAGGCTGATAACGATGAAAGTAAAAAGATTTACGTTAAATCCTACAAAGAATCTCTCGAAGAAACCGTTCGATACAAGGTTAAGGGTGATAAATTAATCGTCACAACTTATAATAAGAAAGGTAAACTTACAGAAGAAAGAAGCTTCAAATGCCTATCAGAGGATGACGTGAAGAAATTAGATTATGACTATGAACGTGATGTTAGAGCTGATAAAAAGCTCTTTCAAAACTAGTAATGTTTAAAACCAGCCTAGCTGGTTTTTTTAGTGTCCAAAACGTGCTATAATAAGATGGTATATCATCAGTGTTAGCCCATTTGTTAACACATGAAAGGAAATTAAAATGACAAAAACATTCTACATCACAACACCTATCTATTACCCATCTGGTAAATTACATATTGGTTCTGCTTATACAACTATTGCTTGTGACGTCTTGGCACGTTACAAACGTATGATGAACTACGATGTCTTCTATCTTACTGGGCTTGATGAACACGGCCAAAAGATTCAACAAAAGGCTGAAGAAGCAGGCATCACACCACAAGAGTATGTGGATGGTATGGCTGTTGGTGTTAAGGACCTCTGGCAACTTTTGGATATCTCATACGATAAATTCATCCGTACGACTGATGATTACCATGAAAAAGTTGTTGCTCAAGTTTTCGAGCGTCTCTTGGAACAAGGAGATATCTACCTTGGTGAATATTCAGGTTGGTACTCAGTGTCAGATGAAGAATTTTTCACCGAAAGTCAGTTGGCAGAAGTTTACCGTGATGAGCAAGGTAATGTCATTGGTGGGGTAGCCCCATCAGGGCATGAAGTGGAGCTAGTTTCTGAAGAATCCTATTTCTTTAAACTCAGCAATTACGCAGACCGTTTGACTGCCTTCTTTAAAGAACACCCAGAATTTATCCAACCTGATGGTCGTATGAATGAAATGCTTAAAAACTTCATCGAGCCAGGCTTGGAAGATTTGGCTGTGTCACGTACAACCTTCACTTGGGGAGTAAAAGTACCGTCAGATCCAAAACACGTGGTTTATGTGTGGATTGATGCTCTTATTAACTATATTACTGCCCTTGGTTATGGTCAGGATGAGCATGGTAACTTTGATTTGTTCTGGCAAAATGATGAAAACCACGAAATTATCCACATGATTGGTAAGGATATTCTTCGTTTCCACTCAATCTACTGGCCAATCATCCTTATGGCTCTTGATTTGCCATTGCCTACACGTCTTGTTGCCCACGGTTGGTTTGTCATGAAAGACGGTAAGATGTCTAAGTCTAAAGGAAACGTGATCTATCCAGAAATGTTGGTAGAGCGTTTTGGTCTTGATCCACTCCGTTACTACCTTATGCGTAGTCTTCCTGTCGGTTCAGATGGTACCTTCACACCAGAAGACTATGTGGCTCGTATCAACTACGAGTTGGCTAATGACCTTGGGAACCTCCTCAACCGTACAGTTGCCATGATTAACAAGTATTTCGGTGGTCAAGTGCCTGCCTATGTTGAGAACGTTACAGACTTTGATGCTGATTTGGCTAAGGTTGTGGCTGAAAATATTGAAGAATTCCACAAACAAATGAAAGCTGTAGATTTCCCACGTGCCTTGGACGCCGTTTGGAACATCATTTCACGTACCAATAAGTATATTGATGAAACAGCTCCTTGGGTACTTGCCAAAGAGGATGGTGACAAGGAACAATTGGCAGCGGTTATGGCTCACTTGGCGGCTAGCCTTCGTGTGGTAGCCCACCTCATCCAACCATTCATGATGACAACTTCAAATGCCATTATGGAACAACTTGGATTGCCAGTAGTATTTGACCTTGAAAATCTTGAACTTTCTGGCTTCCCAGAAAATGTGACAGTCGTTTCAAAAGGAACTCCAATCTTCCCACGTCTTGACATGGACGAAGAAATTGCTTACATCCAATCTCAAATGAACGCAGGCAAACCTCAAGAGAAAGAATGGAACCCAGAAGAGGTCGAACTTAAGTCTGAAAAAGACCAAATCAAATTTGACGACTTTGACAAGGTTGAAATCCGTGTCGCTGAAGTTAAAGAAGTGGAAAAAGTCGAAGGTTCAGATAAATTGCTTCGCTTCCGTCTTGACGCTGGCGACAGAGAAGACCGCCAAATCCTCTCAGGTATTGCTAAATTCTATCCAAATGAACAAGAATTGGTCGGCAAAAAACTCCAAATCGTGGCTAACCTTAAACCACGTAAGATGATGAAGAAATATGTCAGCCAAGGTATGATTCTTTCCGCAGAACATGATGGCAAACTCACTGTCTTGACAGTAGATCCATCTGTTCCAAATGGAAGTGTGATTGGGTAAAATATCATATAAAAACAGTTTTCCAATTCGTAGAATTGCTAAACTGTTTTTTTACTAATCTTCGGTTGTGAGTAAAGCGCTTGAAACACATCTAAGTCTAGCACTTAGGAGTTCTGATTCCTTAAAACTGAAAATTATTTACTGGAGAATGTCACCTAAGCTCCGTCACTACTTAAGGAAAGCCACAAGAGGAGCTAGTGTATAAGAAAAACGAGTTCAGTCGAACTCGTTTTTCTTATACACTATATTTCAATAAATGCTTAATGCGTTCCACGCTTTCATCGGGTCCATAGGCGTCTGGGTATCGGTCCAGTCTACTAATAGCATCAAGATCTGCTTGGTCTAGGTGGAAGTCAAAACTATTAAAGTTTTCCTTCATCCGTTCGATATGAGTACTTTTAGGAATGGTCAGAATGCCTTGTTGGGTTTGCCATCTGAGGATGACCTGGGCAACTGTCTTGCCATGTTTTTCAGCAATAGCAGTTAGAGTTGGGTCCTGAAAAATACCATCCTCTCCTCTATGAAAAGGAGCCCAGGCTTGCGTTAGGGTGCCAAATTCCTTATCAGCTTTCTGGATCAGTTTGTGTTGTTTATAGGGATGCAACTCGATTTGATTGACCGCTGGAATTACAGGTGTCTGTAAGGCAAAATCCGCCAAACGCCCTGTTGAGAAGTTAGAAACACCAATGGCTCTAATAAGTTCTTCATGCTTAAGCTCAATCATAGCACGCCAGGCACCATGTAAGTCGCCAAAAGGTTGATGAATCAAATATAAATCAAGATAGTCAGTATCTAGTTTGCGAAGTGTTTCTTTTAGGGCTAATTTGGTATCTTCGTAGCCAAGCTGGCTAATCCAGGCCTTACTAGTCAGGAAAATCTCCTCGCGAGGGATACCAGTTGCCTTAATGGCACGTCCCACGGCTTCCTCATTTCGATAAAGGCTAGCAGTATCAATTAATCGATAGCCTACAGAAAGAGCATCTTCAACGGCTTTTTGACATTCTTTTTGATCGAAAATTTGCCAGACACCAAAACCAAGCACGGGTATTTTGATGCCATTATTAAGTGTTTGAAATTCCATTTTCTTCTCCTTAGTGGTGGGGTAGTAAGCTATCCTGAATTTCCTCGATAAATGCTTGAATAATTGCGGATTGTTTCTGTTTATTATTGGTCACAAAACCCAAGGTGTGCTTTGGACTGTTCTTTAGTGGAAGTAAAACAATTTGGTCCTTAATGAAACTATTAACAATACCGAGACCAGAAGCGTAACTATCTGAGGCACAGAGCAAATTCATGACACTGCCTCGGTCATTACTGTAAATCACTTGTTGGTCAGGTAGAACCTCGAGAGGATCTTCGTCAAAATGGATACCAGAGCTTTCTTGACGAAAGCGGACCTGTGGGTATCCCTCTAAATCTTTGAGGTTGAGGGATTTTTTGTGAGCTAGGGGGTGTTGGCGACCTAAGAAAATCTTGGTTTCAAACTCTCCAAGTGGGGTGAAAGTCAGATCCATGTGTTGGAAACTGCGTTCAAGGATATGGTCATTGTCTTCATCTAGATAAATAATCCCCAGGTCACTTTCGAAGCTCTCAACGCTTTTGAGAATCTTCCTAGTCGTTGTTTCAATCAGTTGAAATTCTTGATAATCACTACGAAAACGTTGGGCAATGTGAGCCATTGGAAGTGATAAGAAATCGTAGTGGTGACTGGCAACAGTGAATGATTTCTTGAATGATTTACGGTAACGTCCTTCTAGGAGATCTAACTCTCCAAGAATACGTTTGGCGTATTTGAGAAAATCATGACCGTCATCAGTTAGTTTAGCTCCTGTATTGGAACGCTCAAAGAGTTGGACACCAAGTTCTTCCTCTAAGTCACGGATGGATGCTGAGAGATTAGGCTGAGTCAAAAAGAGTTTTTTAGCGGCCTTACTAAAAGACCCTGTTTCAGCGATAGTCTGAACATAGCGACATTGTTGAAAATTCATAAGCATCCCCTTTAAAAAATATGATTGTAGGTCATATTATAACAAAATGAGAAGTCTAAAATCAGCAAAATTCTGATAGGAATAGATGAAGACATGATATGAAATTTCTATGATTAAGTCGTTTTAGAAATAATAATGGAAAGTGATCTAAGTCCTAAGAAAACAGTTCTGATAAATGAAAACTGCATCCACAGGTTAGACACCAAAAATCTAACTTGGAGGATACAGTTTTAAATATTAGTCATTAAGATATCTAATGGCTTTCAATTTTTTAGGACGAATGAGGAAGAGCCCTATAGCAATCAGTGGTAACCAAAAAATGAAATTCCAGACACTTGTAGCTGGAGCAGCCTGTGTTGATTGTGAGAGAAGTACACTAGCAAAATCAATCAAACAGTGCAGGACAATAGTCCACCACAGGCTACCAGTACGTAAGTAAATAGCCGCATAGAATATACCTATAGCTGTCGCATAATAAACCTGAAACAGAGTAGCATTCAAGGGTTGATGAGTGAGATTTACAAGATGAGCCAACCCAAAGGATAAGGCAGATAGGAGAACGACACCTAAAACCTGTTTTGAAGATTTAACACCATCTTGGAAGGCGATTTTAAGGAAGAGTCCGCGAGAAACATATTCCTCGAAAAAACCAGCCCCTAAGGCAATAGTCAAGGCAGTTCCTATCATGTGAGGTGCCTTAATGATACCAAAAGCACCCGCAGAAAGATAGAAGAAATCTGCTAAAAGAACCAACCAACATACACTTAAGGTTTCAGACCAACTGATCTTTTTAGTTGATTTTATTTTTAATCCTAGTCGCTTATGGACTAGGAAATAGTAGCCACACCCTAGGCCTAGTGTCTTAATGAGAAAGGCTATCTCCTCTGGCAGTGGCTTAAGAAGCAAACGAAGTACAAGGTTCGCAAAAATAATACTAACCCCAAAAAGGATCAGTGTCCTAGTTTCTTTTTTTGTCATTGAAAAGTCCCCCAACTTTCTTAACATTTTTTTCAAGCATACGACGAAAAACGACTAAAGTCAAGGACTTGAAGGTGTTTTTTATGTATTTTTAGTTATGAAGAGGCCGGTTCTTGATGACTTACTTCTAATAGAAAGCCTATTCTATCGTTGAAACAGTTTATTATGAGAAATAAATGAACAGATATAAGAAAGTATTAAGTAAAAACTCTGTAAAATCCTTACGAATTACCCTTCATTGTAAAGAAATGATTAAAATATAACAAAAGTGTGTCAAATTTTAAAAACATGTAGCAAATATATAATATTTTTTTCAGAAAACTATTGCCAAATTTTGAAAATCACGGTAGTATATTAAACGGTGAAGAAAATAGGTTAATAAAATGTTAACCAAGAAGGAGAAAGTGTAAATGAAAGTCAATCCATTTAAAACAACATTGTATTCAAGCGTATTGCTTGCAGGACTCGCGGCTACAAGCGTAGCAGCTGCGGATGAAGCTAAAGATGTAACAACAACTACTGATACTGATGCAACCGTATCAAATACAGCTACAGAATCAAGTGCTAATCTTGTTAAAACAACAGGTGATGCAGCAGTTGTCACTACAGTACCTGGAACAGAAGAAAAAACTACTACTGAAACAGATACTACTGTAAAAACAACAACTAAAGCTATTGCTGAAGTTTCAAATCCTGACTTCGATAACGCTGTTGAAGCTGCAACAACGACTGCAGCATCATCAAAAGATTCTGCTGATGTTAAAGCTGTTCAAGATCAAGCAGCTAAAGATGCTCAAGAAGCTTCAAATACAGTTGTTTCTGAAAATAAATTGACTCGTGAAGAAGCTGACGCCGCTCTTACATCTGCTAAAGCAAATGTTGTAGCTACAGGTGGATTCACGGCTACAGAAGAAGCAGGTGTTAAACACACTAGTGTAGAAGCTGCTAACAATGACAACAAAGTTCAAACAACAGCTTTGACAACTGCGGTTTCAGACTACAAACAAAAACTTGCAGACTACAAGACACAATTGGATAAATACTACCAAGACGTTCTTGCTTATGCTGCTTGGGAAAAAGCTTATAAAGAATACACTGGTGGAACAACTGCTCGTCTTTTGACAAAAGGATTGGCTGAAAATGCTACTGGTTTAATCTATAAAACAGAATCTGATGCTACAATGACTGTTGAAAATTCAGCAGGTTCTGTTGACTACTTGGATAAAACAATCCAATCAGGTCACTCAGTAGATGACATTCTTGAACAATTCAATACATCACGTTACATTCCAAGTGACTTCAGTGCCGCTAATGGTTCACAATACACTATCAATGCTGACGGTGAATACACTGAAGATGTATGGTTGAAGATGGCTACAGGTCAAACATTGACTGTAACATACAACAACCTTAACGGAACTTCATACAATGGTACTCCAGTTAAGAAAATCGTTGCAACTTACACTTTGGTAGAAACACCAAGTGCAGATGGTTCAGCCATTGTTAAGTTGTACCACGATCCAACTAAGACACTTTTCATTGGTTCACAAACTGACGACACTAACAAAAAACTTCACGTTAAGATGAACTTGAACTTCTTTGATTCTGAGTCATCAGTGACACCACTTGATTTGTCTAAGAACGGATCAGTTTTGAGTATCTCATCACTTAACCACTGGAACACTGAACTTGGAAACCACATTGAAAAAGTTGGTTTGAATGGTAATGAATACGTTCAAATTCCTGGTTCATCTATCACTTTGCATGAAGATGGTTATGCTTATGCAACAAACGATAACGAATTTGTGGCTAACGGTTCACGCTTTAACAGTGACCCAACAGTGGATCCAACAACTGGTGAAGTTACAGATGAAGGTTGGGATGCGATTAACCCAGACGGAACACCTCGTACGAAGAATGCCTACTATGGCGC
The DNA here is from genome assembly GCF_916619785.1 of Streptococcus sp. Marseille-Q3604. Lineage (NCBI taxonomy): Bacteria > Bacillati > Bacillota > Bacilli > Lactobacillales > Streptococcaceae > Streptococcus > Streptococcus sp. Marseille-Q3604. Next base: position 109,695 of record NZ_CAKAKM010000002.1, on the reverse strand, counting down.
TGCTGCAACAATCTTCAAGGGTGAACCAATGGACTTCATCGTAAGCGGAAATAACCTTAACGTTCCAACTGCTTACTGGTTCGCAACTAACTCAACAGTAGTTGTTCCTGAATTGCCAGAAGAACCAAACAAACCAGTTCTTCCAAACACTGTTTCAGCAAAAGTTACTTACCACAAAAACTTTGTATCTGTTGAAGAAACAACTGAGAAACCAAAACCTCAAGTACCAACAACTCCAACAGAACCTACACCAGGTAAACCTGTAACACCAACATCAGTACCTGTAAAAGAAGAAGCTCCAGCTCTTCCATCTACTGGTGAAAAATCAACAGCAGCTTCTGCAGCAGCAGGTGCAGCTATGGTGACATCAGCTTTGGCCTTGTTCGGTATTTCAACTTACAAACGTAAACACTAAGATAATACATAAAAAATCTAGGAAAATTTCCTAGTTTTTTTAGTTTGGAAAAATCAAGTTAACCAGAAATAATAAAGATGAAATTTTCTGACATTTCCTGGAATTGCTTGATTTAGACTGAAAAAAGAAAAATAGACATACATTTTCTAATTTTTTCAAAATCGCAACTAAAGCCTATATTATAAGCTTTTTTCTATAGTTAACTATGTATAAAACAAGGGTGTAAATATTATTTTCAAAAAATATGAAATAAATTAATTGACAAAAAATTATAATACAGTATAATAGATTGTGTTAGGAAGAGTTTGTTTTTTTGGCAGGGTGACTCCCTAGTCAAAAAGGACTAGCTTAGAATCTGGAATTCTAAGTTATCAAATTCCAATGTTTCATTGTGATGATTTAAAAAAGAGAAGATTTAAACAGCAAAAAAATTAGATTAATCGATTTAAAACATCAGCATCATCGTAGCGGGAGCTAGCGGTATTTTTAATCCGTGTAGAGCAAACGACAGATTCAAAAACAGCAGAATCGGTAGAGACTAATCGTCAAAAGCGAAGAGGGAAAGAAAATAAAGCAGTAACTGCTAATATACCTATCAGAAGGTGGACTAAACCTAATGACTGATAGGTGGTATGTTTTGAGAGTGGCATTTTTAGCCAATACTCTTCTAGAAAATAGTATCTTGTAAGCAGTGCGAAGTTCTGCGTAAAGAAGCTAGAGGGAAAGTTCTTCAGATTGACTGACTATCAATCACAAGATACTCTTAACTAGAAACCATTTTGGACCAACACGGTTTTGCGTTTGTTGGTATTGAACTGCACCTAGGGAAATGGTGGTTCAATGTTAGTAAATAAAGACTTTAACTTGTAAAAGTCTGAAAATTGTTTTATCTCATTATCAACTCAAGGATTAAGTTTTTAGTGGGATTGCGGAACAAAAGGGTGATAAGCATATTGGGATGATGCTTCAGTGACGGAATTTGACCAGATGTTTGTGAGAGCATCTGTCTATGCTACAATAGCTATTTTTAATGCTTATGTGGGATAGAAACTGTTTTCAAAATCTTGATTCCTAGGAAAATTGGGGGATTTTCCTTGAGGAATTGAGATTGTTGAAAAGAGATCAAATGGACTGAGCGGCACTTGTATCCCAAGGTAAGCAATACACCTATAAACCTAAGTTTACATACAGCAGGGAGCAAGTTTCAGTTTGAATGGGGGACGCATCTAGAGTAATCTAGATGTTTTTTTATTTTGTGAATTCTTTTACGAATAAGTAAGAGAGTGCACGAAGGAGAGAGTCATGTTAATTGCAAAAAATCAGGAGGGAAAGCTCGTTTCAGCTCTAGAAACCAGTTTGCAACGTAAGGAATCCTATAGCTGTCCTGGTTGCCAGGGAGTTGTCCTTCTGAGACATGGTCAGGTAATGTGTCCACATTTTGCTCATAAGTCTTTGCAAGATTGTCAGTTCTTCTCGGAGAATGAATCGGCCCAACATTTATCCCTTAAGGCAGCTTTGTATAAATCTTTGGTTAATCATGGTGAAAAAGTAAGTATTGAAAAGGTTTTGTCTGAGATGGGGCAAATTGCAGATTTATTTGTTGGAGATTCCCTGGCTCTAGAAGTTCAGTGTTCTCGGTTATCCCAGCAACGTTTGAGAGAGAGGACACGTGCCTATCACCAAGCAGGTTACGAAGTGCGTTGGCTTTTGGGTGAGGAACTCTGGTTGAATGGACGTTTAACAGACTTACAGCGGGACTTTCTCTATTTTACGGCTAAGATAGGATTTCACCTATGGGAGCTTGATTTGAAGCGTGAGGAAATTAGACTTAAGTATCTCATCTATGAGGATATTTTTGGGAAAGTCTATTATTTAACTAAGGCCTGGTCGTTAACCGAAAATCTCATGACAGTTTTACGTTTTCCTTATCAAGCAGAGCAGGTTGAGACTTATCAAGTAACTCAGCGAAAGAAGGTCTCACATGTGATTCAACGAGAATTAATAGGGAAAAATCCAAGGTGGATGAGAAGGCAGGAAGAAGCCTATCTTAAGGGAATGAATTTGTTATGCCTGTCTGATCAGGATTTTTTTCCACAAGTAAGATTTCCTGAATCTAAGCAGGGGTTTGTACAAATTAGACAGTCACTTGAAGGTTTTGAAAAGCTTTTTATGCAATATTATCGAAAAAGGCATTTTTCTTATCGACAAACTCTCTACCCTCCCACCTTTTATGCTAAAATAGTAAAGAATAGATACAATTAAGGAGAATATTATGTCAGACAATCGTGCTCATTTAGAAGAGAAATACACATGGGATTTGACGACCATTTTTGCGACAGATGCAGATTGGGAGACTGAATATGAAAGTACTGTTCAGGATTTGAAGAAGGCTAGTGCTTATGCAGGTCATCTCTTAGATTCTGCTAAGAACTTGCTTGAGGCAACGGAACTTTATATGAGCCTTATGCGTCGCTTGGAGAAAATCTATGTCTATGCGTCAATGAAAAATGACCAAGACACAACAGTAGGGCTTTACCAAGAGTATCAAGCTAAGGCCTCAAACCTTTACTCACAGTTGAGTGAAGCCTTTGCTTACTTTGAGCCTGAATTTATGGCCTTGGATGATAAGAAGTTAGCTGAATTTAAAGAACAAGAGCCAGGTCTTGGACTTTATGACCACTATTTCGAACGCCTTTTGGCGAACAAGGATCACGTTCTTTCTCAAGAAGCTGAGGAGCTCTTGGCAGCAGCAGGTGATATCTTCAACGGTCCAACGGATACCTTCAATGTCTTGGATAATGCTGATATCCTCTTCCCATGGGTATCAGATGGCCAAGGGGATGTGGTTGAGTTGACGCATGGTAACTTTATCACTCTCATGGAATCTAAGGACCGTGACATTCGTAAGGGAGCTTATGAAGCGATGTATGGGACTTACGAGCAGTTTCAACATACTTATGCACAAACACTACAAGGCGTTGTCAAGGTTCACAATTACCAAGCCAAAGTTCGTCACTATAATTCAGCACGTCATGCAGCACTTGCGGCTAACTTTATTCCAGAGAGTGTTTATGACTCACTCTTGGAATCAGTGAACAAGCATTTGCCACTTTTGCACCGTTACCTTGATTTGCGTAAGAAGGTCTTGGGGCTTGATGAGCTTAAGATGTATGACGTCTATACACCACTTTCTGAGACTGAAACTGCTCTTACTTATGAAGAATCCCTCAAGAAAGCAGAAGAAGTCTTGGCAATCTTTGGTGAAGAGTATAGTAAAGGGGTTCATGCAGCCTTTACGGAACGTTGGATTGACGTTCACCCTAACAAAGGAAAACGTTCAGGTGCCTACTCAGGTGGTGCCTATGATACCAATGCTTTCATGCTTTTGAACTGGCAAGATACTTTGGACAATCTCTTTACCTTGGTTCACGAGACTGGTCATAGTTTGCATTCAACTTTCACACGTCAGACTCAACCATATGTTTACGGAGATTACCCAATCTTCTTGGCGGAAATTGCGTCTACAACCAATGAAAATATCTTGACAGAAACGCTTCTTAAAGAGGTCAAAGATGACAAGACACGTTTTGCTATTCTTAACCACTATTTGGATGGATTCAAAGGAACTGTCTTCCGTCAAACACAATTTGCTGAGTTTGAGCATGCTATCCATGAGGCAGATGCATCTGGTCAAATCTTGACAGCGGACTTCATGAATAAGCTTTACGCAGACCTCAATGAGAAATACTATAACCTCAAAGCTGAAGATAACTACGAAATTCAGTTTGAGTGGGAACGTATTCCGCATTTCTACATGAATTACTATGTCTACCAATATGCTACAGGGTTTGCGGCAGCAAGCTACTTGGCTGAAAAAATTGTTCATGGTACTGAAGAAGATAAGGAAGCTTACCTTACTTACCTTAAGGCGGGAAGCTCAGACTATCCTTTGGAAGTCATCAAGAAAGCTGGTGTTGATATGACCAATACCGACTACTTGGATGCTGCCTTCAAAGTTTTTGAAGACCGTCTCGTTGAATTGGAAGACTTGGTTGAAAAAGGTGTTCACCTTTCTTAAAAAGAAGTCACTATAAGAGAGAATCATTCTGAATCAGGATGATTCTTTTTATGTTTAAAAACGAACATTTACTAGAATATAAGTTCTAATTGATATGGAAATATATGGATGAGCATATTTATAGCCCCTAGTTTATATTCATGATAGACTAAAAACCTAACGTTTTATAGTTGATAAGTGAACAATGTTCAGAAATAGAAAGTAGGTTTTTGTGAAAACAACCAATCGTTATCTTGTAGCAACATGTGGTGTCTTACTCCATCTCATGTTGGGGTCTACCTATGCTTGGAGTATCTATCGTAATCCTATTATGGCCCAGACTGGCTGGGATCAATCTTCAGTTTCTTTTGCCTTTTCGTTGGCCATCTTTTGTCTAGGACTCTCTGCAGCTTTCATGGGGCGTCTGGTTGAAAAATTTGGTCCTAGGGTGACTGGAAGTATGTCGGCTGTTCTCTATGCTGGGGGAAATATTCTGACAGGAGTTGCCATTGCTCATGGAGAGCTGTGGATGCTTTATCTTGGTTATGGTATTCTTGGTGGTCTAGGACTGGGTGTGGGTTATATTACACCTGTTTCAACTATTATTAAGTGGTTTCCTGATAAGCGTGGACTTGCGACTGGCCTTGCCATTATGGGCTTTGGCTTTGCCTCGCTGCTAACTAGTCCCATTGCTCAATATCTGATTCAGGCACGTGGTGTTGAGCAGACCTTTTATATTTTGGGAGTCGTTTATTTTGTTGTTATGCTATTTGTCTCACAATTCATTAAACGACCAAGTGTAGAGGAAGCACAACTGTTGGCTGACAAGAGTCCAAACCGTCAGGCTGCTGATTTGAGCAAGGGAGTTACGGCTAATGAGGCTCTGAAATCATCAACTTTCTACTGGTTATGGCTTATTCTGTTTATCAATATTTCTTGTGGCTTAGCCCTTGTCTCTGCTATTTCTCCAATGGCTCAAGATATGGTTGGGATGTCAGCGGAATCAGCAGCAGTTGTTGTCGGTGTTATGGGAATCTTTAATGGTTTTGGTCGCCTTCTGTGGGCAGGCTTGTCGGATTATATTGGGCGTCCGAAGACCTTTATCCTCCTCTTTGTGGTTAATATCGTTATGGCTATCCTCCTAATTGTCCTGCAAGTTCCACTTGTCTTTGTGGTTGCGATGGCTGTTCTGATGACTTGCTACGGGGCAGGATTCTCCTTGATTCCTCCCTACCTTAGCGATATCTTTGGGGCAAAGGAATTGGCTACCCTTCATGGTTATATTCTGACTGCCTGGGCTATGGCAGCCTTGGTGGGACCAATGCTCCTGTCGGTAACCTATGAATTGACAAAATCTTATCAGATGACCTTGCTTGTTTTCATTGCTCTTTACGTGGTAGCTTTAGTTATTGCTTACATCTTGAAAAAGAAGGTTATTCGTCAAGTAGTCTAATGATGAGGATTTGAGTTATAGATAAGAAAAATCTCTAGCACTCGCTAGGGATTTTTTATATAATAAAACACATGGTTAAATCATATAGTAAAAACGCAAATCACAACATGCGTCGCCCAGTAGTAAACAAGGATATCGTGGATTACATGCGAACGCATCTTCAGGAAAATAAAGGGCATTTGGCTGAGCTGGAGGCCTTTGCTCGTAAGGAAAATATTCCAATTATCCAGCACGAAGTTGTTGCTTATTTCCGATTTTTGTTACAGACCTTGCAGCCTAAGAAAATCCTTGAGGTAGGAACGGCTATTGGTTTTTCAGCTCTTCTTATGGCTGAGTATGCCCCTGATGCTCAGATTACGACGGTTGATCGTAATGAAGAAATGATTGGCTTTGCCAAGGAAAATCTAGCCAAGTATGACAGTCGCAAACAAATTACCTTAGTTGAAGGTGATGCAGCAGAAGTTTTGCAAGATTTGGACACTGATTATGATTTTGTCTTTATGGACTCAGCCAAGTCCAAATATATCGTCTTTCTGCCTGAAATCCTAAAACGTCTCAAGCTAGGTGGTGTCATTGTCTTTGATGATATCTTCCAAGGGGGGGATATTGCCAAAGACATCATGGAGGTTCGTCGTGGTCAGCGTACGATTTACCGTGGTTTGCATCGTCTTTTTGATGCGACCTTAGATAACCCTGGTTTGACTGCTAGTTTGGTACCTATGAGTGACGGACTTCTTATGCTTCGGAAAAATTCTGAAAATATTATCTTGCCAGATTAAGCATTATTTAAGTAAGTGTGGTATAATAACAAAGATATTGACAATTTAAGGAGTAGATAGAATGGCTAAAGAAAATGAAAACCTTGAGTCGACAGAAGAAACTGTTGAAGAGGTTGTAGCAGACAAAGACGCAGAACAAGAGCATCTTGATCGCCAAAAAGAAGAAGAGGAAAGCATCGCCCTCGCTAGTGAAAAAGCGAAAGAAAAAGCTAAACGTGCTAAAACGAAAAAGACACGTGATGCTGGTAAACCAAGCTCAGGTGGCCGCTTCCTCGGAGGTCTTGCCCTTGTAGCTGTTTCAGCTCTCGTTGGTGCAGGTGCTATGTATGTTTCTCTAGGTAACAAAACGACTGAAGAAACAACTTTGGTATCTATGAAAGGTGATACTGTTACTGTCGGTGATGTCTTTGATTCACTTAAAGGTAGCAGCCAAACACAACAAAGTGTTTTGAGTGCAACTTTGCAAAAGGCTCTTGAAAAAGAATATGGTAGCAAAGTCAGCAAAGAAGACGTTGACAAAGCTTATAAGCAAGCTTCAGAACAATACGGAGATCAATTCTCACAAGTACTTGCAGCCTATGGTCAAACAGAAGAGTCATACCGTACTCAAATCCGTACACAAAAATTGGTTGAGTATGCTGTTAACCAAGCCGCACAAAAAGATTTGACTGAAGCAAATTACAAGGCCGCCTATGATAACTACACACCAAATACAGAGGTACAAGTAGTTTCAACTACTGATAAAGCAGTGGCAGATAAGCTAGACTCTGAAGCTAAAGCAGAAGGAGCAGACTTCTCACAAGTTGCTAAAGATAACAGCTTGGAAGTGGCTTCTAAGACAGTTAACTCAGCTTCTCAAGACTTCCCAGCAGATGTTTTGACAGCAGCCTTCAAACAAGATGCTAATGCCGTTTCTGACGTAGTGACTGTTTCAAACAGCTCAACTGGTGCTGCAACTTACTACATCGTTAAAACTGTTTCAAAATCTGAGAAAAATGCAGATTGGAAAAACTATAAGGATGATTTGACTAAGGTTATCATCAATGGTAAGAAAGCTGATACTAACTTCACTAACTCAGTGATTGCTAAGGTCCTTAAGAAATACAATGTTAAAGTTGTAGACAAGGCCTTCAGCGCAATTCTTGACCAGTATGTGACTGGTTCTGGGGCTTCATCAAGTTCATCATCTAGCTCTAGCAAATAAATCACAAGATAGAGTTGATAATGCTATTATCAGCTTGACCTAAGACCTAAAACACGTTAAAATGAAGAGTGGCTAAAAGTTCTAACATTATGAAATTTTTGGCCATCCCTTTGAGATTGGTAATCATCGCTTCTGATACAGAAAAATGGCGGTCGCTGCGAGCCATGGACGAATTTGGTTACTTGCTACTCAAAGTTCACAATTAAAGACAAATAAGAATGACAAGTTCATTGAATGAAGGTGGTACCGCGGTTCACGTCGCCCTTCGTTTAGTGGCCTTGTCTTTTATTCTTTTAGTATTTTTTGAATGAATGTATGACATTATTGGAGGTAGCTTATGAAAACCTATTTTGTCAAACAGAAGTTTCGATTGGGTGGTGAACGCTTTGATATCAAGGATGATCAAGGTAGAGTTGCCTATCAGGTTGAAGGATCCTTTTTTAAGATTCCAAAGACCTTTACGATTTTTGGCGAGGATGGTCGTGAGATCAGTCATATCACCAAGGAGCCTATTAGTCTCTTACCCAAATTTACGGTGGATTTACAGGATGGTTCGAGTTTTTACATTCGTAAAAAATTAACCTTTCTTCGTGATAAGTATGATGTCGATAATCTTGGCTTGCGAATAGAGGGGAATATTTGGGACCTGGATTTTCAACTGCTTAATAGTCAAGATCAGGTAGTTGCTAGGATTCAAAAGGAGCTCTTTCATCTAACATCGACCTATACTGTTACCGTTTATGAAAATACTTATGCCGATTTAGCCATTTCCCTATGTGTCGCTATTGACTATGTGGAAATGCTCGAGAATAGCTCAAAATAAAGAACAATTGATTAAGGAGAAACAATGAAACAACTTACTTCAGCACAAATTCGTCAAATGTGGCTTGATTTCTGGAAATCAAAAGGTCACGCTGTTGAACCATCAGCTAACTTGGTTCCAGTTAACGATCCAACCCTTCTTTGGATTAACTCAGGGGTTGCCACTTTGAAAAAATACTTTGATGGCTCAGTAATTCCTGAAAATCCACGTATCACTAACTCACAAAAAGCTATCCGTACCAACGATATCGAAAACGTTGGTAAGACAGCTCGTCACCACACTATGTTTGAAATGCTTGGTAACTTCTCAGTTGGTGATTACTTCCGTGATGAAGCTATCGAATGGGGTTATGAGCTTTTGACAAGCCCAGAGTGGTTTGATTTTCCAAAAGACAAGCTTTACATGACTTACTATCCAGATGATAAAGATTCATACAACCGTTGGATTGCCTGCGGTGTTGAACCAAGTCATTTGATTCCAATTGAAGATAACTTCTGGGAAATCGGTGCTGGACCTTCAGGACCAGATACTGAAATCTTCTTTGACCGTGGCGAAGACTTTGACCCTGATAATATTGGTATCCGTTTGCTTGAAGAAGATATTGAAAACGATCGTTACATTGAAATTTGGAACATCGTTTTGTCACAATTCAACGCAGACCCAGCAGTTCCCCGTTCAGAATACAAGGAACTTCCTAATAAAAACATTGATACGGGCGCGGGTCTTGAACGTCTTGTAGCCGTAATGCAAGGGGCTAAAACAAACTTTGAAACAGACCTCTTCATGCCTATCATTCGTGAAATCGAAAAAATGTCTGGTAAAACTTACAATCCAGATGGTGACACAATGAGCTTCAAGGTTATTGCTGACCACATTCGTTCATTGGCATTTGCCATCGGTGATGGTGCTCTTCCAGGTAATGAAGGTCGTGGTTATGTCCTTCGTCGTCTTCTCCGTCGTGCAGTAATGCATGGTCGTCGTCTCGGCATTTCTGATGCTTTCTTGTACAAACTTGTTCCAACTGTTGGTCAAATTATGGAAAGCTATTACCCAGAAGTTCTTGAGAAGAAAGATTTTATCGAGAAGATTGTTAAACGTGAAGAAGAAACCTTTGCACGTACTATCGATGCAGGTTCAAGCATGCTTGACGAGCTTCTTGCTAACCTTAAGAAATCTGGTAAAGATACGCTTGAAGGTAAAGACATCTTTAAACTTTACGATACTTACGGATTCCCAGTGGAATTGACAGAAGAGTTGGCTGAAGATGAAGGCTTCAAGATTGACCATGAAGGTTTCAAAGCTGCCATGAAAGAACAACAAGACCGTGCGCGTGCTAGCGTGGTTAAAGGTGGTTCTATGGGGATGCAAAATGAAACCCTCGCTAACATCACTGAACCATCTGAGTTCTTGTATGAAGCGGAAACTGCTGAAAGCCGTTTGAGCGTAATCGTTGCTGATGATGCTCGTCATGATAGTGTTAACTCTGGTCAAGCCCTCCTTGTCTTTGAACAAACACCATTCTACGCTGAAATGGGTGGACAAGTAGCAGACCACGGTACAATCTCAGATGCAGCTGGTACAGTCGTTGCGCGTGTTGTTGATGTTCAACGTGCACCAAATGGACAAGCCCTTCACACTGTTGAAGTTGAAGGTGAACTTGTTGTAGGAGCTAACTACAAACTTGAAATTGACCACACACGTCGTCACCGTGTCATGAAGAACCATACAGCGACTCACCTCTTGCACGCTGCCCTTCATAACATCGTCGGTGATCATGCTGTTCAAGCCGGTTCTCTTAACGAACAAGAATTCTTGCGTTTCGACTTCACTCACTTTGAGGCTGTAACTCCAGAAGAATTGCGTGCTATCGAAGAACAAGTCAACGAAGAAATTTGGAAAGCTACTCCAGTAACAACTATTGAAACAGATATTGACACTGCTAAATCAATGGGAGCTATGGCCCTCTTTGGTGAAAAATATGGTAAGAATGTTCGTGTCGTTTCAATCGGTGATTACTCTGTTGAGCTTTGTGGTGGTACGCACGTTGCCAACACTGCTGAAATCGGTATGTTCAAGATTGTCAAAGAAGAAGGTATCGGTTCAGGAACACGTCGTATCTTGGCAGTGACATCACGTGAAGCTTACCTTGCTTATCGTGAAGAAGAAGATGCCCTTAAAGCAATCGCAGCAACACTTAAGGCACCACAATTGAAAGAAGTGCCTAACAAGGTTGCTAGCCTTCAAGAGCAATTGCATGCCCTTCAAAAAGAAAATGCTACGCTTAAAGAAAAGGCAGCTGCAGCTGCAGCTGGTGACGTCTTCAAAGATGTTAAAGAAGCTAACGGTGTTCGTTACATTGCTAGCCAAGTAGAAGTTTCTGATGCAGGTGCCCTTCGTACCTTTGCGGACCAATGGAAACAAGCAGACTACTCTGATGTCCTTGTCCTTGCAGCTCACATTGGCGAAAAAGTTAATGTTCTTGTAGCAAGCAAGTCTAAAGATGTTCACGCAGGTAATGTTATCAAGGTTCTCGCACCAATCGTATCAGGTCGTGGTGGTGGTAAACCAGATATGGCCATGGCCGGTGGTAGCGATGCCAATGGTATCCAAGATCTTCTTTCAGCAGTAGCAGAACAGCTTTAAGATGTGATACAATAAAAGTAACTTGAAAAGGTAGGATGAAAAATCCTATCTTTTTTACTAGATTCACATTCTTGGGGGGATTATGGAAGATAAAAATGTTAGGGATTTTAACGATGTGCTTATATTCATAATTACAGTCTTTTTCTCGTTTTGTTTTTCACTCATGTATATTGAGTGGCAAAATTATCATAATCAACAAACTGACCGGTATTTAAATGGTTATGCTTATGTGACAGGTTTCAGTTCGGTTGATGCCTATGTGAAATTAACAGATCCTGATGTTCTAGCTGTCCAATCAACTGGCAATATCCAATATTCCGATAACTATATGATGTCTCAAAACTATCGTTATCATGATTCTTTTAAAAACACAGAGAAAACATCTCAAAAGGATAATCAATATTATCGACTATCTATATATGATGTTAATGATACTAGTAATCAACCGATTGAGGTAGACCTTTTTAAGTTTGTACCATAGTTAAAGAAAGGTAAGGGGATTAGCAATCTTAAAGCAAAGCTTTATGAAGAGAATCAGAAAGCCTATGTTCTTGTTACTTTTGAAGGCACAAAGGTCGGGAAAAATCGTGAGCCTGCTTATACTTTTGAGGTTTCAAAAGATGATAAAACATTAAAGTTAATAAGCAATTTCTCAAACGCTAGCCTTTATGATATCGATACTATCCCAAAAGATAGTATCCCAAAACAGGAACAAAGTGTAAAAGGCTATTTACCTCAGACTATTGGGATTATCCATAATCTTGGTAGTAATCTTTTATCTAATGTTCATGCTTTAGATTCGGGACGTGTTGCTATTAGTGTTGGGGCTTTTGATGGTACATCGAGGACGATTTATGACCAAAATCCTAAACTTCTAGAGATGGCTAAAAATGATAGTTATCAATTGGTGGTTACAGATAGTTTTTGTAATGATCAGGCAAAGACCCAAAGTCTTTTGGATTTATACAAGGAAGATGGTAAGACTAGTTTTGTAGATGGTTTGGTAGCTAAAGCAGATACAACAATTGATGGACAAGAACACCTCTTGTCAAATTTTCAGGATTTTGACAGATGGATATATCGAAACGTCAGCTTGACAAGAAAAGAGTTTAAATCCCGAGAGGATGTTCAAGCTATTTTATATGATCCGAATTCAACCTTGCTTCCGATTGGTGTTAACGCCCTAGATAATAGTCTCGTAACTTACGATTTAGCTTCAGGGCCTTTATATAGTTTTTATACTTATAGTATAGGTTCTGAAACAAGTAAACTAAAGAAAAGTATCGAACTGATTCAAAATTGGAGAGCTGGTTTTAAGTACAATGAGGTCGTTAAGGAATTGTATTATGAGCAATACTATAGGAGTGACTACAGTCCCTATATAGAACGTATTGATACTGCGAATGCGAACCAAGAACCTAAACAAATCTTATTGATGCAAGAGAGTATTTTTGAATTGCTTCAATCAAATCCGTTTGAAAATGCGATGAAAGAGGGTAAAGATGCTTTCAACCGTATTATTAATGAAGGAGCACCTGTTGGTTTGTATTCCATTCTTGATGCACCTAGGGATGCTATTGATAATGGATCGTTTAACATTAGTCCAGATATGGTACAAAGGGGTTATCTTTTAGGTACAACTCCAAGTAATCAAGCGAAGGAAAAATATGGCATTAGCGAATTTGAAGGTCCGAGAACACAGGCAGTGTCTAATAGTATGTCTTTTGTTCAAAATGGTAAGGCCATAACAGTGATAATCCCAAGGGAGGAAGAGTAGATGGCTTTAATTAAAGAGCTTTTCAAAGATAAAGTGAGAATCGTGATTATTCTTCTAGGAGCATTACTTGGCTTCTATCTTGCTTATAGGCACAAACCCATAGAGTCTTATTCACATAAAATTGAAACCATTAAGAGATCCACTCCTCTTCGAGATATTCGAACGGTTCAGGACAATGTGCTGTATCTTCCTGAAAATCAAAATTATGTCGCCTTGACTAAAGATTATCTGATACTATTTGATGAATACTACCATAGGGGTGAAGATATTAGGGATAACTATGATATCACTGATGAGGATTACTACAAGGTGATGATTTATAACCCTTTTAACACCAAGAAGATTTACAAAAAATGGGATGTCTTGAAAATCTTACGAAAGGATTTTCCTGAAGAATATGTTAGTGATGTGGATCTTGACAAGGATATCAGCGGGAAAAGTTATCTTATCGTAACTACTTTGATTACTAATTCTGGTGGAGAACGTGATAGAATTGGTCGACGAAGGGTCTTTGATTTTGAGACTGGCAAGTTCGTGACGGGAGTTGCTATTCAAGGTGGAGTAGATAAAGATGATAAACATACGATGACTTACGAACGATACTATTTTAGTAAATCGCTAAATGAAAGATTAGATTATTATGGACTTCGTATTCGGAAAAGGTCTAATGCAGTATTTCTAGAGTTGTCTGATCCAAATTCTTCTAGAATTAAGGAATTAAACATCAATTCCAATAAAGCGCTTATGACAATTTTGAACACGGAAGTTTCTGGAGAATTGGTTTTCTTTGGAGATGATGCTCTAGAGCAAGTTTCTCATTTGCTAGCTAAACCAGATCAGACGGATATGTTTAGTGGAATAAAACTTTCCGCTTCTGAGTCAAAGGATGGACAAGAGCATGATATCGGTTCGCTTCAGGACTATAATACCTGGGCAGAGTAAAAACATTATTGAAGAGCTGAACTTTCAGCTCTTTTTTTGTCTCTCGAAAAGCTTTTAGCGATGTATCAAAAAAGTCCCCCTAAAGTGTTATATTAGATAAGGTTTCCCGACCACTAACTAATATACAAAAGGAGGACCCCTGATGAGACAGGATAATAATAGTTTAGCACATACTACATGGAATTGTAAGTATCATATTGTGTTCGCACCCAAATATCGACGTCAGATAATTTATGGGAAATACAAAGCAAGTATTGGTAAAATCTTACGATTATTATGCGAAAGAAAAGGTGTTGAAATTCATGAAGCAGAAGCTTGCCCAGATCATATTCACATGTTGGTGAGTATACCACCGAAACTAAGTATTTCTTCATTTATGGGATATTTAAAGGGCAAAAGTAGCTTAATGATATTTGATCGACACGCTAATTTAAAGTATAAATATGGGAATCGCAAATTTTGGTGTCGAGGGTTTTATGTTGATACGGTTGGACGAAATCAGAAGCGAATTGAAGAATATATTCGTAATCAATTACAAGAAGACGTGATAGCAGATCAGCTAAGTCTATTTGAGGAGTATGATCCGTTTACAGGTGAGAAGAATAAGAGAAAGTAATCTTAAAGAGACCCGCTAGACGGGTCAGCTAGCAAAGGTGGTGCTGAAGGGAAACCATTCGGTAGGCCTTTAGGCCTCGGCCGGTAGCAGAGGCTTTCAGCCGAAGAGCAAGCCACCCGTTCTCACGGGTGGTTTTGACTTGTAAGTGGTATTGAAAGTAATGATTATTTTCGTTTCATAATTGAAATAGTGAATACTGGGTGGTATACTATTACAAATCATAAAAATTATAATAGTTTCAAGTAAAAGGGAGCTAGCGATGTTTGGACAAGACTTTGGTCATCGGTTAAGAGAGTTGAGATTAGCACAAGGACTAACTAAAGAAAAATTTTGTGAAGGGGATGAGGTTTTATCAGTACGACAATTGACACGTATAGAAACAGGGAAGTCTCAACCTAAATTAGAAACCTTAGAGCACTTGGCAAGACGTCTGAATATATCTTTATCGGAATTGCTTGGAGAGAGGACTGTAGTCTCAAAGATGCCGGTAGAATACCTCAATCTCAAATATCAATTGATGCATGCGACTAGTCTAGATAAGCCAAATAATCTAATGAAACTAGACGAAAAGCTGGGTAAAATTATTGATAGCTATTATGATGATTTGCCAGTTGATGAACAGAGGGTTGTTGATATCTTACAGTCAAAACTTTACTCATATACTTCAAAGACACACCAAAAATTTGGTATGAGCATATTGGAGAAGAGTTTACCATCATTATGTGAGAAAAGGGTATACACTATCAATGATCTACTACTTATAGAACTATATCAAATCTCGTTAGGAGATGGTGATAGTATGAGGTCAGATGGGTTTAGTGAAGGGACTTTTTATACTATTTGTAGAAATCTAATAAATAGTTATGATAATATTCCCACGGAGTATTTATTTTTACTTAGGGATGCCTTATTAATGGTTCCAATAGTTGAATATGAACGAAAAAAGTTTCATTTATCGGAAGTAGCATTCAATCAACTGCATCGCATTATGGAGGAAACTCATGATTATCAGAAAAAACCAATTTTGAGAATGCTAGAGGGACAGTATCTATATGTTGTAAAGAATGATATTTTTGAGGCAAAAAAGGCCTACCAAGAAGGGATAATCTTGGCTAGATTATTAGGAGATACCTCTTTAGCAGACATCATATCAGAGAAAATGAGAGATGCCATGAAAGAATAGAGCAGGACATACGTGTCCTGTTCTTTTTTTCTAATATGCAGTATATTATATCCATAAGAAGAACTAAAGAATATAACGTATTTCATCGAGATTTTTGAAAATGACACAGTCTAAAATAGAGTATTAAGGAGAATTATTATGAAACCTGCTACAAAACGTTTCACAACTTTAACTGCACTTGCTTTGACTTCCGTTCTATTACTTGGTGCATGTGGTAATAACAAGAAGGAAGCTACATTAACATCGAGCTCTAGTAAGGTTAGTCAGAAAGTGAAATCGACAAAACCATCTTCAAAAGAAAAAATGAAAAAGTCTGAGCAAAAGACAAAATCCTCTAGTTCAGAAGAGGTCTCAAAAGCAACCTCTGGAGAAACGGCTTCACAACCATCAGCCGGAAATGTTGCTGGATCTACTCAACAAGGAGTTGCCCCAACAAATCCTAGTGAAGAAACAGCTGAAGTAAATCAAGGAACTACGACAGAACAACCAGCTGCTTCAGCGGAACAAACACCAGCTACCACAGTAGTTGATGCTACGGCAATGGCTAATGGTGATTTCTCTAGTGTTGCTGGTACTTATCAAAATGACTTAGGGGACACAATTACAGTATCTCCATCCGGTAGTGTAACCCGTGTTGGTGCTGAAAGTGGTTATAGTGATACAAGTAGTCAGCTCTTTAATGGTTTTGCTCAAGATGGCGGTTATGTAGCAGGTTTTGCTCATAATGATGGGCCAACCAGTGACCCAATTTTCTTTGATAGTAACGGACAGATTCGTTTCGGTTCTGATGCGATATATGGTCGGATGCATGTTTACAATAAATTAGATTAATGGTATTGTACCCTCAGTACTTAAGAAAAGGAAATCACAAATAGTAGAAGGAGCACACTTTAAAAATGTCTCAAAAAGAACATGGTGAAGTAAGAAGTACTAGTGGTACCTTAAAGGGTATCTATCACTATTTGAATTCTCCCAGTCCTCATTTGTTTCCGTTTGTCTTTATTAGTAACGTAACAGATAGCCTTCAGATGTTTCGCGTGTGTAAGAATGGTAAGCCAATTGCCTTTCCTGTACTTCTACCAAATCAGTATAAAATTGTTTACATTAAGGACTTTCAAAATGTTAGCTCCTGCGATGAGATTACAGTGACTGAACATTTAGAAGAATACATCTATGATGAATCAGAGTTAGACTAGATTGAAACCTATAGTCAAATCAACTCAGAATGAATTAATTAATCTATTCAGATTTGCTTAGTGTGTCAAGGAATTAGATGTAGCAAAAGCCCTCAGGTAGTTCTTGGGGTTTTTCTTAATTGTAGTTATTTGAAAGAATTATATATCAATTTTCTACAAAATAAACTTTAGTAATAATATTGAAATAATTGTAAAAAATATTTCAAAGGGGTATAATAGAAATGTGAAAACGGTTCCAATGTTTATCAAACAGCCTAGAAAGTGAGAGTGATCAAAATGAGAAAGGCATATGTTGTTAAGGAACGTCAACGTTACTCAATTCGTAAATATTCTTTTGGAGCTGCATCAGTCTTGATTGGTGCGAGCTTGATGCTTGGTGGACATGCTTTGGCTCAGGAACAAGCCAACAGCACAAGTACCAGCAAGGATTATGAAGTTTTTGTAAATAATTCTGAACCACTTCAAATCGACCAGGCAACTTCAGAAGCTGTTACCGATGTCCTCAATCAACCAGCTTCAAGATCTGAAGCGCCAAGACCTAAGCTTGCTAGCAGTGAGGTTGCCTCTTCCGAAGCTAATAGTGTAGTGGCTAGCGAGGCTGCTTCTTTGGAAGTACCGGCAGAGGTTGCTCATTCTGCATCTACTGTTGCTACTGTTTCTAGATCAGAAGTGGCTAGTCCACGTTCTGAAGTGTCATCAGTAGCTAGCTCTGAAGTAGTAAGTGAGACTAACCGTTCAGCAACTTCAGAAGTAGCAGAAGCTAGAGTTACTGACCGTGAAGCTGTGAATACTCCTCAACCTGGTGTGGATGGTCCAGTGACTGCTGATGGTTCTCTTGATATCCCATCAAACGGCACCTATTATTTCCGTCGCACAACTGAAATTCGTACAGCTCCAGTCATGGATATCAAACCTACCTTCGTCTTTAGTGCAGGTGACCATGTTATCTATGATAAGGTCTTGAAGAGAGACAATCATCAATGGATTTCTTACATTGGTTACGACTATGAACGCTACTACGCTGATATCGCAGCTTTAAAGGCTGAAAATACTAGTAGCAACACTGAAGCGACTAGAGATGAAACCATCCCTGAACGTGGTACTTATTACTTCACTAAACCTGCAGATGTGAAGAACCAACCTAGCTTGACTGCCAAGACTGAGTTCAATTTTGATCCAGGTATGTCAGTCAACTACGATAGATCTTTGCTTTCTGACAACCACCGTTGGATTTCTTATGTGTCATACAATGGTACTCGTCGTTACGTCGATCTAGGTGCTGCAGCAGAGGCTGTAGCTAAACCAAGAGGCGATATTGCTATTGAAAGCCATGATAATGGTGACTTTAGTGTGGTTATTAGTAATGTATCAGATCAAAACGGTATCCTTGGGGTATCTGTTCCAATCTGGTCTGAAAAGAATGGTCAAGATGATATCATCTGGTACAATGCGACTCGTCTTAACAATGGTAACTACAAGGTTAACGTCAGTCTAACTGACCACAAGAATGAACGTGGTCTCTACAATGTTCATCTTTACTATGTTGAAACTAATGGTAAATTAGTTGGTGTGGGCGGCACAACTTACACAGTTCCTGCTAAGGTTGAAGAAACTCATACAACTACTAGCTATAGCCTTCCTGATGCAGGAACTTACACCTTCAAAGAACGCTCTAGCATCAAGGCAGAACCTCGTGTGGCAAGTCCAGAGTTGGCCTACTACGATGCTGGCATGTCAGTCAACTACGACAAGATTGTCAGTGGTGATGGTTACCAATGGCTTTCTTACCTCAGCTACAATGGCAACCGCCGTTATGTAGCCGTGTCTAAACTTGCTCAACAAGAAAGCAAACCAAGCGGTACTATCAATATTGAAAATCTCTCTAACCTCGGTTTCGATGTTCATATCACTAATGTTTCTGGTGGTGATAAGGCTATCCAAGGTGTGAGTGTTCCAGTATGGACAGCTAAGGACGGCCAAGATGATCTTGTATGGCACCAAGCCGACAGACAAAGTGATGGTAGCTACAAGGTTCGTATCAATGTTAGTGACCATAAGGCTGAAGCAGGCGAATACATTATTCATCTCTACTATGTCCAAGATGGTAAGATGGTAGGTATCGGAGGCACTAGCACAACTGTTCCAGTTCAAAATGCAACCCGTCACAACCTTCCAGCTTCAGGTTCATACACCTTTACCGCTCGTTCTGGCATTAAGACTCAACCTTTGGTAGCCAACCCAGATGTTAGCTACTACGATGCTGGTATGTCAGTTAACTATGACAAGGTTGTCAATAATGACGGCTATACATGGCTTTCTTACCTTAGCTATTCAGGACATCGTTTCTATGTGGCTATCGCACCAACAAGTGTGACTAAACCTGTAGAACAGCCAGTTCAACCAGGTACACCTTCATCTGGAACCTATACTTTCAAGGAACGCTCTAGCATTAAAGCAGAACCAAGTGTCGCAAGTCCAGAGTTGGCCTACTATGATGCTGGTATGTCTGTTAACTATGACAGATTGGTGACTGCAGATGGTCATACCTGGCTCTCTTATGTCAGCCATGGAGGCAACCGCCGATACGTTGCTATTGATGGTAAGGCAACAGCAGTTGCTCAACCAGCAAGTCCAAGCCTAGCTGCAACTGGTACTTATACCTTTACCAAACCTAGCTCTATCAAGGCTCAACCAAGTGTTGCTAATCCAGAGTTAGCCTACTATGATAAAGGCATGTCCGTTCGCTATGACAAGGTCCTAACAGCTGATGGTCATACATGGTTGTCTTATGTAACCTATAGCGGTGCAAGGCGCTATGTAGATATTTCTTAAGAGTTGTAACATCACTCTCTTTTGAGGGTGGTGTTTTTTTTGGTGAATGAAGCAAAAAAATGTTACAAACTATTGTTTTTTTGTAATAAAAATGTAAAATAAGTAAAGAGAACAATAAATCTCATTTTGAATAAATAAGAGAGGTTCATTTATTAAAGAAATGCTCTAACTTAGAATTTCTCTTAAGATTATGCTAAAGGAAGTTATGCCATGCTTAACATCTATGTTTTAGAGGATCATTTTATCCAACAAAATCGTATTGAAGAGGTTATTCATACGATTCTTAAGAAAAATAACATTAAAGTAGGCGACTTTGAGGTTTTCGACAAACCCAATCAACTGTTAGAGTCTATTACCGAGAGAGGGTCTCATCAGCTCTTTTTCCTGGACATTCAGATTAAAGACGATACTAAAAAAGGCTTGGAAGTGGCTAAGCAGATTCGCAAGAATGATCCCTATGCCAATATTGTTTTCTTCACGACCCATTCAGAGTATCTTCCCTTAACTTTTCAATACCAACTGGCAGCTCTAGACTTTATTGATAAGTCTTTGGAGGGTGAGGACTTTCAAAAGCGTGTGGAAAGTATTATCTTATTAACCTGCAAAAAGATACAGAGTCAGAATCCAGAAGACGCTTTTCGGATTGAGAATGCTAAGACCGTTATTCAGGTTCCCTTTCATGATATCTTGTACTTTGAGACGTCAGATATTGTTCATAAGGTTATCCTTTATACTAAAGAGGAGCAGATTGAGTTTTATGGCAGTCTCTCACAAATCGAAAAGAGTGACCCTAGACTGTTTAAATGCCACAAATCTTTCCTTATCAATCCAGAAAATATCATCAAATTAGATAAAAGTACGGGGACAGTCTATTTTGAAAATGGTGGCGTTTGCTATGTTTCAAAGTTGAAACTAAAGAAATTGCTTGAGAGAATCAGCCTATGACAGCAATCAATTTTTTGTTGGATAATCTAGACTTTTTAGCGGAGATTATCCTCTTTATTCTCATTTATCAATACATTACCTCCGAGAAGATAAAGCTAAGATGGTATATTATCATCCCCTTGATTATCCGATTTTTATTTGTGCTTTCTCCAGCCCTGTCCTATGTTTTAGGGCATGCCCTCTTGGTTGTTTATTCCCTCTACAGAAATCGTTATGGCAATAGGTTATTAGATATTTTCTATGGCTTGTTTCCAATCATCATAGAAAGTCTTGTTCACAATCTTATTATTTATGGGATTGCCTTGGTCATTAATCGTCATTATCTGATTGTACTTAACCATTTTCATTTAAACCTTGTCATTGAGTTGCTAGTCTTTCCTGTGTTTTGGTTAATCATTAAGACCTTAAAAGTGGATTTCAAAGCATTGAACTATGGTTTTCGAAAGTCATTTTCAAAGTACTTTTTATTACTCATAGATATATCAATGTTATCTTATGCCCTCCTTCTCCAATATATTACCTTTTTTGTGCAACAGAGCCCTGGAGGAAGAGATTGGCATGTTTATCTCGTGGTGACCTATGCTTTACTCTTTCTTGCGACCCTTGTTTATATCAATGCGACCTTCAGTGAGAGACTAAAAGAAGAAGTCCTACTCCAAAAAGATAGGCAAATGAGTGATTTGGCTCATTATAGTCAACAAATCGAGCAACTCTATACGGATCTTCGTCGCTTCAGGCACGATTACCTAAATGTCTTGTCTAGTATCAAATATGGCATTGACTCCAAGGATATGGCTATTATTTCCGATATCTACGATAACATTCTTGAAAAAACAAAGACTCGGATTGAGGGGAAACAGTACGAAATTGCCAACTTGATTAATATTAAAGATGAAGCCGTTAAAGGTGTCCTGGCTAGTAAAATTTTGGAAGCACAGAGACAGTCTATTACCATTCACCTTGAGGTCAGCGACGTCTTTGAAGTATCAAGGATGGAATTGTTGGATTTCATAACGGTGCTGTCCATTTTTTTGGATAATGCTATTGAAGCTAGTCTGGATAGCGGTACTAAAGAAGTGAACATTGCTCTTATCAGTGGAGAGACAAAGGTGGTGATAGTGGAGAATACCATTGCTCAAGAATCTATCAATACAGTCGGTATCTTTAAACTTGGTCGATCAAGTAAAGGAGAAGGACGTGGTATAGGTTTGTCTACTGTTCGAGAGATTTTAGGGAAGTACCCTAATTGTTCTTTGTCAACACAATCTAAAGACTATCGATTTAAACAGACACTAAAAATAGAAGATGTGGTTTGATTATGACGAAAAAACGACCGTTTATGACTTCAATGAAAAATTTAGCTGTCTATATATTATAATAACCTAGTAAATTATCAGAAAAGGAACATCACTCATGAAAAATACAAGTAAACTCATTGGTATCGTGGCAGCTCTTATCGTAGTTATCCTCGCTGTCTTCTTAGTGACTAAGTTTAATAGTCATGAGTCGGCGCGTGTTAGCACAAGTAGTAGTCCAGTCAAGACGGTTAAGAAATCATCTTCAAGCTCAAGTAAGGCTGTTAAGAAGGGTAAAAAATCAACTCAATCATCATCTTCATCAGTTTCAAATGAAGAAAATGACAATCAGACCTCAGCAGTAGCACCTAAAGCTTCTTCTCAAGAACAAGCTCAAGCAGGCGCTACAGATGGTGGTCAAGTGGCTGAAGCAACAACACCAGCTTCTCAAGTTGAAGGTGGTCGAGGTGCTTGGACAGCTACTTCTGGAACATTGACACTTGATGAGGAAACGCCTGTTTATGCTACGCCAGATAAAGACAGTGGAGCTGTTTCTAAACTTCCTGCAGGGGATGTTGATTGGGACAAATATGAAATTTTACCTGATGGAAACTGGTATAGTTTTGTTAAGGATGGTCAACGATACTACATTTCATATTCAGATGTAGGACATTGATAAAAGGTTCAAAAATGAAACATGATGGCATTTAAAGCTGTCGTGTTTTTACTTTATTTTCCATTTTTTTGGAAAAACAACGAATATATAAGTATAATCAGTCATTTTCCGATTATGACAAAAATTGGACAGTTTATGATTTAGGTGTGAACAAGTCAAATAAATTTGGTATACTAATGGACAAGTGAGAAATATTCAGTAACATTATGTAAAATACTTGTAATATTTGTCACTGAGTGTTACAATCAAACAGTAACATCAATTCGATAGAGAGAATAATTGATATGAAACGAGAAAAATTTTTACACGAACAACAACGTTTTTCCATTCGTAAATATTCATTTGGGGCAGCATCAGTTCTTTTAGGAGCTAGTTTGGTCTTTGCAGGTCAAGCTTTGGCTGATGAGCATCATGAAGTTTCAACACCTTCAGATGCCACTTTGCGTGCTACCTCAGATAGTGATGCTGTGACAGCAGCTGATATTTTCAGTGGGGTAGCAACAGATGGGGCAGCATCAAGTGAGAAGGCTAGCCAAGTCTCAACAACTAGCCAAACCGCTAGTGAAACTGCTACTAGCGAGGCTAGAAGTGAAGTGAGTGCTAGTACCTCACAAGCAGCAGATAAAATTTCTGAATCAACAACTGCTAGCTCAGAAGCGACAAGGAAAACAAATGCTTCATCTGAAACAGCCACTAACCTTGATGTATCTGCCTTAACGAGAGCAGCTGTCAATACTAGTTTGGTGAGCCAACCAGCTACAACTACAGACAGCGACCTTCCAAGTCAAGGAACTTATGTCTACAAGGAACGTACAGAGATTAAGAATCAACCTAAGGTGTCTGCCAAGGCTGAATTTTATGTAAATCCAGGAGACAGCGTTCTTTACGATCAAGTCGTGACAGCTGACGGCTACCAATGGATTAGCTACAAATCATACTCTGGCGTGCGTCGTTATGCGCCAGTGAAACCAGTGGCAGCTGGTAGTGGTAACGGTAATAGTGGTAATGGGGATGGTAAGCCTTCTAATGGCACTCAAGCCACAACAGGTGCTTTGAACATCCCAGCGACAGGAACTTTCTACTTTACACGTGACACAGATATTAAGAAAGAACCAAAAGCAGACCTCAAACCTACTTTTGTTTTCAGTAAGGGTGACCATGTTATCTATGACAAAGTTTTGACTGCGGATAATCACCAATGGATTTCTTACCTTGGGTATGACTATGTTCGCTATTATGCCGATATTGCGACTTTGACACCTGCTAAAGCTGAAACACCAACTGTTAAACCAACAGAGACTAATCAAGCAAAACCAGAAGTTACTGGTGCTGAAAAGCTTCCAGCAAGTGGTACTTATAATGTGACACGTAGCTTGAATGTTAAAAATGAACCTAAGGCTTCTGCAGAAACACTTTATACCTTGGAAAAAGGCTACAAAGTGAACTATGACAAGGTCTTGACTGCGGATAACCACCAATGGATTTCTTATATTAGCTACAGTGGTACACGTCGTTATGTGGATATTGCGACCTTGAAAGCTACTGAGTCTAAACCACAAGAAAACCGTGTTTCTGGTAACCTTACCATCAACAACCAAACCTCTAATGGCTTTGATGTTGTCGTAACCAATGTTTCAGGTGGTGGCAAGACAGTTCAGGAAGTCCGTGTCCCAATCTGGTCAGATAAGAATGGCCAAGACGATCTCACTTGGTATCATGCTGATAAACAGTCAGATGGTAGCTACAAGGTTCATGTAGATAAAGCCAGCCACAAGGGCGATGCTGGTACATATTCTGTCCATCTTTACTACATGTTGGATGGTAAGCGAACTTATATTACCGAAACTACAGCTACAGTCCCTGAATCTCAAGTAACAGGAAAATTGACGATTACCAATCAAACCTCTAATGGCTTTGATGTTGTCGTAACTAATGTTTCAGGTGGTGGCAAGGCAGTCCAAGAAGTTCGTGTTCCAATTTGGTCAGATAAAGATGGTCAAGATGACCTCACTTGGTATCATGCTGATAAACAATCAGACGGTAGCTACAAGGTTCATGTAGATAAAGCCAGTCACAAGGGCGATGTTGGTACCTATTCTGTCCATCTTTACTATATGTTGGATGGTAAACGAACTTATATTACCGAAACTACAGCCAAAGTCCCTGAAACTCAAGTAACAGGAAAATTGACGATTACCAACCAAACGTCTAATGGCTTTGATGTTGTCGTAACTAATGTTTCAGGTGGTGGCAAAGAAGTTAAAGAAGTCCGTGTTCCAATCTGGTCAGATAAGAATGGTCAAGATGATCTTACTTGGTATCATGCCGATAAACAATCAGATGGAAGCTACAAGGTTCATGTAGATAAAGCAAGCCATAAGGGTGATGCTGGTACCTATTCTGTCCATCTTTACTATATGTTAGATGGTAAACGAACTTATATTACCGAAACTACAGCCACAGTTCCTGAATCTCAAGTAACAGGGAAATTGACAATCAACAACCAAATGTCTAATGGCTTTGATGTTGTCGTTACCAATGTTTCAGGTGGTGGCAAAGAAGTTAAAGAAGTCCGTGTCCCAATCTGGTCAGATAAGAATGGCCAAGACGATCTCACTTGGTATCATGCTGATAAACAATCAGACGGTAGCTATAAGGTTCATGTAGATACAGCCAGCCATAAGGGTGATGCGGGTACTTATTCTGTGCATCTTTACTACATGTTGGATGGTAAACGAACTTATATTACCGAAACTACAGCCACAGTGCCTCAATCTAATGAATCCCATGTAACAGGGAAATTGACCAATAACGGTTCTTACTACAGTGTTCGTGGTAAATACGATGATATTATCATTGTCAATAAGAAGCATGGTCTTTCTAAGGACTATAATCCAGGTGAAAATCCTACAGCTAAGGCAGCCTTTGTTCGCCTTCGTGATGATATGATTAACCAAGGTTTGAATGTCGGACGTTCATACAGTGGTTTCCGTTCTTACGATTATCAAAAGACTCTTTACGACAACTACGTAAGCCGTGATGGTCAAGCAGCTGCGGACCGTTACTCAGCTCGTCCTGGGTTCAGCGAACACCAAACTGGTTTGGTCTTTGATTTGACTGATAAATCTGGTAACTTGCTTGAAGATTCACGAGCTAGTCAATGGCTTAAAGACAATGCACATAACTATGGCTTTATCGTGCGTTTCCAAGCAGGTAAAGAAGCTTCAACCGGCTACATGCCAGAAGCATGGCATATCCGCTATGTGGGTAAAGAAGCTAAAGGCATTCACGATTCAGGATTGAGCTTGGAAGAGTACTTTGGTATCGAAGGTGGCGATTATGCTACTAGCAGCAAACCTGCTGAAAGCAAACCAGCCACTACAGGTGCCATCAACCTTCCAGCGACAGGCACTTATACCTTCACAGGTCGTGCGTCAATCAAGGCAGAAGCTAAGGTTTCAAGCCCAGAGTTGGCCTACTATGATAAGGGTATGAGCGTTAACTATGATAAAGTTTTGACAGCTGATGGTCATCAATGGCTTTCATACATGACAGCAAGCGGTGCCCGTCGTTACGTTGATATTGCAACAGTTAAAGCTACAGAAACTAAACCAGAAGTTAAACCGGTTGCTAAACCAGCGGACCAACCAAGTCTTCCAGAATCAGGCACTTATACCTTCACAGGTCGTGTGTCAATCAAGGCGGAAGCTAAGGTTTCAAGCCCAGAGTTGGCCTACTATGACAAGGGCATGAGTGTTAACTATGACAAAGTTTTGTCAGCCGATGGTCATCAATGGCTTTCATACATGACAGCAAGCGGTGCCCGTCGTTACGTTGATATTGCAACAGTTAAAGCTACAGAAACTAAACCAGAAGTTAAACCGGTTGCTAAACCAGCGGATAAACCAAGTCTTCCAGAATCAGGCACTTATACCTTCACAGGTCGTGCGTCAATTAAGGCAGAAGCTAAAGTTTCAAGCCCAGAATTAGCTTATTATGACAAGGGTATGAGTGTTAACTACGATAAGGTTTTGACAGCTGATGGCCGTCAATGGCTTTCATACATGACAACAAGTGGTGCTCGTCGTTACGTTGACATTGCAGCAGCCAAGGCAGAGTCTAAGCCAGCAAGTCAACCAGAAGTTAAACCGGTTGCTAAACCAGCGGATAAACCAAGTCTTCCAGAATCAGGCACTTATACCTTCACAGGTCGTGCGTCAATTAAGGCAGAAGCTAAGGTTTCAAGCCCAGAGTTGGCCTACTATGATAAGGGTATGAGCGTTAACTACGACAAGGTTTTGACAGCCGATGGTCGTCAATGGCTTTCATACGTGACAACAAGTGGTGCTCGTCGTTATGTTGATATTGCAGCAGCCAAGGCAGAGTCTAAGCCAGCAAGTCAACCAGAAGTTAAACCGGTTGCTAAACCAGCGGATAAACCAAGTCTTCCAGAATCAGGCACTTATACCTTCACAGGTCGTGCGTCAATTAAGGCGGAAGCTAAGGTTTCAAGCCCAGAGTTGGCCTACTATGACAAGGGCATGAGTGTTAACTATGACAAAGTTTTGTCAGCCGATGGTCATCAATGGCTTTCATACATGACAGCAAGCGGTGCCCGTCGTTACGTTGATATTGCTTAGTGTAATAACGATTAGGTTGGACATTATGTCCAGCCTTTTTTGATAGCCTTTCTTTATCATGAGATTGAATTTTTCAATTTTTGTGACGTCTTTTGGAGTGCTATAATGGTTAATATAGAATAGAGGTTATTATGAAAATTGCGTTGGTACAGATGGATGTCGTTCACGGACAGCCTGTGGAAAATAAAAAACACGTGAAAGAGATGTTGGAGAGGGCGCTTGATGACAATCCTGATGTTATTGTGCTTCCTGAAATGTGGAATACAGGCTATGCTTTAAATGAACTTGATGGGCTTGCGGATAAGGCTGGATTGGACTCTCAAGAACTCTTGTCTCATTTTGCTAGGAAACATGCTGTAGCTATTATTGGAGGGTCCGTTGCTATTGAGAAAGATGGCAAATTCTACAATACAACCTATGTCTACAATAAGTCTGGGGACTTAATCAATACCTATAGCAAGGTCCATCTCTTTGGCCTTATGGCAGAGGACCAGTACATGTCTGGTGGGTCGAATGAGTCTGTTTTTGAGCTTGATGGTGTGATAGCTGCCAGTGTCATTTGTTATGATATCCGTTTTCCTGAATGGGTGCGAACACATATGGCACAAGGGGCCAAGGTGCTTTTTGTGGTAGCGCAGTGGCCGGAACCTCGAGTGCAGCAATGGGAGATTTTGTTAAAGGCGCGTGCAGTTGAAAATCAAGCTTTTGTAGTTGCTGTCAATCGTGTTGGAGCAGGACCAGACGATGTCTTTTCAGGACATTCTATGGTTATCGATCCACTTGGAAATGTGGTCTTACAAACCAAGGAGCATGAGGAGGGCATTTTTACGGCCGATATTAATCTTGAAGAGGTAGATAAGGTTCGAGGTCAGATTCCTGTTTTTGAGGATCGTCGCACGGACTTGTATCATTAAGGAGTGTTTATGTTATTTGAAGAATCTGACTTATTGAAGGCATTGCCAGAACAGTTTTTTGCTGGTTTGGTTGCTAAGGTTAATGCCAAGGTGGCGGAAGGTGCAGATGTTATCAATCTTGGTCAGGGGAATCCAGACCAACCAACCTATGACCATATTGTTGAGGCGCTTTGTACCTCAGCGAAAGATCCTGCTAGCCATAAGTATTCACAGTTTCGAGGCAATCGTCCTTTTAAGGAGGCTGCTGCTAGTTTTTACAAGAAACATTATGGGGTCGATTTGGATGCGGAGCGTGAGATTTGTGTCATGGGTGGGGCTAAAATTGGGCTTGTGGAATTGCCCCTAGCTTTGATGAATCCAGGTGACCTCCTGCTCCTACCTGACCCAGGATATCCTGATTATTTATCAGGAGTGAGTCTAGGACGTGTAGCCTATGAGACCTTTCCTTTGACGGCTGAAAATGATTTCTTGCCAGATTTGGATGCCATTCCTGAAGAGACAGCTCGGCGTGCTAAGTTTATCTATATCAATTATCCAAATAATCCTACGGGTGCTGTGGCGACTAAGGCCTTTTATGAAAAGTTGGTTGTCTGGGCTAAGACTTACGAAGTTGGCGTGGTGAGTGATTTAGCTTACGGAGCTTTGGGCTATCGAGGCTATGAGAATCCTAGCTTCTTATCAACACCTGGTGCTAAAGATGTGGGCATTGAGTTCTATACTTTCTCGAAAACCTTCAATATGGCTGGTTGGCGTTTGGCCTTTGCTGCTGGGAATGACCAGATGATTGAAGCCTTAAATCTGATTCAAGACCATCTTTTTGTGGGAATCTTTCCTGCCTTGCAGGAGGCTGGGATTGCAGCCCTCTTAGATCCTAAATCTGAGGAGGCTGTTGCTCAACTGAATGCGACTTATGATAGCCGTCGAGATGCTTTTGTCCAGGCAGCTGCTAAGATTGGCTGGAAGGCCTTTCCATCCAAAGGTTCTTTCTATGCTTGGATGCCTATACCAGAGGGTTACACTAGTGAGAGTTTTGCGGATCTTTTGCTTGAGAAGGCCCATGTTGCTGTGGCACCAGGTAAAGGATTTGGTCCTGCAGGAGATGCTTATGTTCGTATTGGGCTTTTGGTAGAGCCAGAACGTCTGGTCGAAGCAGTCGATCGTATTGCCAACTTGCAATTATTTAATAACTAGATAACAATCATGAAACAAGTAGTTGGAAAAGACTGCTTGTTTTTTTCATGTTAATTTCAATTCTTCCTTGACAAATGAATAAAAATACAATAAACTAGTTACATATTTATTCAAAAAGAGTGCATAAATGGAAGTTTCAATCGTTGGTATCACTGGTTATAGTGGTTTAGAGTTAGTTAAAATTTTGAATAATCATAAAAAAGTGGAACTTGTTTCTATTCACGCAACCAAGGAAGTGGGCCGACGGTTGTCTGATGTGTATCCCTATCTGACAGGTGTTTGTGACTTAGAAATTGAAGCTTACGATGCGGAAAAGATTATGCAAAAGGCGGATTTGGTTTTCTTTGCCACACCTTCAGGAGTCGCTAGCTCGCTAGCAGAGGAATTTGTTCTGGCTGATTTTCCTATTATTGATTTGTCTGGCGATCATCGCTTGCCAGCAGATGTTTATCAAGAATGGTATAAAAAATCACCTGCTAAGCAGAGTGTTTTGAATAAATTTACATATGCATTATCAGAATATGCAGATGTGAAGGATAAGAAATTTATTGCCAATCCTGGATGCTATGCAACAGCGACAGAGTTGGCCTTGCTTCCTTTGGTTGCTACTGGTCTGATTGAGACGGATAGTGTCATTGTGGATGCCAAGTCTGGTTTAACTGGTGCGGGTAAGGCTTTGAGTGAGTCTAGTCATTTTGTCAATGTTCATGATAATTACGTGACTTATAAACTCAATCATCATCAGCATATTCCTGAGATTGTTCAAACCTTGCAGGTCTTTAATCCGGAAATGCCTGAGATTCAGTTTTCAACGTCGCTTTTACCCGTTAATCGTGGAATCATGGCTACGGTTTATTGTAAGTTGAAGAAGGACGTGACTGTAGCTGATGTAGCTTCAGCGTTCACAAAGGCTTATAGCGATAAACCCTTTGTACGTGTGCAAGACAGTTTGCCAGAACTACACAACGTTATTGGATCGAATTTTACAGATATTGGCTTTGCCTATAATGAGAAAACCAATGTTCTGACAGTTATTTCGGTCATTGATAATTTGATTAAGGGTGCTGCTGGTCAAGCGGTTCAAAATCTCAACCTCATGCAGGGGTGGGATGAGACGGAAGGTTTGCTTCTGACACCGTCATACTTGTAGATGTAAGCATAGAGTTAGGAGAAAAAATATGAAAGTCATTGAAGGAACAATTGCCAGCCCGTTGGGATTCTCAGCAGATGGGCTACATGCAGGATTTAAAAAGAGAAAAATGGATTTTGGTTGGATTGTCTCTGAAAAACCAGCCAGTGTGGCAGGAGTTTATACGACCAATAAGGTGATTGCAGCTCCTCTGATTGTGACCAAGACCTCAGTTAAAAAGGCTGGGAAAATGAAGGCCATCGTTGTTAACTCAGGTGTAGCCAATTCTTGTACAGGGACTCAAGGATTGGAGGATGCTTACACCATGCAGGAGTGGACCGCTGAAAAGTTAGGCGTTGAACCAGATTTGGTTGGTGTGGCTTCTACAGGGGTTATTGGTGAGTTGCTACCAATGGATACCTTGAAAAATGGCCTTTCCAAGTTGGTGGTTAATGGGAATGCTGATGATTTTGCTAAGGCGATTTTGACGACAGATACAGCAACTAAGACTATTGCTGTGACGGAGACTTTTGGTCGTGATGTTGTCACTATGGCTGGTGTCGCTAAGGGTTCAGGCATGATTCACCCGAATATGGCAACCATGCTTGGGTTTATTACTTGTGATGCCAATATTTCTAGTGACACCCTTCAATTGGCCTTGAGTCAAAATGTGGAAAAAACCTTTAATCAGATTACAGTTGATGGGGATACATCAACTAATGATATGGTTCTTGTCATGTCAAATGGTTGCACGCTCAATGAAGAGATTCTGCCAGGTACACCAGAGTTCGAAAAATTTTCGAAAATGCTTAATTTCGTGATGCAAGAACTGGCTAAGAAAATTGCCAAGGACGGTGAAGGTGCCAATAAGCTCATCCAAGTTGATGTGGTTAATGCCCCTAATGCCCTTGATGCCCGTATGATGGCAAAATCTGTTGTCGGTTCAAGCCTGGTCAAAACAGCCATTTTTGGTGAAGATCCTAACTGGGGGCGTATTCTAGCTGCTGTTGGCTATGCCGGTGTGGACGTTCCTGTGGACAATGTTGATATTATGCTTGGCGGTCTGCCAGTCATGCTAGCATCTAGTCCTGTGACCTTTGATGATGAGGAAATGAAAGACATCATGCATGAGGATGAAGTGACCATTACGGTAGATCTTCATGCTGGACATGAAAAGGGAACCGCATGGGGGTGTGATCTTTCTTACGATTACGTTAAGATTAATGCCCTCTATCACACTTAGACTATCTAAGGAAAAGGAGTTAACTGATGACTGCTGAATATATTGTAATTAAGATTGGTGGAGTAGCCAGTAAGCAGCTAACTCCTGAGATACTGACCAAACTGTCAGAATGGCAGCAGGCTGGTCAGAAAGTTGTTATCGTCCATGGGGGTGGTTTTGCTATTAATCAGCTGATGGAGGAGAATCATATTCCAATTCACAAGGTAAATGGTCTTCGTGTGACGAGTCAGTCAGATATGGCCTTGATTAAAGAAGCCTTGGTTGACATAGTTGGGAAAAACTTGGCAGGTCAGTTAACACAGGCGGTTTTGCCAGCTTATCAGCTTGTTGATGAATTGCCAGACCTTGTCCATGCTGATTTCTTAGATCAAGAGACCTATGGCTTTGTGGGTGAGGTCAAAAACATCACCAATCAGACCTTAGTAGCACTCCTTTCTCAAGGCAAGATTCCCTTGATTCCTAGCTTGGGCTATAGTGAGCAGGGAGATTTGCTCAATATCAATGCGGATTACCTTGCTAGAGCTGTGGCAATTAGTCTAGGTGCCAAAAAACTTATCCTCATGACAGATGTCAAAGGAGTTTTAGAGAATGGACAGGTTTTAGATCATCTGAATCTTGTGGACGTTCAGAAAAAAATAGATTCAGGTGTGATTACTGGGGGCATGATTCCTAAAATTCAAAGTGCTGTTCAGACAGTTCAAGCCGGTGTTGAGCAGGTCATTATTGGTAATAACCTGACAGATGGTACCATAATCAAGGAGTAAGAGATGACAAAACTATTTTCAAACTATAAGCGGGCAGCGATTGATTTCGCTTCGGCACAGGGCAATTATTTGACTGATACAACTGGCAATACCTACTTGGATTTTTCATCAGGTATCGGGGTAACTAACCTGGGCTATCATCCCCATGTCAATCAGGCTTTGACAGAGCAGGTGGGTAAGATTTTGCACCAGCCTAATCTTTATCACAATCAGTTGCAAGAAGATGTTGCTGACCTTCTAATTGGTGACAGGGATTATCTGGCCTTTTTCTGTAACAGTGGTGCAGAGGCCAATGAAGCAGCTATAAAAATCGCTCGTAAGGCATCAGGCAAACAAGAAATCATTACCTTCCAAAATTCCTTCCATGGTCGAACGTTTGGATCCATGTCTGCCACTGGTCAGGATAAAATCAAACAAGGCTTTGGTGAGGGTGTGCCCCACTTTAGCTATGCTATTTTCAATGACATAGATAGTGTCAAGGCACTAGCTAGTGACGAAACAGCGGCTATTATGTTGGAGTTGGTTCAAGGGGAATCAGGTGTTCAACCTGCTGATAAGGACTTTGTTAAGGCTTTGTCTGACTTTTGTAAGGAGACAGGTATTTATCTTATTGTAGATGAGGTTCAGACAGGACTTGGTCGTACTGGTAAGCTTTATGCTTATGAGCACTACGATATTGAACCAGATATCTTTACTCTGGCAAAAGGTTTGGCAAATGGGGTGCCAGTTGGTGCCATGCTTGCTAAGTCATCTCTTGGAGAAGCCTTCTCTTACGGAAGTCACGGCTCTACCTTTGGAGGAAATAAACTGGCTATGGCTGCGGCCAAAGCTACGCTTGAAGTTATGTTGGTCCCAGGTTTTCTAGATACTGCCCTTGAAAATGGAAACCAGCTACAAGCAAAATTGCAGGCAGCTTTATCTGATAAAGAGACGGTCACCACTGTACGTGGCTTGGGCTATATGATTGGGATTGAGACTACTGGTAATTTAGGAGAATTGGTCCAGTCGGCTCGAGATAAGGGGTTAATTGTTTTAACTGCAGGGACAAACGTGATTCGTCTTTTGCCACCAATCACCCTAAGTGATGCTGAAATTGAAAAGGGTGTGGCTCTCCTATCAGAAATATTTGACTAGAACATAAAAATCACTTGATTCTTGAATCAAGTGATTTCTTTTACTCATTGTCAGTATCAATCTCGCTGAGAAGTCCTTTAGCTGTTGTTGTTGGCAGAATACGGACACGATTAAGTGAGAGAAGACCATCCTTGGCACTGGCTAGCCCTTCGTTGGTTGTTAGTCCTAACTTGTAAGTTTTCTTAGCTAGGTCAAGTGTCGTTTGATTGTAGCGACCTGATGGGTAGGCAATGGTATTGACCTTGGTATTGAGTTTATTTTCAAGGAAGTCAATAGAATCCGTTAATTCAACCTTTTGTGTCGCCTTATCAGTGGTTGACAAATCGGGGTGGTTAACCGTATGAGACTGGAAGCTCATGCCGTGTGCCATCATTTCTTTCATCTGCTTGACGGTAAGATTTCCAGCATTTCCTTTCTTAACAAAGCCAGTGATAATATTATTGGTTGCCTTAGCCTTGTATTTTTTGAGAATAGGGTAGGCGATAGTATAGAAATCTTCGTTACCATCATCAAAGGTCAGCCAGACAACCTTCTTAGCAGGTAGGGCGTTTTCAGTGAAGGCTTTGTAGGCTTCTTCAGGCGTTAGGAAGTAGTAACCTGCCTTCGCCAAGGCCTTGATTTGTGCCTCGAAGAGGTCTGGGTCAACGATAAGGTTGGCGTTGGAGGCTTCAGATGGATCCATGACGTGTACCGCATGATACATTAGGATAGGGATTTGGACAGGATCGTCATAGGTTTTCCATTTAGCTGTCGTCCTAGACTGACTGGTTTGAGCCTGTTGTTGCTTGCTTTTCGACTGATTTGGTCGGTTAAGCATAAAGACTGCCAGTAAGCCAAGAAGGACAATATTTAGGAAAAGCAGAAGAAGGTTCAGTTTCTTTCTGTTAGCTTGAGTTGTTTTTTTCTTTTGAGAAGTCATTGTATCCCCTTTCAAATAGGTCTAGTTATTATTCTAACAAAAATGGGATGGAAATGCACAGAATTTTCAGTAAAAAGAATACTTGCCTCCTTAAATGGCAACAATATTCTGTCAATTCCGATAGAAATGTGGTACAATTAAAAAAATGTATGTTTTTAAGGAGAAATCGTAAATGTCTATTAAAATTGGATTGCTTGGCTTTGGTACAGTAGCTAGCGGTATTCCTTTCCTCTTGAAGGAAAATGGTGAAAAGGTTCTTGCAGCCTCACGTGACCAACTCGAAATTGCCAAAGTTTTGGTTAAAGATGACGAGGAAAAAAATCGTCTTATCGCTGCCGGAAACGACTACAATTTTGTCACAAATGTTGACGAAATCCTTAATGATGAAGAGATTCAAATCGTTGTTGAATTGATGGGTCGTATCGAGCCAGCTCGTACCTTCATCACAAAAGCACTTGAAGCAGGTAAAAACGTTGTTTCTGCTAACAAAGACTTGATTGCTACTCATGGAAAAGAGTTGATTTCTCTTGCCCAAGATAAGGGAGTGGCTTTCTACTATGAAGCTGCTGTTGCTGGTGGTATTCCAATTTTGCGTACTTTGGCTAACTCTTTGACGTCTGATAAGGTGACACGTATCCTTGGTGTGCTTAACGGAACATCTAACTTTATGATGACTAAGATGGTTGACGAAGGTTGGTCATATGAGGACGCTCTTAAGACTGCCCAAGAACTTGGTTATGCTGAAAGTGATCCAACTAACGACGTTGAAGGTATTGACGCTGCTTATAAAGCTGTTATCCTTAGCCAATTTGGATTTGGTGCCACAATTGATTTCGACGATGTGACTCACAAGGGGATTACAAACATCTCTACTGATGATGTAGCTGTTGCTCAAGAATTGGGTTATGTCATCAAATTGGTTGGTGATGTGCGTGAAGTAGAATCAGGTATCTCAGCAGAAGTGTCCCCAACATTCTTGCCAAAAAATCACCCACTTGCTAGCGTCAACGATGTCATGAATGCAGTCTTTGTTGAATCTATCGGTATTGGCGAATCAATGTACTACGGTCCAGGTGCTGGTCAAAAACCAACAGCAACATCTGTTTTGGCAGATATTATCCGTATTGCTCGTCGTCTTTCAGATGGCAATGTAGGTAAACCATTTAATGAGTTCCGTCGTGACTTGCCATTGGCTAATCCAGCAGATGTTAAGAGCAACTACTACTTTGCCCTTGATACGCCAGACGAAAAAGGTAAAATCCTTCACTTGTCTGAAATCTTCAACTCAGAAGATATTTCATTTGAACAAGTCTTGCAACAAAAAGCAAATGGCACAACAGCTCGTATCGTTGTGATTACACATGCTATGTCTAAGACACAACTCAAAGCTGTTACTGAAAAACTTGAAGCAGCAGAAGACTTCACTGTTGTCAACACATTGAAAGTTTTGTCTAACTAATTGATAAGCCCATACTGGTGCGTATAAGAAAGGTATTCAAGGAGAAAAGTCGCTGATGGCTTTCCTCCTTTTGGTGTATTATTATGAAAATTACTGTTCCAGCAACATCAGCCAATATTGGTCCAGGTTTTGACTCTGTGGGTGTTGCCGTTTCTAAATATTTGACAATCGAGGTGCTTGAACCAGCGGATGCATGGCATATTGAGCATGATTTGGGCGATATTCCTTCAGATGAAAATAACCTCCTCATTTCAACTGCCTTGCAAGTTAAGTCTGGTTTGCAGCCCCATAAATTGGTGATGGCATCAGATATTCCCTTGGCGCGTGGGCTAGGTTCTTCAAGTTCTGTTATTGTCGCAGGAATCGAGTTGGCCAATCAATTGGCAAACTTGCAGCTCTCAGACGATGATAAACTTGATATTGCAACCAAGATTGAAGGTCATCCGGACAATGTTGCCCCAGCTATTTTTGGGAATCTCGTTGTAGCCTCTTATGTGGATGAACATGTTAATAGCATCGTGACAGATTTTCCAGAGTGTGCCTTTGTAGCCTTCATTCCGAGCTATGAACTTAAGACGTCTGATTCACGTGGGGTACTTCCAAGTGACCTGTCTTACAAAGAAGCTGTAGCTGCATCATCTATTGCAAACGTTGCCATTGCTGCCCTCTTTGCAGGCGATTTGGTTAAGGCGGGACATGCTATTCAAGGGGATATGTTCCACGAACGCTACCGTCAAAAATTGGTTAAAGAATTTGCGACTATTAAGGAATTGTCAGGTCAATACGGTGCTTATGCGACCTATCTCTCAGGCGCTGGCCCAACAGTTATGACCTTGACACCAAATGATCAAGCTGAGGCTCTTAAAACGGCTATCGATGGTCTTGGTTTAGATGGTGAAACCTTCATCCTGTCTGTGGATAAAGCAGGTGTTGTCGTTGACTAGAAAAAATCAAGGGCTACTCTTTGGTCTAGCCACCTATATTCAATGGGGATTTTTATCCCTTTTTTGGAAGCTTTTAGCAGGTGTTTCGGCTTACAACACCTTCTCGTGGCGGATTATTTTTACTGTAGTGACTATGTTGACTTACGCCCTAGTCGCTAAGCAAAATACACGTTTCAAAGGGGAGCTTGTGGAACTTTGGAAGGATAAGAAAGCCTTGCTTCGTATGCTACTTGCTAGTTTTCTCATAGCAGCTAACTGGTTGATTTATATCTATGCTGTGGGTCATGGTCAAGCGACGCAGGCTAGCCTGGGCTATTACATTATGCCTATTGTTTCTATCCTGTTTGCCCTCATTTTTCTTCGTGAATCATTGAGTAGGACCATGTGGGCAGCAGTAGTATTGGCCTTTATAGGAGTACTGGTTCTTGTTGCCAATACAGGAAAACTTCCCATGGTATCATTGGGGTTAGCTCTGAGCTTTGGTTTCTATGGTCTAATCAAAAAAGGGGTTAGGCTCTCCAGTGACGTAGCCATGCTAGTAGAAAGTGGCTTGCTACTACCTTTTGTAGCTATCTATCTCGTTTTCTTTTCTCCAGAATCATTTTCTTCCTATTCGAGCATGGGAATGTTTCTCCTAGCCATATCCGGTGTGGTGACGGCAGTTCCATTGCTTTGCTTCTCAGAAGCAGTCAAAAGGGCACCGCTTAACCTTATTGGTTTCATCCAGTATCTTAATCCTACGATTCAACTTCTCGTAGCCATCCTCATTTTTGGTGAGACGGTCAGCTTTGGAGAGTTGAAAGGCTTCTTCTTTATCTGGATGGCCATACTAGTCTTTGTAACTGGCCAAATAGTAACATTTCGTAGAAGTTCCTGATAGCTATCGGGAACTTTTTATGATGTTGTCCTAAAAATGAGCCAAGTTTATCTGACAATTTTAGAACTTTAAGATATAATGGTAGTATTAGATTAAAATAGCGGAGAATTTTATGCGAAAAATGAAAAAGCTAGCGGGCTATCTGATTCTGCTCGCTATCCCAGTTGCCATCGCTGCAGGCCTGTTTATCTTTAACGGTTCAGGTTATCGCTTGTCAGAACAAGATGCGGCAGACATTGCTTACAAAAATGCAGGTGTCAAAACTTCTGAGATTTCTCAATCAACAGTTTCGAAAGCACGTTCTGGGCTTCACGGAAGTTATGAGATTAGTTTCACAACGTCAGACAACCATTTTGAGTAT
The DNA here is from genome assembly GCF_916619785.1 of Streptococcus sp. Marseille-Q3604. NCBI lineage: Bacteria > Bacillati > Bacillota > Bacilli > Lactobacillales > Streptococcaceae > Streptococcus > Streptococcus sp. Marseille-Q3604. The sequence goes on along the minus strand of NZ_CAKAKM010000002.1, from coordinate 71,284 downwards.
ACAATTGATGGTCAGTCAGGATCTATTTTGAAACATAAGAGTGACCATCCAACGTCTAAGGATGAGGATGATACTCAAAAAAGTGAAGAGCCTAAAGACGAGACTCAACCTAGCGAAAGCAAGGAAGAGACAGCAGTATCAAAAGAGACTGCGCAAACAACAGCTCTTAACCATGCTGGCCTAGCTGAAGGTTCTGTGACAAACTTGAAAACGGAATTGAAGACTGAAGGAGACGGGAAGGTCTACAATATCAGCTTTGACTATGCTGCTAGCGGTCTACGTTATAAATATGCGGTAAATGCTGATTCGGGAGCTATCGTAGCCTATACGACCGAGTATCTCACAGGGGCTGCGACTCCTGCTCAGTAGGTCGCAGATAGAGTGAAAGCTCTCCTTATTATTAAGGAAAATCCTTGCAATTTCTCTGAAATGGTGTAAACTTAAAGTGAAAACGGTAACAGTAGCTGTAGATCTTGCCGTAGAATCAAGGAGGCTTTGACCATGAAAGAATTCCAAGCATTTAAAGACACGCTTAGCAATAAGGCTCTCAAAGCCATTTACGAAGAAAGTAAATTGGAAGTCCAAGACGAAACAACTGAAGGTACAGAAGCCTTCTCACTAGCCTTGGCAACCCAAATGGCTATCAATCTACTCGAAAGCTATGAAAAATGGCTAAAAGAAGAAAGAGCTAAGGAAGAAAAATAAGATGAAATCCTTGTCGAAAGACAGGGATTTTTCTAATAGAAAATAAAGTTATCTAGAATGTAGATTATCTGTCTTGAAATATCTATAATACCATCATTCATGTACTTAAAATAAAATAAATGCTTTTACTTATGATAAGTGAGCCATTTCTTGTGAAAACGGTCTCGATTTTAGCCGATGTTTTGTTACAATGGTTTCAGCAAGTTCCTTAAGAGAGGAGTAGAGAGATGATTTTCTTGGTGGTTAGGATAATTACTATGATGTTAAGGGTTATAGTTACTTACCTGCTATTGTGTTATTTTATTAGTCATACACAGTCCGAACATGTTTTAATTAGAGCACATCAAAGACGAGTTGCAGCTGGGAAAAAGCTCAAAGATGTTTGTGGGCTTGAATTAAAAGTTCATAAAGAACATTTTCAGAAGGATTTTGAAGGAAAGTGATGGTGAACTTCATGGAGTTAATTAAATCATTTCTTGTGGCGCCCTATTTTCTTGGGATGATTCTTGGTGGTGTATTTTTAGGGATTTATGTGTTGATAGATAAGATTATTAAGAATCCGATAAAAGATATCGATTATTACAAACAGTTTGTAGAATCTTACAAAGAAGAAGCAGTTTTTTATAAAATGTCCTCCGAAGAGTATAAAACGATGGCAATAACTTACCGTAAGAGATATTTGGAAAGCCAAGCAAAGTTAGAACTTGTCATGAAAGGTAATAGTAGCCATTGAAAATTGTGAGGAAAAGTAGGACAGAGGACATACTTTCAAATTCAAAAATCAATAAGATTTCCATCACAATTTCATTTGTCTTGATCTTAAAATTGTGATAAAATAAGACCATTCAGAGGTGCTTTGAAGCCCATTTGTCACAGGAAGCGGTGGTACTGAGAAATCCGCACAAATGTCAAAGCTGGTTGCTGATGGTCAAATTGAATCAAGAAAGCTGTGAGTGGTTGCCACTCAAAATTGGGTGGTACCGCGGATACACATTCGTCCCTGTCATAGTTATGGCAGGGATTTTCTATAGCTTTTAAAGAACCAAGACCGAAGGTCACAGGTGAATTTAGAGATATCGATGCAGACGGAGCGCAAGCGAGGTCTACGTTCCTATTAAAGGAGGGTGACATGAAGCAATCTTTTGAGACCAGTAAATTGTATTATGGTTTTCCCATTTTTATCTTGGGTTACCAGGACCAGACCTATGGCTATAATGTGACGACTTGTAGTTCTTCTTATAGTCTAGGAGATTGGCTCGTTATAGGGGTTGGTAGCGAGGAAAATGCGGCAGACCAGATTAAGCATTATCAGAAGTTCACAGTGAATATCCCTGATGAAAACCTCATGCTTGAGATGGAACAGGCCGGTTTTATTAGTCGTCGTGAAAAGATTGCTAAACTTGGCCTAGATTTCCAACCTTCTAAACTGACACAAGCACCTATCTTAGATGCTTGCCCAGTCGTTCTGGATTGTAAGGTAGATAGAATTATTGAGGAAGATGGTATCTGTCATATCTTTGCCAAGATTGTAGACCGCCTTGCTGATTTTGGTTTGCTAGATGACAAGGGACATTTCCGTAATGATTCTTTTGCACCGACTTACTTTATGGGTGATGGTCATAAGCGTGTCTATCGCTATCTAGATGACCGAGTCGACCCCATGGGAAGCTTTATCAAGAAAGCGAGGAAGAAGGATGACAAGAGCTGAATTGCCAGAACGAATCGAAACGGAGCGTCTTCTTTTACGAGTTCGAACAGTTGCGGATGCAGAAGCTATCCATGCTTATGCTAGTCTTCCAGAAGTTTCTTACCCAGCAGGCTTTCCGCCCGTCAAGACCTTGGAAGATGAAATCTATTATCTAGAACATATCCTTCCCGATCGTAATGAAAAGGAAAATCTTCCAGCTGGTTATGGCATTGTGGTCAAAGGGACTGATAAAGTGATTGGTTCTGTTGATTTCAACCATCGACACGAGGATGATGTGCTTGAGATTGGCTATACCTTGCACCCAGACTATTGGGGTCGAGGCTATGTGCCTGAAGCGGCGCGTGCCTTAATTGACCTAGGTTTTAAAAATTTGGGTCTTCACAAGATTGAACTGGTCTGCTTTGGCTACAATGTCCAAAGTCAACGTGTCGCTGAGAAACTTGGCTTTACTCTTGAAGCTCGCATCCGAGACCGCAAAGATGCCCAAGGCAATCGCTGTGATGAGTTGAGATATGGCTTGCTGAAGAGTGAGTGGGGGAGGTAAAGGAATATGATAGAAAAGATAATTAATTTTGTGATCAATTCTAAACCAAGTGATAAAATAGCTTTGTTAGCCTTGCTTATCAGTATTATTCTTCCTATACTTATACAAGTTTGGAATAATCGGAGGGAAGATAAAAAAGAAAGTCAACAAGAACTATTCCAAAGGGAAACTCAAGATAAGTTAGATGAATTTCAGGATTTTCAAAAAGAATTTTCAATATATAAACAATCTACTGATGAGTTGCAATTTAACTTACAGAACCGGTCTGATTTAATTCCTTATTTTCATTTAAATCGCACTAAATCTCGTATTTTTAGTGTTAATCACCAGCTGATTGTTGAAATCTATTTGACTAATGTTGGTCGAGGTACAGCAACCAATATAATGACTTGTCCTGTTTATAATGATTTATCTGGGAATCCTATTTATTTTGATCAGTCGCCATCTTCTGGAAAAGCTACTCATGCTTTTTATAATTATTTTAGTGAGAATTTTGCTATCCCCAATGAATCAATCTCATTTAGCTTGAGTGAGATTAACCAACAAGCAAAACAGTTGTATTTCTTGATTTTTAAAATTAAATTCACTGATGCTCTTGGTCGGGAATATGAACAAAAATTTAAATTTGGATATGATAATTATTTAGTTAAAGGAATAAATCAGAATTCCAAATCATATCCTCCAAAATTGATTAAAGATATTAACTAGAAAGGACACACACATGTCTAAAGAACTTTCACCTAAATACAATCCAGCCGAGGTTGAGGCTGGTCGTTACCAAAAATGGCTTGACGAAGATGTTTTCAAGCCTTCTGGAGATCAAAAGGCTAAGCCTTACTCAATCGTTATTCCACCACCAAACGTAACTGGTAAACTTCACCTTGGTCACGCTTGGGATACGACTCTTCAAGATATCATCATCCGTCAAAAACGCATGCAAGGTTTTGATACGCTTTGGCTTCCTGGTATGGACCATGCAGGTATTGCTACTCAAGCTAAGGTCGAAGCCCGTTTGGCTGAAAGTGGCATTTCTCGTTATGACCTGGGTCGTGAAAAATTCCTTGATAAAGTCTGGGAATGGAAAGATGAGTATGCTTCAACCATCAAGCAACAATGGGGCAAGATGGGGATTTCGGTGGATTACTCTCGTGAGCGCTTCACCCTTGATGAAGGTCTTTCAAAAGCCGTTCGTAAAGTCTTTGTAGAACTTTACAAAAAAGGCTGGATTTACCGTGGTGAATTTATCATCAACTGGGATCCAAAAGCTCGTACAGCCCTTTCTGATATCGAGGTTATTCACAAGGATGTGGAAGGTGCCTTCTACCACATGAACTACATGTTGGAAGATGGTTCACGTGCTCTTGAAGTGGCGACTACTCGTCCTGAAACTATGTTTGGAGACACTGCTGTAGCAGTTAACCCAAATGATGACCGTTATAAAGACTTGATTGGTAAAAATGTTATCTTGCCAATCTTAAATAAACCAATCCCAATCGTTGGCGATGAACACGCTGACCCTGAATTTGGTACTGGTGTGGTTAAAATCACTCCTGCTCATGACCCTAACGACTTCTTGGTTGGTCAACGTCATAATCTTCCGCAAGTCAACGTTATGAACGATGATGGTACCATGAATGAATTGGCTGGCGAATTCAACGGTATGGACCGCTTTGAAGCACGTAAGGCCGTTGTTAAGAAATTGGAAGAAATCGGTGCTCTTGTTGAAATCGAGAAAATGACTCACTCAGTTGGTCACTCAGAGCGTACAGGTGTGCCTGTTGAACCACGATTGTCTACACAATGGTTCGTTAAGATGGATCAATTGGCGAAGAATGCCATCGCTAACCAAGACACAGACGACAAGGTTGATTTCTACCCACCTCGTTTCAACGACACCTTCCTTCAATGGATGGAAAATGTCCACGACTGGGTGATTTCTCGTCAGCTCTGGTGGGGTCACCAAATCCCTGCTTGGTACAATGCTGAGGGTGAAATGTACGTCGGTGAAGAAGCACCAGAAGGCGACGGATGGAAACAGGATGAAGACGTCTTGGACACTTGGTTCAGTTCTGCCCTCTGGCCATTCTCAACTATGGGCTGGCCTGATGTGGAAGCAGAAGACTTCAAACGTTACTTCCCAACTTCAACCTTGGTTACAGGTTACGACATCATCTTCTTCTGGGTGTCTCGTATGATCTTCCAATCATTGGAATTCACAGGACGCCAACCATTTAAGAACGTCTTGATCCACGGTTTGATTCGTGACGAGCAAGGACGTAAGATGTCTAAGTCACTCGGTAACGGGATTGACCCAATGGATGTTATCGAGAAATATGGTGCTGATGCTCTCCGTTGGTTCCTTTCAAACGGTTCTGCACCAGGTCAAGACGTGCGTTTCTCTTACGAAAAAATGGATGCTTCTTGGAACTTCATTAACAAGATCTGGAACATCTCTCGTTACATTCTCATGAACAATGAAGGTTTGACCTTGGATGTAGCACGTGAAAATGTAGCTAAAGTGGCTGCTGGTCAAGCAGGTAATGTCACAGACCGTTGGATTCTCCACAACCTCAATGAAACCATTGGAAAAGTTACTGAGAACTTTGACAAGTTCGAATTCGGTGTGGCTGGTCACATCCTCTACAACTTCATCTGGGATGAGTTTGCGGACTGGTATGTTGAGTTGACTAAGGAAGTGCTTTACAGCGACAATGAGGACGAAAAAGTCATCACTCGTTCGGTTCTTCTTTACACCTTGGATCAAATCTTGCGTCTCCTTCACCCAATCATGCCATTCGTGACTGAAGAAATCTATGGCCAAATCTCTGAAGGAACAATCGTGACTGCTGAATACCCAGTGGTTCGTCCAGAGTTTGAAAACGAAGCAGCAGCAGCTGGTGTAGAAGCTCTTAAAGACGTGATTCGCTCCGTTCGTAACTCACGTGCTGAAGTGAATGTAGCACCAAGCAAGCCAATCACCATCTTGATCAAGACTAGTGATAGCAAGCTCGATGCCTTCTTCAATGACAATGTCAACTACATCAAACGCTTCACAAACCCAGAACACTTGGAAATTGCAGCAGATGTCGAAGTACCTGACTTGGTTATGTCAAGCATCATCACAGGCGCAGAAATCTACTTGCCACTCGCTGACCTTCTTAATGTCGAAGAAGAATTGGCCCGTCTTGAAAAAGAATTGGCTAAATGGCAAAAAGAACTGGCTATGGTTGGTAAGAAACTCTCTAACGAGCGCTTCGTAGCCAATGCCAAACCAGAAGTCGTCCAAAAAGAACGCGACAAACAAGAAGATTACCAAGCTAAATACGATGCGACAGTCGTACGTATTGAAGAAATGAAGAAATTGGTGTAATATTTTAATGATATAAAGTGACCATTTAGTCTAATCGCTTGTGAGTTTGACTTGCAATGTATACTAAATGGTTTTTTTAGTTAAATTTTATATAATCAGATGTTAATTAAGCCATCTTTAGGAGTGAGTTTTAATGTTAGAAAAAATTCAATTTATAAATTATAAATGTTTTGAAGATGCAACAATTCCTTTAAGAGAAATTACAATTGCTGTGGGGAAAAATAATGCTGGTAAATCTACTATGATAGAGGGGTTGAGATTGATTGCATTAGCAATAAAAAGTGGTAAAAAACATAATTATAAAGATTTACCTCCTATTTTTCAGCAGAGAAACAAGAAGTCGAAGAAACTTAATTTAGATTCTTTAAAAATTGATCTACGTACAGTGTCTCATTTTTACAAAGAAGATATTATTTCAAAAATAATAGGATATTTTAATGATAAAAATAAGATTGAAATTTATATTTCAGATGATGTTGCTTATGCTTGTTATTATGATAAATCGGGAAGAAATATAAAAAGCGCAAATAAATTTCTAGTAAGTAGCTTTTCAAGAGTTGAGATATTACCTCAAATTGGATTAATTAAAGAAGAAGAAAGACAGTTAGCTGGAAGTACAATTGTTAATGGTCGAGATACTTATTTGTCTAGTAGGCATTTTAGAAATGAGATATTAGATGAGAAAACAAAGGATATAACAGTTTACGAAGAATTTTGTCAGTTAGCAGAGCAAACTTGGCAAGGGTTGAAAGTAAAAGAATTGATTGCACCGTCGAGAGGATTTATAGGGGATAGCACTCCTCCAATCCAATTAATGATAGAAGCAGATAGATTTACTTCGGAGATAGGCTATATGGGGAGTGGTCTTCAAATGTGGCTTCAGATTATTTGGTTTATTTGCAAATCTGCAGAGTCAGAGACTGTGATACTAGATGAACCTGATGTTTATATGCATCCAGACCTACAGAGGAGTTTAGTAAAAATTGTAAAGAATAGATTTAAGCAGGTAATTATTGCTTCACATTCAGTAGAAATTTTATCAGAGGTTAATCCCGAAAATGTACTAATGATTGATAAATCTAAACAAACCATGAAATTCTCTTCAGACATCATTTCTGTACAAAATACATTGGAGGACTTAGGCAGTTCGCAAAACATTACATTGTTAAGGATTGCGAATTCTAAAAAATGCATTTTTGTCGAGAATTCAAGTGATTTAAAAATCTTAAATAAAATTTATGAAAAATGTTACCCAGAAAATAACGATTCACTACTAACACTTCCATTCGTGGAATTAAAAGGAGCAAGTAATCTACCACAAGCTTTTGGGTTATCAAAACTATTTGCGGGTGAAACTAAAGGTAGTATACAAGTAAAATGTATTTTAGATAGAGATTATTTCCCGCAAACTTGGTTAGATAAAAAGATATTTGAAGCAAAAGATGCTGACTTAAATTTAAAATTCTGGAATAAGAAAGAAATTGAAAATTACTTTCTTATTCCAAAAGTTTTATTTGCCATCTCAGGGATGGAAAATGAAATAATTTTTTATCAATATTTGGATAAAAAAATTGATGAAAACTTCAAAGATGAAGTGGCAGATTCATTGTCAACAAAACTAAAAGAATTAAATAGTAAGTGGGACATTGTTAAGGCTAATTCTGAAGCAAGAAAAATACGTGATAAATCATGGAATACTTTAGAAGAAAAGTTATCTATTATTGGTGGAAAGAAAGCCTTAACAATGATAAGAGCTTGGTTCCAGAGTGAGTTTAAAAGGTCCTGCTCGATTGATGATATAATAAAAAACGCTCAAAAAGAAGATTTTGATAAAGAAATTATTGAAATGATTGAATGGCTTAGAGAATAGATTATGGTTTTCACAATTGAATTTATTATAATTAACAATTGAACTCTGGTACTCCTTAGTTTTCAAGTATAGTGGAAGAAGTTTATTACTATTAAAAAACTAACTTACTCATCTTTTTATTAATTTCTATTTTCAAATTACTATTTAATCGTATTGGAAGAAATAGATATTTCAGTAAGCATAGTACCGGATGATAGATTCTATAAATTTATGTCAATTTGAGGAGGATAAAAGTATTGCTTGTTTCTCAGGTGTCTAGAATAGTTAGTTGGCTTTATAAGGCTATGATTTTGAGATATTTTAGGTTTTTAGTGTCACGATTATCATAAAGTTTTTGAAGATTGTAGAAAAAATTCCCTTTAGATACTTTGTATGAATGTAGAGCGCAATCCTCGTTTGATTTTCGTTGAAAATATAAAATCCCCTTCAGTTTTCTTTAAGCAACCAAAGCTATACTATAGTCATCCTAATAAGTATTACTGAACGTCGTTCGGTAGCGCTCACATGTTCTGGTTTTAAGTCAGACAGTGTATCTTTCTTTTTTCATAAATCTCCCAAACAAGTCTAATCTCACAAGGTTAGGCTTGTTTTTATGAAATAAGCAGAAAGTTTTTCATTAAAAGTAAACGCCTGTGTAAGTAAAATGAAAACGTTAGGCAAAGTCAGTGAAAACGTCTAAAAAACCGTCAATTCATTGACTTTCGTGGAAAATAGGACTAAAATAGCAGGGTAAAAATAATTAAAAAGGAGAATTCTACTATGAATCTAACTATCTTAGCCCTCGGTTTGGCCGTTATGGGTGTATCTGTTGGTGAGGGTATCCTCGTTGCCAATATCGCTAAAGCTGCAGCTCGCCAACCTGAGATGTTTAGCAAACTTCAAACATTGATGTTTACTGGTGTTGCCTTTATCGAAGGTACCTTCTTCGTATTGTTTGCCCTTAGCTACATTGTCTAATAGACAAATAAAAGATGAAGGAGGGATGAGCAGTGGAAACTACAAGTAATCCAACCGTCTCATTATTTGGGATTGATTTTGACTTGACTGTCCTTGCCATGTCTCTCTTGACAGTAATTATCGTTTTTGGAGTGGTTTTTTGGTCAAGTCGTAAGATGACCATTAAACCAAAGGGAAAACAAAATGTGCTTGAGTTCATCTATGAGTTTGTGAACAGTACCATTTCTCAAAGTCTTGGGAAATTCACGAAGAATTATAGTTTGCTCTTGTTTGTAATTTTCACCTTTGTTTTTACAGCAAACAACTTAGGTTTGCTTGTATCTGTAAAAAGTGAGCATTACAATTTTTGGACTTCTCCAACATCGAACTTCGGTGTTACTATCACTCTTTCTTTGATTATTACCCTCATTAGTCATATTGAGGGGATCCGTAAAAAAGGGTTTAAAGGCTATCTAAAGGGCTACCTTTCACCATACCCAGCTATGCTCCCAATGAACATTTTGGAACAATTAACCAACCTTGCTTCATTGGCCTTGCGTTTGTTTGGTAACATTTATTCTGGTGAGGTACTTACTGGCTTGATTCTTCAATTAGTGACCTGGTCTGCTTTTGCAGCACCTGTATCCTTTGCTTTGAACCTTGTCTGGGTTGCCTTTTCAGCCTTTATCGGCTTTATCCAAGCCTATGTCTTTATTATCCTAAGTTCAAACTATATTGGTGATAAAGTCAACGAAGAATAATTAAGAAAGGGAGAAATGAAATGTCATTACTGATTAATAGTACGACACTTGGTAATATCATTATCACACTCGGCTCAGTTTTTCTCTTGTATTACCTCATCCGTAAATTCGCATGGGATCAAATTACAGGAATCTTTGCTGCTCGTGAAAAGAAAATTGCCACAGATATTGATAGTGCTGAAAATGCTCGTCAAGAAGCAGAACGCTTGGTACAAAAACGTCAAGATGAGTTGGCAGGTGCTCGCACTGAGGCAGCTCAAATTATTGATGGGGCCAAGGAAACTGGTAAAACTCAAGAATCAAAAATCATTGCAGAAGCACATGATGAAGCTAAACGCTTGAAAGAGAAAGCAAATCAAGACATCGCCCAAAGCCGTGTGGAAGCACTTGCTGGCGTTAAAGGTGAAGTTGCAGACTTGACTGTCCTCTTGGCGGAAAAAGTTATGAAACAAAACCTTGATGCTAAAGCGCAATCTGACTTGATTGATAGCTATCTTGATCAATTAGGAGATGCTTAATGGATAAGAAAACACAAGCTCTTGTTGAGCAGTATGCCAGAAGTCTGGTAGAAGTCGCTTTTGAACAAGACGCCGTGTCAACAATCCAAGAAGAAGTAAGGCAAATCCTAACAGTTTTTGCTGAAACAAATCTAAAAACCTTCTTGTCGCAGGAAAATGTGACAAGTGAAGCTAAAAAAGAAAGTTTGAGCTTGTTTCAAGAGTCTTGTTCAGTGTATATGAACAATTTTCTTGAGGTAATCTTACTCAATGACCGTGCCAACATTCTCTATGATGTGTTGAAATTGGTCCTTGAGCTCTTTGATCAAGAAGACAATACTTACGATGTTACAGTGACATCAGCAAGTCCCTTGTCTGAGGAACAAAAAGCCCGACTTTTGGCGATTGTTTCACAAAAATTTGAGATTAAGACACGTCGTTTAGTAGAAAAAATTGATGAGGACCTCATCGGAGGATTCGTCATCAAAGCAAAAAATAAGGTTGTTGACACGTCAATTCGCAGTCAATTGCAAACCTTTAAAACGAATTTGAAATAGAAAGTGGTGTGACTTTTGGCAATTAACGCACAAGAAATTAGCGCTTTAATTAAAAAGCAAATTGAAAACTTCCAGCCAAACTTTGACGTCACTGAAACTGGTGTCGTTACCTATATCGGTGACGGTATCGCACGTGCTCGTGGTCTTGATAATGCCATGAGTGGTGAGTTGCTCGAATTTGAAAATGGTGCCTATGGTATGGCCCAAAACCTTGAATCTAATGATGTCGGTATCATTATCTTGGGGGATTTCGTAGCAATTCGTGAAGGCGATATTGTTAAACGTACTGGAAAAATCATGGAAGTTCCAGTTGGTGAAGCCCTTATTGGTCGTGTAGTAAACCCACTTGGGCAACCAGTTGATGGTCTTGGTGACATCGAAACAACAGGTTTCCGTCCAGTTGAAACACCTGCTCCAGGTGTTATGCAACGTAAATCAGTTTCTGAGCCATTGCAAACTGGTCTTAAGGCGATTGATGCCTTGGTTCCAATTGGACGTGGTCAACGTGAGTTGGTCATCGGAGACCGCCAAACTGGTAAAACTTCAGTAGCCATTGATGCGATCTTGAACCAAAAAGGTCAAGATATGATCTGTATCTATGTGGCTATTGGTCAAAAAGAATCAACAGTTCGTACACAAGTAGAAACTCTCCGTAAACATGGTGCTCTTGATTACACAATCGTTGTGACTGCCTCAGCATCACAACCATCACCATTGCTTTACATCGCGCCTTACGCTGGTGTTGCAATGGCTGAAGAGTTCATGTATAACGGAAAACACGTCTTGATTGTTTATGATGATTTGTCTAAACAAGCCGTGGCCTATCGTGAACTTTCATTGCTTCTCCGTCGTCCACCAGGTCGTGAAGCCTACCCAGGGGATGTCTTCTATCTCCACTCACGTCTTTTGGAACGTTCAGCTAAAGTTTCAGATGATCTTGGTGGTGGTTCAATTACTGCCTTGCCAATCATCCAAACGCAAGCCGGAGATATCTCAGCTTATATCGCAACAAACGTTATCTCAATCACAGATGGACAAATCTTCTTGCAAGAAAACTTGTTTAACTCAGGTATTCGTCCAGCCATTGATGCGGGTTCTTCCGTATCACGTGTAGGTGGATCAGCGCAAATTAAAGCGATGAAGAAGGTTGCTGGTACACTTCGTCTTGACTTGGCTTCATATCGTGAACTTGAAGCCTTTACGCAATTTGGTTCAGATTTGGATGCTGCGACTCAAGCGAAATTGAACCGTGGTCGTCGTACAATTGAAGTTTTGAAACAACCGCTTCATAAACCACTTCCAGTTGAGAAACAAGTTGTTATCCTTTACGCTTTGACACACGGTTTCTTGGATAGTGTTCCGGTTGATCAAATCTTGGATTTTGAAGAAGCACTCTATGACTACTTTGATAGTCACCATGAGGATATCTTTGAAACTATTCGTACAACTAAGGATCTTCCTGAGGAATCTGTACTTAATGAAGCTATCCAAGTTTTCAAAGATCAGTCAGAATACAAATAGAAATAGGGAGGACAGCATATGGCAGGCTCTCTAAGAGAAATCCAAGCAAAAATTGCTTCAACTAAGAAAACGAGTCAAATCACAGGAGCCATGCAAATGGTTTCTGCCTCAAAATTGACACGTTCTGAGCAAGCTGCTAAAGATTTCCAAATCTATGCCTCAAAAATTAGACAGATCACAACAGATCTTCTACATTCAGAATTGATTAATGGTTCGTCAAATCCAATGTTGGATGCACGCCCAGTTCGTAAGACAGGTTACATTGTCATTACTTCAGATAAAGGACTCGTTGGAGGTTATAACTCAACAATTCTTAAAGCTGTGTTGGACATGATTAAACGTGACCATGATTCTGAAGATGAATATGCTATCATTTCTATTGGTGGAACAGGTTCAGATTTCTTCAAGGCTCGTAACATGAATGTTGCTTTTGAACTTCGTGGCCTTGAAGATCAACCTAGTTTTGATCAAGTCGGAAAAATCATTTCTAAAGCTGTAGGAATGTATCAAAATGAACTTTTTGATGAACTCTATGTGTGCTATAACCACCATGTTAACAGTTTGTCTAGCGAAGTTCGTGTGGAACAAATGCTTCCTATCGCTGATTTGGATCCCAATGAATCAGAAGGTCATGTGTTGACCAAGTTTGAATTGGAACCAGATCGTGACACTATTTTGGATCAACTCTTACCACAATATGCGGAGAGTCTTATCTACGGTGCTATCGTAGATGCCAAAACAGCTGAGCACGCAGCGGGTATGACTGCAATGCAGACAGCCACTGATAATGCTAAGAATGTGATTAACGATTTGACAATCCAATATAACCGTGCGCGTCAAGCTGCCATCACTCAGGAAATTACTGAAATTGTTGGTGGTGCAAGTGCACTTGAATAGCTAGAGATTTGTCTTAATTAGACACACATGAAAAAGGGATGATTGTCATCCAAAAAACTATCATAAGGAGAAAACAATGAGCTCAGGCAAAATTGCTCAGGTTGTTGGTCCTGTTGTAGACGTAGCGTTTGCAGCTGGTGATAAACTCCCTGAGATTAACAATGCATTGGTCGTTTATACTGACGAACAAAAGTCTAAACGTATCGTGCTCGAAGTAGCTCTTGAACTTGGAGAAGGTGTGGTTCGTACCATTGCCATGGAATCTACTGATGGATTGACTCGTGGACTAGAAGTTCTGGACACTGGTCGTCCAATCAGCGTTCCTGTTGGTAAAGATACCCTTGGACGTGTCTTTAACGTTCTTGGTGATACCATTGACTTGGAAGCACCTTTTGCAGAAGATGCAGAGCGTGAACCAATTCACAAAAAAGCACCAACTTTCGATGAATTGTCAACATCTACTGAAATCCTTGAAACAGGGATTAAAGTTATCGACTTGCTTGCCCCTTACCTTAAAGGTGGTAAAGTCGGACTCTTTGGTGGTGCCGGTGTTGGTAAAACCGTTCTTATTCAAGAGTTGATTCACAACATTGCCCAAGAGCACGGTGGTATTTCCGTGTTTACAGGTGTTGGTGAACGTACACGTGAAGGTAATGACCTTTACTGGGAAATGAAAGAATCTGGCGTTATTGAGAAAACAGCCATGGTCTTCGGTCAAATGAACGAACCACCTGGAGCACGTATGCGTGTTGCTCTTACTGGTTTGACAATTGCGGAATACTTCCGTGATGTCGAAGGTCAAGACGTGCTTCTCTTCATCGATAACATCTTCCGTTTCACTCAAGCAGGTTCTGAGGTTTCTGCCCTTCTTGGTCGTATGCCATCAGCCGTTGGTTACCAACCTACACTTGCTACTGAAATGGGTCAATTGCAAGAACGTATCACATCAACTAAAAAAGGTTCTGTTACATCAATCCAAGCCATCTACGTTCCAGCCGATGACTATACTGACCCAGCGCCAGCTACAGCATTTGCTCACTTGGATTCAACAACCAACCTTGAACGTAAGTTGACACAAATGGGTATTTACCCAGCCGTTGACCCATTGGCATCAAGCTCACGTGCCCTTTCACCTGAAATTGTTGGTGAAGAACACTATGCTGTTGCGACTGAAGTTCAACGTGTGCTTCAACGTTACCGTGAATTGCAAGATATTATCGCTATCCTTGGTATGGATGAATTGTCAGACGAAGAAAAAACATTGGTTGGACGTGCTCGTCGTATCCAATTCTTCTTGTCACAAAACTTTAACGTTGCTGAACAGTTTACAGGTCAACCAGGTTCTTATGTTCCAGTTGCTGAAACCGTTCGTAGCTTTAAAGAAATTCTTGAAGGTAAATATGATAATCTTCCAGAAGATGCCTTCCGTAGCGTAGGTCCAATTGAGGATGTAGTAGCTAAAGCTAAAGCTATGGGCTACTAATGAGGTGAAGATATGGCACAAATGACCGTACAAGTGGTAACTCCGGATGGTCTGAAATATGACCACCATGCCAGCTTTATCCACGCGGTTACTAAAGATGGTCAAATTGGTATCTTGCCAGGCCATATTAACTTGATTGCGCCACTTGAAGTGGATGAACTCAAGGTTCGTCGTGTGGATGACGAGAGTCACGTCGATTGGATTGCCGTAAACGGTGGTATCATCGAAGTTAAAGATGATTTTATTACTATCGTTGCCGATTCAGCAGAACGTGAACGCGACATTGACGTTTCTCGTGCCGAACGTGCCAAGCAACGTGCCGAACGTGACTTGGAAGAAGCAACTAAATCTGACCGTATTGATGAAGTTCAACGTGCTCAGGTTGCTCTCCGTCGAGCACTTAATCGTATCAGTGTCGGTACAAAATAAGACAACAAAAAACGAGACTTTGGTCCCGTTTTTTATTTGTCGTAAAAGAAAACATGAGAAGTAGCAAAGTTATCAAAGAAAGCTCATTGTAAAACCTATCTGAAGGTAAGATAAAAAATCAGATTTCCAGTCCTGAAAACGGTTAATTTAGCTTTTACTTTAGTTTAAGGTATCAAAGTGTTATAATATAAGCTGTTAGCTTTATATTTTAAGAGAAAATGTAGAGTAACGTAATAGAAAGTATGAGTTTTTTAAAGATATGAAAATTGAAAAGAAGCATCTTTTAGATTACACCATCTTGATACCTTATTTAATCTTATCCATAGTTGGTTTAATAGTAGTGTATTCAACAACAAGTGCTCGTTTAGTAGCCTTGGGAGCCAATCCCTTCGCATCTGTTATAAACCAAGGAGCCTTTTGGTTGGTATCCTTGTTCTCTATTTTTTTCATCTACCGACTGAAGTTGAACTTTCTCAGGAAAGATAAGCTTTTGGGTGTTGTTATTGCCTTTGAGATTTTACTTTTGGTCATTGCCAAATTTTTCACCAGGGAAATCAATGGTGCCAATGGTTGGATTGTGCTTGGTCCCTTGTCTTTCCAACCAGCGGAGTACCTTAAGATCATTGTTGTCTGGTTTTTGGCACACACTTTTTCAAAAAAACAGTCTGCTATAGAACGTTATGACTATCAAGCCTTGACGAAGAATAGATGGATTCCTAGAAATGGTAAGGAACTTAATGACTGGCGTGTTTATTTGCTTGTAATGATTGGTTTGGTTGCTATCCAACCTGACTTGGGTAATGCGGCTATCATTGTATTGACTACGGTAGTTATGTTTTCAATTTCTGGTGTTGGCTACCGTTGGTTCACGGCCTTATTTGCCGGCATTGTAGGGATTTCATCAGCGTTCCTTGGTTTAATTGCCTTAGTTGGGGTTCAAACCATGGCTAAGGTACCTATCTTCGGTTATGTTGCCAAGCGTTTCGCAGCATATTTTAATCCGTTCAAGGATTTGACTGGATCTGGTCTCCAGCTATCTCATTCCTACTATGCTATGAGTAATGGGGGCTGGTTCGGTCTTGGACTTGGAAATTCGATTGAAAAAACTGGTTATCTCCCAGAAGCTACAACAGACTTTGTGTTTTCAATTGCAATTGAAGAGTTAGGTCTTATCGGAGCTGGCTTGATTCTGGCCCTCCTCTTTTTCCTCATTCTTCGTATTATGATTGTGGGAGTCAAGGCACGAAATCCTTTTAACTCTATGATGGCATTGGGTGTAGGTGCCTTAATGCTAATGCAGGTCTTCGTTAACATCGGAGGAATCTCAGGGCTAATTCCATCAACAGGGGTTACCTTCCCCTTCCTTTCGCAAGGAGGTAACTCTCTTTTAGTGACTTCAGTTGGGATAGCCTTTGTCTTGAACATCGCTGCTAATGAAAAGCGTGATAATATTGTTCAAGCGATTGAGGATGAGTTATCTCAGACTCAAGAATTGGAAAATCAAGATGAAAAAATCGTACCTTTAAGAAGAAGTCGTTAATACGGCTTCTTTTTTCGTTAGATGGTGTTAGGCAGTAGTATGAAGATAGTGAAAACTAATAGGAGCAGTAGAAATAGAATTATTGAAAGTAATATTTGTAATTACTCTAAAGAAAAACTGAAAACTATATAAAATACTTGCAATTCTATGACATTTTGATAGAATAGTAGAGTAAAGTTAGACTGTATTGCCTACTGTCTATCTATAAAATATATTTTATTGGAGGCTTTTCCTAAATGGCAAAAGAAAAATACGATCGTAGTAAACCACACGTTAACATTGGTACAATCGGACACGTTGACCACGGTAAAACTACTTTGACAGCTGCAATCACAACTGTATTGGCTCGTCGTCTTCCTAGCGCAGTTAACACACCAAAAGACTACGCTTCAATCGACGCTGCTCCAGAAGAACGTGAACGCGGTATCACAATCAACACTGCACACGTTGAGTATGAAACTGAAAAACGTCACTACGCTCACATCGACGCGCCTGGACACGCGGACTACGTTAAAAACATGATCACTGGTGCTGCTCAAATGGACGGTGCGATCCTTGTAGTAGCATCTACTGACGGACCAATGCCACAAACTCGTGAGCACATCCTTCTTTCACGTCAGGTTGGTGTTAAACACCTTATCGTCTTCATGAACAAAGTTGACTTGGTTGACGATGAAGAATTGCTTGAATTGGTTGAAATGGAAATCCGTGACCTTCTTTCAGAATACGATTTCCCAGGTGATGACATTCCAGTTATCCAAGGTTCAGCTCTTAAAGCTCTTGAAGGTGATTCTAAATACGAAGACATCATCATGGACTTGATGAACACTGTTGACGAATACATTCCAGAACCAGAACGTGACACTGACAAACCATTGTTGCTTCCAGTCGAAGACGTATTCTCAATCACTGGTCGTGGTACTGTTGCTTCAGGACGTATCGACCGTGGTGTTGTTCGTGTCAATGACGAAGTTGAAATCGTTGGTCTTAAAGAAGAAATCCAAAAAGCAGTTGTAACTGGTGTTGAAATGTTCCGTAAACAACTTGACGAAGGTATTGCCGGAGATAACGTCGGTGTCCTTCTTCGTGGTATCCAACGTGATGAAATCGAACGTGGTCAAGTATTGGCTGCACCTGGTTCAATCAACCCACACACTAAATTCAAAGGTGAAGTTTACATCCTTTCTAAAGAAGAAGGTGGACGTCACACTCCATTCTTCAACAACTACCGTCCACAGTTCTACTTCCGTACAACTGACGTAACAGGTTCAATCGAACTTCCTGCAGGTACTGAAATGGTTATGCCTGGTGATAACGTGACTATCGACGTTGAGTTGATTCACCCAATCGCCGTTGAACAAGGTACAACATTCTCTATCCGTGAAGGTGGACGTACTGTTGGTTCAGGTATCGTATCTGAAATCGAAGCTTAATTAATATTAAGTTCCCAATACAATTATTCGTCAGACAATAATTGAGAGAGTCGAGTTTACTCGGCTCTTTTTGGTGTTTAAAAATACTTGTGATTCTATACTTTTTAACTGTTTAAGGTGCTTAAGCTAAGTTTTGATAGTGATAAAAAGTCATAAAGCAAGTCGAGTTTTCGGAATTTTCCTAAAATCCTAGTAATAGTAAGGGATTTGTGATAAAATAAACGAGTAAATAAATAAAAGAAGAGGTATGTTAAATGTCACGTAAACCATTTATCGCTGGTAACTGGAAAATGAACAAAAATCCAGAAGAAGCAAAAGCATTCGTTGAAGCTGTAGCATCAAAACTTCCTTCATCAGATCTTGTTGAAGCTGGTATCGCAGCTCCTGCAGTTGACTTGACAGCTGTACTTGCCGCTGCTAAAGGTTCAAACCTTAAAGTTGCTGCGCAAAACACTTACTTTGAAAATGCTGGTGCCTTCACTGGTGAAACTAGCCCACAAGTTTTGAAAGAAATCGGTACTGACTACGTTGTTATCGGTCACTCAGAACGTCGTGACTACTTCCACGAAACTGATGAAGACATCAACAAAAAAGCAAAAGCAATCTTTGCTAACGGTATGCTTCCAATCATCTGTTGTGGTGAATCACTTGAAACTTACGAAGCTGGTAAAGCAGCAGAATTCGTAGGTGCTCAAGTTTCAGCTGCTCTTGCTGGATTGACTGCAGAACAAGTAGCTTCAACAGTAATCGCATACGAACCAATCTGGGCTATCGGTACTGGTAAATCAGCTTCACAAGACGACGCACAAAAAATGTGTAAAGTTGTTCGTGACGTTGTAGCTGCTGACTTTGGTCAAGAAGTTGCTGACAAAGTACGTGTTCAATACGGTGGATCAGTTAAGCCTGAAAACGTTGCTGAATACATGGCTTGTCCAGACGTTGACGGAGCTCTTGTTGGTGGTGCATCACTTGAAGCTGAAAGCTTCTTGGCATTGCTTGACTTCGTTAAATAATTTTACATAAAGTCGGGGTTTCCCTCGGCTTTTTTGTTTTTTGATGAATAGATTTAATAATTGCTTGGGATAAGACAAATGCTATTGGTTTGTATAAACGAACGCTTTAGGTCCTGTATTTTATAGGTTTAGGGTTTCACAAATAGAATTGGATTGCCCAAAGAGATAGATAATATGCTATAATTAGAATAGTATAACTAGAGCTCAGACGCTAATAGTCTGTATGCTCCGCATTTTTTTTCCAAAAAGGAGAGTTAGAATCATGACTTTTGATGCAATTGACCAAATGGCGGTCAGCACTATTCGTTCACTTTCGATCGAGGCAATTCAAGCTGCGAATTCTGGGCACCCAGGTCTTCCTATGGGTGCAGCGCCAATGGCTTATGTGCTTTGGAACCATGTGATGAATGTTAATCCAAAGACTAGCCGTAACTGGACAAACCGTGACCGTTTTGTTCTTTCTGCAGGTCATGGTTCTGCTTTGCTTTATAGCCTCTTGCACCTTTCAGGCTATGATGTATCAATGGATGATTTGAAGAACTTCCGTCAATGGGGTTCTAAGACTCCAGGTCACCCTGAAGTTAATCATACTGATGGTGTTGAAGCAACATCAGGTCCTCTTGGTCAAGGGATTGCTAACGCTGTAGGTATGGCAATGGCTGAAGCACACTTGGCAGCTAAATTTAACAAACCTGGTTTTGATATTGTTGATCATTATACTTATGCCCTCCATGGAGATGGTTGTTTGATGGAAGGTGTTTCTCAAGAAGCTGCTAGCCTTGCAGGTCACCTTAAACTTGGTAAGTTGGTTCTTCTTTACGATTCAAACGATATTTCACTTGATGGACCAACATCAATGGCATTCACTGAGGATGTTAAGGCTAAGTTTGAAGCTTATGGTTGGCAACATATTCTTGTTAAAGATGGTAATGATTTGGAAGCTATTGCTAAAGCTATCGAAGAAGCTAAGGCTGAGACAGATAAACCATCTATTATCGAAGTTAAGACAATCATCGGTTATGGAGCTGAAGGACAAGGAACATCAGCTGTCCACGGTGCTCCAATTGGTCAAGAGGGAATCGACCGTGCTAAAGATGTTTACGGATATGATGCACCAGCTTTCACAGTACCAGATGAAGTCGTTCGTCGTTTTGAAGCTGGTATTAAATTCCGTGGAGAAGCTGCTGAGAATGCTTGGCAAACTAAATTTGCAGAATATGAAGCTGCTTACCCAGAATTGGCTGCTGAATACAAGGCTGCCTTTGCGAATGAACCTGCACATGTTGAGTTGAATGCTCATGAATTGGGTTCAGCAGTAGCTAGCCGTGTGTCAAGCCAACAAGCTATTCAACAGATTTCTGAGCAAGTTCCTTCATTCTGGGGAGGTTCTGCAGACCTTTCAGCTTCTAACAACACTATGGTTAAAGCTGAGTCTGATTTCCAAGCAGACAACTATGCTGGACGTAATATTTGGTTTGGTGTACGTGAGTTTGCTATGGCTGCAGCGATGAATGGTATTGCTCTCCATGGTGGTACTCGTGTTTATGGTGGTACTTTCTTCGTCTTCTCAAACTACTTGCTTCCAGCGGTACGTATGGCTGCGCTTCAAAACTTGCCAGTAACTTATGTTATGACCCACGACTCAGTGGCAGTTGGTGAAGATGGACCTACTCACGAGCCAATCGAACAATTGGCAAGTGTGCGTTCAATGCCTAACCTTAACGTTATCCGTCCTGCAGATGGTAATGAAACTAATGCTGCATGGAAACGTGCTTTGGCTGAGACTGAACGCCCAACAATGCTAGTTTTGACACGTCAAAACTTGCCAGTCCTTGATGGTACAGCTGAAAATGCTGAAGCTGGTGTCAATAAAGGGGCTTACATCATCTCGGAAGCTAAAGGTGATCTTGATGGTATCATCATTGCGACTGGTTCTGAAGTGAAATTGGCTCTTGATACCCAAGCGGCTCTTGAAGCTGAAGGTGTGCATGTTCGTGTCGTTTCAATGCCATCACAAAATCTCTTTGATGAACAAGATGTAGCATATAAAGAAGAAGTTCTTCCAGCAGCTGTGACAAAACGTTTGGCTATCGAAGCTGGAACAAGCTTTGGATGGGGCAAATACGTTGGTCTTGCAGGTAAAACACTTACTATTGATACTTGGGGTGCCTCAGCACCTGGTGACCGTATCTTTAAGGAATATGGTTTCACTGTTGAAAATGCAAGTCAACTTTACAAATCATTGTAAGAAAAGAAAGAGCTTGGTTAGTCCAAGTTCTTTTTTGTAAATTTCATACAGAGCTTGACTTTTGGGTCTAGAGTGCTAGAATGACTGTGTTAGCCGATTTAGCTCAGTTGGTAGAGCAACGCACTCGTAACGCGTAGGTCACAGGTTCGAAACCTGCAATCGGCATGGTCAGAAGTATTCAGATAGAAAAAAGGGGTTAGGAACCTCTTTTTTTCTTCCATCTAAGCTAAAATTTGATAAAATAGAAGGTAATAAAAATAAAGGAAGTATCATGTCAAAAGGGTTATTAATCTCAATCGAAGGGCCAGATGGTGCTGGAAAGACTACAGTTTTGGAGGCGCTTTTGCCTCGTCTTAGAGAAGCCTATCCAGCCAAAGTCGTGACGACACGTGAACCAGGCGGAGTAGCTATTGCAGAGCAAATCCGTGAGGTTATTCTGGACGTAAATAATACGGCTATGGATGCTAAGACAGAGCTCTTGCTCTATATTGCGGCTCGCCGCCAACACTTGGTTGAGAAGGTTTTGCCAGAGCTTGAAAAAGGCAATATGGTCATTATGGATCGTTTTATTGATTCATCAGTTGCTTATCAAGGGACTGGTCGTGGCTTGGATCAGGACGAGATTTCCTGGTTAAATGCCTATGCGACTGATGGTTATAAACCTGACGTGACCTTGTTATTTGATGTGGATTCTGAAACTGGTTTGGCCCGCATTGCAGCCAGCGGTGAACGTGAAGTCAACCGCTTAGATTTAGAGAAGCTTGACTTGCATCAGCGAGTACGTCAAGGTTATTTGGATTTGGCTAAGGCTGAACCAGAACGTATCAAGTTAATCGATGCCTCACAGGCTTTTGAAGATGTTGTAGAACAAGCTTGGAAAGTAATTGAAGGCTATTTATAAGGAGCAAGATGAAGTTAGCTGAAAGTCAAAGCAAACTGTTTGAAGAGTTTTCACAAATTATCAGGGAAAATCGTTTGAGTCATGCTTATTTGTTTTCGGGTGATTTTGGAAGTCTCGACATGGCTATTTGGCTAGCGCAGAGTCGGTTTTGTGTGACTCCTGAGAATGGTCTTCCTTGTGGTCACTGTCGTCCCTGTCGCTTGATTGCACAAGGGGACTTTTCTGATGTTAAATTAGTAGAGCCACAAGGACAGATTATTAAGACGGATACGATTCGTCAGTTGACCAGAGAGTTTAGTCAATCTAGCTTTGAGGGACAGGCTCAGGTTTTTATCATTCGAGATGCTGACAAGATGCATGTCAATGCTGCGAATAGTCTCTTAAAGTTTATTGAAGAACCTCAAAGTCAGATTTATATTTTTCTTTTGACAGCTGATGATAGTCGTATGTTACCGACGATTAAAAGCCGAGCTCAACTCTTTTATTTTCCTAAGAACAGAGTTTATCTGGAAGACTTGCTGCAGAAGGAAGGTTTGTTATTGACACAAGCTAAGGTCTTGGCAGATTTTGCTAAGGATGAAGCACAGGCTTTGGAGCTAGCTAAGGATAATAAGGTTCTTGATTTGGTCAATACAGTGGAGCGTTTTTCACAGTCTCTGCTGGCTAATCAGGACCTGCTTTATCTGGATGTTGCAAAACTGGCTGTCCAGTGTAGTGAAAAGTCAGAACAAGAGATGGTCTGGGCTTTTTTAACTTATCAATTGGGGAAGGATATACAAAATCCACAAGCAAGACGATGGCTAGACTTAGTATATGAGGCACGAAAAATGTGGCTAGCTAATGTCAGTTTTCAAAATGCGATGGAGTATATGGTGTTATCATGACTGAAGTCATTGGAATAAAATTTGAAGAAACTGGTACAATAGAATATGTTGTACCTGATAGAAATTATGCCAAAGATGACTTTGTAGTCGTTTTGGATAAAAAGGATAAGCGTCTGGCTCAGGTCGTTATGGAGAATACAAATTTTCCTGAAGTTAGTTTGCCTACTGATTTGAATCGAGTTGAAGGCCTAGCTGGAGAGAGGGATTTTGCTAGATATGATGAAAATCTTTTGAAGGCTGAAAAGAGTATGGGAGTAGTAGCTGATTTAATTGCTCAAAATCAGCTAGAAATGAAGGTCGTTGATATTGTCTTTCCGCTAAATTGCTCTTATGTGCTAATCAGTTTTGTTGCTGAAAAACGGGTAGATTTTCGTCAATTGCTCAAAGATCTGGCTTCTTACTTTAAGACACGTATTGAGTTGCGCCAAATTTCAAGTCGTGAGGAATCAAAGATTTATGGTGGCTTAGGACCTTGTGGGCGGGCACTTTGTTGTTCTAGTTTTTTGGGTGAATTCCCACCAGTATCAATTAAGATGGCTAAAAACCAAAGTTTATCTTTGAATTCTGGTAAGATGAACGGGGTCTGTGGTCGACTTATGTGTTGTCTCAGTTATGAAGATGACTTTTACCGAGATAGCAAGGCTAGTTATCCTGACTTGGGTGATGACATTGAAACCAAGGATGGCACAGGTCAGGTCGTTGCCATTGATGTAATTGCAGGGACTATTAAGGTTGTATTTGAAAAAGGGCGTGCGCCCCTAACTTATGGAGTGGAGGAAGTTCAGCTAAATGGAAAAGCGTGAATTGTATGATAAATTCGAGGAATTATCACAAAATTTGATGTCGATGTTGGCAGAAGTGGAAGCAATTAAGGCGAACTTCTCAGGGATTCTTGATGAAAATACGGCCCTCAAGTTGGAAAACGACAAGCTACGTGAGCACTTGAGTCAAGTGGTTCAAGAGGAGACAGGGACTAAAATGTCTCATGGCAAGGTAAATCTCGAGGCTATTTATGATGATGGATTCCATATTTGTCCAGATTTTTACGGCCAACGTCGTGATAATAATGAAGCTTGTGGCTTCTGTGCAGAATTGTTGTACGGAGACTAAACATGCAGGTTCAAAAGAGTTTTAAGGGGCAATCTAGCTACGGTACCCTCTATCTGGTTCCCACACCTATTGGGAATTTGCAGGATATGACTTTTCGTAGTGTGCAAATCCTGAAAGAGGTGGATCTTATTTGTGCGGAGGACACGCGCAATACGGGTCTCTTGCTCAAGCATTTTGAGATTGAAACGAAGCAGTATTCTTTTCATGAGCACAATGCTTATGAGAAAATTCCAGATTTACTGGAGCGCTTGAAGTCAGGTCTTTCTTTGGCTCAGGTTTCTGATGCGGGGATGCCTTCTATTTCGGATCCTGGGCATGATTTGGTCAAAGCTGCCATTGCAGAGGATATTCCAGTGGTGGCCTTACCGGGAGCATCGGCTGGTATTACAGCCTTGATTGCCAGTGGTTTAGCACCCCAACCTCATATTTTTTATGGCTTCCTACCCCGTAAAAAAGGACAGCAGATTGATTTCTTCAAGGAAAAACTGTCTTATCCTGAGACACAGATTTTTTACGAGTCACCTTACCGTGTGGCGGATACTCTTGAAAATATGCATGAGGTCTATGGCAACCGTCAAGTAACTTTAGTTCGAGAATTGACCAAGCTTTATGAAGAGTACCAACGAGGATCTATTTCAGATGTTTTAGATTATATTGCTAGTAATCCTCTCAAGGGTGAATGTTTACTGATTGTGGCTGGAGCTTCTGAAAATGATAAGGAAGAAAATCTAACATCAAATGTTACCCCGGTAGAGGCTGTAGAAGCTTTAATTGCCTCTGGAATGAAACCTAATCAGGCTATAAAAACCGTTGCTAAAGAGCGAAAAATGAATAGACAAGAGCTTTATAACCTTTTTCATGGGGTTTAAGAGGCTCTTTTTTTGTGGCAACACAAGATGTTAGAAAAGAAAGAATTATCGAAAAATTCCGTAAATAAGCTTGTATGCCTCATAATTTTGTGTTATATTATCTGACATAAAATATTTTGCACATATGGTTTGGTTGGTTTGGCTTTTATGCAGGATCAGCCTTGGCTGCTAATGGTTGGCAGTTCACACGCTAGTAACCGCTCATGTGTCAGCTGCTGCAGCCATGTTTTCATGGTTGGCAATTGAAAAACATGTCACAGGACATCCATCCTTGGTTGGTGGTTCAACCGGTTTAGTAGCAGGTCTAGTTGCAATCACACCTGGAGCAGGTTTTGTTTCAATTTGGAGTGTTATCCGTATTCGTACTGGTGAACGCGGTGGAGACGCCATATAATATAATGGAGGCTTAAACCGGTTAGTTTGGGTCTTTTTTAGTGAATTTTGATATACTTAGAGAAGTTAGTATGATTGAGGGGGTGACCAATTGGCAAAAGGAAAAAAGAAAAGCAAGTCGAAAGCTAGACCTAAGAAAACTAAAAAGAAAAAGAAGTCTTTCTTGCTCTTTCCTAAATTTTTCCAGAAGTGGAGTCTGATTTTTATTGGGCTATTTGCCTTATTGGGACTCCTTGCTAGTTTGAATTTTCCAAGGTTGACCATGGAAAAGAACATGACATCTACGGATGAGACGACGGTTGCTTTTATTGCCGAGATTGGCGAGACGTCCCGCTATTTGGCGGCTAGAAACGATCTTTATGCATCTGTCATGATTGCTCAGGCCATCTTGGAATCTGACTCTGGACAATCTACTTTGAGTCAGAAGCCGTCCTATAACTTCTTTGGAATTAAGGGGGACTACAATGGTCAAAGTGTGACCCTACCAACCTGGGAGGATGATGGTAAGGGCAATCCTTACTACATTGATGCAGCTTTTCGTTCTTATGGCTCTGTGGAAAATTCTTTACAGGACTACGTAGACTTCCTTGAGGGCAGCTACTATGTAGGGGTACACCGTTCCAAGACTAAGAATTATAAGGATGCCACAGCTGCCCTAACAGGGGTCTACGCTACGGATACAACCTATGGAGAAAAATTAAACAGCATCATTGAACAATACCAGTTAACCATTTATGACACTTATTAGGAAGGTGAGAGCGACAATGAGTGATTTAGATAAAACAGTTGATTTTATTAAAGAAATAGAGAAATTGAAGTCCGTAACAAGATTTAATAGAACCCTTGATGGAAGATTTGAAAATAGTGCCGAGCATTCTTGGCAGGGTGCGATAGCTGCGATAGTTTTCCAAGATTATTATCCTGAGAAACTGAATATGGAAAAGGTCATTTCTATGTTGCTGATTCATGATCTAGGTGAGATCTATGCTGGAGATACTTGGGTTTTTGACGATAAAAAAAGGGTTCACTCTCATGATAGAGAGCTAGAATCTATTAAAAAAACAATGAGCATCCTTCCAGAAGAAAAATATTTGAATATGAAAAAATCTTGGCTAAAATTTGAAAAAGGGCAGAGTGCTGAGGCAAGATATGCAAGAGTCATTGACGCATTGGTACCACTAATAAATCACTTGGAAGTGTCAGAATGTAATTATAATCCAGATAATATTAGTTCAGACATGGTATTAGAAAAGAAAAAATTTATAAAAAGTGAGTCTGAAGAGTTATGGAAGCTGACGGAAGAGTTGGTTAAGAAAAGTGTAGAAAAGGGCTTGTATTTGTAATATCAATAGGCCCCCTACGGAATGGTTTATAGACAACATGATGTGTCGATTCGGCACGTCTTTTTTGATTTTTATGTGTTATAATGGAGGTAGTTACATTAGGAATTGAGATGCACACCTCGATGGATTTTTGCACTCCCTTGAAAGAGAGAAGGTTAGATAGTATGATTAAATTGATAGCAATAGATATGGACGGGACGCTCTTAAATAGCCAAAAAGAGATTCCTGAAGAGAATATCAAGGCTATTCAAGAAGCGGCTGCGGCAGGTATCAAAATTGTCCTTTGTACAGGACGCCCACGTTCAGGCATTCTTCCACATTTTGAGAAATTAGGACTGAGTGAAGAAGAGTACATTATCATGAACAATGGTTGCTCTACTTATGAAACTAAAAATTGGACCTTGCTTCAATCTGAAAGTTTATCTCGCCCTGAAATGGAAGAACTCTTGCAGGCTTGCGAAGATTTTCCAGAGGTGGCTCTAACCTTGACTGGAGAAAAGACTTACTATGTTGTGGGCGATGAGGTGCCTGAGTTAGTAGCTTATGATGCTGGCACTGTCTTCACAGAAGCGAAAGCTAGGAGTTTGGAAGAAATCTTTGCGGAAGGTCAAGTGATTTTCCAAGCCATGTATATGGCTGATTCTGAACCTTTGGACGCCTTCCAAAACGCCGTGCAAGATGGACTTAGTCAGAGCTATAGCACAGTTCGTAGTCAAGACTATATCTTTGAAATTATGCCACAAGGGGCAACTAAGGCCAGTGGACTTAAGCATTTGGCGGAAAAACTTGAAATTGCACCAAATCAAATCATGGCTCTGGGCGATGCTGCTAATGACCTTGAAATGCTTCAATTCGTCGGTCAAAGCGTTGCCATGGGTAATGCGAGTGACGACATTAAGGCTTTGTGTAAGTATGTGACCTTGACAAATGACGAGGCAGGCGTAGCTCACGCTATTCGTACTTGGGCTTTATAAGAAAAAGACCTTTAGCTTCTATCTGCTAAAGGTTTTTCGATTTTGGATAATGGCAATGAGAGTGGTTAGTGTGATCGTGACGTCAGTGATAGCAGCGGGGTAGGCCTTAATGGTCAAATCGTAAATTAGCCAGAGTAACATATTCTCAATGATGACCCAGCGAAGCCACTGAAGGTTTCGTGTGATGGCAATGGCTAAACTATAAGAGACTGAAGAGATGATTGGCAGATAGCCAATAAGTCCAAGTTGATTGAGATAGGTTCCTACAATGATTTGAATAATGATAAGGATGGTCAAGATAGCCTTGGTCATCTTCTTTTTGACCATCAAGCTATTACGAATGATGGAAATACTAATGGTTAAAGCACCGGTATAGCCCCCCAATAAGAGGTTGGCTATAGCAGTAAAAATGTAGTCGGTAATTTGCCAGACCAGCATTTTATGTTTTGATTTTGCAAAAGAAGATATGGCGACACATAGGGCACCGATGGCTGAGAATACTTGTGCTAGAAGATAGATTGTCATGATATAACTTTCAATTTTTGTCTCCATTATATCACAAGGATTCAAGAGATTTTCATCTCTTTTTTAGAATTTACAGCCCTAATATGTTAGCGTTTACATTAGAAAGTGATATAATAAAAGTGTAGAAAAGATTGTTCCTTAAAAGTAGAGAGAACCCGATGTTGCCTTGTGACATAGGTCCTATCTTTACTTTTTACGATAGACTAGAAATGAGGAAATAATTATGAAAAACAAATTTTCCCAAGCAATCGTGCTTTCCATGGTTACCCTTTCCTCAGTGGCTTTGCTGACGGCCTGTTCCAGCTATAAGGAATCGAGTTCAGCAGATAAGACGCCTAAGAGCAGCCAGGTGACCTCATCAAGTAAGGCTAAAACATCCAGTAAAGATAGCGGTAAGACTGGCAAGTCTAGTGCTAAGGTCAAGGAATTTTCGGGTTCAAAGACGGACTCTTCAAGCACGCAAAGTAGTCAAAAGGCTTCTGCCCCAAGTTCGAGTAGTAGTCAGGCTCAGTCATCATCTTCAAAGAGTTCATCAGTTCCCTCAAGCAGTCAGTCACAGGCTCCTAAATCTTCAAGCGAGAATCAATCTTCAGCGAGTCAATCCCAAGCGCCAAAGAGCTCAAGTGATAGTCAAGCTTCAAGTAGCCAATCAAGCAGTCAAGCTCAAGCTAAAACGGATACGCAAGTGACCACTGTAGATATGGATGTGAGTGCGGTAGCGCGTGGTCAGTTTGATAGTATTGCCGGAACTTGGAAGTCTAGTGATGGCAGTCGTTTGGTCTTTGACAACACTAGCCTAGTAGGAGATATAACTGCACAAGGCCAAGCGACAGTTCATAATTATGTACACCCGAAAGATGATTATCAAGAGGGCTCAGGTAAGTATGATGCTACCCTCTCAAGAGATAGGGGGGACACCTCTGGTATCGTTGGAGATATTAGCTTTGTCTCTAAAAAAGCAGCTATTTCTGGTCCAAGCTACGAACAAGATACCATTCAAGTAACCAGTACTGGAGGAACAAAGGTCTACTTAAAAGAATCAGATAATATGACGCTACCTAAAGACGTGACAGTTACTGACAATCAACTTCCAATTGATGGTGGCATAGCAGAATCTGGCAGCTACAAGCTTACCAAACGTACGGCTGTCAAAAATACTCCTAGTGATAAGGCTCCAGTTGAATTTTACTTAGAAGCAGGCGATAAGATTAACTTCGATTTGAAGGTTACGCAAGACGGTCATAGTTGGATTTCTTACATTAGCTATAGTGGTGTTCGCCGTTATATTCAAGTGGATTAATTGAGACATCTAGAAAGGTCAGAATTTCTTCTGATCTTTCTATTATTTTGTGGAAAAAGCCTTGTCTATTCCCTAATAAATCGATACAATAGAAAGGTCGGTTTAACCGAAAAATTTTAAATAATGAGGACAAAAATGTGTCAGTAAATTGGCAAGATATTGCGTTTTCTTTCCTCGGTGGTTTGGGGCTTTTCCTCTTTAGTATCAAGTACATGGGAGATGGTCTTCAACAAGCAGCCGGAGATAAGTTGCGTTTTTACATCGATAAGTATACCAGCAACCCGTTTTTAGGGGTTTTGATTGGTATTGTCATGACGGCCTTGATTCAGTCGAGTTCAGGGGTTACCGTTATTGTCGTCGGTCTGGTTTCGGCAGGACTTTTGAGTCTTCGTCAGGCTATTGGTATTGTCATGGGGGCAAATATCGGTACAACGGTAACTTCCTTCATGATTGGTTTCAAGCTTGGTGACTATGCCCTTCCAGTGATTTTCCTGGGGGCTGCGCTTCTCTTCTTTACAAGCAATAAGAAGCTCAATAACCTAGGTCGTATCTTGTTTGGTGTAGGGGGAATTTTCTTTGCCCTTAACCTTATGGGAGATGCGGTAGAACCTTTGAAGTCAGTTACAGCCTTTAAGGACTACTTGGCAACCTTGGGTGATCGCCCAGTCATGGGGGTTATCATCGGTGCTGGCTTGACCATGTTGATTCAATCGTCAGCAGCGACCATCGGTATTCTTCAGAGTCTCTATTCAGGTGGTTTGCTTGACCTGCAAGGTGCCCTTCCAATCCTCTTTGGGGATAATATCGGAACAACTATTACAGCGGTTCTAGCTGCTCTTGGTTCGAACATTGCAGCTAAACGTGTGGCAGGGGCTCACGTACTGTTCAACGTCATCGGGACGGTCTTGTGTTTGATTCTCTTGGTACCATTCACAGCCTTGATTCAATGGTTTAAGTCTGTGCTTGGTTTGACACCTGAGATGACTATCGCCTTTGCTCACGGTACTTTTAACATCGCAAATACTATTGTTCAATTCCCATTCATCGGACTCTTGGCTTACCTTGTGACTAAGATTATTCCTGGTGAAGATGAGATTAACAAGTACGAAGCACTCTACTTGGACCGTTTGCTTATCACACAAGCACCAGCTATCGCCCTTGGTAATGCTAAGAAAGAATTGGTGCACTTGGCATCGTACGCCATCCAGTCTTTGGAAGCTTCCTATGCTTTCTTTGCTAAGGGAGATGAAAAATACTTCGATAAGGTTGAGAAGTATGAAACAGCAGTTAATAGTATTGACGAAGAGTTAACAACTTATTTGATTGACATCTCTAACGAATCTCTAAGCGTTTCTGAAAATGAAGTGTTGGCAAGTGTGCTTGACTCTGTTCGTGACTTGGAGCGTATTGGTGACCTTGCAGTTGCAAGTGCAAACCTTTCACAACACATTCATAATAAGGGAATTGAATTTTCTGATACTGCCAAGGCTGAGCTTGCGGATGTTTACAACCGTACTCACCGTATCGCCCTTGATAGTATTCGTGTTGTTGTAGATGACGATAAGGTACTTGCAGGTCAAGTCATCCTTCGCCATGAAGAGTTGGAAAAACTTGAAAAACAATTGCGTAAAATACATACCAAACGTCTTAACAATGGTGAGTGTACTGCGCAAGCAGGTATTAACTATGTTGATTACCTCTCACATTACACACGTATCGCAGACCATGCGATTAACCTTGTTGAAAAGGTTACAGAAGGTGTGATTTAATAGAGAAAGTCGAGAAAAATTCTCGGCTTTTTTGTTATAATGAAAGCGTATTAAAAACATAGAAAAATGATGAGAGGTGGTCCTATGACCTATTATATTTCAGCCAAGCGTTTTTATTTTGAACATAAAATCAAGGGAGGTGGCTACCTAGCGGTTGAGGATAGCCGTTTTGGTGACTGGACGGAAAATGTACCAGAAGGTGCGGAGGTGCTAGATTACAGTGATTATCAGATTGCTCCGGGCCTTGTGGATACTCACATTCATGGATTTGCGGGTTATGATGTCATGGATAATTCTGAGGAAAGTCTTCTAGGCATGAGTCAAGCCTTGCTTTCAGCAGGTGTGACCTCTTTCTTACCGACAGCCCTAACAGCCCCATTTGAAGAGTTGAAGGCTATTTGCCAAACCACAGCTAATACGGTTGGTAAGGAAACTGGTGCCAAAATTCAAGGGCTCTTCTTTGAAGGACCTTATTTCACTGAAACCTATAAGGGGGCTCAAAATCCTAAATACATGGGCAATCCAAGTGTGGAACAATTGCAGGCATGGCAAGAGGCGGCTCAAGGGAAATTGATTAAATTGGCTCTTGCTCCTGAACGTGAGGGAGTAGCTAAATTTATCCAAGAAGCAACCAAGCAAGGCGTAACTATTGCTCTAGGTCATTCTAATGCTACTTATGAAGAAGCCATGGCAGCAGTGGAAGCCGGGGCGTCCGTTTGGGTCCACGTCTATAACGGAATGCGTGGCTTTACACACCGTGAGCCTGGTATGGTTGGTGCAGCCTTCGATAGTCCAGAAACGATTGGTGAGCTGATTGCAGATGGGCATCATGTGGTCCCTGCAGCTTGTAAGGTTCTTATCAAGCAAAAGACACCTCAAGGAGTTGCCCTTATTACGGACTGTATGTCAGCGGGAGGACGTCCTGATGGCGACTATATGCTGGGTGAACTTCCTGTCATCGTCGAAAATGGTACCGCCCGTCTCAAAGAAGGTGGTAACCTAGCTGGATCTATCCTACAACTTAAAGACGGTGTTAAACATGTGGTTGATTGGGGACTTGTGACGGTTGCTCAAGCTCTGCAGATGGCAACTAGTGTTCCAGCTAAATCGGTTGGGCTTGAAAATATTTGCGGAAGCCTAAAAGCAGGTCTACCAGCTGATTTTATCGTCTTAGATGACT
Organism: Streptococcus sp. Marseille-Q3604; assembly: GCF_916619785.1. Taxonomy (NCBI): domain Bacteria; kingdom Bacillati; phylum Bacillota; class Bacilli; order Lactobacillales; family Streptococcaceae; genus Streptococcus; species Streptococcus sp. Marseille-Q3604. The sequence goes on along the minus strand of NZ_CAKAKM010000002.1, from coordinate 38,524 downwards.
CCTTGGACTTACAAGCAACCTATATTGATGGACGAAAAGGTTGGGAAAAATAAGAGTATGAGTAGCACTTTCTTATGAAGGTGCTGTTTTTTATGGATTTTTACAAAGGTGTCAGAGTAGTGTAAAATAGAAATACTTTGTATTTTACAGGAGGTAATATGTCAAAACGTATTTGGAGCATTGCCCTGGCCTATGTCGGTGTAATGATTGGTGCGGGGGTATCTTCAGGACAGGACCTCTTACAGTATTTTGTTAGTTTTGGAGCTTGGGGACTGATAGGTGTCATAGTTCTAGGAATCTTGCATGTTGGCTTTGGGCGACTCATGATTGCTCTGGGAAGTTATTACCGCTCAGATGATCATTCGGTAGTCCTGGCAGAAATCAGTCATCCTGTGATTTACCGTATTTTGGATATCGCTTTGATTATCACTTGTTTCCTGTTTGGCTTTGTGATGACAGCGGGGGCAGGGGCTAACCTAAACCAACAGTTCGGCTTTCCGATTTGGGTAGGTGCCTTCCTGTGTACAGTTCTGACTATCTTTGTGAGTTTCCTAGATTTCAAAAAAATCATTGGTGTTATTGGAGTTTTTACCCCTATGATTTTGGTTATGATTGTCATGATATTCGTGACCAATGTTTTAGGGCGTCACTGGGATTTTGCTGAGATGGATAAGGTGTCGCAAACCATCCAATCTCCCTTCCCAAGTATTTGGCTGTCTGTGGTTAATTATTTTGCCGTTTGTGTCATGTCAGCCATAGCCATGGCCTTTGTCATGGGTGGCTCTATTCTCAAAATCAATGAAGCCGAAAAGAGTGGAGCCTGGGGAGGATTTATGGTTGGTGTGATTTTCTTAGTCACAACCTTAATCCTCTTTGCTAACAGTGATAAAATTGCTAGCTCGGATGTTCCTATGTTGGCTATTGCTAAGGAAGTGAATCCTATCTTTGCGACACTTTACGCCTTGGTGATCTTTGGTTTGATTTTTAATACCGTCTTTAGTCTCTACTATGCCCTTGGTAAACGCTTTTCAGCAGGTAGTGAGAAACGCTTCAAGTTCTTCGTGACTGTATTTGCCCTTGCTGGTTTTGCTATTTCCTTCATGGGCTTCCGTCAACTGGTAGCGGTTATGTATCCTATTATCGGTTATTTGGGAATGCTGATGTTGGTAGTGCTAGTTGTTGCTAGCTACCGCAAAAAAGCCAAAATTCGTAAGGAAAAGGAAATTCGAAATCATCTCTTATCTATTGTTGAGAAAGCTTATGATCCCAATCAAGACTTAACCCATCAGGACAAGAAAAAGGCCGAAGAACTTCGAGAAGCCTCAATTATTGATAATGACATTCTCCATAAAGATTCCCATGCACATGTTCGTCAGGAAATGGGAATCAGTAAGAAGGATTAGAATTTTATTTTACAAGTTTCTCTATTTCTGCTATAATACTGACGAGAAAGAAGAGCTTATGGCGTTTTTCTAGCGAGCTTGGGACAGTGAGAGCCAAGTAGAGCAAAGTAGGCAAGTGGCGCTTTCTCTCAGCAAAGAGCTGAGTACAACAGATAAAATGAAGTAATAAATTAGGGTGGAACCGCGTTTCTGACGCCCCTAGGTCAAACGACTTAGGAGCAGAGACACGGTTCTTTTTGTATAATATATGAGGTGATATTCAATGGGAAAAATTATTTCTTTTATTAATATGAAGGGTGGAGTTGGGAAAACTACATTAAGTATTGGAATTGCAGATTTATTGGCCCTTAAAGGCAAAAAAGTATTATTTGTGGATGCAGATCCTCAGTTTAATGCAACTCAGGCTTTTCTTGATGAATATAAATCTAATAGCGATTTAGACTATTATAAAAATGAGGTCTTAGATAAAGATAAAACAATTTATAGATTGTTTATGCCACAAATTGATATGAGAAAAACTTATACTTCCCCTGATATTTCAGAATTAAAGGTTGAACTTACACAAAATCTTGATCTTATTTGTGGGGATTTGAATTTGGTTCTTGTTAACAGATCTAGTGATCATTCATTCGTTAATAGGATTAAAAATTTTGTTGAAGATAATTCTCTTAAAGATAGTTACGATTATGTAATTATAGATTGTCCACCTACTTTAACAATCTATACTGATAGTGCATTAATGGCATCAGATTATTACCTTATTCCAAACAGAATTGATAGATATTCAATTGTAGGGATTTCATCTCTTCAACAAGCGGTACGAAATTTAATTCAAGAAGAACGTAAAAAAATTATCTGTCTTGGTTTAGTATATACGATGGTTGATAATAGGTTGGCTAAACAAAATTCACTAAGAGAAGATTTTGAGAGCAAACGTGAAGTAGGTGAGATTAATATCTTTGATTCATGTATGAATATTGCGAACAATATTCAGAATGGGAAGTCAGGAACTTTACCAACAAAATATACATCTTCAAAAGAAGATATTGAATCAATTTGTGTGGAATTTGAACAAAAAATAAGTCAATTGGAGAGCGAGAGCAAAGATGAATAGACAATTAATTTTATACCGTAATGAGTTAAAGAATAGTAAAATCCAAACTTATAAATTGATTGGAATTGTTTCTGAATTAGTTCTATCTAAAGAAATTTTTAAAAATAATATTGATATAGAAGATTTTATTGTTAATGTTTTTAATTTGAGATTTAAAGACTATTTGTATAAATCTAGAACACTCCTAGTTGCAAGGCTAACCAGAGAAATATTAAATAATGATAGTCACGCTAAACAAACTAAAGTATTATATAAATTTATTGTTTCAAAAATTGATGAAGATAATATTAATACTAATAATCAATTAGATGGATGGATATAATGACTTTAAATATTATTTCAAGGAAAGAAATTGACTTACTAAAGAATAAAGTTAATACCTTCGTTAATTCGTTAGATGATATAGAAAATGAAGATATTACTTTTATTGTAAAAAAAATCATTTTCTTTAAGATTCTTACAAATGCTACCTCAGGAAGCTTAAATTCATTTTTTTCAAGACTTATATCAGATTTGTATTGTATATTAGATTGTCTTAAAAAAGGACAAAATAGGTATTATTTCTTTAATTATAGGTCTTTTATAGAAAATTATTTAAGATTACTTATGAATGTTACAGTAGAAGAAAATCATATTACTAATGATGTATTTTTAAAATTTAAAAAAATATACATCAGAGTTCTGTACAGATTTAATATTAACAGAAGCTGAATATTCATTAATAAAAAGTGAGTATAGAATATCTTGTTCATATGTTCATGGTGGTGATATTTTAAATGATGACTTAATCTTTGTTTTTGATGATTTTAGGAACAATATAATAAGTGATAAAAAGGAAAAAATAGAAAAAATCACTCAAATTTTAAAAATTTTTAATCGTTTGCTACTTTTTGAAAATTATAATTTTATTAATGGCATATTTCATCGTAGGAAAACATCACTTGAATATTTATGTGGGAAAAACTATAGAAATCAATTAGATTCTATTGTTGAAAATAGAGGCTTAAAAAAAAAACAAAATAACCAGGAGAAAACAATGTCTAAAAAACTAACCTTCCAAGAAATTATTTTGACTTTGCAACAATACTGGAATGACCAGGGTTGTATGCTCATGCAGGCTTATGATAATGAAAAAGGTGCGGGAACAATGAGTCCTTACACTTTCCTTCGTGCCATTGGTCCTGAGCCATGGAATGCGGCTTATGTAGAGCCATCTCGTCGTCCAGCTGATGGACGTTACGGGGAAAACCCAAACCGTCTTTACCAACACCACCAGTTCCAAGTGGTTATGAAACCATCACCATCAAACATCCAAGAACTCTACCTTGAGTCATTGGAAAAATTGGGTATCAATCCTTTGGAACACGATATCCGTTTCGTTGAAGATAACTGGGAAAACCCATCAACTGGTTCAGCTGGTCTTGGTTGGGAAGTTTGGCTTGATGGTATGGAAATCACTCAGTTCACCTACTTCCAACAAGTTGGGGGATTGGCAACTGGTCCGGTAACTTCTGAGGTCACTTACGGATTGGAACGTTTGGCTTCTTACATCCAAGAGGTAGATTCTGTTTACGATATTGAGTGGGCTCCAGGCGTTAAATACGGAGAAATCTTCCTTCAACCAGAATATGAACACTCAAAATACAGCTTTGAAGTTTCTGACCAAGATATGCTTCTTGAAAACTTCGAAAAATTTGAAAAAGAAGCAGGACGTGCTTTGGAATTGGGTCTTGTTCACCCAGCCTATGATTACGTTTTGAAATGTTCACACACTTTCAACTTGCTTGATGCTCGTGGAGCAGTATCCGTTACAGAACGTGCCGGTTATATCGCCCGCATCCGTAACTTGGCCCGTGTCGTAGCCAAAACCTTCGTCGCAGAACGCAAGAAACTCGGTTACCCACTTCTTGACGAAGACACACGCGCCAAACTCCTAGCAGAAGAGGAAGAATAAAAAAGAGTTACAAGAATGGAAAATGGGCAAACAAAGTGAGCCCACATGGCTACCTAGAGGCAAGTCGAAGACTTGCTAAAGGGATAGGCGCCGCCGTACTGGTATATGGGGATTTTTGAAACGTTAGGTTCAAAAATCAGTTAGCTAAATCCACTTTGATGAGACTGTTGGAAATCTATGTCAAGGAGACACCAGATTTCCTTACAGCCTCACAAAGTTAGTTAGCAACGTCCCCAGTACCTAAGGCGCCTATCAAAAAAAGAATTTTGTAAAGGAAGAAACATGACAAAAAACTTATTAGTAGAACTTGGACTTGAAGAGTTGCCAGCCTACGTTGTCACACCAAGTGAAAAACAACTCGGGGAGAAAATGGCAGCCTTCTTGGATGACAACCGTCTCTCATACGAAAGCATTCAAACCTTCTCAACACCACGCCGTTTGGCAGTCCGTGTGATTGGTTTGGCTGATCAACAATCCGATTTGACCGAAGATTTTAAAGGCCCTTCTAAGAAAATCGCTTTGGATGCAGAAGGTAACTTCTCAAAAGCGGCGCAAGGATTTGTCCGTGGGAAAGGCTTGACTGTTGACGATATCGAATTCCGTGAAGTCAAAGGTGAAGAGTACGTTTATGTTACTAAACACGAAGCTGGAAAACCTGCTAAAGAAGTTTTGGTTGGCGTTCCAGAAGTGCTTGCTTCATTGACTTTCCCTGTCAGCATGCACTGGGCTAACAACACATTTGAATACATTCGCCCAGTTCACACCTTGACAGTTCTTTTGGGCGACGAAGCGCTTGACCTTGACTTCTTGGATATCAAGTCAGGTCGTGTGAGTCGTGGACATCGTTTCCTTGGACATGAAGTGGAAATTACCAATGCGGATTCTTATGAGGAAGACCTTCGTACTGTTTACGTGATTGCGGATAGCAAAGAACGTGAAAACATGATTCGTGAGCAAATCAAAGCTATCGAAGCAGAACAAGGTGTTCAAGTCCAAATCGAAGAAGGACTTTTGAATGAAGTCTTGAACTTGGTCGAATACCCAACTGCATTTATGGGAAGTTTCGATACTAAGTATTTGGACGTTCCAGAAGAAGTCTTGGTGACATCAATGGAAACGCACCAACGTTACTTTGTTGTACGTGACCTTGACGGTAAGCTTAAACCAAACTTCATCTCAGTCCGTAATGGTAACGCTGAGCACTTGGAAAATGTTATCCGAGGAAATGAAAAAGTATTGGTGGCACGTCTTGAAGATGGTGAATTCTTCTGGCGTGAAGACCAAAAACTTAAGATTGAAGACCTGGTTGCTAAATTGGCTAACGTAACCTTCCATGAAAAAATCGGTTCCCTCTCAGAACACATGGCCCGTGCTGGTGTCATTGCCGCTTCCTTGGCTGAGCAAGCTGGTTTGACTGCCGAAGAAACGGCAGCCGTAGCGCGTGCAGCTGAAATCTATAAATTTGACCTCTTGACTGGTATGGTCGGAGAGTTCGATGAATTGCAAGGAATCATGGGTGAAAAATACGCCCTCCTTGCTGGTGAGGATGCTGCGGTTGCGACAGCTATCCGTGAGCACTACCTTCCTGATTCAGCAGATGGTGCCCTTCCAGAGACTAAGGTTGGTGCTATCCTTGCGCTTGCAGATAAATTGGATACCCTCCTTTCCTTCTTCTCAGTTGGCTTGATTCCATCAGGTTCAAATGACCCTTATGCGCTTCGTCGTGCAACACAAGGGATTGTTCGTATCTTGGATGCTTTTGGTTGGCACATCCCTATGGATGAGTTGATCGACAGCCTTTACGCCCTTTCATTTGATAGTCTTTCTTATGACAATCAAGCAGAAGTCATCAACTTTATCAAAGCGCGTGTGGATAAGATGATGGGACGCACATCTAAAGATATCAAGGAAGCCGTTCTTGCTGGTTCAAACTTTGTCGTGGCAGATATGCTTGAAGCTGCTGACGCCCTCTCAGAAGCTGCTAAGGCTGAGGGTTACAAGGCGGCTGTTGAATCACTCTCACGTGCCTTCAACTTGGCAGAAAAAGCAGATGCTTCAGTAGCAGTCGATGCCAGTCTCTTTGAAAATGATCAAGAAAAAGCCCTTTCTAAAGCAATTGAAGAGCTTGAATTGACTGGTTCAGCTAGTGACAAATTGGCTCAGCTCTTTGCTCTTAGCCCAGTCATCGATGCCTTCTTTGACAATACCATGGTTATGGCAGAAGATGAGGCTGTTAAAAACAACCGTTTGGCCCTTCTTTCGGGTCTTGTGGCTAAAGCCAAAGCTGTTGCAGCCTTTAATCAATTGAATACAAAATAAGTACCTGTTGACAGGTAGAAGGTAGGTTTTATTATGACACCTGAAAAAATTGCTCGTATCAATGAGCTTGCCAAAAAGAAAAAAACAGAAGGCTTGACTCCAGAAGAAGCAGTGGAGCAAGCAAAACTTCGTGAAGAATACATTGAGGGCTATCGTCGCTCAGTTCGTCACCATATCGAAGGAATTAAAGTGGTTGACGAAGAGGGTAACGATGTGACACCTGAAAAACTACGTCAAATACAACGTGAAAAAGGTTTGCATGGCCGTAGCCTCGATGATCCTGAATCATAATAACGATGAACAAGGGTAAGGGTTTGGAATTTTTCCAAGCCCTTGTTTTGAAGTATAAAATTCTGAATATTCTGTATAAAAATTGACCAATTATTTCAAAAATGGTAAAATATAAGTTATGTTAAAAAATGGCATGATTCAATGAGTCGTGCTCAATAGAATTGGAGTGAAAAAAATGTCGCAAAAGCAACATCATAAAGACGACGACAACCAGACTGAGAATGGGATGGTGCGTGGTCTTCAAAACCGTCACGTCCAGCTGATTGCCATCGCTGGTACGATCGGTACAGGTCTCTTCCTCGGGGCAGGGCGTTCTCTCTCCCTAACAGGACCTTCAATCATCTTAGTATATATACTAACTGGTATCTTCATGTATCTTATGATGCGAGCGATCGGTGAGATGCTCTATATGGATCCTGACCAGCACACCTTTATCAACTTTATTACCAAATACCTTGGTAAGGGCTGGGGATTCTTCTCGGGTTGGTCTTACTGGGTATCACTGATATTCCTCGGGATGGCAGAAATTACGGCCGTATCAACTTATGTCCAATATTGGTTCCCAAGTTGGCCTGCCTGGCAGATTCAGATTGTCTTCTTGCTTATCCTGAGCTCGGTTAACCTGATTGCGGTTAAGATTTTCGGGGAAGTTGAGTTTTGGTTTGGGATGATCAAGATTATCACCATTCTTGCTCTTATCGCAACAGGTATCTTCATGGTAGCAACCAACTTTGAAACGCCTGCTGGACATGCTAGCCTTGCCAATATTACACACGGCTTCCAGATGTTTCCTAAAGGTTGGGTAAGCTTTGTTATGACCTTCCAAATGGTCTTCTTTGCCTATCAAGCCATCGAATTTGTAGGGATTACAACTTCTGAGACAGCGAATCCACGTAAGGTCTTACCAAAGGCAATAAAGGAGATTCCGATTCGTATTGTCATCTTCTATGTGGGTGCCCTCATTGCCCTCATGGCTATCTTCCCATGGCAAAAACTTCCAGTTAATGAATCACCGTTCGTAACGGTCTTCCAAATGGCTGGTATCAAGTGGGCAGCAGCCTTCATTAACTTTGTTGTCTTGACAGCAGCGGCTTCATCATTGAACTCAACACTTTACTCTACAGGTCGTCACCTCTTCCAAATTGCTAAGGAAACACCAAATAGTAAAGTCATGAAAGCTTTGAAGCTAGATACTTTGTCACGTAATGGTATTCCTTCACGTGCCATCATTGTTTCAGCCATTGTGGTATGTGTTTCAGCCTTCATCAATGTCTTGCCTGGTGTATCTGATGCCTTTGCTTTGATTACCGCATCATCATCAGGGGTCTACATCGCTATCTATATCTTGACCATGCTTGCTCATCTCAAGTACCGTAAATCTCAAGAGTTCATGGCAGATGGCTTCCTTATGCCAGCCTACAAGATTCTCAATCCATTGACTATCCTTTTCTTTATCTTCGTCTTTGTTTGTCTCTTCTTGCAAAAGTCAACAGTTGTCGGAGCTATTGGGGCAGCCATCTGGATTGTGGTATTTAGTATCTATAGTAACTGGAAACATAGTAAATAAATCAATCTAGCTCACCTTTATGGTGAGTTTTTTGTTGCAAAAAAGGACACAAGGTGTCCCAGTTATTAGTTATGCAATACTTTCTTGATTTCCGTGGTGAAAGAAGCCACCTAAGAGGCCTTTGCTACGATGAAAAATAGCAGGCTTATGATCGTTGTGTGAACGACCATTAACATCAAGTTTAGCCCATTCAAGAGCCTGGTAGGCATTTCGGTCTGAAACTGTAGATGTCCCAATATAGCTATAAATACCTGCCTGAGCAAGAATAAACCCTTGTAGTTGACGAATATGCTCATCATTGAGTGCTTCAGAAAAATGGATTTTAACTGTCTTATAAGTCAAGGCTTGGACAGACTCAACGATAGGTGATTCTGCTAGGAGGTGCAAAAGTTCTTGATGCTTAGTAAAGTACTTATCATAGTCCATTGGAAGAATAATAGTATGGGCAATCCAATCTTCCAAGTTGGCTTTGGCTTTCTTACTGAGACCTTTTGCTGTGATACTGAGATTATCTATATTGAAAGGAAGCTGGTCGATGTGAGCAGTGTTCGAACCATATGCCTTTCTGAAAAGCGGTGTACTTGATAGAATATGTCCAGTAGGGGAAATAATAGCCAAGGCAGTTTCCTTGGTTTGGTAACCAAGCTTGTGGCATTCCATGCTAGCGTATGTATCTTTAAATTCAATAATTGCTCTTGTTTTCATCGTGTAACTCTCTTTCTGTTAGTTTATAAACTAACAATAGTTTATCATGACTTATGCTCTTGGTCAAGAATTTACCTCGAAAAACAAAAAACAATTATGTAAGGGTTTGCAAAAATGTTTGGACTCTGATAAGATAGAACCATAGCAAAAGGATTGTTACTGGTCAGCAGGCAAAACCTAGATAAATACGAAAAACTAATGGGAGTAGTGTATGCTTATCCCAATTGGTTCTTGGTATTTATTTAGGTTTTTTTCGTTGAAAAAGCCTCAAAGAAAACTAGAATCCTAGACAAGAAAGGAGCCCTTATGGCTAAATATACTGAATTAGCTGAGGACATTCTCAAACACGTTGGTGGCAAGGAAAATGTCAATAGCTTGAAACACTGTGTGACACGTTTGCGTTTTGATTTGAAAGATGAATCTAAAGCAGATGATGACTACCTTAAGAACCGTGACGGAGTTGTTACGGTGGTTAAGGCAGGTGGACAATATCAGGTGGTTATTGGTAACCATGTGCCTGACGTCTATGCGGAAGTCCTCCAAGTTGGTGGTCTTCCAGCAGGTGGAAGTCTTGATCTCGATGAAGGGGATGCACCTAAGGGAAATCTCTTTGACCGCTTTGTATCTATGGTCTCTAGTATTTTCCAACCCTTCCTTGGTCCATTGGCTGCGGCCGGGATTATCAAAGGGGTAGTCGCTATCATGGCGGCATGTGGCCTGTCAGCTGCGACAAGTCCTATGTATGTTATCTTGAATGCGGCGGGAGATGGTTTCTTCCAGTTCTTGCCAATCTTGATTGCCTTGACATCTGCTCGTCGTTTCAAGGTTAATGAGTTTACAGCTATTGCGATTGCAGGAGCACTTGTCTACCCAGATATTGCTACAGCGGTAGCAGCGCTTCAAAAGGCTGGCCATGGTCATGTTCTAGGAGCCATTCCATTTACGCTTCCAGCAGGGGGCTACCTCTCAACTGTAATGCCTTCTATCTTGGCCATCTGGGTAGCTTCTCACATTCAAAAATTCTTTACTAAGATTATCCCAGATGTCATTAAAGTCTTTGCGGTACCTTTCTTTACATTACTCATTACTGTCCCATTGACATTCTTGGTGGTAGGACCAGTTGCTAATACTTTCTCTGATGGATTGACAAGCCTTTTCCAAGCAATCATGAACTTTAGTCCGATTGTCTTTGGTCTTATACTCGGTATCTCGTGGCAAGTCTTGGTTATGTTCGGAATGCACTGGGCGCTTGTTCCCCTTGCTATCCTAGATGTGGCAACAAACGGAAGTTCTATTATTCTTTCGGCAGCTATTCTTCCATGTTTCACGCAAACAGGTGTGTTGGGAGCTATCATGCTTAAAACGAAAGAAGAAAAAGTCCGTACCATCTCTATGCCAGCCTTCATTTCATCTATTTTTGGGGTTACAGAACCTGCTATCTATGGGGTAACCCTTCCAATGAAAACGCCATTCTACATTTCATGTGGTGTTTCAGGACTTATGGGGGCTGCCATGATGGCCCTAGATATTAAGACGTATTCAATAGGTGGTCTGGGTGTCTTTGTCTTCCCAAGCCTTATTGGGCCTGACGGTAACCTTTCTAAAGTTATCTTTGCCATTATTATTGCCATTGTGGGTGGTGTTCTTGCCTTCCTCATCCAACTTTTTGTCCGAGTACCAAATCTATACGGTGGTGGGGCAGCTAAGGTTGAGGAAAAAGCTGAAGAAGCTGCACCCGCTCCTAAGGAAATTCAACAAGAAATTATTGCGAGCCCACTTATCGGGAATGTTGTCCCACTTGACCAAGTTCCTGACCAAGTCTTTGCCTCAGGAGCTATGGGTAAAGGTATCGCTATTGACCCTACTGATGGGGTAGTTGTCGCACCAGCTAAGGCAACTGTTAATTTAGTCTTCCCTACTGGTCATGCGATTGGTTTGACAACTGAAAATGGTGCAGAGCTTCTCATTCATATTGGTATGGACACTGTTTCTCTTGCTGGTAAAGGTTTCAAGACCTATGTGGAAGCAGGTGAAGTCGTAGAAGCAGGACAGAAACTTATAGAATTTGACCTAGCAACTATCCGAGATGCTAAATTACCAGTTATCACGCCAGTCATTGTGACCAATACAGCTGACTTTAATGATGTCTTAACGACTAAAGAAGCTCGTGTTAACACTGGCGACTATCTCCTCACTGCTGTTAAATAAAAAAGAAATCCGAGAATCAACTTCTCGGATTTTTGTTTATTTGAATTTGTAGTCTTTCACAACTTCAACGGAATTAACCGTTACATTTTCTTTTGGTTTGCTGTTGTCATCGACTTCAAGGTTTGCAATGGTATCAACGACATCCATGCCTTTGATGACTTGTCCAAAGACAGTATATTTGGTATCACCAGCTGGGTAACCACCTTTTTTGTAGGCGTCAATGATAGGTTTTGGATAGCCAGCATTTCCTAGTTGCTTGCTTTGATCGTCCTTGTTTTGAACAATGTAGAATTGGCTGCCATTTGAATTCTTAGCACCAGTATTGGCCATAGCAAGTGCGCCACGGATGTTGTAGAGGAATGGTGTAGGCTCAACAGCGAAACCTTTCTTCCAGATAGATTCTCCGCCAGTACCGTCATCCTTAGGGTCACCACTTTGAATCATGAAGTCCTTGATGACACGGTGGAAGGTAAGACCATCATAGTATTTGTCCTTGGCATGTTTCAAGAAGTTTTCAGAAGCCTTTGGAGCAAGTGTAGGGAAGAGTTTGACTGTGATATCACCCTTTGAAGTGTGGAGGATAACTTCAGCTTCGTCCTTACCGACCTTGTCAGACAACTGTGGAAAGGCATCTTTTCCAGATTTTTGGGCTTTTTCTAATTGTTTAGTGAATATCTTATTATCAACATAAGCATCTCCACGAACGACGCGTGCGATGTTCTCACGAAAGGCAAAACCTAGGCCTGCGATAACAAGTACAATAATTAATGGAATGTACTTTTTAATGTTTTTCATATATAACTCCTTTGGTGCATTATACCTACTATTGTAGCAGAAAAAAACCTTTTGGGAAACGGTTAACAGAGGTCTTTAAATATGGTAGAATGGAACTATCAACAAGAAAATGAACATGGGACTAGATATAGGGAAAGGTTGCCTCAGGCTAAAAAGTGAGGGCTGACTTTTGGAAGGACGCATGCTACTTGCTCTTATCAGAGATAGGTGTCTAAATTCTAACTATAGAAAACTTCGCTAAGCTGAAGGGGCCTCTTGTTTGGATTTCTTGAAAAAAGGAGATTTTTATGTCAACTAAAGCAGAATGGGCTGAACTCTTTGAGTCGGTACACGGGCGTAAGCCTAGCCCCCAAGAATTTTTGGATGCTAAAGCAGCTGACTTTGATACAAGTGCTTTGGCTGCTCAAGCAGCATCTGTAGAAGCACCAGCTAATGAACCTGTCGCTGAAGAAGTAGCTCCAGAACCAGTTGCTACTGAAGAAGTCACAGAACAAGATGACATCGCAGATGTAGCTGAAACAGCTGAGGATGCCGTCGCAGAACAAGCAAGCAGTGAATCACCATTTGGTGCAGAAGCTTTCTCAGAAGCACCTGTGCAACAACCAACACCACAATTTGATTCAAGCATGTTTGAAAAGGCACCTATCTCATCAGCTCAAGGATTTGGAACAGTTCCTAATCCAGCAGCAGCTGGCTCAGCAGATAAACCTCTTTTCAATCTTATCTTGCCAATCGTTGCGATTGCACTTTCAGTAATCTTTGCAGTCTTGGCATGGTTTGTAGGTCCTGCTTGGCTCTTCATCATCTTGACAGTCCTCGCAGTTGCGGTGGCAGTTGTTTCACTTGTCTTTAGCCTTAAATCAAGCAAGAAATTGCTTTCAATCATTGCAACAGGTGTTGCTGGTCTCATGCTCTTTGTGTCTATTGGTGGTTTGATTTTCCAAATCTCTCAAAACGCTAGTGATAACACAAGCTCAAGCAAGACATCAAAAGTTGCTGATAAAGACGATGATGCTGACAAGAAAAATGATGACAGCGATTCAAAATCTGACTCTAAATCTGATTCAAAAGGTGATAGCACTGACGTCAACGATTACATTGACAAAAATGCTAAATTTGACTGGAATGAATCTAAGTTCCAGAAATTGAAAGTCGGTAAAGATACCGTTAAGTCTATCATCAAGACTTATGGTAAGGCTTCTGATGCACAAATCTCTGGCGATGAGATGAAGTTGAACTACTCTGGTAAAGACTATGGTGAAAGTGTTTACCTAACCTTTACGAAACAATATGATGGTACATTTATCTTGTCATATGCTTCAGGTAGATTCCCTCAAGATAAGGTAGAAGTTGATAAGTCTTATAAAGCTGACTGGACAAAAGAACAGTTTGATGCTCTCAATAAGGGGGATTACACTGATCCATCAAACGGTACAAAACTTGAAGATGTCGTTAAGGATCACCCTAAAGCTTCAAGTGCAGAATACACGATTTCAACATCTCGTCAAGGTGAATTCAAAAAAGAAATGACTATTTCTTATAGTGATTATAAGGCTGAAGATGGCAAACTCAAGAGTGTTTACTTGTCATTTGATACCAAAGAAGGTGAAGATACATTCTACCTTACTTATAAATCAGGTCCAGATGAGGATTAATTAAGGGACAGGAGGGGAAACCTTCCTTTTTTTTCTTGATAAAAGGAGAAAGCTATTGAAATTCTTAAATTATACATTCGAGCAAAGTCAGTCTCTTGTCACTAAGGAGACCGTAGAAAAGCTCAATCAAAAAGGAAGCTGGAAACGATTTATTGGCTTGTTAATCACTTCAATTGTTATTTATTTCTTCTCCATTGCTATGCCCATGTTTATAAAAGGATTGACAGTTGATCAAAATCCAACATTTTCTTGGATTCAGTGGCCAGTCATTCTCTTGTATGTAGTCATGTATCTGATCTATCTTTTCTTTTCAATAAAGTACAGAAGAAGCCCGATGAAACTAAAATTCTGCACCTACTTTTATATGGTCGTCTTACTCGCTATCTTTACAGTATGTGCTGGTATAATGATGATGACACGACGAAATATTGTCAGTATACTATCGGGGGCTATGTTTCTTCTGTCCATTTATTATTTGATTCGAACGGTTCCCCGTAAACTGAGAGAAGCCGTTCAAAATCAGACAGAGTTTAGCCCTATGGTAGCTCTTGTAACCGAAAAAATTTCAGATGGCTTGGTCTTTTTAGGAGGAACGGGGATTACAGCTGGACTGGTACTGTTTGACCGCTCTACCGGGAGCGACATCAGAGGGAGTATTGATGCAGTTTTGATGCCCCTAATGCCTGCTATTTTTGTCTTTGCGACTTATGTCTTTTCCATTGATTTGCTACGAGGCTATTACCTCTTCAAATACTCCGAGCGATATAGAGAGCAGTTTGGCTACTCAGCTAAGGACTGGTATGGCGAGAAGTCGAAGGAGTATAGGAGGATGCAGGGGTAAGGTGCATAGAGAAGACCAACAGGTTTTGAAGTTAATTATAAGATTGATGGAAACGTAATAAAGATGATTAAAGTTAATGAAAGTGTAACTACAAAAGTAGAAGCTTCAAAAATATGAAGGTCGTAGTCCAACGTTTTGGTCTCGAAGACAAACAAAAGTTTATGAAAATATAGACTTTAAAATAGTACAGCTTAATTATTATAAAATTTCACTGTCTTTAGATTCTAATGTACTGCCATTTCGTACTTTTAAGAGGTAATATTCTCCTCGTTGCGTAATGACTTGGAGCGTTGCATCCTAGTTTCTAAGGACGTTGCGCATATTTTACTATTCGTTGCGTGCTTTTAGTCATGGGTCTTGATAAATTTAAAGTAACAAATCTGAGGAGGTATTCTTAATGTTACAATTTATTAAGAAAAACAAAACTAATTTTATATGGGTGCTTGCTTTTGGATTAATGGGGTTGATACTGAAACCTTTAGTTAATTTATTGGTCAGTTTATCAAACAAATATCCGTGGGTTACGAGAATGTTATTGTTTCTATTACTCGTTGCTACTTACTTTATTTATAAACTTCCTCTCTATATAATATTAATAGCAATTTTGTTGATAGAGCCTTTTATCGAAGAATAGAAATAAGCTAGGGGTATTAAAATGGACATTGCTACGTTGATTAAAGAATATAGAACTAAAACAGGTATGACTCAGCAAGAACTTGCAGATAAAGTATTTGTTACTCGTCAGACGATTTCTAAATGGGAATTAGGAAAAAGTGAACCTGATAATGTTTCACTGGAACTATTATTTAAAGAGATGAATATTGAAAAAGAATCTCAAAAAGGCATTAAAGCTAATTTAATTAGCAGAAAAAATATTTTACTTACAATCATTGCCGTTTTATTCTCTCCATCGATACTTATCATTAGACTATTGGTACTTAAAATAGGCAAGATAGAAAATAAAAGATTAGTCATTTTGATCAATACCTTTCTCTTTATAATAATTGGCATTTATCTGAAGAGTTTAAAGGATAATGTATACTTTGGTTTCTTGGGAATCATTGCAATTGCTTATAGCCTTTATAGTTTTTATAAGCTTAGTTTGGAGATTAAAAAAGACTAGATACATAGCTATACATTTAAATATAAAAACTAGTCTTACTAATACTAGACTGTATATATGTGCAAGATTTCTAAAGGATGAAGTTATGTCAGTAATCTACTCAAAAGTAAAAATGTCAAATAATATTTTTGAAGCTTGTAAATTGGTAAGAAACTTTATGACTATACCAATTAGTGAGATAAAAAATAGGATTCAAAAGGGAGAAGTTTTATTAGAATGTAATTATCTAGATTTAGAGGAATTGATAAAAATGAGGACCCTCCTAGAAAGTCTTGAAACATTAGGTGCTCAAATATATTTATATGAAGGAGATTACGAGGTAAGTATGGAATTCCTTAGTAATACAATCGAGTCATATAAGGGTATTGCTGAAGATAGAGAAAAGATAGATGAATTGATGTTTTCTGATGAGTAATAAATAAACCATAATGTGAACTGCCCCCAAAAAGTGTGATAGAGAAAATCTAACTTTTGGGTGCAGTTTCTTTTCTTCTTCCATCCATTTTCATGAGATGGCTTGTCACTTAAGCACCTAAGGTAGTCTCAAAAAATTCTCTCTTATATCCGATTTTATTTTCATAAGACGAGATTAAAGTATGATAAAATAAAGAAAAAGAGATAAAGGAGTCAGCTATGGCAACTAGAGAAGAATGGGTGCGTCACTTTGAGGACGTCAATGGACGTAAACCAAGTCCTGAGGAGTTTATGGAAGCTAAGAAAGAGGGTTTTGTCATTGCTTCGGAGGAACCAAGTGCCCAAGTGTCTGAGCAGGTTGAGGCTAAGCAGGTGGATAGTTCTGAAGCTACTGAAGAGGTGACAGCTGACTCAGTAGCAGATACGCAACCAGAAGAGGCTCAGGTGGCATTAGAGGAGGAAGCTCCTAAGCCAATGCCTGAGTTGAATATGGAGAAAGAGCAAGAAAAAGAAACTCCAAAGGCAAGTCAGATACCTTTGGAAAACCCTTATTACAAGCCCAAAGTAACCAAGAACAATGCTTTTGTTAATATTGCTTTGCCAATCATTATCCTAGTTTTGGGGATTCTATTTGTCATTTTGTCTTGGACACTTCCAATCGGTTTCATCTTTACCTTCCTTGCTTTCTTCCTTATCATTTTGGCTATTGTGACTTTGGTTTTGAGTCTGAAATCGACACGCAAGGCACTATCTATTATTGCCCTAGTCATGTCAATCATCTTCTTCATGACTTCGCTTGCTGGAGCAGGTTATCAAGCGGTGAAATATGTCATGAACCATGCTGAACAGTTCCAAAGTGACGGTCGCAACAGAGCTTATCAGTACATTGACGAGAATTATAAGTTTAACTGGACTGAGGATCAGTTTAAGGAGTTGAAGGTTGGTACTTTGACATTGGATGAGGTCTTGGACGCTCACGGTAAGGCGACTGATGCCGAGTATAGTGATGCTTACGAGAAAGATAAACCAGATTTGCTAGACCTCACCTATAGAAAAGAAAACACAGATGGAAACAACTATGTGCGTTTGACTTTTGAGAAAAAAGACGGTGTCTATGTTTTGAAATCTGCCTCAGCAACCTTCGACTATGATAAGGTCAAAGAAGTCGATGACTATCATAGCAACTGGACAAAAGATGACTATGAAAAGTTGTCTGTAGGTACACAAGCTGATTTGCTTAAGGGGACACGACTTTCTGAAGTGGTTGAAAAACACCCAGAGGCTAGCTTCACTTATCATGAAATGACACAAACTGAACAGGGCGATCTCACTCAGTCAGTGAGTCTTAGCTACCGTGATTATAATCCAGAAAGTGGTAAGGTAGATACTGTTCGTTTGACCTTTGACTATGACAAACGTGAAAACGAGTACTTCTTGACAGATAAATCAGACGAATAGGACTACTTTGTTAGTCATTCAAGCTCAGGGTTGCCTGGGCTTTTTAGTATCAACAAAAGAGGATAAAATCTGGTATAATAAAATTGATTGATTTTTCAAGAAAGAAGTGTCACAGATGAACATACAACAACTACGTTATGTCGTAGCCATTGCCAACAGCGGAACCTTCCGTGAGGCAGCCAGCAAGCTCTTTGTGAGCCAGCCTAGCTTATCAGTGGCTATCAAGGATTTGGAGCAGGAGTTGAATTTTCAAATTTTCACCCGTACAACGACGGGGGCTGTCTTGACCAGTCAGGGTATGACCTTTTATGAGCGTGCGCTTGAGGTGGTACGCAGTTTTGATAGTTTTGAAAATCGCTATCTCAATGCTTCTGAAAAGGGTAACCAGTATTCGATTGCCAGCCAGCACTATGACTTTTTGCCACCTTTGATTACGACTTTTTCAGAGCGTTACCCTGATTACAAGGATTTCCGTGTCTTTGAGTCTACGACCATTCAGATTTTGGATGAGGTAGCCAAGGGACACAGTGAGATTGGGATTATCTATTTGAATCGTCAAAATAGCAAGGGAATCCAGCAAAATATGGACAAGCTTGGGCTTGAGGCTATTGATTTGATTCCGTTTAAGACGCACATTTATCTCCGTAAGGGGCATCCTCTGGCTAAAAAAGAAAGTCTGGTCATGGAGGACTTGGCGGCCTTGCCTACGGTGCGTTTCACTCAGGAGAAGGACGAGTACCTTTACTATTCTGAGAACTTTGTGGATACGTCAGATTCGTCTCTTATGTTTAACGTGACAGACCGTGCGACTTTGAACGGTATCTTGGAACGTACGGATGCTTATGCGACGGGGTCTGGCTTCTTGGATGCACAAAGTGTGAATGGGATTACGGTGATTCCGCTTGAGGATAATTTGGATAACAAGATGGTTTATGTCCGTCGTAAGGGGATTAACTTGTCGTCTTGTGCTCTCAAGTTTGTCAATGTTATGTTTGACTACTTTGATACATACAAACCATAGGAGGATTTATGCGTAAGGTTGCGATTCCTTTGGCTATTCTAGCTCTGATTGGTTTGGATCAGTGGGTTAAGCATTGGGTTGTGGCAAATATTGCCCTTAACCAAGTTATCAAGGCTATTCCTGGACTTTTCAGCTTGACCTATCTACAGAACCGTGGTGCTGCCTTTTCGATTTTACAGGATCAGAAATATTTCTTTGTGATTTTGACGGTTCTAGTGATTGGTGCGGCTCTGGTTTATCTGGTTAAGAATTATCAGAAGAGTCTTTGGCTGGTGCTATCTTTGGTTTTGATTATCTCAGGTGGTATTGGTAACTTTATTGACCGTCTGCACTTGGGTTACGTGGTTGATATGGTTCAGCTTGATTTTATTGATTTTGCGATATTTAACGTGGCAGACTCTTATCTAACGGTGGGCGTGCTACTCTTGATTTTAATCTTATGGAAAGAGGAAAATGGAAGTCATCATTAAAGAGGCGGGAAACCGTCTGGACAAGGCTTTGGCAGATTTGACAGAATTGTCACGTAGTCAGGCCAATGAAGCAATCAAGGCTGGGACAGTCTTGGTTAATGGTAAGTCGGCAAAGGCCAAGTATGCGGTTAAAGAGGGTGATGTCATCACCTATGAATTGCCAGAAGAAGAGGTCTTGGAATACAAGGCTGAAGATATTCCTTTGGATATTATCTACGAAGATGCGGATGTGGCAGTGGTCAACAAACCTCAAGGTATGGTGGTCCATCCCTCAGCTGGTCACACGTCTGGTACCTTGGTCAATGCCCTGATGTATCATGTCAAGGACCTCTCGTCTATCAATGGTGTGGTTCGTCCAGGAATTGTCCACCGTATCGATAAGGACACGTCAGGTCTCCTTATGATTGCTAAGAATGATAAGGCCCACAATGCTTTGGCAGCGGAGCTTAAGGATAAGAAGTCCCTTCGTAAGTATGTGGCTATCGTGCATGGCAATCTGCCTAACGATCGAGGCGTGATTGATGCTCCGATTGGGCGCTCAGACAAGGACCGCAAGAAGCAGGCGGTTACAGCTAAAGGAAAACCTGCAGTTACACGATTTACCGTTCTTGAACGTTTTGGCAACTATACCTTGGTAGAGTTGCAACTGGAAACAGGTCGCACGCACCAGATTCGTGTGCACATGGCTTATATCGGTCACCCGGTGGCGGGAGATCCTCTTTATGGGCCACGCAAGACCCTCAAGGGCCATGGCCAATTTCTACATGCTAAGACTCTCGGTTTCACACATCCTACGACTGGAGAATTGGTCGAATTTACAGCGGAAGAACCTGCTATTTTCAAGGAAACCTTGGAGAAGTTGAGAGAAGCTTAATAGTTATTAAACGGATAGTCTTTCTTGGGAGGAACGTCCGTTTTTTTCTTGTAAAAGAGTCTGAAATTTGCTATAATTTACCTAATTAAATAAGTCCTTTAATCACTGTCCAGAGAGGCAGGCAAGGAGCCATGAGAAGTGTACGGGTGAACTGTACTCATATTTTTGTGTATCTCCTTGTTTTCGAGGGGATTTTTTTGTATTTAGAAAGGTTCTTTTTATGAAGAAAAAAGAGATCGTCGATGACGTAACCATGAAACGTGCCATTACACGTATCACTTATGAGATTATTGAGCGTAACAAAAATCTCGACAAGATTGTCTTGGCTGGTATTAAGACACGTGGTGTTTATATTGCACAGCGTATCCAAGAGCGCTTGAAACAGTTGGAAAACCTTGATGTGCCATTGATTGAGCTTGACACTAAAGCTTTCCGTGATGATGTTAAGGCTGAGCAAGACACATCTGTTTTCCCTATTGAAATTGATGGTACAGATGTTATCCTTGTGGATGATGTGCTTTACACAGGTCGTACGATTCGTGCAGCTATTGATAATATCGTTAGCCATGGACGTCCGGCGCGTGTTGGTTTGGCTGTCTTGGTTGACCGTGGTCACCGTGAATTGCCAATCCGTGCTGACTATGTTGGTAAAAATATCCCAACTAGTGAGTCAGAAGAAATCGAAGTTTTGGTCGCAGAAGTTGATGGTAAAGATAGCGTCAACATTATCGATCCAAGCTAAGTTGACTGACGGATAGGGTAATATGCCCTTTGTATCTTGTTAATTGAACACGCCCTAAGCCTTGTGCAAAAAAAAATAAATACTCTTAGGAGCTGGCGCTCCGTCATCGTATTTCCTATTTTTGCTTTAGGCTTTATACGGGCTTTGTATCTTATTTAACTGAACACGGGCTAAGAGCTGTGTAAAATAGATAAATCTTCCTAGAAGCTAAAGCTTCGGCGTCAGATTTCCTAATTTTACTTTGCTCTTTATACGCCCTTTGTATCTTGTTTAATTGAACACGCCCTAAGCCTTGTGCAAAAAAGATAAATATTCTTAGGAGCTGGCGCTCCGTCATCATATTTCCTATTTTTGCTTTAGGCTTTATACGGGCTTTGTATCTTGTTAATTGAACACGGGACTCATTTCTTAGGAAAAAAGATAAGTCTCCTAGCACTCTTTGGAGTGCCTTGTCGACTTCCTATTTTTCTACAGAAATGTTTAGCTACGCTAAAACGTCCCTTTGTATCTTATTAATTGAACACGGGCTAAGAGCTGTGTAAAATAGATAAATCTTCCTAGAAGCTAAAGTTTCGGCGTCAGATTTCCTAATTTTACTTTGCTCTTTATACGCCCTTTGTATCTTAATTTTAAGGAGTCCTTTGATATCGTGAATAACGTAAAATATGATGTGAATGATATGCCAAAACCTGGTTTATTGGTTGGTTTGTCATTCCAGCACTTGTTTGCCATGTTTGGTGCGACGGTGCTTGTGCCGATTTTGGTTGGGATTGATCCCGCTATTGCTCTTTTCTCATCTGGTTTGGGAACTTTGGCTCACTTGACGGTGACCAAGTACAAAATTCCAGCTTACATGGGGTCTAGTTTTGCCTATATTGCGGCTATGCAGACACTTATGAAGACTGATGGCATTGCGGCAGTGGCTCAAGGTGCCATGGCAGGTGGTTTGGTTTACTTGCTTGTGGCTCTGATTGTTAAGTATGCGGGTAAAGACTGGATTGATAAGGTCCTTCCACCAATTGTGGTTGGCCCTATTATCATGGTGATTGGTTTGAACCTTGCAGCTAATGCAGTCAATGATGCGACAACTTTAAATAAAAGCTATAGTATCTATGCTCTCTTGATTTCGATGGTGACCCTCTTTGCGGTTATCCTCTTTAACATGTATGGCAAGAAGATTATCGGTGTTATCCCAATTTTACTTGGTTTAATTGTGGGCTATATTTTCTCAGCGGTTCTTGGTTTGCTGACAGGACATAGCTTTATCAATTTCTCAGAGGTAGCAGCGGCACATTGGATTCAGGTTCCAAACTTTGACATTCCATTTGTGGATTATAGCTTCAAGCTCTATCCAAGTGCGATTTTGACCATGGCTCCGATTGCCTTTGTGACGATGACTGAACACTTTGGTCACGTCATGGTTCTAAACAGTTTGACTGAGCGTGATTACTTTAAAGATCCAGGTCTTGACCGTACCCTTACTGGTGATGGTTTGGCACAGATTATCGCTGGATTCTTTGGAGCTCCTCCGGTAACTTCTTATGGTGAAAATATTGGGGTTATGGCCCTCAGTAAGGTCTACTCAGTTTACGTTATTGCGGGCGCAGCAGTGATTGCGGTCTTGATGAGCTTTATTGGTAAGTTATCAGCACTTTTGCATTCTATTCCAACTCCTGTATTAGGGGGATTATCTATTGCCCTCTTTGGGGTTATCGCTGCTAGCGGTTTGAAAATTTTAGTTGAACATAAGATTGATTTTGATAATAAAAAGAATCTCTTGATTGCTAGTGTTATCTTGGTTTCTGGTATCGGTGGTTTGATGATTGACCTTGGTGGTCTTCAAATCACGGGTGTGGCAAGCTCAACTATTCTTGGTATCTTGTTTTATCAAATTTTGCCAGATCCTAAAAAAGGTAGCAAAGATTAGTCAATCAATTTAAAAGGAAAAACTATGGCGATTGCAGATGGAAAAGTGTCACTGAAGCATTTGGTGACCATGGAAACCCTCACGAATGAAGAGGTCTTGGGCCTGATTCGTCGAGGTGGAGATTTTAAAAATGGCAGAGCTGATTTCCAGCTGGATCGACAGTATTTCGCTGCCAATCTCTTTTTTGAAAATTCAACACGAACACACAAGTCCTTCGAAGTGGCCGAGAAAAAACTAGGCTTGGACGTGATTGAGTTCGATGCTGGAACTAGCTCGGTAAATAAGGGTGAGACCCTCTATGATACCATTTTGACCATGTCTGCCTTGGGCGTTGACATCTGTGTGGTTCGCCACTCGGAAGTCGATTACTACAAGCAGTTGATTGATAGTAGGACTATTCAGACCTCTATTGTTAATGGTGGTGATGGTTCAGGGCAACACCCAAGTCAGTGTTTGCTTGACTTGATGACCATTTACGAAGAGTTCGGAACCTTTGAAAATCTTAAGATTTGTATTGCAGGTGATATTACGCATTCGCGTGTCGCTAAGTCCAATATGCAGATTCTCAAACGTTTGGGTGCTCAGCTTTATTTTGCTGGTCCTGCAGAGTGGTACTCGAATGAGTTCGATGTCTATGGTCAGCATGTGGCTATTGACGACGTCATTGAGGACTTGGATGTGCTCATGTTGCTTCGTGTTCAGCACGAACGTCATGGGGACGATAAAGGATTTTCAAAAGAAGACTACCATGCTCTCTATGGTTTGACTGAAGAACGTTATGCCAAGTTAGCTAATCAGGCGATTATCATGCATCCTGCTCCGGTTAATCGTGATGTGGAGATTGCTGATAGCCTGGTTGAGGCACCTAAGGCTCGTATCGTTGCTCAGATGCAAAACGGGGTCTTTGTCCGTATGGCAATTATTGAAGCTATTTTAAATGGCAAAGCGTAAACTACGTTAACCGATTCCTGAGAGAATCAGACGAAAAAGAACATGGGCTAAATCTTTGAAAAGAGACAAATCTTCCTAGAGGCTAGAGCTTCTTTGTTAGATTTGATTTTCATTCAGATGTTTAACGCCCTTTGTATCTTAGTGAAAGGAACAATTTACTATAATGGCAAAACGTTTACTTATTTTGGAAGACGGCACTATTTTTGAAGGTCAGGCCTTCGGTGCTGATGTGGATGTGACGGGTGAAATCGTCTTTAATACTGGTATGACAGGTTATCAAGAATCTATCACAGACCAGTCTTACAATGGTCAAATTTTGACTTTTACTTATCCACTTGTTGGTAACTACGGCGTTAACCGTGACGACTATGAGTCAATTAAGCCAACGACCAAGGGTGTTGTTGTGTCAGAGGCTAGCCGTCGTGCCAGCAACTGGCGTAACCAAATGACCTTGGATGAGTTTTTGAAAGCAAAAAACATCCCTGGTATCTCTGGTATTGATACACGTGCCTTGACTAAGATTATCCGTCAACACGGTACCATGAAAGCGACTTTGGCTAATCCTGGTGACAGTATCGAGCACTTGCAAGATCAATTGCGTGCGACTGTTTTGCCAACCAACAATATTGAGCAGGTATCAACTAAGACAGCCTACCCAGCACCAGGTGTTGGTAAAAATATCGTTTTGGTTGACTTTGGTCTCAAGCACTCTATCTTGCGTGAGTTTTCAAAACGTGACTGTAACGTGACTGTTGTGCCACATGATATCACTGCTGAAGAAATTCTCCATCTTAATCCAGATGGTGTGATGTTGTCAAACGGTCCAGGTAACCCTGAAGATGTACCGTATGCACTTGATATGATTCGTGGCATTCAAGGCAAAATTCCAATTTTTGGTATTTGTATGGGTCACCAGTTGTTTAGTTTGGCGAATGGTGCCAAGGCCTACAAGATGAAGTTTGGTCACCGTGGATTTAACCATGCGGTTCGTGAAATTGCGACTGGTCGTGTTGATTTCACCAGCCAAAACCATGGTTATGCCATTGACCGTGAGACACTTCCAGATTGCCTCATGGTAACACACGAAGAAATTAACGATAAGTCAGTTGAAGGTGTTCGTCACCGTGACTTCCCTGCATTCTCAGTGCAATTCCACCCAGATGCAGCACCTGGTCCACACGATGCTAGCTATCTCTTCGATGAGTTCTTGGAATTGATTGATGCTTTTCAAGCTGAAAAAGCACGTCGTTAATTGCAACTGTCTAGTGACTATAGTGGGGTGTGACTCTTGTTCGCCCCAGTCTACTACCTTATTTAATGACAACCAGAGAGTTGTCAAATAGAAAGGAGAAGATACAGGTTCACGGAAGTGAACACGCCCTAAGGACTGTGTGAAAAAGATAAACGGTGACTAGACGCTTAGGCGTCGTCGTCACGTTTCCTATTTTCACTGGGTCCTTAACGGGCTTTGTATCATAAATTATGCCTAAACGTTCTGATATTAAAAAAATTATGGTTATCGGGTCTGGTCCTATCATCATTGGTCAGGCTGCTGAGTTTGACTACGCTGGTACGCAAGCCTGCTTGGCCTTGAAAGAAGAAGGCTACAGTGTTGTTCTTGTTAACTCTAACCCTGCGACTATCATGACTGATAAAGAAATCGCAGACAAGGTTTACATTGAACCAATTACGCTTGAGTTTGTCACACGTATTCTTCGTAAAGAGCGTCCTGATGCTCTCTTGCCAACTCTTGGTGGACAAACTGGTTTGAACATGGCAATGGAATTGTCAAAAGCTGGCATTCTTGATGAGCTTGGAGTAGAGCTTTTGGGAACAAAATTGTCTGCCATTGACCAAGCCGAAGACCGTGACCTCTTCAAACAATTGATGGAAGATTTGGAACAACCAATTCCAGAATCAGAGATTGTAAATACGGTTGAAGAAGCAGTTGCCTTTGCGACAGAAATTGGCTACCCAGTTATCGTGCGTCCTGCCTTTACCCTTGGTGGTACTGGTGGTGGTATGTGTGCCAACGAAGAAGAACTTCGTGAAATCGCTGAAAATGGATTGAAATTGTCACCAGTAACCCAATGTTTGATTGAACGTTCTATCGCTGGTTTCAAAGAAATCGAATACGAAGTTATGCGTGATGCCGCAGACAATGCTCTTGTGGTATGTAACATGGAAAACTTTGACCCAGTTGGTATCCACACAGGGGACTCAATTGTATTTGCTCCAACGCAAACCTTGTCAGATATTGAAAACCAAATGCTTCGTGATGCCAGCTTGAAGATTATTCGTGCCCTTAAAATTGAGGGTGGTTGTAACGTACAGTTGGCTCTTGACCCTAATAGCTTCAAGTACTATGTTATCGAAGTAAACCCACGTGTGTCTCGTTCATCAGCCCTTGCCTCAAAAGCAACTGGTTACCCAATCGCCAAATTGGCAGCCAAGATTGCTGTTGGTTTGACACTTGATGAAATGATTAACCCAGTCACTGGTACAACTTACGCTATGTTTGAGCCAGCTCTTGACTATGTGGTTGCTAAGATTCCGCGTTTCCCATTTGATAAATTTGAACATGGGGAACGTCGTCTTGGTACTCAAATGAAAGCAACTGGTGAAGTTATGGCTATCGGTCGTAACATCGAAGAGTCACTTCTTAAAGCCTGCCGTTCACTTGAAATCGGTGTTTACCACAATGAAATGCCTGAGCTTGCGGATGTCACAGACGACGCCTTGGTTGAAAAGATTGTCAAAGCTCAAGACGACCGTCTCTTCTACCTTTCTGAAGCCATCCGTCGTGGTTATACTATTGAAGAATTGTCAGAGTTGACTAAGATTGATATCTTCTTCCTCGACAAATTGCTCCATATCTTCGAATTGGAACAAGAATTGGCTACTCACGTAGGCGATGTTGATGTTTTGAAAGAAGCTAAACGTAACGGTTTCTCTGATCGTAAGATTGCTGATCTTTGGAATCAAACAGCTGACCAAGTTCGTGCGACACGATTGGAAAATAACATTGTTCCTGTTTACAAGATGGTTGATACCTGTGCGGCTGAGTTCGAGTCATCAACACCATATTTCTACTCAACTTACGAGTGGGAAAATGAATCAATCAAATCTGATAAAGAATCTGTCATCGTTCTTGGTTCAGGACCTATCCGTATCGGACAAGGGGTTGAGTTCGACTATGCTACAGTTCACTCTGTGAAAGCTATCCAGGCTGCAGGTTACGAGGCCATCATCATGAACTCTAACCCTGAGACGGTTTCAACAGACTTCTCAGTTTCAGATAAACTTTACTTCGAACCATTGACCTTCGAAGACGTGATGAACGTTATCGAATTGGAGCAACCTAAGGGTGTCGTGGTTCAGTTTGGTGGTCAAACAGCCATCAACTTGGCAGAGCCATTGTCTAAAGCTGGTGTGAAAATCTTGGGCACACAGGTTGCTGACCTTGACCGTGCCGAAGACCGTGACCTTTTTGAACAAGCCCTTAAAGACCTCGATATCCCACAACCACCAGGACAAACAGCGACAAATGAAGAAGAAGCGGTTGAAGCAGCTCGTAAGATTGGCTTCCCAGTTCTTGTTCGTCCATCATACGTTTTGGGTGGACGTGCCATGGAAATCGTTGAAAATGAAGATGACCTTCGTTCTTACATGCGTACAGCCGTTAAGGCAAGTCCAGACCACCCAGTCCTTGTTGATAGCTATATCATTGGACGTGAGTGTGAAGTGGATGCCATCTCTGATGGTAAGGATGTCTTGATTCCAGGTATTATGGAACACATCGAACGTGCAGGGGTTCACTCAGGGGACTCAATGGCAGTTTACCCTCCACAAACTCTCTCTAAGAAAATCCAAGAGACTATCGCTGATTACACTAAACGCTTGGCTATCGGTCTTAACTGTATTGGTATGATGAACATTCAGTTCGTTATTAAGGACGAAACTGTCTATGTTATCGAGGTTAACCCACGTGCCAGCCGTACGGTACCATTCTTGTCTAAAGTGACTGATATCCCAATGGCACAAGTTGCTACAAACTTGATTCTTGGTAAATCATTGGCTGAACAAGGTTACAAAGATGGGCTTTACCCAGAAAGCAAGCATGTCCATGTTAAAGCACCAGTCTTCTCATTCACAAAATTGGCTAAGGTAGATAGTCTCCTTGGACCTGAAATGAAATCAACTGGTGAAGTTATGGGTACAGATGCGACTCTTGAAAAAGCCCTCTATAAAGCCTTTGAAGCTTCTTACCTCCACTTGCCAACCTTTGGTAATGTCATCTTTACTATTCATGATGATACGAAAGAAGAAGCCCTTGATTTGGCTCGTCGTTTCGATGCTATCGGTTACGGTATCTACGCCACTGAAGGAACAGCTAAGTTCTTGAATGAACATGGAGTTCACGCAACGCTTGTTAACAAATTAGGTGAAAATGACGACAACGACATTCCAGCCCTTGTCCGTACAGGTAAAGCGCAAGCTATTATCAATACGGTTGGTAACAAACGTACTTATGACGAAGATGGAGCAGCAATTCGTAGCTCTGCTATTGAAGCAGGAATCCCACTCTTCACAGCGCTTGATACAGCAGATGCCATGGTGCGTGTGCTTGAAAGCCGTAGCTTTACAACAGAAGCTATCTAATTTTAAAACAGAGTCTCAGCCTTGCTGGGACTTTTTTTATTGAAGGCACAGTTTTCTTTTGAGACTTTTCTTGGGTGATGGCAGACGTCAGCGATCTTCTTCGAAGTTCCATGACTAAGTTTTGAGCCGAACGTCTCAAAACTTCCGAACGCCTGAGACTAATTGCTTCAGGCGTTTTCATCACTGCCAAAAGTCTCGGTCTAAGCTGACTAGGTACGCAAAATCTATTTCATATTTAAAAATAGTTTAATTATGTTCTGAATCTCAGCCTTGCTGGGGCTTTTTTCTTACACAAATGTAAGCTAACAAGTTAAAAATGAAAGCTAAGACGATGGTTTTGTTTCCTTAGATTCTGCTATACTAGAAACATGATTATTACGACATCTTTACGGGAAAACGAGACCTTGATTGCGCGTGCCCAAGAATTAGCTCACGAGCTAGGAGCTGATTATCAGCCTCGTCGCAAGTTATCTTTGGCGAAATGTTTAGAGCGCTTTGGACCTTTCTATCTCCTATATAAAGACAGACTGTCTTTTATCAATTCGGATGCTAGTGAGTTGACCTTCCATCCAGATACGGCTGCTCTCAGGATTAAGGCCCCCCATGACGCTTTAGTCAGTCTTTTAGGTAAGTCTCCCAAGACTATTCTTGACACGACCATGGGTCTGGCTTCTGATAGCCTAGTGATGGTAGCAGCGGGAAATCAGGTGACTGCCCTTGAGAGTCAAGATGTGATTTTTCAGGTGGTTTCTCGTGGTCTTGCCTCTTATCAGACAGATGATAAGCAGCTTGAAAAGGCCATGCGTTCTATTAAAGCTATTAAGAGCGATAGCTTGTCTTTTTTGAAGGCTCAAGCTGACAATACCTTTGATATCATCTATGCCGATCCTATGTTTTCAGAGATTATCAAGGAATCGGAAAATCTAGAGGCTATCAAGCCTCTGGCCAATGGTAGCCGTCTGACAGAAGAATGGCTAAAAGAAGCTAAACGTGTTGCGCGGGGAAAAATTATCATCAAGGCACATTTTCGAGATACCGTTTTTGAAGAACTTGGTTTTGAACGCCAGGTTCGACCCAATCAAAAGCTGCATTATGGTGTCATGGATGTCAGCGAAGGCCATTGACACTGAAAGTTAAAAGTATTACAATTGTTTTATCCATATGATACAAAAAAGAAAAGAGAGACATATGCGAAAGAAAATCAGTCCAAAGTTATTTAAAAATAAAAAAAGAGTTTGGATCATTGGAGGAATCGGCTTCCTTGTCCTTTTGGTTCTAGGCTTTAACCTTTTTGCAGGTGGTGGCAAGAAAGATAAGGCTTCTGAGTCCCCTACAGCAAGTAAGGTAACTAAGGGGCAGCTAGCCTCGTCGACCCTTCTGACTGGCATGGTGAAGGCTCAGTCGGAACAGTATGTTTATTTTGACAATACCATTGGACGCAATGCCACTGTGACAGTCTCTGTGGGTGAGGAAGTTAGCGTCGGTCAGCAACTGGTCCAATACGACAGCACCTCAGCCCAAGCGGCTTATGATACGGCTAGTCGTGCCTACAATAAGGCAGTTCGTGACCGTAATTATTTCCAACAGTATGGGACGGCTCCTGCGGCTTCAGCACAAACAAGTAGTGATTCGGATGAGGATGATTCGACAACTACCGTTAGTTCTCAACAGCGTCAGCAAACCGAGGCAAGTAATTACCAAACCTTGCAAGATTATAATGATGCCATTGCCAATGCAGCATCGGAGCTAGAAAAGGCACAAGATGTTCTCAACCAAACAGTCATTGTTTCAGATGCTAATGGGACAGTCGTAGAAGTCGCGGACTCTGTGGACCCTGCTTCAAAAGAGAGCCAAACCCTAGTTCATGTGACAAGTGAAGGCCAATTTGAGATTCAAGGGACCTTAACAGAATATGACATTCCAAATATTTCAGTGGGGCAAAAGGTTAAGATTACTTCCAAAGTATACCCTGATCAAACTTGGACAGGGAAGGTCAGCTATGTTTCCAATTATCCTAAGCAAAATGCCAACCAGTCAACGGGGACATCTGGCAACTCAGGTCAGTCAGGTTCTCAGTATGAATACAAGGTTCAATTGACCAGTCCAATCGGAAAACTGAAGCAAGGTTTTAATGTATCACTTGAAGTGACAAAAGATGATGATGCCTTGTTGGTTCCTGTAACTGCTGTGACCAAGAAAGGCTCTGACAACTATGTCTGGGTTTACGATGATGAAACTCAGAAAATCAAGCAAGTCAAGGTCAAACTTGGTAATGCGGATGCCAAGCAACAGGAAATTGCTTCAGGACTTAAAGAAGGTCAAAAAGTTATCACCAAGGCAGATAAATCCTTTAAGGATGGCGAAACCCTAAAAGATGTGACGGATGCTGATAGCAAACAATCAAAAGACACTAGTGGAGAAGAGGTGAGGTCTAGTGACTAAGCCAGCACTTATGGTTTTAAAGAGCATCACCAAGTCTTTCAAAAATGGTCAAGAGTCTTTGCAGGTCCTTAAGGGGATTGACTTATCGGTAGAAGAAGGGGACTTTGTGGCAATCATGGGCCCTTCTGGATCAGGGAAATCAACCCTTATGAATATTATCGGTCTTCTTGATCAACCGACTACAGGTTCCTATCAACTCGAGGGCGAAGATGTGGCTGAACTCTCTGAAAATCGCCTAGCCAAGGTAAGAAATGACCAGATTGGCTTTATCTTTCAACAGTTTTTTCTCTTGCCAAAGTTAAGTGCCCAAAAGAACGTAGAGCTTCCCTTGATTTATGCAGGGAAATCTCCACGTGAACGTAAGCAAAGGGCACAACAATTCTTGGAAAAAGTTGGCTTGTCAGACCGTAGCCATCATCTACCATCGGAGCTGTCTGGTGGACAGAAGCAGAGGGTTGCCATTGCGCGTGCACTGTCTAACGATCCGGCAATCATTTTGGCGGATGAACCTACAGGTGCTCTTGATACCAAGACAGGGATGCAGATTATGGAGCTCTTAACCCAGCTGAACCGTGAAGGAAAGACTATCATCATGGTTACTCATGAGCCAGAGATTGCAGACTATGCCCGACGTAAGATTGTCATTCGTGATGGTGAAATCACTCAGGACACGACT
This sequence comes from Streptococcus sp. Marseille-Q3604, assembly GCF_916619785.1. Lineage (NCBI taxonomy): Bacteria > Bacillati > Bacillota > Bacilli > Lactobacillales > Streptococcaceae > Streptococcus > Streptococcus sp. Marseille-Q3604. The sequence continues at coordinate 6,912 of NZ_CAKAKM010000002.1, read as the reverse complement.
GATAGCGTTCGGATTGACTAGGAGGTAAGAATGGAAAATTGGAAATTTGCTCTTAGTTCTATCCGTTCACACAAGATGAGGTCCTTCCTGACCATGTTGGGAATCATCATTGGTGTTGCTGCGGTAGTACTTATCATGGGGCTAGGAAATGGAATGCGTCAGAGTGTTACCGATAGTGTGACTGGTGACAAGGATACAGTTCAAGTCTACTATGAAGCCAAGGGTGAGGAGCTGGATCCTGCCTATGCGGACTTGTCACAACCGACCAAACCGGTTAAAGAAGTTTGGTTGGAGCAAGTGGCTAGGCAGACGCCTGGTATTGATAGTTATTTTGTGACTAACAGCCTAACTTCCTCTATCTCCCTCCAAAAAAAGACCGTGAAGAATGTTAATATCACAGGTGCCAGTCAGGGCTACTTTAAAGCTAAAAAGTTAGAGATGTTGACAGGACGTTCCTTGCAAGACAATGATTATAAAAACTTTTCACGAGTTATTGTCATTGATCAGATGGTGGCTAAAAAACTCTTTGAGACGAATGGGGATGCCCTCAACCAAGTGGTTACTATTGGGAACAATGATTATCGTGTGATTGGTGTTTATAAGAATAAGGACACAGCAATCGGTGCTTATGGTGAAATTGGAACAGCTCTTGTGGCCAATACCCAGTTAGCGGCTGAAAATAACACTGATGCTATTGGCCAGATTTTTTTCCATGTGACCGATGTGAAAAATAGTAGTAGCGTTGCTAAGGATGCTGCTAAACGCTTGACCCAGTTGGCCCAAGATGACAATGGAGAATATAAGGCAGCAGATATGAGTTCGGCCCTGGATCAGGTGAACACGATCTTTGGAACCATTACCACCGTTGTAGGAGCTATTGCTGGGATTTCATTATTAGTTGGCGGAATCGGTGTTATGAACATCATGTTGGTTTCGGTAACTGAGCGGACACGAGAGATTGGTCTTCGTAAGGCTTTAGGTGCTACACGTCGTAAAATCTTGACCCAGTTTTTGATTGAGTCGATGGTTCTGACCATTCTGGGAGGTTTGATTGGGCTAGGCTTTGCAGCCCTAGTTGTTGGACCAATTGGGAATACCATGGACCTTAAAGCGACAGTTTCTCTTGGTGTAGCCATGGGAAGCATAGCCTTCTCAGCAGCTGTAGGGATTATCTTTGGTCTCCTACCGGCTAATAAAGCTTCGAAACTCGATCCTATCGAAGCTCTTAGGTATGATTAGAAATAACCTCTTGAAATCTTTAGATTTTGAGAGGTTTTATGGTCTTCAAAAAAAGATAGAGAAAAAAATAAAAAAAATTGCATTTTTTTCTTGACGTCTGATTTAGGTCATGATATTATAAATAAGGTTTGAAAAAACTGACCTAAGACAGTTGGGGAGCAAGACTCGTAAACATCCAACCGAGGCACAAAACGTAACTATTTTTTTGTAACGTATTGTACTTTCGTGTCTAGGTTTAGGTACGATTTTTTTGTGCCTAGCCCCAAAATAAAAACGGAGGTAAAACTACTAATGAGTGAAGCTATTATTGCTAAGAAAGCTGAACAGGTTGCTATCGTCGCTGAGAAAATGAAAGCAGCAGCATCTATCGTTGTTGTTGACTCTCGTGGACTTACAGTTGACCAAGATACAGTTCTTCGTCGTAATCTTCGTGAATCAGGCGTTGAATTTAAAGTTATCAAAAACTCTATCTTGAGCCGTGCAGCTGAAGAAGCAGGTCTTGAAGACCTTAAAGAACTTTTTGTTGGTCCATCTGCAGTAGCATTCTCAAACGAAGATGTTATCGCACCAGCAAAAGTTATTAGCGAATTTGCTAAAGACGCAGAAGCTCTTGAAATCAAAGGTGGTGTTGTTGACGGTGCGTTCACTTCAGTCGAAGAAATCAACGCTCTTGCATCACTTCCAAACAAAGAAGGTATGCTTTCTATGCTCCTTTCTGTACTTCAAGCGCCAGTGCGCAACGTTGCATACGCTGTCAAAGCGGTTGCAGAAAGCAAAGAAGACGGTGCTGCATAAGCCCATCTTCACAACTCGTAGCCTAAGCTACGTTTAAAACACTATATTAAAAAACACATTTGGAGGAAATCACAATGGCATTGAACATTGAAAACATTATTGCTGAAATTAAAGAAGCTTCAATCCTTGAATTGAACGACCTTGTAAAAGCTATCGAAGAAGAGTTTGGCGTAACTGCTGCTGCTCCTGTAGCTGCTGCTGCAGCTGGTGCTGCTGACGCTGGTGCTGCTAAAGATTCATTCGACGTTGAATTGACATCTGCAGGCGACAAAAAAGTTGGCGTTATCAAAGTTGTACGTGAAATCACAGGCGAAGGTCTTAAAGAAGCTAAAGCTATCGTTGACGGTGCACCATCAGTTATTAAAGAAGGTGTTGCTGCAGCTGAAGCTGAAGAAATCAAAGCTAAACTTGAAGAAGCTGGAGCTTCAGTTACTCTTAAATAATAAGGTAACGACTCAAGTCGCTTAATAAAGAAAACCAGGGCATAAGCTCTGGTTTTTTATTGCGATAAGCGATTATGAGAAACTGTTTGAATTAATAGGTTCCCTACCAAAAAAACTGCCAAATTTATTTTTGGCAGTTTTTTTGTTTTTCTATTTTAGATTGGTTTTGTTTATCATATCCTCTACTATGAGATTGAAATATGAACGCTTTTTTTGATTTATTGTCTTTTCGCTTGAAATAATTAAAGCATATATGAATAGATTGTCTCCTACATCATAATTTATATCTGATACTCGCATTTTTTTACTATATTGGAGTTTGACTGTGAAGTCAAAATTGTCCTTAACAATAAGTTCAATCCAATTAGAATTATTTTTTTCGAATTTATGAATGACTTTTCCGTATACATAACATTTTGCGTATGATTTGGGATGTGAGAATCCTAATTTCTTTTGATTATCAAAAAAGTGCTCAGATAGTTCACTTTGCGATTCAGAAATTGAATCAATTATGATAAATTGATCAATACCTCCAAAACTATTTTGTTTATTTTCAATATGTGCTGTAATTATCACATATTGATTTTTACTAATATAAAATATTTTTGGATCATATCTAAATGTTAAGTAAGTATGTCTTAGTCCAGCGCCATTTCGAATAAATAATTTTAAGTAAGAGTAATCCTCATTATGTTCGATATTTATGATTTTTCCTCTTGCAATAACTGTATTTCTTCTCCTATTTTTTATTTGGGAATTGACATGATTCATCATTTATTATCTCCTTATTTTCAATTTATCTAAATATATTATGTTTGATATTAGTCGTAGAAAAAATACGAGAACTAACCTTTTTATAAATTTTCATTTTCAATAGTCAATTCTTCACAATGAAAATCTGATTCATTATCTGTTTTAGCATCATATCCAAATAGTAGAGTAGGGGGTAGATCACGTCTTTCTCCCTCCAGGTAATCTCGTTCGTGTTGTGCAAGCTTTTCATTTAACTCTGTATCATGACGAATAATATTATAAAGACCATCATTTAAAACAGACGCTAAAAATAGAAAATGTTGTCCTTTTATGACAAAAAAACTACTGTTTATGACTTCAATGAAACTTTAGTTGTCTTTATATTATACTAATCTTGTAAATCATAAGAAAAGGAACGTCAATCATGAAAACAACAACTAAACTCATTGGTATCCTATCAGCTCTTATTGTAGTTATCCTCGCTATCTTCTTAGTGACTAAGTTTAATAGTCATGAGTCAGCACGTGTTAGCACAAGTAGTAGCCCAGTCAAGACGGTCAAGAAATCATCTTCAAGCTCAAGTAAAGCTGTTAAGAAGGATAAGAAAGCAGCTCAATCATCATCTTCAGCAGTTTCAAATGAAGAAAATGACAATCAGGCTTCAGCAGTAGCACCTAAGGCTTCTTCTCAAGAACAAGCCCAAGTAGGTGCTACGGAAGGTGGTAAAGTGGCTGAAGCAACGACACCAGCTTCTCAAGTTGGAGGAGTTGAAGGTGGTCGAGGTGCTTGGACAGCTACTTCTGGAACATTGACACTTGATGAGGAAACCCCTGTATATGCTGCACCAGATAAAGACAGTGAGGTTGTTTCTAAAATGCCTGCAGGTGATGTTGATTGGGATAAATATGAAATTTTACCTGATGGAAACTGGTATAGTTTTGTCAAAGATGGGCAACGTTATTATATTTCATATTCAGATGTAGGGCATTGATAAATGATTAAGAAGTCTTTATAAACAACTTTTCAAGTCTATCAAGGCTTTAAGAAAAACATGAAATAAAAAAGACAGTAACTATTCTGAAGTTACTGTCTTATTTTGGTCTTACGAAAACCACTAGCTATGCTAGTGGTCCCAAAAATTATTAAGCTATGTAGCAAAAAATACTAGAAACAGACTATTCAAATACAAAACCTAAGTCGATTAAAGAGGTTAAAGTTAAAAGTAGAGAATTACTTACAAAATCTGATAGTTTGAGAAAAGAGATGATTTGCACTACGAGTGGTAATCGTAGATTTAGGGTATTTTTCCAATATGCTATTTACATTATGTAACCCAAGACCTCTTCCTTCCCCTTTACTAGAGTACCCCCTAGCAAAAATATGACTAACATCCACTTTTTCTGATTTTATACTATTTTCAACGATAAGTACCAATGAATCATCATTATTTATGAAAACAACAGTCATTCTAGGACTTGTGGCTTTAATGGTGGCTTCAATGGCATTATCACAAAGGACAGAAAGAACAGTTATGAAATCTAGTAATTCTATCCTAAAATTACTAACAGGTTCTTCAATCTCAACAGAAATTGAAATTCCCCTATTTTGCGCCTCAAGTAATTTAGCGGAAAGAATACTTTTGATAGCATCATTCTTAATATTACTAAGTTTAGCAATATCAAACTTACTATCATAGAATTGGTTTGCACTATCTCTAAGTACGCCATTGTAAACAGTTTTAATAGCTTCAATATCTTGATTATCAATTCCTAATTTTAGACTGGTCAAAATATTAATGTAGTCATGACGGAAACTCCTAATTTCCTCATAAAGTGATTCAACATGATGGCTATAGATAGATAGTTCATTTAGTTGAGTATCTTTTTGATCAATAATTTCCTTCTCTAGTTTTTCTTTTGAAATTGCATTGAGATAGAGTAGCATTACAAAAAACAGAACAATATAAAAGTTATTAATATGTCCTCTCCAGTTATCTGCATCAGCTAATTTGTCTCTATAAATAACAAGTATAGAAACTAAGAGCATATATACAAACATAGAGATGTTGATCAGTAATAATAAATACTTGAAATAGTAACGCTTGAAACCTTCTTTTATTTCGTCAAAATCTAACCTAAGAGATTTTACTATGAGTAAATGAAGAGGGAAAACCAGTAATTCAATTAAGATATCATACCAACTTAGTTTGACTTCATTGAAGACAGAGACTCCTAGTAGAGGGAAAACGTAGAATGCTAACATTCTACCTAGCAAGCTTTGAACGATAATGGGGTACAAGCCATAAAAAATATCAAGTGTTTTACTACCATACTTATTTTGATATATGTTATAAGCAATAAAGATAAAAAAGAAAGCAAAGTACCCAACAGGAGGACATATGATGAGGAGTAGGACATACAAAAATGGACCAATAATATTCCACAAAGGTTTGATTGGTTGGTTACTCACCTGTTGAAACATTAACAATACTACTAATGTCTTAGAATAGAACAGCAATAAATTTATAACTATATCCATAGAAACACCTTAGATTTTCAAAGAGTTAACTTTTTCTAGGAGACCCTTATATTTCGTACGGGAAATGGGACATTCATTATTATTTTCAAACATTACCATTTTCTCTTCTTTATTGATCTTAACGATATTTTCAGGATTAACGATAAATGAACGATGGCATCGATATAGGCGGTCGTCAGCTCGTTCAACTTCTGAAATACTGGCGTAGAACTCCATTCGTTCTTCTTTAGTATGCAAAATAACTTTATGTATTGTTGGAGACGTTTCAAAAAATAAGATATTGTTAAAAGGCACTTGAACATGGGCCGTAGCTGTTTCAAAAGTAAAAGAATCTTGGGCAATAGTGGCACCCATTTTATCCATGGTATATTCAATTGCTAAATGAACACGTTCATAAAAATCTTCATCATCTAAAGCTTTATCAATAAAATCTAGTGCAGCAACTCTATATTTAAAAGTGACTGGCATAAATTCTGAATGTGTTGTTACAAAAACAATTGTTGCATTAGGATCTTTTTTTCGAATTTCTTTCGCAATGTCTAGCCCCTTTTTTTCTTCTCCTTTAATTTCAATATCTAAAAAGAAAAGTTGGTGAGAACCTCTTTCCGTAATTGCGTCAAGTAACTGGCTAGGTTTTCCAAAAATCTCAGGTCCTTTACATTTTAGAGATTTTTTTGCAATAACATTTTTTATAACATTCTCTATTCGTGATTGTTGTAAAAATTCGTCTTCTAAAATAAAAATATTTAACAATTAGTGTACTCTCCATTCGATAAAATATTTAGTACTGCAGTAAAAGACATTGAAGTCTTTTTCCAGTATGAAAATATATTTGTTTTGTTTTTTTAGGACGTCTAAATAAAAATCCATGTTTCTTTGCAAATACAGATAATTTTCCCTAACATGCAGTACACATATAAGTATGGAAACTTTTAAGTAATGATAGTAGTCATAAAACCGGTATATCGTAACAGTTCTAGAAACTATTATATCGGTATACTTTTACTGTAAATGACAAAAAATGAACCGTTTATGATATATGACAAATTAAATGGTATAACCAAGCTATAATAAAAATAGGAATTGGAGGTGAAGTATGTTCAATATTGTGAGGCACTTTTGGTTGTTGATAACTGTTAAAAAG